>CAVPUR010000014.1:0-276427 GCA_963708995.1 uncultured Actinomycetota bacterium
TGGACCACCGACGGCTTCCGCTCCTACGTCGGCGACCTGAAGAGTCCGTCGATCGCGAGCTCGAGGCCTCCGTCGGCGAACAGGCCCGAGAAGCTGAAGACGCCTTCTTCTGGGTGACCCACTACGAGCGAGGCTTCTGGGACATGGCGATGTCAGCTTAGACCGACCGGCAGCAGACTCAGTCCCGTCCGCCCGCATGCGCGAGAGCCCATCACGTGATGACCTAAGCAGGCCGCCAGCAAGCCTGCGGGGATAACGGCGAGCCGCAGCACCTAGTCGTTGGTGCCGCGGTGTGCGGCCCGTTCCTGTGCCCGCTCGTCGGCTGCTTCCTGCTCCTCTGGTGTCACCACAATGGCGTCAGGGCCCGGAACCACCGTCGCCACATGCCCGGTGGCGAGCCACCGCACCACGTAGGGAGGCGAGCCGTCGGCGGAGTGCACCTCCGTAATTAGCCCCCGCTGGTCCGAGCGCTCGGTTGTCATGCCCTTGATCACCAACCAGTCGCCTACGTTGGCTTCCATCGCCGACTCCTTCCTGCACTCCTGTTCCGATTCTGCGCGCCTCCCAGGGTCGGCGGAAACCCCGCCCAAGAGCATCTCGCCTCCATCACCCCGAGGGCTCCGCCCAGCCAGGTGCGCTGTAACGGTGAAGCCCTGCCCGGCGCGCTGCGGCCCGGCGACCTCGCGGTGTGGGACGGTCACGTCGCGATGGTGGTCGACAACGACATGACGATCGAACCCATGTATCAGTACGGGTGCAGAACGACCGCTGTCATGCCATTGCCTCGGCCCACTCCATGTGTGCCTCGAAGCCAAGCGTTCTCGCCCACCGTCACCTGCTTGTACTCTGCCGATGCCGGCGGCGTGATCGGTGGCGCCGCACTTGTTGCAGAACTGCGTCCGGTCGCACTCCGTGCCACACGACCCGCACCCCAACCCTGTTGCGGTCATGTCGTCGCCATGAACATCACGCTGTTTTCCTCAACCCTACGCTCCGGCGATCGGCTCGCACCATCACCGAGCCGCGATCCCGCTGCCGTCCCAAGCATCGCTCACGTCAATATCGTGTCACCGCTGGTCAGCCGACGTGTGCCATATCGCCCGACGATCCGCTCCGACCGGGAGCCACACACTGCACACCAGACAACCACCGTCACCGTCGCGACGCGACAGCCAATGGCGGCACTTTTGGTTTCCGCGCACCGACTGATTCAATCCCCGTATCGTGCACCACTATAACTGCAGCTCAGGGCATATATTTAGGCTCTCAGCAAAAACCTGAAGACAATATCAAGACGATTGAGGTGGGGCCGACGCCACCGAAAGGCCCACCGGATGCCCGCCCTCGGCTGCCACTGCCGCCGGTGAGAGCGCCGATATTTGGAGATTCTTCCAATACAAAGAACCGACGCCAGGCTGGGAGGATGGCTGTCGTGGGCGTCATGCGCTGCCCCGCCAATCACGCCGCCAACGACTCAGCCGAGGAAGTCGCGTTCATCCGCGAATGGGCCGCAGCTACCTCATGGGACAGCACCCGCGAAAGCCTGCTCGCCGAAGGCCACTGCCCCGCCTGCCCCGGCACCAAGCGGCTGCAGCCGGGGACGGCAGTACTGGTCGGCAGGCAGCAAGAGGGGCGGGCTGCGCGGCGGTGTGGATCACCGACGACGAGCACGGCTGGACGTGCCTCGACACCGGAAACCTGATCTGCACGCACGCAAGCTGAGTACCTCGCCGATCGGCGGCCGACCAGCACTGGCCCCGGGCATGACATCAGGCGGAGCAGGGACCATCGGCCCTTATAGAACGCCGGGGTCGGAGCGCATTCTGATGCCGAGCCATTCAAGACCCGTTTCTGCATTCAACCCTAAGGAGCGCGATCATGGCAGAGAGCACCGAGAAGAAGACCATGGCAGAACGAGCGGCGGACCTGTCCGAAGAGGTGCTCGAATCCGTCAGAGACAGACAGCAGACCGTGATCGAGGCCATGCGCAAGTTCGTTGACCGCCTCGACGAGGCGCTACCCGACCTCGGCGAAGAGCGTGCGCAAGAAAGTCCTCGACGCACTCGTGGACTTCGCCGAGAAGGTCGGCACGACGACGAACGATTTCATGGCCAGGATGGTGCGCAGCGCCAGCGGGACGCTGAAGAAGAGCGCCGCAAAGCCAGCTGCTAAGGGCATCGCAAAGAAAGCGCCTAAGCGCGCCGCGAAGAAAGCCCCTAAGCGCGCCGCGAAGAAAGCAGACTGATTAGTCGTTGTAGGCCGTCGTCATCGTCCGCATAGCCGCCAACCGGCCCCGCCGCACCGACCGCCATCAATAGGGGTGTAGAACTGCCGCCGTCATGGCATCGCCTCGGCCCACGCGATATGCCCTTCGAAGCCGAGCGTTGTCGCCATGTCCCGGTAGCGATCCCGGAAGTGCGCGTAGGCCACGTGATCGCCGTGAGCACCGGCTAGTAGAGCGCGTAGTCGCAGCAGCCAGATCTCACGTATCACCAGATCCTCATCGGCTGGCGCTTCCGCCAACCTGGTGATCGCGGCCTCGGCTTCGGCCACGTCACCGTCGGCCCCCCGATCGAGCAGTGTCTCCACCAGAACACCCGTCGCAGGAACGCCCCACCCCAGCAGTTGTCCCGCGCGGACAAGATGCTCGCACACCGATCGAATGGGCAAGTTGCAGGAAATTACGAGTTCGTCGTAGCCCCCTTCATTGGGAAAAGTGGTCAGATCGAAGGTCCGGGCGGTGAACAGTTCGGCGTAGCCGCGCGCCATCCGGCCCGGGGTGCCGCGCAGACCCTCCGAATCCAGTGAGATCCCGAGCGCTGGGAGGAACGCGGTCGCGGCAATTTCTGCGGCGGCGAGGTCTCTGTCCGGGGATGAGTTAACAAGCTGCAATGCCGCGCTCGAATGCATGGCGAGTTTCCTTTCAGGAGGCGAGAGATCTCGCCGTCCACCGTCGAAGCGCGTGGCCGCGACGGGTGGGCGGATCGGTGTGCGGACGATGAACCGAACCCGCGCTACGCGGTGTGCCGACCCCAGGGCGGGTCGTACACGGAGGCCAGCCGACCTAACGTCCAGTGCGGCCACCAGCAGCCCGAAGTCACGGAATGCAACGTCGTAGAAACCGGAGTAGGTCAGCAGGTTAACGATGATGCCGGCGAGCCAGGCGGCGACGATATATGCGGCGTATCCGGCTTGATCGCAACCGCGATGCCCGCGACGATCTCGACCACCCCGACCACGAGCATTGTGTGATGCGCGCTGAGGGGGCTGATGTCCACGATCCACGGGGCCAGGTAGGCGTCCCACGTTGTGAGCCCGTTGGTGAACTTGTCGAGGCCGAAGACTATCGGCAGGACCGTGAACCCGATCCGCAGGAGTGGGAACGCCGCGTAGGCCGGATCGGTGCGGGCGCGCTGCAGGACCTCGGTCGGGGTGTGTGCGGCTGACGTGCGTAACCCTGTGCTGGTCATCGAACTCTCCTTTGTAACACCAATGGGATGTGTTTTTAGAATCTTCCGCCGCCGGCTATTTGTCAATACTTTTTGGTGTTAGAGTTGGGTATGTCCATGCATCGACCAGGCGATCTGGCTGCGCTGACCGGTCTGAGCCAGCTGGACGACCCGTTGCGTCGGCGGTTGTACGAGTACGTGGCCCACTCCGATGGATCGGTTTCGCGGGAGCAGGCGGCCGCGGCTACGCGGATCGGACGCACCCTCGCGGCTTACCATCTGGACAAGTTGGCCGACGCGGGCCTGCTGACGATCAGCTATCAACGCCTCACTGGGCGTGACGGACCGGGCGCCGGGCGCCCAGCGAAGCTTTACACACGCGCCTCGCGGGAGATGACGGTCACTGTGCCGCCCCGCGACTACGAACTCCTCGCCAGGCTGCTTGTCGGAGCGGTCGAGGAGGATGCCAGTGGCGCAGTGCGAGCGGCGGTGAACGGTGCCGCGCTGAGCCGGCCGGCGCGCGGGCGCCGAATCAGACAGAAACATCGTCGCGGCGCTGCGCAATTGTGGCTACCTGCCCCACGTCGACGACGGTGGTCGTGTCAGCCTGCAAAATTGTCCGTTTCATATGGTCGCTCGTGACCACCGAGACGTGGTGTGCGGTCTGAACCTGCGTCTCGTCGAGGGGATTATCGCGGGTTGCGATCATCCGCAGGCGCACGCGGAACTCGACCCACACCCTGACCGCTGCTGTGTGGTGGTGCGCGGCGCGGTATCCCCGGGCGCACATGCGTCGTCGACGCAGGCCCCTTCCTCCGAACGTGAGATCTACTGATGACACGGTTAGAGCGGCTCTACACCGAGCAGCGACACAGCCCCTGGCTGGACAACCTCACCCGCCCGTACCTCCGCGAAGGCACACTGGCCGCCTTCGTCGCCCATGGGATACGCGGGGTGACAGCCAATCCCACGATCTTGGCGAAGGCGATCGAAGCTTCCGATGCCTACGATGCCCAGTTCGCCGCCCTCACCGCTGAGGGCTATGCCGTCGAGGACGCCTATTGGGAACTGGCTGTGAAGACGTCGCCGATGCGCTCACGGTGTTGCGTCCGGTCTACGACAAATCCAACGGCAGCGATGGGTTCGTATCGATCGAAGTTGCCCCGGAGCTGGCGCGAGACACCGATGCCACGATCGCCGCGGCCTGCCGCCTGCACCAGCGGATCGGCCGGCCGAACCTGTTCGTGAAGGTCCCCGCCACCGCCGAGGGCATCCCGGCGATCGCGGCGTTGATCGGCAAGGGTTTGAGCATCAATGTCACCCTGATCTTTTCTCTGTCCCGCTACGCGCAGGTGATCGATGCCTATCTGCAAGGTCTTGAATTCCTGACGGCACGCGGTGGTGATGTCGCCGCGGTCCGCAGCGTTGCGTCGTTTTTCGTCAGCCGCGTCGACACCGAGGTCGACCAGGCTGGAGCTGATCGGCGGTGAGGACGCCCTAGCGTTGCGCGGACGTGCCGCAGTCGCCCAAGCGCGCCTCGCGTACCGGCTGTTCCGGGATCGATTCACCGGCGAGCGATGGGAGAAACTCGCCGCCCGCGGCGCCCACCCGCAACCGCCATTGTGGGCGTCGACGACGACGAAGAATCCCGACTACCCCGACACCCTTTACGTCGACAGCCTCATCGGCCCGAAGGTCAACACCATGGCCGAGGCCACGATCGCGGCATTCGAGGACCACGGCGCCGTCTCGCGCACCGTCGACACGGGGGTCGAGCACGCCGACCAAGTCATGGACGACTTGAGGGCGGTGGGAGTGGACATGGAAGAGGTCGGCCACACCCTCGAAGATCGAGGCGTCGACGGCTTCCACCAGTCACTCGCCCATCTGCTGACCACACTGCGCGGCAAGCATGCCAACTGACGCAGCAATGACTCCCGGTCACACCACCCTCGCAGAACGAAAGCAGAAATGAGAAAGGATGTGGGACAGGTGAGCAACACTGTCGACTACCGCTCCGAGCTGAAGCTGGCTGAGCACGACGTCAATCCGGAAACCTGGGCCGGCGGGCTCGAAGACAAACGGGCTATCGCTCCCCGGCTGCGGGTGGGGCGGGACAAGTGGTTCAACCTATTGTGGCTGATTCCGATCGGTTTCGTCCTGCTGGTCGCGGCGGTGGCGATTGGCAAGGGCCTGCACAACATGCCGGCGGTACAAGAATTCATCACGCGCCATCCCGGCGCCGACAAACCCGCCGGGCCCGCTCTGGGTATGCCGGCGTGGGTCGGCTGGACGCACTTCTTCAATCTGTTCTTGATGACGTTCATCATCCGGTCGGGGATCCAGATCCTCTGCGACCATCCGCGGCTCTACTTCAGCCGCAACGCCACGCCGGGTAAGGACGAGTGGCTGCGCGTGGCGAAGCCGGTCCCGCCGGACCCGCTGTGGACCGCCAAAGACGACTCGGTCGGGCTGCCCGGGCAGCTCGGACTGCCCGGGATCCGCCATTCCATCGGGTTGGCCCGATGGTGGCACCTTGGCGTCGACGTGTTGTGGTTACTCAACGGGGCCGTCTTCTACATCCTGCTGTTCACCACCGGCCAGTGGCGGCATGTTGTGCCGACCAGCTGGGACGTCTTCCCCAACGCAGCGTCGGTGGCGATCCAGTACCTGTCGCTGGACTGGCCGACCGATCACAGCTGGGAGGCCTATAACGGTTTGCAGTTGTTGGCCTACTTCACGACCATCTTTCTCGCCGCGCCGTTGGCGCTCATCACCGGCCTGGGTATGTCACCGGCACTGTCGATGCGTCTGACCGTGATCAGCAAGCGGTTGAGCATACAGCTTGCCCGCTCGCTTCATTTCCTGGTCCTGGTGTATTTCATTTTCTTCATCGTCGTCCACGTCACCTTGGTGTTCGCGACCGAGGCGTTGCGCAACCTCAACCACATGTTCGCCGCCCGCGACGACACCAGCTGGGTGGGTTTCTGGATCTTTGCTGCGGCCACAGTGGTGACGGCCGTCGGCTGGGTGGCGGCCACCCCGTTCACCTATCGCTACCCCCGCGTGGTGCAGCGGGTCGGGTATGCGCTGATCGGCCCCCTGCAATTACTGCTGGAGCAGGTGAATCCCAGACCGGGCGCCTTCACGGAAAAGGACATCTCACCGTACTTCTGGCACAACGGCACCTACCCGGAGACCGTCGAGTACAAACAGTTGGAGAAGAACGACTTCGTGGATTGGCGGCTGCACATCTACGGTCTGGTCGAACATCCCGTGGAGCTCTCGCTTGCGGAGTTGCGTGCAATGCCGTACCACGAGCAGATCACGCAGCACTTCTGCATCCAGGGCTGGTCGGGCGTCGCCAAATGGGGTGGGGTCTCAATGCAAACGATCATGAACATCGTCAAACCCCTGCCCG
Organism: uncultured Actinomycetota bacterium; assembly: GCA_963708995.1. Lineage (GTDB taxonomy): Bacteria > Actinomycetota > Actinomycetes > Mycobacteriales > Mycobacteriaceae > Mycobacterium. The sequence goes on from CAVPUR010000014.1 coordinate 6,871, forward strand.
AGGCCAAATGGGTGGCGTTCTACTCCCTCGGCCCGGGGGCCGACGGTGGAATCTACTACGACGTGCACGACATCAAGCAGATGAGCAACCATCTCACGATGCTGGCCTACAACATGAACGACGAACCGCTCAGCTACGGACACGGTGCGCCGCTGCGGCTGCGCAACGAACTGCAACACGGCTTCATGCACGTGAAATGGCTCAAAGGCATCGAGTTCCTGTCCCATTACAAGGAAGTCGGTACCGGCTTCGGCGGCTACAACGAGGATCACGAATACTTCGGACCTCGGCACACCATCTAAAGCGTTCGGGCCGTCTTCACCCGGACTTCGGCAGCGGAACCGGCGATTAAAACCCGATGTCGTACACCGACAACCGGTCGTCGATCCTAAGATGGCCCAGATCCGGAGGTAACTCGACATGGTCAGCACAACAACGGGTTACGACGTCATCGTGGTGGGATTGGGCGGTATGGGAAGTGCCGCCGCCTATCATCTGGCCGCCCGAGGACGCCGGGTGCTCGGCCTGGAGCGGCATGAGCCCGCCCACGACAAGGGCTCCAGCCACGGCGGGTCTCGGATCATTCGCCAGGCCTATTTCGAGGACCCCGGTTATGTTCCGCTGTTGCTGCGCGCCTACGAGCTGTGGGAGAAGCTGGCTGCAGACTCTCAACGCGACGTTTACCGACTCACCGGGGGCCTTTTCATCGGGCCACCGGACTGCCTGATCGTATCCGGTAGCCTGCGTTCCAGCCGCCAATGGGATCTGCCGCATGAGTTGCTCGACGCCGCCGAGATCACCGGCCGATTCCCGAACTTCACGCCCCACCCCGAAGATATCGCGCTTTACGACGCCAAAGCCGGGTTCGCGCGACCGGAGCTGACGGTGCGCGCACATCTCGAAATTGCCGAAAAAGCGGGGGCCACACTGCAATTTGGTGAACCCGTGCTGGATTGGAACCAGACCGCCGCAGGGATGCGGGTCATTACGGGTCGTGGGTCTTACACCGCTGGGCAGTTGGTGATCTGCCCGGGCGCCTGGGCCCCGCAGGTGCTGGGTCAGTTCGGTGTCCCCATCACGGTGGAACGTCAGGTGATGTACTGGCTGGACCCGATCGGCGGTGTTTCCAGGTTCGAGGATCACCCCATCTTCATCTACGAGAACGCCTCAGGCATACACATATACGGCCTACCGGCGATCGACGGACCGCGGGGCGGTGTGAAAGTCGGCTTCGCCCGCAACGGGATCGCCTGTACGCCGGACACCATCGACCGGGTGGTGCACGAGCCGGAAATCAGCGAGATTAGGGCGCGGGTCGCTGAGTTGTTGCCGGCGCTGGCGGGCAAGTGCCTGCACGCGGCGACCTGCATGTACTCCAATACACCCGACCGGCACTTCGTCATCGGGCGCCACCCGCAATGCGCCGACGTCATCATGGCGTGCGGATTCTCCGGGCACGGCTTCAAATTCGTTCCGGTGGTCGGCGAGATCCTTGCCGACCTGGCCATCGATCGGGCCACCGACCACCCCATCGCGTTGTTCGACCCGGAGAGATTGCCGACCGCATGACCGCTACCGGGCGGCCATCGGCGTTGGCGGCGATCCTGGGCGGTGCCGGCACACGAGCCCTTATTCCGGGCCCTCCACCACATCTGGGGCAAGCAGGCTCCGCCCACACACCGTGAAGCCGTGGTCTTCCCTCATTGCCCGCGCGACGAAATCCGGGGTGGAGTCTCCCGGGGCCTGTCGCGCACCCGGATGGCACGGCGTTCGGTTGTCCAACGCTGCCAGGCTGAACAACCCCCCGCCGCGAGGCTGAAGCCGAGCATGTGCCATTCGGGCATCCACCACACAACGGCGTGGTCCGGATTACGGGGCAGTGACGCCTGAATAGCCCCCGGAGTGTGGTTCCAGCACTCCAACGACAGGCCGTCTCCGCGCAGCTGCACCGGTCCACTCGGGTGCACGGCCACCGACACCGGGATGACCACCGTTGTTCCTGCGGACCTGAGTCCTTGTATCCAATGCGCCCGGTGTCCGATCCGGTAAGACCGGCACCACCGGCCCATCGGCAGCACAGTGTCGAAATCGTCGGACATGACCACTCCAGAGATTCAGGCCTCGGCAAGGTCAATCGCGCCGCGGAGCCCTGGGCCTCCGAGTGGCATACCGGTCGGGTATCCGCAGGGGCGGTCCGCTCGGCGACGTACTGGGGATCAGATGATCGGGGTTGGTCGACCGATGGTGCTCTCTTTTCTCCAACTCAGCCGTTGAGCAACCGCGATTGCACAAGCAGCGTGTGGGCCATTGCTTAAAGCGGGTGGTGTACCCGCAACGAGGGCATGGGTAGTGCAGGTGAGGATGACTATTGCCCGAAATACTTATTGCCATTCACTCACCTGCTGCTTGGCCCGACGGATTCTCTCTCGCCACGCATGGATCGTCCTCGTCAGACAGCGGCTCCAGCCCGGCAGCCTCGCGCAGGATGTTCAGCGCCATAAGTGCCCTCCTCTCCAGGTGGTTGGGCTGGGCCAGGATCTCCTCATTGGTCATCGCCGATGAACTCAGCCCTCATCTTCCTGGAGGTTGGCGGTGGTGGGACGGTCACCGAACTCCTCCGCGAGTTTCCGCAGCAGCGCCCTTTCCTGAGTGGTCGGGGTGTCGGTCCCGACCAAGTACCCCCACTGCGGTTCTCCGGTGTCGCCGTCGGGTATGGCATCTAGGTCGGCGAGCCAACGCTCTGGAACCGTGTACCCGTGGTTCTCCCGCATCGCCCGCTCGATGAACTGCCTCGTGGTCTCGGTCGGTCGCCGACGTATTGGCGGTACGCAGGGCTCGACCCTGTCCAGCGCGGCGAGGTTGAACGAGCCGCTTGAGCTTACGTCCAGCACGTGATACTTCGGCTTCCATGCGGCGTAGCTATCGAAGCGGAGCGCCGAACGGAGGTGGTCAGGGTCGTGATACCACAGCGTCAGTTTCAGGTCGTGGCCTTCGATTTCGACCTGTCCGTCGTCATGAACGGCAACGATCCTCACCTTGTGGATCGGCTGTCCGTCCTCGTGCGATTTCTTTGCCTGGATCCAGTGCATGAGGTGGCCGGGGCCATACGACCCGCATGAACGATTCCTTGGCATTGCAGTACTCCCGAAAGGTCGGGCCTCCACTGAGGGAGGCGCTCTTGCCTGCACCGGTTGGTGCCAGGCCGCTTCGTCATCCGAGCCACCCACGAGCGTGGGGTTGGCGTGCCGTCCAGTCGGAGCTTGGCGACGGCATCTCGTGAAGCAAGGTCACTCTACGGGAACGAACCGACACGGCACTGGACAGAAGACATAAGCCGCGAAGAAGCGCACCACACCAGTGCATTGACACTGGTTCAATCCCAACTTGTTGAATGTGGCCAGGAGAGTGTGGTCTGCAGCCATGCTCTTCGAGGCGGTGATTGGGTGTGGCTCGCTCAATCCCTGTCGCCTGCTGGCTGACTACTTACTGGCTTGCCAGCCCGGTCACCGCCGCCCCCGCGGGGAGTGGCTGAAGAGAGGCTTGCGTTGCCGAAAGTTGGTGTGCCCTTCTCGCTTTCAAACTGGTGATCGAGCGAGGAGAGGTTGGTGTCAATGGCGATCCAATCCGGCAAGGATAAGGTAGTAATCGCGGTTGATCCGCACAAGGCATCGTGGACGGCATCGGCGGTGGATTCGTCATTGCAGCCGTTGGCAAGTGTGCGTGTCCCCGTCAGCCGCGACGGCTATCAAGCATTGCGCCGTTTCGCGCGCCAGTGGCCCACCGCCGGTTGGGCCATCGAAGGGGCCGCCGGCCTCGGGGCACCGCTGACTACCTGGCTGCGCACCGATGGCATCGAGGTCATCGATGTCCCGGCGAAGCTGGCCGCTCGGGTGCGGGTGCTGTCGAGCGGGCACGGCCGCAAAAACGACGACGCCGACGCGCTGTCGGTCGGTATCGCTGCGCTCACGTCCCCCGCTCTGCGCACTGCCGAGACCGATGCTGCTACCACGGCCTTGCGCGCCATCGTCGAGCACCGCGATGACCTGGTGAAGACCCGCACCCAGACCATCAACCGACTCCATGTCGTGCTCACCAGGCTGGTGCCGGCTGGTGCCAAGCGCCACCTGAGCGCCGATCATGCCGCCGAAGTCTTGCGCGGTGTGCGACCCCGCGACCCCGCCGCCAACACGCTGCGTGCCCTGGCGATGGATCTGGTCAGTGAGGTGCGCCAGCTCGATCGCCGGATCGCCAAGGCCGCCAATGATATTCAGATGGCCGTCAGCGCATCCGGCGCCACCTTGACCGAGTTGCATGGTCTCGGCGTGTTGACCGCGGGCAAGATCCTCGGTCGCGTCGGTGATGTTCGTCGCTTCCGCTCGGCCGCCGCGTTCGCCAGCTACACCGGCACCGCCCCCATCGAGGTGTCCTCCGGCGAGGTGGTGCGCCACCGGCTTTCCCGCGCTGGCGATCGCCAACTCAACTTCTGCCTGCACGTCATGGCCATCGCTCAAGTCCGCCACAATACCTCCGGAAGGGCCTACTACCTGCGGAAACGATCCGAGGGCAAGAGTCGCAACGAAGCCATGCGCTGCCTGAAACGCCGCCTGTCCGACATCGTGTACCGACAGCTGATCCGCGACGCAGACACAAAAGGCGGGCTCGGGAGGACACTCGGGGGCGGCTCTATCGTCTCGCGCGGCCGGCTGATACCCCGCACACCGGCTCTTCAGACAAGTCACTTCCCGAGCCCGCCCCCAAAATCTACAACCCGGCACAAACCGACTACTTGACACAGAGAGGCGCCAGTATCGCGCACCAGCATCGTCGCTGGTCAGAGCATGTTTTTGGGTCAAGATCAGCGGTCCGTGCACTCAACATGCACAACACCTAAATCCGCGAGGCCCCGCATGGCTCCCAAATAAAGGACTTTTGGGGTCCAACGTCCCTTATGGTGATCCCGGCCAGCCGGAGAAGGTAGAACCACTATGACCAAGCCCATCACCGCTAGCCAGTGCCCCAGGCCGGGGGCACTCATGATCAGGGCGCGGGTGTCTGAGGCGATCGTCAAAGCGTGCTGGGAGCTCCCGCCGGAGCGCATCCGCGAGCTGTCTGGGCTCCCCGAGTTGAGTGACGAGTTGATCCAGCACCGCATTGACATGTGCATGCAGGACATTGCGCCGTGGTTGTTCGAGGACGGGGCCCGCAGGTTGCGGAAACGCAAGCCGCGCTGATCCACCCCCCGAAACCCGCCCCGCGCGACCCTTCCAGCGCGGGGCGGGTTGCTGTCACCAGTCCAGACCGTCGTCATCCTCGCCGCTATCGCCCGAATCTTTGTCATCCTCGCCAAGACCGCCTGAATCGCCCGCAATCCGGTCGCCCCACCACGACGGCAGACCAGCGGCGGCGCAGTCCATGAGCAAGCTGTGCCGAACCAATCTTGAACATAGGAGGCACCGCTCGGCGGGATTCACCTCTCGCTGGCGATGATGCGGAGTCCTGTGACCATGTGGAGTTCGATGGCAAGCACAGTGTCGGCGTGATTCACCCACGGATGCAGCAGTCGTTCATAGCGCGAGACCCGGTCAGGATCGTTGACACGACCGTTATCTGGATGTCGCCCTCCGGGCGGACCTATCGGACCGCACCGGCCGGGGCAGATCTCTTCCCGCAGCAGCCGCGCGGGCCGGCGTGCGCGCCGCCGGACGCCAACAGGCGAAGCCGCGAGAAGCAACGAAGCGCTCGAATTGCCCAGGCGCGCAAGCACAACCGTGAGCAACGACCCGTCAATGAAGCACGGCGCTGGTTGGAGCAAGCCCGAAAGCAGGAGATCGCTGCGCGCAAGTTCCGAAACCACATGCGCGGCATGCTGTTTCTGTTCAAGGGCACACCGAGCACCAGCCCCTTCTGCACCTGGGTGAACGATCCGCGAGAACCCGAAGAACTGCCTGCGGACTGGAGGCCCGACAAACCCGCCGCGGCGGCGCTACCCGACGACCCACCCTTCTAGATAGGGTCCACACATGCCGATCGCAACGCACGCCCCGAGGTTCGTCCGCAGATCGATTGCCTTAGCCGCCGTTTTGACCGTCGTCACGCTGTCGGCCTGTAACAAGCACAACGCGGCACAGCCCGGGGCGAATCCGCGCCAAGTAACGGTCATCGGCTCGGGGCAAGTCCAGGGCGTGCCGGACACCTTGACCGCCGACGTCGGCATCGAGTTCACCGCGCCGGACGTCACCACCGCGATGAACCAGACCAATGACCGCCAGCAAGCGGTGATCAACGCGCTGGTCGGCGCCGGAGTGGACCGCAAGAACATCAGCACCACCACGGTCAACCTGCAGCCCCAGTACAGCAACCCCGAGCCCGCCGGCACCGCCAACATCACCGGCTACCGCGCCACTAACGCGATCGAGGTCAAAATCCATCCGACCGAGGCCGCGTCGAAGTTGCTGGCGCTCATCGTCAGCACCGGTGGCGACGCCACCCGCATCCGCTCGGTGAGCTACTCGATCGCAGACGACTCGCAGCTAGTGAAGGACGCGCGTGCGCGGGCCTTCCAGGACGCCAAGAACCGCGCCGACCAGTACGCCCAGCTGTCCGGTCTTCAGCTGGGCAAGGTGCTGTCCATCTCGGAGGCATCCGGCTCGGGGCCGGTCGCAGGGGCGCCGCCGGCGCCCAGGGGCATGGCCGCCGCGGTGCCGCTGGAACCCGGCCAGCAGACGGTCAGCTTCTCGGTGACCGCGGTGTGGGAGCTGGATTAGGTCTCGTAGACCCTGGGATCCAGGGTTCCGATGTAGGGCAGATCGCGGTAGCGCTCGTCGTAATCCAGGCCGTACCCGACGACGAAATCGTTGGGAATGTCGAAGCCCACATAGGCGATTTCGACGTTGGCACCGACCGCGTCGGGCTTGCGCAGTAATGTGCACACCCGCAACGAGCGTGGATGCCGGGTGGTGAGGTTGCGCGACAGCCACGACAGCGTCAGGCCCGAGTCGACGACGTCCTCGACGATCAGCACATCGCGGTCGTTGATGTCACGGTCGAGGTCCTTGAGGATGCGCACCACACCCGACGAGGACGTCGAGGAGCCGTACGAGCTGACGGCCATGAATTCGAACTGGGTCGGCAGCGGGATGGCGCGCGCGAGGTCGGTGACGAACAGCACAGCGCCCTTGAGCACGGTGATCAACAGTAGATCCTGGCCACTGGTCGTGGTGAGGTCACGGTAGTCGTTGCCGATCTGGGCGCCCAGCTCCGCGATGCGGGCCTGAATCTGCTCCTCGGTGAGGAGTACCGACTTGATATCCCCCGGGTACAGCTCCGCTGGCTGTCCGGGGGTGATCGCCGAGGAGCTCTGCTGCACGAGCACAGCGTGCCACGCCAACGGGCGAAATCGCTACACGGGCTCGCGCCGCAAGGTCAGGACGCCGTCGCGCCGGCCCGCGACCAGTCGCTGACCACGCAATGGGGATCCGACGGCCACCCCGCCTTGCCCCCGCCACGCGGTAACCAGCGTGTCCACCCCGCGAATTTGCTTGTCGGTCAGCCCGGTCGCACCGCCGGTCAGTAGCCAGCCGCGGATCACCCGTCGTCGAATCACGTCCGGCAGCGCGCCCAGGGCCCGGGTTTGTAGCCCGGCCCCGGCCGTGACTTCGGGCAGCGCTTGTGCGGCGAGCGTGTCGATCAGCTCGGTGTCCTCGCGCAACGCCACGGCGGTGCGGGCTAGCGCCTCGGCCACCCCGCCACCCAGCACGTCTTCCAGCAGCGGCAGCACCTCTTGGCGTAGCCGGGCTCGGGTGAAACGGCGGTCGGCGTTGTGCGGGTCCTGCCATGCGGTCAGGCCCAGCTCCGCGCACGCGGCGTGCGTCACGGCGCGCCGAACCCCGAGCAAGGGCCGGCACCACGGTGGATCGTGCGGGCGCATGCCGGCTATCGAGCGCGCGCCCGAACCGCGGCCCAGCCCCAGCAACACCGTCTCGGCTTGGTCGTCGAGCGTGTGCGCCAGCAGCACCGGGCCTTCGTGATAGGCGCCCAGCGCGGCGTAGCGGGCGGCTCGGGCCGCTGCCTCGGGTCCGCCGTCATTACCCACTCGCACGCAAAGCACTTGGGCCTCTACACATCCCAGCGCCACTGCCTGCGCCCGCGCGGTCTCGGCGACGGCAGCCGAATCGTCCTGCAGGCCGTGATCCACGATCAGCGCGGTGGTCGGCCGCAGCGGGGCGGCAACAGCGGTGAGCGCCAACGAGTCCGGGCCGCCGGACAGCGCGACGCACCACCCAGCGAGGGCGGGGTCGGCGGTGAGATGGTCCTTGACGAACGCCTCGACAGCTGCGCGCAGCTGCCCTACAGCACTCGGTCGATCCATCGCTGCGGGTGTTCGATCTCGTCGGGCAGTGGCAGCGTTTCGGGGCCCGACCAGATCGTGTTGAACCGCTGCATTCCGACCCGGCCCACCACATGGTCGACGAACGCCTTGCCGCGGGTGTATTGGCTCAGCTTGGCGTCCAGGCCCAGCAGGGCGCGCAGCAACCGCTGCAGCGGTGGTTGCTTGCGATGGCGCCGCTCGTCGAACCGGCGGCGGATGGTGGCCACCGACGGCACCACCACCGGTCCGACCGCATCCATCACGTGATCCGCGTGGCCCTCCAGCAGCGTGCCGAGGACCAGAAGCCGATCCAGGGCCTTGCGCTGCGGCTCGGACTGCACGGCTCGCACCAGCGAAAGGATCCCCGACCCGTCGGAGCCGTCCGGGGACGCCGAAGCCCCGTCACCGCGGCTGCGGACAAAGTCGGCGAGCCGGCTCATCACCTGCCCGACGTCTTCTCCGGATTCCTGGGTCAACAAACCCAGCGAGTCCGACATGTAACCGGACAGCCAGCGGTTGGCGGTGAACTGCACGCGATGGGTCACCTCATGCAGACACACCCACAGCCGGAAATCGGAAGGCTCCAACCGCAATTGCCGTTCGACGGCAATGACATTGGGATAGACCAGCAGCAGGCAGCCCTGTTCGGCGGCGGCGAACGGGTCGTACTGGCCGAGGATCCCGGACGCCACGAACGCCAGCACGGCGCCCGTCTGCGCACCGGTGAGCCGGCCGGTGAAAAACCCGCGCGGCTTTTCGGTCCCGTTCGTCATCACGCGCATCGACTCGGCCGCCGCGCGGACCCACTCCGCCCGGTCGACGATGCGGGCCGCGGGCACCCCACCGTCGGTGACCAGACCGGTGACGTCGCGCACCGGCGGTTCGGCCTTCGCCGCCAAAGCGGTCAGCTCGTCGATCGCCTGGCGGCGGGTGTAGTCGCTGGACGGCGGACCCGGACGGGCCAGCCGGGACCCCACGGTGGCGGCGAATTGCCAGTCCACGGTGTTACCCAGTGTCAAGTCGGGGGAGTCGGTGGTCACGCGCACCCGCAGGTCCACAGCTTGCTGGCCAACGCGTCCATCGCATTGCGTCCATTCGGGCCGGCCTCATTCGAGATGAACGCGAACGTGAGCACCCGCCCGCTGGCGTCGGTGAGCACGCCGACCAATGAATTGATGGCGGTCAGCGACCCGGTCTTGGCACGCAACCAGCCCGCCGGACCCTGGTTGGTGGCCGGGTCGAGGAAACGGTCGGCCAGCGTGCCGCTGCCGCCGGCGATCGGCAGCAGATCCAAGAGCGCCCGCAACGACGGCTGGTCCGGCCCCGCCGCCGCCTGCGCGGTGCCGTCGAGAGTCTTGGCCGTCAAACGGTCGTCGACCGACAACCCGCTGGAGTCCGTCAGGGTAACGCCGGTGGTGTCGATGTGGGCGTTGCTCAACCGGTTGGTCACGGCGTCGACCGCGCCGGCGAAGCTCAGTGGCCGGTTGATTGCGGCCGCCACCTCTCGGGCGATGCATTCGGCCAGCACGTTGTCGGAATGGTCCATCATCTCCGACAGCCGCTGCACCAACGTCGCCGACTGCACGATGGCCAGCTGCCGCGCACCGGAAGGTGCCTTGGCGATGGTCACCGCCCCGGGATCCAGGCCGAGGGCCTTGGCCAGCTCCCGCCCGGCGTCCAGAGCGGGCGTCTTAGTCCGTCGCGAGTTGACAGTCGTCGGCTGGATTCGCCCGGCGTCGATCATCGCCGACTCGATCGGGGCGATGTCGCCGTTGTCCACATCGGACGGATCCCAGCCCTGCGCCATCGTCGGACCGCTGAACAACGAGGCGTCCACCTGCACCGCCGTCGGCGTAACACCGCTGCGCCGCACCTGTTCGACCAGGTCACTGATCCGCGGCGCACCGCGATACCAGGTGGGCTGGTCGGGTGGTGCCGCCGACAGCGTCGGATCCCCGGCGCCCACCAGCACGACGGGCCCCTGGGCGTTTTGGCTGCCCGCCACCACCCGTGTGCTGAGCCGCGCCTGGCGGTCCAGTGTCAGCAGCGCCGCGGCCGCCGTTAAGACCTTGTTGGTTGACGCCGGCACCAACGGCACGTCGTCCGCGATCTGCCACAGCTCTTTGCCGGTAATAGCGTCGGTGATCCGCCCACCCAACCTGCCCAGATTGGGGTCGGCCGCCACCGGCGCCAACACGGCCGCCAGCCCGCCGGCGCTGGGTACCGCGGCGGTGTCGGCTACCGGGACGATTCCCGGCTTGACCGTCGGCGGCCGCGGGGGCGGTACCGTGGCCCGCACGCCGCTGGTGCCGTGCGTGCCCATGGTGAAGAACGCCGCGGCCGCGACCACGGCGGCGACAAACGCCAGCACGGCGAACCCGACGAATACCTGGGTGATTTTCCGCCGACGAGTAGAACTCATCCCTCTCCTGACTGTTTGGTCCCATTCTGCCGAACCAGTCGAAATCCGAGCGATTAGGGTGTATCCGCGACCCACCAGACTTAAGGAGCGAGACGGTGCAATTCGACGTGACCATCGAAATTCCGAAGGGCAGCCGCAACAAGTACGAGGTCGATCACGAGACGGGACGGGTGCGGCTGGACCGTTACCTCTACACCTCGATGGCCTACCCGACCGACTACGGCTTCATCGAGGACACCCTCGGTGAAGACGGCGACCCGTTGGACGCGCTGGTGCTACTGCAGGAGCCGCTGTTCCCCGGCGTGCTGGTGGAGGTGCGACCGGTGGGAATGTTCCAGATGGTCGACGAGGCCGGCGGCGACGACAAGGTGCTCTGTGTTCCGGCCGGCGATCACCGCTGGGAGCACATCCAAGACATCGGTGATGTTCCGGAACACCAGCTGCATGTCATCAAGCACTTCTTCACGGAATACAAGGCGCTGGAGCCGGGCAAATTCGTGAAGGCAGCGGATTGGGTGGGCCGCGCCGAGGCCGAGGCCGAGGTGCAGCGCTCGGTGGAGCGGTTCAAGAAGGGCTCGCACTGACGGGAGCTGCACAGGGGCCCATCGCGCGCGGCAGCATGGCCCGGGTCGGTACGGCGACCGCGCTGACCGCGCTGTGCGGCTATGCGGTGATCTATCTGGCCGCCCGCGACCTGGCCCCGAGCGGCTTCTCGGTGTTCGGGGTGTTCTGGGGGGCGTTCGGCCTGGTCACCGGCGCGGCAAACGGCCTGCTCCAAGAAGCCACCCGGGAGGTCCGCGCGACGGGCTACTTCGACGTGTTGCCGGACAGCCGCACCCATCCGATGCGGGTCGCCGCGCTGCTCGGCGTCGCTGCGGCCGTCGTGATCGCCGGCAGCGCACCGCTGTGGAGCGGGCGGGTGTTCGTCGAGCAGCGCTGGCTGTCGGTGGCGCTGCTCAGCGTTGGGCTGGCCGGGTTCTGCCTGCACGCCACGCTGCTGGGGATGCTGGCCGGCACCAACCGCTGGACGCAGTACGGAGCGCTGATGGTGACCGACGCGCTGATCCGGGTGACGGTCGCCGCGGCGACGGTCGTGATCGGCTGGGGCCTGGGCGGGTTCTTGTGGGCAACCGTTACCGGCGCGGTGGCCTGGCTGATCATGCTCGGGGCTTCACCCACGGCGCGCGCGGCGGCACACCTCATGACGCCCGGCAGCGTCGCGATGTTCTTGCGGGGCGCCGCGCACTCGATCACCGCCGCCGGCGCCAGCGCGATCCTGGTGATGGGATTTCCGGTGCTGCTGAAGGTGACCTCGAATCAGCTTGGGGCACAAGGGGGCGTCGTCATCCTGGCCGTCACGTTGACCCGCGCACCGCTGCTGGTGCCGCTGACCGCCATGCAGGGCAACCTCATCGCTCATTTCGTCGACGAGCGCACCGACCGGCTCCGCGCGCTGATCGCACCGGCGGCGCTCATCGGCGGGATCGGCGCGGTCGGGGTGCTGGCGGCCGGCGCGGTGGGCCCGTGGTTGCTGCGCGTCGCCTTCGGGCCGCAATACGACGCGGGCAGCGCGCTGCTGGCCTGGCTGACCGCCGCCGCGGTGGCGATCGCCATGCTCACGCTTACCGGCGCTGCCACGGTGGCGGCTGCGTCGCATCGGGCGTATTCGCTGGGCTGGGTCGGTGCGACGGTGGCGTCGGGACTGTTGCTGTTGCTGCCGCTACCGCTGCAGACCCGCACCGTGGTCGCCCTGTTATGCGGCCCGCTGGTGGGAATCGGCGTCCATCTCGTGGCGCTGGCGCGCGCCGGACGCCCAGCGGGCTGATCCTGGCTAACCTTGGGGTCACAAATGGCCACTCAAACGCAGTACCCCGACGTCTGGATCGTCGTTCCCGCCTTCAACGAAGCCGGTGTGATCGACGAGGTCGTCGCCGACCTGCGCTCGGTGTTCGACCACGTCGTCTGTGTGGACGACGGCAGCGTCGACGGCACCGGCGAGATCGCCTTGCGGGCCGGGGCTCACCTGCTGCGCCATCCGATCAACCTGGGTCAGGGCGCGGCCATCCAGACCGGCGTCGAGTACGCCCGCAAGCAGCCCGGGGCGAAGGTATTCGCCACGTTCGACGCCGACGGCCAGCACCGCATCAAAGACGTGGCCGCGATGATCGACCGACTGGCCGCGGGCGACGTCGATGTGGTCATCGGAACAAGGTTCGCGCGGGCCCCAGCCAGCCTAGCCAGCCCAGCCAGCCGGCCGCCGCTGCTGAAGCGGATCGTGCTGCGCACCGCCGCGCGGTTGAGCCCGCGCGGTCGCCGGCTCGGACTGACCGATACCAACAACGGGCTGCGGGTGTTCAACAAGAAGGTCGCCGACGGGCTGGACATCACCATGAGCGGGATGAGCCACGCCAACGAGTTCGTCATGCTGATCGCCGAAAACGATTGGCGCGTGGTCGAAGAGCCGATCGAGGTGCTCTACACCGAGTACTCGAAGTCGAAGGGGCAGCCGCTGCTTAACGGCGTCAACATCATCTTCGACGGATTCCTGCGAGGGAGGTTTTCCAGATGAACTGGATCCAGGTATTACTGATCGGGTCGATCGTCGCGCTGCTGGTGTACCTGCTGCGGTCGCGGCGCAGTTCACGTTCCAAGGCTTGGGTCAAGGTCGGCTATGTCTTGTTCGTGCTGGCCGGCATCTACGCGGTGCTGCGGCCCGACGACACCACGGTGGTCGCGCACTGGTTCGGGATAGGCCGCGGCACCGACCTGATGCTCTACGCGCTGATCATGGCGTTCAGCTTCACCACGCTGAGCACCTATATGCGGTTCAAGGACTTAGAGCTGCGCTACGCCCGGCTGGCGCGGGCGGTGGCGCTCGAGGGAGCACTGGAGCCCGAGCAGCGCTAGCGGGCTAGTGCGTATGCGTCTGGCGGAAGTACTCGACCGTCCGGCGCACGCCTTCGTCCAGCGCAACTTGCGGGCGCCAGCCCAAAACCCTTTCGGCCAAGCCGCTGTCGAGGCAGGACCGCTTCAGATCACCAAGCCGCGGCGGATAGAACTCCGGATCGTCGGGCCCGCCCACGGCCGCCGCCACCGCGGTATGCAGGGCGCGGTCTGACGTCTCGATGCCGGTGCCGATGTTGAAGCGCTGCCCGCCGCCCACCTCGCCGGACGCTTTGACGAAAGCATCGGCCACGTCGGCGACGAACACATAGTCGCGGGTGTTGGTCCCGCCCTCGCCGAACACCTTGGTGGGCTTACCCAACAGCAGCGCCTGGGCGAAGATCGCCACCACACCCGCCTCGCCGTGTGGATCCTGGCGAGGGCCGTAGACGTTGGCCGGCGCGATGTGCGAGCATTCCAGGCCGTACAGATGGCGGAACGTGTTGAGGTAGATCTCGCCGGACACCTTGCCCGCGGCGTACGGCGACGCCGGATCGGTGGGCACCGTCTCGGGGGTCGGGAACTGGGTCGGGGTGCCGTAGATGGATCCGCCCGACGAGGTGTGCACGATTTTGCGGACTTCGGCCTGCCGAGCGGCTTCGGCCAGGCGCACCGTGCCGATCACGTTGACCGAAGCGTCGAATTGTGGGTTGGACACCGAGCGCCGCACGTCGATCTGCGCCGCCAGGTGAAACACCACCTCCGGCCGGTGCTCGTCGAGGATGGCGTCGAGATCCGCGGTGACGATGTCCGCCTCGATGAAGACGTGTGCGGGATTGTCGGCCAGATGCTCGAGGTTGGTGGCGCGGCCGGTCGCGAAATTGTCCAGCCCCACAACCGTGTGACCGTCGGCCAGCAGACGGTCGACTAGCGTCGACCCGATGAAACCGGCCGCCCCGGTGACCAATGCGCGCACCGGCCCACCATACCGGCTGGTCGTTTTGGCCGCGGTCGCGCTGGTCGCCGCGCAGCTGGTGATCCGCGGGGTGCTGGCGTTTCGGGGTTACTTCTACTGGGACGACCTGATCCTGGTCGGGAAGGCCGGCACCGAGGGATTGCTGTCGCCGTCGTACCTTTTCGACGACCACGACGGGCACGTGATGCCGGCCGCCTTCCTGGTCGCCGGCGCGATCACCCGGTTGGCGCCGCTGGTGTGGACGGGTCCGGCGATCAGCCTCGTGGTGCTGCAGCTGCTGGCCTCGCTGTCGCTGTTGCGTGCCCTGCACGTCATCCTCGGCTGGCGTCCGGTGCTGCTGATCCCGCTGACGTTCGCGCTGTTCACGCCGTTGGCCGTGCCGGGGTTCGCGTGGTGGGCGGCAGCGCTCAACTCGCTGCCGATGCTGGCCGCGCTGGCGTGGGTCTGCGCCGACGCGATCCTGCTGATGCGCACCGGCAACCAGCGCTACGCGGTGACCGGTGTGCTGGCCTACCTCGGCGGCCTGCTGTTCTTCGAGAAGGCCGCGGTGATCCCGTTCGTCGCGTTCGTCGTGGTCGCACTCCTGTGCCATGTCCAGGGCGGGGCTGATCCAGGGTCGGCGTTGCGCACAGCGTGGCGGGGCGGTGCCCGGTTGTGGATCGCCTCGCTGGCGCTGACCGCCGGCTGGGTGGCGCTGTATCTGGCCGTGGTCAATCAACGGCGGTGGAGCACCGATCTGGCGATGACGTGGGATCTGTTGTCGCGATCGATTACCCACGGCATCGTGCCGGGTCTGGCCGGCGGGCCATGGCACTGGGCCCGCTGGGCCCCGGCCTCGCCCTGGGCCACGCCCCCGCCGATGGTGATGGCGCTCGGCTGGCTGGTGCTGCTGGGCGTGCTGGCTCTGTCGCTGACCCGCAAACAACGCATCGGCCCGGTGTGGCTGATCGCCGTCGGGTACGTGGCCGCCTGCCAGGTGCCGATCTATCTGATGCGCTCGTCGCGGTTCACCGCACTCGAATTGGCGCAAACCCTAAGGTATTTCCCGGATCTCGTCGTGGCGCTGGCGCTGTTGGCCGCCGTCGGCTTCACCGCGCCCAACCGGCCATCTTCCGGTCGGCTCGATGCTTCGCCGCGACGTGCTGTCGTGACAATGTGTTTGGCGGCGTTGTTCCTGGGCAGCAGCCTGTACTCGACGGCGACGTTTCTGACCAGCTGGCGCGACAACCCCGCCCAGCCCTACCTGCAGAACGCCCGCGCCAGTTTGGCTGCCGCGCATAAAACTTCGGATGCGCCGTTGCTGGATCAAGAGGTCGATCCGTTCGTGCTACAACGGGTGGCGTGGCCGGAGAACCTGGCCAGCCACATCTTCGCCCTCCTCCGTGATCGTCCCGAATTCGACACGGCCACAACGCAATTGCGGATGCTGAACAGCTCCGGGAACCTGGTCAACGCTCGCGTCACTTGGACGCGGACCATCGTGCCCGGACCGATGCCGCGTTGCGGCTATTTCGCACAGCCGGATCAGCCCGCGCGGATGGTTCTGGACGGGCCGCTGCTGCCGGCCGATTGGACCGTCGAACTCAATTACCTGGCCAACAGCGACGGCTCGATGACGTTGTCGCTGTCCGAGGGCCCGTCGCAAAAGGTTCCAGTGCATCCGGGGCTAAACCGGGTCTATGCGCGGCTGCCCGGCGCCGGAGACGCGATCACCGTGCGAGCCAACACCACCGCGCTCGCGCTGTGCCTCGCGTCCGGGCCGGTGGGATTCCTCGCGCCGGCCTGACGCGAACACGCACGGAACTTGACTATCTTTGGCGCTCAGCGTGTTTGGGGTATGTTCAGAAATCCGGGTGGGGTCGGGATACGCTCCAATGCATTCTTGAATGTTCTTCAGTTTCGGCGGCGGTTGAAAGCTAGTGGGAGGCCGGATGTCATACCTGATCACAGCGCCAGAACCCGTGCGGCGGCGTCCGTGCTCAGCGGCCCGTCACTCCGGTGGCGGGCCTTCCCATAGCTCAGCGTGTCGCTTCGCCCAGTCGATGGTGCTGTAGGCGCCGTGGTGGACGTGCGTCGAGACGCCACCCTCCGGCGCCTCCCGAACCACCAGAATCCACGGGAGGTCTTGGCTTGCTGCCCCGGTGGGGTCGTGGAAGACCCGGTATTCATGCTTGCCGCTGATCGCACGGTAGCGCTCGAACGGGTAGGCCGCGTTCTCGTCCACTGTTTCCCATTGCAGCATGGTTATCTATGATCCCGCGCCTCTCCTGGCCTGGTGAACCGGCCCCAGTCTGATACCTGTCTGAGTTATCACCAGATGGGATTACTAAACTTCGACCATGAGCGGGACCACCACCACAGCGGCCATGAACGCGAGGGAACCGCACGAAAGAACCGCACGTCCAAGACGCTGACAAAGCCCAGGCCGTGCCGGCTGAGGGATTCGACCCCGACGACCAGGCGGTCGCGACGCCCATAGACATGGTGCGGTCGGAACTCTCGCTCGGTACTTGACTCACCGCATCGCGTCAGCACCGTGCGGAACCCGGCACCATATTCGCCGCCACAGGGACGACGCACCAACATTGGTCCCCATAACAACGACGACGAAACAGGCCGACGCGACGATTAGAAGCTGGAAATCGAGTACCGAACTACGCGTGTGCCTGGCCGGTCCGCAAGGAAAAATCCGGATAATCCGCATAGGGGCTGAGGAGAGAGGAAGTCCAATGGCTGAAGCTGCTCTATGCACAGTTTGGGGAGACCCCATACCTGGGCGGGAGAAGCAAGCCCTCGATATCTACAACGAAGCGATGCAGTACTGGGCGGGTCTTCAGCAGGAAGGAAAAATCGAGCGCTTTGACGTGACCGTTCTCGCGTTCTCCGGTGGAGATGTGGCCGGATTGCTTGTCGTGCGCGGCACCGCGGAGCAGATCGACTCAGTGCGCCGTAGCAAGGAGTATCAGCGATGCGTCGCCCGTGGACAGCTCGTCGCGTCTCACGTCAGCGTCGCCAGCGCTTACGTTGACGAGGGACTCGCCCAATTTATGGGTTGGTACCAGAAAGTGATCGAACTGGCGGTCTGACCAGGGTTAAGCGGGAAACGAATCGCCCTAGCCCGCGTCTGACTAGATCGGGCCGCCCTGCTCTCTCGGGGGCGGCCCGACATGTTTCAAAGAATGTTCGACTCATACACCCTTATTGAATACTCACAATGCGTAGCAAGAAGGATGCTGCGGGTCGCAGTGTGCCACTGGTTCAATCCCAGTATCGCGCACCAGCATAACCGCAGCTCAGACCCTATATCTAGGGTGGCGGCCCGGCGGGCGTGGAAGACACGTGGAATATCGCTCTGCGGTTTTTCCGGGCGTGCCACTCGTACACCTGCATCGGTGTCAGTGTCACCAACGCGATCCCGGCTGCGATCGCGTTCACCATCAAAGCCGTCATCACACTAGGCTGCCGCACCCCGCTTGGGGAATTCTTGCGAAATTCTTGCGTTCGCTCGATTCGCGGTTGCGAAGGTACGTCAAGTTTGATGGGGCTTTGGCCAGTCAGGCGCCGCGGTCGGGCGTCGTCATGGCCTTCACCGCGCGCAAACCACCCCGCCGGGCCACCGACCCCTTATGCAACCTGTCGAGGATGTCTACCAGTTTTCCCGCGGCCGCGGGCTGCTGTGAGACAGCGCGCGGGTTATCCAAAATCTTCGCCAGCGAGACGGCCGTTTCGACGAGCGCGGGCCGGGCAGCCGCCAGGGGCAACCCTTCGATTTCCTGCCCGACAGCCGCCTCGACACGCCCAGGCCCCGACGGCGGTAACGGCCCAAACATCGCTGCCGACGACGGCGCCCGCGGCCGTACCGTCCCATCAGCCACCCGCCCGCGGTATTCCTGCTGATGGACGCGCTGAGACGCCTTGCAGCGGTCACACCGGCAACCCGCAATGTACCCATTGCGGTTCACATGCGGCGATGCCATGGCCCCCCAAAGTACCGCGACGAAAGCGCAGGTAGAAGCCCCATTTGCGGCATTTGCTGGTGAATGCCAACATTTGCTAGCAGGAGGGCGCCGGATGGCTGGGGATTCTCTCCGTATTGCGAGAATCTCGCGGGGAGGGCCAGAAAGTCGCGCGCTATTAGAACATCGGCGTGACGCGGGTTTGCCAAGCTACATTGGATTTGCTGTGCGAGAAAAAACGTGGCGGGTGAAGGTGCCATTTTGAGGGTTGCTAGGGATTTAGATATCCCCTCTGAACTGCTGTGATGCTGTTTATCATGGTTGCTAGCGTGGTGCTTTGACCTGCGGTGATGGCTTTGGGGTTGGTAACCATGGCGCCATGGTCTTGCTATTGAACGCGCTATTAGACACGGCGGCGTATCGGTTGGCTGGTGTCCATCGTCGCCATGGTCGCTGCTCGCTGGTGGAGTGTTTGGCTGGCTCTCCCTAGCCAGGAGAGCGGGGCGGGGCGGACCTTCAACTGTGGGCCAGAAAGACTACAGTTGCCCAAATTCACGTTCTTGCGTTCATCGCGGAATGGGCACGGCTTTTATGATGACCCTGGGGCGACAGTCCGTAAGCTGTCGTTTGCTTTCGTTGCGACGTCCCGCCGCGGAATGATTGCTGCGGGGCGGCAGTAGAAGCAGAGATCGGGGCCAACCGTGGGATAGCCGCACGCGGGGCAGATAGCTACGGTCACCATCCCGCACCTCCTAGTCGATGTGTGTTGAATACTTTCCCGATTCCTTTATCGCTAAACATGGCATCGCGATTCGGCGCTGGGCGCGTGCCCGCCCGGAAGCTCTACCGCGCGGTGGGAAGAAATTACTAGACGTTAGCGTTCCCTATCTTGGATGCATTCGGCCAGCGACAAACGGGAGGTCCCGCGATGCGCACAACCACAGTGATCCCGGCCGTCGTCACCACTATCGACGACGACGGCGGGCAGTGGACCAGTAAGATCGCGCCCCGCCGGTACCAGACGAACGCAAACCTGAGCCAGCGTCCGTCAACGGGTGCTGACCGGCCAGTGCGCGAGTACGTCACCAACGTCCACTGCTAGATGGTATGGGGGCTGGGGCCTCCGCTCACATGTGAACGTGGGTTGCCGACAGGGTGGTCCTGGCCGGTAGAGCCACAAGATGTGGGGAGGCCCCAGTGAAGGTTCAGCGTACGAGTGTTGGCCTGGATGTGCACGCACGATCGGTCGTGGCGTGCGGTTTGGATGGAGATACCGGTGAGGTTTTTCAGCGGCGGTTGTGCCCGGATCACCAAGAGGTCCTGGAGTGGATCAAGAGGTTGCCAGCGCCGGTGGCGGTGACTTATGAGGCCGGCCCGACTGGGTTCGGGTTGGCGCGGTTCCTGTTGGCTGCCCCAACGTCCTGCTCCTGATCCAAGACCTACACATCCGAGTCCTCACCACCGACGGCCGCTTACTGCGAGAACTCCAACTCGACCCGACCAAGGACTACCAACCTCAAACCAGACCGTGAACGATGTCCCAAGACACATGTGCACGATGTCCCGAGACATCGCAGTGGAGCCGCCTAGGAGAATCGAACTCCTGACCTATTCATTACGAGTGAATCGCTCTACCGACTGAGCTAAGGCGGCGTTGTCTTTTTGCCCGCGTGTCGGGCGGCACGAGTCTACGGCAGGCGGGCGGGAGCGACGAAATCAATCACGCAGTTCCTGGCCGATGGTGGCGACCATGGCGTCGACGGCGAACTTGGGTTTGACGTTGACCGCCAGCGCTTCCCGGCACTCGAGCACGGCCTCGATGCACCGCAGCAGCCGCGCGGGCGCGGCGTGGGCGCCCAGCGAAGCCACCCGCTCGGCCATGTCCGGGTGGTTGGCCCGCACCCCGCCCGCGTGCGCCGAGACCACCAGCGCATCCCGGAAGTAGGTCGCCAGGTCGATCAGCGCCCGGTCCAGCGCGTCTCGCGAGGCCCGGGTCTGACGGGATTTCTGCCGTCGCTCCAGATCCTTGATCGCACCGGTGGCACCGCGCATCGCCGAAGCCGTGCCTTTGCCAGTACCGCCGGCGCCCAAAGCCGTTCGCAGCTCTTCGGTTTCGGCCTCGGCGCGCCCGGCGGTCAGCACTAATGCTTCGGCTTCAGCAGCGGCCACCAACTCCTCGGCCGCGGCGTAGGCCCGCGACGGGGTGGCGGCGTCACGCACCAGTCCCAACGCCCGTTCACGCCGCTGCGCGGCCTCCGGGTCGGTGGCCAGCCGGCGCGCCCGCCCCACATGACCGCCGCTGACCGACGCCGCCCAGTTCGCCGTGTCGGGGGCCAGGCCGTCGCTGTCGATGAGCACCTGCGCGATGGCCTCGGTGGACGGGGTCACCAGCGCAACATGCCGGCAACGGGATCGCAGCGTGACCGCGATGTCTTCGGGATCCACCGACGGCGCGCAGAGCAGGAACACCGTTGATGGCGGGGGCTCTTCGACCACCTTGAGCAGAGCGTTCGCCGCACCTTCGGTCAACCGGTCGGCGTCCTCGATCAGGACGATCTGCCGGCGTCCGGTGGTCGGCCGGCGCGACGCGATCTGCACGATGGCGCGCATCTCGTCCACGCCGATGGACAGGCCTTCCGGAATTACCCGCCGCACGTCGGCGTGGGTGCCGGCCATCGTCGTCGTGCACGCCCGGCAGCTCCCACAGCCCGGCTCCCCGTCGGAGGTGCATTGCAGCGCGGCGGCAAAGCAGAGTGCCGCGACCGAGCGGCCGGATCCCGGGGGACCGGTGATGAGCCACGCATGTGTCATAGTCCCGTCGCCAGTGGCGTTGTGAGCCGGATCACCACGGGCGGCCCTGGCGGCGGTGAGCAGCGCGGTTTCCACCGCCTGCTGGCCTACCAGCCGCGTAAACACCCCGGACATCACCGGCAACAGTAGCGACACCCGCCGACAGATACCGATCAGCCGCCATATCGCGACATTCCCGTGATCTTTCGGCGGCTTTTGGCAGCTCGCGGCGACTTGCCGAGGGGCTTTTAGGTTTCCGACAAGTCGCCGCCGACCGATACGGTGGGTTGGTGGCAACCCCGGCGGCGACACTGCCCGGGCGGATTAGCGCATTCGTCCGGTGGGTGGTGCGCACCCCGTGGCCGGTGTTCTCGCTGAGCATGCTGCAGGCCGACATCATCGGCGCCCTTTTCGTGCTCGGCTTCCTGCGATACGGCCTGCCGCCCCAGGACCGCATCCAGCTGCAGGACCTGCCCACCCTCAACCTGGTGATCTGGGCAATCTCGCTGATCGTCGTGTTCCTCGCCCAGATCGCGGTGAATCTGAGGATGCTGATGCCGGTTTTCCGGTGGCAGCGCGGCGATAATTTGCTCGCCGAGACCGATCCGGCCGCCACCGAACTGGCCCGCAGCCGCGCGTTGCGCATGCCGTATTACCGCACGGTGATCAGCGTGGCGTCCTGGTGCATCGGCGGGGTGGTTTTCATCGTCGCCGGCTGGTCGGTGGCCAGGCACGCGGCGCCCGTCGTGACGGTCGCCATGGCACTGGGCGCCGCCGCGACCGCGATCATCGGTTACCTGCAGTCTGAGCGGGTGCTGCGGCCGGTGGCTGTGGCCGCGCTGCGCAGCGGCGTGCCGGAGAATGTGAAGGCGCCCGGCGTCATCCTGCGACAGATGCTGACCTGGATGCTGTCCACCGCCGTGCCGGTGCTGGCGATCGTGCTGGCCGTTCTGGCCGACAAGGTTTCGCTGCTGCATGCGGCACCGGAGAGTTTGTTCATGCCCATCCTGCTGCTGGCGTTGGCGGCGTTGGGCATCGGGTTTGTCAGCACCCTGTTGGTGGCCATGTCGATCGCCGATCCGCTGCGCCAGCTGCGCTGGGCGTTGTCGGAGGTGCAGCGCGGTAACTACAACGCGCACATGCAGATCTACGACGCCAGCGAACTCGGCCTGCTGCAAGCCGGCTTCAACGACATGGTGCGTGATCTGTCCGAGCGGCAGCGACTGCGCGACCTGTTCGGTCGCTACGTCGGCGAAGACGTGGCGCGCCGGGCCTTGGAGCGCGGCACCGAGTTGGGCGGCCAGGAGCGCAACGTCGCGGTGCTATTCGTGGACCTGGTCGGCTCGACCCAGCTGGCCGCTACCCGACCGCCCGGCGAGGTGGTCCATCTACTCAACGAGTTCTTCCGGGTCGTGGTGGACACCGTCGGCCGCCACGGCGGATTCGTGAACAAGTTCCAGGGCGACGCCGCGCTGGCGATTTTCGGCGCGCCGATCGAGCACCCGGACGCGTCCGGCGGCGCGCTGGCGGCCGCCCGCGAGCTGCACGACGAACTCCTGCCGGTGATCGGCTCGGCGGACTTCGGCATCGGGGTGTCGTCCGGTCGGGCCATCGCGGGCCACATCGGCGCGCAGGCCCGTTTCGAGTACACGGTGATCGGCGACCCGGTCAACGAGGCCGCCCGGCTCACCGAATTGGCCAAACTCGAGGTGGGCCATGTGCTCGCGTCGGCGATCGCCGTCAGCGGCGCGCTCGACTCCGAGGCCCTGTGCTGGGACGTGGGCGAAGTCGTCGAGCTGCGCGGGCGCTCCGCGCCAACCCAGCTGGCCCGCCCGCTGAATCTGGCCGTCCAGGAGGCCGGCCCCCCAGGGTCTGCCACCCAAGAGGTGTCCAGCGAAATCATGTGATCGGCCCGGGCCCCGGCAGGTCGAGCCGGGCCGAATCGGCTAACGCTTGGTGGCCTTCTTCGCCGGCGCCTTGCGCGTGGCCTTCTTGGCGGTCCGCTTGACCGGACCCCGGGCGCGCCGGTCGGCCAGCAGTTCGGCGGCGCGCTCGTCGCTGATCGACGCCACGTCGTCGCCCTTGCGCAGACTGGCGTTGGTCTCACCGTCGGTGACGTAGGGCCCGAATCGGCCGTCCTTGATCACCATCGGCTTGCCCGTCGCCGGATCGGCTCCCAGCTCGCGCAGCGGCAGCGCCGAAGCGCTCTGTCGGCCAGGGCGTTTCGGTTGCGCGTAGATCTTCAACGCTTCGTCGAGGGTGATGGTGAAAAGCTGGTCTTCGGCCGCCAGCGAGCGAGATTCGCTGCCGCGCTTGAGGTACGGCCCATAGCGCCCGTTCTGTGCGGTGATCTCCTCACCCGAATCGGGGTCCACACCGACCACCCTTGGTAACGACAGCAGCTTCAGCGCGTCCTCGAGAGTGACGGTCTGCAAGTCCATGCTGCGCAGCAGCGATCCGGTCCGCGGTTTGGGACCAGTGGGCTTCTTAGCCCGCTTCGCCTTCTGATCAGACCCAGCGCCACCGTCGTCCTCGGCAGGCGGCTCCGGCTCCGGCAGGATCTCGGTCACGTACGGCCCGTACCGGCCGTCTTTGGCGACGATTTCGTGGCCGGTTTCCGGGTCCACTCCCAGAGACCGGCCCTCTTGCGGGGTGGCGAATAGCTCTTCGGCCACTTCGAGCGTCAGCTCGTCGGGGGTGAGTGCGCCGTTGAGGTTGGCCCGCTGGGGCGTGGTCTCGCCGTACTCACCCGCCACCTGGCGTTCCAGGTACGGCCCGTTCTTGCCCACCCGAACATAGACCGATCGGCCCTCCGCGTCGTCAAACAGCTTGATGGAGTTGACTTCTCGAGCATCGATGCCTTCGAGGTTGACGCCGACCAGTCGCTTGAGGCCGCCGGAGCGGGCGACCGAATCGGCCACGCCGTGGTCGCCACCGAAGTAGAAGTTGCTGAGCCAGTTGGTCCGCCGCTCGTGTCCATTGGCGATCTCGTCGAGCTCGTCTTCCATCGCCGCGGTGAAGTTGTAGTCGACGAGCCGGCCGAAATGCTGCTCCAGCAGACCGGTGACCGCGAACGCCACCCACGAGGGCACCAAAGCGCTGCCCTTCTTGTGCACGTAGCCGCGATCCTGGATGGTCTTGATGATCGACGAGTAGGTAGAGGGACGCCCGATACCCAGCTCCTCGAGCGCTTTGACCAACGACGCCTCGGTATAACGCGCCGGCGGGTTGGTGGAGTGACCGTCCGGGGTCAGCTCGATGGCGCCCAGCCGCTGACCCGGGGTCAGGTGGGGCAGTCGCCGCTCGGCGTCGTCGGCCTCGCCGCCGGCCAGCTCGTCCACCGTCTCCACGTAGGCCTTGAGGAATCCGGGGAAGGTCAGGGTGCGCCCGGTCGCGGAGAACGCTACTTCTCTATTTTGGCCAAGCTCCGCCGCCGTACCCGTGATGCGCAGGCTCAGCGTGGTGCCGCGCGCGTCGGCCATCTGCGAGGCCACGGTGCGCTGCCAGACGAGCTCGTAGAGGCGGAATTCGTCACCGCCGAGTTCGTGGCGCACCGCGTCCGGGGTGGCGAACGTCTCGCCGGCGGGCCGGATCGCCTCGTGCGCCTCCTGCGCGTTCTTGACCTTGCGGGTGTACTGACGCGGCGACGCAGCGACGTACTCCGCGCCGTAGAGCTGGCGCGCCTGCGTGCGCGCCGCCTCGATCGCCGACTCCGACAGCGTCGTGGAATCGGTACGCATATAAGTGATGTAGCCGTTTTCGTAGAGCCGCTGCGCGACGCTCATCGTGCGCTCCGAGGAGAAGCGCAACTTGCGGCCAGCCTCCTGCTGCAGCGTCGACGTCATGAACGGTGCGTACGGACGCCGGGTGTAGGGCTTCTCCTCCGCCGACGCCACGGACAGTTGCGCGCCCTGCAATCCCGTCGCCAATGCGGTCGCGCGGGCCTCGTCGAGTACGACGACCTCGTCGGCCTTGCGCAGCGTTCCCAGTGAGTCGAAATCGCGGCCGGTGGCCACGCGCAGCCCGTCGACGGTCGCCAGCCGGGCGGTAAAGGTCGGCGGCTGGGCCTGCGGGTCGGAGACGCTGGCGTCGAGTTTGGCGACGATGTCCCAGTAGGACGCGCTGCGGAACGCCATCCGGTCGCGTTCCCGCTGCACGATGATCCGGGTGGCCACCGACTGCACCCGGCCCGCCGACAGCTTGGGCGCGACCTTCTTCCACAGCACCGGGCTGACCTCGTAGCCGTACAGCCGGTCCAGGATGCGGCGGGTCTCCTGCGCGTCGACCAGGTCGGTGTCGAGGTCGCGGGGATGTTCGGCGGCCTCGAGGATCGCCGGCTTGGTGATCTCGTGGAAGACCATCCGCTTGACCGGGATGCGCGGCTTTAGGGTTTCCAGCAGATGCCAGGCGATGGCCTCGCCCTCGCGGTCACCATCCGTGGCCAGATAGAGCTCGTCGACGTCCTTGAGCAGCCCCTTCAGCTCGCTGACCGTGCTCTTCTTCTCGGGGCTGATGATGTAGAGCGGTTCGAAGTCGGCGTCGACGTTGACTCCAAGGCGTGCCCACGGCTCGGACTTGAACTTCGCGGGCACGTCGGCCGCGGCGCGCGGCAGGTCGCGGATGTGCCCACGCGACGACTCGACGATGTAGCCGGAGCCCAGGTAACCGGCTAATTTGCGCGCCTTGGTGGGCGACTCGACTATGACCAGTCGCCGGCCGCTTCCATTTCCAGCGTCAGTTCCAACGTCAGCCAACTGCGCCTACGCTCCATCTCCTATGCCGGTCCCCTAGCGGGACCGCCCCGCAGGAAGAATGACAGGTCGGCCTCTGAAAGTCCGGGCAATTCCCGGGGAATTTCAGGTACGCCGCCGTACCGCCCGCCTGTGGGCATCTGACAATTTCGCACCCTTGGGTGCGCTTTCGCAAACCGGCTCTCCGGTGTGGGGGCCCTGTCGGGCCGCTAAACCCGGGGCCAGAGTGCCAACGCCTCGGGGTCGGCGGGAGGTTCCCCCACGTTCTCTACCAGGCGCGATAGCCTCCGACGGCCACTGATCCGAAGTGCTGGCCGGCCGCCGCGGGTACCGATCAGGGTGGGCGCAATCCCGACCCGCATCAGGGCCGACGCCAGCGGCGAATGGGTGTCCGGTGCGTGCGGGTCCAGACCGAGCAGATAACGGTCGGCGTCCGGGGTGCCGGCCGCCAGGGTCCACGCCCGCAGCTCGCGCGGTCCGGGCAGCCAGCGCGGCGGCACCGTCTTGACCGCGCCCCGCGTCCACTCGGCGGCAATCGGGCGCAACAGCTCGCTGACCGCCGTGCGCACCAAGGGGGTGTCTTCCTCGGTTCTGGCGATCTCGGGTTCCAAACCGGCTTCGTGAATCATCTCGGCCAGCGCCGAAGCGCGCCAGGGCTGATCCACGACCACCGAGAGCCGGGCACCGGCGACGCCTCGTGCTCCCACCGTCACGATCTGGCCGGAGGCTGCCAGCACACCGGAAAGATCGGCGACCGCGGGCGGTACCGACTCTGCGGTGAAGAAGGAAAGCTGGCTCACTCAACCGACAGTAGGCCAGCTTGCCGATCCGTGGCTTGATATCCAGCGCGGCGCCACCCGCCGTGTCGAGGGCACCCCATTGGGTAACGAGAACCCCCCGGCCGGCCCGCTAAGCGGGACTGCACGGGGGGTTTCGTCGGACTCTGCTCTTCTCCTAAACGGAGCGGACTCCGGTGGCCTGGGGGCCCTTAGGGCTGTGGCCGATCTCGAACTCGACCTTCTGGTTTTCTTCGAGGGTGCGGAAGCCCGAACCCTGGATTTCCGTGTAGTGGACAAACACATCGGCGGAACCATCCTCAGGGGCGATGAAGCCGAACCCCTTCTCCGCGTTGAACCACTTCACAGTTCCCTGTGGCATCTCTCGATCTTTCCTTTTCTACATGGGTGCGGTGCACCGCCTTCCGGCGCACCGGGCCCGCCGCGACCGCCATACCATGCGTAGTCGCCGGAATCTCCCCCGACCGATAACCTCGCAGGAACCGCGGCCGCAACGTCGATCCTGCGAAAGTTTGACACGAACACAGAAGCTGCGACCGCTGATTAGTCAACCATGTTCATCGCCTTAGCAACAGATTTCCGCTAACGACGATCCGGAAAGCTTGGTGTCGTAACCCGGACGTCATCTAGACGATGGATTCCGGCGACCGACACAGGCGTCAAGGGCGAGAAAGGTTCGTGATGGCGAGTTTCGGCAGCGAGCTGCTGGCCGCCGCGCTCGCGGGCACCGCGCCGGGCGAGCATCCGCTGCGGCACGTGGCCGAGCTGCCGTCGCGCAGCGGCCGGCCGCACGGATGGCCGGCATGGGCCGAGCCCGACGTGGTCCGCGCCTTTGCCGAGCGCGGCATAAGTTCGCCGTGGTCACACCAGGTACGAGCCGCGGAATTGGCGCACGCCGGCCGTCACGTGGTGGTAAGCACCGGCACCGCGTCCGGGAAATCGCTGGCCTACCAGCTTCCCGTCCTCAATGCGCTGGCGACGGACCCGCGGGCCCGGGTGCTGTACCTGTCGCCCACCAAGGCGCTCGGCCACGACCAGTTGCGCGCCGCGCACGCGTTGACCACGGCCATCCCTCGGCTGAACGATGTCGCACCCACGGCCTACGACGGCGACACTCCCGCCGAGGTGCGCCGCTTTGCGCGCGAACGGTCGCGCTGGCTGTTTTCCAATCCCGACATGATCCACCTGTCGATACTGCGCAATCATGCGCGCTGGGCTGTCCTGTTGCGCGGTCTACGGTTCGTGGTCGTCGACGAATGTCATTACTACCGTGGTGTTTTCGGTTCGAACGTGGCGATGGTGCTGCGCCGTCTGTTACGTCTGTGCGCGCGCTATGCCCCCCAATCCGGCAAGGCGCCGACCGTGATTTTTGCCAGCGCGACGACGGCCTCACCGGGCGCGACGGCCACCGAACTCATCGGCCAGGCGGTCGAGGAGGTCGTCGATGACGGCTCGCCTCAGGGGGCCCGCACGGTGGCGTTGTGGGAACCCGCGTTACGCGCCGACCTGACCGGCGAGCAGGGCGCTCCGGTCCGACGGTCCGCGGGTGCGGAGGCGGCGCGGGTGATGGCCGACCTGATCGCACAGGGGGCACAGACCTTGACGTTCGTCCGGTCGCGGCGTGCCGCCGAGCTGACCGCGCTGGGCGCGCAGGCCCGGCTGGACGACATCGCACCGGAGCTGACCGACAAAGTGGCGTCGTATCGGGCCGGCTATCTCGCCGAGGACCGGAGCGCTTTGGAACATGCCCTGGCCGAGGGCCGGTTGCGCGGTCTGGCCAGCACGAATGCGCTCGAACTCGGGATCGATATCGCCGGACTCGACGCGGTGGTCTTGGCCGGCTTCCCCGGCACGGTCGCCTCGTTCTGGCAGCAGGCCGGGCGGTCGGGCCGGCGCGGCCAAGGCGCGCTGGTCGTATTGATCGCCCGCGACGACCCCCTGGACACGTATCTGGTCCACCATCCCGGCGCGCTGCTGGACAAACCGGTCGAGCGCGTGGTGATCGACCCCGCCAACCCCTACCTCCTCGGACCCCAACTACTTTGCGCCGCAACCGAACTGCCACTCGATGACGCCGAGGTCCGGTCTTTGGGCGCAGAGCAGGTGACCGCGGCGCTGGTCGACGACGGGTTGCTGCGCCGGCGCAACGGCAAGTACTTTCCGGCGCCGGGCGTGCAACCGCATGCGGCGGTGGACATCCGGGGTTCGACGGGTGGCCAGATCGTCATCGTGGAGGCGGACACCGGGCGGCTGCTGGGCAGCGTCGGGGCCGGCCAGGCCCCGGCCTCGGTGCATCCTGGTGCGGTTTACCTGCACCGGGGCGAGAGCTACGTCGTTGACTCGCTCGATCCGCAGGAGGGGATCGCATTCGTACACGCCGAGGACCCCGGCTATGCGACCTTCGCGCGCGAACTCGCCGACATCGCGGTCACCGGGGAGGGTGAGCGGTTGGCTTTCGGACCCGTGACGCTGGGCTTGGTGCCAGTGACGGTCACCCACCAGGTGGTCGGCTATCTGCGCCGCCGCCTCGACGGGGACGTGATCGACTTCATCGAGCTGGACATGCCGGAACACACGTTGCCCACGACCGCGGCCATGTACACCATCGATCCGGATGCTTTGCTAGATAACGCTATTGACGCGCCTCGCATACCCGGATCGTTACATGCCGCCGAGCACGCCGCCATTGGGTTGCTGCCCCTGGTGGCCAGTTGCGACCGCGGCGACATCGGCGGCATGTCCACCGCGATCGGGCCTGATGGGCTGCCCAGCGTCTTCGTCTACGACGGCTATCCGGGCGGGGCAGGATTCGCCGAGCGCGGCTTTCGGCAGGCTAGCACCTGGTTGGGCGCGACGGCCGCGGCCATCGAGGCGTGCGAATGCCCAAGCGGTTGCCCGTCGTGCGTGCAGTCGCCCAAATGCGGCAACGGAAATGACCCGCTGGATAAGGCGGGTGCTTTGCTGCTGCTGCGGCTAATCCTCGCGGAATTGGGTCACGGGCCACGCTGAGCAATCCAGCGGATGGCGACCGACCCCTCGACGGTCGACCTCCACGGATCTGCGTCGTGACGGCCACCACCAGACGGCATTTCCTCGCTGCTGAAGAACTGCCGGCGCGCCGTCACACAGCGCGGCGAACGGTCGGACATCACGATCCGTTCGCAAGCCCGCTAAAAGCGGGCGCAGCAGGAAACTACCTGGCCGCGGCAACATTTGCAAACGTAGCGGCTATCGGCGCGGCGACCAGATCGGTCGACGGCAAAAGCAAAGCAGCAAACCAGGATTGGCGTCCAACCGCCAGGGCCGGCGCGGCAGGTGTCCACGACCGGGTCGCCCCCGGCCGATCACGCAAGCGTCATTCGGACGTAAACTTGGCCGCATGGCCCACGACTGGCTGCTCGTGGAGACGCTGGGGAACGAACCCGCCGTGGTGGCGCAGGGGCGGCAAGTCAAAAACCTCGTCCCCATCACGACGTTCCTGCGGCGCAGTCCTTATCTTTCCGCCGTTCGAACGGCGATCGCCGAGTCACTGCAGACCGGCCAGAGCCTCACCAGCATCACCTCCAAGCGCGACCGGGTGATCCGAACCGAGCCGGTAGTGATGTCCGACGGCCGCATGCACGGTGTCCATGTATGGACCGGCCCCGCCGACTCGGAGCCGCCCGAGCGGCCGACCCCCGGACCGCTGAAGTGGGACCTGACCCGTGGCGTGGCCACCGACACCCAGGAGTCGCTGGCCAACAGCGGCAAGAATCCCGAGTTCGAGGTCACCTCTGGCAGAGCCTTTGCCGAAGATCTCCCGTCGCGCGAACTGAATGCGAACGAGGTCAAGCTGCTTGCCATGGTCGTCAAGGCCGAGGCGGAGCAAACGCTGTGCAGCACCTTGGATCTCACCGATTGGCAGGGAAACCCCATCCGGATAGGTCTCGTCGCGCGCACGGTGAACGAGCCCGGGCCGGACGGCCGTGACCACCTGGTCGCGCGGGCGATGAACTGGCGTGCCGAGCCGAAGGGCCCGGTGGTGTCGGTGGACGACCTGGCGCAGCGGATCCTCAACGGACTGGCACAGGCCGGAGTCCACCGCGCGCTGTTCGACCTCAAGACGTGGACTCTGCTGAAATGGCTCGACGAGCCGTGCCCCTTCTACGATTGGCGCGGCGGCGATACCGACCAGCAGCGGATCCATCCGGACGATGAGCCGGTGATGGAATCCATGACCAAGGAGTTCGCCGACAAGGCAACCAGCCGGGTGCTGCGGATGCGGGGCTTCGAAAACGATTGGGTGCCGGTGCATGTCACCGTCAACCGGGTGGAACTCGAACCGGATACCTTCGCCGGCCTGGTCTCGCTGCGACTGCCCACCGACAGCGAACTCGAGTCCTGACGGACTAGGGGCCGGCTGGTCCCGCCCGGGCGGCGGCCTGCGCCACCCCGGCAAAGGCGACGCCCACCCGCGCGGTGACGACGACGTCGAGGCCGTCGACACGGCAGCGGGCGTCGTGGATGCGCATCTCGTGGGCCACCGCCGTCGCTCGGGCGCAGGCCGCGGCGGCTCCCGACGGTAGCGCTGCGGCGGCGGCCAGCGCGGCCAGATCCGCGGCGGCCTGCGCGCGGTGCCGCGCCACCACGACGGAGCCAAGATAGGCGCCGGCGCCCGTGATGGACAACAGCACCGCGACCATTGCGGCCGCCACCACGGTGGCCGAGCCCCGGTCACCGCCGCGGCTCGGCCGACGATACCGCCTTGGCCCCAATATCCAATGTGGGCAACAGCTTTGAGTGCGCGACGACGGTCGCGACGTAAAAGTCGCCGTCGCGCCGCACCCGGACCAGCGCGCCACCGGGCGCGATGCGACGGGCGGCCTCGACGGCCACCCGGTCGTCACCGCGCGCGGCCAGCCGCGCGGCCTCGCGGGCGGCGTCGACGCAGCGCACCTGCATCGACACCGCGGTGATACCTGCCAGGCACAGCACCAGCACGACGACCAGCGCCGCGATGCCCAGTGCCGCCTCGACGGTGCTCGCGCCGGCACACCCACCGACATCGCGGGCTAGACCTTGGTGCTGAGCGCGCGACCGATGATGTGGTTCAGCGCCGACACGACGGAATCGCCCGTGACGACGGTGTACAGGATCGCGCCGAAGGCCGCCGCCGCGATCGTGCCGATGGCGTACTCCACCGTGGACATACCCGACTCGTCGGCCGCCAGCAGCGTCATCCGTGCGACAAAGGCACGAAACATGGTGAACACCAATATATTCCTTTCTCATAGCAGACCCGACTGCAGGACATCGCCGGCCAGCCCGGCCACCACCGGAACAATGCCCAGGCACACAAACGCCGGCAAAAAGCACAGCCCCAGCGGCCCGGCGATCAGTACCCCGGCCCGCTCGGCGGCTGCGGTGGCCGCATGCGCGGCGTCGTCGCGGGACTGGTCCGCCAGTTCGGCGACCCCGTCGGCCAGCGCCGCGCCCGAGGACGCCGAACGCCGCGCCAGCCGCAGCAGCGCGTCGGTCTGCGCGTCGACCGTCGCTGCCGGATCCGACGCGGTCGACCAGGCCACGGCGGGGTCGGCGCCCAGCCCCAGCAGGTCGGCGGCCCGACGCAACACCCGGGCCAGCTTCGGCGGCGCGGACGGGGCGATCGCGGCCGCTGCGGTCGACACCGCCATGCCCGCCGCCAGGCACACCGCCAGCACGTCCAGGCTGGACGCGACGGCCAGGGGATCCGGGCCGCGCGCCGACGGCGGTCGCAGCCGAGGTGCGCGGGGCGGCATCCCGGCGCGGGCTCGCACCGCCGATGGCCCCGCGCCGGCCAACAACGCCACGGCCAGCAACACCGCCGCTATGTTCACGGCTCGGCGCTCATGACGCCAGCCGATCGGTGATCCGGTCCGACCACAGCAGGCCGCCGCATGCCAGCGTCGACCCGACCACCAGCAGCCACCCACCGGCGTGCCCACTCAGCAAGAAAGTCAGCGGCCGGGCGCCGATCAGTTGACCGAGCAGCACCCCGAGCACCGGCAGGCCTGCCAGTATGGCCGCGGTGGCGCGGGCGCCGGCCATACCCGATACCACCCGCGTCGAAAACCGTTGCCGTTCGGCGATATCGCGTTGTGCGGCGCGCATCAGGGTGGCGATCGCCAGCCCCTGGTCACTGGCGAGTTGCCAGCACACCGCGAGTCGGTCCCAATGTGCGGGCAACGCCGAAGACCGGGCCTCGGCGCGCAGACCGGCCGTCACATCGGCGCCCAACCGGGCGCGCGCGGCGACGGCGCGCAGCGAAACACCGACCGTGCCGTCGGTTTCGTCTGCGGCGACGCCAAACGCACGCACTGGATGAGAGCCCACCCGCAGCTCCCCGACGAGCACGTCCAGGGCGGTCTGCAGCGTGCGCCCCTCGTCGGTGGCGCGCCGGCTCCGGCAGCGACGGCGGTAGCGGACGCATCCGGTCGCACCCACCACCACGAGAGCCAGAACCGTCGTCAACGGCAGCAGCACCGCCGCGCCGACCGCGACGCATCCCGCGAGGCGGGCGAACCAGTGTGGCGCCAGCGGCGACAGCCTCCGACGCGCGCGCACGGGCGGCGTGAGCCGACCGCGTGGTGACGACGGAAACACCAGCAGCGCAACCGATAACAGCAGCGCGGCAGACGTAAGCGGGTTCATGCCGGGATCCGGCTTCGCAGCACACTGCCCAGATCGGGCGCAAAGTCTGTCAGCCCGCGGTCGGCATGCCACACCGTGACCGCGTGAACCCGCTCATTTGTCTGGCGCAGCATCGCGATCTCGCTGAGCCGTCGCCGGCCGGTGCGGTCCCGCGCGACATGCAGTAGCACCTGGACCGCCGCGGCGAGCTGGCTGTGCAACGCCGCCCGATCCAGGCCGCCCAGCGCCCCGAGCGCCTCCAGCCGCGCAGGAACCTCGCCCGGGTTGTTGGCATGCACGGTGCCCGCTCCGCCGTCGTGGCCGGTGTTCAGCGCCGCCAGCAGGTCCACAACTTCCGCGCCCCGAACCTCGCCGACCACGATGCGGTCGGGCCGCATCCGCAGCGCCTGGCGGACGAGTTGACGTACCGGGATCTCGCCAACGCCTTCGACATTGGCGCACCGGGCGACCAACTTGACCAAGTGCGGATGCCGGGGCGCTAACTCGGCCGCATCCTCCACGCACACGATCCGCTCGTGAGGCGGGACGGCACCCAACATCGCCGCCAACAAAGTGGTTTTCCCCGCGCCCGTGCCGCCGCACACCAGGAAGGCGAGCCGGGCCGCGATGATGTCGTCAAGCAGTGCGGCGGCCGGTGGCGCGATCGCGCCCACCGCGGTCAGCGCGGCCAAATCCTGTGTGGCCGGCCGCAATACCCGCAACGACAGGCAGGTGCCTCCGGCCGCTACCGGCGGCAACACCGCGTGTAGCCGCACCGCGAACCGTCCGGCGCCGATGCCGGTCAGCTGCCCGTCCACCCAGGGTTGCGCGTCGTCGAGACGCCGGCCCGCGGCCAACGCCAGCCGCTGCGCCAACCGTCGCACCGCGGCCTCGTCGGTAAACCGAATGTGGCTGCGCTGCAATCTGTTTCCGTCGTCCACCCACACCGCGTCGGGCGCGGTGACCAGGACGTCGGTGGTGCCGTCCGCGCAGAGCAGCGGTTCGAGGATGCCGGCACCGGTCAGTTCGGTCTGCAGCACCCGAAGATTGGCGAGCACCTCGGTGTCGCCTAGCATCCCGCCGGACTCGGCGCGGATCGCCTCCGCGACAACGTTGGGCCGCAGCGGCGCTGATTCAGCCGCCAGCCGCTCACGCACGCGTTCGATCAGTGAACCGCTCACGCTGCTCTACCGCCCTGCGCTGAACCAGGTCTCGACCCCGAACGGGGCAGCACGGCCAGCACCCGACGCGCGGCCGACGCCAGCGGGGATCGCGATCGCAATCGCAGGCCGCCGTGTTCCAGCTGCTCGGCGAGCCGCGGCTGGGCTCTCATCGAGGCCAGCAGCGGCAGCCCGGCGATATCGGCGACCTCCGCTGCCCGCAATCCGCCCGGCGCCGGCCCCCGCACGACCAGCCCGAGATGAGGATTGATCGCCGAAAACACCGGGGCGATCGTCGCGGTCGCCGCGCACGCGCGGACGTCGCAGGGGCTGACCACGACGACCAGATCGGCTGCGTCCAGGGCGGTTTGGGTGGCATCGGTGAGGCGTCGGGGAAGATCGCAGACCACGGTGACTCCCCCGCGGCGGCCGGCGTCAACGACGGCGTCCACCGGCCCAGCGTCCAATTCGTACCCGCGCCGGGTGCCCGAGAGCAGACTGATCCCACGGTGCCGCGGCAGCGCCTCGCGCACCGACGACCAGCTCAGCCGCCCACCCTGCAACGCCAGGTCTGGCCAGCGCAGGCCGGGCGTGGCTTCGCCGCCCACCAGCAGTTCAAGGCCGCCGCCCCACGGATCGAGATCCACCAGCAGCGCATCGGTGGCGGCCTGAGCCAGAGCGACCGCGAATAACGACGCACCGGCCCCGCCGCAGCCCCCGACGACGGCGACGACCTCGCCGCGCAGGCCGTCGTCGCGCGCCGACTCGGCGGCTTCGGCCAATTCGCGGATCAATTCGCGCTCTTGCTCGGGCAGCCTCAGCACATGCTGGGCACCAACCGCGATGCCGCCAGCCCACGTCGCCGTCGCGGCTTCGGTGGCGGTAAGCACGCTGACGTGGGAGCGGCGCGGCAACGCCGCCCGCCCATACCGCTCCGCCGCCGCCTCATCGAGTACCACAGCCACGGCCGCCGACCAGGTTTTCCTACTCACCGCAGACCCCGCGCCGGCATGAACCACCCGGACACCGACAGCCGCGGCCACCCGGTCGAACTCGTCTCGCAACTGCGGATCGGTCAGCACCGCCAACACACCCGAACAGTCACTACGGGCGGCAGTCATCCTCGTCACCCATTCACCGTGCGGGGCCGCGAGGGTGGGACACCAGTCCCAAATGCAAATTTGTGGAAAGAGACGCGGCTGTGCACTAACCGAGACAGGGCCACGCTGTCGGGCCGTTGATTTCTTACCCGAGAAAAGGGACGACCCCCGCCAGGGGGGGAGGAGGCGAGGGTCGTCGTGTATCAGCCCCGGGGGGTCGGGCTGATACACCCTCGGCTCAGGGCCGAGTAATGCTTACTATACACATGACAGTGCGGACTGACGCAAGTACTCGCAAAATGAAAAAAACACCGTGAGCCGCGAAAACACCGCCTATCCTAACTGTCCCGGTCCGGCGTTTTGGGCGCAAGCCCGCAGGCCCGTCACGTTGTCCACCTATGCTGAGCTGGTGACCGTTTCTGACTCGGCCGCGCATCAGCAGACCTCGCCCGAAACGGCGGCAAACACCGCTTCCAGCGCCCGCACCGCCGCCTTCTTCGACCTGGACAAGACCATCATCGCCAAGTCCAGCACGCTGGCGTTCAGCAAACCGTTCTTCAACCAGGGACTGCTCAACCGCCGCGCCGTGCTCAAGTCCAGCTATGCCCAGTTCATCTTTCTGCTCTCCGGCGCCGATCATGACCAAATGGATCGGATGCGCACCCATTTGGCCAACATGTGCACCGGATGGGATGCGGAGCAGGTCAAGTCAATCGTCAACGAAACCCTGCATGACATCGTGACTCCGTTGGTGTTCGCCGAAGCCGCGGACCTGATCGCCGCGCACAAGCTGTTCGGCCGCGACGTCGTCGTGGTGTCGGCGTCGGGGGAAGAGATCGTTGCGCCGATCGCGCGGGCGCTCGGTGCAACCCATGCGATGGCGACCCGAATGGTCGTCGAGGACGGCAAGTACACCGGCGACGTCGCGTTCTACTGCTACGGCGAAGGCAAGGTGCAGGCGATCCGCGAATTGGCCGCCCGTGAGGGCTATCCACTGGAACACTGCTATGCCTACTCCGACTCGATCACCGACCTGCCGATGCTCGAGGTCGTAGGCCACCCGAGCGTGGTCAACCCCGACCGCGGCTTGCGCAAGGAAGCCAACGAGCGCGGTTGGCCGGTGCTGAGTTTCTCGCGGCCGGTGTCGTTGCGTGACCGCATCCCGGCACCTTCGGGCGCCGCGATCGCGACCACCGCCGCGGTGGGTATCACCGCGCTGGCCGCCGGCGCGGTCACGTACTCGTTGCTGCGACGCTTTGCGTTCTAGCTCGCAGCAAACAGAAAACGCACCCGCTCCGAGCCGCCTTCGCAACTTTCACAGAAATAGGCCTTGCCGTGTTAAGGGTCTAGGGGTACAAAGGAACCACGGAAGCCCGTTGAGGCCTAGGTCGATCCGGAAGAGAAGGTTCGATCTCCCGATATGGGCGCCCAGCACGGGTCCCGGCACCCACGCGGAGTCATAGCCGCGATAATGGCAGAAGTGTTGCGGGCCTGCGTGATTGCGAAAAGTAGAAGGCGTCGACGGCCCCTTGGGTGGGGTTGCAGCCGGAAGCGTCGCAAGATCGCCGAGGCCACCCACGCAGCCCAAAGATGCACGCTTGGTAACCGAGATCCGTGTTAGCGGGCGGCGCTCCGAATTTTTCGGAACGCCGCCCGCTTCACACGTCTGAATCAGGTACTCCGCTGGACGACTCAGCAATCGATTCAGCAATCGTCAAAGCCTCCCGCGCGCCGGCCTGCAGCGCTCGGCAGCACAGCACCAGCCACGCCGCCACACCGTCGGGTGTTCCGTCGGCGAATCCGCGCGCGGCGTCCCGATAGACGGACGGTTGGCGCATCCAACTCGCCTCGGGTACACCCAGTCCGTGCGGGTCCAGTCCGGTGGCCATGGTCACCAACCGCGACACCGCCCGGGCGACCACCCCGTCCGCGCTGCCAAACGGCTTCAGCGTCAGCAGCTCTCCGTGCGCGACCGCGGCGACCACCGGTGCCGACGCCCGCGTGCGCGCGGTCACGACGTTGGCGAGCAGCTCCAGCCGCGGGCTGACTTCGCCGTCAGCACGTGGGCGGCCCAGCCGATCTTGGTCCACCTGATCGGCTGCCGCCAGCATGTGCAGCCGCGCCAAAGCCTGCAACGGTGCCCGCTGCCACACTCCGACCAACGAGCCCGCGCCGCCTTCCAGCGCCAGGGCCACTCTCAGCGCGCCGGCAAACACCGGATGGGTAACCGCGGCGGCTTGCTCATCCAGCCGCACCGGACCCCCGTCGAGCACCGATGACGCCCGCGCCGCCCGCAGCGCCGCCTCGGCGGCGGTCGCCGGCCAGCCGCGCAGGTTGGCCCGGTGCCGGTGCGCCCGGCCCAGCGCGTCACGGGCCTCGTCGCTGGCAGCCGCGACCCCGGGCAACTCCATGAGCGGAGCCAGCGCGTCAGCGGTCACAGGTTGCCAACCTAATCGACGGTCGCGACCCGCCGCGCCCGGCTTCGCCGCGCTTGCGATCGCTCCCACCCGACGGTCGCCACCCGCCGCGCCCGGCTTCGCCGCGCTTGCGATCGCTCCCACCCGACGGTCGCCACCCGCCGCGCCCGGCTTCGCCGCGCTTGCGATCGCTCCCACCCGACGGTCGCCACCCGCCGCGCCCGGCTTCGCCGCGCTTGCGATCGCTCCCACCCGACGGTCGCCACCCGCTGCGCCCGGCTTCGCCGCGCTTGCGATCGCTCCCACCCGACGGTCGCCACCCGCTGCGCCCGGCTTCGCCGCGCTTGCGATCGCTCCTACCCGGGAGGTGCGGGCGCGCCGGGAATGGCCTTCAGTAACTGACGGGTGTACTCGTGGCTGGGCTGGCTGAACACCGCCTCGGTGGGCGCCTGCTCCACCACCCGGCCCGCGCGCATCACCAGGACGTCGTCGGCGATCTGCCGGACCACCGCCAGATCATGGCTGATGAACAGGTAGGTCAGGCCCAGTCGGGCCTGCAGATCGGCCAGCAGGTCCAGTATCTGCGCCTGCACCAAAACGTCGAGCGCCGAGACCGCCTCGTCGCACACCAGCACCTCGGGCCGCAGCGCCAGCGCCCGGGCGATCGCGACCCGTTGCCGCTGGCCACCCGACAGCTCACGGGGCCGCCGGCCCAACACCGACGACGGCAGCGCCACCTCGTCGATCAGCTCGCGCACCGCCTGCTCGCGCTGCTTGCGGTCACCGATTCGATGGATCCGCAAGGGCTCCTCGATGGTGCGGAACACCGAGTACATGGGATCCAGACTGCTGTAAGGGTTTTGGAACACCGGCTGGACTCGCCTGCGAAAACCCAATGCCCCGTCCCGATCGAGTTCGCCCACGATCTGAATGCCCTGGCTAGTCTTGAAAACTACTGTGCCCGACGTGGGTTGCAGCAGACCGAGCACCATCCGCGCCAGGGTCGATTTCCCCGACCCCGACTCACCGACGACCGCCAGCGTGCTGGCCCGCCGCAGCCTAAACGACACCGCGTCCACCGCCCGGACCTCCGCGCGCCGCCACGGTGCACCGCCAGACGCGCGGTAGACCTTGGTCAGCTCGGAAGCGACGAGGATGTCCTGGGTGTCAAAGCCGTCAACAGTCGGCCGGGTCCTGCGACGCGCCAGCGACGGGGCCGCGGCCACCAGTCGCCGGGTGTAATCGTGCTGCGGGTTCTGCAGGATCGACTGCGCGGGGCCGGATTCCACCACCACTCCGTGATGGATGACGACAACGGACTCGGCTCGTTCGGCGGCCAGCGCCAGATCGTGGGTGATCAGCAGCAGCGCGGTGCCCAGTTCGTCGGTGAGGCGCTGCAGGTGGTCGAGCACCTGCCGCTGCACGGTCACGTCCAACGCGGAGGTCGGCTCGTCGGCGATCAGCAGTTGCGGACGGCCGGCCAGCCCGATGGCGATCAGCGCCCGCTGACACATGCCGCCGGACAGCTGGTGCGGGTACTTGCCGGCCTGCGTTGCCGCGTCCGGCATACCGGCCTCGGTGAGTAGCTGCACTGCCCGTCGTCGCGTCTCACGTCCGTCGGTGTTGGCCCGCAACGCTTCTGAGATCTGGAAGCCGACCTTCCAGACCGGGTTGAGGTTGGTCATCGGGTCTTGAGGCACATAGCCGATGCGCCGCCCCCTGATCGACCGCAGCAGCTTGCGGTCGGCCCTGCTGTCAGACGAGGTGATGTCGAGGCCATCGAAGACAATGCGGCCCGCGGTGATTCGACCGCCGGGCGGCAGCAACCCGAGAATCGCAGCGGCCGCGGTGGATTTCCCTGATCCCGATTCGCCCACGATCGCGACGGTATGACCGCGCGGCACCGTCAGATCCACCCCACGAACAACGGGCTCACCGTCGCCAAACCCGACTTCCAGCCCCTCGACCGACAACAGCGGCGCGGTCATGCCCGCCACGCCCGCGATGCCGGATCCAGCGCGTCCCGTAAGGCGTCACCCATCATCATGAACGCGAGCACCGTAATCGCCAGTGCGCCTGCCGGATAGAACAGTATGGGCGATCCCGCCCGCAGCCGAGTCTGATCGGTGTTGATATCGCCGCCCCAGGACACCACCGACGTCGGAAGTCCCACTCCGAGGTAGGACAGCGTGGCCTCGGTGACGATGAAAAGCCCGAGCGCGATAGTGGCCACCGCGATCACCGGGCCTAGGGCGTTGGGCAGGACATGTCGCAGCAGGATCTGAAACCTGCTCAGCCCCAATGCTTCAGCCGCCAAGACATAATCACTGGCGCGCACCTCTAGCACCGCGCCGCGGGCGATGCGGGCCACCTGCGGCCAGCCGAACAGGGCCAGGATAGCGATCACCGTCCACACCGTGCGGTGGTGCAAGACACCCATGAGCACGATGGCGGCCAACAGCAGCGGCAGCCCGAAGAATACGTCGGTGATGCGGGAGACCACGGCGTCGACCCAACCCCCGTAGAAGCCGGCTAGCGCACCCAGCGCCCCGCCGACGACGAATACGGCCAAGGTTGTCCCCAGCCCGACCGTGACCGAAGCCCGCGCGCCGTAAACAGTGCGCGCATAGATGTCGTGCCCCTGTAAATCGGTGCCGAACCAGTGCGCCGCCGACGGGGTGAGCAGGCTCTGGCCGGGATCGGCGTAGTCGGGATCGGTTCCGGTGAACAACGCCGGAAACAACGCGGCGACGACAACGAACAGGATCAGCAGGGCGGCGACGACGAACTTCGGCCGCCGGCGCAGCCCGCGCCATGTTTCACGCCAAAAGCCGCTGTGCTCAGCCATATCGGATCCGCGGGTCCAGGGCGGCGTAGAGCAGGTCAACGAGCAGGTTGGTGATCAGATAGATCAGCACCAGCACCGTGACAATCGACACCACGGTCGGCGCCTCCTGCCTGGTGACCGCTTGATACAGCACACCGCCGACACCGTGGATATTGAAAATGCCCTCGGTCACAATGGCTCCACCCATCAGCGCGCCCAGATCGGCGCCGAGGAAAGTCACCACCGGGATCAGCGAGTTCCGCAGAATGTGAACCGTCACCACCCGGGGCCGCGACAAGCCCTTGGCGGTGGCGGTGCGGACATAATCGGCGTGCGCATTGGCGGCCACCGCGGAGCGGGTCAGTCGCACCACGTAGGCGAATGACACCGAGCCCAAGACGATCCCGGGCAGCAGCAGCCGAGAGAATGTCGCACGCTCGCCGACCGTGACCGGCGCGATTCCCAGTCGCACCCCGAAGACGAACTGCGCCAGAAAGCCCAACACGAAGATGGGGACCGCGATGATGATGAGCCCGGCGATCAGCACCGTGGAATCGAAGATCCCGCCCCGACGCAATCCGGCGATGA
The DNA here is from genome assembly GCA_963708995.1 of uncultured Actinomycetota bacterium. Classification (GTDB taxonomy): domain Bacteria; phylum Actinomycetota; class Actinomycetes; order Mycobacteriales; family Mycobacteriaceae; genus Mycobacterium. The sequence continues at coordinate 48,554 of CAVPUR010000014.1, forward strand.
CGCCGAACCCGATCCCCAGCACCGCCTCGACCACCAGCGCGATCAGCGACAGCCTGATGGTCACCGGAAACGCATGCGCGAGAACGGAACTAACTGGCAGACCGGAATAGGCACGACCCAGGTCGCCATGCAGGATCCCACCCAGATAGCGCAGGTACTGCAGCAGGAAAGGTTCGTCGAGGTGGTAACGGGCACGCAGTTGCGCGGCCACCGCCGGAGTCAGGGGCCGGTCGCCGGCCAACGCCGCCAACGGGTCCCCGGGCAGCAGGAAGACCATGCCGTAGATCAGCAGGGTGGCGCCCAAGAAAACCGGCACCATGACAGCGATCCTGCGCGCGATGTACCAGCCCATTTCAGCGCGGTTCAGCTCTTGACGACGTTCTCGTAGTCGGGCAGGCCATTCCAGGTGACCGTCACCTTGCTCACCCCCGAAGACCAGCCCACCACGCTGATGAAGTTCCACAGCGGAATAACGGGCATGTCGTGCAGCAGGATTCGCTGCGCGGTGTTGGCCAGCGCATAAGACTCCTGCAGCGTGGGCGCGGATTCGGCTGCCGTCAGCGCCGCGTCGAAGTCCCGGCTGGAGTAGCCGACGTCGTTGGAACCCGCACCGGTGACGAAAAGCGGGCCAAGGAAATTCAGCATCGACGGGTAGTCGCCCTGCCACCCGGCCCGAAAGGCTGTCTGGATGGTGCGGTTGACGATCTGCGTGCGGAATCCGGCGAAGGTGGGCTGCGGCGCGCCGACCGCGTCGATACCCAAGACGTTCTTGATGCTGTTGGCCACCGCATCCACCCACTCCCGGTGGCCTGCGTCGGCGTTGTAGGCGATCGCGTACTGGCCGCTCCATGGCGAGAGGGCGTTGGCTTGTGACCATAGCCGCCGCGCGCGATCGGGATCGAAATCCAACGCGTCGCTGCCCGGAATGTTCGGATCGAACCCCGGGAGTGAACGGGCGGTGAAATCGCGGGCCGGAGTGCGTGTTCCGACGAATATCTGCTGGCAGATTTGCGGACGGTTGATGGCAGCCGACAGGGCCAGGCGACGCAGCCGGCCCTCCTCGCCGCCGAAATGCGGCAGCCGGAGCGGCGTGTCGAGGCTCTGGTTGATCCCGGCCGGGCCGCTGGTCGCGTTGCCACCCAGTTCGCGCTTGTAGATCGGCAACGCACTCGGCGGAATCGTGTCCAGCACATCCAGATTGCCGGACAGCAGGTCGGAGTAGGCGGTGTCCAGGTTGGCGTAGAACTCGAACCGCAGCCCCTTGTTGTGCGGGATCCGATTGCCGTGGTAGCCCGGGTTGGGTCTCAGATCGATCTTGACGTTGTGCTCCCAGGCCGGCCCGTCCGGGCCATCAGCAAGCTTGTAGGGCCCGTTGCCAATTGGGTTGCTGCCGAATGCCGCCATGTCACGAAATGCCGCTTGCGGCAGCGGATAAAACGGGCTGAACGCCAGGCGCACGGTGAAGTCGATGGTCGGGGCCTTGAGCCGCACGGTGAACTGCAGGTCGTCGACCACGTGCAGCCCGGACATGATGGTGATTATGGGCTTCGACGCGGCGACGTCGTCGTATCCCTGGATCGGGCTGAAAAAGCTCTGCTGCAGTTGGGCATTGGTGCTCAGGGCCCCGTAGTTCCATGCGTCGACGAACGAGTGCGCCGTCACCGGAGAGCCGTCGGTGAACTTCCAGCCCGGCTTAAGGGCGATTCGGTAGTTGACGTCGTCGGTGGTCTCGATCGACTGGGCCACCTCGGTGGAGGTTTTCCCGTCGGGATGAAAGGACATCAGGCCGGCGAACAACCGATCGATGATCCGGCCGCCAAAGCTGTCGTTCGCGGTGGTGGGAATCAACGGGTTCGACGGTTCCCCGCCGTTGACGACAACGACGTCAGGGCTCAGGGCGCCGCCGCCGCAGCCGGCCAGGGAGCCGGCCAACGGGGCCGCGGCCAGCAGGGCCAGCAGCCCTGCTGCAATGACGGCCGGCGCGGCCCGCATCCGACGCATGAAAGCGACCCTAGGGCCTACCCGGGTCAGCCCGCGGTGACCGGGTGTACCTGCAGTTGGCAGGCCTCGATGGCGGCGGGGACGGTGAACACCATGTTGATGGCGGGCGGGCTGATGCGCAGATCGGTGTAGCGGGGGCACGCACTGCCGCTGCTGTCGACGGCCATGCCCTCCACGATGGCCTGCCCCTGGGTCGACACCGACAGGATGACACTGGGCGGCTCGTCGACCGCGGCCGGCAGGCCACCCATGTCGCCGCGCGGCGTGGGCTCGGCATGAATGGTCGGCCCGCCGGTGCCCGAGTCCACCGACGGGTAGCCGGTGAGCGTGCACGGTTCGCCGCCCACCAGGCTGAATGTCAGGATGACCCTGCGGTGGCCCGCCGCGCTATCCGTCGGTGAGGCATTCACGGCGATCTGCTCTCCCCAACAGGGAGTCCCCTCGTCGCCGGTAGCGATCGGCACCGCACGTGCGGGAGGCCCCAGCATGGTGCTGACTGCGAAACTTGCGGCGGCCGCAGCAAAGGCGGCCAGAGGAGATCCGGGCACACCGGGATTATCCGGCAAACCGATGCGCGATACCTGCAGATTGGCACGAGCATCCACATCTCCGCGGAGTTAGGCTCACACCCGTGACCGAGACCACAACCGAACACCCCTCCTCGTACCCACCGCCGGAACACTTCACCGCGCAGGCCAACGCTCGTGCCGAGCACTACCGCGAGGCCGAGGAAGACCGGCTGGCCTTCTGGGCCAAGCAGGCCAACCGGCTGTCGTGGGCGACACCGTTCGCCGAAGTGCTGGACTGGTCGGAGGCGCCCTTCGCCAACTGGTTCGTCGGCGGCAAGCTCAACGTCGCCTACAACTGCGTCGACCGCCACGTCGAGGCCGGCCACGGCGACCGGGTCGCGATTCACTGGGAGGGCGAGCCGGAAGGCGACCAGCGCGCCCTGACCTATTCCGACCTGCACACCGAGGTGTGCAAAGCGGCCAACGCGCTGACGGGCCTCGGTCTCGTGGCCGGAGACCGCGTCGCCATCTACATGCCGTTGATCCCCGAAGCGGTGATCGCGATGCTGGCCTGCGCGCGGCTGGGACTCATGCACAGCGTGGTTTTCGGCGGCTTTACCGCGCACGCGCTGCGGGCCCGGGTCGCCGACGCCCAGGCCAAGCTGCTGATCACCAGCGACGGCCAATTCCGGCGCGGCCAGCCGGCGCCGCTCAAGGACGCCGCCGATGAGGCGGTTTCAGACCCGGACAGCCCGATCGAACACGTTCTGGTGGTGCGGCGCACCGGGATTGACGTGTCCTGGAACGACGACCGCGACTTGTGGTGGCACGACGTCGTCGACTCGGCGTCACCCGAACACACCCCGGAGGCGTTCGACTCCGAGCACCCGCTCTTCCTGCTGTACACGTCGGGCACCACCGGCACGCCCAAGGGCATCATGCACACCAGCGGCGGCTATCTGACCCAGGCCTCCTACACGATGCACGCCATCTTCGACGTCAAACCCGAAAGCGACGTGTTCTGGTGCACCGCCGACATCGGCTGGGTCACCGGGCACACCTACGGCGTCTACGGACCGCTGTCCAACGGTGTCACCGAGGTTCTCTACGAAGGCACACCCAATTCGCCCGACGAGCATCGGCACTTCCAGATCATCGAGAAGTACAGCGTCACAATCTATTACACCGCGCCGACCATGATTCGCACTTTCATGAAGTGGGGCCGCGAGATCCCCGATGCCCACGACCTGTCCAGCCTGCGGCTGCTGGGGTCTGTCGGCGAACCGATCAACCCCGAGGCGTGGCGCTGGTTCCGCGCGGTGATCGGCGCGGACAAGGTCCCAGTGGTGGACACCTGGTGGCAAACCGAGACTGGCTCCGCGATGATCTCGCCGCTGCCCGGGGTCACCGCGACCAAGCCGGGTTCGGCGATGACGCCGCTGCCCGGGATCTCGGCGAAGATCGTCGACGACCACGGCGACCCGCTGCCGCCGGACATCGAAGGCGAAACGCACGTCACCGGATACCTGGTCATCGACCAGCCGTGGCCCTCGATGTTGCGCGGCATCTGGGGTGACCCCGAGCGCTATCGCAAGACCTACTGGTCCAAGTTCGCCGAGCAGGGCTACTACTTCGCCGGCGACGGCGCCCGCTTCGACCCCGACGGCGCGATCTGGGTGCTGGGCCGCATCGACGACGTGATGAACGTGGCCGGGCACCGCATCTCCACCGCCGAGGTGGAGTCCGCGCTCGTCGGCCACTCCGCGGTCGCCGAGGCGGCGGTGGTCGGAGTGACCGACGACATCACCGGTCAGGCCATCTGTGCGTTCGTCGTCTTGCGGGGCAACTACCAGCCGCACGACGGGACCGTGGACGAGCTGCGTGGCGAGGTGGCCCGGGAGATCTCGCCGATCGCCAAGCCGCGCGAGATCCACATCGTGCCGGAACTGCCCAAGACCCGCAGCGGCAAGATCATGCGCCGGTTGTTGCGCGATGTCGCCGAAAAACGCGAGCTGGGTGACACGTCGACGTTGGTCGACGCCAGCGTGTTCGACGCGATCCGCGCCGCGAAATAGCGCGGGCTAGCGAAGTCCCTGTCAGACCGCTACCGGGACGAACCCCGCTCCCGGCCGGTTCCTGCTGTTGATATCGGCCAGGATCGAGTTGAAGTCCATCACGACCGCCGGGGTGTGCAGCGGGATGTACTTGATGACGCAGGTCGGCAGGTTGTCGCTGAACGCGCCGTGGATCATGCCGACCAAGAGATTGTTGACGGTCACCGGCCCCCCGGAGTCACCGGGCCGACCACAGACCTGCATGACTAGGGTGCCCGGAGTTTCTCCCGTACCCCAGGTGACGCCGCAGGAGTTGCCGGTCGTGCGGCCCTGCTTGCAGGCGATCTGGCCGAAGGTCGGATCCGGGCCGACGCCGCTGATCACAAAGCCGTTGTAGTTGGCCACCGGCGCCACCTTGGCCGGATCGAACTTGATCACCGCATAGTCGAGGTTGTCATTGCCCGAGACCATGACGCCCAGGATGCCCCTGTTTTCAGCACCCTCGGCGGCGACCTGCGCGCCTGGGCCGCCGCAGTGCGCCGAAGTGAAACCGATGAGTTCGCCGGCCTTGTCGGAACCGATGGTCGTCAGGGTGCACATCGTGTCCCCGTTGATGACGATGCCCGCGCCGCCACCCATCGGAAGCCTGGCGTCGGCGGCCGCGATCCTGCCAGGCATACCGACCAGGGCCAAGAGTGCGGTCACCATCGCTGCGACAACGCGGCGGTGCCCCGTCTGCAAAGCGACACTCCCATCAAACGGCCGGACATCTGAGCGTGGTCAGTCTAGTGGCTGGGCCGCGTTCGACCAGGTCGCCGCGCTCGCCGCAGCGCCTTGTTGATTCGCTTCCGGCCCAAGGGAATCGGGACCTCAGAAACTTTTCAAATGGTGGTGGTGTAAAACGGGGCACGTGTTGAACCTCAGTACAAGGCAAATCATTCGACTCCTCCCAGCTGCGGTCCTTGCGCCCTGGGCGCTGTTCAGCGCCCCCGTTCCCCCCGCGTCTGCCGCCTCGTGTCCGCCCTCTCAGGTGGTGTTCGCTCGCGGTACCGACGAACCACCCGGGGTCGGCCCCGTCGGGGAGGCGTTCGTCGACAAGCTGCGCTCCCGTGTTGGCGGGAAATCGGTCGAGGTGTATGCGGTCAGCTACCCCGCCACCGATGATTGGCCTACGGGCGTCGACGGCATCAGAGACGCCGGCGCACATGTCGTCTCCATGGCCTCGCAGTGCCCGAATACCAAGATGGTGCTCGGCGGATACTCCCAGGGCGCGGCCGTGATGGGCTTCGTCACTTCGGGCGTGGTACCGGATGGGGTCGACCCCGCGACCGTGCCGAAGCCGCTGCAGCCCGAGGTGGCTCAGCACGTCGCCGCGGTGGTCCTCTTCGGAGTACCAAATGTTCGGGCGATGAACTTCCTCGGCCAGCCGCCCGTCGTGATCGGCCCACTGTATGCGGGCAAAACGGATCAGTTGTGCGTCCCCGATGACCCGATTTGCTCTGACGGGCTGGAATTCGGCGCGCATAACGCGTCCACATATCAGGACGGCGCTGTTGACCAGGGGGCGGACTTCGCCGCAAGCCACCTCTAGCCTCGCTTAGCCTTGCAACCGTCCCCCGCCTGAGCGGGCCGTCTCGCGCGCCCAAACGCGGTGGTCGGCTGGCCTCGTCCGGCACCGCAGCGCATGGCAACATGAACCGCGACGGCGCGAGGCCGGGCAATCAAACGAAAGAGGACCGTCTGTGAGCAAAGCCGACCGCAACAACGGTGTGCCCAGCACGCTGACCACGATTCCACTGGCCGACCCGCACGCCAGGCCCGCTGAGCCGTCGATCGGTGATCTGATCAAAGACGCGACCACCCAGGTGTCCACACTGGTGCGCGCGGAGGTCGAACTGGCCCGCGCCGAGATCACCCGCGACGTGAAGAAAGGTCTGACCGGCAGCGTTTACTTCATCGCCGCGCTGGTGGTGCTGTTCTACTCCACCTTCTTTTTCTTCTTCTTCCTGGCCGAGCTGCTCAACAATTGGCTGTGGCGCTGGGTGGCGTTCCTGATCGTGTTCGGGGCCATGGTCCTGGTCGGGGCCGTGCTAGCGCTGTTGGGTTTCTTGAAGGTCCGCCGGATCCGCGGACCACAGCAGACCATCGAGTCCGTCAAGGAGACACGCACCGCGCTTACTCCGGGCCACGACAAGGCCTCGGCCGCCAAGCTCGCCGGCTCCGACGGCAGTTCGGGCGGCAACGCTCCCGCCGATCCCACGGGCTGGTAGATGCCGGCACCGGATCCGTCGGTAACCCGCATCGCGGGGCCGTGGCGTCATCTGGACGTGCACGCGAACGGGATCCGATTCCACGTCGTGGAAGCCGTAGCAGCCGTGCCCGGCCAGGACGTGAGCACGCCCGCCACGGCCCGGCCATTGGTCATGCTGCTGCACGGTTTCGGTTCGTTCTGGTGGTCCTGGCGTCATCAGCTGCGCGGGCTGACCGGGGCCCGACTGGTCGCAGTGGACCTGCGCGGCTACGGCGGCAGCGACAAACCACCCCGGGGCTATGACGGCTGGACGCTGGCCGGCGACACCGCCGGGCTGATCCGCGCGCTCGGACACTCGTCGGCGACGCTGGTAGGCCATGCCGACGGCGGGCTGGGGTGCTGGAGTACCGCGCTGCTGCATTCGCGGCTGGTGCGCGCCATCGCGCTGGTCAGCTCGCCGCACCCAGCCGCCCTACGAAAATCGACGTTGACCCGGCGCGATCAGGGCTACGCAATGCTGCCGACCCTGCTGCGCTACCAGGTGCCGATCTGGCCGGAGCGCTTGCTGACCAGAGACAATGCGGCGGAGATCGAGCGTCTGGTCCGCAGCCGTAGCAGTGCTAAATGGGTTGCGTCAGAAGACTTCTCCCAAACTGTCGGCCATCTGCGCCAGGCGATACGGATCCCGGCGGCGGCGCACTGCGCACTGGAGTATCAGCGCTGGGCGCTGCGCAGCCAGCTGCGCGACGAGGGCCGGCGATTCATGAAATCAATGAGTCAACGCCCGAGCGTCCCTATATTGCACCTACGCGGCGACGCCGACCCCTACGTGCTGGCCGATCCCGTCGACCGCACTCAGCGCTACGCGCCGCACGGACGCTACATATCCATCGCCGGCGCAGGACATTTCAGCCACGAAGAAGCGCCCGAAGAAACCAACAGGCACCTGACGAAGTTTCTCGAGCAGGTGCACGGGCCGCGGCTCAGCTGACGCAGGCCCCCGTCGGCACCGGTTGAGTGTCACCGATCTTTTCGAGCTGGCTGGACACTTCACCGGCCGTCAACACGAAACCCGTGTCGGCGTCATCGACGGCCGCGCCGAAAACCACGCCAAGCACGTGACCGCTGAGATCGATCAACGGTCCACCCGAATTGCCTTGCTCCACATTGGCTCTGATGGTGTACACATCACGGGTGACCGGCGCCGGATCGCGATATATGTCGGGCCCGCTGAGCTTGATGGCCTCGCGAATCCGGGCCGGTGTCGCCGTGAAGTTACCGCCTCCGGGATAACCCAGCACCACAACGCTGGAGCCCGATTTCTCCTCGGCTTGGGCGAAAGGCAGCGGCGGGGGCGGCAGGTTCGGCACGGCGAGGATAGCGATGTCGACCGACGGGTCGTAGGAAACCACGGTGGCGTCGAGCGGGTTGCCGCTGGCGTACACCTGGATGCTGCTGGACCCGGCCACCACGTGCGCGTTGGTCATCACCCGGTCGGGCGATATCACGAATCCACTGCCCTCCAACACTTTCTGGCAGCTGGGCGCCAGGCTGCGAACCTTGACCACACTCGGCTGGGCGGCCAGCACCACCGGATTGCTGGCCAGCGCCGGGTCTGGTGACGCGACCGGAATCACCGGGGTGCGACTGAACGGCTCTAGCACCGCAGGCAAGCCGGAAGTGTTCAGTAGCGCGGACAACCGCTTGGGCACCGTCTTCAGCCACGGCGGCGCAACCTCGTTGACCGAAGCAAGCACCCGCGAACCCTTGACTGCGGCAGCCAACTCGGGCTGGTCCTTCGACTGCGTCAGCGGCGTCGCCAACAACCACGCCGCGGTCAACACCACGATGATCTGCACGCCCACGCCGATGATCGAGTCGACCAATCGGATTGTGCTGCTGCGGATCGCACCGCGGACCGCCCGGCCCAGCACCACACCGGCGACCTCACCGACGACCACCAGCGCCAAGATGAGGAACAAGGCGGCGAACAGCTTGGCCCGCGGCGCGGCGATGTGGGCGACGATGTGCGGCGCCAGCAACACACCCGCTATCGCGCCCAGCAGCACACCGACAAACGACAGCAGCGAGCCGAGCGCACCCGAGCGCCAACCCGAAATGGCCGCGATGAAGGCCACCGCGAGGACGGCGACATCCAGCCACTGCGACGGCGTCATCGAATTCATCGCGAGCCGCCCTGTTCGCCGACCAGCACCATCGCCTCATCCAGCTCACGGAAATCGTCGGTGTCCCAAGGCTTGGTCCAGCCGGCCACGTCGAGCACGGCGGAGATCACCTGGCCGGTGAATCCCCACACCAGCATCTGGTTCAGCAGAAAGGCCGGGCCCGCCCAGCGGCGGCCGAGGTCGCCGCGGTAGACCATCAGCCGGTTGGCCGGATTTATGAAGGCGCGCACCGGAACCCGCGACACGATCGCCGTTTCGGTCTCGTCGACGACGGCCACCGGCCCGGGATCCGGTGAGTAAGCCAACACCGGGACGACGTGGAACTGCGACGGTGCGATGAACGTCCGTTCCATTGTGACCAGTGGATGCAACCGGCTGACGTCGATGCCGGTTTCTTCGTGGGCTTCACGCAGTGCGGTGGTGACCGGCCCGTCATCGGTGGGATCCGAGGCGCCGCCGGGGAAAGCCGCCTGGCCCGCATGGTGCCGCAACGTCGAGGCGCGCACCGTCAACAGCAGGTCGGCATCGTCGGGAAGGTCGCCGTCGGCCGGGCCGGTCTCCGGACCCGAGAACAACACCAGGACCGCGGCCTCGCGGCTGTTGCGGCGGACCGAAGAAGACGTGGCCACGGCTTTGGCGGCGGTCACCATCGCCAGCACATCGGCCGGCAGCCGGCGCCGGTAAGCATCCGGTATCTGTGCGATGTTGTCAACGAGCGGGCGCAGCCAGGACGGGCCAACGGCCGGCGTCAGGGGAACCGCTGCACTCACCGGCGCCTCCGTTGGGTATCACTTATCCCGCTTATCCAGCTTCGTTTCCGACCGCCGCCGCGATCTCGTCGGCACTCGCGAAAGCCCGCGGCAGCGTCTGCGCAACGCTACCGTCCAGCCGCAGGACCACCGTCGCTGGCATCACATTTGCGACGCGCAACGCCGTCGCGACCAGACGTCGACCGTCCTGCAACGTCGGTAGCCGAACACCGAGCTCCGCCAACCTCAGCAACGCCGCCGTCTCGTTCTCGTCTTGGTGCACCGTCACCACCATCACGTCGGGGCCCACCCGTCGTTGGTACTCCGCCATCGCCGGCAGTTCGCGCATGCACGGCCCGCACCAACTCGCCCACAGGTTGAGCACCACCCGGTGTCCGGCCAGCGCGCGCCCGACGTCGATTGGTGATCCGTCCGCCGCGCATTCCACCACCACACCTCGCAACGCTGCCGGGCCGGCGCCGTTACCCGCGGCCGGACACGGTGGCAGGTCCGCCTTTGCCCGCGGCCCCGCCAGCGCGCCCGGTGTGTCGGCGTCGCGGTGTTCGCGATCGGCGGCTGTCTGGGGCGTCACGGTCGTTGCCGGGTTATCGCGCAGCTGGGCAGCCAGCGCCGCGATCAGCGCCGCCACCACCGCCAGGACTGCGAGGGTCCAACGGGTTTTGCTGGTCAAAGTCTTGCTCAAGTTCGAAGTGCTCCGGACCCCTGCTTACAGTCCGGCCAGCGCCAGCAGGTGCTCGGTTTCCGGGCCCTGCACCAGGGGAGCGGCGAGCAGCGGTTCGGTGGGACCGACGCCGAAGGACGGGCAGTCTTTGGCGAGCACGCAGACACCGCAGGCGGGTTTGCGGGCGTGGCACACCCGGCGGCCGTGGAAGATCACGCGATGGCTCAGTAGTGTCCACTCACTGCGTTCGATCAGTTCGCCGATCGCGTGCTCCACCTTGACCGGGTCCTCTTCGGCGGTCCATCGCCAGCGCCGCACCAAGCGCCCGAAATGTGTGTCGACAGTGATTCCCGGGATATCGAAGGCGTTGCCCAGGATGACGTTGGCGGTTTTGCGCCCCACCCCGGGCAGCGTGACCAGCTGGGCCATGGTCGCCGGCACTTCGCCGTCGAACCGCTCGACCAGCGCCTGCCCGAGGCCGATGAGCGAGGTCGCCTTGTTGCGGTAGAAACCCGTGGGGCGGATGAGGCTTTCGAGTTCGGTACGGTCGGCCTGCGCGTAGTCCAACGCCGTCCGGTATCTCGCGAACAACGCGGGCGTCGTCAAGTTCACCCGCTTGTCGGTGCTCTGCGCCGAAAGAATGGTTGCCACCGTCAGCTCCAGCGGCGAGGTGAAATCAAGCTCGCAGTAAACGTGCGGAAATGCTTGCGCCAGTGCGCGATTCATGCGCCGGGCCCGTCGCACCAAACCGAGCCGGGTTTCGCCCGCCCAGCGCCGGGTCACGTCGGCTGCGGGCTTGGCCGGCGTTGACTTGGAGCGCCGGGACGACTTTGCCGCTGTCACCTACGACAGAGTACTGATTTCGTGATCTCACCGAGACCCCGTGTTGATGCAAGGCCATGTTTACTCTCCTAGTGTCATGGTTGCTGGCCGCCCTCGTTCCCGGGCTGCTTATGGTCGCAACGCTGGGCCTCGGGCGCCTCGAGAGGGAGCTGGCCCAGGACAGCGTCACCGCAACCGACGTCGACGAGTTTCTGGAGAACGCCGACGCCGTCGATGTGCACACGCTGGCCCGGGAGGGCATGCCGGAGGCACTGGATTATCTGCATCGACGCCAGGCCCAGCGAAGCCTCGATTCCCCGCCGCCCGGCCGCCACGCCAGGCCGGATGACGCCGCACCGTCATTTGCCGGCAACCTCGACATCTACGACGAGGCCGCCTTGCCGACACAGCTGCACAAGCATTCCCGAGGCAATCCAGAAGTTACGGGGACTCGACACGTCAATCATGTGTAGCGTTGGCAGGTCGAACCGATTGGCCTAACCTCTGATTCAGGCCAGTCGTAAGAGGCTGGCCTGCACCAATCACTTCGTTGGAGAGCTGAAGAGGCAACGTGGACGAGATCCTGGCAAGGGCAGGAATCTTCCAAGGGGTAGAACCGACTGCGGTCGCCGCACTGACCAAACAGCTGCAACCCGTCGACTTCCCCCGCGGACACACGGTTTTCGCCGAAGGGGAGCCGGGCGATCGGCTCTACATCATCATTTCGGGAAAGGTCAAGATCGGGCGCCGCTCGCCGGACGGCCGGGAGAATCTGCTGACCATCATGGGCCCGTCGGACATGTTCGGCGAGTTGTCGATCTTCGACCCGGGGCCGCGGACTTCCAGCGCGACCACCATCACCGAGGTGCGGGCGGTGTCGATGGACCGCGACGCGCTACGGGCATGGATCGCCGATCGTCCCGAAATCGCCGAGCAGCTGTTGCGGGTGCTGGCCCGACGGCTGCGGCGGACCAACAACAATCTGGCCGACCTCATCTTCACCGACGTGCCCGGCCGGGTGGCCAAGCAGTTGTTGCAGCTCGCCCAGCGTTTCGGCACCCAGGAGGGTGGCGCGATGCGGGTCACCCACGACCTGACTCAAGAGGAGATCGCGCAGCTGGTAGGCGCCTCCCGGGAGACGGTGAACAAGGCGCTGGCCGATTTCGCCCATCGCGGCTGGATCCGGCTGGAGGGCAAGAGCGTGCTGATCTCGGATTCCGAAAGGCTGGCCCGCCGAGCGCGCTAGTTCAGGGGCGCAGGTAGCTCAGCTGCGCCTGCACGGACCATTCGGCCGCATCCCAGAGCTTCTCGTCGACGTCGACATAGACGTGTTCGACGATCTGGCGGGCGGTGGCGTCGTCGCCGAGATCCCGCAACGCGGCGCGCACCTGATCCAGGCGTTCGTGGCGATGCGCCAGGTACCCGGCGGCGACGGCTTCCAGGTCGGGCAGGTCAGGCCCGTGCCCGGGCAACAGCGCGCGCCGGCCCAGGCCGCGAAGCCGCCGCAGCGATTCCAGGTAGTCGGCGAGGCTGCCGTCTTCGTTGTCGATGACGGTGGTGCCGCGGCCCAACACCGTGTCCGCGGTCAGCACGGCGTCGTCGAGCACGAACGACAACGAGTCGGCCGTGTGGCCGGGGGTCGCCATCACGGTGATCTTCAGCCCGGCGGCATCGATCACCTCGCCGTCGATCAACTCTCCACCGAGGCCGCGGCAGAACCCGCTGCCCGCCGACCGCACCGTTGCGCCGGTCAACTCGACCAGCTTGTCGATGCCGTCGGTGTGATCGACGTGCCGGTGGCTGATCAGCACCAGCGCAATGCGGCCCAGCGCGGCAACCCGCGCGATGTGCTCGTCGTCGTCTGGCCCTGGATCGACGATCACCAACTCGTCGCTACCCGGACCACGCAGCACCCAGGTATTGGTGCCCTCCAGCGTCAGCAAACCGGGATTGTCGGCCAGCAGCACCGAGGCAGTGGCTGTCGCCGGCCGCAGCCGGCCGTATGCGGGGTGGGACAGCGACTCAGCGGGCTCGGCTGTATCGGACATCGGATGTCAGCCGACCTCCACGATCAGCTCGACTTCAACGGGGGCGTCCAGCGGCAATTCGGATACACCGACCGCCGAGCGCGCGTGCGCGCCGTTATCGCCGAATACCTCGGCGAGCAGGTCGGAGGCGCCGTTGATGACGTTGGGCTGACCGTTGAAATCCGCTGCCGAGGCGACGAACCCGACGACCTTGACCACCCGGGCCACCGTGTCGATATCCACCACCGACCCCACCGCCGCAAGCGCATTGAGCGCGCATATCCGCGCCAGGGCTTTGCCCTGCTCCGGGCTTACCTCGGCGCCGACCTTGCCGGTTGCGGCCAACTTTCCGCCCTCGATCGGGAGCTGGCCGGAGGTGTAGATCAGGTTGCCCGTGCGCACCGCCGGAACGTACGACGCCAACGGCGCCGCTACGTGCGGCAGCACGACACCCAGTTGTTCGAGCCGGGCGCTGGCGGATCCAGCGGTCATTTCGGCCGTTTCAGGTACGCGACATGTTGCTCACCAGTCGGCCCGGGCAGCACCGCCACCAGCTCCCAGCCATCGGCGCCCCACTGGTCGAGGATCTGTTTCGTGGCGTGCGTGAGCAGCGGAACGGTGGCGTACTCCCATGCGGTGGGTTGGCTCATGACGGCAGCTTATCGGGCGCACGAGCAGGCGTCAGAAGTACTCCAGCCGCTTTGCGAAGGACCGTAGAGCACGCGGGCTAGCATGCGATGGTGGCAAAGACATCTAGCGGCGGTAGTTCCGCCGCCTGGCCCGCGCGCTTGTCGAAGGTCCGCTTGCATTTTGTGACTGGCAAGGGCGGCACCGGCAAGTCGACGATCGCGGCGGCACTGGCACTGACCCTGGCAGCAGGAGGCCGCAAAGTCCTTCTCGTCGAAATTGAGGGACGCCAAGGGATTGCGCAACTGTTCGACGTCCCACCGCTGCCGTACCAGGAGCTCAAGATCGCGACCGCGGAGCGCGGCGGACAGGTCAACGCCCTGGCCATCGACATTGAAGCCGCGTTCCTGGAATACCTGGACATGTTCTACAACCTGGGCATCGCAGGCCGCGCCATGCGCCGCATCGGTGCAATCGAATTCGCGACGACGATCGCGCCCGGCCTGCGCGATGTACTGCTCACTGGCAAGATCAAGGAGACGGTGATACGCGTCGACAAGAACCGGCTCCCGGTCTACGACGCGATCGTGGTCGATGCACCCCCCACCGGACGCATCGCACGCTTCCTCGATGTCACGAAGGCGGTGTCCGATCTGGCCAAGGGCGGCCCGGTGCACTCGCAGGCCGAGGGCGTGGTCAAGTTGCTGCACTCCGACCAGACCGCTATTCACCTGGTCACGCTGCTGGAAGCCCTGCCGGTGCAGGAGACGCTGGAAGCCATCGAGGAACTCGCGGAGATGAAGTTGCCGATCGGCAGTGTGATCGTGAACCGCAATATCCCGACGTACCTCGAACCCACCGACCTGGCCAAGGCCGCCGAAGGCGATGTCGATGCCGACTCGGTGCGCGAAGGGTTGGCGAAAGCCGGAATCAAGCTGTCCGACAGCGACTTCGCCGGCTTGTTGACCGAGACCATCCAGCACGCGACCCGAATCACCGCACGAGCCGAGACTGCCCGGCAGCTCGATGCGCTACAGGTACCGCGGCTGGAACTGCCGGTGATCTCAGACGGTGTGGACCTCGGTAGCCTCTACGAGCTGTCGGAATCGCTTGCACAGCAGGGGGTGCGATGAGTACAACACCGAAAACCCTTGATATGGCGGCTATCCTGGCCGACACCGCTAACCGAGTGGTGGTGTGCTGCGGCGCCGGTGGTGTCGGCAAAACCACAACGGCGGCTGCGATGGCGTTACGCGCGTCCGAATATGGCCGTACCGTATGCGTTTTGACGATCGACCCGGCCAAGCGGCTGGCACAAGCATTGGGCGTCAACGATCTCGGCAACACTCCCCAGCGCGTACCGCTTGCCCCCGAAGTTCCCGGCGAACTGCACGCGATGATGCTCGACATGCGACGCACGTTCGACGAAATGGTGGTCCAGTACTCCGGATCCGAACGGGCACAGTCGATTCTGGATAACCAGTTCTATCAAACCGTCGCGACTTCGCTTGCCGGGACGCAGGAGTACATGGCGATGGAGAAGCTCGGTCAGCTGCTGGCCCAGGACCGCTGGGACCTGATAGTGGTGGACACGCCGCCCTCACGCAATGCGTTGGACTTCCTGGATGCGCCCAAACGGTTGGGCAGCTTCATGGATAGCCGGCTGTGGCGACTGCTGCTCGCACCTGGCCGGGGTATCGGCCGATTGGTGACCGGCGCGATGGGATTGGCAATGAAGGCGCTGTCCACCGTGCTCGGTTCGCAGATGCTCTCCGACGCGGCGGATTTCGTGCAATCGCTGGACGCCACATTCGGTGGTTTCCGCGAAAAAGCCGATCGTACGTATGCGCTGCTGAAACGGCGTGGCACCCAATTCGTGGTGGTATCGGCGGCCGAACCCGACGCACTGCGCGAGGCCTCCTTCTTCGTCGACCGGCTGTCGCAAGAAGGCATGCCGCTGGCGGGACTGGTCTTGAATCGCACCCATCCGATGCTGTGTTCGTTGCCGGTCGAGCGGGCGATCGACGGAACCGAGACGTTAAAGGCCAGCGAGGCAGACTCGGCGTCCACTGAGCTGTCCGCGGCCGTGCTGCAAATCCACGCCGACCGCGGACAAACCGCCAAGCGCGAGGTCCGGTTGCTGTCCCGGTTCACCGGAGCCAACCCCAACGTGCCGGTCATCGGGGTGCCGTCGCTGCCGTTCGATGTCAGTGATCTAGAGGCGCTACGCGCGCTCGCCGATCAGATCACCGCCACCGGCTAATCCTGGCCCGCCGAAGCGTCGGCCCGATCTGAGCCCAATTGGGGCTCTACGCAACGCAATTCGACACGCGTCAGTTCCCGCTGGGCGCAAGGCAATTGGAACCTATTTCGTTAGTGCTGTAACAGAAATGCAATGATGAAGCGCGCCAGGACAGAGTCAGCCGACGCTGCGCGGCTTGCGCTTGTCGAAGAAGTCCGCCCACGAATCCACCTCGGGGTGTTGCTTGAGCAGGGCCCTTCGCTGGCGCTCGGTCATCCCGCCCCAAACGCCGAATTCGACCTTGTTGTCCAGCGCGTCCGCTCCGCATTCCTGCATAACAGGGCAGTGACGGCAGATCACCGCAGCCTTACGCTGGGCGGCTCCGCGGACAAACAGTTCGTCGGGATCGGTGGCTCGGCACAGCGCCTTGGACACCCACGCGATCCGCTCCTCCGTGTCGACACTGCGCAGCGTGGTATGGGTAGCGACCACCAGGTTGGTTCGTCGCGCGGCAGGCCGCGTTCCTGACACGAGCTGTTTCCTTCCTCCCGGTCGCGGTTTGCGACCGCCCTCCTTCGAGTGCAGCTCAGCTGCGGCCTAGGCCACACTATGCACTTCGGTGTTACCTGAATCTCACCGTGTGTCTAAGTTAGGTGGTCAGGTGGCAATTGTGCAACAGTCTGATAAAGCTTTTTCTGGGACGGGCGTCCCGTCTCGGCGCAAACTGTGAGGCCAACAGTAAGGTCGCCGCCCCGTTTTGGGCGGCTGACCAGTAACGCAGGCGAAGATATCGGCCCGGGGCTGGTGACGCGACTACTGGTCACCTGGTAGGGAGGTTTTTCGGCATCTCAGGGGACGTCGACCTTACGACGGGCGGTTAGGGTAGTACGCATGGCAGAGCGCCCCGCGGCCGTCCTCACGGTCCTCAAGCTCGCTGGGTGCTGCCTGCTGGCCAGTGTCGTGGCCACCGCCCTGATGTTCCCGTTCGCGGGTGGCGTGGGGCTGATGTCCAACCGCGCCTCGGAAGTGGTCGCCAACGGGTCGGCCCAGCTTCTCGAGGGTCAGGTGCCCGCGGTGTCGACGATGGTCGACACGAAGGGCAACGTCATCGCGTGGTTGTATTCGCAACGGCGCTTCGAGGTACCCACCGACAAGATCGCCAACACGATGAAGCTGGCAATCGTGTCCATCGAGGACAAACGGTTCACCGAGCACAACGGTGTGGACTGGAAGGGCACGTTGACCGGACTGGCCGGCTATGCACGCGGTGACGTCGACACCCGCGGCGGCTCGACGATCGAACAGCAGTACATAAAGAACTACCAGCTGCTCGTCACCGCCCAAACCGACGCCGAGAAGCGCGCGGCCGTCGAAACCACCCCGGCGCGCAAGCTCCGCGAGATCCGGATGGCGCTCACGCTGGACAAGACCTTCACCAAGCCGGAGATCCTGACCCGCTACCTGAACCTGGTCTCGTTCGGTAACGGCTCGTTCGGCGTGCAGGACGCTGCGCAGACCTACTTCGGCATCAACGCGTCCGACCTGAACTGGCAACAGGCAGCACTGCTGGCGGGCATGGTGCAGTCGACCAGCGCACTCAACCCGTACGTCAACCCCGAGGGCGCGTTGGCCCGGCGGAACTTGGTCCTGGACACCATGATCGAGAACCTGCCCCAGGAGGCCGACGCATTGCGCGCCGCCAAGGCCCAGCCGTTGGGGATATTGCCACAACCCAACGAGCTGCCCCGGGGCTGCATCGCGGCAGGCGACCGCGCCTTCTTCTGCGACTACGTCCAGGAGTACCTGTCGCGCGCCGGCATCAGCAAGGAGCAGCTGGCCAGGGGCGGCTACCTGATCCGCACCACGCTCGACCCCGACGTGCAGATCCCGGTCAAGGCGGCCATCGACAAGTTCGCCAGCCCGACCCTGCCGGGCATCTCCAGCGTGATGAGCGTGATCGCGCCGGGCAAGAACTCCCACCACGTGATGGCCATGGCCAGCAACCGCAAATACGGGCTGGACACCGACGCCGGCGAGACCATGCGACCGCAGCCGTTCTCGCTGGTCGGCGACGGGGCAGGGTCCATCTTCAAGATCTTCACCACCGCCGCCGCGCTGGACATGGGGATGGGCATCAACGCCACCCTCGAAGTGCCAGGCCGGTTCCAGGCCAAGGGCATGGGCAGCGGCGGTGCCAAGGGTTGCCCGAAGGACACCTGGTGCGTGGTCAACGCCGGTAACTACCGCGGTTCGATGAACGTGACCGACGCACTGGCCACCTCGCCCAACACCGCGTTCGCCAAGCTGATCCAACAGGTCGGGGTGACGCGCACGGTGGACATGGCGATCAAATTGGGCCTGCGGTCCTACGCCAATCCCGGCACTGCCCGCGACTACAACCCGGACAGCAACGAGAGCCTGGCCGACTTCGTCAAGCGACAGAACATCGGGTCGTTCACCCTGGGCCCGATCGAGTTGAACGCGCTCGAGCTGTCGAACGTCGCGGCCACGCTGGCGTCCGGCGGCGTGTGGTGCCCGCCCAGCCCGATCGACAAGCTGATCGACCGCAACGGCAACGAAGTCGCCGTCACCACCGAGACCTGCGACCAGGTGGTGCCCGAGGGCCTGGCGAACACGATGGCAAACGCGATGAGCAAAGACGCGCTCGGCAGCGGCACCGCGGCAGGTTCGGCCGGCGCAGCCGGCTGGGACCTGCCGGTGTCGGGCAAGACCGGCACCACCGAAGCTCACCGCTCGTCCGGCTTTGTCGGCTTCACTAGCCACTACGCGGCGGCGAACTACATCTACGACGACTCGCCCAATCCCACGGATCTGTGTTCCGGTCCGCTGCGCCACTGCAGCGACGGTGACCTGTACGGCGGTAATGAGCCGGCCCGGACGTGGTTCACCGCGATGAAACCGATCGCCACCAGCTTCGGCGAGGTGAAGCTGCCGCCCACCGACCCCCGCTACGTCGACGGCTCCCCAGCTTCACGGGTGCCCAGCGTTGCCGGTCTGGAAGTGGACGCGGCGCGTTCACGCCTGAAGGAAGCCGGTTTCCCGGTGGCCGACCAAACTAACTCGGTCAACAGCACCGCAAAGCTCGGCGAAGTCGTCGGGACGACTCCCAACGGCCAAACAATTCCGGGTTCGATCATCACGATTCAGGTCAGTAACGGGACCCCGCCGCCGCCGCCCCACCACCACCACCGGAAGGTGTCCCAGGGGTACCGATCCCGGTCGGATCGCAGGTGGTGGAGATTCCGGGCCTGCCGCCGATCACCATTCCGCTGCTGGCTCCGCCGCCGCCTCCACCGCCGCCGTAGCCGCTTCTAGCGGCGTCAGTTCGCCACTGGCAGTAGGCTTCCTGCATGGCTGACGTTCTGCCCGCCCTGATACGCACTGGCGCCGTAGCGCTCGGCTCGACCGTCGCCGGGATCGGTTACGCCGCGATCGTCGAGCGCAACGCGTTCGTGCTGCGCGAGCTGACTATGCCCGTCTTGACGCCGGGTTCCACACCGCTGCGGGTACTGCATGTCAGCGACCTTCACATGACGCCCAATCAGCGCCGTAAGCAGGCTTGGCTGCGTGAGCTGGCCAGCTGGGAGCCCGACTTGGTGGTCAACACCGGCGACAACCTGGCGCACCCGAAGGCGGTGCCGGCCGTCGTCCAGGCGCTGGGCGACCTGTTGTCGCGGCCCGGCGTCTTCGTCTTCGGCAGCAACGACTACTTCGGGCCGCGCCTGAAGAACCCAATGAACTACCTGACCAACCCCAGTCACCGGGTTCGCAGCGAGCCGTTGCCCTGGCAGGACTTGCGGGCGGCGTTCACCGAGCGCGGCTGGCTCGACCTCACCCACACCCGCCGTGAGTTCGAAGTGGCCGGTCTGCACATCGCGGCCGCGGGCGTGGACGACCCGCATATCGACCGGGACCGCTACGACGCGATCACGGGCCCCGCGAGCCCGGTGGCGAACCTGCGGCTGGGGCTTACGCATTCGCCCGAACCGCGGGTGCTCGACCGCTTCGCCGCCGACGGCTACCAGCTGGTGATGGCAGGCCACACCCATGGCGGGCAGCTGTGCCTGCCGTTCTATGGGGCCCTGGTCACCAACTGCGGCCTGGACCGCACCCGGGCGAAGGGGCCATCCCGCTGGGGCGCCGACATGCGCTTGCATGTCTCCGCCGGCATCGGCACCTCACCGTTTGCGCCGGTGCGGTTCTGCTGCCGGCCCGAAGCGACCCTGCTGACGCTGATCGCCACCCCGATGGGCGGCCGAGACTCCAGCAGCAACCGGGGCCGTGTTCAGCCAGCAGCTTCGTTGCATTGAACCACCGGACCCAGATCACGGTCCGCAGCCGTTCGCGTTGCTGGACGGACAACGCGGTCCGGCTCATCGAGGCCCTCAAGGTTTTGGGCCCGTCGTAGCGCTGACACCCACCTGCTGCGGTACCCGCTGCCCGCGGCCTGGGGCGCGGACGTCGAAATCGAGCTGTATCTCAAAGACGAGACGACCCACATCACCGGCAGCCTCAACACCGGTTGGCGCGCTCATTATTTCTGTACGCGCTGTGCAACGGGTGGACCGACGAGGGCACCACAGTAGTCGAGGCGTCGTCGGGTTCCACGGCGATATCCGAGGCCTACTTCGCGTCCCTGCTCGGTCTGCCGTTCACCGCCCTGGTGCCCTCGGCTACCAGTCCCTTTAAGGTCGCGCTCATCGAATCCCGTGGCGGGCGTTGCCATTTCGTGCAGAACTCGAGTCAGGTGTACGCCGAGGCCGAGCGTATTGCGCGGGAGAGCGGCGGGCACTACCTGGACCAGTTCACCAACGCCGAGCGCGCCACCGACTGGCGCGGGAACAACAACATCGCCGAATCGATCTACGCGCAAATGCGCGATGAGAAACACCCCATCCCGGACTGGATCGTGGTCGGCGCGGGCACCGGAGGAACCAGCGCCACGATCGGCCGCTACATCCGGCTACGGGCGGACGCGACCCGGTTGTGCGTGGTCGACCCGGAGAACTCGGCGTTCTTCCCCTCCTACGCCGAAGACCGGGACGACATTGTCATGCCCACGTCGTCGCGCATCGAGGGCATTGGCCGTCCACGGGTGGAGCCGTCGTTTCTGCCCGGCGTGGTCGACCGGATGGTGTCGGTGCCCGATGCGGCGTCGATCGCGGCCGCCCGCCACATCAGCGCCGTACTGGGCCGCCGCGTGGGTCCATCGACGGGAACCAACTTGTGGGGCGCCTTCGGGCTGGTCGCCGAGATGGTGGCCGACGGCCGCAGGGTTCGGTGGCCACGCCGCTTGCCGACAGCGGCGACCGCTACGCCGACACCTACTTCAGCGACGGTTGGGTCAGCGCCCAGGGGCTTGATCCCAGCCGACCCGCCGAGGCGCTGGTCGAATTCGAACGGTCATGCGCCTGGGGCTGATGCCCCGGTGGTGCGCTGCCTTGCGGTTTGGCTAGTCGATGGGCCGGTGCGATAGGCTGTCGAGGCTTCAAGCGGGGTGTGGCGCAGCTTGGTAGCGCGCTTCGTTCGGGACGAAGAGGCCGTGGGTTCGAATCCCGCCACCCCGACCAGCATAATCGCTGGTAAATGACTTATCTAGCGTAGCTAGGCAGTTTGCTCCAGCGTACCGGGTACGTTTTCACCTGCGGATTCAGTGTCAGCGGCGGCAGTTGAGGGCTGTTTGAGTGCTGCCGTGCGGGCTTTTGTCAGAACGTCAGCTAGTGCGTCCAGGAATTGGCCACTCAACTTTTTGGAGCCGCGAATGCTTGATGCCATTGTCATCAACGGTCGCAGAACACCCACCACCGCCCAGCGCCGCGAAAACGGTGGCGTGGTGTTGCGCCAGGGGCACCGCTTCGTCGCGTTGGACGGCGCGGAATTCCAGCTAGTGATTGATTTCGTCCGTGACGAGCCCCAACTGGGCAAGCTGGCACGCTTCCCTGTGGCACCGCAAACCGCCCCAGAACGCTGAGCGGGACCAGTCTAATTGTTCAGAGGTAAACAATCTTCACCGTTTCATAGTCGGCGGGGGTGTTGGGTTCTCCCGAGGGGTAAAACTGACCATTAACCGTACCGCTCCCCGCGCCCTGAAACTGCGTAACATTAGAACCATCGATACGCAGAAACACTTGTGGAAACGCTGTTGACTTAAGAGATTGTATATCTTGTATAGCGGGGGTGCTCACGAGGAGATTTAAAAGCTCAAAAACCTCCCAATCGGACTGGCTATTCGGATACGTTCCGGAGGAATAATACTGACAATTAACCGTACCGACTCCCGCGCCTTGCGAAGCAGTAACACCTGAGCCGTCTAACCGTAAGAATGCGTTTGGGAAATTCACCGAGCGAATGGCGACCCCAGCATTGGGTATCGAAATAAGTTCAAAAGCCTCAAAGTTTCCGATTTCTGGGACGGGAAGGGTGCCCGGCGCATAAAACTGGCAGTTAACGGTACCGCTCCCCCCGCCCTGATACTGGGTAACATTAGTACCATCCATACGCAGAAAAACACTTCTTTGAGTGTTACTAAAAGTCACCGACTGAATCGCGATGAACCGATTGGGATTCGTCATATTACTTACCTCCATATACCCGTGACTGGCAGCATGGCCGGTGGGTTTACCGGCGCGACCTAGCGACTTCCATTGGGCATCGAGCCGTGTGGTGAGGGCAAGAGCGCGGTCCGATCAGCGGACCGCGCCGTTGCCGACAGCACACCAATGGTGGCGCAATCGGTAACGAAGCGGACCCCCGCCCGCGGCGCGGCGCGATCCAGCTCTCAAGGAGGACGAACATGCAGCCCTGGATACAAGCACCCCCGTTGAAGGTCCCGCGCTATGGATTGGCGGCCGTGAATGCCGCAGCTCCGTCACCGGGATCCCCCTTGCTCATATATGCGATCGGCGGCGGTGAATTCAGCGCGGGCGACTTTGCGCTCAACACCGTCGAGACGTACGACCCGTTAACACAGGCCTCTTGGTCGCCAGTAGTCGCCGCGATGCCAACGCCGCGTGTTGGTCTAGCCGCCGCGACTCTCGGTCGTGTGCACACCTTCGGCGGTAAGGACGCCAGCACGCAGAAGGTCGTGCCGACGCATGAAGTTTATGACCCTGCTACGGGTGCTTGGTCGCCGGCGCGCGACATGCCGACTGCGCGGTCGGGTCTGGCCGCCGTCGCGACCCCCGGCGGCCTCATCTACGCCTTGGGCGGTTTTGACGGCCAAGGCAACATTTTGGCGACCGTCGAAATCTATGACCCGTCGACGAACAACTGGAGGACCAGCAAGCCGATGCCAACGCCGCGAGCAAACCTGGCGGCAGTCTTCTTCGGCCCTGATCAAAACATCTACGCCATCGGCGGGAGAAACAACAACGGGGTGCTCGATACAGTGGAGATCTTCAACCCCCAGTTTGGGTGGCAACAGAGCGTACCGCTTTCGGAGCCAATATCGGCGCTGGCCGCGGTCGCGGGCCCCAAAACCCCGCGGATCTATGCCATCGGCGGTTTTGACCGCAACTTGACTCCGTTAGCCAGCATATTCAGCTATGACCCGAACGAGGTGGACAATGGATGGGTGGAGTTGTTCCCGATGCCGACCGCGCGCGGTTTTCTGGCCGCGGTCACGGGTTCCGATGGGCTGATCTATGCCATCGGCGGGGTGGACCAAATGGGCCAAAATAACGTTATCGATAACGTTGTCGGCAGCGTCGAAGCTTTCACATTCGGCTGAAACCATCGAGCGCGCAAGCTCGCACGCCGTTTAAGATCGCGTTTGCAAAACCGTCGGCACCAGCTTGAATCTCTGGGCGGGCTCGGCAGCCAATTTCGAAATCGGCAACGCCAGCGCGGCCACCCATCACACCCGTTTATACTCCCGGAGAGCCGAGATCCGTTGCACCCGAACGTATCTCACTACTGTATACCCATACCCCCCAATGGGGCACAACAGGCAATGGTAGTGGGGAGCCCAGGCATGGGGTGGGTCCGGATCCCTCCGCCGCGCGCGCTAGGCGACCCTTCGGTGGTCGCGTCTGTCGTTCACCGGGGCCGCATTGATTTTTGGTCAGTCGGATGCCGCAGCGGCGCAAGCCATTTCGCGCCATACCCACCTGGGGGGTATAGTGGTCCAGATCGGTTGCGCCAGAACGACTTTCCACGATTGTGCACCGCAACGCTTTTCGCCCGAATCGCGAAAGCGGTTGCAGCGCAGTTGATTTCGGATGCAGCAAACAGGAGCCATCATCACCGAAGTAGACTTTAAGCCACCCCGGCCGCTGAGCATCGCTGCACGTCAGACTTGGGATCGCCACGTTTAGCGAATTCATGCGGAGGGCCGCTGGCAGCAAATAGACCATGACATGCTTTGCACCTATTGTGAGACGACGGAACTGTACTTGCGTTTCAAGTCACCGAGGACCAGCACGCCGGCGGTTGCCCACGCCGAGTGCCGAGGGTGCCGCGTCGGTTCGTCGGTGTCGTCGACCTGGGACCAGGCCAGCTCGGGGCCGGCGGCCTCCGTCTGCGGCGGCACCGACGTGGTCGCGTCGCTGTCACCCGCGACCGTCGCGGCTTGATCGTCGACCTCGTCGGAGTCCACGTCTCGCTCTCCCTCACTGAGATCGTTGCATCGTTCGGTCCGGTGGCTCAGCCCGGTATGTGGCCGTTAGTCAACTGCATGTGGTCCATGACATCCAAAAGCGCCTCGGCAGCCGGTGAATTCAAATCCCCGCCACCCCGACCGATATTAAGGCTAGGTGTTCACTGCGCATGGAATGCCCAACCGTGTTTCGACGCGCCAACCAGCGAGAACGCGATAATCTAACTGCTACCGCGTCGGCGCCAGGGGGACTGAACACCGCGCGATTCACCCGGCCCGCTCGCTGCCATGCTGGGCGGTCTCGCAGTCATCACCGCCCCAATCGCAAGTGCCGACTCGACGGATGACGGTTACCTGCAAGCGCTCAAAGACAAGGGGATCACCTGGCCCAGCGGCTCGGACCCAACGATGGTCCAAATCGGGCATGCGGTTTGTACAGACTGGTCTAGAGGAATGACGTTCGACCAAACCTTCGCCGATGCGAAATCGGGACTCCCGCAGCTACAAGACGTTTCTATCGCCAGAATAATGGGTGCGGCGACGGGGGCTTACTGCCCGCAATACACCAGCAAATTTTGATTGATGCCCCCCGGAGGCAGGCGAAGCGTCGGGCTTATTCGCTGGCGATCTTGTCGGGGCAGTAGGCCTCGACGCTCGCGCTGACGAAGTAGCCCGCTTCGTTGTAGTCCCAATCCTGGTTGCCGAGCCGGACGCCTTTTATCACTTCGTCCGCGGACTTGCCCGCCTGCAACTCCGAGCAAATTTCGTGCGCCGAGGCGATCAGCGCCTGGGAGTCGGTGATCTGCCTGCCCATGTTGTCGCGGATGTTTTTGAGGAACTGCGCATCGTTCGGATCTGCCTGCGCGGTCGCGGCGAAGGCCGCGGCGCTCACCAGGACCGCCGTGACAGATAGAAGTACCTTCATAGGGGACCCCGACTCTGAATTGCTTGGCAAGGCTCACCAAGTGCGGCCATGCGGTCGGCTGGAGCCTACCGGGGCAAGAGCTTCAGCTCTTCTCGTCCGGTCACAACGGAAAACCGGTCGATCAGCCAGGTTCCGTTTACCTTCGCCAGACCCACCCGCACCGAGCTTGAAGCGGTCGTTGGCGCTGGCTTGTCCTGGCTGGTCGTCGTTTGGTTGACGAAGACGAGGATGGCGGCTTGCTCGCTGGTCAATGACTCGACGCCGGCACCGACGACGCTTGCCGTCGTGGTAACGCGCTTCTGCTCCGCGGCAGGCCGGACAGTTTGGCTGGTGAACTGCTTGTAGTAGGTGAGGAAGTCGCCGGTGAGCATCGCCTCGGCGGCGGCGAAGTCTTGGTCAAGGTTGTCCGGCGAATAGGTCAATATCTTGGCAGTTCCGGTGCTCGCCGCCTGGGTCGCGGCCTGGCGGTCGGCGGCTTGGTTGGCGACGGGCGGCGGCTGTCGACTCTTGACCTGCATCTGCCAGCCGCCCAGCGCCGCAGCGCCCACTATCGCTGCGGTAAGTGCGATCGCCAGCGCCCACCATGCGAGGCGCCACCCACCTGCCTGGCTCATGGCACGAACTCCACGTTGGACACCCTGTGGGCGCCGCCGATTCTCTCCACTTGCACGCGCAATCGCCACCTTCGCGGATCTTGCTCTGCGCCTGCGGAATTGGTGACTTTCGAAGTGACGGCGACGAGGACGTGGGCGGTGCTGCCGCCGATCGACTCGAGGCCGGCGCTGTTGACCGTTCCCTGTGTCGTGACGTTCGAATTCACGATCGTCTGTTTGAAACCGGAGCTATCCCGCGCGAAATCGTCGTGGAAAGTGCCGGTCGACCCGTCGAGGATGCGCTGGATGTCGCTGTCGGCGGTCTGCGGGCTCAGACTTGTGAGGAAAACCGCGAACTGTTTGGCGTAGTCGACGTAGGGCTGCCACTGAGGTGCGGCGGTGGAGGGCTGCGCATTCGGGCGCAGCGCCTGCGCGACGGCGAATGCGCCCGCGCCGATCAGCGCCAGCGTCAAGACCAGCGGCACTACTATCGCCACCCACGTCACGGGTCGTTTCCGCGGATACACGGCCACCGGATACTCGAATGCTGAAGGCGCATACTGGATGATCGGCGGCTGGGCTGTGAATTGCGTTGCTAAATACGGATTTTGCACCGGTGTGGCCAGTGCGAGGCGCGCCGCCTGGGCCAGGTCTTTGGCCGTGCGATAGCGCTGGCTGGGGTCTTGGGCCAGTCCGGTCGCGATGACTTGGTACATTTCCGCGGGGACCCTCAGCTCCAAGGTGTTGGCGGCGAAAGGCGGGTGACCGGTCAGTAATTCATGCAGCACGCACGCCAGCGCGTAGACATCGGCTCGCGCGTCTGCGGCGCCGTGCTGCAATCCCTCCGTTGCCATGCCGAAGTCGATGAGATAGGCGAAGTCGTCGTCGGTCACCAAAATGTTCGACGACTTGACGTCGCGATGCACCAATCCGATTTCGTGAGCAGCACTCAGCGCCGAAGCGATCTGCTCAATGATCCCGACGGCGCGGGCCGGCGGCAGCGGGCCCGCGCCGAGGAGCTGGTTCAGCTCGCGGCCCTTGATCAGCCGCATCGTGACATACAGCCGTCCGTCGATCTCGCCGAAATCGTGGATCGGGAGGACATGCGGCTCGTCGAGCCCGGCCGCAGCGCGGACCTCCTGCCGGAACCGCGTCTGGAAGACCTCGTCATCAGTGCAATTGGCGGGTAGCACCTTCAGAGCCACCACTCGGTCGATGGCGGTG
Organism: uncultured Actinomycetota bacterium; assembly: GCA_963708995.1. Lineage (GTDB taxonomy): Bacteria > Actinomycetota > Actinomycetes > Mycobacteriales > Mycobacteriaceae > Mycobacterium. The sequence goes on from CAVPUR010000014.1 coordinate 76,063, forward strand.
TCGAAGGCCCGCCACACGTCGCTCGTGCCGCCGCGGCCCAGCAATTCCACCAATCGGTAGCGCCCGAATTGGGTCCCGTCCACGTAAGCCTCCCCGGGTGTGGTTCACCCGAAACGATAGCCTTGGATCCCCCTTTTCCTCACTCGTCCGGCCGGTAGTTAGGGATGACGACCACCCTGACCAACTCCGCGATTCGGGGTGCCAGGTGGGGCAGCGTTATTGGTTCGTGGTCAGCCAGGTATTCGATGATCAACTCGGTACCGGCCGCCACGACCAGGTGACACATTTCGTCGGTGAGCGGCGTCAGTGCGGGATCCGTTCGGCTGCGCAGGTCGCACATCGCGGGCGCTATGGCATCGACGAATTCGCGGATTGCTTCGTTGCGGCGGATGCGCACCCGCCGCCCCGCACCGACCGCTTCGAGGAAGAACACGCGGGCAGCGGCGGGCGCCGCGGCGATCACCGCCAGGATTCTCGCGGCGTACTCCACCATCTCACCCGGTTCGATGCGTAGTGCTCCGCCGTTCGGCACGTTGAGCCCCGACTCTCTAACTACCACGCCCACCGCCTGATAGGCGTCGAGGAACAGATCCTCCTTGCTCGCATACAGCTGGTAGAAGGTCTTGCTCGATACGCCGGCGCGTTTGGCGATGGTCAACGCGGAGGTGGCCGCGTATCCGTCGGCGGCGAAGAGTTCGATTGCGGCAGCGGTGATTCGAACCCGCTGGGCTTCCAGAATGTCGTCGCGCGACAGACCATGGCGGTGGCGCGGCAGCGGTTCCGGGGAGCCACCTGCGAGCAATCGGAAGACCGCGGTGGCGGTTTCGGGCTTGGTTTCTGCTACCTCACCCATCGTTGTACCGCTAACGACGCACCGCCGCGCGCCTGCTCATAGTGATAGTCGTCGAAGGCGAACCGGCGATTGGCACGACTGGCCGCGAAGAAGCCGGTCGGGCGGACGTAGGTGCTATCACCTTGAGAATTACGGTAATACGTCGGGACGTGGCCGTTGAGGTCGTTGAAGTAGTACCGCAGTGCGCGAGAGCGCTTCACGATCAGGTCGTGGTACGCGTCGTGAATCGTTTGCCGGACCTCAACGCGGGTGGCCCGACGGCGGCGAGCCTCGCTGATCGCGCGAACCGCGTGATCGGCAGTCATCTCGACGAATGCGTGCCATCCGCTTCCGGTCCAGGAGTACGGGCCGACGAGGGTCCAGCGGTTGGGCAGTCCGGGCACGGCCACGCTCTGGTAGGCCTGCAGTCCGTGCTGACGGTAATAATCGGCCAGGTCGAAGTTGTCACGGCCCAGAATTGTTCCGGGCCGGTATGTTTCGGGGTCGGAGAATACTTCGTAGCCGGTCGCCAGGACGATCACGTCGACGCCGTGGTTGCGACCGTCGCGGGTGCCAATCCCGTGGGGAGTAATCTCGCCGATCGGTGTGGTGACGAGTTCGACGTTGGGCCGGTTGTAGGTCTGCAGGTAGTGGTTTGACAGCGTCGGGCGCTTCGCGGCGATGCCGAAGTTAGGCGCAAGTGCGGCAACGGTATTGGGGTCAGAAATGATGCGGTTGAGGTAGCGCCGGTAGGCCGCGATGGTGGTCTGGTCGAAGCCGTGCAGGACGGGACGGATAACCGGCTGCGGCAATCCGCTCACGGCGCGTAGCACGAGATCGACGACGCCCAGCGCGACACCGTGCACCGCAGGCTGGACGCCACGAACAGCCAGCATGCGCTGCAAGGACTTTGAGATGCGGTAGTCGGGTTTGGGCAGCGCCCACACCGGTGTGCGCTGGAAGACCGTCAACGCCGCAACCTTGGGGGCGATGGCAGGGATGATCTGCACGGCGCTTGCGCCGGTACCGATCACCGCGACCCGCTGGCCGCCCAGTTCGTAATCGTGGTCCCAACTTGCCGGCCGCTGGATCTTGCCTTCGAATGCTCGCCATCCGGGGATTCCGGGATCGGCTTTGGGCCGGATGAACGCGCCGACGGCGCTGATCAAGAACCGCGCCGTGATGAATCCGCCTGTCTGCGTGTGCAGCACCCACATGGCGGCCGCGTCATCCCACTGTTCACACACGACGTGGGTGTTGAACCGCACCCGCCGGTACAGGTCGAACCGTTTGGCCACGTCCACGTGGTAGCGCTTGACCTCCGCGCCGCAGGGAAAGACGCGGCTCCAATTGGGATTACGGGCGAACGAATACTGGTAAGCGATTGCCGGGATGTCGACGCTCAGCCCCGGGTAGTGGTTCTCGTGCCAGCTACCGCCGATATCGTCGGCGCGTTCGATGATCACGAAGTCGTCGATGCCGGCCGCCGCAACCTTGACGGCAGCGGCGATGCCGCCGGGGCCCGCCCCGATGATGGCGACCTCGAAGTCCGGGTGTGCCGGTGTGTCAGTCATGTTCGCCTGCGCAGGGACGGAAGCGAACTCTGGTTCCGTAGCGGGGCGCGAGCATGATCGAGCGCCGCACGATCTTCTCGGGCTTTTCGTCGATGGCGCTGAACTCGCCTTCGCGGAGCAGCACGTGTATGACGGTGATCAACTCTCGCATGGAAAAGCTCGCTCCCAGACAGCGTTTGACGCCGCCCCCGAAGGGAATCCAAGCGTAGGTCTGCGGTCGGGTACCGAGGAATCGTTCGGGACGGAACTCGTGTGGACGTTCGTAGGTGTCGGCGTTGCGGTTGATCGCGATGATATGAACGACGATTCGGGTGCCGGCATCGACGCGGTAGCCGCCGATTTCAACGGGTCGGGCGGCGACGCGGGAGGTGAGGGGCGCGGGCGGGCGCACTCGCAACGTCTCGTGGATCACCGCCGTCGTAAAGGCTTCCTCCCCACTGGTGGCTTCGGATCGCACGCGTCGCAGCGCATCGGGGTGGTGCAGAAGCAGATCGAAGACCCACGCCAACGTGGTCGCGGTGGTTTCGTGGCCCGCCAGCATCAAGGTGATCAGGTCATCGCGGATCTCGCTGTCAGACAACTGTTCTCCGTCGTCTCCGCGGGCACACATGAGCAGCGCCAGAATGTCGGCCTGTTCGGCCAAGCGTGAATCGTTTCGTCGTTGCGCGATCAGCGGCATGACGACGTCGTCGATCTCCCTGTTGGCCTGCGCCCGAGCGGGCCACACCCGCAAGGTGCCGAAGTGGCGCAGCGCGTAACGGACCGTCAATTGCTCCGAGACACCAAGGCTTAACAGGCGTTCGAACGGCCGACCCAGTCGCCGGACCTCGTCGGGATCGTCGACTCCGAAGATCACCTTGACGATCACGTCCAGCATCAGCGAGCGTGCCGCTTGCAACATCTCGAACGGACGGTCAACTGGCCAGCCGCGTATCGCCGCACGGGTGGAGGCCTCGATGATCGGCACGTAACTGCTCAGCGCATCGCCGTGCAGTGGAGGCGTCAGGAGCTTGCGTCGTCGGAGGTGCTCGGGCTCCTCCTGCACGAACATCGATCCGGACCCGTAGATCGCCGCCGCGGGACCCACGCCCTCTCCCCCGAGTAACACCTCGGTCGAAGCGGTGAAAACCTGCTTCGCCAGCTCCGGGTCGGACACGATCGCAACGTCGCCCAGGCTGAGGATGGGCATTGTCATGATCGGCCCGTATCGACGTATGAGGCGCAGCATCCGGCGCTCGCCGCCCACCAGATAGGCAATTGCGTACGCTGCGGCGAAGGCCGGCCGAAGGATGCGGGGAGCGGGCAGACCCGGTGGAGGTGCTGGCACGTTGAGGCCTCTATCCGACAATCCAGAAATGGACCGTTTCTAGTTATAGGAGAGCATGCGTGTTCTGCATCGGTCAAGGCATCGAAGTCGGAGCCGTTCGTAGCACGACCGCTCCGTGCATGGGGGTCAGATCGGGAGAGCGGTGATCAGACGCAGTCTGCGCAGATCGGCGGTACACCGCCGGCGCTGCGTAACCGGTTGCGGTGCTGCACCAGATGGCAGCTCGAGCAGGTGAACTCGTCGGCGCGTGCGGGAATCACCGTCACCAACAGTTCTTCCCCCGACAGATCCGCGTCGGGCAGCTCGAAAAGGGCATCGCTCGCGTCGTCTTCGACGATCACCCCGGATGACTTGGGCAGAGCGGGCGCCAGCTCTCGGAGACCATTCCTGTCCATAGTCTCGACGTCGGACACGCGGCGTGCGTCGTAGTCGCTAACGGTCGACATGGGCGTTCCTTTCCTACGCAGGGGCGGGTCGACCGACTTCCCTGTAGTCACCCGTAAGTCAGGCGGTACCCCATCGAGGTGCAATCCACACCCGAGAAAACAAAGAAATTGCACACAAGACGATCAAGGAAACAGCCCTGCGGGAAACCCGGCCGAGCGCAGGTCAGCCAGCGGTGAGTGGGACCCCGCCACCGGGGAAGGGCAGTTCGTCAACCCGGAGCCGGGCATGCAGAGCGCGAACAGGGCCAACACCGCCGACACGCCGCCTACCAACGCGTCCCCGGCCACCAGCGCGGACCCGCCCACCACCAGGCCGACCAGCCAGACCGTGGCGGCAACCAGGCCGAGGACGGTGGGGCGCTCAACACGGCAGTTTCCGGTGAAAGCCATCATCACTCCAGCGAGATAGGTTGCAGGCCAACGCCATTCGCATGGCAACGATCGTGCCGACGTCCAGGTCGAGCATCCTGATTTGGATCATAGTATCCTATAGATACTATTTCTAGAAGCGCCAGTTTGCGGAAGGCCGGTGCGTGCGGCCGGCTAGAACTCGCGGTCGCGCAGCAACAGCGGCATCACCAGCCAGAACACGCTGAAAAGCGCTACCGCAGAAACCCCGGCGACCACGCCCGCGGTGCGCCCGGACACCGCCGCAAACACGATGACCGTCATCCCGGTCAGCGCGGCACCGAGCAGCACCAGGCCGGCGTAGGCGCATCGGTGCGCCGCCGACACCAGCACCTGCAGCCGGTGCCGCCGGAACAGCAAGCGGTGCGTGGCCACCGGGGCGATCAGCAGCACCGTCGCGCTCACCGAACAGCCGACGGTTGCCAGATAGACCACCCGCATGTGCCCGGTGAGCACGTCGAATCGCTGCTGAAACGGCAGCGTCAAGAGGAACCCGGTGAGCAACTGCACTCCGGTCTGCACTACCCGCAGTTCCTGCAGCAGGCTGTTCCAGTTGCGGTCCAGCCGTTCGATTTCGGTTTCGCCGCGCTTGCGTCGGTCCCACCGCTGATCATCTTCAGGATGATCGACATCCATGGCCGTGATCATCGCACGGCCCCACCCTGTTCAGTCGGCGCCCAGCGCACGGATGAATCGCTCCATGACGACGCCGGCTTCCCGGCGTGCCTGCGCGTGGTCTTCGGCCCGTGCCACGTAGAGGGTCGCTTCACGCATCGCGCCCAGCAGTGTTAACGCGGTCGCCTCGACGGGCTGCGGCGGGATAAGGGAGGCCTCGATGGCGCTCTTGAGCAGATCCCGCACCATCCCGATGTTGTAGCGGTTCCCGATCTCGGTCCACCGTGTCCAGCCCAACACCGCCGGGGCGTCCACCAGGACGATCCGCTGGACCTCCGGGTCGGAGCAGGCATCAAGCCAGAAGTCCGCTCCCCGACGCATTACTTCGACGGGATCGGTCGGGTTGGCGGCCACGATCGCCTGGCCCATGCGCGCGGCTACCTCTGCCTCGACCTGTTCGAACACCGCCGCGAAGAGCTCGGTCTTATCGGCGAAGTGGTGATACAGGGCGCCTCTGGTGACGCCCGCCGCGCGCACGATCGTCTCCAATGCGACATCGGCGAAGCCGTCGGCGGCAAACAGCGACCGGGCGGCCGTGACCAGCGCCTCGCGCGTCTCCGCGGCTCGCTCGGCTTGCGTGCGGCGCGTTCCATCCATCAGATATTGCCTTTCATACATACAGTATGTATCTTCGTACATACCGTATGTAGGTTGCTAGTGACCTCGCTGCGAAGTCCAGTATCAAGTCACAAGGAGGACAAAGGGCATGAGTTCCGCGCTGAAAGCTATCGAGGCCGACCGGGAGACCGTGTTGGCGCTGGCCCGGGAACTGGATGAGTCCGTGTGGACGAAGGCCAGCGGGTGTCCGGGCTGGTCGGCGCGGGATGTCCTGTCGCACATGGCCTGCAGCTTCTGGCTGGCGGTGGACCCGTCGAGGCTGCCCGATCCCGGAGGTCTGCCCGCCGAACGGGCAGCAGACCTGTATGTCGAGTCGCGGCGCAACTTGACGCACGAACAGATTGTGGCCGACTACGAGTCGGTCAGCTCGAAAGGCCTCGAGATACTCGCCGCGTTGCAGGATCAAGACGTCCAAGACGTCACTGTGCCGCTGGGAGACGTCGGGACCTACCCGGCGGCGGCCATTGCGAACGCGTTCGCCTTCGAACATTTCATACACATCAGATACGACCTCTTGGCCCCGGGTGGACCACTGAGCGGAGAAGCGCCGTCCGACGATTTGCGGCTGGCACCCACTCTCGACTGGATCGAGGCGGCGCTGCCCCAGCAGAACGCCGACCTCCTAGCGCGCATGGGCAATGCGGTCGAGATAAACCTCGACGGAAGCAACGGAGTCAGGGGCCGGACACTGCGCATCGGCGACGCCGACATAGCCGACATAGCCGCCCGCGTCAGTTCCGACCCCGAGGCGTTCGTCCAGTGGGTCACTCAACGAGGCAACTGGGAAGCCTTGGGCGTACAGGCCGAAGGGGACCGATCAACCCTGGAGATCGTCCGCCAGTTCAGGGTGTTCTGATTCACCGGAATTCTGAGCTTTGGCAGAACTCGCGCTGAGGCAAATAGAACCCGGTAACCGCGTTAGCGATTCAGCTTGCCGTCACGCACGCCGGTCAGGGCGTCGTCCAGGGTCGGATAGAGCGGGAAGGTCTTGTCCAGACCCGTCAAGTGAATCGGCCTACGAGTCGCCGGGCCACGCGCCACCACCCCGAACTCAGCGGAATCGCCGAGTTTCTCGTACGTCGCCGCCAGAATCTTGAGTCCCACCGAGCCGAGGAACTCCACCTCGGACAGGTCGATAACCAGCGCGGTCGGGCCTTCAGCCACGACTGCGCCGATGGCTTGTTCCAAGGCAGGAGCGGTGACCAGGTCGATTTCGCCGCTGACACTGACCACGGCGACCCCCTCGTGGTCCGCAACCAGCGTGGTGATCGAATCGGGAGCTGACAATGGCGATCCTTCGTCCGTGCCTTAAGTCCTTGAATGTGGTGCAAGCCTAACCCGCCCGACCAACTGCGCGAAGGAGAAGCCCTCAACACGGCGCGCGCCGCCGCCAGGATAGTCTCCCCATAGGACCTGCGCCCTGCGGAGCGCTGTACACATTGGGTGCACTTGGGAGGGCTTGGGAGGCCACATGTCAGATTCTCCGACAGGCTCCACCACCAACGCGACGTCACAGACGGCCGGCATCTCCAGCGAGGGCCTGCTGCCACAGCTGGTCCAACACCTGCGGCGCAATCGAACCGTGCTGCGCGAAGAGTGGGCCCGCAGAATCACCGCCGCCGAACTACTTACGGCAATGACGCCCGAGGAGATCTTCTCCGAGGCGACTGCCGTCTACGACAACTACGTGGAGGTGCTCGAGACCGGTAGCGTCGAGGCGCTGCAGGACTACGCGCGCGACCTATCCGAACGCATCATCCCGCGGGGCGTGGAAACCGACGAGGTCCTCGGCATCGTGCTGCTGCTGCGCGACGTACTGGCCCGCTCCCTGTTCGAGAAGTACCAGACCGAGTTCGACATGCTCAACCGGGTTCTGGATGCCTACGAGCCGGCCGCCAACCGGATCGCCAACACCGTGGGCGTCAGCTTCGTGCAAGAACGCGAGCGCATCATCCGCCAACAGCAGGAGGCCATCCGCGAGCTGTCCACGCCGGTGCTGCAGGTGCGCGAACAGCTGCTGATTCTGCCCATCATCGGCGTGCTCGACAGTCAACGCGCCCGGCAGGTCACCGAACAGCTGCTGCGCGCCATCCGCGCGAACCGCGCGAAGGTCGTGGTCATCGACATCACCGGTGTGCCCACCATCGACTCCACAGTGGCTAACCACCTGGTGCAGACCGTCGACGCGTCGGGGTTGATGGGTGCCAGCGTGATCATCACCGGGCTGTCCTCCGAAATCGCCCTGACGCTGGTGACGATCGGACTGGACCTGTCAAAGATGAATGCCGTCGGCGACCTGCAGGGTGGCATCGAAGAAGCCGAGCGCCTGCTCGGTTACGAGGTCACGCGCACCGGCGAACAGCCCGGCTAAGCAACAAACGCAACCAGGCTAATGCCAGTTCCCATCCTGAAACAGGGCGCGATTCTGATCGCCACGGTGCAAGCCGCGCTCACCGACTCCGACACCGAGCGGCTGCGGTACGACCTCATGGAGCGGGTGAGCCGGTTCCGCGCGCAGGGGATCATCGTCGACGTCACCGCCATCGACGTGATGGATTCCTTTGCGGCCCGGTCACTGCGGACGATTGCGCACATGACCCGGCTGCGCGGCGCCGTCACGGTGATCGTGGGCCTGCAGCCGGAGGTGGCTTTTGCCATGGTCCAATTGGGCCTGGCGTTCGACGACATGAACACCGCGCTAGACCTCGAGGAAGGTATAGCGCTGCTGAATCGCAAACTGGGACTGGGCAAATCGACGATCGGGCGCGACGGTGGCGGGTGAGGTCGTCGTCGCAATCAACAACCCCGATGACATCGTGGACGCCCGCAAAGCCGGGCATCAGCTCGCCCTCGATCTTGGATTTACTCTGACCGACGTCACGATGATCGCCACGGCGATCTCGGAAGTCGCACGCAATATCACCAGCTATGCCGGCCACGGTGCGGTCCGGGTGTCGGTGGCCGACCGGGAAGGCCGCCAGGCGCTGGTAATACGCGCCGAGGATGAGGGCCCCGGCATCGCCGACATCGAGCGCGCGATGGAAGACGGATATTCGACCGGACGAGGGCTGGGCCTCGGCTTGCCCGGTGCCCGTCGCCTGATGGACCAGTTGATCGTGGAATCCGAACTGGGGCGCGGAACGGTCATCGAGATGTGGAAATGGGTTCCGGCTCGTGCGTGAACAGGGCCGATGGGGGCCGATCGAATGGGCGACGGCCGGACGCCCACGCCCCGGCGAGCATGTCTGTGGCGATCAGGCGATCGCGGCCGGCATCGAGGGTCAGGGTGCCCTGTTCGGCGTCGTGGACGGCCTTGGTCACGGCCCGTCTGCCGCGAACGCGGCAATCGCCGCGGCGGAAGCGCTCAGGAACGCCCGCGGCGAACGGGTCGAAGTCCTGGTCCAGCTCTGTCACCGCGTGCTGGAGGGCACCAGGGGGGCCGCGATGACCTTGGCGCGGATCGATTTCGATGCCGGCCAGTTGTACTGGACCGGGGTGGGCAATGTCACGGCCAACCTGGTCGCCAAGGCTGCCATGGGTATCAAGGTCCGTTCTTCAGCGCGCCTGGCAGCCGGCATCGTCGGCTACCGGATACCGGAAATCTTTCCGGCGCAAGTGGTTCCGATACGCACCGGCGATCTGCTCATCATTGCCAGCGACGGAATTGGCGAGGACCACTTGGACCACATCGACTTCGCCGCCCCCGCCACGGCCATTGCCGAGCAGATCCTGGCTAAACATGCGAAAGTATCCGACGACGCCATGGTGCTCGCCGCACGTCACCGGGGGGCCTCGACATGACCGAAACCGACGACTTCCGCGCCCACTACCGCGCCGCCCTGCGGACGTACTTGGGCTCGCGCGACCAGGACAGCCTGGCGGTCGGCCACGAACTCGGCCGCCGCGCCCTACAGGAGCAGGTAAGCATGCTCGACATCGTCGAGTACCACGTCCGGCTCATTCTCGAGCTCTCTGAGGACGTCCGGGTCGACGCGCCGGTCGCATTGGAATTCCTGTTGCAGACGCTGGCCCCACTCGATATCGCAACCCGGGGCTTCATCGACGGGACCAAGCGCTACGCCGAACAGCGGGCCCGCGCCGAGGATCTGGCCGACCGCGACAAGTTCCGTACCGCCCTGGTGAATTCCTTACAAGAGGGCTTCTTCGTCGCCGACGCCGACGGCGCCGTGGTCGACATAAACAACGCCTACGCCGAGATCCTCGGCTATCCTCCAGAGGGTTTGCCGTACCGCTGGCCGCACCCGTGGCTGATCGACACGAAGACCGCCGATGAACAGCAGGCCCGGGTCCGCAGCCACGGCCGTGCCGATTACGAGACACCCATTCGCCGCAAGGACGGCCATCTTGCCTGGGTGGCGGTGAGCATCAACGCCGTCAGGGGAACCGGCACCGACGAAGATGTTTACGTCGGAACTATTCGCGACATCACCGCGGAACGGGCGTTTGCCGCCCGGGAAAGCGCGGTACTTCGGCTGGCCACGGCCGTGGCGGTGGCCAAGAGCGTGGACGAGGTGCTGTCGATCACTCTCGACGAATGCCGGACGACGGTCGACGTGCAGCGTGTGGTCGCGGTCATGTGGCCGCCCGGCGAGCATTCCCAGGCCGAGCCGACCGTCCAGATGGCGGGCGAGCCACACGAATCGACGTGGCGCGAAATGGATCCGTGGTTGCGGATGATATTCGAGTTCGCACGACACCAGCTGCCGCTGACGGCCAAGACGGTTGACGGCCCCGAATCTCCGGGTAAGGCAAAGGGATTGGTAGCGGTGCTGTCGGGTGCAGGAGACATCGCGTTGTGGTTGGAGCTTCGTGTACCTCGATGGGTCAGCGGCGAGGATCGGCTGCTGGTCACGGTGCTGATCGGTCACCTCAGTCTGGCGATGCAGCATGTCCGTCAGTTCGAGAGTGCGCGCGAAACGGCGATGACGTTGCAGCGGGCGATGTTGCCAACGCTGCAGCCGCCTGCGGGCTTTGCCGTCCGCTACGAACCCGCTGTCCCGCCTTTGGAGATCGGCGGCGACTGGTATGACGTGCTGCCTGTCGGCGATCACCGCATCGGCATCGTCGTGGGTGACTGCGTCGGCCGTGGCTTGCCGGCCGCCGCGATTATGGGTCAGCTGCGCAGCTCGGCACGCGCACTCTTGCTTACCGGCGCCCAGCCGGCGGTGTTGCTCGAGCAACTCGACTCAGCGGCATCGCTCATTCCAAACGCGTACTGCACCACCGTGTTCCTGGCGATCCTGGACACCGAATCCGGGCTCCTGCAGTACAGCAACGCCGGCCACATGCCCGCAGTACTCGCCGGGGCCGGATCGGGGACGACCATGTTGACCGATGCACGTTCGGTGCCGCTCGCGGTGCGCCGCGATGGACCTCGCCCGCAAGTCTCGCGGCTGCTACGGCCCGGCTCGACGCTGATGTTGTTCACCGACGGCTTGGTTGAGCGCAAGCGCGAGTCGATCGACGACGGAATCGCCCGCGCGGCAGATGTTTTGCTGGACACGATGAGGTTGCCGCCGGACGCGGTGGCGGATGCGATGCTTGGTGAGTTGGCTCCCGCCGCTGGATATGACGACGATGTCGCGATGGTGATCTACCGGCACGAGCTGGTTCCGCTTCGGATCGAAAGCGAAGCCAACGCCGACAATTTGGCCGGTGTCCGGCGTCGGCTGGCCGGTTGGCTACGGGCTGCCGACGTCCCCGATGAGCTGGCCGCCGACATCGTGCTCGTTATCAGCGAGGCATGCACGAACAGTGTCGAGCATGCCTACCGCGGGCACAGCGTCGGGACGATGCTGGTCGAGGTCGAAGCCGTTGGCGGCGGGGTCCACGCGCGGGTCGGCGATTCGGGGTCGTGGAAAACACCGGCCGCGCAACCCCGCAACGGCGGGCGGGGCCTGCCGCTGATCAGGGCCATCAGCGATTCGGTCGAACTGCACTGCACGGCGGCCGGAACAACGCTCGAAATCAGCTTTCGACTGCCGCCAGCCGAAGCGGTCAATAGCTGACCAGACCGTTTGCGCGCGCCCTGAACGGGTAAGCCCCCGCACGTGACCCGCGCATCGATCAGCATCGAACCCGCCCTGCCTGCGGCACACGGACCGCTGTCGATGGCCGTCCATCGCACCCTGACCGGTCCCGCGTCACGCAACCAACTCGCCCGTATCACCGCGTCGGTGCGTGATTCGGATCCCTATGGTCTTGACCTGCAGCTGGCCCTGTTCATGTGTTACGAGCTGCACTACCGAGGATTCGCGGGCGTGGACGCGACCTGGGAGTGGAACCCCGCACTGCTGCACCTGCGCGCCGAACTCGAGCACGCCTTTTTGGCGGGGGTACGCCGCGACGTCGGGCTGATCGAACCCGGCGACACCGCGGCGATCGAAATGGAGACGATTTCTGTCGAGCCCGTCGACGGAACCGGTCCTTCGTACTATCTACGCGACACCGGAAGCTGGCAGCAGACGCGTGAGTACTTCGCGCACAGATCGCTCTACCACCTCAAGGAAGGCGACCCGCACGCCTGGGCGATTCCGCGCCTGACGGGTACTGCCAAGGCGGCCTTCGTTGCGATCGAGTTCGACGAATACGGCGCCGGGCAGGGCCCGCGCCTGCACCAGCAGCTCTTCGCCGATCTATTGACCGCGGCTGAACTGGACTCGGCGTATCTGGGTTACCTCGACGCCGTCCCCGCCGAATCGCTGACCGTGGTGAACCTGATGTCGTTGTTCGGCTTGCACCGCTGGTTGCGCGGCGCCGCAATCGGACATTTCGCCGCGACGGAAATCACGTCCCCGCCGGGCTCCCGACGGATGGTCCAGGCCCTGCAGCGACTGGACGCACCGCCGGCTTGCATCGCGTTCTACAGCGAGCATGTCGAGGCCGACGCGGTACACGAACAGGTGGTGCGCCACGACGTGGTCGGTGATTTGGTTGCCCGCGAACCGAACCTCGACCGCGACGTCGTGTTCGGGATACGTGCGCATGCCGTCGTGGAAAAACGCTTGGCGGACAACTTGATGGCGGCGTGGAAGCTGGATCGGTCGTCGTTGCGGCGACCGCTCGCCTAGGCTCACCTAGCTGCTGGCCTGATCCGCTGCGAGGGACCGGCAGCGTCGATGGCTGGTATCGCACAACGGATACTCCTTGCTGCGCGCGCAGGTGCAGATCGCCACCATGAACCGATCGGATTCCACGACACGGCCGCCGGGAACTTCGATCCGGACAGGGCCGGATACCAGCACGGGGCCTTTGGGTATTACCTGAACCCGGGTGCCGGTCATGGTTTGTCCGCCCGGATCACTACCAGCTCCTCTTCCCGGCAGCCTCGCCGGACACGACCGGTGTCCTCCAACCACTTCGCTCGCGCCGAGAGTACCGGGCCGAATGGAATCCAGCGGGACGCAACAATGTCGGCGTCCAAACCACTCGCGCGCAAGGAATCCAGCGTTTGTTGCACGCCGGCGAATGCCGACTGTACCAACAACAGGGACCCATGCTGGCACAACAGGTTTGATGCCGATTCACACAGTGGGTCGAGCACCAGGCGCCCGTCGGGACCGGCATCCCACGCCCATGACGGGCCGGCATCCGGCGCCATGACGTCTCCGTCGTCAACCGGCGGAGTGGGCACATAGGGCGGATTGGACACCACGACCTCGAACGGAGCACAGTCGAAAGCCATTGTCCACGAACCCTGCCGAACGTCGATTTCCACCTCGGCGTCAAGGGCGTTGTCGCGCGAGCATCGCACCGCGGCAGGGCAGATATCGAAGGCGGTGACCGTGGCGCAGCCCAATTCGGCAGCTGCGATCGCGACATAACCGCTCCCGGTACACAGATCAAGCACCCGACGTCCCGCAACGATCGCGGATCGTTCCATTGTTTCCACCAGCAGTCGCGAATCTTGTTGCGGCTGATACACCCCGGCGACTGCCGAGGCGCCAGCCGGGACGGGATACGTGGTCGTCAAGAGCAGGCCTTTCAGTCAGTTCGCCGCGGCCGATCACGGCATGACCTGACTAATGCCCGCAAACGACCGGTCTAAACCGAATGCGTTCGTTAGTCCGTAGCGACGCGGGCCAATTGCTCGATCACCGCCGAGCAGAACGCCGGAAGGTCCTTGGGCGACCGGCTTGAGATCAAATTGCCGTCGACGACGACCTCCTGATCCACAACGTGAGCGCCCGCGTTGCGCAGGTCGGTGCGAATGCTCGGATACGAGGTCAGCGTCCGCCCGGCTACCATGCCGGCCTCCACCAATGTCCAAGGGCCATGGCATATTGCGGCGACGGTCTTTCCCGAACTGACGAACTCCTCGACGAACGCGACCGCCGAACTGTCCAGTCGCAGTTTGTCAGGGTTCACCGTGCCACCCGGCAGTATCAACCCATCGAACTCGTCGACCGACGCATCTGACACCACCCGATCGACGGGGAACGTGCCCGCCGGCTCTAGATCGTGGTTGCGTGCTTGAATCTCACCGGTTTTCAGTGACAGCAGCTGGACTTGCGCGCCCGCCTGTTCCAATGCCGCGCGCGGTTGCTCGAGTTCCACTTTCTCCACCCCGTCCGCCGCCAGGATGGCGATTTTCTTGCCTTGCAATTGATTTGACATCTCAATCGGATACCCGAGCAAACATCCGCCAAACGCGTTGTCACTGCGCCTTAATTCGAGGCTGCGCGTAACGTTTGAAGCAACGGTTCGGCGGCTTCCTTGAGGAACAACTCCTGTGCGTCGCCGCCGATCTGGACGAGCGCGACATCGGTGAAACCGGCCTCCCAGTAGGGCCGGACAGCGTCCACGATCGCGTCCAGGTCCGGCCCGCAGGGAATGCTCTCGGCGACGTCTTCGGGGCGCACGAACTGTGTCGCGCCGGCGAAACCGGCCGGCGTCGGTAGGTCGGCATTGACCTTCCAGCCGCCGGCGAACCAGCGGAACTGGTCGTGGGCGCGTTCGATGGCGGCGTCGCGGTCGGGGTCCCAACACACCGGTATCTGCCCGACCACCCGTCGGGCTCCTGCGCCGTTGGTGGCTTGGCACGCGGCGTGCCACGCGTCGACGAGTTCTCCGTTCGGCTCGACTGCCACCAGGTGGTCGGCGAGTTTGGCGAATCTGTCGATCGCCTTTTTGCCCCCCATCGCTACGGCGATGCCGACCGGCACCTCGGGCACGTCCCACAGCCGCGCGGAGTCCACCTGAAAGTAGTCGCCGCGCCAGTTCACCAGCCGGCCGCCGAACAGCTCCCGGATGATCTTGATGGCTTCGCGCAGCATGTCTTGCCGGCGCTCGATGGTCGGCCAGCCCTTACCGACGACGTGTTCGTTGAGGTTCTCGCCGCTGCCCAATCCCAGAGTGAACCGTCCGTCGGCAAGGATCTGCACGGTGGCCGCCTGTTGCGCGACGATCGCCGGGTGATACCGCATCGTCGGGCAGGTCACGTACGTGTACAGATCGACATGATCGGTCGCTTGCGCCACCGCGCCCAGCACCGCCCACGCATTCGGTGCATGTCCTTGCGACGTCAGCCACGGCGAGAAGTGGTCGCTGCAGACCTCGAAGTCGAAACCGCGCTCTTCAGCCGAAACCGCATACCGGACAAGGTCTTTGGGGCCGCTCTGCTCCGTCATCAAGGTATAGCCGAAGTTGGTCATACCTGCACGGATACCCGGGCGCACCGCGGGCAAACGACGCGGTCACGTCGTGGCAGCTACAGGCGGTCTTTGACCGCCGCGGACAGGCGTGCGCCGTCGGCCTTCCCGGCCGCGATCGCGGTAGCCGCTTTCATGACCAGTCCCATCTGCTTCATGGTGGGGCGCTCCCCGAGAGTCTCGGCCACCTCGGCGATCGCGGTGTCGGCTACGTCGGCCAGCTCCGCCTCGTTGAGTGGGGTCGGCAGGTAATCGTCGATGATCCGGGCCTCGGCGTGCTCGCTGGCGGCGAGCTCACCCCGCCCGTTTTGGGTGTAGATCTCGGCCGCCTCACCGCGTTTGCGGGATTCCCTGGCCAGCACCTTGATCACCTCGTCGTCGGTGAGTTCTTTGGCCTGTTTGCCGGACACTTCCTCGGTCTGGATCGCCGCCAGGACCATGCGCAGGGTCGCGGTTCGCAGCTTGTCCTGGGATTTCATCGCCTGGGTCAGATCCGCCCGGAGCCGGGCTTTGAGTTCTGCCATGGACCAGACGCTACGCGCCAGGGCGCTCGAGACGGCCCCCTGCGGCCAAGATTGTGGAAATACCCCCGCCTCCGAAAGGAAGGGCAGGATGGGCAGGATGGACGCCATGACCAACGACGAAGGCCGCTGCGCCCGGTGAGCACGCTTCCGCCCGGCTACCCGGCCGGGCCGCCACCCGGGCCCCCTGGGTACGTGCCGCCGGGGTACAGCGCGCCACCCGGTTATGGCGGTCCGCCACCCGGCTATGGCGGATGGCCGCCGGGCTCGCCGGGTTATGGCCCGCCACCTAGGTATGGCCCACCGCCGGGGTACGGCCCGCCGCCGGGCTCCCCTTATGGCCCGTATGGCTCGCCACCGCCGGTCCCGGGAATGGTCTCTTGGGCGGTCAAACCCGGGATCATCCCGCTGCGTCCCCTGACGTTGAGCGACATCTTCAACGGCGCGGTGGGTTATATCCGGGCCAATCCGAAGGCGACCCTGGGTTTGACCGCGATGGTGGTTGTGCTCATGCAGATCATCTCGCTGGCCGTCACGCTGGGACCATTGGCCGCCTACGGCCGGATCGCAACACAACGTCCCGATCAGCCCAGCTGGGGGGCGATGGGCACATTGATGACGTCCCTGGCCGCCGGCATGCTCGTCACCTGGCTGGGCGGCATGCTGTTGTCCGGAATGCTCACCGTGATCGTCGGGCGGGCCGTGTTCGGGTCACCAATCACCATCGGTGAAACGTGGGCCAAGATTCGTGGGCGGATCCCCGCGCTGCTCGGCCTGGCGTTGCTGGAAGCCGCGGTGGTGGCGGCTCTTATCGGGCTGGTCGTGGTGATCGTTGCCATGATCGCGGCCGTCGGCAACCCCGCGGCGGCGGTCCTTTTGGGATTTCCGCTGCTGCTCCTGATGGCCGCGGTGATGGCCTACCTGTACACCGTGGTGCTGTTCGCGCCCGTGCTGATCGTGCTGGAGAGGCTGCCCTTGATCGAGGCGGTCACCAGATCCTTTGCGCTGGTGCGCAACAGCTTCTGGCGGGTGCTGGGCATCCGGCTCCTGACATTCATCGTTGCGACCGTGGTGGCGGATGCCGTCGCCGCGCCGTTCAGCATCGGCGGCCAACTGATGCTGTCCGGGGCGGCATCCACCAGTGCCATGCTCATCGGCACCACGATCGCATCCATCGGATCGGCGATCGGCCAGATCATCACCGCGCCGTTCAACGCCGGAGTCATCGTTCTGCTCTACACCGATCGCCGAATGCGCGCCGAGGCATTCGACCTGGTGCTGCAGACCGGCGCTGCCGGCGGCCCCTACGCGACCGAGTCCACCGACTACCTCTGGCTGAGGCGGCCGGCATGAGGACCAGCTGACCGTGCCTTCCATCGACATCGACCGCGATGCCGCACACCAGGCCGCACAGAACGAGCTGGACAAACCGATTTATTCCAGAGGCTCTGCGGCACAGCAACTCGACGATTGGCTCAGCGACAAGTTGTACCGGCTGTTGGAGACGACCTCCAAGATACCGGGCGGCTGGTTCACGGCCACGGTGCTGCTTATCCTGCTGGCCGTAGCGGTGGCAGTCGCGATCCACGTCGCGCGGCGCACCATGCGCACCAAGCGCGGCGGCGACTACCAGCTGTTCGAAACCGCTCCGCTCACCGCGGCACAACACCGCGCTACGGCTGAACGCTTTGCGGCGGAAGGTAATTGGTCTGCGGCGATTCGGCACCGGCTGCGCGCCGTCGCCCGCCAGCTGGAAGAGGCCGGAGTGCTCAATCCGAATCCCGGCCGCACGGCCAACGAACTGGCCCTCGACGCCGGCGCGGTATTGCCGCATCTTGCGGGCGAATTATCCACGGCAGCAACGGCATTCAACGATGTCACCTACGGCGAGCGACCCGGGACCCAGGCCGCCTACCAGATGATCGCCGATCTCGACGAACACCTGCGGTCACGATCACCGGCCAATGCGCCGGCGGCCGGGCAGGCCGCGGCGTCCGATTCATGGGCTCAGGTCCGGTGATGGCGCCCGCCACAGTGGGTCATCCGGAGTCGACGACCGTGACCACGTCGCGCCGGTGGCGGGCGTGGCGGGGGCCACTGCTCACGCTGATCGTGCTCGCGGCCATGGCGGCGATCACCACGTACCTGACCGCGCCGCGACCCGGCCTCCCGATGGATCCGGCGTCAACCGAACCCGACGGTGCCCATGCGCTGGTAACGCTGTTGCGCGACAACGGCGTCGAGGTTGTCGTGGCCGACGGTATCGCCGACGTCGAGAAGTCGGCGCGCCCCAACACGCTGATACTGGTGGCGGAGAGCGAGTACTTGACCGACAACACGCTGCTGGACCGGCTGGCGCGAGCCCGCGGCGATCTCCTCCTGGTGCAACCCACGGCACGGACACGCGAGGCACTGGCCCCCGATCTGACCAAGGCGACCACCGACACTTTCGACAACAATCCCAATTGCAGCCTGCGCGAGGCTAATCAAGCCGGATCAGTTCGATTCGGGCCGAGCGACACTTACCAGGCCAAGAGACGGGCGGTAACCCGGTGCTACGACGGGGCTCTGATCCGCTATCGCGACGGCGGCCGAACCGTCACGGTGGTCGGCAGTAGCGACTTCATGACCAACGACGGCCTGCTGCATTCGGGCAATGCCGCGCTGGCGATGAACCTCGCGGGTGATCGGCCCCGTCTCATCTGGTATGCGCCGCACCGCGTCGAGGGTGAAAACGCCGCTCCGACATCGATTTACGACCTGATTCCGGCCAACGTCACCTGGATCGCCTGGCAGCTGGCGCTGGTCGTGCTGCTGGTGGCGTTGTGGAAGGGACGACGGATCGGCCCGCTGGTGGCCGAGGAGTTGCCGGTCGTGGTGCGCGCATCGGAGACCGTCGAGGGCCGCGGCCGGCTCTACCGGTCCCGCCGCGCACGTGACCGCGCCGCCGGGGCGCTGCGCGCCGCGACGCTGCAGCGGCTGCTGCCCCGGCTGGGCCTGGGCACGGGCGCGCCCGCGCCGGTGGTGGTGACGACCGTGGCCCAGCGCAGCGGGACCGACGCAAACTTCGTGTCCTACCACCTGTTTGGCCCGCCACCGGCCACCGACAATGACCTACTACAACTCGCGCGTGCACTCGACGAAATCGAAAGGCAGGTCGCCCGCTCGTGACACAGTCCCCTTCCACGCCGCAAGCACATCCCGCCCAGACCCCGCACGCTGACCCAGCGCGTGACGCGCTGCTGGCGTTACGCGCCGAACTCGCCAAGGCCGTCGTCGGGCAGGACGGCGTCGTCAGTGGCCTGGTGATCGCGCTGCTGTGTCGCGGCCACGTACTGCTCGAAGGCGTTCCGGGAGTGGCGAAGACGCTGTTGGTGCGGGCCATGGCCGCCGCGCTACAACTGCAGTTCAAGCGGGTGCAGTTCACCCCCGACCTGATGCCCGGCGATGTGACCGGTTCGCTGGTCTACGATGCGCGCACCGCCGCGTTCGCGTTCCGCCCGGGTCCGGTATTCACCAACCTGCTACTCGCCGACGAGATCAACCGCACCCCGCCCAAGACACAGGCCGCGCTGCTCGAGGCGATGGAGGAGCGTCAGGTCAGTGTGGACGGCGAACCCAAGCCGCTGCCCGACCCGTTCATCGTCGCTGCCACTCAGAACCCGATCGAATACGAGGGCACCTACCAATTGCCCGAGGCGCAACTGGACCGGTTCCTGCTCAAGCTGAACGTGACGCTGCCGTCACGCGACTCGGAGATCGCCATCCTGGCCCGCCACGCGCACGGCTTCGACCCGCGCGATCTGTCCGCGATCAAGCCGGTGGCCGGTCCCGCCGAGTTGGCGGCCGGTCGCGACGCGGTGCGCAAGGTGCTCATCGGCGACGAGGTGCTCGGCTACATCGTCGACATCGTCGGGGCCACCCGGTCTTCCCCCGCGCTTCAGCTGGGGGTGTCACCCCGTGGGGCGACGGCACTGCTGGGTACCGCCCGCTCCTGGGCCTGGCTGTCCGGGCGTAACTACGTCACTCCCGACGACGTCAAGGCGATGGCCCGCCCGACGCTGCGCCACCGGATCATGCTGCGCCCGGAGGCCGAACTCGAAGGCGCCACACCCGACGGCGTGCTCGACGGAATTCTGGCGTCGGCTCCGGTGCCCCGCTAGTGATCCTGACCGGGCGCGCCGGCTTGGTGGCGTTGATCTGCATCGTGCCGATCGCGCTATCGCCTTGGCCGGCAAGGGCTTTCCTGGTGTTGCTGGTGGTGCTGGCGGCGGTGGTGGCCGTTGATATCGGGTTGGCGGCCAGCCCCCGCAGATTGCGCTACACCCGCTCCCCGGACACGTCGGCCCGGCTCGGCCAGCAGGTGGACGCGGGGCTGTTGATCCACAACGACGGCCGGCGTCGATTCCGCGGCCAGATCCGCGACGCCTGGCCCCCGAGTGCGCGCGCGCAGCCGCGTACCCACCCGATCAAACTCGCCGCCGGGCAGCACCAGCACGTCGGAACCGTGCTGCGGCCGGGTCGCCGCGGCGATCAGCGTGCGGCGGCGGTCACCGCCCGATCGATCGGGCCGCTGGGGTTGGCCGGGCGGCAGCGTTCGCGGCCGGTGCCCGGCCAGGTCCGGGTGCTCCCGCCGTTCCTATCGCGCAAGCACCTGCCGTCGCGGCTGGCCAAGTTGCGCGAGATCGACGGGCTGCTCCCAACGCTGATCCGCGGACAGGGCACCGAATTCGATTCGCTGCGTGAGTATGTCGTCGGCGACGATGTTCGCTCGATTGACTGGCGCGCCACCGCGCGTCGCGCCGACGTCATGGTCCGCACCTGGCGGCCGGAACGCGACCGGCGGGTAGTCATCGTGCTGGACACCGGTCGCATGGCGGCCGGTCGCGTCGGTGTCGATCCGACCGCCGCCGATCCCGCGGGGTGGCCCCGGCTGGACTGGTCGATGGACGCCGCACTGCTGCTGGCCGCCCTCGCGTCGCGGGCCGGCGACCATGTCGACTTCCTCGCCCACGACCGGGTGAGCCGGGCCGGCGTGTTCGGAGCGTCGCGCACCGAACTGCTCGCCCAGCTGGTCGATGCGATGGCCCCGCTGCAACCGGCACTCGTCGAATCCGACTGGCGCGCGATGGTTGCCACCATTTTGCGGCGCACCCGGCGACGGTCGCTGGTGGTGCTGCTGACCGACCTCAACGCGGCCGCCCTGGACGAGGGTCTGCTGCCGGTGCTGCCGCGGTTGTCGACCAAACACCACGTGATGATCGCGGCGGTCGCCGACCCGCGTGTCGACGAATTGGCCACCGCGCGTTCCGATGCCGCGGCGGTGTACGACGCGGCGGCCGCCGAACGATCCCGCAACGATCGGCACGCGATCGCGTCGCGACTGCGGCGCAGCGCAGTGGAGGTCGTCGACGCGGCTCCAGCGGAACTCGCGCCCGCCCTCGCCGACCACTACCTGGCGATGAAAGCGACCGGGCGGCTTTAGTTTTCGCTCTTGGCTAGCGGGTCGGCACGACGTCGGGCGCATCGTCGATGTCGCCGGTTTCACCGGCTTTCGCCGCGCGACGACCGAAATACGCGATGTACGACAAGAACGCGAGTTCGGCGACGATTCCGATGCCGACCCGAACCGCCGTCGGCAACGGCGACGGTGTCACCAGCGCTTCGATCAGGCCGGAGACCAGCAACACGCCCACCAACCCCACCGCGACCGACACGACGCCGCGGCCGTGCTCGGCGAGCACCTGTCCGCGCGGACGGTCACCGGGCGATATCACCGACCACCCCAGCCGCATCGCGGTTGCCGCGGCGAGGAACACCGCCGTCAGCTCCAGCAGCCCGTGCGGAGCGAGCAGCCCCAGCAGTATGTTGCCCTTGCCGGCGTGAAACATCAAACCGGCGATCACTCCCACGTTGGCGGCGTTTTGAAACAGCAGCAGAGGGATCGGCAGTCCCAGCACGACGGAGAACGCGATGCATTTGGCGGCCACCCAGGAGTTGTTCACCCAGACTTGCAGGGCAAACGCCAGGGCGGGGTGCTGGCTGTAATACGACGAGACGTCATGGTTGACCAATTCGTCGATATCAGTTGGTGTTCCGAGAACGGACTGCACCTCCGGATTGCCGGCCACCCAGAAACCGATCACCACCACGACGGCGAAGAACACGACGGCCGTCGCCAGCCACCACCGCCACGCGCGGTAGGCGACCACCGGGAACGACACCGTCCAGAAGCGGGTGAACGCACTGCTCAGCGGGGCATGTGCTCCCGTTACCGCGGCGCGAGCACGCGCGATCAGGCTCGACAGCCGGCCGATCAGCAGCGAGTCCGACCCGATCGTGCTGGCCGACCGCAGCATCGACAGATGGGTGGACACCCGCTGGTAGAGCTCGACCAGTTCATCGACTTCGGCGCCGGTCAGCGACCGGCGTTTTTTGATCAGCTGGTCGAGCCGGTCCCAGGTGCCGCGATGAGTCAGCACGAACGCGTCGACATCCACCCTGCGCAGCCTAATTGAGCCCACTCGGGCGCCGCCGCCAGCAGGCGTAAGCCTGTACCGTTCGGTGGTATGTCCGAGGTGGTGACGGGCGACGCCGTCGTGCTCGACGTGCAGATCGCCCAGCTGCCGGTGCGGGCCGTCAGCGCGCTGATCGATATCACGGTTATATTCATCGGCTACGTGGTCGGCTTGTTGTTGTGGGCGGCCACCCTGACCCAATTCGACGAGGCGCTGACCACGGCAATCGTCATCATCTTCACGATGCTCGTGATGGTCGGGTATCCCCTGGTGTTCGAGACCGCGACGCGGGGGCGGTCATTGGGCAAGATCGCGATGGGCCTGCGGGTGGTGTCCGACGATGGCGGCCCGGAACGCTTCCGGCAGGCGCTGTTTCGCGCGCTGGCGTCGGTGGTGGAGATCTGGATGCTCGCCGGGAGTCCCGCGGTGATTTGCAGCATACTGTCGCCGAAGGCCAAACGTATCGGCGACATCTTCGCCGGCACCGTCGTCGTCAGCGAACGCGGTCCTCGGCTGGCGGCACCGCCGGCGATGCCGCCGTCAATGGCCTGGTGGGCGTCATCGCTGCAACTGTCGGGCTTGGATGCCGACCGGGCCGCGGTTGCGCGCCAATTCCTTTCTCGCGCATCACAACTCGATCCGCACCTGCGCCAACAAATGGCCTACCGGATTGCCGGTGATGTGGTGTTGCGGATCGCCCCGCCGCCGCCGCCCGGCGCACCGCCGGAGTTGGTGCTCGCCGCCGTGCTAGCCGAACGACACCGCCGCGAACTGGCGCGACTTCGAGCGATGCCCCCTGCGCCGGTCGCTGCACCATGGCCACCAACCGGACCGGCACCGTGGCCGCCCATGGGCCCGTCGGCAGGCCCTGCCGGGCCTGCTCCGCAGGCGCAGCCACCGACCGCGCCACGGCCGGATTCGGCCCCGAGGACAGAGACCGGCGGATTCGCCGCGCCGCACTAAAGCTGTTGTAATCGGCGGTGGCATCGCCGGGCTCGCGGTCGCAAGCGGACTGCAGCGCCGGCTGGCACACTTGACCATTTGGAGCCGAGCATGTCACTGAGCGCCGCCAAGCGCGTGCCACCCCTCTCCGTGGCGATGAAAGAGGGTTCGACGGCCGAGCACGACGCCGCCGAACAGTCGTCGTTTGTGTCGGAACTGCTTGCCGGGCGGATCAACGGACTGGGCTATGCCGATTACCTGCGGCGGCTGCGCGTGGTCTACGGCGCGCTGGAAGACGCCGTGCGTGCCCGCCGCGACGACCCGCTGGTCGCCGCCGTGTACGACCCGGCCCTGGAGCGGCTGTCGGCCATCGATGCCGACCTGGAGCATTGGGCGCCCGGCGCCACGCACCAAGTCGAATCCCCCGCCGCCCAGGCCTACCGTGACCGGGTCGCGGCCGCATCCTGGGGCGGCGCCCTGGTCGCGCACCACTACACCCGCTACCTTGGTGACCTCTCCGGCGGCCAGGCCATCGGCAAGATCCTCGACCGCACATTTGATCTCGATGGGGCCGGGCTGGCCTTTTACGAATTCCCGATGCGGCTCAAGCCGTACAAGGACTCTTACCGGGCAAGACTCGACGGGCTCAGCCTCGATGCCGAGGAGATCGATCGCGCGGTCGACGAGGTGAAGGTCGCCTTCTCCCTGAACCAGGCATTGTTCGACGAGCTCGCCGACAATATGCCTTCCTATCGGCGCTGATCCTCGACCTTCTCCGACTTACTGGGCGACTTACTGGGCGACCGTGGCCGCCATGATGGCGACATCAGCGACCAGGAGCGCCCATCCACACAACGGAACCGCGATGCCGCCTCGGCGTTTTGCGGTGAAGAACGAGACGAAAATAACGACTAGAGCCACCGCCGGCGCGCCGTAGAACGCGACGCCGAAGTCAATGCCCCGGCCCAGGCCGGGACAACTGTGATCGGTGCAAGCATCGGTGCTCATCACAGCGCCGAGCGCGAAGAGCATCACGATCGCGGCGGCCGGCACCGTGGTCAGCGCCAACCCCCAGTTGACCCACGGCCAAACGTCCCCGCGCCGGCGGCTTTCGACCTGCGCTGGCTCGGTCGCGCCGCCGGCGCGGTGGTCGATTGCCAGGTGGTGATTATTGCCGTTCACCAGACAGGTGCTACCCGTCCGCTGCTGGATGCAAACAGGCCGGGATCTCTACAGGGGGTTGCATCGCGATAGTTTACGATATATCGTGATACTCTGTGATACACCGGAAGCGCATCACGGCGCTTCCCTGAGACCTAAGGACTACATACATGAGCAACCCATTCATCCCTGGCGGCGGAGAATTCCCCGGCCGGCCAGGCGTCGGATTCGGCTTCGGACCCGGCCCCGTGGACCGACGTGCTCTGCACGCCGCACGGAAGCAAGCCCGACACGAATTCCGCGAACACCTCCGCGACCACGCCGGTGGCAGGGGCTTCGACCCCGGTTTCGGCGGCGGCTTCGGACCCGGTTTCGGCCCTGGCTTCGGCCCGGGTTTCGGCCCCGGTTTCGGTAGGGGCGGCAGGCGCGGCGGCTGGGGCCGTGGTGGCCCCGGCCGTGGCAAGCGCGGCGACGTGCGAGCGGCGATCCTGAAGCTGCTGGCCGAGCGGCCGATGCACGGCTACGAGATGATCCAGCAGATCGCCGAACGCAGCAACGGGCTGTGGAAGCCGAGCCCCGGCTCGGTGTACCCGACGCTTCAGCTGCTGGACGACGAAGGCTTGATCACCGCGAGCGAAACCGACGGCAGCAAGAAGCTTTTCGAGCTGACCGACACGGGCCGCGCGGCCGCCGAGAAAGTCGAGACCCCGCCGTGGGAAGTGATCACGGAGGGCGCCGACCCGGGACAGGTGAACCTGCGGGCCGCCATTGGCCAGCTGTTCGGCGCGGTTGCGCAGTCCGCGCACACCGCCACCGAAGAACAGCAGCAGCGCATCGTCGAGCTCCTCAACAATGCACGCCGCGAGGTCTACGGCATCCTCGGCGAGGACTGACCCGTAAGTGAAATGCCCGCCGGCGAGACTGCCGGCGGGCATTTTCACGTCGTCCCCATGCCGCGAGCGTGCCCAGAATGCCGGCCAAACCGGGGTCGTTGCACAGACACGCACACTCGCGGCACAGCAGGCTTACGAGACGTCGACCCAATCCAGGGTCCGCTGTACCGCCTTGCGCCAGCCCGCATAGCCCGCGGCGCGCGCCTCGTCGTCCCAAGCCGGCGTCCAGCGCTTGTCCTCTTGCCAGTTGTCCCGCAGATCGGACGGGTCCGCCCAGAACCCGACCGCCAGACCCGCCGCGTAGGCCGCGCCCAGCGCGGTGGTCTCGGCGACCACCGGCCGCACCACGTCGACGCCGAGCACGTCGGCCTGAATCTGCATGCACAGGTCGTTGCCGGTGATGCCGCCATCGACCTTCAACACCTCGAGGCGCACACCGGAATCCGCGGCCATCGCGTCCACCACATCGCGGCTCTGGTAGCAGATCGCCTCCAGCGTCGCGCGCGCCAGGTGCGCATTGGTGTTGAACCGCGACAACCCCACGATCGCGCCGCGGGCATCCGAGCGCCAATACGGTGCGAATAAGCCGGAAAACGCCGGCACGAAATACACCCCGCCGTTGTCGTCGACCTGACGGGCCAGCGACTCGCTCTGCGCCGCGCCACTGATGATGCCCAGTTGGTCCCGCAGCCACTGCACCGCCGAACCGGTCACCGCGATCGAACCCTCAAGCGCGTACACGGGTTTGGCGTTGCCGAACTGGTAGCAGACTGTGGTCAGCAGGCCATTATCGGATCGCACGATCGTCTCACCGGTGTTCAGCAACAGGAAATTGCCGGTGCCGTAGGTGTTTTTCGCCTCCCCCGCGGCCAGACACACCTGCCCGACCATCGCGGCGTGCTGGTCGCCGAGGACGCCGGTGATCGGCACCTCCCCGCCGACGGGCCCGCTTTCACGGGTGACGCCGTACGGCTCCACCGGCGACGACGGGGCGATCGCCGGCAGCATCGCCCGTGGAATGGAGAAGAACGACAGCAGCTCGTCGTCCCAGTCCAGCGTCTCGAGGTCCATCAGCATCGTCCGACTGGCGTTGGTGACATCGGTGACGTGCACGCCGCCCCGCGGACCGCCGGTCAGATTCCACAACACCCAGGTGTCGGCGGTGCCGAAGAGAGCGTCGCCGGCTTCGGCGGCCGCGCGCACCCCGTCGACGTTCTCCAGGATCCACTGCAGCTTGCCGCCGGAAAAGTAGGTCGCCGGCGGCAGTCCGGCCTTGCGGCGGATGACATCGCCGCGGCCGTCGCGGTCCAGCGCGGACGCGATGCGGTCGGTGCGGGTGTCCTGCCAGACGATCGCGTTGTAATAGGGCCTGCCGGTCCGCTTATTCCATACCAGCGTCGTCTCACGCTGATTCGTGATTCCCAGCGCCACAATATCTTTCGGAGACAAATCGGCTCGGTTCAGCACCGAAGTCAGCACCGAGGAGGTACGCTCCCAAATTTCGACCGGGTCGTGCTCGACCCAGCCGGCGCGGGGCAGGATCTGCTCGTGCTCGAGTTGGTGGCGAGCCACCTCGGCACCGTCATGGTCGAAGATCATGCACCGGGTGCTGGTGGTGCCCTGGTCGATGGCGGCTATGAACTCAGCGGAGTCGGCCAACTGCGCTCCTCGGGGTGAGATCGGACACTCCGGCTAATCGTCTCACTTGCGTAACCGACCGTAACCCTGTTGCATCGGCCTTGTGGGCGAAGAGGTCAAGCGCACCACGTACGACCACGGACACCGCCGCGAATACCGGCGCAAGGTGCAGCTTTGTTTGGACGTCTTCGAGACGATGCTTGCCCAGTCCAGGTTCGACTCCGACCGGCCACTCACCGGCATGGAGATCGAATGCAACCTGGTCGACGCCGACTATCAACCCGCCATGTCGAATCGATTCGTGTTGGACGCGATCGCGGATCCGGCCTATCAAAAGGAATTGGGCGCCTACAACATCGAATTCAATGTGCCGCCGCGGCCGCTGTCCGGGCGCACCAGTGTGGACCTGGAGGCAGAAATCCGCGCCAGCCTGAACGACGCCGAGGCCAGGGCCAGCTCGGGGGCCGGTCCTGGCGGGGCCCACATCGTGATGATCGGAATCCTGCCGACGCTGATGCCCGAGCATCTGCGCGACAACTGGATGAGCGAATCAACCCGCTACACGGCGCTGAACGACTCGATCTTCTCCGCCCGTGGTGAGGACATTCCGATCAACATCTTCGGCCCCGAGCCGCTGAGCTGGCACGCGGCGTCCATCGCACCCGAATCCGCTTGCACCAGCGTGCAATTGCATCTTCAGGTCGCTCCGGAGGATTTCGCCGCGAACTGGAACGCTGCCCAGGTGCTGGCCGGCCCGCAGCTGGCGCTGGCCGCGAATTCGCCGTTCTTCTTCGGTCACCAACTGTGGTCGGAAACCCGTATCGAGGTGTTCGCCCAGTCCACCGACACCCGCCCCGAGGAACTCAAGACCCAGGGCGTGCGGCCGCGGGTGTGGTTCGGCGAACGGTGGATCACGTCGATTCTCGACCTGTTCAAAGAAAACATCCGCTACTTCCCGTCCCTGTTGCCCGAGGTTTCCGACGAGGATCCGGTCGCCGAGCTGGCCGCGGGGCGCATCCCGCAGCTTTCCGAATTGCGCCTGCACAACGGGACGGTCTACCGGTGGAACCGGCCCGTGTACGACGTTGTCGGCGGGCGTCCGCATCTGCGGCTGGAGAACCGGGTCTTGCCGGCCGGACCGACCGTCGTTGACATGCTGGCGAATTCGGCCTTCTACTACGGACTGCTGCGCAGCCTCTCCGAAGCCGACCAACCGCTTGTGGGACCTCATGAGTTTCTCTGCGGCACAACGAAACTTCCTGCAGGCAGCCCAGCATGGCATGGACGCGCGGCTGCAGTGGCCGGGCCTGGGCGAGGTGACGACCCAGCGACTGGTGTTGGACACGCTGCTGCCGATGGCGCACGACGGGCTGCGCCGCTGGGATGTCGATGCCGATGTGCGCGACCGGCTCCTCGGCGTCATCGAAGGACGCGCCGAGACGGGCCGCAACGGCGCGTGGTGGCAAGTGTCGACCGTGCATGCCCTGCAGGACCGCGGGATGACCCGTCCGGAAGCGCTGGCGGAAATGCTGCGCCGGTACTGCGAGCACATGCACGCCAACGAGCCGGTGCACACCTGGTAGCCGCGGGTAGGTTGGGAAACATGAGTTTTGAGCTACCCGACTGGGACGATGCGTACCGGGAACAAGGCGCGTTCGAGGGCCCGCCGCCGTGGAACATCGGCGAACCGCAGCCCGAGCTCGCCGCGCTGATCGCGGCCGGCAAGGTCCGCAGCGACGTGTTGGACGCCGGCTGCGGGGTTGCCGAGCTGTCGTTGTCACTCGCCGCGGACGGCTACACCGTCGTCGGCCTCGACAACTCACCCACGGCCATCGCCGCGGCCACCAAGGCCGCACAGGAACGCGGGCTGAGCACGGCCAGTTTCGAGCGGGCCGACATCACAGCCTTTACCGGCTACGACGGTCGGTTCAACACGGTGATCGACAGCACCCTGTTTCACTCGCTGCCGATCGAGGGACGCGACGGCTACCTGAGCTCGGTGCACCGCGCGGCCGCCCCTGGTGCCCGCTACTACGTGCTGGTATTCGCCAAGGGCGCTTTCCCGGCGGAGTGGGACACCAAGCCCAACGAGGTCGACGAGGACGAACTGCGCTCCGCGGTGAGCAAGTATTGGGAGGTCGACGACATTCGGCCGGCCTACATCCACGCCAACATTCCATCCGGACCGGAGGGACCTTTCCCGCCGCACGACCGCGACGACAAGGGCCGGATGATGCTGCCCGCCTACCTGCTCACCGCGCAGAAGGCTTAGCGCGCTCGGCATCACCTAGTCACCCAGCCACCGCCGCGGTTGCGGCGATCAGGGCTTCGGCGAAGGTCTCCAGATCCTGCGCCGTGGTGTCCAGATGCGGCGAGATCCGCAGCACCGGCGCCGTCATCTCAAGGGGCGCGCGCTGCACCCCGGCGTAGGTGGTCACTATCCGCCGCTCGACGAGCAACCACTCGCGCACCGACAGCGGGTCGGCGCCGTCTGGAGGCGCAAGCGTCGTGATCGCGCTGAGCTCCTCGCCCTCCTCGACCACCCGCCACCCGGGCACGTCGACCAGCGCGGCCCGGCTGGCGGCGCCCAGCTCGGCCAAGCGGGCTCGTACCTCCTCCGGTCCGTAGGCCAGGTGTTCGCCCAGTGCCACCGAAAACCCCACGCGTGCAGCGATATTGGCCTCACCGAACTCGAGCTGCTGGCCGACCGTCAGCGACTGGGCCCACTTCGGGGCCGGCAGCCTGGGAGTCAACCGCTCCAACAGCTCGGGCCGCACGGCCAGCGCGCCCACACCACGCGGTCCCGCGATCCACTTGCGCGACGACGAGTACGTGACGTCGGCGCCCACCGCGCAGTCCACCTGTCCCAGTGCCTGGGCTGCGTCGACGACCAACGGCAACCCCAGCTCGCGGCAGAGTTGCGCGACCATCGCCAGCGGTTGCACCACTCCGCTGTGGCTGGCCACCGGGGTGAGGTGGACCAGATCGGGCGGGTCTTCGTTGAGCTGATACGCCGCGTCATCGAGCGCCAGCCTGCCGTCGTCGCGGATCGGCAGCGTACGCACGGTGAATCCGTGCGCGGACATCACCGCCAGGTTGGGGCCGTACTCGCCGGGAAGGCAGGCCAGCGTCCGGTGTTCGGCCGGCCAGCTGCCCAGCAGCAGGTCCAGCGCGTTGAGTGAGCCGGTGGTGAACAGCACCTCGATATTGGAGGCATCTGGACCGCAGCACAGCGCGGCAACCGCCGCGCGTCCGGCATCCAGCACGGGCGCGGCGGCCTCGGCCGCAACGTATCCGCCGACCTCGGACTCGTGCACGGCGTGCCGGGCGGCGGCGTCCATCGCGGCAATGCTCTGGCGCGAGCATGCGGCGTTGTCCAGGTGCAGACCGGCGAACGGTGGGCGCGCCGCCCGCCATCGGTCGGCCAGCGCCTCACTCACTTGGCGGCCAGGGACAACCCGAAGTCGCCGGCGTCGTCCGTCCACCACCGGGACCGACGCAGCCCCGCGCCGGCCAATTCGGCACTCACCCCGTCAGGACGGAACTTGCACGACACCTCGGTCAGCATCTCTTCACCGGTGGCGAACTCGACGGTCAGGTCGAGCGCACCGACTCGCACCCGCTGGCGGCGCTGCGAGCGCAGCCACATCTCGATGCGCTCCTCTTCGGTGTTCCAGCGGGCGACGTGCTGATAGGCGTCGGTGTCGAAGTCGGCGTCGAGTTCTCGGTTGATCACCGCGAGCACATTGCGATTGAACCGGGCCGTGATCCCCGCGGCGTCGTCGTAGGCGCGCACCAGCCGATCGGTGTCCTTGACCAGGTCGGTGCCCAGCAGCAGGGTGTCCCCCGGTCGCATCACCGCCGCCAGGGTCGCGAGGAACTCCGCGCGTGGTTCGGGGGTCAGGTTGCCGATGGTGGAGCCCAAGAACACGAACAGACGCCGTCCGCCTTCGGGAATCTCGGTCAGGTGTTCCTCGAAATCGCCGCAGACGGCCTTGATTTCGACGCCCGGGTACTCGCGCTGGATGGCGGTCGCGGTCGCCGACAGCATGCCGGCGTCGACGTCGAACGGCACGAATCCGCGCAGCGATCCGCGGTCGCGCAGCGCGTCGAGCAGCTGCCTGGTCTTCTCCGAGGTCCCGGCGCCCAGCTCGACGAGGGTGTCGGCTTGGCTGGCGGAGGCGATTTCGGCCGAGAAGGAACGCAGGATCTGGGCCTCGGCACGGGTCGGGTAGTACTCGGGCAGCCGGGTGATCTGGTCGAACAGGTCGCTGCCGACTGAATCGTAGAACCACTTGGGCGGCAACGACTTCGGCGTCTTCTGTAGGCCTTCGAATACATCGCGGCGCAATGCACGATACGCCGAGTCGGCGGCGAGGTGGTTGGCCAGCGACAGTGTCATCAAGGTCCTTTCGGGGGATCCAGCGGCGTCAACACGACACCGCCTGCGGTGACTTCGACGAGGTGGCGGTCCGGCACGTCCTCCCAGTCATATTCGTCGTCGTACGGCTCGCTGGCCAGCACGACCCCGTCATCGCGGCGCAGGATGGACAACGTGTCGCCCCAGACGGTGGCCAACAACCGAGAGCCGTTGGCGGCCAGCACATTCAGCCGGGCATCCGGGTCGGCGTCCCCGATCTGCGCGACCGTCTCACCCAGCACGTCCAGACCGCGCGCGAAGATGGCTGCCGCGAGTATCGCGCTGTCACAGACTGATTCGGCGGCCGAGCCAGTCGGTAGCACAGTACGGTCGACGACGCCGTTGTGCGACAACAGCCATCGGCCGTCCGTGAACGGGGCGGTCGCGCTGGCTTCGATCGGCATGCCGACGGTCGCCGAGCGCACCGCGGCCACCACGCAGTGGCTGCGCAGCGCGGGCGCTATCGAGCCGAACGACACGTCGCCCCACAGCGGCGCGGGGCTGCGCCAGCGCCGGGGCACCTCCGCATCGAAAAGCCCTATCCCCCAACCGTCGGCGTTCATCAGGCCGTGCTTCTGCCGGCGCGGGGAGTAGGACTGTACCCGCAGCGAATGCGGCGGGTCGAGCACCAGCGAGGAGATCGTGACCTCGCGCCCGAGCCAGCCGAGATGACGACACATCAGACGTCCCAAGCCAATCGGACGCCGGAGAAGATCTGTCGGCGGTACGGGTGGTCCCAGTTGCGGAAGCTGGGCCGCAGGATGGTGGACTCCACCGCCCACGATCCGCCCCGCAGCACCCGGTAGTCGCCGTCGAAGAACGGCTGCGAGTATCGCTCGTAGATCATCGGGACGAACCCGGGCCAGGGCCGCAGCGGTGAGCTGGTCCACTCCCAGACGTCGCCGAGCATCTGCTCGACCCCGTAAGCCGAAGCGCCGCCCGGGTAGGCGCCGACCGGCGCCGGACGCAGCGAGCTGCCACCGAGGTTGGCGCGGGCTTCCGACGGCGCCTCGGCTCCCCACGGGTAGCGGCGCCGGGTGCCGGTCGCCGGGTCCCAGGCGCAGGCTTTCTCCCATTCCGACTCGGTGGGCAACCGGGCGCCGGCCCAGGCCGCGTAGGCCTCGGCCTCGAAGTAGGTGACGTGCTGCACCGGCTCGTCGGGTGGAATGTCTTCGACGTGGCCGAAGCGGGTGCGGCCGTCGGAAGTCCAGAATTGCGGGGCGGTCAGGCCCGCGGTCTGGCGGTGTTGCCAGCCGCGCGTGGACCACCAGCGCGGCTCGCTGTAACCGCCGTCGTCGATGAAGTGTCTGCCATTCGCCATTGGTGACCGGAACCCGGCCGATCCGGAACGCCGGCAGATCGACGACGTGGGCGGGGCGTTCGTTGTCCAACGAATACGGTTCGCTGGCGGCGTCCACGCCCAGCACGAACGGCCCGGCGGGCACCAGCGCCGACGTTCCGGCCAGCCCCGGCCGGCCCGCGGGCAGCGTGACGGTGTCGGACAACAGCGGCGCACCCGTGCGCAGGTTCAACGCCTGCAGCAGGGTTTCGTCGTGCTGGTTTTCGTGGCTGACCACCATGCCGAACACGAATTCGCCGTCGTCGTCCGGGAGCACGTCGAGGGCGTCGAGCACGGCGGATCGCACTGTGCGGCAATACGAATGCGCACGCTTCGGAGACAGCAGCGGTAAATCGACCCGGCTGGCGCGAGAGTATTCAAAGGCGTCGTAGAGGCTTTCGACGGCCGGCGGCAAAATCCCGGGCCGGTTCGGGTCACCGCCGCGCAGCAGCCACAGCTCTTCCTGCTGACCGATGTGCGCCAGGTCCCACACCAGCGGGCTCATCAACGGGTCGTACTGGCGGCACAGTTCGGCGTCGTCGAAATCGACCAGCCGCAGCGTGCGCGTGCGCGCCCGCGCCAAATCGTCGGCAAGCCGCTCCCGGCATGACGATCGCAAGCGCGGCGCAGCCGGGCGCAGCGGGTCGGAATCATCAGCAGAAGTCACAGCCCCCCTTGCGCCGACTGCGCGACCCGCGAAACCTCAGCCGCAATGCCGTGTTCGATCACCCGGTCGGCGAAATCGTCTCCCGGGCAGCGGCCCTTTTCGACGCAGCGGACCAGTCGCTCCATCGCGTCGTTGAGCTCGGCGGGCGCCTTTTCGGCGGCGACGGCCACGCACCGGTTGGCCGCCTCGTACAGCCGCCGATCACAGAGACCGAGGCGGGCCGCGTTGTCCCACGCGGTGGCCACCGGTTCGACGGCCTCCGCCGCTTTGTCGGCGGCGGCCGGGTCGTCAAGCAGGGCGACCAGTGTGAATACCACTGCGGGCCAGAACTCGTCCGGCATGCTGTCGAGGTAGCGGATTTCCAGCCACTGCCGTGGGCGTACCGGCGGAAACAGCGTGGTCAGGTGGTATTCCAGGTCGGCGATGGTAGGCCGGCGATCGCCGAGCAACTGCCGGCCGTCCGCCCAGTCGGCGAAGGGCACCCAGTGCGTGACCGGCACGGCGTCCGGGTTGTGCACCAGCATCACCGGTGCCTTGAGGGCGTAGCGTGCCCAGTCGGTCCCCGGGTCGTCGCCGCTGGCCCCCAGGATCGGCCCGCAGCGCGCCGAGTCCATCTGGCCCCACACCCACTGCCGGGTGGAGACCCAACCGGAGAACTCGCCACCCAGCATCGGGGAGTTGGCGGCGATCGCGATCATCGTGGGCCCCAGGGCGTGCGCCAGCCGCACCCGCGCCGCCCAGCCGGCCTGCGGCCCGGCGTCCAGATTGACCTGGACCGAGGCCGTCGACGTCATCATCGCCGCACCCGCCTCCCCGGAATCGCTGGCGGCGAAGAACTGCTCCATGGCGCGGTAGCGCGCGCCGGGGTTGATCCGCTGGGGCGACCGCAGCGGGTCCGCGCCCAGAAAAACCAGCCCGAGCCCGGAGTCGGCGAAGGCCTTTCGCAACACGGCCTGGTCATTGTTCATCGCAGCGATGGCCGCCACCACGCCGTCTTCGGGCGGGCCGGACAGTTCGACGGCGCCCCCGGGTTCCACGGTGACGGCGCTGCCGCCGGGCAGCGCGGGTAGCAGCCCGAGTATCTCGGTGATTTCCTCCCAGCGCGGCCTGCGGTACGGATCCACCGGGTCGAAGCAGTGCGCCTCCAGCTCCAGGCCCACGCGGCCCAGCGGTCCATCGGTGAGGCATCCGTCGGCGATGTACTGCGCGGCCGTTGACGAACAGGCCACCTCCGCTTCGGCGGGGCAGAAGCTATCCAGGGGGGAGGCCGCGGCGCTGCTGGCGGCGAGCGTCATATCACGATCCCTCCGGGTGCGCAGCTAACCGAACGATAGCCGCCACCACTTCATCTAACAGATGGCACCGACATATTCCCGGTCCCGCCTGCTTTGGCTGCACGGCTCAGATGGGTACCCAAATTCATTCGCTACTGACCCAACGCGTTCTGCATGGCGCCGGCCAGCACGTTGACCGCAGGCCCGGCGTTGCCAGATTGGCAGACCTTGGCCTGCAACAACACATTTTCACGCAGCCGGGTTTGATCGAAGCACCGGCGATCGGTGCCCGCTTCTTGCTTGGTCCAGTTCGCATCGGCACCGGCCGCCGGCCCGCCGTCGAACGACCACACCTGCGTGGTCCCGTTGTCCAGGTGCATTGCGGTGGTCTGCCCCGAGCAACCCCCCGTTCGGTCCACTATCCGATGGAAAGCCCGGCCCGCGGCGTCGTTGGTGGCGAATACCCCGACGGCCTGCTTGACGAAGTGAGTTTGGTCGGTTGCGGACGTCTGCGCGGTGGCTCCGTTGAACGACGCCAGGTCGGGGTCGTTGTACACCTCGGGCAACCCGATGTCGGCCCAGTTGTTGCACTCCGGCAGATCGACCCAGAACCCTTGGAACGGCTGGGTGAACACCGACTCCCACCCCATCGGACCGCCGACGATATTGCCGACCGATCCCTTGCCGAGGACCGCGTAGGACACCACTCCCGGCTCCGACGGGTGGGCTTCCGCAATAGGGACCGCGACCGGAATCCCGAAGGCTGCCCCAAGGCCCAGAACGAGGCTGCCCGCCGCCACAGGGATCCGGGTGATCCGCATAGCTGGATCCGACCGCGCTAGACCTTGGCCGAGACTTCGACGTCGATGTTGCCGCGGGTGGCTTTCGAGTACGGGCATACCTGATGCGCCTGCTCCACCAAGTCCTTGGCGGCGCTTTCGTCCAGGCCCGGGAGGTAACCGACGACCTTGCCGGTGATCCCGAACCCGCCCTCGGAGTCCTTGCCGAATCCGATCTCGACGGTGACGTTGGTGGCGTCGTCGAGCTGGACCTTTGACTTGCCCGCTACCAGGCGCAGCGCACCCAGGAAACAGGCGGCATAGCCAGCGGAGAACAGCTGCTCGGGGTTGGTGCCCTCACCGCTGCCGCCCATCGCCTTCGGCGGCCGGGTGTCCAGGTCGATGCGGCCATCCGCCGACGTGACGTGGCCGTCGCGGCCGCCGCCGGTCGCCGTGGATTCCGTGGTGTAAACGACTTCAATGGTCATGGTTCTCGATCATGCCAGGCTCGGCGCCCGCCTCCTACTGCCCCAGGTTGCCCCGGACCCCCTCTTCGACCTTTTTGCCGAGATCGGCATCGACGTTGCGCCAGTACTCGAACACCCGTGACAGCACCGGCTCTTTGACGCCCTTGGAGACGTGCCCAACGATGTTGTGGGCCAACCGGTCTCGCGCATCGTCGTCCAGGACCTCACGCACCATGGTACCGGCCTGTCCCCAATCGTCGTCCTCGGCGCGCAGCGTGTACGCGGCGCGGACCATCTCGCCGTCGGCCATCCACCGCACCTCGGCAGCACGCGCCGGGTCGGCCTTCGGCCCACCGTAGGAGTTGGGTGCATACACCGGATCCGACACGTTGTGCATCCGCATCGCCCCGTCTTTGGAGTAGCTGTTCACCTCCACCTTCGGCGAGTTGACCGGGATGTGCTTGTAATTGGTGCCTAGGCGGGCCCGGTGCGCGTCGGCGTAGGAGAAGCCGCGGGCCAGCAGCATCTTGTCCGGGCTCAATCCGGTGCCGGGCACGATGTTGTTGGGCTCGAACGCCGCCTGCTCGATCTCGGTGTGGTAGTCGGTGACGTTGCGGTCCAGCGTCATCTTGCCGACATCGATCAGCGGATAGTCGCCGTGCGGCCACACCTTCGTCAGATCGAACGGGTTGAAGCGGTACGTCTTGGCTTCCTCGAACGGCATGATCTGCATCTTGAGCGTCCAACTCGGGTGGTCACCGCCCTCGATGGCCTCATACAGATCCCGCTGGTGGTAGTCGCCGTCCTCGCCGGCCAGCCGGTCGGCGTCCTCCTGGGTCAAGAAGTCGACGCCCTGGTCGGTGATGAAGTGATACTTCACCCAGAAGATCTCGTCGGCGGCGTTGATCCAGCTGTAGGTGTGGCTGCTGTAGCCGTTCATGTGCCGCCAGTTTTTGGGGATGCCCCGATCGCCCATCAGCCAGGTCACCTGGTGCGCGGACTCCGGCGAGAGGCTCCAAAAGTCCCACTGCATGTTGTGGTCGCGCACGTTGGTTGCCTGCATGCGCTTCTGGGAACGGATGAAGTGCTGGAACTTCAGCGGGTCGCGCATGAAGAAGACCGGCGTGTTGTTCCCGACCATGTCGAAGTTGCCCTCGGTCGTATAGAACTTCAGCGCGAACCCGCGCGGGTCCCGCCAGGTGTCTGGGCTGCCCCGCTCGCCGGCGACGGTGGAGAACCTGGCCAGCATGTCGGTTTTGGTGCCGGGCTGGAACACCGCGGCCCGGGTGAATTTGCTGACGTCGTTGGTCACCTCGAAGTGGCCGAACGCGCCGCCGCCCTTGGCGTGCGGTTGGCGTTCCGGGATGCGCTCCCGGTTGAACTGCGCCATCTGCTCGATCAGGTAGTGATCCTGCAGCAGGATCGGGCCGTCGGGGCCGATGGTCAACGACTGGTCGTCACTGGGTGCAGCGATGCCGGCATCGGTCGTGGTGAAGCGCTCCGTCATTTCGCTTCCTCCTCGCTAATTGGGCTGATTCGACTTCTTCAAGTCCGAGGACGTGCGAATGGGTACCCCGACACGCGAATGCGAATCAGCCTCAGACGCTTTCAACTTGATGTCGCACGACCCAACGGGCACGCAATTCAGCATGCCCCTTTTCGCGAACCAGTCAAGGCGGCTAGGGGCGTGGCGCCGGAGCTGGGAGCCGGAGAGGCGGTCGTCGGCAACTGGCCGGGGCCACCCGGACCGGTCGGACCAGCGAACGGGCCGCACCACCCGGTCCACCGTAAGGCCCGCCGGGGCCACCGGGGGGAAGCCGGGCTGCCACGGTCCGTAGCCCGTCGGCGGCGGGCCGCCACGGACCACCCGGGCCGCCGGGTTTGAACATGCCGTGGTGATAGTGGTGGCAGTGGTGCCCGAGGATCACGGCGCCGGAGAAGAAGATGACCGACAAGATGAAAATGATCCCGGCGACGATCACGACCCACGCCGCGGCCGCATAGAGCCGCGGCGGCTTGGCCCGCGGCGGTGGCGGGGGCGGCGGAGCCGCGGCGACGGTAGTCGGCTGGGTCGAGGGTTCGGGCGTTTCAGTCATGCCTTGAATATTGCCCAGGCCTATAACCGCCGTAACACGTTCCGGCAACAAACTTGCTGTGAATCCAGGCCTGACAGTTCGGTCCCCGAATGACGCGTAGCCCGGCGCTCAGGGGAGCGCCGGGCTACTAGTTGTGGGTTGATTGGCCCGCCGGGGTCCTCCTATCACCCCGGGAGCACGTTTTCTACTGGCAGCCCCCTACGGCGTGGCCGTGTGCGACGGCAAGACCGACGACGGGATCTGACCGGGTCCAGGAGCGCCCGGAGTCGCGGGCGCAGGTGCACCCGGCGGGATTGCCCCGGGTGCACCCCAGGGACCACCGGGACCACCTGGGCCACCGAATCGGTGCGGGTGCCCCATCATCGCGTGGTGCTTGTGGCCGTGGTGGCCGCCGTGACCCGAATGCTTCCCGAGGGTGTAGCCGGAGAAAAAGATGACCGAGACGATGAACACGATCCCGGCGACGATCGCGACCCAGGCCGCGAATTGAAAGACCCTGGGGGTCCGATGTACCACCTCGGCTGGCGGCGGAGGCGGCGGTGCTGTTGCGGTAGCAGTCCGCACAGTTGGGGTTTCAGATGTTTCACTCATGAGACACATGATGCGGCGGTAAACAATAGCCGCGGCTATGCGCAACTTAAGTACCAGCTATGAGGTAAAACCGCCCCTTACCTGGCTAGATTGCCTGTGGTCGCAGCGGAGCTGGCTTGTGACGACTAACCTCCATCACTGTCACTGGCCGCCAGCAGGAGGACTCATGTGTTACAAGGATCTGAGCAGAGCCCAGTCGGCCGCACCCTCAACACCGGAATGACACATTCGTGAGCACACCGCAGGGTATCCGCGTCATCCCGTGCGGCACCGGCACGGTCGGCACCGAGATCATCACAACAATCATCGACCACCGGCCCGACCTGCAGATCGTTGGCGCGCGAGTGTATTCCGATGCCAAAGACGGCGTCGCCGTCGGCACGCTGGTCGGCCGCGACGCGATTGGCGTCACTGCCACCAAGAGCATTGAGAAGATCCTGGGGTTGGCGGCCGACTGCGTTCTCTACACGCCTCGCAACACCAGCATCGACCGGATACATTTACCGTGGCGAACTTCCGGACTGCCCGAACGGCAATGATCACAGGCTAACCATCTGGGCATCGTATACAGCGGCTCACGGGCTCACCGTCAAGGGTTTGGAATCCACCCAGTGGCCATGCGACGACCTCGAGTACACCTACCACGTCGCACCGGAGCACATTGGACGTCTGCGTGCGGCACTTGGCGCAATCGACGACGACGACCTCGTCGAACTCTTAGCTCAGCGCTACCAAGACGGGACTATTATTCCGTCTCCATGGTTAGACGCGTGGCTCAAAGCGCACCGCGTCGCATACAGCGCTACGGAGAAGCGGCACCCTAATTGAGCTGCGTCGGCCGGACGCGGCTAGCGGATTAGAGTGACTGGGGTGAGCCAGAGCGAGCCGATCGACCTCTCGTTTCGCCCAAAGTCGTACTTCTGGCCATTAGGCCTCGATAAGCAACTCCTCGCCAAGATCAAGGGCGCTGCACGGCGCTCCGCCCTGCAGCATCGACGCCGGTCCGACGTGGCCGAGTCCCCACGTAAGGAGGCCCTTGTAGAGATTGAAGACCTTGTTCGCGTTGTTGTAGATGTTATGAACCGTCACGTGGCCCGCCGGCGATAGTGCCTGAAGGCAGCAAAGCCACGGCAGAATGTGCCCCAAAGGGTGCAGTCGCCGTGAGATATTCGGGGGCGTGACCATTGCCCTTGTGGTGAAGGTGAACGATGGATACGCCGTGGCATCGGACAGTGCTACAACAGTCCAAGGGGTTCAGGAAAGGAGGAGCTGATGAAGAGGGCAATAATGGGCGTGTCGGCGGCAGCGGTCATAGCACTGGCACCCCTCTGCATTCCACCAGCACAAGCACACGCCGACAATCCCTGTGTCAGCATCACCGATCCCGCTGCCCACCAGGCTTGCATCGACGAATTCCTGCGCGATAACCCCATGCGCAGATACCAACTGGGCGATTGCCAGGGCGAGCCCCGATTACGGAGCGGAGGGCCAATTTTGTCGGAACTTCTGGGTCCGAAAGTCTGCGCCCCCGGCGAGTCGGCAACTCTCCGAGCGTTGACGGGGTAGGCGTGGACTTCTGGGCTCCTCCCGAGATCACATCAGCGCTGATTCATTCAGGGCCGGGGCCCGGATCATTGCTCGCCGCTGCCAACGTCTGGCGCCAGCTGGCGGTCGAGCTTCAACAGACCGCCGCTGACCACGCCTCCACCGTGGCGGGCATTCCCTGGCAGGGACCATCAGCGACGGCGATGACCCTGTCCACCATCCCCTACGTCTCCTGGCTACACACCACCGCAGCCCAGGCCGCTCAGATGTCGATGGCGGCTACCACCATGGCCGGCTCGTTCGTCGCCACCCGGACAGCTGTGGTGCATCCCAGCGTGGTCACCGCCAACCGCACGATGCTGGCTCATCTGATCGCGACAAACATCTTCGGCATCAACTTCCCCGCCATCGCCGCCACCGAGGCCCAGTACATGCAGATGTGGGCGGGTAACACCACCGCCATGCTGGGCTATCATGCCACCAGCCTGCAGACCATGACGTTACAGCCGTTCACGCCTCCTCCCACCACCACCAACCCAGCTGGCGTGGCCGCGCAGAGCGCGGCGGCAACCACTGCACAAGCCATCGACATCCCGATCCTGGATTCGATTTTCTCCAATCCCACCATCGCGTTGTTGATTCTCCAGGCGGACAGCGTCATCCAGAGCGGGTTCCCGTTTAACCTCACCAGTACATTCTTCGGAGGTCATGATTTCGTCCCCGGCCAGTACCCAGACGTCCTGGCCGCCACCCCCCGCAACCTGGCTCTCGCGTATAACGTCACCGGTCCCGAGGCCGTGGGAGGGGCTCCCAACACGGCTGCCATTGCACCCGCCGCTGAGACCAGTGCAGTGCAGACTTCTGTCACCGCTTCTCTGGGCAGGGGAATGTACGTCGGCAACCTTGTGGTCCCGCCTTCGGCGGTCACCTCCCCGATCCAGCTGGCTGCCGCAGAGGCACCGTTGGTGGCAACGACAGCCGAGGGCGCTCCACTGATCCCGATGTTCGTCCCGCCGATGCCACCGGGAGCACGTAAGGCCCAGCGGGATAAGCCGGCAGAGAAAGGCTATGGACCGCCGATCCCCGGCACCATCATGCGGCGACCTCCGTCAGGCGGATGAGACGAAGGCCCACCACGCTGGGTTTGTCATCGGCGCAAGCTTAAGTGCGTATTGCCCGGATCAGGCACCGCCCCGCTCGGTCAATGCCCGCACCGCGGCCAGCCGGCCGCGACGACTCTGCGCCCCCACCGAATGCAGCTTGTCGAGCACCGTGGTCAGCACCTTCGCAGCGGCTGGCTGGCTCGAAACCGCCCTCGGGTTATCCAGGACTCGCGCCATAGCCAGTGCAGCTTGAGCGAGTCCAGGGCGCGCTTCGGCCAGCCCCGCGATCTCTTCCTCGACACCCGACTCGACAGGGCCGGGTTCGAAGGTCTGGGGTGTTACAGGCGCCGACAGAGGCACGATCACAGGGCGCTCACGGTATTTCTGCTGGTAGGCGGCATTAGCGGCCGTGCAATCCTCGCATCGACAACCATCGTTATAGCAGTGCCGCGTCCCATGCTTCGTTGTCACCTAATCTCCAAAGCTGTTCTTTTTCAATGCAATTCGCATATATGCGATATGCGAAAAGCCTTGTAACACTGTTACTTTCAATTCTCTTGGCGACAAATCCCGGTGGCTGCCAGGGTGCCATTTGGGCCCCGGTAGAGATTGCTGCACCCCCAGGCCTCTGACCAGGCCTTATGCCGAGGGTGGTGCCTGGGGTGGCTTGGACCGCGCCGGGATCAAGATCAGCTCGCTTGTTATGCACGCGTTCGCTCGTGTGTTCGATGGCTTTGGAGCAGGGTGGTCCCCATGGTCGCCATCCGTGCGAGCGGGGTTTGCTGTACGGCGCGGGTGATGGCTGGTCGGCGCGCCCTGGCACTGGTCACGGCTCGGGTGCATGCTCTGCTCACCGTCTTGGCCGTGCCATGTTTGACCGGGCGTGAATCCGCTTGCACCAAAACGTGATTGACCGGCGCCCGCGCCGTTCATCCTTCTCCCCGTTACAGAGTTGCCGACTCGCCGGGGGGCGCAGACTTTCGGACCCAGAAGTTACCCACAAACTCCCACCTGTCCGTGATTGGGACTCGCCTCGCACTGGGCTATTTCGCGTCTGTAGAAATCGCGCCGGGATTTGTCGATGCAAGCCTGGTGGGCAGCGGGATCGGTGATGCTGACACAGGGATCGTCGGCGTGTGCTTGTGCTGGTGGAATGCAGAGGGGTGCCAGTGCTATGACCGCTGCCACCGACGCGCCCATTAGTGCCTTCTTCATCAGCTCCTCCTTTCCTGACCCCCCTAATGGCCGCGTTAGCCTGAAGTACCGGATCTGAATGAATCTGGTGCGCGCCGTGAAATAGATGCCAACACCGATGAGCAAATAGATAAGGACGTGGGTGTTCAGGACATTGCTAAGCGGATCGACCAACTGCTCCTGAAGGAAGTCCAAGTTTGCTTCCTCTCCGGAAACAAGGGCTGCCGTTAGTCAAAGAATCGTAAAGGCGAAATGTTGACGACAGGTTTCGTTAACCCGACGCCCAGTTGCGGGAGTGTAAAAACTCGATCACAAACACTGTTCCAGCAAACCGTCAATCCTCGGTTGACACGGCGGCGTTGCCGGGCCTTCGCCGCGGGGAAGCCTCCGCATTGAAGGTCTCCGACGTTAACTTCATGCGCAAGGAAATCCGGGTACAGCGGCAGGTGCAGTGGACCGATGACGGGCAGATGGAGATCCGCGGCCCCAAGTACGGCTCCGAGCGCACCGTGTACGTGCCCGAGGCGCTGGTGACCATGCTGGCCGAACACCTGCGCCTATACCAGCCGGGCGACGACCCGGACAGGTGGTTATTCCCCGGTGCCCGTAACGACCAACTGCCGGCGCACGCGGCCACGGTGGCCAGGTGGTGGCGCAAGGTCCGCGACAAGGTCGGCATGGAGCACCGGTTGCACGATCTGAGGCACTTCTACGCCAGTGGTCTGATCGCGGCTGGGTGCGACGTGGTGACGGTCCAGCGGGCGCTCGGGCACTCGTCGCCGTCGGTCACCTTGGACACCTACAGCCACCTCTGGCCGGACGCCAACGACCGGACCCGGAAGGCCGCCGCGGGCCTCGTCGAGCAGGCGCTCGGATCTACTGCGGACGCACTGCGGACGGAAGGCTGAAATACTGCCCCTGATCAAGGCTTGAACGGGTTGACGGCAAACTGGATCACCCGGTACGGCGCGCTGACCCGGACCCGAGTGTCCCACTGGCTGACGAAAATTCGCAGCTCATCGAGGGTAGAGCCGGGCGAAATGTACCCGCCGTAGGGCTGCGCGAGCCGGTTGTCGAAAGGCGGCGGCAGGCTTTCCGCCGGATCGGGCCACTCGTCGTGCTGTACCACCGTGGTCACCGGGGCATCGCCCAGCGACATCGGATCATTGGCGACCCGGACCTCCATATTTCCGCTGTCGGCGTTGAAATAGGACAGCACCGTCTTGCCGTCGATCTGGCGGATGGACATTTCGCCCACCTTCTCCGGCCAGAGCGGCGTCGGCGGCTTGTTCCAACCGCCGCCGGGTCCAGGCGCCCAGCCCTGCCACCGCGACCGGTCGGTGAACGCTTGCGGCGTGGCCCGGTA
This sequence comes from uncultured Actinomycetota bacterium, assembly GCA_963708995.1. GTDB lineage: Bacteria > Actinomycetota > Actinomycetes > Mycobacteriales > Mycobacteriaceae > Mycobacterium. Next base: position 120,128 of record CAVPUR010000014.1, read on the forward strand.
CAGCACGACCGGATCTCGGCGGGTGAAGCTGTTGGCCACGATGTACACCCACCCGCTCACCGAATCGGGCGTGGGAATCGGGTCGTAGTACCCGCTGACCTGCGTCTGCGAGCCGTTCAGGTAGGAGGCGTCGCGCCGGGACCCCGGAACCGTCTGCCAGCCGGCGCGTGCCGCCTCGGCCGTCACCAGCCGCGAGTTCTGCGGCGCGAGGTTCTTCGTGGTGGTCACCATCAGATAGTTCCGCCGGTTGATCTCCACCACCCCGGCGGGCAGCTGCGAGGTCCCGGACGGGGTGGGGTCGGCGAGCAGGGGTTTGTTGACCCCCGTGACGCCGGTGTAGCGCACCCCAGACGGGTCGTCGACCGACGACGTGTCGACGTGCAGCGCGACCGGCGAGAACCAGCCACCGAACCCGACACCCTGGCCGGCGAAGCTGTCACCGCAGACCTGCAGCAGCTCGGTGGGGAAATCGACGAACTCGCACAGATCGGTGGCACCGATGCCGTAGTCACCGGTGGGCGTTCCGGTGCCGGCCGTCGGCCCGATCCGCAAAACCTGCCCCGGCGCCAGCGGCTGCAGGATCGGCTCGGGGACGGGCGCCGGCGGATCGGCTCGGGCAACCGAAACGCAGTGCGGCGCAAGCAAACATACTAACGACGCAGCCAGCCTGGAAGGCGACGCGGCCCGGGCGGATTTCACCCGCGGGTCACAGTTGGGCGGCCAGCAGCTCGGCGATCTGGATGGTGTTCAGCGCCGCCCCCTTACGCAGATTGTCGCCGGAGATGAACAGCGCCAAACCACGCCCGTCCGGTACCCCCGGGTCGTGCCGGATACGGCCGACCAACGATTCGTCAACGCCGGCGGCGGCCAGCGGGGTCGGCACGTCAACCAGCTTCACGCCCGGCGCCCCGTCGAGCAGTTCACGGGCCCGCTCCGGCGACAGGGGCCGGGCGAACTCGGCGTTGATCGACAGCGAGTGCCCGGTGAACACCGGGACCCGCACACAGGTGCCGCTGACCAGCAGATCGGGGATGCCGAGGATCTTGCGGCTCTCGAAGCGCAGCTTCTGATCCTCATCGGTTTCCCCGGAACCGTCGTCCACCAGCGATCCGGCCAGCGGCACCACGTTGAACGCGATCGGCGCGACGTACTTGCTAGGCGCCGGGAAATCCAGCGCGCGGCCGTCGTGCACCAGCTGCTCGGCGTCGCCGATGACCGCGCGGGCCTGTGTGGCCAATTCCTCCACACCGGCCAGGCCGCTGCCGGAGACCGCCTGATAGCTCGACACAATGATGCGTACCAGCTGGGCTTCGTCATGCAACACCTTGAGCACCGGCATCGCGGCCATGGTGGTGCAGTTCGGGTTGGCGATGATGCCCTTGGGTCGGTTGGATGCGTCCCGCGTGAAGTTCACCTCGGACACGACCAGCGGCACGTCGGGGTCCTTGCGCCACGCTGACGAGTTGTCGATCACGGTCACCCCGGCAGCGGCGAACCGCGGCGCCTGCACCTTCGACATCGCCCCGCCGGCGGAGAAGAGCGCGATGTCCAGGCCGGTCGGGTCGGCCGTCTCGGCGTCTTCGACCTCGATCTCCTGGCCGCGGAACGGGAGCTTGCGGCCCTGCGAGCGGGCAGAGGCGAAGAACCGCACCGAAGTCGCCGGGAAGTCGCGCTCCTCGAGCAGCGTCCGCATCACCTGGCCCACCTGTCCGGTGGCACCAACTACACCTATCGCAACCATTTACCTACCCGTCCCCGCATACACCGTCGCCGTCTCTTCACCACCGAGGCCAAACGCTTCATGTAACGCAACGACGGCTTTATCTAGTTCGGTGTCGCGGCACAACACCGAGATGCGGATCTCGGAGGTGGAGATCAGCTCGATGTTGACGCCGACGGCTGACAGCGCCTCACAGAAGGTCGCGGTGACCCCGGGATGGCTGCGCATGCCCGCCCCGATGAGCGACACCTTGCCGATGTGGTCGTCGTAGAGCAGCTGGATGAATCCAATCTCATCCTGCAGCGAGTCCAGCTTGGCCACCGCGATCGGCCCGCTGTCGCGCGAGCAGGTGAAGGTGATGTCGGTCTTGCCGTCCTCGACCTTGGACACGTTCTGCAGCACCATGTCGATGTTCACGTCGGCGTCGGCAATGGCCCGGAAGACCTTGGCCGCATACCCGGGAATATCAGGTATGCCGACGACGGTCACCTTGGCCTCGCTGCGGTCGTGCGCGACTCCGGTCAGAAGGGGGCTTTCCATGGATGTGTCCTTGATCGATCCGACGACGACAGTGCCCAATTTGTCCGAATAGGAAGACCGGACATGCACCGGGATGCTGTAGCGACGCGCGTATTCGACGCAGCGCAGCATCAATACCTTGGCGCCGCAGGCGGCCATCTCGAGCATCTCCTCGAAGGTGACCGTCTCCAGCTTGCGCGCGTTGTGCACGATCCGCGGGTCCGCGCTGAAGATGCCGTCCACGTCGGTGTAGATCTCGCAGACGTCGGCACCCAGCGCCGCCGCCAGCGCGACCGCGGTGGTGTCCGAGCCGCCCCGGCCCAGCGTGGTGACGTCGCGGGTGTCCTGGCTGACGCCCTGGAAGCCGGCGACCAGCACGATGCGGCCTTCCTCCAGCGCGGCTTGCAGCCGTCCCGGCGTGACGTCGATGATCTTCGCGTTGCCGTGCGTGCCGGTGGTGATCACGCCGGCTTGCGAACCGGTGAAGGAGCGGGCCTGCGCGCCCAGCGATTCGATCGCCATCGCCACCAGCGCATTGGAGATGCGTTCGCCGGCGGTCAACAGCATGTCGAGTTCGCGCGGCGGCGGAACCGGGCACACCTGCTGAGCCAGGTCCAGCAGGTCGTCGGTGGTGTCGCCCATCGCCGAGACCACCACGACGACGTCGTTGCCCTGCTTTTTGGTCTCGACGATGCGTTCGGCGACGCGGCGAATCCGGTCGGCGTCGGCCACCGAGGATCCGCCGTATTTCTGCACGACGAGCGCCACTGTTGCTCTTTCGGGTGCGAAGGGGTTTTAGGTCGTCAACAGAATACGTGTGACGAGCACCCGCACGTCGACGAGCCAACGGGTGCGGCCCTGCGATCAGGCGGTGAGCCCCGCGGCGGAGACGACCGCCCAGAGCACCTCCGGGTGACGGATGTCGCTGTGCGCGCCGCTGAAGGCGGACTGGTTCGTGCAGATGACCGCGTTGGCGTCCAGGTCGTAGAAGGTGCCGGGTTGGAAGTCGTACGGCGTTCCCTGCACCTGCATCACGACCCCGGTGGGAGTGGGGGCCTGCTGGTATCCGTCGTGGCCCATGGCGCCCCACCGATAGACCAGGTCGGTGGCGGATTCGCTGTCCTGGCCGGCGAGCATGCTGGCCGTCGGATACCACCACCCGACCGCCCTGTCGGCGCTGCTGAAGGTGGCCAGCAGTGGCCCGTCGACCCGGCTCCCGTCGCCGGCCAGGCCGCCCGGCCGGGATGGGTCGAACATCAGCGAGGAGGCGAACGTGAAGTGGGAGAACGCGCCCTGGATCAGGGTGAGCGATTTGACCGGGCTGGCCGCGCCCGTCTGGTTGCCGGGCAGACCCGCCAGGGAGTAGGAGACCAGCCGGGCGCCGAAGCTGTGACCCATCAGGTGGATTCGCGGCGCGCCGCTCGGGCCGGTCAGGCCGCCCAGCAACGGGCCGAGGCCGTTTTGGCCGACCACACCCGCCCGGTTCTTCATTTCGTAGTAGCTCAGCGTGCGGAGCACTTCACGCCCCCCGGACCACAGCCCGGCGAACGGATTGCCGATTCCCTGCGCGCCGGTGGGGGCGTGCGGCGCCATCGCCGCCGCGTGCCCAAACGCCGTCGCGGTGTCGGCGGTGAGCAGTGCGGCTTCCCCGGCGTCTTCGACGCCCTGCGGCGCTGTGGTGACCAATCCGGCCGCGAGCTGGTGGAATTCGGTGAGTTTGGCCGGGTCTTGGGGCTGCTGGTCAAGCAGCTGGCCCATGGTGGCCAGCTGGCGCTGCTGACCGGGGAATGCCGGGGTGAGCGCCGTGGCCAGCTGCGCGCCGGTCGAGGGCACCGGTGGTGCGGTGGCAGGGTCGTCATCCGGGAACAGCAGGGACGGCCAGATGATGCCCACCGCAGCGCTGCTGGACAGGTGCCCGCCGAGCTGGTCGGCCAGCAGACCGAACATGGCCTGGTAGAGATCGCGGGCGGAATCCACGCCGTTGTTCCAGCCGTGCGAGAGCACGAACAGATCGGTGATGCCGCCGGCGGCCACCGCCGCCGGCAATCCGCCGTCGCCACCGCCGGTCGCGGTGTTGAGGCTGCCGTCGGCGTTGAAATCGACCTCGTAGTAAGCCAATCCGTTGATATCGGTCACGACGTGTTTCCCTTCGGGCTGGGCGGCTAGGTGTTGGACAGGGCGCGCATCAGGTCGATCAGGCCGGCGCCCTGGTAGAACTCGTGGCGTCCCAGATCAGTCGCGGAATCGCAGAACAGCTTTTTCACCGATTCCGGTTGGCCGATGTATTCCTTGCGCGCTGACAAGAAAGCCGCGACCGCCCCCGAGACGTGCGCCGCCGACATCGACGTGCCGCTGTCTTCGATGTAGCGGGCCACCTGCGCCGGGTCGCCGGCGGCGGGCGCCAGCGGCGGAACACCGGCCATCAGCCCAGTGGCGGCCGAGGTGATGCCTTCGCCGGGCGCCACCAGGTCCGGTTTGAGGCGTCCGTCGAGGGTGGGGCCCTTCGAGGAGTTGAACGTGACGCCGTAGGTGTGCGGTCGGTAGCGGTGCACGGATCCGACGGTGATCGCGGTGACCGCGTTTCCCGGATCGGTGATTGTCGACAGCTGCCCGTAGACATCACTGGACAGGCCCTCCAGGGTTCCGCCCGCTCCCTCGTTGCCGGCGCTGACGACCGCTATCACACCGGTGCCGGTCAGCAGGTCCAATTCCCGGCACAGCGGGCTTTGCCCTGCCGCGTATTCCGCCGGGGGCCATGGGCAGCCGAGGGACAGGTTGATCCCGTGGATTTGCAGGTCCCGACCGTCGCTGTTGACGGTGCGGATGTAGTCGATCGCCTGCATCACCACGCTCGACAGCGTGTTGCCGCTGTCGTCGAGGACTTTGAGGCTGACCAGGTTGGCCTTCGGCGCAACCCCGGACAGGGTGGCGCCCTCCGGCAGGGTGCGAAGCACCCACTGCGGCAGGTCCTGCGCGGTCGGTTCGTTGTGCGCGATCCGCACCGTCGTGGGGTCCGACGGTGCTTGGCCGGCGATGATCCCGGCGACGTGGGTGCCATGCCCGAAGGCGTCGGTCAGCGGAGACGGCTTGGCGCCGGGCGCCGAGGGGTCCGACGGAATCGTGAAGTCGCGGTGCAGCTTGGAAACCGCGGGTGATGTGAGCGTGTCGTGGGCGGCGAAGTGTGGGTGGGTTGCGTCGATGCCCGAATCGAGCACCCCCCAGACCACGCCGGCGCCGGCGCCGCCGAAGGTGCGGGCGGCGGCGTCGGCCTTGATGGTGCTGAGCGAGCGGTCCAGGTGGGCGCGAAGGATGAGGTCCGGCCACACGTGATAAATGAGTCCGCGGGCACGCTGCGACCCCGCCTCGGTCAGCGGGTCGCCGCCGCGCACCAACCGGGTGATCTCATCGGGGGCGAGCATGCACCGCATGTAGTGCCCACCGACCTGCACCGGCTGCGGCGGGCCCGTGGTTCCGAAAACATCAGCGAACAAGCGCAGGAAGCCGCGGCGAACCGTCGCGGGCCTCGCGCCCCTGTCCAGTCGAAGTTCGATCAGCACCGCGCGACGGTCTTGGTCGTCGGTGAACACCACATGCGCCGGGGTGGCGCCCAGCACGAGCGGGCTGATGATCGATGCGCGCCGAGGCCCACGCGGGGGGACGGTGGTCACTGTCGCCGGACTTCGGACGTCGAATGCGAGCGCGCGGACAGGGGCCCACGGCCCAGCCAATTGGCGCTGACTTCGATGTCAGAGCGCACGAACGGCCACAACAGCGTGTCCATGACCAGCGATTTTACTGGCAGTCCGGCGAAATATCCTGATTCCCAAGGTATATCGCGGTTGAGGTGCGTTACTCGACGCGTATTTATGACGAAACCAGCTGGATCGCCCAGAAGTCACTGGCCAGATGCGCCCCGTTGATCGGTGAGCTGTCCGAGCTAGCCTTCGACCCTGTCATGTACTGATAGGGCATGTAGAAGTAGCCTTGGTCGCCCCACGACGCTCCCCACGAGTTGCGAACGATCACCTGGTTCTTGGAATCGTTGTAACCGACCGCGACGACCGCGTGGCCGCCGACCGTGGCCTCACCTGGTTTGGGCATCGGCAGCACGCCCGATTGGGCGACGGCCGGCGATTCGAAGCTCTGGTAGACGGTAAACCCGAACACAACCGACAGATTCGAGGCGATGGCGTCCTTCAAGTCGCCCAGCGTCTGGATCGCCTCGTACTGCACCGCCTTGTCCGTCTCGGCGGCGACGTAGCAGCGCTTCGGCGGCTTCACCGCGAACATCCCAATGTCGTACGGCCACAGCGTTTCCGGGCACACTCCGTCGGAGTTGACCACCTTGATGCCGTCCCTGATGGCGGCACCCGAGTCGCTGGACACGGTGCCTTCCAGCGCGCGTTCGTTGTAGTAGACGAACAACCGCGACGGGATGAAGTCGGACAAGCCCTGCCGATCCCGCTCGTACTCCATCGCGCCGGCGATGGCATTTCCTGTGCACGACCCGAGCTGACCCTGGTCGTAGACCGGCGGCATCGACGGACGCAAGTCGCACTCGCTGGGTAGCGGACCGGTGAGTCTGGCCGCATACAGCTTGTCCCGGACATCCGGCAGCTGCGGCCGCCAGCCGTAGCCACGGACATGGCTCCAGTCGTGTGCCAGCCCATTGCCTTTGACGCGTGTGGGCTCTTGAAGAACGGTCATTGGACCCTCCGATCTCTGTGGTGGGTCGACCGTACGACCGCCAACCGCGGGTTGGCATGCGTAGTGCGTTACCTCATTTCTCTTCGAGCAGCGAGCGTCCCTATGAGTAGTGCCGTCAAGACGGGTCGCACCTTCGATTCGCTTTGTCGTCGTGCAGCATCGCACCGCTGGACGATAGATCACCGCCGCAGCATATTTCGAGCGGCGACGTGCGTTCACCGGGCCAGCGGGCTGTAGAAGACCAGGCCGTTGCCCTTGTTGTCGTAGACCACGGCACGACGTTCGTGCGCGTCGTCGTACGGGCCCTTCACGATGCCACCGCCACTGGCCTCGACGGCCTCGGCAGCGCCGTCGACATCAGCAGTCTTGATGCCGACGACGACCTGCCCGGGTATGGGATGATCCACCGCCGTCGCCAACGCGAGAGTGACAGCCCCGCCATCGAGGGCTGCGAAGTGTGCCTCGTCGCGGAACTTCAGCGGCATCCCCAGGGTTTCGCTGTAAAACCGGATCGATCCGTCCAGGTCGTCGGTCGACAAGACGATCATTCGTACTTCGTGCTCACTCACTGGCTCCTCCTCTGGGCGAAATGGCTTCCACATTAGGCCCGGCCCGTGTGACGTATGTGACCGCCGTTTTGGTACCAGGCTCGAGCACGGTAAAGTTCACAAACGTGCAGCGGGTGCTCCTCCTCGGACGCCGCGACGGGGTCTGATCCAGACCGGCTTCCCGTCGCGGGGGTTCGCGATGCGCCGGTCTGAAGTTCCCTTCTGATATCCCCGGAGCAATTACCGTGAACGACTTTCCTGAATCCGCAAGCCCCGACGCTTACACCGAGTCTTTCAAGGCACGAACGATCAACAAACCCGCCGGCCCACCCGGGCCCGGCCAGCCCACCTGGAATCCCCAGCGCGGCACCTCGATGCCCGTCGGCCGCTACCGACCGTTCGCTGAGGAAGTAGAGCCCATCCGGGTGCCCGACCGGACCTGGCCCGACCGTGTCGTCGACAAAGCTCCGCTGTGGTGCGCGGTCGACCTGCGCGACGGCAACCAGGCGCTGATCGACCCGATGAGCCCGGCCCGCAAGCGCCGCATGTTCGACCTGCTGGTTCGCATGGGCTACAAGGAGATCGAGGTCGGGTTCCCGTCGGCCAGCCAGACCGACTTCGACTTCGTCCGCGAGATCATCACCGAGGGCGCGATCCCCGACGACGTCACGATCCAGGTGCTGACCCAGTGCCGCCCGGAACTGATCGAGCGCACGTTCCAGGCGTGTCAGGGTGCGGCGCGGGCCATTGTGCACTTCTACAACTCGACGTCAATCCTGCAGCGCCGCGTGGTCTTTCGCGCCGACCGGGCCGCGGTGCAGGCCATCGCGACCGACGGCGCGCGCAAGTGCGTCGAGGAGGCGGCCAAACACCCGGAAACCCAGTGGCGGTTCGAGTATTCACCGGAGTCCTACACCGGCACCGAGCTGGAGTACGCCAAGCAGGTATGCGACGCCGTCGGCGAGATCATCGCCCCGACGCCGGACAACCCGATCATCTTCAACCTGCCCGCCACTGTCGAGATGGCCACGCCCAACGTGTATGCCGATTCGATCGAGTGGATGAGCCGCAACCTGGCCAACCGGGAGTCGGTGATCCTGAGCCTGCATCCGCACAATGATCGCGGAACCGCCGTCGCCGCAGCCGAATTGGGCTATCATGCGGGCGCCGACCGGATCGAGGGCTGCCTGTTCGGCAATGGCGAGCGCACCGGCAACGTGTGCCTGGTGACCCTGGGGCTGAACCTGTTCTCCCGCGGGGTGGATCCGCAGATCGACTTCTCCAACATCGACGAGATCCGGCGCACCGTGGAGTACTGCAACCAGCTGCCGGTGCACGAACGCCACCCCTACGGCGGGGACCTGGTCTACACCGCGTTCTCCGGCAGCCACCAGGACGCCATCAACAAGGGCCTGGACGCGATGAAGTTCGACGCCGACGCCGCGGACTCCGACGTTGACGACATGCTCTGGCAGGTTCCGTACCTGCCGATCGACCCCAAGGACGTCGGACGCACCTACGAGGCGGTGATCCGGGTCAACTCGCAGTCCGGCAAGGGCGGGGTGGCCTACATCATGAAGGCCGACCACGGCCTGGCCCTGCCGCGGCGGCTGCAGATCGAGTTCTCCCAGGTAATCCAGAAGATCGCCGACGGCGAGGGCGGTGAGGTCTCGCCAAAGGAGATGTGGGAGGCGTTCTCCGAGGAGTACCTGGCGCCAGTGCTGCCGTTGGAGCGCGTAAAGCAGCGCGTCGACGCATCAGAGGAGGACAGCGGCACCACCAGCATCACCGCGACGGTCAAGATCAACGGCGAGGAGACCGAGATCCACGGCGCCGGCAACGGCCCGCTCGCCGCCTTCGTCGACGCGCTGGAAACCGTCGGGTTCGAGGTAGCCGTCCTGGATTACTCGGAGCACGCGATGAGCGCCGGCGACGATGCCCAGGCCGCCGCGTATGTGGAGGCGTCGGTCTACGGCCGGACCGTGTGGGGAGTGGGCATCGCGCCGTCGATCACCACCGCGTCGCTACGCGCCGTGGTGTCGGCGGTCAACCGGGCATCGCGCGGCTAAACATCCGTTCGCCGCATCTGCCACACCAGTCCCTCCGTCAGGCGGAGCCTGCCGCTAGAGACCAATGAGGCGGACGGGGCGAAGCCGCAGCCGAGGTGTCGGGTCAGAACAGCGCGAGCTGCGCGTCGATCGTGGTGAGGTCGGTGAATTCCTCCATGCCGGTGCCGCCGACCACCCGACGGACGCTGTCCATGAACTGCGCGTCGGAAACCACCGGCACCCCCAATTGCCGGGCCAGGTAGCCCTTGCCCTGCTCGGGGGCGGCTTCGTTGCAGATCACCAGCGAGGTCTCGCGGTCGACGACGTCGGTGTAGGCCAGCCCGGCGTGCAGGATCCGCTCGACGAGCTCCTCGTGGGTCCGTGCCACCTCGGCCGCCAGGGCGACCCGCATGCCCTGGACCAGCGGCCGCCCGCAAACGTAGGGCCCCGGATTGAGATATGGACAGGGCATTCGCGACGCCAGCACCTTCAACGGCCGCAGTTCATCATGGGTGACCCGGCCGTTGGGCCAGCGGCGCCGCGTCACCGGATGCACCGGCAGCCAGACGTCGCGTTCGCGCGCCCGCTGCAGGGCCGCCGCCAGCACCCCGGTCAACACCATCGCGTCGTCGAACGCGTCGTGCGGCCGTTGCTGGATCACGCCCCAATGCGCAGCCAGCGTCTCCAGCCTCAGGTTGTCGACGCCGAGCTCCAGCCGCCGGGCCAGCTCGACGGTGCACATCACGGAGTCGACGGGTAGTTCGGCTCCGGCGCTCTCGGCCTCGGCGGCCAGGAATGCGTAGTCGAACGCGACGTTGTGCGCCACGAGCGTTTTGCCGCGCAGCACCTCGACCACGTCACCGACGATGTCGGCGAATTGCGGCTGATCTTCGAGCATGGCGGCCGTCAGGCCGTGCACATGGGTGGGACCCGGATCCACGCCGGGATTGAGCAGGCTGACCACGGATTGCTCCACTCGGCCGGCGGCGTCCAAGCCGAGTGCGGCAATACTGATGATCCGGGCCTGACCTGGCCGAAAGCCCGAGGTCTCGACGTCGATGACGGCCCATCCCCCATCCGGCCCGCTGGCCGGCCGCCCCCAAGACGTCGGGTTCGCGGCGTTCATACGCTGAGGATGGCACGTCAGACCGACATCGCCTGGTCGCTCACGCATCGTGTCGGCGCTTAACTTGATGAGGGCGACCCGCTGCGCCCGGCGCAAAGCGCCGCGCTTGCGATCGCCGGACTCGATGAGGGCGACCCGCTGCGCCCGGCGCAAAGCGCCGCGCTTGCGATCGCCGGACTCGATGAGGGCGACCCGCTGCGCCCGGCGCAAAGCGCCGCGCTTGCGATCGCCCTTAAACTGCCCGGGTGGTTACCACCCGTGGGCGTCTGGCCCTGGCCGCCGGGGCGAGCGCCCGCTGGGCGTCGCGAGTCACCGGACGCGGGGCCGGGGCCATGATCGGCGGCCTGGTCGCGATGACGCTGGACCGCTCGATTCTGCGTCAGCTCGGGGCGGGCCGGCGCACCGTCGTCGTCACCGGAACCAATGGCAAGTCCACCACCACCCGGATGACCGCGGCCGCGCTGAGCACGCTGGGCCAGGTGGCCACCAACGCCGAGGGCGCCAATATGGACGCCGGCCTGGTCGCCGCGCTGGCCGCTCACCGCGACGCGGGGCTGGCCGCCCTGGAAGTCGACGAGATGCATGTGCCACACGTCTTGGACGCGGTAGACGCTGCCCTCCTCGTCCTGCTCAACCTGTCGCGTGACCAGCTGGACCGGGTCGGCGAGATCAATGTCATCGAACGCGCGCTGCGGGCCGGCCTGGCCGGGCACCCCCGGACGGTGGTGGTCGCCAACTGCGACGACGTGCTGATGACCTCGGCCGCCTACGACAGCCCGAACGTGGTGTGGGTGGCCGCGGGCGGTGCGTGGGCGAATGACTCGGTCAGCTGCCCGCGCAGCGGCGAGGTGATCGTCCGCGACCAGGGCAACTGGTATTCCACCGGCGCCGACTTCAAGCGGCCAAGTCCGCACTGGTGGTTCGACCCGGAAGATGGAGGCACCCTCTACGGACCCGACGGGCTGGCGCTGCCGATGCGGCTGGCGTTGCCCGGCTCGGTGAACCGCGGCAATGCCGCCCAGGCCGTGGCCGCAGCCGTCGCGCTGGGCGCCGACCCGGCCGCAGCCGTTGCCGCCGTTTCCGGCGTCGACGAGGTCGCCGGGCGCTATCGGACCATGCATATCGGCGCGCACCAAGTGCGGATGCTGCTGGCCAAGAATCCGGCCGGCTGGCAGGAAGCGCTGTCGATGGTGGACAAGCACGCGGCCGGGGTGGTCATCTCGGTCAACGGGCAGATACCCGACGGCGAGGATCTGTCGTGGCTGTGGGATGTGCGCTTCGAGCACTTCGAAGACGCCTTCAAAGCAACCCCAGTGGTAGCCGCCGGCGAACGCGGCACCGACCTGGCGGTGCGCCTGGGGTACGCCGGCGTCGGGCACACCCTGGTGCACGACACCGTGGCGGCCATCGCATCCTGCCCGCCCGGGCGAGTGGAGGTCGTCGCCAACTACACCGCGTTCCTTCAGCTGCAGCGCAGATTGGCGCGGCATGGCTGACTCGACTTCAACGGTGCGGATCGGGCTGGTGCTGCCCGACGTGATGGGCACCTACGGCGACGGCGGCAACGCTGTGGTGCTGCGCCAGCGGCTGCTGTTGCGGGGCATCGCCGCGGAGATTGTCGAGATCACGCTGGCCAACCCGGTCCCGGAGTCGCTGGACCTGTACACGCTAGGCGGCGCGGAGGACTACGCGCAGCGGCTGGCCACCAGGCATCTGATCAAGCATCCGGGGCTGCAGCGAGCGGCGGAGCGCGGCGCGCCGGTGCTGGCGATCTGCGCGGCCGTCCAGGTACTGGGGCACTGGTACGAGACGTCGGCGGGTGAGCGGGTCGATGGCGTGGGCCTGCTGGATGCGACCACGTCACCGCAGGATGCGCGCACCATCGGCGAGCTGATCAGCAAGCCGCTGCTGGCCGGGTTGACCCAACGCCTCACCGGTTTCGAGAACCACCGCGGCGGCACCGTGCTCGGACCCGCGGCCACACCGCTGGGTGCCGTGGTCAGGGGCGCAGGTAACCGCCGCGGGGACGGCGTTGACGGAGCGGTTCAGGGCAACGTGGTCGCGACCTACATGCACGGGCCGTGTCTGGCCCGCAACCCAGAGCTCGCTGACCTGTTGCTCAGCAAGGTGGTGGGAGAGCTGGCGCCGCTGCCGCTGCCCGAGGTGGAGCTGCTGCGCCGCGAGCGACTCGCGGCGCGCTGAGGTCGCTTCGAGGGATCAAGGGCGCAAGGTGATCGTCGGACTCAACGACAAAATCATCTGGAACAAACCGGGCGACCGCACTGTGGAAAACCACTTCGTGGTTGTCACCGGGATCGACACCAGGGCCGGGATGGTGCATCTCAACGACACCGGTTCCTCAGTCGGCCGCGACGAGCAGGTGTCGATGGCCAACTTCGAACAGGCGTGGGGTACCAGCAACAACTTCGCCGTCGTGACCAAGTAGTAAAGGCGCCAGCGCGGAGCCGCGTTAGACCATGGCGCGGCGGCCGCTGAGCGCGCGGCCCAACGTCAATTCGTCGGCGAACTCCAAGTCCCCGCCCATCGGCAGCCCGGACGCGATCCGCGTGACGGTCAGGCCGGGGATGTCGCGCAGCATCCGGACCAGGTAGGTGGCGGTCGCCTCACCCTCGGTATTGGGGTCGGTGGCGATGATCACCTCGGTGATGTCGACGTCGTCGACGCGCTCACCGATGCGGCTCAGCAACTCGCGGATCCGCAGTTGGTCGGGACCGACTCCGGACAGCGGATCAAGCGCACCACCCAGCACGTGATAGCGGCCGCGGAATTCGCGGGTGCGCTCGACGGCCTGGACATCCTTCGGCTCCTCGACGACGCATACCTGCGAGCCGTCCCGGCGGGGATCGGCGCAGATGCGGCAGCGCTCCTCGTCGGAGACGTTGCCGCACACCGCGCAGAACCGCACGCCGTCGCGAACCTTGGCCAGCACCGCGGTCAGCCGGTCGATATCGGGCGGTTCGACCGACAGCAGGTGGAACGCAATGCGCTGCGCGCTCTTGGGTCCGATACCGGGCAGCTTGCCAAGCTCGTCGATCAGATCCTGGACAGGTCCCTCAAACATGTCGTGGAAGTCATAACCCCGGTATCGGAGGCGGCGCCTGCGGGGGCTGCGGCGGCGCCAGCGCACCGGTCAGTGCCCCCAGTTGCTCCTGCGCCATCTTGGTGACCTGCCTGGAGGCATCGGCCATCGCGCCGACGATCAAGTCCTGCAAGGTCTCGACGTCGTCGGGGTTGGCGACTTTGGGATCGATCGTCACACCGACCACCTCGCCGCTGCCTTTGGCGACGACCTTGACCAGGCCGCCGCCGGCTTGACCATGCACCTCGGCATTCGCGAGTTGCTGCTGAGTTTCCAGCAGCTTTTGCTGCATCTGCTGCGCCTGGGCGAGCAGCGCCGACATATCGCCTCCGGGTTGCATGACAGTCCCCTCGCGTTTTGATACCGAGTTCATCTCGCCTGTGGATATAGGGCGATTCGAGACACCCAGCGTAGACCGCGTAACGTTACCTTGGCCCAGTGAGCGTACGAGTCAGCCTACGTGTCGGGATCAGGATGGTCGTTGGCGTACTCGTCGCGGCCTCGATGGCAAGCTTGCCAGCCGCGACTGCAACCCCCTCCAATATCGCCGGCATGGTCGTGTTCATCGATCCCGGCCACAACGGGGCGAACGACGCATCCATCAGCCGTCAGGTGCCGACCGGTCGCGGCGGCACCAAAGACTGCCAGGCCAGCGGAACGTCGACCAATGACGGGTATCAAGAGCACACGTTCACCTGGGACACCGCGCTGCGCGTCCGCGCTGCGCTGAACGCCCTCGGGGTACGGACCGCCATGTCACGCGGCAACGACAACGCGCTGGGACCGTGTGTCGACGAGCGCGCCAACATGGCCAACGCGTTGCACCCCAACGCGATCCTGAGTATTCACGCCGACGGTGGGCCCGCAACGGGGCGAGGGTTCCACGTCAACTACTCGGCCCCGCCGCTAAACGCGGCGCAGGCGGGGCCGTCAATCCAGTACGCCCGGATCATGCGTGACCAGATGCAGGCCTCGGGCATTCCGCCTGCGAATTACATTGGCCAGGATGGCCTCTACGGCCGCGCGGACCTGGCCGGCCTGAACCTGGCGCAGTATCCGTCGATTCTGGTCGAGTGCGGCAACATGAAGAATCCCGTGGATTCGGCGTTGATGGAGTCCCCCGACGGTAGGCAGAAATACGCCGACGCGTTGGTTCGCGGTGTCGCGGGCTTTCTGGCCAGCCAGGGCCAGGCGCGCTAGCCCCGTTTAGTCGCGAGCAGTCCCCCGCAAGCGGGAGGTACCCCAGCAAAGTCCCCCATTTCGGTGCGGAAATGGGGGACTTTGCGTCTGCTCAGCGACCTAGCCTTCCAGTTCCTTCTTGAGGTTGGCCAGCACCTCGGCCTGGATCTTCTTCAGCCCCAGCGGAGCAAAGGTCTTCTCGAAGAAGCCACCGACGCCGCCCGCGCCGGTCCACGAGGTCTTCACGGTGACGCTGGATCCGGGGCCGGCCGGGGCCACCGTCCAGTTGATCACCATGGAAGAGTTCGCGTCCTTCTCGATGACGGTGTGGCCGGCGACGTCGACATCGACCTGCACGTCGCGAACCCGTGATTTGGTCGCCTGCAACTTCCACCTGGCGACCGTGCCCGCCCCCTGTCCACCCTGCAGCACTTCGTATTCGCTGTACTGCGGCGACAGAATTTTCGGCCGGACCGTCTGGTAGTCGGCCACCGCGGCGAGTGTGGCCGCGGGCTCGACGTTGATCAATATCGTGCTGGCCGCGCTCACCTGTCCCATCAGGCGCTACTCCTCTGTCGTTGTGGTGCGGTGTCACCCCTTGCGTAGATGCAGGGGGCGTTATCCGGGACTAGGGTATATGTGGTGCCTGTCCAAGCTTCTGCACTGGCCACACACACGGCGGGCGTCGAGCGGTTATTGGCGAGCTATCGATCCATCCCCGCTACGGCGTCGGTCCGACTCGCCAAGCCCACCTCAAATCTGTTCCGCGCCCGCACCAAACGCGATGCGCCCGGCCTGGACACCTCGGGGTTGACGAACGTCATCAGCGTTGATTCCGAAGCCCGCACCGCCGACGTGGCCGGCATGTGCACCTACGCGGACCTGGTGGCCGCGACTCTGCCGTATGGCCTTTCGCCACTGGTGGTTCCGCAGTTGAAGACCATCACCCTCGGCGGTGCGGTCACCGGCTTGGGGATCGAGTCGGCGTCGTTTCGCAACGGGCTACCACACGAATCGGTACTGGAGATGGATATTCTCACCGGCGCTGGGGAATTGATCACCGCGTCCGCCGACGAGCACGCAGATCTGTTTCGCGCCTTCCCCAATTCGTATGGGACGCTGGGGTATTCAACCAGGCTGCGTATCGCGCTCGAACCGGTCGCGCCATTTGTGGCGTTGCGGCACATCCGATTCCATTCGTTGCCGGAGATGATCGCGGCGATGGAACGCATCATCGACACCGGCGGACGCGACGGCGTCCCAGTGCACTACCTCGACGGTGTGGTGTTCAGTGCCGACGAGAGCTATTTGTGCGTCGGCACTCGCACCACGACCCCCGGACCGGTCAGCGACTACACCGGGCAACGCATTTACTACCGCTCGATCCAGCACGACGCAGGCGGTGACGGTGTCAAGGAAGACCGGCTGACGATCCATGATTACCTCTGGCGCTGGGACACCGACTGGTTCTGGTGCTCACGCGCTTTCGGCGCACAGAACCCGCGACTGCGGCGCTGGTGGCCGCGCCGCTACCGGCGCAGCAGCGTGTACTCGAAGCTAATAGCCGCAGACCGGCGCTTCGGCATCGCCGACCGGATCGAGAAGCGGAACGGCCGGCCGCCGCGCGAGCGGGTGGTGCAGGACGTCGAGCTGTCAGTCGAGCGAACCGTCGAGTTCTTGGAATGGTTCTTAGATAACGTTCCTATCGAGCCAATCTGGTTGTGCCCGTTGCGACTTCGTGAGCACGAGGGCTGGCCGCTGTATCCGATCCGGCCGGACCGCACGTACGTCAACATCGGGTTCTGGTCCTCGGTTCCGGCCGGCGACAGCGAGGGGGCGACCAACCGGAGCATCGAGGCCAAGGTGAGTGGGCTGGACGGCCACAAGTCGTTGTACTCCGACTCCTTCTATGCCCGCGACGAGTTTGACCAGCTCTACGGGGGGGAGACCTACAACACGGTGAAGAAAACCTACGATCCCGATTCACGTCTTCTCGATCTTTACGCAAAGGCGGTGCAACGGCAATGACGGCAATCAGAGAGTCCGCGCGCGCATCACACAAACTGAGCATGGCCGAGATCCTGGCGATCTTCACCGCGACCGGGCAGCAGCCACTGAAGTTCACCGCGTACGACGGCAGCTGTGCCGGTGACGACGATGCCGAACTGGGCCTGGATCTTCGGACGCCCCGCGGCGCCACCTACCTGGCCACCGCTCCCGGCGAACTCGGCATTGCCCGCGCGTACGTATCGGGTGACCTGCAGACCTACGGCGTGCACCCCGGCGATCCCTACGAGCTACTAAAGACGCTGACGGACAGGGTCAAATTCAGGCGGCCGTCGTTGTTGGTGCTGGCCAACGTCGTCCGTTCGATCGGCGTCGAGCATTTGCTGCCGGTGGCGCCGCCCCCGCAGGAAACCCCGCCCCGGTGGCGCCGGGTCGCCGCCGGATATTTGCACAGCAAGACTCGCGACGCCGAGGCCATCCACCACCACTACGACGTCTCCAACGCGTTCTACGAATGGGTGCTCGGATCCTCGATGACCTACACCTGCGCGGTCTATCCGGACGCCGACGCCACGCTGGAAGAGGCGCAGGAGAACAAGTACCGGCTGATCTTCGACAAGCTGCGGCTACAGCCGGGCGACCGCCTGCTCGACGTCGGCTGCGGCTGGGGTGGCATGGTGCGCTACGCGGCCCGACGCGGTGTGCGGGTCATCGGTGCCACCCTGTCGGCCGAGCAGGCGAAGTGGGCGCAAAACGCGATCGAGGACGAAGGTCTCGCGGGGCTGGCTGAGGTGCGGCATTCCGACTATCGCGACGTGCGCGAGGCGGGATTCGACGCTGTGTCTTCCATCGGGCTGACCGAGCACATCGGCGTGCGGAACTACCCCGCCTACTTCGGCTTCCTCGGGTCGAAATTGCGCACCGGCGGTCTGCTGCTCAATCATTGCATCACCCGCCACGACAACAAGTCGACATCCTTTGCCGGTGGATTCACCGACCGCTACGTCTTTCCCGACGGCGAGCTGACCGGCTCGGGACGCATCGTCACCGAGATCCAGGAAGCCGGCCTGGAGGTCCTGCACGAGGAGAATCTCCGTCATCACTATGCGATGACGCTGCGCGACTGGTGCCGCAACCTCGTCGAGCACTGGGACGAGGCGGTCAGCGAGGTCGGTCTGCCGATCGCCAAGGTGTGGGGTTTGTACATGGCGGCATCACGAGTGGCCTTCGAACGCAACAACCTTCAGCTGCATCACGTACTGGCCGCCAAGGTCGACGCCTGGGGCGAAGACAGCCTGCCGCTGCGGCCTTGGTGGACGGCCTAGCCTGCTTGCCCGTTATCTATCCGGCGCGCACCCAGCTCGGTCTGTAGCAGTTCCAGTGCGACCTCTTCCGGGTCGCGGCGCGGCGCCTGCGGGTCGGCGCGGCCCGCTTCGGCCAGCATGTGTTCCTCGTCGTCGTCCTGCTGACCCGAATCCACGACAGCAGGGACGTCCGTCGGCGCTGGTGGCGCTTGGGGGACCGGCGGGTTCACTCCCCCGCTCGCGGGTGGCGGCGCTGGGTCTGAAGTGACGGGTACCGCCCCGCCGGTCTCACAACGCACCCGCCAGTTCACTCCCAGCGCGTCTTTGAGTGCTTCGGCGATGACGTCGGCATTCCGCTGTTCGGACAACCGCTTGGCCAGTGGCGCCGAGCTATGAGTCAACACCAGCGTGTTGCCCTCGATCGCCAGGACGGTGGCGCCCGCCAGCATCACCTCGGTAGTCCGGCTGCGCTGGCGTACCTTGTCGCGCACGGTTGGCCACATCGTTCGCACCGCGGCCGCGTTGAGTTCACCCGGCACGGGAGCCGGTTCGGCGGCCGGCACCGGAGTCGGTTCGGTGGCCGGCGCCGGCGTCGGTTCAGGTGCGGGCTTCGACTCGGCGGGCGCGGGCCGCCGCGGCGACCGGCTCGGCTGGACGGCCGGCAGGGGTGCCGCCTCGGCGGGAGCGGGAGCGTTCGCAGGAGCGGGGATCGACATGTCAAGCCGGGTCTCGATCCGCTCGACACGCTGCAGCAGCGCCGACTCGGCATCGCTGGCCGAGGGCAGCAGAAGTCGCGCGCAGACCACTTCGAGCAGCAGACGCGGGGCGGTCGCGCCGCGCATCTCACCCAGCCCGGCCTGCACCACCTCGGCGTAGCGCGTCAGGGTCGCCGGTCCGATGCGCGTCGCCTGTTCCCGCATCCGGTCCAGCACGTCCTCGGGGGCGTCTACGACACCGCGTGACGCCGCATCGGGAACCGCTTGTAGCACGATGAGGTCGCGGAACCGCTCCAGCAGGTCGGTGGCGAAGCGCCGAGGGTCGTGGCCGGCGTCGATCACGGATTCGACCGCACCGAACAACGCCGCGGCGTCTCCTGCGCCGAGAGCATCGACCGCCTCGTCGATCAAGGCGACGTCGGTGGCGCCCAGCAACCCCAGCGCCCGCTGGTAGGTGACGTGATTGTCGTCGGCTCCGGCCACCAACTGGTCCAGCACCGAGAGGGCGTCGCGCGGCGAACCGCCGCCGGCGCGGATCACCAGCGGATACACCGCATCGTCGACAACGACGCTCTCCTGCTCGCAGACCCGCGCGATCAACGCCCGCATGGTGCGCGGCGGCAGCAGCCGGAACGGATAGTGATGGGTGCGCGACCGGATCGTCGGCAGCACCTTCTCCGGCTCGGTAGTGGCGAAGATGAAGATGAGGTGCTCGGGCGGCTCCTCCACAATCTTGAGCAGCGCGTTGAACCCCGCGGTGGTCACCATGTGCGCCTCGTCGACGATGAACACCCGGTAGCGCGACTGCGCCGGCGCGTAGAACGCACGGTCGCGCAGTTCGCGGGTGTCATCGACCCCGCCATGGCTGGCGGCGTCGAGTTCCACCACATCGATGCTGCCGGGCGCATTGGGCGCCAACGCCGTGCAGGAATCGCAAACCCCGCACGGTGTTGCCGTCGGTCCCTGGGCACAGTTCAACGACCGGGCCAGGATGCGCGCCGAGGACGTCTTTCCGCAGCCACGCGGCCCGGAGAACAGGTACGCATGGTTGATCCGCCCGGCGTTCAGCGCGATCGACAGCGGTTCGGTGACGTGCTCCTGCCCCACCACTTCGGCGAAGGTTGCCGGTCGATACTTGCGGTAGAGGGCCACGGTCAGCCAGGCTACCCAGGCCCGGTGACGATGCGCGCCGCGGAGTGGCGCGAGGAGGAGGCGGGCAATCGAGCCTGCGGTGTGACGACAGCAGGGCGGGTCATCGAGTGTGCGTCAACGGCTTCGAGTGTGAACCTAGACTCGCGCGGCGCGCCCTCGCCCTCAGCGCACGCTCGATGCCGCGGACGCCAGCATCGATTCGGAAGCCGCCAGCAGCGCGCAGGTCGCCAGCCCGTCGACCGCGTTGCGCAGGTCCGGCACCGACGGGAAGGTGGGCGCGATCCGGATGTTCTTGTCTTCCGGATCTTTCCGGTACGGGAACGACGCGCCCGCCTCGGTGACCGCGATACCGGCGTCCTTGGCCAGCGCGACGGTTCGCCGGGCGGTGCCGGGCAACACGTCGAGGCTGATGAAGTAGCCGCCCTTGGGCTCGGTCCAGGACGCGATCTTGGAATCGGTGAGCCGCTGATCCAGAATCTCGAGCGCCAACGCGAATTTCGGCGCCAATATCTGCTGGTGACGCAGCATGTGCAGGCGCACCCCGTCGGCGTCGCCGAAGAAGCGTAGGTGCCGCAGCTGGTTGACCTTGTCCGGGCCGATCGACTTCTTCGCCACGTACTGCAGATACCAGGCGATGTTGCCCAGTGACCCGCCCAGGAAGCTGACACCGCCGCCGGCGAAGGTGATCTTCGAGGTGGACGCGAAAACGTACGGCCTGTTGGGGTTCCCGGCCTTTGCCGCCAGCCCGAGGACGTCGACCTGGCGGATGAAGTCATGCGTCAGCGTGTGTACCGCATACGCGTTGTCCCAGAACAACCGGAAGTCGGATGCCGCGGTCCGCATCTGGACCAGCCGGCGAACGGTCTCCCAGGAGTAGGTCACGCCGGTGGGGTTGCCGAACACCGGAACCGTCCACATCCCCTTGATTGCGGGGTCGACGGCGACCAGCTCCTCGATCAGATCGACGTCCGGGCCGTCCTGAAGCATCGGGACGGGGATCATCTCGATGCCCAGCGTCTCGGTGATGTTGAAGTGCCGGTCGTAGCCGGGGACGGGGCAGAGGAACTTGACGCTGGCTTCATCCTTCCAGGGACGCGGCGAGTCCACGCCGCCGTGCAGCATCGAGAAGACGACGAGATCGTGCATCAGCTCCAGGCTGGAGTTGTTACCCGCGATCAGGTTCTGCACCGGGATGCCCAGCAGCTCGGCGAAGATGGCCCGCAATCCGGGCAGCCCGTGCAGCCCGCCGTAGTTGCGGGTGTCGGTGCCCTCCTCGTCGCGGTAATCGTCTCCGGGCAGGCTCAGCAGCTGGTTGGACAGGTCCAGCTGCTCCGCGCACGGTTTGCCGCGGGTCAGGTCCAGGGCCAGCTTCATGGCCTGCAGCTGCGCGTAATCCTGCTGGTGGCGTGCGTGTAGAGCGGCCAACTCGTCGGGGGTGAGGGAATCGAGCGACACCATTTTTCTGCGGGGCCCCTTTCACGCATTAAGGGGACCCCGCGCACCCGACAGAGCCCATTGACCCTTGCTGCCTTCCGGCCCTGGGGGAGTTCACAGGATAGACGCCGCGCGGGGTCCACGACGAGTCTAGTACCTGGGTTCGACCGAACGTCGGCGACCACAGCACAGCCGGCCCGAGTCAGCGGCTACCATGGCCACGGAGGATTCGCCTAGTGGCCTATGGCGCTCGCCTGGAACGCGGGTTGGGTTAACAGCCCTCGCGGGTTCAAATCCCGCATCCTCCGCAATCGTCCGGCACACGGACATGCACGATATTTGGTAGGGAATCGAGCTGGTCACCTTTAGGCTGGCGGGAACTGACCAGCACGAGGAGGGGTATGGGGCGCAAGATTGCCGTGCCGTGGCACGTGGTGTTCTGCCTCGTTGCCGGCGCCCTCTACTTCTATTTCGTATTGCCGCGCTGGCCTGAGCTGATGGGCGACACCTCGCCCGGTCTGGGTATGGCGCTGCGGATCGTGACGGGTGCACTGATCGGACTGGCCGCGCTGCCGGTGGTGTTCACGCTGTTGCGTACCCGCAAGCCCGAGCTGGGCACCCCGCAGCTGGCGCTGTCGCTGAGGACCTGCTCGATCGTCGCCCACGTGCTGGCCGGGGTGCTGATCATCGGCACCGCGATCAGCGAGATCTGGCTCAGCCTGGACACGGCGGGACAGTATCTGTTCGCCATTTACGGGGGCGCGGCCGCGATAGCGCTCCTCGGAATTTTTGCCTTCTACCTGTCGTTTGTCGCCGAGCTGCCGCCGCCACCGCCGAAACCGATCAAGGCGAGGAAACCCAAGCAGCGTCGCATTGGCCGCCGCAAGAAGGGCCTTGACTCTCAAGAAGCCGACCTGGAGTCGCAAGAAGAGACGGTAGAAGCCACCGAAGAACCTGAAGAATCCGAAGCGCCTGAAGACGCCGACGAACCCGCTGAAGAGACCGAGACGCTGGAGCCGGCGTCGGAGACCCTAGAAACGGTCGAAGCGGCGGAAGCTGCCCCTGAAAGCGCTGAAGAACCTGAAAGCGCCGCGACTGACGACAGCGAAGAAGACAGCGAAGAGCCCCGGGGCGGATTGCGCAACCGCCGCCCGAGCGGGAAGGCGTCACATCGGCTTCGGCGCAGGAGCACGCGGGGCACGGTCACCTTGGATGAACCGCGAACGGACGAGTGACCCCGCTCAGCGGCGCCGCAGGCTTTCCATGGAGTCGGCGAGGCGCTGTCGCGTGTGGTCGGCGCTCCACAACCGGCTGACTTCGCGGTCGATCTCGCCGCCGGCGCGGATCCGCGCCACGGCAGGTGCTCTCAGCTGACCTTTCGTGTGGGCGTAGGCCTCGGCCGAGATGCCGCCCAAGTCCGATGCCTCCGCCACCGCCGCCTCGAGGAGATCGTCGGCGACAACGAGGTGCGCAAGTCCGCTGGCGACGGCGTCATCCCCTCGATAGAGCCGACCGCCGAGCAACACGTCCTCGGCGCGGTCTCCGCACGCGTAACGCACCACCTCCAGCGCGGCGACCGGAAACGGCACGCCGACGCGGACCTCTGACGCACCGATCTTGGCGTCCGGGCTGATCAGGCGGCGGTCGCAAGCGCACGCGAGCACGCACCCGCCGGCGATGGCGGCGCCGTTGATGGCGGCCACCGTCGGGCCCGGATAGCAGAACAGCGCGTCGAACGCGTCGGACAACGCCGGGATGAGCCGATCGGTGTAGTCGGTCCCGCCCTGCAGTACCTGGTCGAGGTCGACCCCGGCGGAGAACACCTTGCCGGCGCCGGTGACAACAAGCGCGCCGGCGCCCGAGTTCTGCACCTCGCGAACGGCGCCGGTGAACTCTTGCAGCACCTCGACATCGAGGGCATTGACGCGCCCCGACGAAAGGGTCAGCACCTGCACCGTTACTGGCCCTGTTTGCAAGGCCCGGATCTCAATCACAATGACATACTCAAGCACCGGGCCCGGTTGGCCAATCCCCCGGGTGTCGACCGCGCTATTTGTTTCGGCTCGCCGCCGCGATTACGACCGGAATGTCGGTGTTCTCGTCGGTGTAATAGCTCGCGCACACCCGGTGATAACCGTCGGCGATCTGGAGCGGAGAACCGATCGAAAAGTCGTCACGGATCAGCAGGATGGGCGATAGCGGCTCCTTGTTTTTGATCTTGGCGAGATCCGACGCCACGTGGGGGTCGTCGGTGGGCAGCAGAGTCAACTGCGCTGCCCGGAGAATGTCTTTGGCCTTCTTGTGCACGATGGTTCCGGCCTGCAGGCTCTGGATCAAGTCGTTGACAGTGCGCGAGTCCGCAAGCAACGCAAGGTAATCGGCTGCGGCCGGAAAGTCTTGAGCCTCAGGCTTTTCCAGCCATTTCACTTTGGGCATCTGGCGTCTCCCTTCATCTGGCGCTCGCCACTGGGGTACCGTTCCCCTGGCTTCAGCGCCGTCAACGGCATCGAGGGCGGCCGGATGAACGAGCCGGCCGTGTCGACGCAGCCTACCGGGTTGAAGCTACGAATATTTGGATCAGTAGCAACTCGGGCGTTCTGTACTCCCCCCATGACGACGCCAACGGGGCGGCGCATGAAGGAAGGAAATCCAGTGAAACGTCTTCTCGCGGCCGCGATCGGAACCCTCGGCTGCGCATCGGCGCTGGTGGCCTGCTCGAGCGGCAACCATACAGCCGGCCCGGCCTCGAGTACCGCGCCCAGTGCGGCCGGTAGCGGCGCGCAGGTCCAGGTAGGCGGCAGCAATCTACCGGGCTTGAACCCGGCGTCGGTGACCTGCGTCAAGCAGGGCGGCAAGATCGACATCGGTAGCGGGTCCACCGGCAGTCAGCAGGCGCTGGCTGTCGTCATGACCGACGGGACCACCCCCAAGGTCGAGTCGTTGGCACTTGTTGTGGACGGCAACGCATTGTCGGTCAGCAACAACTTGGGCGCGAAGGTCGGCTCAGCCAACGTGGCGGTGGACGGTAAGACCTACACCATCACCGGTCAGGCGCAGGGCGCCGACTTGAAGAACCCGATGGCCGGAATGATCACCAGGGACTTCAACATCAAGGTGACATGCGGTTGATCGGTCGGACTCCGGGCGGCGGACGTGCCTCACTCACATGTCCGTCGCACCGGGCTGCCCGGGGAAGCCTGGCGTGCGTAGTCTGGTTGCTCGCCACGTCCACGGCGGCGGACTTATGATGCAGCCGTGTCGATCCCCGGCGAATTAGAGCACGCCCGTCGTCTGGCGTTTGCCGCCGACGAGATAGACGCTCGGGATCTGCTGCTGTCTCTGGTCCCGCAGATCGAGCAGGAAGATCGAGACGATCTCATGCTGGAAGTTCTTGCGCAGCTGGGCGAGATCTACCTTGCTCGCGGCGCGAATGACGGCGTGCGAGAGTTCATCCGGCGTATCCGCGACTGTGTGGCCATCTATTCGGCAAAAGTCGCCGGCGTTACGAAGGCTTGCTTTGGGCCATTGGCTACGCCGATGGTGGCCCGCCAGTCAACGCGACGGCATCGCCGGCCTCGACCGCGCTCTGCTCGATGTCGAAGTCGCGTTGCTGACCGCCGACGCGCAGGGCTTCTTCACCGACGACACCCTGGATTCGGATGTGGCCGAGTTGCTTGCGCCGCATGCCCCGGCCTTGACCATGCATGTCCGGGATGACGATCCGCGGATACGCGACCTGGTGCGGGCCGGTGCCGGGCTTGCTGACGACATCGGCGTCGACGGCGTTGGATGGTCAGAACTATTTGCGGCTCTTCATGATTCGAGTGCGATTCTGGAAATGCCGACCGGATGTCGTGACGACTACGCGCTGGCCGCCGGTTCTGACGCGGGGCCGCGGGGTGCGGCCCCGATCGCCCGGGGCGTCGCGTCCATCAACATCATCGGACCGGACCCGGCGACCGGGGTCACGGTGCTGGTGCGGTCCGGGGAGGTCGGCGGTAGCGGCGCTCTGGACGCCGACGGCCACGCCAGGCTGCCCCTGCTCGATGCCCAGCAGCGGCCACTCACGGAATCGGTTGCCTGGGACCACGATTGGACGAATACCTCGGTGGTAGTCGGCGCCGACCGGTCCGAGTTGCGCGAAACGCGAGAGCGGGTCCGTGGCTGGGCGCGGGCACGGCTGGACCCGCCCGCGGCGGACGCCTTCCTGGCCGAGATCCTGGCCGGCGAATCCAGCTACTGAGCCCCGACCCGTTCCCCTTATGCTGAGCGAGTGCCAAACAGCTATCGCGTAGTGCAGTGGAACACCGGAAACGTCGGCAAAAGCTCGTTGCAATCGATCGCCGACCACCCCGATCTCGAACTGGTGGGGTGTTATGCCTGGTCGCAGGAGAAGGCCGGCCGCGATGCCGGCGAGTTGGTTGGCCTTGCACCGCTCGGGGTGGCCGCGACCAATGACATTGACGCGCTGCTCGCCCTGAAACCGGATTGTGTGGTCTACAACCCGATGTGGATCAACGTCGACGAGTTGGTCCGCATCCTGTCCGCCGGCGTCAACGTGGTGACGACGGCGTCGTTCATCACCGGGCACAACCTGGGCGACGGCCGCGACCGGATCCTGGAAGCCTGCGAGAAGGGCGGCTCGACGATGTTCGGGTCCGGTGTCAGCCCCGGGTTCGCCGAGCTGTTGGCCATCGTGTCGGCGATGGTGTGCAACCGAATCGACAAGGTCAGCGTCAACGAGGCCGCGGACACCACGTTCTACGACTCACCGAACACCGAGAAGCCGGTGGGCTTTGGCCAACCGATCGACCACCCGGAGCTGCAGCAGATGGCGGCGAAGGGCACGGCCATCTTCGGCGAGGCCGTCCGGCTGGTGGCCGACGCGCTCGGCGTCGAACTCGACGAGGTGCGCCCAGTTGCCGAGTTCGCCCAAACCACAGCCGATCTCGAAATGGCGTCCTGGACGATCCCCGCGGGATGCGTCGCGGGCGTCTACGTGAGCTGGCAGGGCATCGTCGGCGGCAAGACCGTGATCGACCTCAACGTCCGGTGGCGCAAAGGCCAGACCCTTGAGCCCGACTGGAAGATCGACCAGGACGGCTGGGTGATCCAGGTCGACGGGCAGCCGTCGGTGACCACCAAGGTCGGCTTCCTGCCGCCGCCGTATTTCCAGGCCGAGACGATCGCCGACTTCATGGTGCTCGGCCACATCATGACGGCGTTGCCGACCATCAACGCGATCCCGGCCGTCGTCTCGGCGGCACCCGGCATCGTCACCTATGCCGACCTGCCGCTGACGCTTCCCCGCGGCCACGTGAAGGTCTAGCTGACCCGGGCGCCTCTCAGGGCGATGTGTCAGCATTGAGCAATGAATGCTTTCCGCATCGCCCACGTTGCCCGCATTGTCGGCGCTGCGATCGCGATGATGTCGGCGCTGCTGATCGGCCCGGCGGGCAGTCCTCCCGCTCACGCCGATCCGTGCCCCAACGTCGAAGTGACGTTCGCACGCGGCACGAGCCAGCAGCCCGGCGTCGGCAATGTGGGCCAGGTATTCATCGATTCGCTCAGATCGCAGATCGGTGGGCGCTCGTTGGGGGTCTACGCGGTCAACTATCCTGGGACCTTCCAATTCGCCCAGAGCGCGCCCATCGGCGCCAACGACGTGACCGGTCACGTCCAGGACATGGTCGGGCGCTGCCCCAACACCAAACTCGTGCTCGGCGGAATGTCTCAAGGCGCGGGCGTCATCGATATGGCTTCCACAATGATCCCCCCTGAAGCGGCCGATCACGTCGCGGCGGTCGCGCTCTTTGGCAATCCGAAGAGCATGCTTGCGACTGCCCTATCGGGCGGCTTCCCTGACATCAGTCCGCTTTTCGCCCCGAAAACCATTGACATGTGCGCTCCCGACGACCCGGCATGTTCCGGTGGCATGAACCCACAAGCGCACGGTTCTTATGTTGAGTCCGGCATGGCGGCTCAAGCCGCAACGTTGGTCGCGAGTCGGCTGTAGCCGCTAACGGTTCCCCGACGCCGCCTTCTCGCCGACGGCCGCGCGTCGCCGAGCGGGTTTGGGATAGGTAGCGCCGAGCTGCGGGACCTCGAGCGGCCCCTGGTGGCGGGCGGCTTCGATGGCATTGCGCAGCGGGCGGGCCAGGCCCGCGAACGACCCCATGTCGAACAGCAACGGCGTCAAGAGCCGGTTGTGAATGAAACCGAACGAGCTGCCAGCCTCCGGGTCGGCCCACCCGAGGGTTCCACCCAGGCCGACGTGACCGAACCCGCGAAGTAACCCGGGCACCGGCGATTCGTGGTAGCCGAGGTGAAAAGGCATGGGCACCACCAGGTTCGCGTCCGGCCACTTCCGTCGCTGTTCGCCCGTCAGGCCGCTCGCCAGTTCTTCCGACAGGTACTTTTTGCCGTCGATGCGGCCGTTGTTGGCCAGCACGCCGTACATCTTGGCCAACCCGCGACCCGTCACCACACCGTTGGCCGCAGGGACCTCACCGTCCAGGAACGGGGTGTCGTCTTTGACCAGCGATATGACGCCGGGGAAGTACATGGCACCGAGGGCACCCGAGAACGGCAGGCCGGCCACCTTGGGCGCGATGAAGTTGAACACGGGGGCGCGCAGCCTGCCGTGCGGGATCAGGATCTGGGCCGGCTTGGTCGGCGAGCCCTCGGGAGGCCGGCCCAGGTGCACGCCGTCGGTGTTGAGCGGACGCGCGACCTCCTGGCGGACCAGCTCGCGCATCCCTTTACCCGTCACCGCCCGGGCCAGGCCGGACAGCAGCCACCCGTAGGTCAGCGCGTGATACGCCTGCACGCCGCGCAGGTGATCGACGGGCGCGGCAGCCAGACGCTCCTCCATCAGGAGGTGATCCATCAACTCCGTCTTGGTGACGCCCCGCAGATGCGACAACCCGGATCGATGCCGCAAGACGTCGCGAACGGTGATGTCGGCCTTGCCGTTGGCCGCGAACTCCGGCCAGTATTCGGCGATGGGTTCGTCATAGGACAGCAGACCCCGGTCGGCCAGCCGGTGAATCACCGTCGACGCGACGCCCTTGGTCGCCGAGAACACCATCGCCCCGGTGTCGGCGGTCCACGGCTCGGTGCCGGCCCGGTCGGACCATCCCGTCCAGATGTCGACGACGGGCCGGCCCTCGATATAGACGCTCAGGGCTCCGCCGCCGAAGCGGCGCCCCGGAAACAGTTGCCCAAAGAGCTTGACGACGTTGGCGAAATGCGGGTCGGCGGCACCGAACACACCGCGCGGCAAGCCGTCGTCAGTTACCAGCAGCGTTGCCGGAGCCTTCACGACACGAACGTATCACCCACGCCGCAGCGTCCCCTCTGGACCAGTTTGGCGTTCAGGTCGTCGGGTACTCACCACGAACGGGCCGCGAACAGAGGAGTGATAGCGATGAGCGCCAGAAACAAACTGAGCAACAAGGCCCAGCACTGGGGCGGCAAGGCCAAGGAGTTGGCGGGCAGGATCACCGGCAACAGGCGCACCGAGTACGAAGGCAAGCGCGATCAGGTCACGGCCAATCTGAAAGATGCCGGCGAGAAGGTGAAGGACGCGTTCGGGTTGTCGGGTAGCCAACGCCAACACCAACCACGTACACAGCAACGAGGGAGCAGACGCATATGAGCGCCGAAGACAAGGTGAAGAACAAGATCGAGGACGTGGGCGGCAAGGCCAAAGAGGCCGTCGGCAAGGTCACCGGCGATCACGACACCAAGAACGAAGGCAAGGCGGACCAGGCCAAGTCCAGCCTGAAAGATGCCGGCGAGAAAGTGAAGGACGCCTTCAAAAAGTAACCGCGCTGCGCTGACCCAGGATGAACCAGCAAGCCCGCCGAGCAACACCGGCGGGCTTGCCTGGTTTGGTTTACGGTCACTCCATGCCGTTGCGTTTTGTCGACCCCGAGCGTCGCAGCACGGTGCTTTCCCGCGCGAGTACCAGGTCCGGTCGCAGTCGTGCGGGACAGTTGGTCGCGAAATACATCGCGCCGAAAACGGATCCGTGGCTAAGTCGGGTGTCCAACGGAAGACTCTGCTGGGGAATGCTTGCGGCCCCGTCGGCAACGCTGACAACCACGGGAGCCAGGACCGGTCAGCCCCGTCAGGTGCAGATCGCCTATTTCCATGACGGCCGTGATGTGATCGCGGTCGCCTCCAACTTCGGTGGTGAGAAGCACCCGCATTGGTATTACAACCTCGTGGCGCAGCCCGAATGTGAGTTGGGCGGGGAACCCTTCCGCGCCGCCGAGGTCACTGATCCGGTCGAGTATGCGCGGCTCTACGACCTGGCCGAGCGCTCTTATGCCGGCTATATCGACTACCGGGCCAAGACGGTGGCGGTCGGCCGACTGATTCCCATCTTGCGCCTGACTCCCCGCACTACCGGTTGAAGCGTGAACCTTTTGGCAATCCGTACCGTCATCAGCGCCGAATAGAAGTTATCGGGCGACGTGAAGCGATATGGGCGCGATACAGGTGGGGTAAAAACATGGACGTCTTCAAGTTGATCCAAGTGAGCGTGGTGCGCGGGCTCGCGGCGACAGTCGGCTCAGCACCAATACTGGCCGCGCCGCTGCTGTTCGGCGCGCCCATCCCGGCGGCGTCGGCCGACCCGTGCCCAGACGTCGAGGTGGTCTTCGCCCGTGGCTCCGGAGAGCCACCGGGCCTCGGCAGCGTCGGGGGGCCCTTCGTCGACGCCCTGCGCTCACAGATCGGATCCAGATCGCTCGGGGTGTATCCGGTCAATTACCCCGCCAGCACCGACTTTTCCGATGCCACATTTCCGATGACGGTCATCGACGGCATTCGTGACGCCGGCAATCACATCGAGTCCATGGCATCCAACTGCCCCAAGACCCGCGAGGTACTCGGCGGATACTCTCAGGGCGCCGCCCTGGCCGGTTATGTCACCTCGGCTGCCGTACCGCCGGGCGTGCCCGCTGGCGCCGTACCGCCGCCGATGCCGCCAGAGGTCGCGAACCACGTCGCCGCGGTCACGCTGTTCGGAACGCCGTCCGCTCAGTTCCTGCAGCAGTACGGCGCACCGATGATCACGATCGGCCCGCTCTATCAGCCCAAAACCCTGCAGTTGTGTGCTCAGGGCGACGCGATCTGCGAATCCGTTGGCACCCCGGGCGTCGCGCACGCCCTCTACGCGGTGAACGGCATGACGGGCCAAGCCGCCGGCTACGCCGCGAGTCACTTGTAATCAGCGGTGCCAGCGCACCCACCCGATGAGCCGGCCGCGCCGGGTTGCACAATCTCACCATGCGCGTTCTGGTCACGGGGGGTACGGGATTCGTAGGCGGGTGGACCGCCAAAGCCATTGCTGACGCGAGTCATTCCGTCAGGTTTTTGGTACGGAATCCGGCACGGCTGGAGACATCTGTCGCCCAATTAGGGGTTGACACTTCGGATTTCGCCGTCGGGGACATCTCGGATCGCGTGTCGGTGCGCGAGGCGTTGCAGGGGTGCGATGCCGTCGTGCACAGCGCCGCCCTGGTCACGACCGACCCGCGGGAGACGCCCCAGATGCTGAGCACGAACATGTCGGGCGCGCAAAACGTCCTTGGACAAGCCGTCGAACTCGGACTGGATCCGATCGTTCACGTGTCGAGCTTCACGGCGCTGTTTCATCCGAACTTGGACACGTTGCGCGCGGATCTGCCGGTGGTCGGCGGGACAGACGGATACGGACAATCCAAGGCGCAGGTCGAAATCTATGCTCGCGGCCTGCAAGACGCCGGCGCACCGGTGAACATCACCTATCCCGGCATGGTGCTCGGCCCGCCGGTCGGCGACCAATTCGGTGAGGCCGGCGAGGGCGTCAGATCGCTGTTGAGTTTGCACTTCGTTCCGGGGCGCGGCGCGGCGTGGTTGATCGTCGACGCACGGGACGTGGCCGCGCTGCACGTGGCGCTGTTAGAGCCCGGGCGTGGGCCGCGCCGCTACATGGCCGGGGGTCGCCGGGTTCCAGTGGGTGAGCTCGCGAGCATGTTCGGCGAGATCGCCGACACAACCATGCTGGTGGTGCCGGTTCCCGACACCGTGATTCGCGCCGCGGGCGCAGTACTGGACAAAGCGACGCCGTTTCTGCCCTTCGACACGCCGTTCACCTCGGCGGGAATGCAGTACTACACGCAGATGCCGTCGTCGGACGATTCGCCGAGCGAACAAGAGCTCGGCATCACCTACCGCGATCCGCGCGAAACCGTGGCCGACACCGTCGCGGCCCTGCGCAGTCTGAGCAACTAATCTTGTTCGGGAGGTGCTGCGGTGTCCCCGCCGGGGGGCGCACTCGGGGGCGAATTGTTCAGCCACCTCTTCAGCCGAAGAAGTCCGTTGACAACGATGCCGATGCCCAGGAGTGCGAGCGTCGTCACCACAATCGCGGTGGTCACTGTGGTCGGGCGCTTTGCAGGCTGCGGACGAACCCGAAAACGGCCGCGCCCACGAACGGCACGGGGGCCAGGGTGGCGATCAGCGCGCTACGGGTACCGACGAGGGGCCTGCTGCGTAGCCCGAGCAGGAGATCGGCGCTATCGCTGAGCAAACCGGCTGTCGCCCAACCCCGGAACTCGCCGCCGCCGCCGCGCACCCAGGCGGCGCACGCGCCCGACCCAATCACCAGGTCGCGGATTCCGATCGTTTGCATGAGAAGTGTCTCGGTTCCGGATTCGGGCTTGAAAAACCGGCCCGGCGCCAGCAACATGGCGGCCCCCACCCCGACGCGGGCCGCCGCGACCAAAGCCAAGATGGGTGATGTCCGGGTCTGCTCCTGGGTCATCATCACAGGGTAGTGACGAAGCCGTCGTCGATGCGACGGCCGCCTGCAGTGGTGTTTTCCCAGTGTTCCCACGCGGTCGCTGCCAGATTATGCGGGCACTTTGCCGGCGATCTGGTTCGCGATGTCGACGGCCGAGTTCTTGGGATCGGCGCTGCATGTGTTGACGTCGACAATGACGTTGTTTCTTTGCACCAACGACCGCCCACAGGCCCATCCGGAAGACATTGCGTTCTGCTGAGTCGAGACCGTGCTCAGGACGCCGTTGGCGTTGGATATCGCCCCTGCCGTCCACTCCGAATGGCTCTGGGTGTGGGTGTACTGCTTGCACGCGCCCCACTGTTGAGCAGAGTTCGTGAAAAAGGCGCCGGCTTGCTTGGCCGTCGGGAAAAGCACCACTGCCTGCTCGGCATAGTGAGCGAAGTTATCGCCCTCCTGGAGTGTCTGGTCGCGCATGGCGATGAAACCGCTGCCGGCGTAGACCTGGGTCTGCGCTGAGGAGTCGATGGCCAGGCACTCGCGGGGCGCCATCGTGTCGCTGTCGTCAGACATCGCGGTGCGGCTCCTCGTCACCTTCATCTCGCTTGCTCCCATGACGGCGTTGATTTGCTCAGGGGCGAGCAGGAAATCTTTCAGCGCACCCTCCGCAACGGGGCGCGGAGCTTTCGTGGTTGTAGTCGCCGTAGTGGTCGACGCTTTAGTGCCTTGGTTGGATTGACGGTGGCAGCCGGCGGCGAAAATGCAGACGCCGACGACGGCCGCTGCGGTGATTAATCGGCGCATGTTTTCATCCCCTATTCCCGCGTAACCCGCCTGGAGTCCATGCGAACAATTAGCTCGCCTCAGCCGCGACCGTATTCCCCTTCAAGTCGACATTTCGGCTCGGCGGCGCCCGCTCCAGCATGCCCGGCGCTTTCCGGATACCACAGCGCCGCCTAACTAAACTTGTGTGTTACAAGCCCGCCGATCCGGGGAACCCGTTGCAGACGCGCCAATTACAGGCGTCGTTACGACAGGAGCTGCAATGATCGGATCAATAGTTCTCGCCATCATCGTGGGCGCGGTCATCGGTGTGGTCGCGCGTCTCGTCATGCCGGGCAAACAACCCATCGGCATGGTCATGACGGTTGTGCTCGGGGCCCTAGGTGGGTTGATCGGCTCGTGGGTGACTAGCCAGTTCGGATATCACAATGCCAATGGTGGGATCGCCTGGATTCCGTTCTTCGTCGGAGTCGGCGCTGCCGTCATCCTCATTGCGATCTACGAATCCGTGACGGGCCGCCGTACCCGTACCGGTTTGCTTCGCTAGCCGGAGCGAACAGCGCCGCGGACGCCGCAATCGCCATCACCCAGGCGAGGCGTCCGCGGTGCTGGGTTTTTAGGCTTTTCCTAGTTTGGGGTCCTAGTTTGGGGGCTTTATCTCTAGTCCGACGTGCACCTTGTCGATGCCGCCGCGCACGATCGAGTGCGCATAGAACCACGGGGCGTGGTACCAGTACCGCTTGAGCACGGCGTTGTAGACCCGCCGCGTCTCCGACTTCGGTAACACCCGCGCGACGGCCTCGACCACTTCGCTTTTGGGCTTGCCCAATGCAGTGCTTTTGGCGATCGTCACCCGGGGTGTGTTGTTGATCCGCTTGGCTTTCCACGACCCGTCGTCGGTAATCACCAGGAGTTTGTCGCCGTCGGGCACGCCCCAGATCGGCGTCGGCTTGGGGCGCCCGTCCTTGGTGAAAGTCGTCAACAGCAGGTACTTGGACTGGATGACGTCCTTGAAATTGAGTGCCATGCGATTTTGCCTTCGCCTCGAGGGTTGGGAGTTGGCCATCCATATCCCCGATAGTTAAGAAACTTAAACATAATGCGAATCGCCGCAGGTCACGGCGCGGCGGCGGAGATCGATTGGCTCACCGTGTAACTGTCGATTCCCTCGGTTCCGAGTTCGCGGCCGTATCCGCTGTTCTTGACACCGCCGAAAGGTGCCGCCGGGTCCATGATGTAGCCCTCGTTGACGCCGAAGGTGCCGGACCGCACCCGAGTCGCGACGCCATACCCGCGCTCGACGTCGGAGGTGAACACCGAACCGGCCAGCCCATACTCGGAGTCGTTGGCGATCCGGAGCGCCTCGTCCTCGTCGCGATAGGAAATGACGGTCAGCACTGGGCCGAAGATCTCCTCGCGTGCAATCCGCATGTCATTGTGCGCATCGCTGAACAGCGTCGGCCGTACGTACCAGCCGGTGTCGAGACCGTCGGGCAGGGCGGCGCCACCGGTCACCAGGCGCGCACCTTCGCTCGTGCCCGATTCGATGTAGCCGCGGACCCGCTCCTGCTGGCGTTGCGCCACCAACGGACCGACCTGGGTGTTGGGATCGGCGGGGTCACCCACCGTCATCGACTCCATCGCGGCCGCCAACGCATCCACGAACTCGTCCTTGCGTGCCTCCGGCACCAGGATCCGGCTCAGCGCGTTGCACACCTGGCCGCTGTTGGCGAGGCTGGCCATCTGGATTCCGGCGGCGGCGGCCGCGGGGTCGGCGTCGTCGAGCACGATGGCCGCGGACTTGCCACCCAGTTCGAGGCTGACCTGCTTCAGCCCCGCGGCACAGGCGCGGGCCACCTCGCGACCGGCCGCCGTGGACCCGGTGAAGGACACCTTGTCGACACCAGGGTGGCCCACCAGTTGCTCACCGACGTCGCGGCCACCGGGAATCACATTCAAGACCCCGGGCGGAAGGTCGGCTGCCGCAACCATTTCCGCGAGCAACTGCGCATCGAGCACCGATTCGGGCGCGGGCTTGAGGACCACCGAACACCCGGCCAGCAGCGCCGGCACGACTTTGGTGACGGTGAGGAACTGCGGCATGTTCCACGGCACCACCGCGGCGACGACTCCCACGGGTTGCTTCACAATCCGAATGTTCTTGCCGTACAAGCCCGGACGTTCCTGCTGCCACTCGTAATCACCCGCGAAACCGCAGAACGCCAAGAGCATGGTAAGGGGCAGCCGGACCTGCGCCATCTTGGCAAAGGTGATGGGAGCACCGATCTCGGCCGAGATCAGCTCCGCCATGTCGGCTCGCCGCTCTTTATAGATGCCGGCCAGCCGGTTGAGCGCCTCGATGCGTTCGGCGGGTTGCATGCGGGGCCACGGTCCGGTGTCGAATGCGGCCCGCGCGGCGTCGACGGCACGGTTCACATCAGCAGGTCCCGCACAGGCCGCGTGGCCGATGACCTCCTCGCTGTGTGGCGATATCACCGAAATAGCGGCTCGAGCATCTGGAGACTCGGGTGCCGTCCACTTCCCGTCGATGAAGAGTTGGTCCCGCTCGTACATCCCGCTCCTCAGGTGTTGCGGCCGCCGTTGACGCCCAGTATTTGTCCGGTGATGTATCCGGCTTCCTCGGACACAAAGAAGGCGCATGCGGCGGCAATGTCTTCGGGCCGGCCCACCCGGCGCACCGGCGTGCGATTGATGTGGTCCTCCACCGTGCCGCCGAGCAGTTGCCGCTCCTCGGCGCTGCGCAACATCGGCGTATCGACAAACCCCGGTGGTATGGCATTGACGGTAATCCCGGACGGGCCGTATTCGAGCGCCAGCGACTTGGTCAGGCCGTTGACCGCCGACTTCGCCGCCACGTAGTGCGCCATGAACGGCTGCCCGGAGTGGGTGCTCGACGACGAGATGTTGACGATGCGTCCCCAGCCCTCCTCGACCATGTCGGGCAGCACGGCCTGGATGGTGTGGAACACGCCGTTCAGGTTCACGTCGATGATCTTGGACCACTCGTCGAAGGACATGTTGGAGAACTTTTTGAAACCCTCCACCCCGGCCGCGTTGACCAACACGAGGATCGGGCCGAACTCGTCCCGAATCGCGGATATCGCGCTGTCGACCTGCGCACGGTCGGTGACGTCGGCGACGTAACCGAGCCCGTCATCGGTGGAGGTCAAATCGAGGACGGCCACGCGAAACCCGTCGCTGCGCAGACGTTCGGCGACCGCCCGGCCGATCCCCGACGCACCGCCGGTCACGACAGCCGTCTTCGCGCCCAACCGCGCACCCGCCTTCCTGAGCGATCGCCCAAACGATTGGCACATGCCTATCACCCCACATCGATTACGGTCAAGCCTATGAACAGGCCCCCGTTCCGCTTCGCCGTGCAGGCGACCAACGCCGCCGGGCAACGCGAGTGGCGCGATACCGTTCGCAAAGTCGAAGACCTCGGGTATTCAACGCTTTTCCTTGCGGACCACTACCTGGGTCCGGGGCCCGCGCAAAAGGCCGCGCGCACCCCTCGCCAAGACCTGGCGCCCATCGCGGCGATGGCCGCGGCCGCCGCCTACACCGAGACGTTGCGCATCGGGTGCCGGGTGTTTTGCATCGACTATCACGTGCCGGCCGTGCTGGCCAAGGAAACGGCAACACTCGATCTGCTCTCCGACGGCCGTCTGGAAATGGGTATCGGCGCCGGCTGGAGCGAAGTCGAATACACCGCGATGGGACTCGACTTCGACCGTCCGGGCCGGCGAATCGCCAAGCTGGCCGAGGTCGTTTCCCTCATCAAGGCCCACTGGCAGGGCGAGGAGCTGGACTACTCGGGCGACTTCGTCCAGGTGCGCGGATACGCGGGACGCCCGCGGCCGGTGCAAAGTCAACAAAGGCCGCACCCACCGATCATGATCGGTGGCGGTGGTCAGCGCGTCCTGTCGTTGGCCGGCCGGGAAGCCGACATCGTCAGCATCTCCAGCGTGCCGTTCGTGGCACGCGACGCCGAAGGTCTTGACCCGCAGTCGGTCGCGCTGCGCCGCACCGAGTTTGTCCGCGCCGCGGCCGGGGAGCGCTATGGCGGCCTCGACATCGAGAGCTCGCCCTACTTCACCGAGATCACCGACGATCCCGAGGCCATGCTGGCCGCCGTGGCGAAGTCGACAGGCATCGCTATCGACCTGCTGCGCGACCATCCCAACGTGCTGGTCGGCTCGTTGGAAAGCGTTGTGGAAAAGCTGTATTCGCGCCGGGAAACCCTGGGCGTGAATTACGTGACCGTGCAGCAGTCCCAGATCGAATCGTTCGCACCCGTGGTAGCCCTGCTGGACGGGTGCTGAGCCTTGACCGCCGCGACCAGAGATGCGACTATTTGGGCGGTCGCCCAAATAGTGCAGGATGGTACAGGTAATTTCATGGCAAAGCGGACCAGATACAGCGAGTACCGCGATCGGTACGCGAACTATCGGCTCGAGCTCTCCGATGACGGCATTTTGTTCATGCAGTGCCACACCAACGGCGGCAGCCTGGTGTGGGACTGGCGGGCCCACGACCAGATGTCGGACGCGTTCGCCGACATCGCGGGCGACCGCGAGATCAAGGTGCTCATCCACACCGGAACCGGCGAGAACTACAACGCCAACTGGGGACGCATGCCCAACGGCGACCCGGTGGAAAAGCCTGATTATCTGCTCATGCCGGGCACCCGGGGCCTACTGAAGCTCGACGAAAAAGCCTGGTATGCCAGGCATCTGATCACCAACGTGCTCGACGTCGATGTACCGATGATCAGCGCCGTCAACGGCCCGTGCAACATGCACTCCGAGGTGCCATTGCTCGGCGACATCGTGTTGGCCGCAGAGGACGCCTACTTCCAGGACGCATCGCATTTCCCCCGCGGCCAGGTGCCCGGCGACGGCCAACACGTCATCTGGAGCTTTTTGGCCGGCCACACCCGCGCGCGCTATTTCCTGTTGACCGGCATGAAGCTCAGCGCGCAAGAGGCCAAGGAGTGGGGCGTCGTCAACGAAGTGCTGCCCAAAGACAAACTGCTGGACAGGGCTTGGGAGCTGGCTCGCGAACTGGTCAAGCGACCACCGCTGACACTGCGCTACTCGCGCCAGCTCTTCACCAACCCGCTCAAGCGGGCTTTCATCGACGAACTCGGACACGGCCTGGCACGGGAAACCTACGCACAGCGCGCCTTCTTCCCGTTCGGCGGTGAGATGGCGCCGCTGGATCGGGCCTGGGACCAGCAGCCCTGGGCCGGCCCGGTGCCCGACGGTCAACGCAGTGAAGGAGTCCCCTCATGACGAGCATCCAGCAGCGACTGTCGACCGGCCGGGGCAAGTTCACCACCGACTATCCCGAACTCGGGACCGCCCCGGTCAATTACGAAGATTCGATCTCCGAGGAGTTCTTCACCGCTGAACGCAAGGCGGTGTTCGAACGAAATTGGTTGTGCGTCGGGCGTATCGAGCGGTTGCCGCGCAAGGGTTCGTACTTCACCCGCGACCTTCCCGGGCGCCTGGCGTCGATCGTGATCGCCCGCGACCTGAACGACACCGTGCACGCATTCCACAACGTGTGCGCCCACCGGGGTAACAAGGTCGTCTGGCAGGAACATCCCGGCAGGGAGAGCTCGGGAAGCTGTCGCGCGTTCGCCTGCAAGTATCACGGCTGGCGCTACGGGCTCGACGGCAAGGTCAATCACATCACCAACGAAGGCGAGTTCTTCAACCTCGACAAGAGCGCGCTGCGGATGCCCCCGGTGCACTGCGAGGTATGGGCGGGTTTCATCTTCGTCAACCTCGCCTCCCAACCAGGACAAGACCCGGTGCCGCTGCGCAGTTTCCTCGGCGACGGGCTGCTCCCCATCGAGGGCTATCCGTTCCATCTGATGACGCAGCATTACGGGTTCTCCACCCGAATTAACGGGAACTGGAAACTGGCGGTCGACTCGGTGTGCGAGTGGTACCACCCGCCGTACGTGCACGGCCGCTTCATCGACCCGGACGTCGCCAAGGCCGAGAAGATGGTGCCTCCCGTCGACTCCTATCACTACGAGCTGTTCCGGCCGCACATGCTCACCTCGGTTCCCGGCCCGCCGCCGCTGCCGCCGCGCGAGCCCGGCACCGCAGGACCAGCCCGCCAGGACCAGCGTTGGGTGTACAAGCTATTCCGCGCAGGCCTGTTCGGGCCCGACGATGTCCCCGACATCGGACTCGAAAATGAAGGTGCCGACTTCCTGAACCGCGGCGACATCGCCTCGTGGGGCAACGACCAATTCTGGCTCTTCCCAAACATTTCGATCCAGATCTGGGCGCGCGGCTACTACATCACCTACACCTACTGGCCGGAGACCGTCGACTCGCACATCTACGAAATCGACATGTACTTTGTGCCGCCGGCAAACGCCGCCGATCGCCTGGCGCAGGAGTTGGTGGTGGACAGCACGATTGAGTTCGCGATGCAGGACGTGAACACCATCGAGGCCACGCACTCGGCGTTG
Organism: uncultured Actinomycetota bacterium; assembly: GCA_963708995.1. GTDB lineage: Bacteria > Actinomycetota > Actinomycetes > Mycobacteriales > Mycobacteriaceae > Mycobacterium. The sequence goes on from CAVPUR010000014.1 coordinate 159,783, forward strand.
AAGACCCGGGCGCAGAACACCTTTCACCTCAGCGATCAGGAGCTGCTCATCCGGCAGTTCCACACGGTGATCCGTGACACGGTCGCCGCCTACCAGGCCGGGGAATCGTCATGACCGATCTGTCACTGCCCGAGGGCTTCACCGAGCTCGAGCCGTTCGTCGCCGACTGGGCGCTGCCGACGCGGGCGCAACGCTACGAGGCCCGGCTGTCGAAGCCCTACGACGAACTCGTCGTGTTTTACGACGCGATCGCCCCGCGGGCCGAAGAGGCGATCGCCCACCTGAATGGGCTGCGACATCAACGCGTTACCGGCGGATGCGACCAGGCTGCTGCAGCTGCTGTACTCGATGATCCTGGTCTCTTACGCCGTCAACGTGTTCAAGCAGAACCGCATCCCGGATTCGGGTGCCGCCTTCTTCGAGATGGTCGCCGAGCCGGCGGTGTAAGGCCACACACCATGACGGCATCGGAGCGACCCAAGGCAAGGGACTCGACGACTCGCGCCCTGCTGATCGACGCGACGATTCAGATCATGCTCGAGGAGGGTTACGCTGCGGCCACCTCACGTCGAGTCGCGGCCAAGGCCGGTGTCAAATCGGCGCTGGTGCATTACTACTTCCCTACCATGGACGAGTTATATCTGGCTGTGTTCCGGCGCGGCGCCACGGTCTACCTGGAGCGCCAGCGGGAAGCGCTGGCCTCCGACCGTCCGTTGCATGCCTTCTGGGACACCCTCATCGAACCCAAAGACACCCGATTGCTGTTGGAGTTCATGGGACTTGCCAACCACCGCAAGGAGATCCGGGCCGAGATCGCGACCTGGTCCGAGCGGTGGCGCGAGATGCAGATCACCGCGCTGAACTTCATCGTCCGCGAACATGGCCTCGACACAACCGAATTCCCGCCCGCAGGCCTCGCCGTCGTCATCGCGGCCATCGGCCGCACCCTCATCTTGGAGCAGGGACTGGGCACCGCCGGGGGGCACGAAGACGCCGTCGCGCTGGTCAACCGATTACTCGACCGATTCGAGATGCCGACGCCGAAAGCCCGTCGCAGGCGCGGCGTGCCGGGCTGAGCATCAAGCTGTGGGCCAACTTTAGGCACACCGCAGGCCCCAGCAGTCACTCCAATCACCCGAGGGGCCGGTATCTCTTTTTGTCCGCCTCTGAGCGACAATCAGCTTGCCGCACAACAGTTGTCGCTATGAGGTGGACCAAAAGTCACCTGCGATCTTCGTGTGACGGGTGGGACTTAAGACAGCACCACCCGCAGCTGCTCCCAGCCACGGACCGTCGAGGTCGGCGCGAGCTTCGCTGTGTCGTAGTCGATGCCCCATTCGGGCCAGCGGTTGAGCATCTCGTCCAGCGCGACGCGGCCCTCCAGGCGGGCCAGGTTGGCGCCCAGGCAATAATGCACGCCCTTGCCGAAGGTAATGTGCGAGATGTTGTCGCGGCGGATGTTGAAGGTGTCCGGGTCCTCATAGCGGCGGTGATCGCGATTGGCGGCACCGAACAACAGCAGCATGGCGCTGCCGGCCGGAACGGTCGTCCCGTAGCACTCGAAATCCTCTGCCATCCAACGGGCTACGTGGGGTCCGGTGGGCTCGAATCGCAGGGTTTCGTCGACGGTGCGGTTCAGCAGTGAACGATCCTGATAGATCTCGCGCCGCTGGTCGGGGTGCTCGGCCAGCACCTTGGCCAGCCAGCCGATCAGCCGACCCGTCGTCTCGTTGCCCGCACCGGCCACCACCTGGGTGTAGTGCAGCACCTCCTTGCGGGTCAGCTTCCGGTGCACGCCGTGCTCGTCGTCGAACTCGACGTTGAGCAGCGTCGTCATCAGGTCGTCGGACGGGTTCTTGGATCGCCATTCGACATAGTCGGCGTAGATCCGGCCGTCGGCGATGGAGTCGGCGTTAGCGACCTTCAGCGGTGCGCCGGGTTTGGTGCGCAGGTTGGCATCATTCGCGTCGCGAACCGAGATCTGTTCGGACTCCGGTATTCCCAACAGCATGCCGATCACCCGCATCGGCATCATCGAGGCGAGTTCGGCGATGATGTCGAATCCGTCCGATCCGACATGAGGGTCCAGGCAGCGGACGCAGTACTGGCGGATCTGGTCCTCGATCGCGGCCATTCGGCGCGGGGTGAACACCCGCGACATCAGCCCGCGCAGCATCGTGTGCTCGGGCGGATCCTGGAACATCATCACGCCGCCGGGCATGTCGAATTTAGACTTGACCAACTCGAGGATGTCGCTGCGCCGGCTGGAGAAGACCTGCCAGTTTGCCAGCCCCTGCTCGACGTCGGAATGCCGCGACACCGCCCAGAAGTCGTACTTTTCGTTGTAGTAGATCGGCGCCTCTTCGCGCAGCCGCGCGTAGGTCGGATACGGGTCCGCAATGATGTCGGTGTCGTAGGGGTCGTAGTAGACGTCGGTGCCGTTTGCGAGAGTCATCGATGCTTCCTTTGCTTCGGGCAACTGCCGGCATCCAGCGGTTTTGGGCGATCGCCCAAATTTGCGGCGCACGCCATGTCTAGCAGCATCTTGAGCAGCGCGTCAAGAGCCCGAAGGGCGCAGCGCGGCATCGATCAGCGTGGCCGCGGCTGCCCGTGCGTGCACAACGGGTGCGGTGTCGTTCAGCGACGTCGCCATCGCGCTGGCACCCTCGAAAAGGACCGCCAGTTGATGGCCGAGCAGGTGCGGGTCGGCGGCTCCGGCCTCCTGCGCGATCGCGACGAGGCGACGGGTGAAGTTCGCCTTGTGGGCCCGCACGATCGCATCGGTGCCCGACAGCGACCCGGCGGATTCCACTGCCGCATTGTGAAACGGGCAGCCGCGCACCACTTCCGAGGGCGGGAAATCGAAAATAGCCAGCAGGCGTTCCCGGGCGGGCAGCTCGACGTCACCGAGGCGTTTCTCGACGAGTGAGCCGCCGCGGGCATCGATGCCACGCAGGTAGTTATCCACGAGGTCGTTCTTGCTGGCGAAATGTTGGTACAGCGTGCGTTTGGACACGTTGGCTTCTCGCGCGACGAGTTCGACGCCGGTCGCGTGGATTCCGTTGCGGTAGAAGAGCCGGGCCGCGGCACGTTCGATGCGCTCACGCGCTGCGTAGGTGCGGGTCGGCACGGGGTGCACAGTGGCGTCACTCACACCGAGATAATACACCGATCGGTTTACAACTGGTGAAACTGTCGCTAAGTTAAACCTTATTAGGTAAACCGATCAGTTTCCGGGAGGACCAGGCCCATGACGGCTATCCATGACGCAGGCTGCAGCGCAGCACAGTCGCGAATAGTCACCTGGCGTGACCCGAGCGCGACACTGGCCGCATCGGCGTCGATGTCCGGCCTCTCGTACTGGAGGGCGGTCGTCGACGGACACCTACCGCCGCCCCCGATCGCTGAGCTGTTCCAGATGAATGTTGTCGAGGCCGAGGACGGCCGGGTCACCTTCACCTGCACACCGGACGCGTCGATGTACAACCCGCTTGGAGTGGTTCACGGCGGCGCCGTGTGCACCCTGCTGGACACGGCCACCGGTTGCGCGCTGCACACCACACTGCCCGCAGGCGTCAGCTACACCAGCGTTGAAATCAAAGTCAACTACCTCAAAGCGGTGACAGTCGACAGTGGGACGCTGACCGCGGTGGGCACCGTCGTCAAAGCGGGTTCGCGAATCGGATTCGCCGAAGCCACTGTCACCGACGCCGCAGGAAAGCTCGTCGCCACGGCCACCAGCACATTGCTGATCTTCGATGTGCGCGACACCAATGGGCATCGTTCTTGAAAGGGTTTGTCCTGACATGTCGTCCGTCCTGATCACCGGAGCCAACCGCGGCATTGGCCGCGCCATCGCCACCGAGTTCGCCCGCCGCGGGCACCGCGTCGTCGCCACCGCGCGTGATCCGCGCACACTGGCCGACCTCCAGGTCGACCAACGATTGGCCCTCGACGTCACCGACGACGCCAGCGTCGCGGCGGCTATCGCGGCGGCCGGCGACATCGACATCGTGATCGCCAACGCCGGCGCCATTTTCTATGCGGCCGTGGAAGCGACACCGTTGCCGGAACTGCAGCGCCTGCTGAACCTCAACACCATCGCTGCCGTTCGCCTCGCCCAGGCGGTGCTGCCGCAGATGCGCACCCGCGGCGACGGGAAGCTGATGTTCATGTCCAGCGTGCTCGGACGTGTCGTGCGCCCACCCAGCGCGGCCTACGCGGCCAGCAAATGGGCGCTGGAAGCCCTCGTCGAAGCCCTGGCGATCGAGGCGGCACCGTTTGGCGTGCAGGCCGCCCTGCTGGAACCCGGCGCGGTGAGCTCTGGCGCGCTCGACGACGTCACGACGTACACGCTGCCCGACGATCCCTACGCCGCGATCCTGCGTGGCGGTGGGCCGCGGGACGGAATGATCACCCCCGAACAGGTCGCCGTTGAGGTGGCCGACGCCGCCGAGAAACCCCAACTGCCGCTGCGGATTCCAATCGGTGACGCCGCGCGCACACTGTTGGCGGCCCGCCACACCGCGCCCGACGACGTCCCGTTCCTCACGACGACCACCGTCGATTAGTCCCGTCGGCCCGAACTAGACCCGCGCGCCCGCGAAAGCTTGGATGGACAAATGACCGCTGTGACCTACAGCAAGGACATCACCGGGTTGGTCGTGATCGATCCGTACAACGATTTCATTTCCGCCGGCGGCAAGGTTTGGGATCGATTGAAGGGTGTCATCGAAACCAACAATTGCGTCGGTCACATGGAACAGGTCCTCGCCGCCGCCCGGAGTGCGGACATCCGCGTTTTCTATGCGCTGCATCGCCGATACCGGCCTGGTGACTACGAAACCTGGAAGTACATCGCGCCAATTCAGAAGGCGGCGTGGTCACGCAAAACGTTCGAGTACGGCACCTGGGGTGGCGAGATCCGCAGCGAGTTCGAGCCGCAGCCGGGCGATATCGTCGCTCACGAGCATTGGGGTTCCAGCGGCTTCGCGAACACGGATCTGGACCTGCAGCTCAAGCGGCACGGTATTCATCAGCTCATCGTCATGGGCCTCATCGCGCACACCTGTGTGGAGGCAACCGTTCGATACGCCGCTGAGCTTGGCTACCAGGTGACGATGGTAAAAGACGCCACCGCGGACTACTCGGATACCGAAATGCACGCCGCCCTGGAAATCAACATCCCGAACTACGCCACCGCTGTCGTGACCGCGGCGGAAGTGACCGCGGCGATTTCCTCCCTGGGGGCTCCGCGCTGAGGCTGTGAAGATTGGCGACCGGGGTGTGAAGAGTTCGTAAAGAATGTGGCCGATTCCCCGTTCGACCCGCACCTTGGGGACATGACGTTGTTTGAGCTGCTTCCGTCGTCGCGGCATGGGCTCAACGCGCACCTGGACCGCGCGATCTGGCCGCTCAGCACGTACGTCGACGAACGAGGCCGGCTGTGCGTCGGCGGGGTGCCTGCCACCGAGATCGCAGCCGAGTTCGGCACACCTACCCACGTCGTGGATGAAGAGGACTTTCGGGCCCGCATCCGGGCGTACTGCGCCGCGCTCCCCGATGTCGACCTGGTCTATGCCGGAATGGCGCTGTTGAGCACCGCAGTGGCGGGGTGGGCGGCCGACGAAGGTGTCGGCGTGGCCGTCTGCTCGGGCGGCGAGCTGGCCACCGTCCTGGCCGGCGGCATGCCGGCGTCGCGGATCATCCTGCACGGCAATGCCAAGACTGCCGTGGAGCTGCACGATGCGGCCGCCGCCGGGGTCGGGCGCGTGGTGATCGACTCGCCAAGCGAGATCGCGCTTCTTGCCGCGCGGCGGCTGCGTCGTCGCCAACGTGTCCTGGTCCGGGTGATCCCCGACATCGACACCGACCGGAAATTCGGCTTTGCTCTGGCCGGCGGCCAGGCGGCCGGCGCGGTCAAGCGGGTGTTGGATCAGCCATGCCTGGACCTGGTCGGACTGCATTGCCAACTCGGGTCGCAACTCGCCGACCCGGGGCTGTACGCCGAGGCGATCCGGCAAATGATCGCCGTGATGGCCGAAGTACGCGAACGCCATCAGATCGTGCTCACCGAACTCAACCTCGGCGGCGGCCATGCCGTTCCCTACCATTCCGGCGACCCGGAATCCGACCTTCACGCGCTCGGCACGAGCATCGATGCCGCACTCCGATCCGCCTGCGCCGAATACAGCTATCCCCGTCCGCAGATCGTGATCGAGCCGGGCCGAGCGATCGCCGCGCGTGCCGGTGTGACCTTGTACCGGGTGATCGCCGTCAAACGCCAGCCCGACGGCCGAAGCTTCGTCGCGGTCGACGGCGGCATGACGGACAACTCACGGGTGACGCTCAGCGGCGTGAAATACACCGTGGCACTGGCTAACCGGCACCGGCCAAGCCGCACCGCACCCGTCACCGTCGTGGGCCGGCACGGCGAGGCCGGCGACGAAATCGCCCGCGACGTCGAGCTGCCTGACGACATCCGCCCCGGCGATCTGCTGGCGGTGGCCTGCACAGGTGCCTACCACCACTCGATGGGCTCGAGCTGCAATCTGGAAGGACGGCCACCGCTAGTCGCCGTCGCCGGCGGCCAGTGCCAGGAATTAGTGCGGCGCGAAACCGTCGCCGACCTACTGGCCCGCGATCGCGGCTGGCCCGGCCATCCCGTCACCTCGGCGGCCTCCTGAGGTGGGCGGCGAATGACGATCACTTATACGGCGGTTCGGGACTGGGCCGACACGGCGGTCGGAAGCTTGGTACCGCCAACGTGCCACGCCCGTTTTGCCTGAACACAAGGTGCTTCGCGCTGAAAACCGTTGGACAGCAACGGTGCCGCGGGCGTTGTCTGCCGTTGCGTCGTTGCGCGTCACGATCGTGTACGCCGTCGCGCTGGTTGCGGTATCTACCACGTTGACGGCGCTCGGTCCACACACACGCGACGTCGTCGTAAGTCGCATGAGCACCAACTTGCACAATCTGGCCCGCGGCCACCTGAGCACGTTGGTCGGCAGCGCGTTTGTCGAAGACGGCGGTGAAGTGTATGCGTGGTTGCCCGGACTGGCGTGCTTGTTGGCCTTGGGTGAATTGATATGGCGCAGCACGGGTTTGCTTTTCGCGTTCACGGTCGGTCATATCGGCGCCACGTTGCTTGTCGCGGCGGGGCTGGTCGCCGCGGTCCAGGCGGGCTGGGTGCCGATCTCTGTCGCACACGCGAGCGACGTGGGGGTCAGCTACGGCGCGGTTTGTGTTCTGGGCGCGTTGACGGCATCGATACCGGCACGCTGGCGGCCAGTCTGGATCGGTTGGTGGCTTGGCATCACAGCAACTGCAGCCTGGGCAACGGAGTTTGACTTCACCGCCGTCGGTCACGTTCTGGCGCTGTTGCTGGGTATGGGCGTGTCCCTCCGACTGCCGTCGATGGCGCGCTGGTCATCGGTGCACCTGGCCTTGCTGGCCGTCGGCGTCGCGGTCGGTTATTTCATGGTGTCCGGGTCGTCGATGGTAGCGACGGCCGGGGGGCTAGCGGGAATGCTGCTCGCGTTCCTTGCCGGCGGGCTCTTGCGGTCGCGCAGCGGCTACCCGCGTGCGGTGGGCCAGCGTCAGCCCTGCTTCACGACGAGGTCATAGCCCGACTGGGTGACCTTGGGTGAGCCCGAGTGGTAGCTCACCGTATCGCTATAGCTCGTACCCCCAGGCGGGGGCGACCGGCATCGCGTCGGAAAGCCCGCGTTCTAACTCGCGGATCCGCCTCTCGGGGTCGTCGTCGAATTCCATTCGCCGAATCGTCCCACACCAATCGGCTGATTTCGCCGTTACGAAGCGCGAATTAGGCGCTGTCGCCGTCGATTTAGTGAGCCGTCGGGGCTCTACCCGCCCGTTTCGTGGTAGGGCGCGCCATAGCGCGGCACGGGGCGGGGACCTCGCGCGTATGCCGCCGCGATAGCGCGCCGCAGCGGCAAGATCAGCGGACCAAAGAGGATTTGGTCGAGCACGATCGGCGTGACGAGCCGATTGTGTACGAAGGCGAAGGAGCTTCTCGTGGCGGGATCAGCCCACCCGATCGTCCCGCCCAGACCAGCGTGGCCGTATCCGCGCAACAGTCCAGGCACCGGTGATCCGTGGTAGCCGAGGTGGAACGACATCGGGAACACCATGTTCAGGTCCGGCCGCAAACTGGTCTTGCCCAGCAGTCCATCCGCCAATTTCGAGGACAGGAATTGCGTCCCGTCGATACGGCCACTGTTGGCCAGCGCACCGTACATCTTCGCCAGCCCGCGCGCGGTCACCACGGCATTGACCGACGGGATCTCGCTGTCAAGAAATGGGGTGTCGCCCTGCACGAGGGAGGTCAGGCCCGGAACATACATCGCACCCAAGCCGCCGGCCACCGGTAGCCCGGCGAGCCGCGGTGCGAGACGGTCGATCAGCGGGTTGGCCCGGGTGTTTTGCGGAAACATGATCTGCGCGACTTTGGTTGGCGCATCTTCCTGAGGGCGTCCCAGATGCAAACCGTCGGTGTCGAGCGGGCGCGCGACCTCGGCACGGAACAACTCACGCATACCCTTACCCGTGATCGCTCGCGCCAGGCCAGAGGCAAGCCATCCATAGGTGACGGCGTGATAGGCCGCGCGCCCGACCTGGCGACGATCGGCAGGCGCGGCCGCGATCCGCTCTTCCATCAGGCGGTGATCAAGCAGCTCCTCCTTGCTGACACCCTTCAGGTGTGACAGTCCGGCTCGGTGCCGCAGCATGTCGCGCACCGTGATCGAGGCCTTGCCGTTCGCACCGAACTCCGGCCAATACTGTGCGACCGGCGCGTCGTAATCGAGCAGCCCATGGTCGGCGAGCCGATGCAAGACCGTCGAGGCCACTCCCTTGCTTGCGGAGAAGACCATCGCGCCGGTGTCGGCCGCCCACTGCTGCTCACCGTGGCGATCCGACCATCCTGTCCACACATCCACGACCGGTTCACCGTCGACGTACACCGCGAGGGCGCCGCCGCCGAAGCGAGGGCCGGGAAACAGGCTGGCAAAGGTTTGAACGGCGCAGGAGAAACGGGGGTCGGCGGCGCCCTGGACATGCTCCGGCAGGCCGTTATCACTATCCAGAACAGCTGCTTGTGTCACGGCTTAATCCCCCACTAGCCGACGAACGTAAGTGCGGGCGCAAATACGTCATGAGAACAACCTTATCATCTTTGGATAAGGACATTCTCCGCGCGACAATCGGCAGTTGCGCCGAACGGCCAATCAGTATTTGGCGCGCCGGATAAGCCGCAACCGTGGTCGCGGCTGCTCAGGTGTGGCGGGCGCCCTGTTGGGCGAGTTGTACGCGGGAGGTGAGCCCGAGTTTGGCGTAGACGTGCGTGAGGTGGGACTGCACGGTGCGCGGTGAAACGAAAAGCCATGCCGCTCAGCTCCGCTTTTTCAGATCCGTATCCCGGCTCGGTTGAACCCTCTTCGGTTCGCCGGGCATCTTTGGGGTGCCACAACCGTTAAGCGTTGTGTAACTCGGCGGCCAGCCCGTCCCAGGCCGCCGCGGCGGCCAGCATCGGCCCCGACCCGGGACCGGAATACATCCGCCCAGAGTTGATTTCCGGTGGCAATATCGCGAAATCCATTGCTGCCCAACCTCCTAGCTAATTGCGCCCGCGTTGGTGGCCTCGGTGGGCGCAAATGACCCGCGCGTCGGAGCCATCGAAGGTAATCCTGCACCGATAAGTGGCTGGCAGCGCCAGAAATTCGGCCGAAGACGAGACTCGATGACCCCGTTCGCTCGCACTGCATGACTCAGCGCCACCGCTGCTAGCAGTGCCGCAAACACCCTCTGGGTTGCTCGTGACGAAGAACCGGGCCGCCCCCGAGGAGAGCAGGGACGGCCCGATCAACTAGTAGATGCGGACCAGGGCGATCTGGTTTCCCCGCTTAGCCCACGCGCGGGATAGGAGCCGCAGCTCGCCGTCAATGATCTCGATGTCCCGCAGTCACGGCGGTAGAGCTGCCCACTAATCCGCTCCGGCGAAAGGTAGTAACCGGCAACAAAGACCGCCTAGAATCCTTTTGTTCTGACGGTGGAGGACCGCCGGGCTAGTGACAACCAGGGGCTCGCTAGTTAGGTGGACCGACATGTCGTATGTGATCGCGGCCCCGGAGATGATGACGGCGGCGGCAACAGATCTGGCGAGCATCGGTTCGACCTTGAGCGCCGCCCACATGACGGCGGCGCTCCCGACCGCTGCGGTCATTCCCGCCGCCGCCGATGAAGTGTCGGCGAGCATCGCGCACCTGTTCTCCCAGTACGGCGGGGGATTTCAGGCGCTGGCCGAGAAGGCGTCGGCGTTCCACGACCAGTTCGTGCAGACCCTGAAGGGCGGCGCGGGTGCCTACACCAGCACCGAGGCCGCCAGCACCTCGGGCCTGAGCCAGTCAATCGTGGACGACATCGGCTCGTTGTTGAACGACCTACCGCTTCCGGGGCTCGGCACCATTTTCGAGCAGAACCCGCTTGAGTTCCTTGCGGGCACGGTGCTGTTCTTCCTGCTGATCCCGGTGTTTATCCTCGTGATCCCCCTCTTGCCGTTCCTCGCCATATTGGCGGCGGCCTAAAGGTGGTCGCAGCTACAGCTTCTCGGTGAACGTCGACACAAGTCAGGTAGTGGATTACGCATGTCAGTTTCACTGCTTCGCGGGACCATCGAACGGTAGCCAGTGGCCCCGACTCCAAGGGGTCATTCAAAATGCAAGATCTAAAGGAGACACTATGCCAGTCACCGAACGCCAGGAACACGAACTGACCCAAAAGGCGTTGGAAAAACTTACCGAATGGGGCAAAAACCCCAATTCATACGGCGGCGAGAATATTGCTTTTGCTCTTGTTCGTCAGGGGGCCCCTAGCGATGCCTTCCTGGGCTCGGGTGACTGCACGCCGTTCACGCCTGAAGGCAAGCGGGGCGTACTGAACGGTCAGCCACCAGGGGATACCGGGGCTCCGGTCGCGAACTTCGTGATTCCTGCCATCGAGCAGGTCCCCTTTACATTTTCGTTCGATTTGAATTCTGGCGAGGTAACGTTGAATGGCGCTTTCCCCTACTATCAGCCAGCCACATTGGATTTTACAGTCGAGTACATCGAGGAATTCTCGGGTGAGGACGGAATGAATATTTTGTTTCATTCAGAGAAGACCTCTGACAATGCGGGTTATATCATCGTCCTTCAACACGTCGCGGCAACGGGATAGACCGTCACGCCGCAGGGAACGCCTGGTCCGATACTGCGATCTCGCATGCGGCGAAGCTAGGCAGTCTCGACGTGGCGCACAAGTCACCCGTCAGCGGCGTCTGCTGCGGCGATCAACGCCCTGCCCAGCTTCTGCGCTTCGGCCGACGTGATGATCGGGGTGTCGGGGCAGTCAATGACGTGAGGAATGAATCGGGCCGCCCCCGAGGAGAGCAGGGGCGGCCCGATCAACTAGTCAGACGCGGACTAGGGCCGTGCCGGTGCGCAACGTATCGGCCAGCACGAACGCATCGAACCGATCGTCCAACCTGCTTCAATCCGGCATTCTTAGCAGCAACGAAATCCGCGATCTCGATCGGAGGCTAAGTGGACATCACCAAAATTGTCGACAAGAACTTCCGGCCTTTCGTTGCGTCGGCCGCGGCGATATTTCTGATCCCCTGGGTTCTGTACCTAGAACTGGTGTTGCCCACCCACTACGAGGCGTATCACTGGCGCGGAGCATGGGTCGGGTTCGACATAGGACTCATGGCATTCCTTGTCGCCACAGCCATTCTGGGGTTTCTACGCTCCCACCTGCTCAGCATCGCCGCGTTCGCCACCGGCGTCTTGCTGCTGGTCGACGTGTGGTTCGACATCATGACCGCTTCCCCGCATGACCGGCCGACCTCGATCATCACCGGCGTGTGCGGAAACATCCCGCTGGCGTTGATTTTGACGGGCATCGGGATTCAAACCGCCCGCAGCATTTACCAGCTCGCCGAAAAAGCAGAGGACGATATCGGGCACGACCTATGAGCGGCGGCACTTCACTCCTTGACGACAATTTGAGGCCGGGGACGAAGCAACCGACGTCTGAAACAAATTCCCAAGACACCGCAGGCTGACGTGCGGGACTATTTGTGCCATGACGTCCACCGAGTCCGAGACCGCCGCGGATTTACAACGGTGGATTGACCGCTTGAGTCAGGCGGCTCAGATCGGTGAGCCTCTGGAATTGGCTGGCTCCCGGTCTGTCGGCCCTGCCGACGCGGATAGTTGGGGCCCGGATCGCATCCCCGCCGCTGCGCTGCGTCACGTTCTTACCTGTGGTGAATTGACCGTAGATCCGCGCGGGCTGCGTATTTCGGGCGCCCGGTTCCGCGGCGAGTTGGGTCTCGCGCATAATGCATTCCCTCACCCGTTGCACTTCAAAGATTGCGTATTCGACTCGCTTGTCGACCTCCGCGGAGCCGCACTGAAGGAACTCAGCTTCGAGGGCTGTCATACCCAACAAGTGCAACTCGACGGAGCTCACATCACCGGCGACTTGCTCGCTGAGGGTTTGGAAGCCGACGGTGAGATCAACGCTGGGCCCGTCCACATTGGTGGGTACTTGAGCTCAGCGGGGCCAAGCTGCGCAAACCCGACGGCATGGCGCTGTCGCTCTGGGGCAGACACCCTGCAGTTCGCACCCCAACTATCCGTGCCTAATACCCTTCACCTACACCGTGTCTGCCCTAGTCCCCACATTCGGGATGGCCACCTCTGATTGGACCACTCGCTCCGACGCCACCAACTGGCTCACCATCGCACTTCCCTTGCTCAAGTTGACGGCCTGGGCACTTACCGCGCTGCTCCTGGCCGGCGTCACCGGATTCCTGCAGGAAACGTAACCCCGTTGTGTTTTGAGAATCGGCGGCATTGCCCGCTGAGTGCCTATCGGCTGTCGCCGCCTGCCTGCGCAGTGCGATAGGCGCTCGTCGCGAAGGTTCCGTAAAACTGTCATATTCGACCCTTTGACATGTCAAAGGTTGTATTGGCACTGTTCTAACTCTTCTGACTCGGCGCTTCCAGGGGTCCGAGCGACGGTCTCGCGTCGGCGCGGTTTCAGATCGACCAATCCGAAGAATGAGGTAGCCGACTACTCGAGTCGACCTGGCCAAACGGTGAAATACTTCTCCCGTCGAGAGGGGTCTCAGCATGGTCGAGACGATCGCGGTCGCCGCACTGCCGCTGGCGCCGAAGAGTCCACTGCCATACCTCCAACGGATGAAAGCCACACGGGCGTATCACACCGGCTGCGAAACACTGCGCGACGCCGGCGGGCCGGTAACGAGATACAGTCTTGGTCCCAAATGGATGCTGCCGCCAATCGCGGTCACAACATCGCCCAAAGGCGCCCGGGATGTTCTCAGCCGTAGCTACCCGTTTGTCGATAGGGAATCGCCTGCCTTCAACGAACAACGACGGCTCAACGGCGGCTCGTTATTCAACTTCAAACACGAAGCGTGGCTGCCCCGGCGACGGGCATTGCAACCGGTGTTCACCAAGCAGCACGTGACACAATTCGCCGGGCACATGGCCGAGGGCGCCGCCAAGCTTTCGCAGGCGTGGGGCGAAGACGCCGAAGTCGACCTCGACCAGGAGTGCCGCCGACTGACGTTGCGGGTGTTGGCTCGATCGGCGCTGGGCCTCGACCTCGACGCGCGGGCCGATCCGCTGGGCGAGGCGCTTCACACCATGCAGACGTACGTCGCCGATCGCAGCCTCCGGCCGGTCCGCGCCCCTTGGTGGTTGCCAACCCTCGCCCGGCGGCGCGCACGCGCCGCCAACGAGACGTTCCAGCGACTCGCCGACGACGTCCTTCGAGCCTGCCGAGCCGACCCGACTCGGGACGCACCACTGGTTCGCGCCTTGATCGACCTCGCTGACCCGGATACCGGACAGCCGCTGTCCGACGACGACATTCGTCACGAACTGGTCGTCTTCTTGGCGGCCGGACACGATACGACGGCGACCACCCTGACGTACGCGTTGTGGGTGCTGGGCGCCCATCCCGAGCTGCAGGACCGGGTCGCCGCCGAGGTCGCCGCAGTAGGCGACCGGCCACTGACCTCCAACGACGTCCCCCGGCTGGGCTACACCGTTCAGGTTCTGCACGAGGCGCTGCGCTTGTGCCCACCGGGGCCCGCAATACCGAGGATGGTGATAAAGGATTTCGACGTCGACGGCTACCGGGTCGAAGCCGGCACCTTGGTGGTGGTCGGGATCTACGCCATGCATCGCGATCCCAGCCTGTGGGACCACCCGCTGGTGTTCGACCCCGACAGATTCAGGCCGGGAAACTCCGGGGACCGTGATCGCTGGCAATTCCTGCCGTTTGGTGGCGGACCGCGATCGTGCATTGGCGATCACTTCGCCATGCTCGAAGCGACCCTCGGTCTGGCGACCATCATCCGGAACACTGAAATTCAATCGCTCGACGGCGACTTTCCCCTCGCACTGCCATTGACCATGACTGCCGCCGCCCCGATCCGGGCCCGCGTCCGCGCGCGGAACTAATCGACCCACACAAGCCTGGACCCGCAAACAGCGTCCTGCCCTGCCACGGGCAGCATGCTAGCGATTACCCAAGTCAGCACAGTCGATTGGGAACCAGATCGCCCTGGTCCGCATCTACTAGATCGGGCCGTCCCCTGCTCTCCTTGGGGGGCGGCCCGGTTCTGCCCCGTTCCTGGCACTGCTTAACTCGCGAGGTGGTCCGACACTATGACATGGTGCCCAATGGGAAATGCCACGTTTCCACCGGAAACCGACTGTATTGGCGCAGTAACCACAAGGCCGGTCCCCACCTCGGAACTAGGTACGCCACGTGGTTGAACAGATGCGTTGTACACGCCTGGGGGCAACTCCCACCAGTAAAATACAGGCTTGGGGTGGTAAGGGAATGAGTTAGGCGGGACATCGACGTTGTACGCCGCTGCACGCGGATTTTTTCGACGTGCAGGCGGGACATAGATGTGGTACGCCGTATTCTCCTGGTCTTTCGGAAAGTTGGGTCCTGTCACAGTCAGGTTCACAATTATGGTTTCGTCGGTGGTGTTAGTCATTAAGAACCGGATACCCTCGGCTTCTCCGGCGACAGTTACCGACAGGCCGGGAAGGACGTTTGTTCTCGTGAGTCCCATGATTTCTTTCCTTCAGGCCGTGCAGTTTGAATGACCCCTTGGAGTCGGGGCCACGGGCTATCGTTCGATGGTGCCGCGAAGCAGTGCAACTGTCACGAGTAGTACCCTACCTCTCCACTACCTGTTTTGTGTCGACGTTCACCGAGATATCTGAACCTGCGACCAGGGGAAACCAGAGCGCCCAGCGCCGCGTCTGACTAGTTGATCGGTCCGCGCTGTGTGCCCCGACCGCGCCAAGTGTGCTGGTATCCAAAATTGTTGGGCGGTGGCCCGTTTGGCCGCTGACAGCTGACTCGCGGCCAAAGGACAGGCGGCTCGGTTTGTGTCGAAGAAAGTACGTCCAGTACTGCCTAGACGCAGCATGTGGGCATCAGCCATGCGGCAGGTTGTCGGGCGAGTTCTTGGCGCCGATCAGATGCTGGCCCCACCGTTACTCAAGCTGACCCTCGTCGCCGAGGGCGATGACCACGTCAAAGCCTTCACGCATGCACGCCACAAGGGCACCTAGGTCCGGGACTGCTGCGGCGTCGACGTTGATGCCGATCAGCGCCTTGTGGTGATAACCCACCAGCGTGATATTGGCGGCGGTGCCGATCGGGGGCCCGAAGGGAAAGATGCTGAGTACCTTCGCGCCGGCGAGGTAGAACGGCAAATCGCCGGCGTTTACATCGCTGAGCACGAAGTCGTCGTGTTTCATGATCAACCCGATCACCAGATTCACCACCGGACCGAAGGCGTTGATCACCGTGCCCAGCGCGGCGGCCAGCGGGAGTTTCGCAACCCCCTTCAAGCCGTTGATCAGAGCGTGATAGGTCGCCATCGCGGCGCCCGGGTCATCGGCGCCGATCGGGATCGCCATTCGGCAACCGTTGACCCGGTTGCCGAACAGTGGGTCGCCCGGCTTGCGGATATCAACGGGGATGGTGGTCCGCAGTCGCTCTACGGGTTTGCCGTGCCGTTGATGGTACAAAGCGAATCCGTGGGCGACGGCAGTGAGGAACGCGTCGTTGACGGTGCAATTCCGTGTCTTGGCGGCTCTCCGCAATCCTTCCAGGTCGGCCTCGAGTGCTGCGAAGCGCAGCCATCCTCGGCGCTCGGTCATGATCGGCGAAAGGGTCTTCAAGTTCGGCGCCACGATCCGTGTCACTGCCCAGACATCCTTTGCGACGGTGGTTGCGGTATCACGCGGGCGCCGCACCACGGTGGGCAACGTACGCGCCGTCGACCCCACGGACCGGCCCAGGAGCCTCAGGACCCGGCGGGCGGTGTAGCTGGCGGCTTCGGCCGCCAACCCGAGCCGGGATTGATCCTCGGGATCGGGGATCGCCGGCATCGGGCCAAGATCGCGGGACTTTCGGGTGAGGTCGCCGAGCACCCCGAAGATCGCGAGAAGGCCGGTACCGTCGCTCATCACATGATTCACCGTGAGGATCAACGCCGCCTGTCCGCCCGTGAGGCCTTCAACCACGGTGATGGTCCACAGCGGGCGCACCCGATCCAGGCCGGACATCGTCGACTGGCGCGCGAACTCCAGCACGCCGTCGAAAGATCCATCACCCGGCGCACCGATCCAGCGGACATGGTAGGAGAGGTCGAAGTTCGGGTCGACAATCCAACGGGGAGTCGAGAGGCGCAACGGCGCCTCCACCAGGCGATGCCGAAATGACGGCAGGGTGCGGCTGCCACGTTCCAGCCGGTCCAGGAGGACCTCCCGGTCTGGCGCCCGATCAAGGATCAACACCACCGTGATCGTCTGCCGAAGCAACGGATCCCTTTCGATCCCCCACAGCATCGCGTCCAGATCGCCGGTGTGATGGGGCTCTTGCGAGGCGTGATTGTCGATGGCTGCCATCGTTCCTCGGTTTGTCGTTCGTAGTTTCTGACCGGGGCACCTAGGAGTGTGCGTCGCGCCGGGCCGTCCCGCGGCGGACTTTCGAGAAATTCAGCGGTGGCGATGAACCCGACAACTTGGGAGCTAGTTAACTCGATGAGGTACGCCGGTGAGCAACACTTCGGCGATTCGCCGGGGCACTTCACACAACATGGGGAAGACGGCGGCTCGCTTAGGGATCCGCACATGCCTGCGGCCCTTCTGTACGGCGTCGACGACCTCGTCGGCTACCGTCTCGCGGGGGACGTCGACTGTGAGCCGTATCCGGTAGAAGCGCGAGAAGGAATCGGCCGTCGGCGCGTAGTCCTCAGCCTCGGCGAGCAGGTCGGTAGGGATCGGCCCGAGCTCCACGAGGGTGGTGCCGATCGACAACCCGCGAAGGTCCGCCCGCAATCCCGCGGTGAACTGGGAAAGCGCCGCCTTCGATGCCGAGTAGGCGACGAGGCCCGGGAATACGGCGCAGTCGGCCATCGACGAGACGTTGACGATGTGGCCGCCGCCGCGTCCGAGCATCCGGGGGATGGCCTGCCGGCACAGCTCGGCCGCGGCCAGGTAGTTGACTTCGGTGATTCGGCGCAGGTGGTCGCTGGATGCGTCGCCGAAGTAGGCGGCGGTTCCGATGCCCGCGTTGTTCACCAGGACGTCGATCGGGCCGGCTTCGTCCTCGATCCGATCGAAGAGGGTGGCGACCTGCGTCGGGTCCGAGAGGTCGGCGGGGTGGGCTGTGCCCCCGAGCTCGGCCGCGACCGTCCGGAGGGCATCGTTGGTCCGGGCAACGAGCGCGACCGTGGCCCCGACCCCGGCGAAGGCGTGGGCGAGGGACTCGCCGATGCCTCGTGACGCCCCGGTGATCAGCACTCGCTTGCCGCGTAGCTCCATGGTCGAAGCGTACGCAGACCGTCATCGGGTCCGGTGACCTATCGCAACTTTGGTACCGACACTGCCCGTAACGCAGCAGACGGCAATCAGCCGGCGTAGCGGTTGCGGAGTTTGGTCAACGTGGCTTCGATGCCGGCGGCATTGCGCTTGGCGAAACCCGTTCGCTCGTAATACTTCAGCCGGTCCTTCAGCAGTCCGGTGTCGCGGTAGTCGAACGTCTCGGTGACGCGAGTAATCGTCGGCGTGGTTGCGGTGAACTCCCAACGCCAGTGGTGCCCGACGGGGTGGCGCCATTCGATGAGTTCGTCGGGTTTCATCGCGGTGACGGTGCTGGTCACGCGATACGGCACCCCGAACATCCTCATCTTCGTGGTGAACCGCGCGCCCGGGACCAGCCGCTGGGGGGCGCGGATGTTTTTCCCGACGGTGCCGGAACCGTCGAGTTCGTGGTGTCGACGCGGGTCCGCGACGATCGCGAACAGGTCAGCTGCCGGGGCATTCACCTCAACCGAGCGGCTGACCTGATTGCGACCGGCGTCCACAGTAGTGACGGTCATTGTGTCTGCTCCGGACTCACTAGGCGACCATGGCAAGGCTGCGATCCCAAAGTTCACGGGCCAGGACCGGGTCGTAGGCCCGCGGGTTGGCCCGAGCGATTTTGTGGTTGGCGTAGTACTCGCCGGATCTCCAGTCGGTTCCCGGTGTGGATGACGCCAGCCACACCAGCTCGTCGGATCCCTGCTCAGGTCCAACCAGCGCCAGAAACTTGATCGGGCCGCGAAACGCCGTCCGAATCCACCACGTCCGCGACGCGTTTCCGAAGTTGGTCGCCACGTCGCCGGGATGAAACGCCGCCGTGGAGATCCCGGCAGCGTGGTAGCGGCGGTGCAGCTCCTTGGTGAACAAGATGATCGCCAGCTTCGCGTCGCCGTAAGCCCTGAGGGGCCGGTAGCCGTGCGCGGCATCGAGGTCATCGATATTGACGTGGCCGAAGTACGTATTGACCACGCTTGAGGTGTTCAGCACCGTGGCGCTGGATTCGACGAGCCGATCCATCAGCAGCGTCGTGAGCAGAAACGCGGCCAGATAGTCGACCTGGAAAGTCGTTTCGTGGCCGTCGACTGTGACCTCGCGCCGCCTCATGGCACGGCCGGCATTGTTGGCCAGCACATCGATGCGGGGGTAGGCCTGCAGCAGCTGCTCGGCCAATCTCCGCACCTGTGACAGATCCGTGAAATCGGCCACGAAGTGCTCGACGCCCAGCCGCGCGCCGACGGCGCTTGTTTTCGCTGCGGATCGGCCCACCACGACCACGTTCTCGCCGCTTCGGCTCAGCCTGGCCGCCGCAGCCGCGCCGATGCCATCACTGGCGCCAGTAATGATGACCGTCCGACCCGCCATTGGTGTCCTTTCCGACGCGCCGTCGCAGGGTCCCCCAACCCGTCGCCACAAACCCGCCGGATCAATGATGGTTGCGATGCGCGCGTCACGTCCACCCCTGCCGACCGGTGTCGCCCTGGAGAAATGACCACCGTTTCGTTGCTAAGGGACTTACGACTGCCATAGCGGGGCACTAATCCCCTCGCCGATTGTGGTCTGCGGAGAGAACATCTTCTTACGGTTCGGATCCTTGAGCACCCGGCCCGGATGTCGGCCAACGGCGGTCCGAACTTCGGATAGGAGATACGCCATGACCAAACCGATTCCGCCGCTGGACCTTTCATGGCTGTTGATCGAATCACCGGCCGGCACGACGCACGTCGGTGCGATGCTGCTGTTCAAAAAGCCCGCCGGCCGCGCGCCCATCGTGCGGGAGATTGTCGAGGCGTACCGGGCCCACCCGCCGACCCCGCCGTTCAACTATGTCCCCGAGCTCCTGGGTCGCGGCGGCCCGCATTTCCGAGAGGTGGAGAACTGGGACCCGTACTACCACGTCGGGCATCTGGCGCTTCCCGCTCGAGCCTCCTACGACGACCTGTTGCGGCTCGTCGCCGATCTGCACGAGCCACAACTCGACCGTGACCGGCCGCTCTTTCGCTGCTGGGTGATCGATGGGGTGCCGGACGGAATGTTCGCGATCTACACAAAGACCCATCACTCGATCATCGACGGCGAATCGGGCCTGAAGCGGATATACGAAGGCTTGAGCACGACCGATCGGCGCACCGTCCCGACGCCCGCCTTTGCGCTGCGAGCGCCGGAACCCGCGCCGCACCCGGCGACGCCACTCACGGAGCGAATCGCCGACTCGATTCGCGGGGCGATCACGCAGGTCGAGGCGCTTAACCAGGTTTCGGTCAGCGCGCTGCGCAAAGTGCTCGCCGGTCTATTCGGATCTCATCTCGAGGGCAGCCTGCCGTTCGCGGCGCAGCACGCCCCGACCAACGTGCCGCTCCAAATCGGGCGAAGATTCGCGACGCTGTCCCTGCCGCTAGAAGAGATGCACGAGGTCGGCCGGCACTTCGGGGCGACCCTTAACGACGTGGCGGTCACCGTGGTCGACGCGGGGCTGCATGCTTACCTACGGGAGACGGGCCGCGCCTTCGGGCACCCGCTCATTGCGATGTGTCCGGTGTCGCTGCGCACTGACGGGGACACGGCGGTCGGCACGCGAGTGTCAGCGATGTTCGCACGACTTGGCGAGCCCGGCGCGAGCGTCTCGGAACGCATCCGCCAAGTGGTGGACTCCGTCGCCACGTGCAAGAAGGAACTCGGCCACCTGTCCAACGAGGCGGCGATGACCTACGCCGTCGGGCTCGTCGCGCTCGCCGGCCTGGGGGCCTCCACGCACCTGGACCGCGTCGCACACCCGGCGTGCAACCTCGTCGTTTCCAACGTGGCGGGCGCCAAGGAGACCCGATACCTCAACGGTGCGCGCCTCCTCGGCATCTACCCGGTTTCCGCCCTCGCCGCCTCGATCGGGCTCAACGCCACGTTGGCGTCCTACCACGACAGCATGGACTTCGGGTTCGTCGGCAACAGCCGCGGCGTTCGACGACCTACCGCAACTCGCTCGCTGCACGCAGCAGGCCTACGAGGAGCTGAAAGAGGCGGCGGGACTGCAACCGGCGCACGCGAAGCGCGCTTCTTCCTGAACGCCGGGTACTAACCTGACCGGAAAGCCCATCACCGACATTTCGACAGAAGGTACGGCGAGATGAAGTCCGTGACCTGCACCAATGCGAAGCTCGAGGTGGTCGACCGGCCGACCCCGACGCCAGCGAAGGGCCAGTTGCTGATCGACGTCCTGAGGTGTGGCATCTGCGGATCGGACCTGCATGCGCGCCACCACTGCGACGAACTCGCCGACGTGATGGCCGAATCGGGGTACGACGCGTTCATGCGATCGAATCAGCAAGTCGTCTTCGGTCACGAATTCTGCGGTGAGGTGGTCGATTACGGCCCCGGCACACGCAAGGCCCCGCGGCTCGGCACACCGGTCGTGGCCCTGCCGCTGCTGCGGCGCGGCAAAGAGGTGCACGGGATCGGGCTGTCGACGATGGCCCCGGGCGCCTACGCCGAGCAGCTCCTCGTCGAGCAGTCGCTGGCGTTCGCCGTCCCCAACGGGTTGGCGCCCGAGATGGCCGCACTGACCGAGCCGATGGCCGTCGGATGGCACGCCGTCCGGCGCGGCGAGGTGGGCAAGCGGGACGTCGCGATCGTGATCGGCTGTGGACCGATCGGCCTGGCGGTGATCTGCATGCTGAAGGCGCACGGGGTGCGCACCGTGATCGCGAGCGACTTCTCATCAGGCCGGCGGGCGCTGGCCACCGCCTGCGGCGCGGACATCGTCGTCGATCCTGCGCAGGACTCGCCGTATACGACGGCCGCGAGCAAGGGACACCTGCAAAGCATCCTCGAGGCGTTCGATCTCGCGGTCGGCACGCTCGAAAAGCTACAACGGCTGCGGCTGCCCTGGTGGCACCTCTGGCGCGCCGCCGAAGCGGCGGGCACCGCAACCCCCAAGCACCCCGTCATCTTCGAATGCGTCGGCGTCCCAGGCATTATCGACGGCATCATCGCGAGCGCCCCGCTGTTCTCGCGCATCGTCGTGGTCGGCGTCTGCATGGGCGCGGACCACATCCGGCCGGCGATGGCGATCAACAAAGAGATCGACCTGAGGTTCGTGCTCGGCTACACGCCGCTCGAATTCCGCGACACGCTGCACATGCTCGCCGACGGCAAGGTCGACGCCACGCCCCTGATCACCGGGACGGTCGGGTTGCCCGGCGTCGAGGCCGCGTTCGACGCTCTCGGCGATCCCGAGGCGCACGCGAAGATCTTGATCGACCCGAAGAGCAACGCCGAAAGCCCCCTGCCTGTCGGCTGAAGCCGCGCCCCGGCTCGGCGGGACGACGAGCCCACGCCGGTTGCGTCAGCGTTTGCGACTTATCCGTGCCGGGTCGACAAGCCCCGACTGCACCAGCGCGTCGTCGATGAATCGCTGTACCGGCCGGGAGCGGAAGAACCCGGTGTGGCCGCCGGAGTACCAGTGGATCTGGGGTCTGCCCCAGTGCTGCCAGAGCCGGGTGACCTGGTCGCGTGGGTGCACCAACCTGTCGGCGATGCCGGCGTAGATGAAGCGGCCCTGCATCGGCACGCGGGGAGTCAGTGCAAATGGGGAGATCATCCGGCCGATGGGCTTGGCCCGCCTCATCGTCTGACCGAGTGCATCGTGACCGCTGAGGCCGGCGTGGCGGCCGACCAGCTCGACCAGATCGACGGCCGGGACGCCCAGAATCGCACAGGTAAGGCCGTCGTCGAGGCTGGCGACCAGCGACGTGAGGAAACCGCCGAGGGAGATGCCGTTCAGCCCGATCATCGAATCGGGCTGCTGTGAGCGGATCCAGGACAGCAGGCGCCGGATATCCCACACCGCCTGAGCCGCACCGTGGACGTCGTTGAGCACGTCCTCACTGGGGAACGCGGCGCCCTTCGGCAGGCCCCGCGCGCGAGGCCCGTGCATGGGAAGCACCGGAAGCACCACGTTCAGTCCGAGATCCGAGTGCAGATGCCAGGCACGAAACAGCGTGGGGTCCAGCGCAGCCCGTCCCATCTCCGCGCCGTGCACGCACACCAGCCAGGGTCGCGGCTGGCGGTGTCGCAACATCAGCCCGTACTCGCGGTTATTGCCGGTGTAGCTCAGCCATCGTTCCCGGCCGGGTTCACCTGCATGGGGCTCATAGCCACTGTCGAAGAACATGCGCTCGTAGGTGCGCCCCATGTTGCTCACAGTCCTGACCGTGACATCGGTCAGTGCCGGGGGAGCCGCGAAGAACCCCTCGGACTTTTCCAGCCAGCCCTGCTGGCCGTAGAACTCTAATGCCGCGATCACCTCGCGAGTGATCCATTCGAGTCTCGCCGCGTCCGGGGCCGACCGCAGCAGACGAAACCCGGTCAGCACGATTTCGTCAAAGAACGCCTCCGTCGCCAGCGCGAGGGTGGGCCGTGCCACCGGAAGCTCACCGGGCTCACGATCCAGATAGTCGCCCCAGGACCGGGCGTAGAAGCCGCCGGTCCGGGTGAATAGCCCCAGCACCTGCGACAGCGGATTGGCACTAGCGCGGCGCGGGTCCCGTCCTAAGTCGGCATCGTCTGCTACGGCAGCCGAGGCGCCTATATGTTCGATGTCCTGCATCTAGCCTCTACTTCATTGGATAGGCCTGGGCACGAGATCGGTGTCAGTCAGCCTAATGCCTCTGGACCGGCGCGGCCGCCACGGTCGAGGATCTAACCCTTTCGACGCTTTGCACGGGGAGGTGTGGGGCGGTGCGGTTGATCGTGACCCAGTTCCTTTCGCAACACCTTGCCGGTGGGATTACGCGGGATCGCGGCGACGACGGTGATGTCCCGCGGTTGTTCAAAGCGAGACACCTTGTCCTTCAAGTACTCCCGCAGTTCGGCTTCGTCGATTTCGGCGCCTGGGCGGGGAACGACGAATGCAGCGAGCCGCTGCCCGAAGTCCTCATCCGACACACCGATCACCGCGTTGTCGGCCACGTCGGGATGTTCACCAAGGGCGTTCTCAACCGCGCGGGGGTAGACGTTCTCTCCGCCGGAGACGATCATGTCATCTGCGCGGCCGGCGATGAACAGCCGCCCCGCCTCGTCGAAGTAGCCCATGTCCCCGGTGTCTGTCATCTTGGCGACCACATCCTTGCCACCGCCGCCGGTGTAGCCGTCGAACGTCATGCCACCACCCACGAACACCCGCCCGGTGACGTGCGGCCCGACCGGACTGTGGTTCTCGTCGAGAATTACGACCGGACAGCCAGGAACCGGCCTGCCAACCGTTTCCGGCGCCTCCCTTAGATCGGCGGGCGTCGCAAGCGACCCCATGGCGACCTCCGAGGAGCCGTAGCCGTTGTAGAGGATCTCGCCGTAGGCGTCCATGAACCGCTGCGCCAGGCTCGGATCCAGGCGTGCCCCGGCGGTGATCACCACGCGCAGCGACGGAACCGGGTTTCGCGCCCGCACCTCGCCCGGAAGGTCGAGAATCCGGGCGAGCATGGCCGGGACCGCGGCGAGCACGTGCGCGCGATGCAACGACGCCTGCGCGAGCGTTGCTTCGGCGTCGAACCGGCGTCTTGTCAGAACCGTGCCGCCGAGGACCACCGTGAGCAACACCATCCCGAACCCGAACGCGTGAAACATGGGCACCGACACGGCAATTCGGCTTCCAGCGCGCAGCCCGACGCGGTCGAGGAACACGGCTCCAACACCCAGTGCCGGGGTGAAACTGGGTGTGCGCGGCACACCCTTGGGCGTGCCCGTCGTGCCGGACGTCAGGAGCACGATCCGACCGCCCGGCCCAGCCTTCGGCCGTGGCTCACGCTCGTCGATCTCAAGCGCCGCGAGATCGACGACGGCGACCGCCTCGTCTGCCGCATGCACCTGGTCGGCGAATTCGTCGTCACAAATCACGGTTTGGATCCGGTGCGCGGCCAAGGCGTACGCCAGCGCGTCGGTGCGGAACTCGGTGTTGAGCAACACCACGTCGGCACCGACCGACGCCACCGCGAACATCGACTGCATGAAGGCGCGCCCGTTGCGGCACAGGATGCCGACCGAGACCCCGGGTCCGATGCCGTGGCGGTAGACCAGCGCGGCCGCTAGGGATTCAGTGCGGGACCGTAGCTGGCCGTAGCTCAGCGCGCCGTCGTCGTCGATCACCGCGGTCCGGTCCGGCCAGCGAGCCGCCGCGATCGCCAGCACAGTAGCCAGATTCGCACCGCCTCGAACCGCCTCGCGCACGATGCGGAACATAGTCAGCGGCCCAGCGGGCGCAAACAATCCCGATCGCAGCACCACCCGGGCCGCGCTGGTCACGATGGTCGCGGCCGTCATTGCTGAATCCCCCGAGCGCTTGGGGAATCGGTGGAGAACCGATACATCAGTCCCATCCCGACCCCCAGCGGCCCGGGCAGCAGCATCGAGCTGATTTCGATCGGCCACACCCACCACGGCTGCACCCTGCCGGGCCGGTCGATGATCGCCTTGGCGACGATGTCGGCGGCCTGCTCCGCAGACAGACCCGGCATTCTGCGCAGGATCGGCGTGGGATCGCTCATGGGGGTGTGCACCAACGTCATATACACCGAGGTGACGTGCACGCCGTCGGCGCGCAGTTCCGGTTCCACGCTGCGCAACCACACATCGAACGCGCTCTTGGACGCCAGGTAGGTGCCCCAGCGCGGGCCTGGTGCGGTGCGCACACCGATCGTCGAAATGCTCACGATGTGCCCGCTGCCGCGGCCCCTCATCGCGGGAAGCAGCCCCAGCAGCAACCGGACCGGGCCGAGGTAGTTGACGCCGATCGTGCGCTCGAAATCCTGCGGCCGGTCGTACTGCAGATGCAGCGACCGCCGGATGGACTTGCCGGCGTTACTGACGACGACGTCCATCGGGCCGTGGTTTTCGGTGAGTCCCTTCGCCAGTGCGGCGACCGCTGTCAGGTCGGTGAGATCGGCCGGGTACGCGGCCGCGCGGCCGCCGCCCGCGTTGATCGACGCCGCGAGGGCTGCCAGCTTGTCCGCAGAACGGGCGACCAGCAACACGGTTGCCCCGGCCGCCCCGAGCTTGCGCGCGGTGGCCTCGCCAAGTCCGTAGGAGGCGCCGGTCACCAGCACGGTCTTGCCGGACACCGCGGCGCGCAGCCGATCGGGATTCGACACCCGCGTTGGACTGACGATCTTGTCGACAGCCTTGGCTACCAGGTTCATTGGACTGCCTTACTAGCCGGACGAATCGCAGCATAGCCCCGCACCAACCCAACGCCGCCGCCACCGTGCGAGGCGGCGATCAAGCTGGTGAACCGGCGCAGCCCGCGCCAGCGGGTGAGGACGGTGCCGTCAGTGAGCCTGCGCCAACGCCGCGATTCCAGCCAGCCCCAGCACATTGTCCCGCGATAGGGCCAATAGGTCAGTGGGGCGACCGTGTGCACACAGCCACTGTTTTACCTCTTTAAATCGGTATTTCGGCTCGGCTGAACCCGTTTCGGCTCGCCCGGCATCTTCGGGGTGCCAGGGTGTTGATGATCATGCTCAGCTGCGTCTTTCCAGCTCGTGAGCATCAGCCATGCGCCATGTTGTCGGGCGAGTTCTCGCCCGCTTCGAGCGGGCGTGCCGACATCCGAAGCTGCAGGCACCTACTTCCCCTCCAAGGCTCCGAACACGGCCTTGCGCTTATCATCGCCAGGCGCTGTGGGCTGAGGCGTCCACAAACCGACGCAGCTGATTTCCTCGCTACCGCCCCAGTAGGCATTCGACGGCGTCGCGAATGATCTCGCGCTGCCGGTTGGGATCCGACACGTCGGCGACAGTGAGAACCTCGAGGCTGCTGCTCGTGGTCCACAGCGAGGCGACGTCGATGATTAGTGCCAACAGCACGCCGGGTTCGAAATGGTCGGACACCGTGCCATCGGCTTGCGCTCTCGCGATCGCGTCAACGGTGGCCTTGGCGTTCTGAACCGCGAACAGATGGGGTCCATCATGACCGCGCTCGAGACGCTGCCAGCTCACCAGCCGCCTGATCTCCGGATGTTGCCGATATGTGTCGGCCAGTCTTTCCGCATACCCGCCAAGATCGGTGGCGTCGATCGGGATGGACTCGATGACCTGTTGCACGACCGCTTCCCAGACCGCGTCAAAGAGCTGGACCTTGCTTCCGAAATAGGTGTAAATCAGGGCCTTGTTGGCCCTGGCGTTGGCGGCGATGCGGTCGACGCGCGAACCGGCGATGCCGTACTGGGCGAATTCGGCGCGGGCGGCGTCGATCAGGCGGCGACGGGTCGCTGCGGCGTCACGCGTGGCAGTCATCAACACAGGTTAACTAACTAACTAGATAGTTGACAATAAGCGTGGTGGAAGCCTAGCCTGCTAACTATCTAGTTAGTAAGGAAGAAGCCTCCCCCGATGCTTGGCCCCGACCCCTCCTTCAGCGCCAGCTGGGCGCTTTCGGCTCCGCTGACGCAGGCGGCGTTCCCGCCGCAGGCTTACGCGCCACCACGAGCAGACAACGACAAGCCTTGGGCTGACCAACGGGCGTCATACCAGTGCGCAGCGCACCACCTCAGCCGGACCGCGCGGGACGGGTTTCAATCCGGATCCACAGTCATAGAGCAGCCCCAGAGTGCGCAGCAGCTCGGTGCTGTCGGCCGCCTGAACTCGGGTTCGTCCCCTGGTACCGACCAACAGCTGAGATCGCTGATCGCAGATGCGATGCGGCAGTTGCCGTTCGAGCACCGCGCTGTACTCTGCCGGGCCTATTACCAGGGATGGACGACCGCAAGAATCGCCGACGACCTGAAGATCACCGAAGCTGCCGTGAAGTCACGGCTGCACGATGGACTGCACGCACTAAGGCTCACGGGCCGCGCAAGGCCCAACTAGATCGACCATCCTACAGATAGCGTCGAGCCTCAGTTTCGCTATTTTCCCTTCTTCAAATCCCTATTCCGGCTCGGCTGAACCCGTTTCGGCTCGCCCGGCATCTTCGGGGTGCCACCCTGCTAATGACCATGCTTAGCTGCCTATTTCGAGCTCGCTAGCATCAGCCATGCGGCAGGTTGTCGGGCGAATTTCGCCCGACTCCGACCGTGGTCATGGCATCGCCTCGGCCCAAGCTATATGCCCGTCGAAGCCAATGGATTTCGCCATGTCCCGGTAGCGATCCCGGAAGTGCGCATAGGCCGCGGCATCACCCCGCGCCCGCGCCAGCAGTGCGCGCAGCCGCATCAGCCAGACGTCACATACCGCCAGACCCTCGTCGGCTGGCGCGGCCGCTAACCGCTCAATGGCGGCCACGGCTTCGGCCACGTCACCCCGGGACCCGCGCTCAAGCAGTGTCTCCACCAGAACACCGGTCGCGGGAACGCCCCACTGCAGCAGGTGTCCAGATTCAATGAGAGCCATCCACGTCCCGCCGGTGACCGCCTAGTCGGCAAGCGCCAGCACCTCGTCGAACCCGTCGACGAGGCAGTCGTGGAACACGTCGAAGTCCGGAATCGCGCCCGCATCGACGCAAATTCCTAGCGCACACGTGTCGACGTAGCTGAGCAACGTGACATTCACCGCCGAACCGATCGTCGGGCCGAAACCGTACGCCATCCGCAGTGCGGCTCCACCGAGACGTACAGGAATCGGGATACCGGGAACGTCGCTGGCCACGAAATCGACGCGGCGCAAAACCGCTCCAATGTACCAGCGCGGCAACACGTTCAACGCACCGGCGATCAGTTGCATGTAGGGCAGCGAGCGCTCGTCGCGTTGCCTTGTGGCCCGGTGATGGATCTCTTCGATTCGTCGCGCCGGGTCGGCGAGGCCGACCGGCACGTCGAACCGCATCATCGTGACCCGGTTTCCGCCAATCGCGTCGCCTTCGGTGCGCAGACTGATCGGCATGCCCACATGAAAGTCCCCAACCGCGACGCTGTGCTTTTCGTGGTAGCGGCGCAGCGCGCCGGTCACGCCCGCGAGGAACGCATCGTTGAGCGAACCCCCGCCTGCGTGTCCGGCGTCGCGCAGCCGCAGCCTCGACACTTCATGGATCCCGAGGCGACGGACCGTCGTGCGGTCTTTCATGAGCGACGAGCCGGACTTGGCGATCGGCCGCATGATGCGGTAGACGGACGACGCGACCGCCGCCGCGGAGGTGGCTGCCTGCACCGGCCGCCGTCCGGCGCTTCGCACCACGCCGGGAATGCCCGTAACCGAAGCCGTGGCCGCATTGGCGAGTAGCCCGGCGTCGTAGCGGAGTGTGTCGCGCAGTCCGTCCAGCGGCGACAGGCATCCGTGGTGGGGGCGCGGCGGGCAGTGCGCCGCCCCGCCGGGCCGTGACATCGAATAGCGTCATCGCGATCTGGACGCCGCCGATGCCGTCGGCCAGCGAATGGTGCATCTTCGTCATCAGTGCGGTGCCGCCGTCCGCAAGTCCGTCGACCAGGGTGATCTCCCACATTGGTCTGGCCGGGTCGAAGTCCGACATCGCGGCCAGCCGGCCCATCTCCAGCACCGTGTCGAGAGTTGCCGGCTGCGACGCGCTCACACGACGCACGTGGAAGCCGAGATCGAAGTCCGGGCAGTCCTCCCAGCGGGGCGGGGCCGGGCGAAGCGACGACACTATCCGCTGGCGGAAGGTCGGCAGTCGTCGGCTGAGCCCGTCGAACCGCTCAACCAATTCCCCCCAATCCGGGGTGCTGTCCAGCAGAGAGATCGTGACAATGGTCGACCGTAAAACGGGATCGCTTTCCATCGCCCACAGGAAAGCGTCGGTATTCTGCATGAACTCGCTCATTGTGTTCATACTGCGCCGAGATCGAGGCTTTGGCATCGATTCCGACGACAAGTTGTCCCTGCCCTACAGTCAGGGCCAATATGTCACGCTGACAAATTGCCGTCGACAACTGACCGAGGCAACACGCCGCCCCGGGTGAGCGCCGCTGGCCCAGTATCGGCACTTCGCGGCCAAAGATCAGCTTTTGGCGGCCGCCGCCGAACAGAGGACCCGGCCGAAGCTCTCGGCCAGGGATTCCAGGGATCGGGCCGACATGATTATCCCAGGTCATCAGGAGAGTTCCTGCCATGCTAAACAGCACCCGGCGTCAATCAGGATTATTCTTGCTGCTCAGATCCCTATTTCTGCTGGGCTGCACCCGTTTCGGCTCCCCCCTGTCAGGATTGATCTCTTCTGACGGCCCAGCAGGGGAAGAGTGCCTCGGCACTTGGGGGAGGGATTTGAACCCTATTCAGGGGTCCACGCCGAAGAGCTGCTAGCCCTTTGACCTGGCTTTTTGGGTCTCACTCAATCCCACTCCGTCATGCTGTTTTACGACGAAGTGTGGGCAAAATGTAGGCACGACCCTAGCCTTTCCACCCAGTGATCACTCTCTGACAGTGCGGCCTAGATTTTCGCGATGTCTACTACGACCTGGTGGCGCACACACCATCGGCACTGATCCCACACCGTTCGTCGGGACCGGCCGGCGCAGCGTGGGCTTTTTGGGCTAGACCACCCGCATGCAGTCCCGGGCGATGGCCAGTTCTTCGTTGGTCGGGATCACCAGCACGGCAATCGGCGAGTCGTCGGTAGAAATCCGCCGCGCGCCGCTGGCCGGGCCGGCGTTGCGGCGCTCATCAAGCTCGATGCCAAGCGCGCCCATCCCGGCCAGCGCGTCGCGGCGCACCGACGGGGACTTCTCGCCGATCCCGGCGGTGAAGCTCAGCACGTCGGTGTGTCCCAGCACCGCCAGGTACGCTCCGATGTACTTACGCAGCCGGTGAACGTACACGTCGTAAGCCAATTTCGCTGAGCCGTCACCGGATTCGATCATTTCACGCAGTCGGCGGAAGTCGAGTTCACCGGCCAGGCCGAACAACCCTGAGCGATGGTTAAGCATCGACTCGATGTCCTCGACGCTCATCTTCGCCTCGCGACACAGGTAGCTGATGATGCCGGGGTCGACGTCACCGCTGCGGGTACCCATCACCAGACCCTCCATCGGGGTCAAGCCCATCGACGTCTCGACGGGCCGGCCGTTGGCGATCGCCGACGCCGAGGCGCCGTTACCCAGATGCAGCACAATCTGGTTCACGCTGTCCAGCGGCCTGCCCAGGAACGCGGCGGCCTGCTCGCTGACGTACTGGTGCGAGGTGCCGTGGAATCCGTAGCGCCGGATCTGCCACTTCTCGGCAAGCCCGCCGTCGATGGCGTAGGTCGCCGCCGCAGCGGGCAGGTCGTGAAAGAACGCGGTGTCGAACACCGCGACGTGCGGGATGTCGGGCAGCAGCTTGCGCGCCACCTCGATTCCCAGCACGTTCGGCGGGTTGTGCAACGGTGCCAGTGGCGACAGCTCCTTCAGCTTGGCGATCAGCGCGTCGTCGACGACGGTTGGCCGGTAGAAGTCGTTGCCGCCGTGCACCACCCGATGCCCGACCGCCACCAAGCCGCTGGTCTCCGGTTCGATGCCGGCCTCGGCCAGCAGCTCGAATGCCAAGCGCAGTGCCGCTTCGTGGTCGGCGACCCGGTCGTCGCGTTCCGCATGATGCTTCCCGGCATCCACATGAGCCAACGACGACTGTTCGCCGATCTGCTCGACGATGCCGACCGCCAATGAGGTGCCCGAATCCGGCTCGAGGAGCTGGTATTTCAGCGACGACGAGCCGGCGTTGATCACCAGCACAACACGGTTGTCGGTGGTCATCAGATCCCCTGCGCCTGGATCGCGGTGATGGCGACGGTGTTGACGATGTCTTCGACCAGCGCACCGCGGGACAGGTCGTTCACCGGCTTGTTCAGGCCCTGCAGCACCGGGCCGATCGCGATCGCCCCGGCGGTGCGCTGCACCGCCTTATAAGTGTTGTTGCCGGTGTTGAGGTCAGGGAAGATCAGCACCGTGGCACGGCCGGCGACCGGCGAGTCCGGCATCTTGGTCGCGGCCACACTGGGTTCCACCGCGGCGTCGTATTGGATAGGTCCTTCCACCAGCAGGTCGGGCTGTCGTTGCCGCACCAGCTCGGTTGCCTGTCTGACCTTGTCGACGTCGGCTCCGGCGCCGGATACGCCGGTGGAATAGGACAGCATCGCCACCCGCGGCTCAATGCCGAATCGTGCCGCGGTCCCGCTCGATGAGATCGCGATGTCGGCGAGCTGCTCCGCGGTGGGGTTCGGCACGATCGCGCAGTCCCCGTACGCCAGGACCCGGTCTTCCAGACACATCAGGAAGATGCTCGACACAATGGAGATGTCGGGTTTGGTCTTGATGACCTCAAGCGCCGGCCGCACGGTGTGCTCGGTGGTGTGGGCGGCGCCGGACACCATCCCGTCCACAAAACCGTTGTACACCAGCATGGTTCCGAAATACGTGGTGTCTTGCATGATCTCGCCGGCCCGCTCCAGGGTGACGCCCTTGCTCTCGCGCAGGTCTGCGTACTGCGCGGCGAATTTCTCGCACAGCTCGCTGCTGCGTGGGTCCAGTATCGCGGCGTCGGACAGATCGACACCCAGTTCGGCTGCCCGGGAACGAATCTCGGCCTCGTCGCCAAGAATGGTCAGATCGACCACGCGGTGCCGCAACAGCCGCCCGGCCGCCCGCAGGATGCGGTCGTCTGATCCCTCGGGCAGCACAATGCGCTTGCGGTCCGCCCGGGCGCGGTCCAGCAGCTGGTGGGTGAACATCTGCGGCGTGATGACTGTCGGGATCGGAATCGGCGCCAGCCGCACCCCCAGCAGGTCCGCAATATTGACATAGTGCTCCACCAGCGCCACCGCCATATCGACCTTGCGGGGCGATGCCGGGGTGACCCGACCGCGGGCCGACGCCGCGGCGATGGCGGTCTCGAAGGTGCCGGTCGTGGTCGCGATGATCGGCAGCCGCAGTCGCAGCCCGGACACCAGCTTGGCGATGGCCGGATGCATCTTCATGGCCCCGTTGAGGATCAGACACGACAGCGACGGATAACTGTCGGCCTCGTGGGCACACGTTACCGCGAGCACAACGTCGTCACGATCGGCCGGGGTGATCACCGCCTGCCCCTCCCTCAGCCGCTCCAGCACGTTTGGGGCCGTCATTCCGCAGACGAGGACGCTCATGCATTCGCGGGACATCATTGCCTCGTCACCGCTGATCAGAGTTCCGTTCACGGCTTGCTGCATTTCGGCGACCGTCGGGGCCTCCAGCATCGGCTCGTCTGGCAGCACATAGCTCTTCGGCTCGAAGCGCCGCAACGCCTCGGCCACCGCGGTCATGTCGTCTGGTCGGCAGCGGGCGGCCACCACCGCCGCGGTATGGGCATGGTGAGCCGCCAGCTCCTCCAGGGATAGTTCGACGACTTCGGCGATCCGGTCGGGGGTGCGGCCTCTAGCGCGCACCGCAAGCACCACCGGCGCTCCGAGGTTGGCCGCTATGCGGGCGTTGACGGACAGCTCGGCGGGGCCGCCGGTGACGTCGGTGTAGTCGCTGCCGACGATCACCACCGCGTCACACCGATCGGCCAGCCACTGGTAGGAGTCGACGATGTCGGCGAGTGCCGCGTCGGGGTCGGAGTGCAGCTGCTGATACGTCACGCCGACGCACCGCTCGTGGGGCAGGCCGGCGGTGGCATGCGCCAGCAACAGTTCCAGGACGTAATCGCGGTCCTCACCCGGCCGCGTGATCGGCCAAAACACACCGACCTTGGCCACTATGGCCGTCAGGCGGTGCAGGAGTCCCAGCGCGATTATCGACTTACCGGTCTCCCCCTCGGTAGCCGCAATGTAGATCGCCGAGGCCGAATCGGACACGCTATAAACCTGCCGTAAGCAGGGCACTCATCATACTTACCTACTCGGTAGATCACGGGGACAGACACTTCTCATGAGAGCTTCACACGTCGGCCCGAGAATAGGGTCCAAAGTCACCGGCTCCATGGCTGTTGGTTTTAGCGAAGACTGTGTAGCGCTGCAACGTCTGTCAGTCAGATCAACCCGGCGATCTCGGCCAAATTGATTTCCAGGTGCACGACACCGTCTTCGGACCCGGTGTGTCGCGACTGCAGTCCGGCGTCATTAAGCACCCTGAACATCAGGTGATTCGTGGTCAAGACGTCGGCGACGAAGTACTGAATTCCGTTGCGGCGGGCAACCTGTGCGAGCGTGCGAAGCAATGCTCTTCCCACTCCGCGCTCATGATCGTTGTGGGCGACGACGATGGCCCATTCAGCGGTGTCGGGCCTGTCGCACACCAGATAGTTGGCCACACCGACCAAAGCTCCGTAGTTGTACCAGGCCCCCTCGTTCAGCCGCAGGAAAGCGCCCAGTGCGTAGTTTTCGCCGTTGTCTTCGGTGAGCTTGTGAGCCACGGTTTTCAGATAGGCCGGATGCATCGTGAAGAACCGCAAGTAGCGCTCATCGTCGGTGAGGGTGTCATGAAGTTCGGTAACCGCGTCCATATCCGCGTAGCCAAGGCGGCGCATCTGCACCGTAGCTCCGTCACGCAGCGTCACTGTGAAGACGTCGTCCACAGGTTCGGTTTCCATTATCGCCACCGGGACTGAAAGTATCGAATACGTATTCTAGCCCGTCGTCGGCCGTGGTGGGATGAGTCTACGAGCGGACGACTAGCACCGAGCAGTTGGCGTGGCCGATCACACATAGGAACGCGAGCCGGGGATGGTCGACGGCGCGACGCGAACGCGGCACACACCCGATCACCAGTGTGCTTGAACAACCAGCCCCCGTGTGCCTCGATCGCCTTGCGCAACACCTCGTCATGCGCCAGCGCCACCCGCATGCCGTCCGCGTCTTACTCCCACCGACTGGTCGAACCCTCAAGCTCGGTGAACAGAAACGTCACCACCCCTGAAGGGGGGACCGCCTGATCAGCGGACACCTACGCAGCATGGCACAACCAACGCACTCGACACCTCGAACATCAGCGCTGCACGCGTGGAAACGCGCACTGGACCACCGGCAAATCGGGCTCCGGGTTGGTGGAAACCTGCTCCGAAGATACCCCCTGGGGTATCTCTTCCCTCCACCATAGCCAAGACCGGTGTCCGCGACGCTGCTGGGCCGGTCACCCCGGATGAGCGTCACATCGGCTGCCGGATTGCCCGCACCGCCTCGCGGAACGGCTGTGCCCACGAGCTCGCGAGCGCATGCGCCTGCGCCATGTCGCGCAGGCCAGCCGTCTCGGTCGGCAGGTTCACCGACCAGAACACGCCGAGCTCGGGCATGTCGATGCGGTGCGCGGGGCGGACTCGCCCGGCGACGGTGAGAGTCGCGGGGAACACGTCGTCGGGTGGGAAGGCGAGGCCGTTGATCGTCCAGGGGGTCAGCAGCACCAGGGCGGGTGTGTCCGCGACGAGGGCGGCGTCGACGACCGCCACGCCCAGCCGGGGGTTCGCCGCCGGGTCGCCGAGGAACCGCTCGCGGTGTACTCGGTCGAACGTCCGGTGCACGTCGGTGACGAGCGCTTCGAGGGTGTCCACCAACGAATTGTCGGGCCACACTCATTCGGTGTCCAAATGATCGGTGTCCAAATGATCTTTGGTCTCGTAAGCTGTCGATCGGATAGACAATCATCGGCCGGATACCGGGCGACCCTCGCGCTTTGCCGGACGTGCGGCCTGGTGTTCTGCGGAGGTGGCGATGAGTCCTCGCGACGCCAAGTGCGCCGACCGTGCCACCGAACCAGATCCGGCCCCCGAAGCGCGGACGCTTGCCGATCGGCTCGACGATGCCGGCGTGAACCGGCGGCGGTTCCTGACCTTCTGCGCGGCGATGGTCGCGACGCTCGCCCTGCCGGAGGGGCTCGCGCCGCGGGTCGCGAACGCTTTGTCCAAAGTGGAGTCTCCGGTGGTGGTGTGGCTGGAGTTCCAGGACTGCGCCGGGGACACGGAGGCGTTCCTGCGTTCCCGCAACCCCTCGCCCGCCGACCTGCTGCTGGGGCTCATCTCGCTCGACTACCACGAGACGGTCATGGCCGCAGCCGGCCGCGCCGCGGAGAAGGCCCGCGACAACGCGGTGACCAAGGGTGGGCACCTGGTGGTGGTCGAGGGCTCGGTGCCGACCGGCATCCCGGGCGCCTGCACGATCGGCGGCCGCTCGGCGGAGGACCTGCTGCGCCACGCCACCCGCGGAGCGGCGGGGATCATCAACGTCGGTACCTGTTCGGCATTCGGCGGGATCCCCGCGGCTGGGCCGAACCCGACCGGCGCGGTGCGTGTCGAGGACATCGTCAGCGGCGTTCCGGTGGTCAACCTGTCGGGCTGCCCGGTGAACGCCGACAACCTGACCGCCACGATCGTGCACTACCTGACCTTCGGCGAGTTCCCGGCCACCGACGACCTCGGCCGCCCGCTGTTCGCCTACGGGGAGCGTATCCACGACACCTGCCCGCGCCGCGGCCACTTCGACGCAGGCCAGTTCGCGGAGGAATGGGGCGACGAGGGACACCGCAAGGGATGGTGCCTCTACCGTCTCGGCTGCAAGGGACCGAGCACGTTCCACAACTGCCCGAGCGTGCGCTACAACGACGGGACGTCGTGGCCGATCGGCGCCGGCCACGGCTGCGTCGGCTGCTCCGAGCCGGACTTCTGGGACGACATGACGCCGTTCTACGGCCGGCTGCCGGGCGTCCAGGTCGGCGACACGAACCTGTCGGTGGACCAGATCGGGCTCGGCGTCCTCGCCGCCACGGCGACCGGGTTCGCCCTGCACGGCGTGGGAAAGGTCGTCCAGCACCGGCGCGCCGCGTCCCGCGAGGAACGGGGCGCCGCGCAGCCCGCCGCCGGTCCACCACAGTTCACAGCGGAGCCACCGAAGTGGAAAGGCCAGTAACATGGCCCGGTTGGTCATCGACCCCGTCACTCGCATCGAAGGGCACCTGCGCGTCGAGGTCACAGTGGACGGTGGCGTGGTCACCGAGGCCTACTCGTCGTCGACCATGTGGCGCGGCATCGAGACGATCCTCGCCGGGCGCGACCCGCGGGACGCGTGGCTGTTCGCACAACGCATCTGCGGGGTCTGCACCACGGTCCACGCGCTCGCCTCGGTGCGGGCCGTCGAGGACGCGGTCGGCGCGGTCCCACCGCTCAACGCCCGGCTGCTGCGCCAGCTCATCGCGGCCTCGCAGTTCCTGCACGACCACGTCGTGCACTTCTACCACCTGCACGCGCTGGACTGGGTCGACCCGACGTCCGCACTCAAGGCCGACCCCGGCCGGACCGCCGTGCTCGCCCAGTCCATTTCGGACTACCCGCGCTCGACCAAGGCGTTGTTCACCGCGGTGCGCGACCGGCTCGAGAAGTTCCTCACGTCGGGGAACATCGGCCCGTTCACCAACGGCTACTGGGGACACCCGGCCTACCGGCTCGATCCCGAGGTCAACCTGCTGGCGTTCAGCCACTACCTCGACGCGCTGGAGTTCCAGCGCGACTACGTGCGCATCCACGCGCTCCTGGGTGGCAAGAACCCGCACCCGCAGACCTATCTCGTCGGCGGCATGGCCTCCCCGCTCGACCCCAACAGCCAGGCCGCGATCAACGACGACACCCTCCAGGAGCTCGCCCAGCTCGTCCAGCGGGGCATCGAGTTCGTGGAGCAGGTCTACCTGCCCGACCTCTACGCGATCGCGGCGGTCTATCCGGAGTGGACCCGCTACGGCAAGGGGCTGGGCTCGTACTTGGTGTTCGGCGACTACACACTTTCCGCGCCGGAGAAGGGGAAGCCGCCCGCGGGCGGGCTGTTCCCCGGCGGCGTGCTCGTCGACGGCGCGTACGGACCATTCGAGCCGCGCAAGGTCTCCGAGTCCGCGTTCCACTCCTGGTACCGCCACGACGACGCCAAGCCGTCACTGCCGCCGTGGCAGGGCGACACCACGCCGGACTACACCGGCCCGCAGCCGCCGTTCGACCAGCTCGACGTGGCGGGAAAGTACACCTGGCTCAAGGCTCCCCGCTACGACGGCCGGGCCATGGAGGTCGGCCCGCTCGCCCGCATGCTCGTCGGACACGCCGTCGGCGACAAGCGCATCACCCCGGCAGTCGACGCCGCGCTCCAGCGGCTAGGCGTCCCTGCCAGCGCGCTGATGTCCACGCTCGGCCGCGTGCTCGCGCGGGGCCTGGAAACCCAGCTGATGGCCCACTACACGCTGGAGCTGGTGAACCGGTTGCGCGACAACGTGGCCGGCGGCGACCTCACCATCGCCGACAACACGAAGTGGGATCCCCGGAAGTGGCCGGGCGGCCGGTCGCTGGGCGTCGGCTTTCACGAGGCGCCACGCGGCGCACTGTCGCACTGGGTGGTGATCGAGGACCAGCGCATCCGCAACTACCAGGCGGTCGTGCCCAGCACCTGGAACGCCGGCCCGCGCGACGAGCACGGCAACCCCGGCCCGTACGAGGCAGCGCTGGTCGGTACCCCGGTCGTCGACCCGGACCGCCCGCTGGAGATCCTGCGCACCCTGCATTCCTTCGACCCGTGCATGGCCTGCGCGGCACACGTCTACGACGGCGACGGCCAGATCGTCACGAAGGTACTGGTGCAGTGAACGCCCCGGCGCTCACCCGCGAGCCGGAGGCCGCGGGCCTCGTCCGGGTCCGTGTCTGGGACCTGCCGGTGCGGCTGATCCACTGGCTGCTCGTGCTCGCGCTCGTCGTGCTCAGCGTTACCGGCTACCTCATCGCCACCCCGATCCTTGCGCTGCCCGCCGAGTACCACTGGGTCACCGTGGTCAAGGTCGTGCACAAGATCACCGCCTACGCGTTCATCGCGCTGATCGGCGCGCGCGTGGCATGGATGTTCCTCGCCCCGAACCGCTGGTCGCGCTGGACCGAGTGGATCCCGACCACCCGAGAGCGAATCGGCCAGATCATCCCGTCGGTGCGGTTCTACCTCTTCCTATCCCGCGAGGCGCCGCCGGTGGTCGGCCACAACCCGCTGGCCGGAATGACATACACCGTGCTGTACCTCATGTTCGGGCTCGAGATCGTCACCGGGCTGGTGCTGTGGGGCGTCGAAGGGGTCGGCTGGGCGGCGTTTCTCACCGGCTGGCTGCGGGGGTGGTTCGCGCTGTCCACCATCCGCTTCGTCCACCACCTGATCATGTGGCTGACCTGGGGCTTCATGATCCACCACGTCTACAGCGGGCTGCTCGTGGACCGCGTCGAGGGTTGCGGCCTGATGACGTCGATCTTCTCCGGCTACAAGTTCCTGCCCCCGGGGCGCCCGTGAGCCCCGCGCCGATCCTCGTCCTGGGCATCGGCAACGAGCTGCTCGGCGACGACGGCACGGGGATCACCGCCGCCCGCCGGCTCGCCCCGCTGCTGCCGCCGGAGGTGGACCTGCTCGACGGGGGCACGCTCGGCCTGCTGCTGACCCCGCTGATCGCCGGCCGGGACGCGGTCCTCGTGCTCGACGCCGTCGCACCGTCGCACGGCGAACCCGGCTCCGTCGTGCTCCTGCGGGACGCGGAGGTCCGTCGCGGCCACGGGATGCGCGCCACCGCGCACGACGTGAGCCTGGTCGACGCGCTTTCCGCTGCCGAGCTCACCGGCCGCGCCCCGCACCGGTTCGCCCTCGCCGGCATGGTGCCGGCCAGCCTGGCCTGCGGAGTCGGGCTCAGCCCGACGGTCCAAGGCCGGCTGCCAAAATTGGTCCGGCTCGCGTGTGACGTACTGCGCTCGTGGGGCGTCCCGGTGCGCGACGGGTGACACGGCGCGCGTGCGCCCGGCTGGGCCGTCTCGGGGCGCGTGGTCTCAGGCGACGCCCGCGCGCGCCCCGCACGGACACGGCATCCAGACCGGCGGCGGTCAGCCAGCCCGCGCCGTTCGGCTGCGGTTGCCGGTGGCGCAGATCACGTAAACCGTCGCGGACGCCGGCAGCTCGCGTCCCCGCACCACCAGCTCACCGATGGGCAGCGACATCGCACCGGGAACGTGCCCGCTCACGTACTCGAACCGTTCCCGCACGTCCACCAGGACGGCGCCGGTGCGCAGGGCCGCCGCAAGCTCACGAACGTCGCGTTCTCGGACCATTACAGCTCGCGTCCCGCATACCCAGGAGGGGTACTTTGCATCCACGGTAGCGGACACCCTGCCGTGCCGCCACATACCGCGACGCCCTGCCAGCTTGCGCACAACCTGCTCCAGCGTATGTCTGTCGCCTGTCGCCCATTCTCATCGAGCCTTCCTGCCCACATCATGGGCGGCAAGACTCTCACTCCACCTGCTCCACCTGGATCAACGAGCCGGGGTCATGGCAAGGACCTTTGGCACTTGTGAGCGTGATGCCCGCAGCCGCATTGTGGAACAACTAGACGAGATGGCGCGGGTATCGCCGCGTCGAGTCCGGCTGGGAGCGGTAATGATCCTGTGGTGGTGCGAGACCGCACCTCACCGGATTGACCGCGGATTTCATCTTTGAGGAGAAGACATGACGTCGTCGTCGTCGTCGTTGCGCTGGTCATCGTGGCGCTGATCGTGCTGGCGCTGTCGATTCGAGTGGTGACCCAGTACGAGAAGGGTGTGTGGTTCCGGCTCGGGCGGGTCATCGGTGTCAGGGAACCCGGCCTGAGGTTCATCATCCCGGGCATCGATCGGTTGTGGAAGGTGTCGCTGCGCATCGTCACGATGCCGATCGAGTCGCAGGGGATCATCACCCGCGACAATGTCAGTGTCGACATTGCCGCTGTCGCGTATTTCCGGGTGGTGGATGCGGTGAAGTCGGTGGTCGCCATCGAGAATGTGTACGCCGCGATCGGTCAGATCGCCCAAACCACGCTACGCAACGTGGTTGGCCAGCACACCCTCGATGAGGCGTTGGCGGAGACCAAGGTCATCAACGACGACATCCGGGAGATCCTGGATGTGACCACCCTGGAGTGGGGTGTCGAGGTGACTTTGGTCGAGCTCAAGGATATCCAGTTGCCCGACAGCATGAAGCGGGCGATGGCCCGCCAAGCCGAGGCCGAGCGGGAGAAGCGCGCGAAGATCATTGCCGCCGAAGGTGAATCGATGGCTGCTGCCGCACTCGGTGATGCCTCGGACACCATGATGGCCCACCCGCTGGCGCTGCAGCTGCGCAATCTGCAGACTTTGGTCGAGTTGGGGGAGGACAAGAACACCACGGTGGTGTTCCCGGCGCCGTTGATGAGCGCGATCGGTGATATCGGAAGCTTCTTCGCCCGCGAGACCGCCGCTGCGTCGACCATGCTGGAGCCGCCGATCGCGGCCCCATCAGCCAACGGAGCGACCATGCCCGACGCAAGCGCCAAAAAGCCTGCCGTTTGACAGCAGATGTCCCTAGTGTCGTGGAACTCATCGACCGCTGCGATCGGCACCCAGCCACAGGTTGCCGATCCCACCGGCTACATCGCTGACCCGGGCCCGCTCGGTCTTGCGAGTTTCGCCATGACGACCTTTGTGCTCAGTGTTTTCAACGCCGGATTCGTCACGACCTCCGGACTGGTCGCGGTGGTCCTGCCGCGGCGCTGGCCTGGTACGCGTCGTGCCCCGGGGTGGCCAACTCCACCTGGAAGCGCACCCTGCTGCCGGTCTTCCCGCTGGCCCCGGCCCAGCGGTGATCAACCCGCACCCGTACCGCCGGCCACGGGCGTGGCCGGTGGCGCCGTGTTTTCGCCTTCCCGCTGGAGGTTGACCCATGACGACTGAATCCGGCATACCGGACGTGTCCGAAGCGCAAATCGAGGTGCATTGGCGTGAGGAGGACTACATCCCTCCCCCACCGGAATTCGTCGAGCAGGCCAATGCCAATGACCCGGCGATACTGGACCGGTTCGCGGAGCAGAATTTCCCGGACTGTTTCACCGAATACGCCGACCTGCTCACCTGGGACGAACCCTGGCAGACCGTGCTGGACACCAGCAATCCGCCGTTCTGGCGCTGGTTCACCGGTGGCAAGCTCAACGCCTGCTACAACTGCGTCGACCGGCACCGGAGCCGGGACCGCAACAAGGCGGCGTTGCTCTGGGTGCCCGAGCCGGAATCCGAGCAGCCCCAGACCATCACGTTTCAGGAGCTGTACCGGCGGGTGAACGAATTCGCCGCGCTGCTCCGCTATCACTGCGGCCTGAAGACCGGTGACCGGGTCACGCTGCACCTGCCGATGGTGCCCGAGCTGCCCATTGCCATGCTGGCCTGCGCGCGGCTCGGCGTGATCCACTCCCAGGTGTTCGGCGGGTTCAGCGGCACCGCGGCCGGCGGCCGGATCGCCGACTCGGGCAGCCGCGTGCTGATCACCATGGACGCCTACCACCGCAACGGCACGCTGATCGATCACAAGATCCACGCCGACGAGGCGGTGGCCGAGGCCAGGGGGCTGGGCCAGGACGTGGACAAGGTGCTCGTGTTCAGCCGCTACCCCGGCCGCTACAGCTCCCCCACGCCCATGATCAACGGCCGTGACGAGCTGGTGGACGACATCGCCGGCCCGTACCGGGGCGCCGTTATCGAGCCGGTGTCCATGCCGGCCGAGGCCCCGCTGTTCCTGATGTACACCAGCGGCACGACCGGCAAACCCAAGGGCTGCCAGCACTCCACCGGCGGCTACCTGTCCTACGTGACCGGGACGTCCAAGTACTACCAGGACATCCACCTCAGCGACACGTACTGGTGTGCCGCGGACATCGGCTGGATCACCGGGCACAGCTACATCGTGTACGGGCCGCTGGCGCTGGGCGCCACGAGCGTGCTGTACGAGGGCGTGCCCACCTACCCGGATGCCGGCCGGCTGTGGCGGATCGCCGAACGGCTCGGCGTGACGATCTTCCACACCGCGCCGACCACGATCCGGATGCTGCGCAAGCTCGGCCC
Organism: uncultured Actinomycetota bacterium; assembly: GCA_963708995.1. Classification (GTDB taxonomy): domain Bacteria; phylum Actinomycetota; class Actinomycetes; order Mycobacteriales; family Mycobacteriaceae; genus Mycobacterium. The sequence goes on from CAVPUR010000014.1 coordinate 202,546, forward strand.
GGACGAGCCGGCGAAGTACAACTACCACTTCAAGCACATGACCACGGTCGGCGAGCCGATCGAGCCCGAGGTCTGGCGCTGGTACTACCAGGCCGTCGGCAAGGGCGAGGCCGTGATCGTGGACACCTGGTGGCAGACGGAGACCGGCGGGTTCCTCGGCGCCACACTCCCCGGGCTGCAGCAAATGAAGCCCGGCAGCTGCGGTCCCGGCGCGCTGGGCATCTACCCGGTGATCTACGACGAGGACGGCAAGGTGGTCGAGGCCGGCAGCGGAAGGGCGGGCAACATCTGCATCCGCAACCCGTGGCCCGGCGAGTTCCAGGACATCTGGGGCCAGCCCCAACGGTTAGTGGACACGTACTACCGCAAGTACTGCCGTGATCCGGAGAGCAAGGACTGGCACGACTGGCCGTTCTTCGCCGCCGACGGCGCGCTGCAGGCCGCGGACGGCTACTTCCGCATCCTGGGCCGGGTGGACGACGTGATCAACGTGGCCGGCCACCGGCTGGGCACCAAGGAACTGGAGTCGGCCAGCCTGACCGTGGAGGAGATCAGCGAGGCCGCCGCGGTCCCGGTGATCGACGAGACCCGCGGCTGGGCCGTGGAGATGTACGTGTCGCTGAAGGAGGGCCTGCAGCCGAGCCGTGCGGTGGAGGACAAGGTCACTGCGGCGATCGAGCACGAGATCGGGAAGATCGCCCGGCCCGCGCACGTGTGGATCGTGCCGGACATGCCCAAGACGCGGTCCGGCAAGCTCATGCGCCGCGTGATCGCCGGGATCTCGAACTTCGCCGATGTGGGTGATGTGTCCACGCTGGCGAACCCGGAGATCGTGGACCACATCAAGCACCACATCCAGAGCGAGAAACTCGCACACGGCGAGGTCCCGCGCCAGCTGACGCCAGACGAGACCGCCGAAATCCGCGCGTTCGGCCACGAGTAATAGGGGCAGCGGCCCGGCGCCCGCAACGGGTGTCAGAGCGGGATGTTGCCGTGGGCGCCGCGTCCGGCGGGGGCGGCGGCCAGTGCTTCGGGCAGGCGGCGGGTGTCGGCGGGGTCGATGATTTCGTCGAACGGGACTTACCGTTCCCAATAGTGACTCCACGCCCGCCGCGCGGAACTTGCGACTTAGATCCGGTCTCCCCGGCGAAGTCGTCGAGCGGCCTCTCGGGCTCGGTGATCTGCGGCCGAGGCTCCATAGCGTTCGAGCATGCGCACGCGGTTGTTGGCTTCGATGGCCGGTACATGGTTACCGGAGGAGAAGACCCAGTCGCACACCGACGGTAGGTTCTCTCCGCGCTGGAGCTTCTGCTGCAGCTCCTTCTCGTGAATGAGTCCTGCATTTATACGCAGGTAACAGACCAGAGCGGGGATGCCCCGCAGCCTGGCGTCACCGCGCCAGATGCCACCGCTGCTGTGCCAACGTGTTGTCCTCGTCTTGGTTTGTGTGGTTAGCCCGGGACGTCGAAGGCCGGCCCTCGGTGGTCCGTTTTCCGGTGCGGGGGTTGGATCCGCGCTTGCGTCGCGGTGCGTTGCTTGCCGTGACCAGCTGCGCCACCCCGTCCTCGATTCCCGCGGCGAGCGCCTCGATGTCGGGTGCGGTGTCGTAGTCGGCGGTGATGCCGAAGATGAACTTGTCGGCGTAGCTCAGCATCGCGATGCCAGTGCGCAGCTGAAGGGCGATCGGAGGGATCGGCAGGACTTCCAGCACCTGCCGGCCCATCAGCGTCTGGTAACCCCGTGGACCGGGAACGTTGGTCGCCAAGGCGACCACCGCCCGTTGGGGCAACCGCGTCATCAAGCGAACCGTCCACGCCGAGAACGCGAACGGCACGTTTTTGGCCGCCGAAACCAGCGCGCTGCCTCCTTCGGCTTGACCGCTGGCTTTGGCCCGGGCGAGCCGATTATGCACCAGCTGCAGCTGCTTCACCGGGTCTGCCTCATCGACCGGCAGTAACGGCAGCATCGCCGAGACCTGGTTGTCGGTCACGTTGAACTGGTTCGACGTGCGGACCGAAACCGGAACAAGCGTGCGGAGCGAGTTGCGGCCGGGCTGTTCACCGCGGTTGAGCAGAACGCTGCGGTAACTGTGGGTGATCGCCGCCAGCGCCACGTCGTTGAGCGTCACGCCAAATGCCTGGTGCACCTGCTGCAGGTCGGCCAACCGCACCCGGGCCGCGCTGTAGCGTCGCATCGTCGTGACCGATCCGTGCAGTGACGATACCGGGGCCGCGCTGAACAGACTGGCCGTCAGCTCGGCAGCACCCAGAGCCACGTGTTCGGCGCTGGCCGCCGCGGAGAGCGCGCTCCGCCCAATTCCGCTCACCCAGCTCAACGGGTTCAGGCTTATCTTGAGCAGACGCAGCCCAGGCCGGGCCGGCTCCTTCGCGCCGTGAATGTCCTTTGCGAAGGTGTCGCCACCGCCGTTGTCGTCGCTGAACTTCGCAAACATCTGCGTTGTCGCGATGCCATCGGCGATGCAGTGGTGAATCTTGCTCAGCACCGCCCACCGGTTGTCGCTCAGTCCCTCGATGATCCAGCACTCCCACAACGGGCGCTCACGGTCGAGCCGCCGCTCCATCACCGTCGCGATCATCTTGAACAGTTCGGCGTCGTCGCCCGGTTGTGGCAGTGCGAGGCGGTGCAGGTGCCGCGAGATGTCGAAGTGCGGGTCATCCACCCATTCGGGTGGGCCGAGATCGAGCGGATGAGTCCGCAGGACCTGCCTGCAGCGCGGAATTGTCGGCACCCGTTCGGCGTAGGTCGAGACGAACTCGTCGTAGCTCGGAGCCGGCCCCTCCATGATCGACACACCACCGACCGCCAGACTTACATGCGGGTCGGAGTCTTCGACCTCGAGGAAAGTGGCATCGAGGACTGTCAGGCGCTCCATCCCGCTACTATCCTCCGCTGCGCACCCCGCCGTCAGAGTCAGAAGTCCTCAACTCCGAGTGCCAAAGGCAGGCTACAGAGCCGCCGGACAGTCATATCGTGAGCAAGGTGATGGCCGAGCAATCCAGCGACGGCGCCCATGGGTTTGCGGCTGTACCCCGCGGCGACGTGTCGGTCCTGCCCGACTTACCGCACGGCCGGCCACGGGCGGGCTCGGTTCGCGATCGCCGCCCGGTTTACGTCGACTTGTTGCCGCCGTGTAACTCCGGGTGCCCGGCCGGGGAGAATATCCAGGCCTGGGCTTGCCCATGCCCGGGCCGGACGCCACGAGCAGGCTTGGCGTCAGCTGATCGCCGACAACCCCTTCGCCGTCATCCACGGTCGGGTCTGCTACCACCCATACGAGTCGGTGTGCAACCGCGCACACCTCGATGCCGCGGTCTCGATCCATGCGGTGGAGCGGTTCCTCGGCGACACCGCCCGCGACCGGGGATGGCAGTTCGAGCCGACCCCGCCGGCAAGCGCGTGCTCGTGGTCGGCGCCGGGCCGAGCGGACTGTCGGCCGCCTACCACCTGGCCCGGCTGGGCTCATCACGTGGAGGTCCGCGACGCGGGCGCGGAGAATGGGCTTGAGGTTTACGCGATGTGCGAGGTTCCGAACAACGTGCTCCTCCTTGATGAGTTCGCCAAACGCTTCGACGGCTTCTCTATCGGCTCCAACGACCTGACTCAGCTCACCCTCGGCGTCGACCGCGACAGCGAGATCGTGGCCTTCGACTACGACGAACGCGACGAGGGCGTCAAGGAGATGATTCGCCTGGCCGTGGAAGGCTGCCGCCGCAACGGAATCCACTCGGGGCTGTGTGGACAAGCGCCTTCGGACTACCCGGACATGGCCGAGTTCTTGGTCCGCCTCGGTATCGACTCGATAAGCCTGAATCCCGATGTGGTGGTGAAGACCACACGCCAGATCCTCCAGCTGGAGCAGCAGTTTGTGCCGCTGTAATGAACGCGACGTATTCCATTGCGGCGCGACGGCGCATCGACGCGGATAAGGAGCGGTGACGTGAATCCGTCGGTTCTCATCGATCCGCGTTACCACGACGCGGTGATCTTCGACCTCTGCGGTGTGCTTACCGACGCCGCCGCCGCTCAACGCGCGGCGTGGGCGTCGCTGTTCAACGACTATCTGGTGCGGCGGCCCGCGCACGAAGACGAGGATCACTCCGCCTTCACCGACGACGACTATTGGCAGCTGGTCAACGGTAAGCCGCGCCCTGACGGGGTCGCCGACTTCCTGGCGTCGCAGGGGATCTCGCTACCCCGCGGCGTACCGTCGGACCGCGGCGAAGACACGGCATGCGGGCTGGCCAATCGCCAGCAGCAGCTATATGCGGATCTGTTGGACCGTGAGGTTCCGCTTTTCGGGGCCATGGTCGCCCTGTCGCGAAAGTTGCGGTGACATCGATGTCGCCACGGCCGCCCACTCATCGAGTCCCGGCTGCCAACAAGTGTCGGAAGCTTGCCGGGGTTGACGGCCTGCTCGATGTCTACATCGACGAGAACTGCGGCCGAAGGGCCCAGGATTGCGGGGAACCCAGGCCTCGTTGTCCCTGCTGGAGGCCGTCGCACGTTCTGGACGCCGCATGTAGGCTCGGTGTGATTCCCCAACGCACGGTCATCGTCGGGGACACCGAAGCGGGACTGTCCGCGGGTCGCGACGGCGGATTCGCCTTCGTCATCGGTGTCGACAGAACTGGACACGCCGAGGGACTATTCCAGTGTGGCGCCGACGTCGTGGTCGCCGACCTCGCCGATATCGCTGTGCGCACAGGTGATAAGCGAATGTCGGAAATCCCCAATGCGCTGGAATCGTCTGGCCAGCTGGCCGGCATTGCCATCGGCCGCGAGATCGGTGTTGTTTCTCAACTACGATGTAGCGCTATCCCAGACCGTTTCCGATCCGGGCGCGGTCGCGCTGGTCGACGGAGCGGCCCAAGCGCTGAGAAGCCTGGCCGATGTGTCTCCCGTCGTGGTAATCAGCGGCCGCGATCTTGCCGATCTCCGCGACCGGGTGGACATACCCGGGATCTGGTACGCGGGTAGCCACGGGTTTGAGCTCGTCGGGCCGGACGGCAGCCACCGCGAGCACGAGGCGGGGGCGGCCGCGGTACCCGTTCTGGCGGGCGCGGCCGACGAATTACGCAACATCCTGGAGCAGATTCCGGGAGTGCGAGTGGTGCACACGCGCTTCGCCGTCGCGGTGCACTACCGTGAGGTGGCATCGGAGCACATCGGCGAGATCGTCGGGACAACGCGCCGGCTCGGAAAGCGAAATAAGCTACGGGTCACGAATGGACGCATGCTGGTCGAGTTGCGGCCGGACGTCGACTGGGACGAGGGAACCAGGCTGGCATGGATCCGGTCCCACATCGACGAATCGAAATCCCTGGTCCCGATCTATATCGGCGGCGACCTCACCGACGAGGATGCGTTCGAGGCGGTTCAACTCGGCGGGATCGGGATCGCCGTGCGGCACGACGACGACGGCGACCGCAGGACGGCCGCCCGCTTCGTTCTGGACAGCCTCGATGAGGTGCGGAAGATGCTCAAGCTAGGCTTCGCGGTGGCAGGCCAACGAGGCACAGGATCGCTACCGAGGCTTGGAATTTCACCTTCAAGGGTTACGACCCCGCCAATGAGAAACTGCGCGAGGCGTTGTGCACGGTCGGAAATGGCTACTTCGCCACCAGAGGCGCCGCACCAGAATCGAAAGCGGGGCAGGTGCACTATCCGGGCACCTATGCCGCTGGGGTGTACAACCGTCTAGTCGACACCGTATCGGGTGTCACGATCGACAACGAGAGCCTGGTGAATCTGCCCAACTGGCTTCCCCTCACCTTCCGGATCGACGGCGGCGACTGGTTCGACATCGACAACGTCACCGTGCTCTCCTATCGGCAGACTCTCGATCTTCGCGGCGCGGTACTCACCAGGGAAGTGCGCTTCCGTGACGACGCCGGCCGGACGAGTTCGGTGACACAACAACGATTCGTCGCCATGCACACGCCGCATGTCGCCGCGCTGAGCACGCGATCGTCGCCGAGGATTGGTCGGGCAGGATCGAGATCCGTTCGACACTGGACGGCAACGTCCGAAACTCGCTGGTCGAGCGATACCGGGACTTGGCCGACAAGCATCTGGAACTGCAGGAGAAGCGGGAAATCGCCGACGATTCAGTGCTTCTGGCGGTTCAGACGACCCAATCGCAAATCCCCATTGCTCTTGCGGCGCGAACTACGCTGTGGCGCGGCGAGACCCGGATCCCGGCGAACGAGAGCGAAGCGACCTCGAGGAGCGTCTGCCACCTACCGGCTTGTGGATCAGGACGCGGAAATCGGTCACGACATCGACGTCGAGTTGTCGATGGGCGAGACGTTGACGGTAGAGAAGATGGTGACCCTCTTCACCGGCCGCGATGTCGCGACGTCGGAGCCTGCCGACGAGGCCCAGCGTCGGCTGGCGGACTCGGCCGGTTCAGCGAGGTTTTGGAGCCGCATCTGGCCGCCTGGAGCCATCTATGGGAGCGCTCGTCCATCGAATTCGATAAATTTACAGACGAATTGCGTATCCTGCGACTGCATCTGCTGCATCTGCTGCAGACGGTTTCACCCAACAGTTCCGACCTCGATGTCGGGGTTCCGGCACGCGGCTTGCACGGTGAGGCCTACCGCGGGCACATCTTCTGGGACGAGTTGTTCATCTTCCCGGTACTCAACCTGCGACTGCCGATGATCGCCCGGTCCCTGCTGCTCTACCGCTACCGGCGGTTGCCCGAAGCCTGCTACGCCGCCCGGGAGGCTGGCTACTCCGGTGCCATGTTCCCGTGGCAGTCCAGCAGCGACGGGCGCGAGGAAAGCCAACGGCTGCACCTCAATCCGCGCAGCGGCCGGTGGAACCCCGACTCGAGCGCTCGTGCGCACCACATCGGCATCGCCGTCGCCTATAGCGCGTGGAAGTTTTATCAGACCACCGGGGATCTCGCCTATCTGATCGACTACGGTGCGGAGATGCTGGCCGAGATCGCACGCTTCTGGGTCAGCAGGGCCACCTACGACCAAGAGCGCGATCGCTACAGCATCCGCGGTGTTATCGGGCCCGACGAGTTCCATTCCGGCTACCCCGACGCGCCCTATGACGGCATCGACAATAACGCCTACACCAATGTGATGGCGGTGTGGGTGATCATGCGGGCATTCGACGCGCTGGAACTGCTGCCGCTGCCGAACCGGCTCGACCTCCGGGAAAATCTGCGACTGCACGACGACGAACTGGCACGCTGGAACGAGGTGAGCCGACGGATGTTCGTCCCCTTCCACGATGGCGTGATCAGCCAGTTCGAAGGATACGGTGACCTGGCGGAACTGGATTGGGACCGCTACCGCGACATTTACGAGAACATCCAGCGCCTGGATCGCATCCTGGAAGCCGAGGACGACGACGTCAACCGCTACAAGGCCTCCAAGCAAGCCGACGCGCTGATGCTGCTCTACCTGATGTCGTCGACCGAGTTGCGTGAGCTGCTGGACCGGCTCGGCTATCGGTTCACATCGGAGCAGATCCCGAAAATGGTGGACTACTACATGGCGCGGACGTCGCACGGCTCGACGCTTTCTGGTGTGGTGCACAGCTGGGTGCTGGCCAGGGCCAACCGCGAGCGCGCAATGGAGTTCTTCGAAGAGGCTCTGATCTCCGACGTTGCCGATATCCAGGGCGGCACCACGTCGGAAGGCGTTCACCTGGCGGCGATGGCCGGCAGTATCGACCTTATGCAGCGTTGCTTTACCGGACTGGAGACCCGCGCCAACCGCATCATTCTCGACCCGCACTGGCCGGAAACTCTCGGCGAGCTGGCCGTGCCGATCCACTACCGCGGTCTGCACCTGTACCTACGGGTCAGCGGCAGGGGCGTGATCATCAGCGTGGATCCGCGGGGTGCCGGCGGAATCGACGTGGAATGCCATGGTCAGGTCAAGCGGCTGACTCCCGGCAGCACTGTCGGATTCGTCGGCTGAACGTTGCTATACGGACGAACGGGAAGAAAGCCATGACTGCGACCGTCGGCCTGGACCGAGACACCCTCGACATGATGCTGGACTCACTGGACGAGTTCGACGCCGCGGCCCTAGGATGGCCGCCTCGCCGGGCGCCAGCCATTGTTCGCCAGGGGGTAGCGCGTCCTCGCCCAGCGCGAGCCACCGATGCCCGCCCGCATCGGCCGGGAGCTGTGGCATGCCACCTCCAGACAACTGGTCCTTCAGCCGAATCTACCGCGGGCGACACTCATGGTTATGCCCGCTTATTCGGGATTTTGCCCACGAATGTGGGAGCGCGTCGGCATCTTGTCGCTGCTTTGCCGCCAGGTGGCGGTCATCGTCCAATCGTGCTGTGGCTGGGCATTTCGTCCCCGAAGTTGATCCCCATATCACGGGCGGTCAGTATCGTGTCGCAGTCGAGCGGGACCTTCTTCTGCCGGCGGGTGGCCTCGGCGAGCGGCACGTAGTCCACCGTCGGCGGGTTGAGAGCGACCATCACACCGTTTTGTCCTTCGTCGAGGGCCCGCACCGCGGCCGCGCCGAAGCGCAGGCCGAGCAACCGGTCGAACGAGGTCGGCGAACCGCCCCGCAGCAGGTGGCCAAGCACGACCGTGCGTGCCTCTCGACCGGTCATCTCTTCGAGTTCGGCGGCCACCTTGGCGCCGATGCCACCGAGGCGTTCGGCCTGACCCACCGCCTTGCCCACGATCGATACCCCTCCATCGACGGGCCGGGCGCCCTCGGCGACGCAGACGATAGAGAACTTCGCATCGTGCCGCTCGCGGTCGGTGATCAGGGCCGCCACCGGCTCGAGGCTGAACGGGATCTCCGGGATGAGAATCGCGTGCACCCCCGACGCCATGCCGGCGTTCAAGGCGATCCATCCGGCGTAGCGGCCCATCACCTCCACCACGATGATCCGGCCGTGCGATGTCGCGGTGGAGAACAGCCGATCGATGCACTGCGAGGCGAAGTCGACAGCGGTGTCAAAGCCGAACGTCGACGTCGTCTTATCCAGATCGTTGTCGACCGTCTTGGGCACCCCGACCAGACGCAGCCCCGCTTCGTGCAGGTGGCGGGCGATCGACAGCGATCCGTCGCCGCCGATCGTGATCAACGCGTCGATTCGGTGCTCCTCGAAGCGGCCGAGCAGTTCTTCGGTTCGGTCCACCTCGATCCAGGTCCCGTCGGTCTGTTGCACCGGATAGGCGATCGGGCTACCCCGGTTGGTGGTGCCGAGGATCGTGCCACCCTGATGGACGATGCCGCGAACTCTGTCACGAGTCAGCTCGATCAGCCCACCGTCGGGGTATTCGTCTGGCAACAGCAACCCGTTGAAGCCGTCGCGGATCCCGACGACATCCCAATCGCGGTTTCGTGCCGCCAGGGTGGCCGCGCGAATCACGGCGTTCAGTCCCGGCGCGTCGCCGCCGCCGGTGCTCAGAGCGACCCGTTTGATGCGAGACATCACGAGGGAAACCCTACGCACCCACGCCTAAGCTTCGGTACGCCAACGATCAGCCCCAGCTATCCCGGCGTTCAGTTCCGTATAGACGGTCCGCATCGACAGCAATGGCGATGGCTGCATGTCATGCGATTGCCCAAGCGGGTTGATCCGATCCCGATACGTAGGACGACGGCGACCCGTGTCCACCACTCGGCGAGGTTCTGGGAGAGGCATGCCGCAAGGACTGCCCACCGAACTCGCAGCTGAAGACCACCTTCGCGAGGAGGGTGAGTCGAATGGTGTACCTCATTCTTCAACCATCATGGCCGAAGGGCGCCGCCTTTACGGCGTTACAGCCTATCCATCTCGCGTGCCATGCGGGCGCTCTCGATGTAGTACATACGGCGCTGCACGCTGTGTTGTCGCCGTGCGCGTGTTTCGGTCTGTCGGGCGAATACTCGCCCGTTTTCAGACAAACGCGCTTGGGTCCCAGGTGTTGTCTCAGGAGGTTCAGGTGTGCCGGGCAGCCTCTTGGACGAGCTGCACGCGGGAGGTGAGCCCGAGTTTGGCGTAGACGTGGGTCAGATGGGTTTGCACGGTGCGCGGTGAGACGAAAAGCCGGGTGGCGATGTCGTTGTTGGCCAGCCCGTCGCTGACCAGTCGCACGACGTCACGCTCGGTGGGGGTCAGCGATGCCCAGCCACTGGCGGGCCGTTTGCGTTGGCCGCGACCACGCTGCGCGTAAGCGATCGCCTCCTCGACCGACAGGGCGGTGCCCTCGGCCCACACGGAGTCAAAGTCGTTCTCACCCATCGCATCTCGTAGCGCCACGACCGAGGCTTCGTAGCCGGCGTCGTGGACCTTCAAGCGGACCGCGCCCCTGCGTTGCCGAATGCCGTGTGCCGCGCCGAAAAGCCGGGCGGCTTCGCGGTGACTGCCGTCCTGGCCGGCCAGACCGGCGAGGCACTCTAGGATGTCGGAAATGCCCAAATACGCTTGCATGCTGGCGGCGATGGCGAGCGCATCGTGGGCGTCGCGTTCGCCTTGTTCCAACTCACCTTGTGCGATCGCCACGCGGGCGCGCGTGGTCAACGCCGCCGACAGGTAAATGCCGCCGGTCGCCATGGTGACGGCTTCATCGGCCCCATGGCGGGCCGCGAGCAGATCCCGGCCCGCCAGCGCGGCCTCCGCTCCGAAACGACGATGCACCCCCGCCATCTGGGGCAGGGCACTCAAGTGCGGCCAGGCCTCGATCGCGTCCAACGCCGTCGCAACATCCCCGGCGGCCAGGGCCGCGGCAGCCAACGCCGCGTAGGCGACGCCCGCGTGTAGCTCGCCGACCTCGGACGCGGCTTCGATAGCCGCATCGGCGACGGCGAGGGCCGCACCCGTGTCACCCTGCAGCGCCAGCACGCTGCCCTGAAACCCCAGACTATTCGCCTCAACGAGCAAATCGTGAGCTGCCTTGGCCTCAGCCACCACCTCGGCGAATTGTGCGGCGGCACCGACCAGATCACCCTGATATGCCTGTGCCGCTCCGAGGCACCAGCGGCACTGACGAGAGTTGAACCCGTCGCCGATCGCATCGGCGAGATCGCGTCCCTCTTCGGCGTGCGCGCGCCCCACGATCGGGTCACCCGCCGCGAGCGCCGCCACGGCCTGCCAGGCGAGGACCTGGCTCAGCCTCCAACGATCGCCGACTACGCGGGCAAGTTCGATCGCCTCGGCGACGTAACGCCGGGCCACCTCCGGATTGTTGAAGGCGGCGATAAAGCCGCAGGAGCTCAGCGCCCGGGCCAGCAGGGCCGGGTCATCAACCTCGCGCGCGAGCGCCAAGGCCTGCTCAGCCTGATCGAGGCTGTCGGCGGCCCCCATGTGGGCGGCGAGCAGGGCCCTGTCGGCCAGCGCCCGCGCCCGCACCGTGGCCGCCACCCCGGGATCCTGCGCGTCGAGGTCGGCCAGGGCGGCGTCGAACCAGGCCAGCCCTTCCCGGGTGCGTCCCCGCGCGAGCCACAGCGGCTGCAGCGACGACGCAAGCTGCAATGCCGACTCGATATCGGAGTTTTCGCGGCTCCACCCGAACGCGGCGCGCAGGTTGTCGATCTCGGTTTCGGCTTGCTCGAGGCGCTGCTCATAATCACTGCCGGCCGGTACGTCGACCGCAGCCGCCAGCGCGGTGTAGTAGTCGCGCTGACGCGACCGCACGGCATCGGCTTCGCTGGACTCGCCGAGCTTTTCCAGTGCGTACTGGCGCACAGTCTCCAACAGGCGGTAGCGGGTTCGACCGCCGCGGTCGTCGGCCACCACCAGCGATTTGTCGACCAGCAGGGTGAGCTGATCCAACACCTGGTAGCGCTCCACATCAGTGCCACCGCAAACGAATTGGGCGGCGTCGAGGTCGAATCCGCCCAGAAACACCGCCAGCCGGCGAAACAACACCCGCTCGGGACCGGTCAACAGGGCATGCGACCAGTCCACCGAGGCCCGCAGGGTCTGCTGGCGGCGCACCGCGGTGCGCGCCCCACCAGTCAGCAGCCGGAACCGGTCATGCAGGCTGTCGAGGATCTCGTTCAGTGACAACGCGCGCACCCGCGCGGCCGCGAGCTCGATGGCCAGCGGCAAACCATCGAGGCGTCGACAGATCTCGGTCACCGCCGCGGCATTGTCGTCGCTGACCGCGAAACCGGGCCGCGCGTGCCGGGCCCGGTCGGTGAACATTTCAATTGCGTCATCGGCCAGCGACAGCGACGGCACCCGCCAACTCACCTCACCGGCCAGCCCGATTGCCTCACGGCTCGTCGCGAGCAAGGTCAGCCTCGCCGCCCCACTCAGCACAGCGACAACCAGCTCGGCGCTGGCATCCAGCAGATGCTCGCAGTTGTCCAGCACCACCAGCATCTGACGGTCGCGAACAAACCGCAGCAGGCTGTCCATGGTGGAGCGGCCCGGTTGGTCGGGCAGCCCGAGTGCACGCGCCACCGTCACGGACACCAGCTCGGGATCGGTGATCGGCGCCAAATCCACATACCACACTCCGTCGTCGAACTCGTCGGCCAGCTGGGCCGCGACCTGTACCGCCAGCCGGGTTTTGCCCGCCCCGCCGGCGCCGGTCAACGTCACCACCCGGTTCTGTGCCAGCAGCTCCCGCAGCTGGGTCAGCTCCGCTTCGCGGCCCACAAAACTGGTCAGCTGCACCGGAAGATTGCTTGCAGCAACAGCTTTCGACGTGCGCAGCGGCGGGAATTCGTTGACCAAGTCGGGATGGCATAGCTGCACCACTCGCTCCGGGCGGGGCAGATCACGCAACGGGTGGGTGCCCAGATCGGTCAGCCAGGCGCCCTCAGGGAGCCGGTCGACCACCAGCGGTTCGGTCGCCCCCGACAACAGAGTTTGGCCGCCGTGGCCTAGATCGCGCAGCCGCGCCGTGCGGTTGATCGTCGGACCCGCGTAATTACCCTCATCGCGCAGCTGCACCTCACCGGTATGCACCCCGATGCGCAACCGGATCGGGGCCAACGGCGCCCGCTGCAACGCCACGGCAGCGGCCACCGCATCCGACGCGCGCGCGAACGCCGCCACAAAGCTGTCACCCTCACCCTGCTCAACCGGGCGCACCCCATCGTGTGTGGCGATGATCTCCGACACCGCCTGATTCAGACGAGCGACAGCCGCGGTCATCTCGCCGGGCTGGGTCTCCCACAGCCGCGTCGAACCCTCCACGTCAGCCAACAGCAGCGTCACCGTGCCCGTCGGCAAAAGCCCACTCACGCCAAGATCGCTCCAGTTCAGCAGCGGCACATCCACGCGTGGATCAATCTCGCTCATGCTAGCCAGCATGCGACCACGACGAGCGCTAAAACATCAGCACAAACGCGTACAGCCGACGACTACCTACGCGGATTATTCCCAGCTCAACTCCGCTAGGTCCCTTTTTTCAGGTCAGTATCTCGGCTGGGCTGCACTCGTTTCGGCTCCCCCGGCATCTTCGGGTAGTTCGGCGGATAAGGCATGTCGCCGAGCCCGCGCTGTTCGTCAGCCTCAACCATCTCCAGCAGCGGCGCGATCGACTGGGCCACGTCATCTATTGCGGCCCAGGGGTCGTCGCGGTGCTGCACCAGCTCTGGCACGGTCGCCATGGTGTAGTCGTCCGGATCGGCGTTGGCCAGCTCGCCCCAAGTCAGCGGCGTCGATACCGTCGCGATCGGGGTGCGCCGCACCGAATACGGCGACGCCATGGTGCGATCGCGGGCATTCTGGTTGAAGTCGATGAAGATCCGCGCGCCACGTTCTTCCTTCCACCACGACGTGGTCACCGCGTCCGGGGCGCGCCGCTCCACCTCGCGGGCCAACGCAATGCCCGCCCGGCGGACCTGGATGAAGTCCCAGTCGGTGGCGATCCGCAGGAACACGTGGATCCCGCGTCCCCCCGACGTCTTCGGGTACCCGACCAAGCCGAGTTCGTCGAGCAGCGGTTGCAACACATCGACGGCAACCGCGCGCGCTTCGGCAAAGCCGGTGCCGGGCTGCGGATCCAAGTCGATGCGCAGCTCGTCCGGGTGGTCGGTGTCGGGACAGCGCACCTGCCAGGGGTGCAGCGTGATCGTGCCCATCTGCGCCGCCCACACGATGGCCGCCGGATGGGTCACCTTTAGCGCGTCGGCGGTTCGCCCCGACGGGAAAGTCACCCGGCAGGTCTCCAGATAGTCGGGGTGATGCTGCGGTACGCGCTTTTGGTAGATCTCCTCGCCGTCGATGCCGTCCGGGAAACGCTGCAGATGGGTGGGCCGGTCGCGCAGTGCGGCCAGCATCGGGCCGCCGGCCACCGCGAGGTAATACTCGACGAGCCGCCGCTTGCTGCCATTCGAGCCGAGCTCGGGGAAATACACCTTGTCGGGGTTGGTCAGCCGCACCGCGATGCCGTCGACGTCAAGTTCTTCTGCTGCAGCGCCCATACCAGAGATTCCAGCACAATCAGTGCTATGGACTTACCCGTCATGCCACCGGTCTCGCCGATGCTGGCCAAGTCGGTCAAGGCGATCCCTGAGGGTGCCTCGTATGAGCCGAAATGGGACGGCTTCAGGTCCATCTGCTTTCGCGACGGCGATCAAGTGGAGCTGGGTAGCCGCAACGAGCGGCCGATGACCCGCTACTTTCCCGAGCTGGTCGCGGCAGTCACCGCAGAGCTGCCAGACCGCTGCGTGATCGACGGTGAGATTGTCATATCCACCATGCGAGCCACCGGCCCCAGATTGGACTTCGAGGCGCTGCAACAGCGCATCCACCCGGCCGATTCGCGGGTGCGGATGCTCGCCGAAAAGACGCCGGCGTCCTTCATTGCGTTCGACTTGCTGGCCCTCGGCGACGACGACTACACCCGGCGACCGTTCAGCGAGCGGCGCGCCGCCCTCGTCGACGCTTTAGCCGTTTCGGCCGCGTCGATCCACGTCACGCCGGCGACCACCGACCTGGCGACCGCGCAGCGATGGTTCGAGGAGTTCGAGGGGGCCGGTCTTGACGGCGTCATCGCCAAGCCGCTGACGATCACCTATCAACCGGACAAGCGCGTCATGTTCAAAATCAAGCACGAACGAACCGCCGACTGCGTGGTCGCCGGTTATCGAGTGCACAAGTCCGGCGGGGACGCGATCGGCTCGCTGCTGCTCGGGCTCTACCAAGACGACGGACAACTCGCATCAGTGGGCGTGATCGGCGCCTTCCCGATGGCCGAACGACGACGGCTGTTCACCGAGTTGCAGCCGCTCGTGACGGATTTCGACGATCACCCGTGGAATTGGGCCGCGCACGAAGCGGGCGAGCGCACGCCGCGCAAAAACGAATTCTCCCGCTGGAATGCCGGCAAGGACCTTTCGTTCGTGCCGCTGCGCCCGGAGCGCGTGGTCGAGGTCCGCTACGACCACATGGAGGGTCGACGCTTCCGCCACACGGCCCAATTCAGCCGGTGGCGCCCTGACCGCGACCCACACTCATGTACCTACGATCAACTCGAGCAGCCACTCACATTCAGCCTGGGCGACATTGTGCCCGGCCTCGTTTGAGGCAAGACGAATTTTCCGTAACACAAGGTGGTCCGGCTAACGGACACCGCTAGGCTGTCGTGATGCTTCATGTAGCCGCACTGCTGGTGGCAGGTTCCGCAGCCCTCGACGACGACGGCGCGCTCAGTGCCACGCGCATACCGACGACCTGCTACGAGATCGACGAGGTCCCGTTATCGGCAGAGGTCCCAGTTGTTCTCGTCGTGCATGCGCGAGCTGGTGGAGACTATGACCCGCAGCTCTATATCGTGTGCAAAGACCCGGCAGGAGTGAAGCGCGGCGGCATTGAGGCGGCGTGGCACTGGCCAGACGATGACGGCAAACCATCCAAGTACCGATGCTTCACTCAAAAGATCCCATTCGACATCGAGAGCGAAGGTGAATACACGATCGGTGCGTATTTCGACGCCGAAGGCATGATCGAAATGTACACACCGATACCGGTTTCGATCTTGCTGACCACGGTGAAAGCGGCCGCCACTAACGGCGGCGACAGTGCTGAGGAGAGCCTCCAGTTTGGCGGCATTTGACTTCATCGTGGTCGGTGCCGGCTCTGCCGGTTGCGCGGTCGCGGGGCGGTTGGCGACGCACTCGTCGTCGAGGGTGCTGCTGATCGAGGCCGGCGGTTCGGATCGGCGGCTGGAAGTGCGGGCGCCGCTGGCGTTCGGCCGCCAATTCGGGACCTCGCTGGACTGGGCGTATGAAAGCGAGCCGGAGCCCGGCTGCGCCAACCGACGGATCGGACAACCCCGTGGCCGCGTGCTTGGCGGCACCAGCGCGATGAACGGGATGGTCTGGGTCAAGGGCAGCAATCTCGACTACGACGGCTGGCGGCTGCCCGGCTGGAGCTGGAAAGACGTGGCGCCCGTGTTCGCGCGGATCGAACAAGGTCCGATGCGGGTGACCCGGGTGGCATATCCCGACGAACTGTCTCAACGCTTCGTCGCCGCGGCGCGCGCCGCGGGCGTCGCGGCCAACGACGACGTCAGTGGACCCGAACTCGACGGCGTTGCGATCGCCCCCGTCACCATCCACAACGGCCAGCGTTGGACCACGGCGCGCGCCTATCTACACCGCCAGAAGAACCTGACCGTCGTCACCAAGGCCGAGGTCCGTCGGGTCATCATCCGCAACGGTCGCGCTGTCGGTGTCGAGTACCGCCGCCGGGGCCGTCAGCTACAGGCTTTCGCCGACCAAGAGGTCGTGGTGAGCGCCGGCGCCTTCGGCACCCCACAGCTGCTTCAGTTGTCGGGTGTCGGTCCGGCCGATCACCTGCGCAGCGTCGGGATCAGCGCGCTCGTCGACAGCCCCCGCGTCGGCGACGGGCTGACCGATCATCCGGCGACCTTCATCACCTGGGCTCTGGCACCCGACCACGTCGGCCTGGCCGACGCCGCGAACCCAAAATGGTTGCTGCAGTGGCTACTTGGCCGCCGCGGCAAGCTCACCAGCAACATCATGGAGGCGCTGGCCCATGTCCGGTCGACGACCGATTTGCCGGCGTGCGACTTTCAGATCGTCTTCGCCCCCATCGATGTCCTGGCCGGCACCACGGGGGCGGCGCTCAAACCCACGGCGTCGGTGATGCAGTCCTACTGGACGCCGAAGAGTCGCGGCAGCGTCATGGTCCGCTCGGCGGATCCCGCGACGCCCCCGGCCATTCGGATGAACCTGCTGACCGAGCGCGATGACGTCGACGCGCTGGTTCGGGCGATGCAGTTCAGCCGCGAGATCATCGCGACCGAACCGATCGCATCCACCATCGCGCATGAGGTTTCTCCGGGTTCCGGCTCGGATCTCGAGGCGCACATCAGGGAGACCGCCATCACCACGGCCCACCCGGCCTGCAGCGTCGCGATGGGCAGCCAGTCCGACAGTCCGCTGGACGAGAAGCTGCGCGTCCGGGGTGTGGAGAACCTCCGCGTCGCCGACGCCTCCGCGCTACCCCAGATTCCCCGCGCCAACACCAACGCGCCCTCGATCATGATCGGCGAACGCTGCGCGGATTTCCTGCTCGCGGGCCGCTAGCCACCTGGCCCGATGGTGACGACCCGCTTCGCCGGCCGCCGCACTCGCGATCGCCACTAAACAGTGACGGACAGCGCGGACATTCCGCGCAGCGTGACGTTCGTCTTGTACTGTGGCTCGCTGTCCAGACGGGCGCCGGGGAAGCGTGCCGTGACGGCCGACAGCGCCACGCTGGCTTCCAGCCTCGCCAGCGGGGCGCCCAGGCAGTAATGCGCGCCGCGTCCAAAGCCCAAGTGCCGCAACGTTCCCCGATCGGGGTCGAACGTGTCGGGCCGGTCGTATTCGGCGGGGTCCCGTTGCGCCGCGGCCAGTAGCACCATCATGGTGTCGCCCTTGATCATTGTTGTATCTCCAATGACCATGTCCTCGAGGGCATTTCGGCCCGCCAACTGCACCGGCGGGTCATAGCGCAGGGTCTCCTCGACGACCGCCGACGCGCGGCCTGCGTCCGCACCCAGCGCGGCCCACTGCTCCGGGTGGCGCAACATCGCCAGGATGGCGTTGGCGATTAGGTTCACCGTGGTCTCGTGTCCGGCAATCAGCAGCAGGTTGCACGTCGAGACGATCTCCTCCTCCGTCAGCTGATCGCCGGACTCCTCCACGGCGATCAGCCCCGACAGCAAGTCATCACCGGGATCCGATCGGCGGCGCTCGATCAGTTCGTGAAAATATCCGCGCAGCCACCGGATGGCCTGCATGCGCTCCTCGAACTTGCCCGACGGCGCCCCGGTGATCGCGACGAACGGATCCAGCGCCTCCGCGAGCAGAGCGGATGCCTGGCTGAACATCGGCTCGTCCTCCAGCGGCACGCCCAGCAGCCGGCAGATGACAGCCACCGGCAGCGGATACGCGAGGTCACCGATCACATCGAAGTGACCGCGCTCGGCGATCTGGTCCAGTAATCCGTCGACCATTGCCGTGATGTCAGGTTGCAGCGCGTTGACCACTTTGGGCGCGAAAGCCTTGCTGACCAGCTTGCGCAGCCGCGTGTGATCCGGCGGATCGAGAAACAGAAATCCCGGCGGCACCGCCGGTTTCGACCATGCCCCCGAGGCGAGCTGTCGCTGCGCGATCGTCGAGTTCCACCGGTTACTTGAAGACAAGGGATGCCGCAGCACCTCATCGCAGTCGCGAGAGGTGGAAAAGACGGTGACGTTGACCGCCGGCAGCTGAATGGGTCCGCGTTCCCGGAATTTGGCGTAGAGCGGGTATGGGTCAGCCCGGTTGGCAGGGTCGAGCAGCTGCAGCAACAACGCTTGCAGTTCGGCCTGCTCGGTGCCCGTGCTCGTCGTCATGCTCACATTGTGCCCGCGCCCGCCGGATCCAGCGGCGGCCCTTACGTTCCTTCGGTTAGTCCCGCCAGCGTGGGGTGCGCCATCAACAGGTCGAGGAACGCCCGCTGTCCCTTGAGCAGCTTGGTGCGTGCCTGTGCGACCGGAAACCAGCCGACGCGATCGACCTCGGGGAACTCGCGCATCCTGCCCGATCCCTTCGGCCACTCCAGCTCGAAGGTGTTGCTCCGCGCCTCGGTGATGTCGAGGTCACCTCGCACAGCGAAGGCGGTGACCACCTTGCCGCTGGGTTGTTTCAGTGCACCGAAGTCGATGCGCGGCCCACTCGGCACCGGCAGCCCGATCTCCTCAGCGAACTCGCGTTGCGCGGCTACCCAGGCGTCTTCGTCATCGGTGTACTCGCCTTTGGGGATAGACCAGGCCCCGTCGTCCTTGCGGGCCCAAAACGGGCCACCGGGATGTGCGATAAGGACTTCCACCATCCCGCCTATGCCTCTGTGGGCCCGATACAACAGCAGCCCCGCGCTGAGCTTGGGCACCGGCCCTAGACCCCAACCGCGGCTTCCAGATCCGTGAGCGACGACTCCAGGTGCGCGAGCAGACGCTGCAGGTGCGGCACGCTGCGACGGCATCCGACCAGACCGAAATCGAGATTGCCCGCGTTGTGCACCAGGGTGATGTTCAGCGCTTGTCCTTCCGGGAGCGCCGACATCGGATAGCTGCCGTCCACGCGGGCGCCACCGTAGTACATGGGCTCGGCGAGTCCCGGCACATTCGAGATCACGAGGTTGAACGGCGGCGGGGTCGACGAGATGAAACCCGGGACACCCGCCAGCGTCAGCGGCGCCATGTTCAGTGCCGATAACGCAAGCACCTGGGTTCGCGGCAGCTCTTTGAAGACGTTCTTGTTGCCGCGCATCGATTCGCTGATCGCTTCTATCCGCTTCGCCGGGTCCTCGACATCGGTGGCGAGGCTGCACAAAATGCTGCCAACCAAGTTGCCGCCGGCATCCGCTTCCTCCTGCGAGCGAAGGCTGATCGGAATCATCGCGATCAGCGGTGCGTCCGGCAGCGCATTCTGCTCGATGAGGTAGTAGCGCAGCGCACCCGAACACATGGCCAAGACGGCGTCGTTGTAGGTCACCCCGGCGGCCTTCTTGACCTTCAGCACGCGATCCGCCGACCAGGACTGAGCGGCACACCGACGCGCGCCCCCGATCTTGACGTTGAACATGGTGTGCGGAGCCGCCATCGGCAGGGTCAACTGATGCTCAAGCAGGGCCGCGCGGGCCAGCTTCACCGTCGATGGGGCAAGTCCCGCAACGGATTTCGCCGTATTCACCAGCGAGCCCAACGGAGACGAGCCTTCCGACTTGGGGCGCGGTCGCCGAGGCAGGCTCCACATCGCCCGCACCTCGGGGTCGCCCGGATCGACCGACAGCGTGCGCTGCATCAGCTTCATCGCCGAAATACCGTCGATCAGTGCATGATGCATTTTGCTGTACATGGCGAACCGGCCGTCGCTCAGCCCCTCCACCACGTACAGCTCCCACAGCGGGCGGTGCCGATCCAGCAGGCTGGTATGCAGCCTCGAGGTTAGCTCGAGCAGCTCGCGGACCCGCCCGGGCGACGCCAGCGCCGAGCGCCGAATGTGGTAGTCGACGTCAATGTCGTCGTTGTCGTCGTAGGCCCATGCCAAAGGCGCGACCCCACCCATGATCGTCGCGGGGCGCTTACGGAACGTCGGCTGGAATTCGTCGTTGGCAACCATGGCGTCGGTGAACTCCCGGACGAACTCCGGACCCGTGCCCTCGGGCGGCTCGAACAGCGTCAGGCCACCCACGTGCATCGGATGCTCACGAGATTCCGCGAGCAGAAATACCGAGTCGGTGGGCGCCATGAGTTCCATCCGTCCATTAGACCGCGAACGGTGCACGACGCGAAGCGCTCTTAGAACATCGTCGCCGAGCCGACTCTCGGGATGACTGCGCATGTACGCATCGAGCCGATCGACGTAGCTGCGGAAAGGGTGTAACTCGATACGGCTCCCGGCGAGGTCAGCACGCAACGCTCGGTCAGGTAAATGTCGGATGCGCGAAGTAACCGTGCCATTGGTCCGCGGACATGAGTACCGAGGTCTTTGGTCCCCCTAATCGGGGAATTGCGACTCTGTCGAGACACCTACTGCAGCGCGACCATGACAGCACTCGAACACAACGGCAGGGGTAAAAGTGGCTGGCAACGAATTGGCCCAACCCGAGATGGCCAAGTGGGATCCCACCTTCACGGAGCTTCTGATCAATGCGGTGACGCCGGTGATCAACCGATGGTTCCGGCCGGAAGTTCGTGGCTTGGAGACCTTCCCCTCGACCGGCGGCGCTCTGGTGGTCTCCAACCATTCCGGCGGTGTGCTGACGCCCGATTGGAACGTCCTGGCCCCAGCCCTGTACCGCAAGTTCGGCTACGACCGCCCGCTGTACACCGTGGCCCACTATGGCGTGTTCTTCACACCGTTTCGCGCGGCGCTGGGACGCCTCGGCGTTATCCATGCCAGCCGGGAAAATGCCGGCGAAGCGTTGCGTTCCGGCGCGGTCGTGCTGGCTTTTCCCGGCGGTGACTACGACGCATTCCGCCCGACGCTGAGCCAGAACGTCATCGACTTCGACGGCCGCACCGGATACGTAAGGACCGCGATGGAAGCCGGTGTGCCGATCGTGCCCGCGGTGTCGATCGGTGGTCAGGAAACCCAGCTCTTCGTGACCCGTGGCAAATGGCTCGCAAAGAGCCTGGGTCTGAAGCGGTTCCGGATCGAGATCCTGCCGGTGACGATCGGCTTACCCTTCGGTCTGACTATGCTCTTCCCGGCCAACTTGCCGTTACCGACCAAGATCGTCTATCACGTGCTGGAGCCGATCGACATCGCCGCCCGGTTCGGCGAAGACGCCGACGTCGGCGAGGTCGACACGTACGTGCGCTCGGTCATGCAGGATGCCTTGAAGAAGCTGGGGCGCGAACGTCGATTGCCCGTCTTGGGCTAAGTGACCGACCATGCGGACGTCGCTATCAGGTCGCCGCGCTCCAGCCCGGCGGCGCGATGCTCGTGCACTTTGGTGTACTCCGGGGTGGTCACCATGTCGAGGAACGCTTGCGGTGTGGGGTACTCGACGACGAGAATCGCGTCCCACCAAGGTTGTTCGCCATCACCGATGACGACGCCGGGCGCGGTTCCCGCGTAGCGGACGGTGGCACCGACACGTTGCAGGTGCGGTGTGACCTCCTGTGCGTACCGAAGGTAGGACTCCAGGCCACCGTAGGTCTTGAACTTCAGCAGGTTGACCATCAGCACCGGCTCGTCTGCCGGCCGCACCGCCAGTGCCGCGATCTGCTCAGGGGTGGCCTCCAGGGTGGCGCTCATCTGAATCTCCTTGTGTTAGTTAGTTTTCTGAGTCGTCATGCCTACCCGTTCACGCAGGAACGGGATAGACGAACCCGGCAACCCGCTCGGGCTGCTCGAGCCACGCCCAGTGACCGACACCGGGCAAGATCTCAACTCTCGCATGCGGAAACACGCGGCGCTGGCGTTCGGCCTGCTCGACCGGGATGTAGACATCGGTAGCGCCGAAAACTACGAGCGTTTCAGGATCGCGGTTGCGCAGCGGTTCGACTAACGCGTCCATGTCCACTGAGCGGGTGGACCGGTAGAGCCGCAGCACGGCGTGCTTCGTCCCGGCCGGAAGAAGGTGTTCGGCAATCTGGTTCACCCAATACGCGTCCAGGCCGGGGTTGTCGTGCCGGAGCACCAACCGCGCGAGGCGGCGGGTGACGGTCCGCATGAACAGCTCCCCGGCCACGGGAGTGCGCCAGATCCGGGCCAACCGATGCCACTTGTAATCGAGCAACACTCCGGTATTGATCAACGTGACGCTGCCGACCGGGCTCCCCCCGTGATCGCGACGCGGTGGATCGACATTCTGCGAAAGCCCTTCTACTGCAATGGCCCCCGTATCTCTCGGGAGGGCCTTGATATTCCCAAGCTATCCGTTCGCCCCCTTTACGATGCACCCTCGACAGGGCGCGAATCTTGACATTCGGAGACGATATTTTGACACTAGAGGACACGGTGAGCAGACGCTCGCCCTTGACACACTGCCGCTGTCTGCCGAGGGTCAACGACATGTCCGTGGTGCGCGGAACCGCGCTCTCGAACTACCCGAGCCTGGTCACCGAATTGGGTGGTGACCCGGCCGGCCTGCTGCGTTCGGCAGGCGTCAGGGAACGGGATGTCGGCAACTACGACGCGTTCATTCCGTTCCGCGCGGCGATACGAGCGATGGAATCGGCCGCGGACGCAACGGCCACACCGGATTTCGGACGGCGACTGGCGCAACGTCAGGGCATCGAGATCCTAGGGCCGGTCGGAGTCGCGGCCCGGACCGCGGCGACGGTGGCCGACGCGCTGGCGATCTTCAACACATTCATGGCGGCGTACAGTCCAGTGATCGCCATCAACATCACCCCGCTCGCCGACCCGCAGCGGTCGTTCATCGCGCTCCAATTCCTGCTTGAGGACGCGCCCCCGTACCCGCAGACAATGGAACTCGCCCTGGGGGTCTCGCTACGGGTGTTCCGACTTCTGATGGGTGCGAATTACACGGGGCTGGCGGTGCATCTACCCCACGATCCGCTCGCACCGCAAGCCAGCTATGTGCAGTATTTCGGCTGCAAGGCGTATTTCGCCCAACGCACCGCGGGTTACACGGTGCGCACGGCCGACCTGGGCCGTCCGTTGAGCCGCGACGACGTCGCGCACCGCGCCGTCGTCGACTACTTGAGCAGCATCACCCCGGTGGGTGCCGGGATCGTGGAATCGGTGCGCACTATCGTGCGTCAACTGCTGCCCACCGGAGCCGCGACGCTCGAGGTGGTCGCTGCCCAGTTTTATCTGCACCCGAAAACGCTGCAGCGTCGGCTCGCCGACGAAGCCACCACCTTCGCCGCTCTGGTCGATCAGGTCCGCAAGGACACCGCGGATCGCTACCTACGGACTACCGGGATCAGCCTTCCGCACCTGGCCCGCGAACTGGGTTACGCCGAGCAAAGCGTGCTGACCCGCTCGTGTAAACGCTGGTTCGGAACCGGGCCAACCGCTTACCGCAACGCGAGCCGGTCGCGGCCCTAGCCGACCAATATCGGCTGCGGTGAGTCGGCCGAAGCCGACTTCGTGAACCGAAGGTGGTCGTCGTCGACTGGGCCTTCGCGCAACGTCTTTCGGTCCGCGCGGTAATCCATGCAGGTCCGCCAGGGACCTTCGGTGCCTTGGTGGGGGAACTGGTCGACCGCTCGCTTGACGTACCCGGCAGTGATATCCAGCAACGGCAGGGTGGCCATGGAATCGGGCGCCTGCGGACGGCAGACGTCGTAATCATGAGCATCCATATGGGCCAGCAGCCGGCAGAAGTGCTCACATATCAGCCCGACCTTCAGCGTCCACGACGAGTTGGTGTAGCCGAATACGTAGGCGAAGTTGGGGACGTCGCCGAGCAGGAAGCCCTTGAACGCCACCTTCTCCGACACGTTGACGGGTACGCCGTCCACCGAGAGGCTGACGCCGCCGAAGGCCAGCAGGTTCAGGCCGGTGGCGGTGACGATGATGTCGGCTTCAAGTTCGCGGCCGGATTGCAGCCGGATTCCGCGCTCGGTGAAGGTGGCAATCTGGTCGGTGACCACCGAGGCCCGCCCGTCGCGGATGGCCTTGAACATGTCGGCGTCCGGCACGGCGCACAGCCGTTGGTCCCACGGGTTGTAGGCAGGCCGGAAGTGCTCGTCGACCGGATACCCCGCCGGCAGTTGCTTGGCGTTGAGGTGACGGATCAGTCGCCGGGCAGCCCGGGGGTACTGCTGGCAGAACCGGAAGATGAGCCGTTGCTTGGCGACGTTCTTCTGCCGCGTGACAGCGTAGGCCCGCTCGCGACCGATCAGCTTCGGCAGGGTGTTGGCGATGCGGTCCTCAGAGGGCACCGGCACGATGTAGCTGGGCGAACGCTGCAGCATCGTCACGTGGCCGGCGGTCTCCGCCATGGCCGGCACCAGCGTGACCGCGGTCGCGCCGCTGCCGACGATCACCACCTGCTTGCCGCGGTAGTCCAGATCCTCAGGCCAATGCTGGGGGTGCACTATCTGCCCGGCAAACCGCTCCCGCCCAGGGAATTCCGGCGTGAAGCCCTCGTCGTAGCGGTAGTATCCGCTGGCGCAGAAGAACCATCCGCAGCTCATGGTGACGCATTCGCCAGTGCCGGTCCGCTCCATCTGGACCAGCCAGCGGGCGTCCTGTGTCGACCACGCCGCTTCAATTACCTTGTGGCCAAGGCGGATCGCCCGCCCGATGCCGTTCTCGGCAACGGTCTCCCTCAGGTAGGACATGATGGCGTCCGCACTCGCGATCGCCTTCTGGTTCTCCCATGCCTTGAACTCGTAGCTGAACGTGTGCAGATCGGAGTCCGAGCGAATTCCTGGATACTTGAAGAGATCCCACGTCCCACCGATTTCGTCGCGGGCTTCCACTATTGCGAACGTCTTTCCCGGCTGCATCTTCTGTAGGTAGTAGGCGGCGCCGATGCCCGAGATGCCGGCCCCAAGGATCAGTACGTCGACGTGCTCGATGCTGCGAGGCTCCATGGTGTGTCCTGTTCGGTCGGCCCCACGAATTCCGTTGTCGGAGGCTTATGCCTACCTACTGTGGGGCAGCTCAGGCCCCTATGTCTTGACAGCAGAGGACTGCTTTTTGACAATTCAGGACAATGGCTTGCTTGCGGCGAGATACTCCGCTCACGAAGATTGGCGGGCGCGGGCTAGCAACAGTTCGAGTCGTTGTCGAGCGCTCGGGGTCAACCCGATGTCGGATGTGTCCGACCAATTCTCGACCTCGGCGAGGGTCTCGTCGCACCACCGGATGAGCAGTAACACAAACTCGCCGTAGAGCCATGCGGCGCGTTCGGTGAGGTGCAGCCGTTGCGGGAAGGGCCCTCCGGTATCGAGCAATTCCTCGAGGAGCATTGCGCCGCCCGCACGCATTTCCTTCGCCTGACGCGCGGTGGCTTCGACGGCCGCACGCAGATCTTTTGCGGTTCCTTGGTCGGCCAGTAACACGCGCAGCAGGCCCTCGATCTCAAGGGCTGGCGGAGCCGGTTCGGTGCCCAGCCAGTCCTCGAGCGCCGCACGGCCCGCCGGGGTGATCGTGTAGCACGTGCGCTGCCGATGTCGGCCCTCAACCACCTCGGCCACTGCGTGCCCGCGCTCCACGAGCCGCTTCAACTCCGCATACAGGTGAGCCTCCGAGCGGGGCCAGAAGTGATGCAGGCTTCGCTTGACCTGTCCGACCAGCTCGTAGGCAGTCCAGGGCTGTACACCGAGCAGGCCCAGGAGCGCGAAAGACGTCGCGGTCGGCTGTGATGGCACTCTTTGACAATACTCTACTTTGGAGTACTGTCCCTGGAACTCTACATTGGAGTATTAGGAGAAGGCATGAACGACGTCGAAGTCGCCGCCCTGGTCGACACCACTCGAGGCGAGCTGCGCGACCGCATCGCACAAGCACTGGCGCGGTTCGATCGACTCGCTCGCACCGCCGATCCGCTCGCTCAACTGCCGGGCTCAAGTTGGACTGCCCAGCAGGCCGTCGCGCACGTGCTCACGATCGTTCAGCGCTATCTGCGCCTGCGGCAAGGGGATTCACGCCTGGCAGACCAACCGCGCGAGCTCAACGTCATCAATCAGAGCGAGCTCGAAGCGGCGATGGCCCCAATTCCCGAAGCTCGCTGACCAAATCCAAGCTCTCGCACCGGAATTGGACGCGCTGTTCGACATCATCGCCGATGAAGGTCCGGTGCTTCCCTTTCATTGCGGCGCCCACGTCGACGGCAACACCTGGCAGACGAACTGGCTCGGCGAGTTGCTGATGCACGGACGCGACATCGCCCGGGCTGCCAAGGTTACCTGGGAACTTCCCGAACGCGACATGCTGCTGATCGCACGGGGACTAATGCAGATCGCGCCAGCATACGTGCTGAACACAATACCGCCGAATACCGACATCTGCGTGGCCATCGACGTCCCAGAGGCGCGCCCCTACCTTATCCACATCCACAATGGCATCGCCGAGTTGCGCGTCCGGCGTCCAAGCGATCGTCCCCACGCTGTTCTGCGCGTGCCCGCATCGACGCTCACCCAACTGCTCTACCAACGCATCGGACAGTTCACGGCCGCGCGTCTGGGTTTACGCGTGGTCGGCGGCCGGCGGCCGTGGCTAGCGCTCAAACTCGTGTCCTGCTTCGAGGCGCCCTGATCAGGTGATCGGCATCGTTACTCTACAGCGCAAGGAGTTTCAATGAATGACGTGACAAAGCGCGGTCAGCATGCTGTCGTTCTCGGCGCCAGCATGGCAGGCCTATTGGCAGCGCGGGTCCTAGCCGATTTCTACGACTCCGTTACCATCGTCGACCGTGATGTGCTACCTGAAGAACCCGTCAACCGACGCGGCGTGCCCCAAGGGCGCCATTCACACCTGTTGTGGGGACGCGGTTTACGGGTCCTCGAGGAGCTTTTTGCCGGAATCGGCGCTGAGCTCATCGAGGCCGGCGTGCCCGCTTGCCGCGGCGAACTGTCACAGGTCTACATCAGCACCGGCGGACATCCACTTCCACGCTCGGGTCACATCGAAAACTTCCAACTGATAACACCCAGCAGACGGTTTTTGGAATGGCACGTCCGTCGACGGGTGGCCGCCCTCGCGAATGTCGAGGTACTGGAGGGCCACGACATCGTCGAACCAATCACTACCGCTACGAAGGACCGAATCACCGGAGCGATCGTCCGAACTCGCCCCAATGGAAGCGAGCGGGCACTGGAAGCCGATCTGGTGGTGGACGCTACCGGCCGTGGCGCGCGTACGCCAGCGTTTCTGGATGCCATGGGCTATGCCCCTCCCACCGAAGACCACCTCGACGTGCGTTTGACGTATTCGAGCCACTCGCTGCAACTTCCGCCGGAAGTCCCGAACGAAATTGCCGTGATTGTCGGTCCAGTCCCAGGTCGCCCTACGGGAACATTTATATTTCGCAACGAGAACAACACCGCAATGTTCACTGTGTTGGGGATGGCGGGCCACGAGCCGCCCAGTGAATTCGCTCAAATGCTGTCATTCATAGAGGAATTCACTCCAGCGCATGTAGTAGCGATGATACGCGAGAGCGTCCCGCTCACCGACGGCACCCGCCACCGGATGCCGACCAGTCGGTGGCGCCGCTACGACAGGATGCGTCGTTTTCCGCACGGTCTGCTGGTGATGGGCGACGCGATATGCAGCTTTAATCCCATTTACGGCCAAGGGATGACTATAGCCGCTCTCGAAGCCCTTGCGCTCCAACGTTGCCTTCGGCGGGATCGAGGCGACCTGGCGCAGCGGTTTTTTCAGACCACCAGCAAAATCATCAGTGACGCTTGGCAATTGGCTACCGGTGCGGATCTTACCCTGCCCGAGGTAGAAGGACCTCGACCGTTGCCGGTCCGCATCACCAACAAATACGTGCAGCAAGTACAGGCGGCGGCAGAGCACGATATCGTTGTGGCAGAGCGACTGTCGAATGTCGCTGGGCTCATTGACTCACCGCGCCGGTTAATGCATCCGGCGGTCGTCGCCCGTGTGGCCAAAGTCAACTTCGCCCGCCGTGCTGATAAAGCCGCAGCGGCACCCGCGGCTAGACGGGCTACAGCAGATCGGTAATCGTCTTGAGGCCGGCGTCGTATAGCACGCCGGGCAGCATCCCGCCGTCGCATTCGATGGTCGTGCCGTTGACGAAGTCCGCCTGCCCGCTTGCGAGGAAGACGCAGACGCGGCCCACCTCCGCGGGCTCCCCCGCGCGGCGCAATGGGACTGCGGCGAAGTACTTCTCGCCGGTGGGATCGTCCTTGGGGAGCACGAACGACCGGAAGTTCTCGGTCATCGTCGGGCCCAGCGCGATGCAGTTGACTCGAACCTTCGGGCCCCACTCCTCGGCCAACGAGCGGGTGAGATGGTTGAGCCCGCTCTTGGCGGCGCCGTAGGAGACCAACGTCGGCGAGCCCGCCGGATGCCCGGCGCCGCTGGAGATGTTGATGATGCAGCCCATGCCGTCCTGGGTGCGCATCTGCCGGTACGCGCGGATGGCGAACCACAGTGGGCTGATGAGGTTCATTTGCACGGCGAAGGCGTGAAACAGGGCGGTGCGCTCGTACTCGTCGTCGGCGCGGGGTGCGCCCTGGATGCGTTGCACGAGTTCGGGAATGCTCTCCGCGTGCGGCGCCGGCACGGTTCCGCCGGCGTTGTTCACCAAGATGTCGAGCCGGCCGTGGGCGGCAACGACTTCGGTGACGAAGGAGTCGATCGAGCGGACATCGCCTTGGTCGCAGACCTTTTGCGAGGCCCTGCCGGCCCAGTCTGCGTCGATACCCGGGATGGCGTCCAGCGGCGAACGCGAGCAGCCGATCACCGTGGCCCCGGCTCGCAGCAGTTCATGGGCGATCCCGACGCCCACACCACGGCTGGTCCCGGTGACGATCGCGATCTTGCCATTTAGGACGCTCATCGCCAGCCCTCCTGCGGAAAGCGCTTATTGACAGTTACTGCCATGCGGTCATACTGTGCCATCTTGTCGTCTCCGTGCCAAGAGAGGTCGCCCGATGAATAGCCCAGCCAAGTTGCGTGTCATCCAATGGGCGACCGGCGGCGTCGGCAAGGCCGCCATCGAGTGCGTATCGAATCACCGACAGCTCGAGTTGGTCGGATGCTGGGTGCACAGCGCTGACAAGAACGGGCTCGACGTCGGTCAGATCCTCGGGACCGGCGACCTCGGTGTCGCCGCGACCACCAGCATCGACGAGGTGCTGGCCCTCGACGCCGACTGCGTCATGTACAGCCCTTTGGTCCCCAACGACGAAGAGGTCGTGGCGATTTTGCGGTCGGGCAAGAACGTGGTCACCCCGGTCGGCTGGGTGTACCCCGACCTGAGCAATCCGCGCCACAAAGCCATCGCCGAAGCCGCACGCGAAGCCGGGGTGACCCTGCACGGGTCGGGAATTCATCCCGGCGGCATCACCGAGCGATTCCCGCTCATGGTGTCCTCACTGTCGTCAGCGGTCACCCACGTGCGCGCCGAGGAATTCTCCGACATCCGCACCTATAACGCCCCGGACGTCGTGCGCCACATCATGGGGTTCGGCGGTACCCCCGAGGAGGCCATGCAAGGGCCCATGGCCAGCCTGCTCGAGGCGGGGTTCAAGCAGTCGGTGCGAATGATCGCCGACCACATGGGATTTCGCATCGACCAAAACATCAGGACGATCCAGGATGTCGCCGTGGCGACTTCCGACATCGACTACGCCCCGTTCCCGATCACGACGGGAACCGTTGCCGCGCGCCGGTTCCGGTGGCAGGCCCTCGTCGACGGCGAGCCGGTCATCACGGCGGCGGTCAACTGGCTGATGGGCGAGGAAAACCTGGAACCGGCCTGGAATTTCGGTGGGCGCGGCGAACGCTTCGAGGTCGAGATCACCGGGGACCCGAGCGTGAGCCTCACCTTCAACGGGCTGCAACCGGAGACGATTGCTGAAGGGCTGGTGCGCAATCCCGGCGTCGTGGCTACCGCCAACCACTGCATCAACGCTATCCCCGACGTCTGCGCTGCCGAGCCCGGCATCAAGACCTATCTTGACCTGCCGCTGTTCGCCGGTCGCCCCGCTCCGAATCTCGCCCGGACCGCACGGTGAGCAGTCGCAAAAACCCCCGATTTCAGTGCGAAATAGGGGGTTTTGCGTCTGCTCGCGCTAATCAGGAGGCCCCATGACCGTCCTGCCCGACGTGTCGTTCTGCCACCTCGTCGTTGGGGTCACCGACATGGACCGTGCGCTGGCGTTCTACCGCGATGTGCTGGGCATGGAGGTGGTCTTCGAAACCCTCATCTCCGGAGAGCCTTTCGACTCGGTGCTGAACGCCAAACGTAAGCAGGAGGGCCGGGTGGTCGGCGGCTTGCTGGGCGGACTGATGGTCGAGTTGCTGTCGCTGGGCGCCAGCGTGCCGGACCAGAAACCGCCGCGTCGCGGCATCACCGGCATCCACAACGTGTCTTTGTCGGTGCCCGATCTCGACGACGCACACCGCCGCATCACCGCCGCAGGCTACGCGCCTGACCAGGACCCTTTCGAAATCGGCGGGGTGCGAATGTTTTTCGTCAAGGATCCGGACGGGACCGCGGTGGAGTTCATCGAGCTGCCCGGCGCGATGCGCAGCACCTACGAGATGCACCGGGGCGTGCGGCTCCAGATGGGACCAGTCAAATGAGCTACTCGCATCCAGATTCGATGCGCGGCCATGTCGCGATTGTCACCGGTGCCGCTCAAGGGGTCGGGAAGGGCGTTGCCGCCGCCCTGCTGGAACGTGGTGCGTCGGTGCTGCTGGTCGACATCCTCGATGAAAAGCTCAGCGCGACAACCGCTGAGCTTGCGGCACTGGGTCACGTCGAACGGCTCGTCGCCGACTTGCGCGACCCTGACAACGCCCCGCTTATCGCCGCTGCTGCCGTCGACGCGTTCGGCACCGTGCACGGCTTGGTCAACAACGCCATCGCCACCAACGAGCCCAAGGCATTCGTTGACATCACCACCGATGACCTGGCGCTCGGTCACGACGTCGGCCCCCGAGCGACCTTCCTGCTGATGCAGGCCGTCCACCCGCTGATGGTCGCGGCGGGCGGCGGGTCGATCGTCAACCTCGGCTCCGGCACCGGCACCGGCGGCGAACCCAAGTGGGGCGGTTACGCCGCCGCCAAGGAAGCCATCCGCGGGCTGTCCAAGGTCGCCGCCCTGGAATGGGGGCGCGACAACATCCGCGTCAACGTCATCTGCCCGTTCGCCGAGTCCGACGGCGTCAAGCTGTGGAAACAGTTCGCACCCGACGATTACGCGAAATCGGTCCGGCGCGTTCCGATGAAGCGGATCGGCGATGTCCGCACCGACGTGGGCGCACTGGTGGCGTTCCTGCTCAGCACCGACGCGACGTTCATCACCGGGCAGACCATTCACGTCGACGGTGGGATCGGCTGCTTCCGCTGATGGTCACCAGCGAAGGGTCGCTGCGAGATCGCCAGCGTGCACAGATTCGGGCGGACATCAGGCGGGCGGCGTTCCGGCTGTTCATCGAACGTGGATACGACGCCGTGACGACGGAGGAAATCGCCACTGCCGCAGGGGTTTCGCCGCGCACCTTCTTTCGCCACGTGCCTACCAAAGAAGAACTGCTGCTGGCGCCCGTTCGTCACGGCGGCGCAGCGATCGTCCACCTGCTCGAGCAGCGACCCGCCAGCGAGCCACCGGACGTCGCGCTGGTCAACGCCATCATCACGCGAACCCGCTCGTTCGACGAATCCGACACCGAAGAGTGGCGGGAAGCCCTGATGATGGCGCCTGATCTGATCGACAAACTCAGGTTTCACACACCCGCGGACAAGGAGCGGGCGACGCAGATCATCGCTGAACGCATGGGCACAAATCCCGACACTGACATCCGTCCGGGCCTGCTGGCCCAACTCGCCTTCGCGGCAGCCGATTTCGCCTTTCAGCACTGGGTCCGTCAATCCAGCAACCGCTGTCACCTGGATCGCTATGTCACCGAAGCGCTGGAAGCGGTCAAAAGTCCCCACTGGAAAAGGAAGAAGACGCCGTGAAAAGCGGCTACAGCGCTTCGAGTATCTTCTCCGCGAGGGGCGCGGCGGAGGCCGGGTTCTGACCGGTGTAGAGATTGCGGTCCACCACCGTGAAGGGCTTCCAAACTTCTCCCCTGACGAAGTCGACACCCAACTTGACCAGTTCGTCCTCGACGGTGAACGGCGCTTTCACCCGGAGCCCGACGGCGTCCTCTTCGTCGTTGGTGTAAGCGGTGAGTCGGTCAGGTCGATACCCACGGAGTAAATCAGTTTCTCGGCGATACGCCGCTGCGGCGGGTGGCAAGGAATGGCGACCGGTGGTGGCAGTCGCGCAGCACCTCGGGATCGGCGGGGCCGACCTGATCCGCGGTTTAGCCACCGGCTACGAGATTCAGATCGACCTGGTCAAGGGGATCTGCCTGCACGAGCACAAGATTGACCACGTCGCACACTTGGGGCCCTTCGGTAGCCGCGGGCCTGGGCACCATGCTCGGCCTGGACAAAGAGACCATCTACCAGGCCATCGGCCAAGCGCTGCACCTCACGACGTCCACCCGGCAGTCCCGTAAGGGCCTGATCTCGAGCTGGAAGGCGTTCGCGCCCGCGTGGGCCGGCAAAGTCGCCATCGAGGCCGTGGACCGCGCCATGCGCGGCGAGGGTGCACCCGCCCCGATCTGGGAAGGCGAGGACGGGGTGATCGCCTGGCTGCTCTCGGGGCCAGAGCACACATATCAAGTTCCGCTGCCCGAGCCGGGCGAGCCCAAGCGCGCCATCCTGGACAGCTACACCAAGGAGCACTCGGCGGAGTACCAGAGCCAGGCGCTGATCGACCTGGCCCGTCGGATGCGCGAACGCTTTTCGCTCGAAGCGACCTGGACCAGATCGCGACCATCGTCCTGCATACCAGCCACCACACCCACAACGTGATCGGGACCGGCGCAGGCGACCCGCAGAAGATGGACCCGGACGCCTCCCGCGAAACGCTGGATCACTCGCTGATGTACATCTTCGCGGTCGCATTGCAGGACGGCACCTGGCACCACGAGCGCTCCTACGCACCGGAGCGGGCGCACCGGCCAGACAGCGTCGACCTATGGCACAAGATCTCCACGCGCCGAAGACCCCGAATGGACACGGCGCTACCACTCCATCGATCCGGCGGAGAAAGCGTTCGGCGCCCGTGCGGAGGTCACCCTGAAAAGCGGCGATGTGATCGTCGACGAGATCGCCGTCGCCGACGCTCACCCGTTGGGCGCTAGGCCATTCGAGCGTAAGCAGTACGTCGGGAAGTTCAGCGAGCTGGCCAACGGCGTGGTCACCGACGCCGAGCAACAGCGGTTCCTCTCGGTGGTGGAGGGCCTTGCCGGACTAACAGGCCGGCGCGCTGGGTGCGCTCAACATCGTCGTCGATCCCTCGGTGCTCGATAAGGCGCCGACGATTCCCCCGGGGATCTTCTGATGAGCGGATTGATCGCCAGCGAAGTGCCCGCGGCCCGAGAAGCGGGCCAAGTTCCGCAGCGGCCTGGAAAGTAGGTCGGCTGCTGCGGTTTCCGGGGGCCTTCTCACCGCTGGTCGCCAAGCTGGTCGCCGAACTTCGGTTCGACGGGGTGTATGTGTCGGGCGCGGTGCTCTCGGCGGACCTCGGCCTGCCCGACATCGGGCTGACAACCCTGACCGAAGTCAGCTGCGCGGGGTGCGCAGATCGCGGCGGTCGACCGACCTGCCCACCTTGATCGACGCCGACACCGGCTTCGGCGAGCCGATGAGCGCGGCGCGCACCGTGACCGTGTTGGAAGACGCCGGGCTGGCGGGTTGTCATCTTGAGGACCAGGTCAACCCCAAGCGGTGCGGACATCTCGACGGTAAAGCGGTCGTGCCGACGAATGAGATGGTGAAACGGTTGCGCGCCGCCGTATCCGCCAGGCGCGACCCGAATTTCATCATCTGCGCGCGCACCGACGCCGCCGGCATAGAGGGAATTCCCGCCGCGATCGACCGGGCCAAGAGCCTACGCCGACGCGGGCGCCGACCTGATCTTCCCGAAGCCCTGCACACACCAGCCGAATTCGAACAGTTCCGCGAGGCGGTGGACACACCGCTTGTTGGCCAACATGACCGAGTTCGGCAAGTCGGAGTTGCTGACAGCATCCCAGCTAGTCCGAAATCGGCTACAACGTGGTGATCTACCCCGTCACGCACGCTGCGGCTTGGCGATGTATGCCGTGGAGGTCGGACTCCGCGAAATCGCCAATACCGGAACACAATCCGGTCTTCTCGACCGCATGCAGCACCGCAGCCGCCTCTACGAGCTGCTGCGGTACGCCGACTACAACCAATTCGATTCCGATATCTACAACTTCGACCCTCGAAGGAGTCACATCATGAGCAGCATCGAAGACAAGCCGCGCATCTACAAGGGCCTGGCGGGTGTCGTCGTCGACACCACCGCCATCTCCAAGGTCGTTCCGGAGACCAACTCGCTGACGTATCGCGGATACGCGGTCCAGGACCTGGCCGCGCACTGCAGCTTTGAGCAGGTGGCCTACCTGCTGTGGCACGGCGAGCTGCCCAACGACCAGCAGCTGGCATTGTTCACTCAGCGGGAGCGTGCCGCCCGCCGGCTGAACCGATCGATGCTGTCCCTGATCGCGAAACAGCCGGACAACTGTCACCCGATGGACGTGGTGCGCACATTGATCAGCTACATGGGTACCGAAGATGCCGACGAGGACGACAGCAGCCCCGAGGCGAATTACGCAAAGTCGCTGCGGATGTTTGCGGCACTACCCACGATCGTCGCCACCGACATGCGCCGCAGGCGCGGCCTGGAACCCATTGCCCCGCATAGCCATATGAACTATGCGCAGAACTTCCTGCTATATGTGCTTTGGCGACCTTCCTGAGCAAGTCATCGTGGATGCGTTCGAGCAGTCCATGGTCCTCTACGCCGAACACAGCTTCAACGCCTCCACGTTCGCCGCGCGGGTGGTCACCTCCACCGAGTCCGACATCTACAGCGCCGTGACGGCGGCCATCGGCGCGCTCAAGGGTTCGCTCCACGGCGGAGCCAACGAAGCCGTCATGCGCGGACATGATCGAAATCCGCACTGGCGACAAGGCGGCGCAGTGGTTGCAAGGCAAGTTGTCTCGCCGGAACACGATCATGGGCTTCGGTCATCGCGTGTATAAGAACGGCGATTCACGAGTGCCGACCATGAAGCATGCCCTGGAGCGTGTCGCGGCCGCCCGGGATGGGCAGCGCTGGCTCGAATATACGAAGTACTGGAGAAGGGGACGGCGGTTTGCTACCGGAATGAAGCCGAACCTGGACTTTCCTACTGGCCCGGCTTACCACCTAATGGGATTCGATATCGCTGGCTTCACACCGATTTTCGTGATGAGCCGGATCACCGGGTGGACTGCCCACATCATGGAGCAGACCGCATCCAACGCGCTGATCCGCCCCCGGTGCGAGTACGTCGGCCCACCGCAACGCGAGCTCGCAGTGGCCTGCTGACGCTCTTACTCGTATTGGCGGAGCCGGAAGCGCACACCGCAGCCGAGTACCGGCAGGCCGAGGGACTGCCGGTACTCGGGCTAAAACAGGCTAGAACCAAACCTTGCGGCCACCCACGGGACGCCCGACAGCCCCGAGGATCCATAGGATCACACCGACGACCACCAGGATGCCCCCAATGGTGTACAGGATTCGGTATGGCGGCGAAATATCCGATCAGCAGCAGAATAATGCCCAGAACAATCACACCAAGCTCCCTCTGTTGAGCGTTCGTCAAATTAGCTGACTAACCTGGTGTACCCCAATGCAGAGACGCCAATCCCGATTCCGGATCTCTAATGGCTCCCGTTGATCAGCGCGGCACGCGCAAGCGTTTGCTCAGCCATCTTGACGTGCGCGGCATCGACCAGGACGCCGTTGACCCCGACGGCGCCGCGGCCCTTGGCCTCGGCTTCCCGATAAGCGGCGACATTGCGCTCGGCACGGGCGATCTCGTCGGCGGTCGGCGCGTAGACGGTGTTGGCGACGGGAACCTGGTCGGGATGAATTGCCCACTTGCCCGTGTAACCCAGCAGCGAGGCACGGCGCGCATCGCGCTCGTATCCGGGCAGGTCCTTGTAGTCGGGATAGGGCGCATCGATGGCGTCGATGCCCGCGATCCGCGCCGCGACGATGACCTTATTGCGGGCGTACTGCCAGAAATCACCGGGGTATTCGCCCAGCGGGACGAAGTTGGTATCCACCCGCGCACCTTGCGATAGCGAGAAATCACCTACGCCGAAAATCAAGGCATCCAGGCGCGGGCTGGCCAGGGCGATCTCCTCGGCGTTGGCCAGTCCTTCCACTTCCTCGATGAGAACTTCGAGTCGAATGCGCTTGGTGAGGCCAAGTTTCGCCTCGAGCTGGGTGAGCAGCACGTCCACCCACCAAACGTCGCGAGCCTTGCGGGGCTTGGGGATGATGATGGTGTCGAGGTTCTCACCGGCTTTGGTCACGACGTCGATGAGGTCGTCGTGGCACCACCGGGTGTCCAGGCCGTTGATCCGGATGGCACGCACGGTGCGGCCCCAGTCGATGTCGTTGAGCGCGTTAATCGCCTTGGCGCGCGACTCCTCTTTGAAGGCCGCGGGCACGGCGTCCTCGAGATCGAGGAACACCAAGTCCGCGCCACACCCGGCGGCCTTTTCGAACATGTTGTCGTTGCTCGCCGGCACCGCAAGTTCGGAGCGACGCAGTAACTGGCTCATCGGTGAATGTCCTTCTGTCACAACACGCCGCGGGCGCGCAGGTCATCGATTTCGTTTGAGGTCAAACCGAGCAACTCGCCGTACACCTCGGCGTTGTGTTCGCCGAGCTGAGGACCCAGATGGTCGACCATCCCCGACGCCGACGAGAAACGCGGTACCGGGGCCTGCACCGTCATCGGCCCGAGCTCTTGGTCCTCGACCGAGACGAACACCCGGCGATGGGCCAACTGCTCGTCGGCGACCAAATCACGGATGTCATACACCGGGGCTGCGGCTACCTCATGCTTCTCAAAGACCATCATGGCCTCCGAAAGCGTCTTGGTTGCAACCCAATCCGCGACCACCGCGTCGACCTCGCGGGCCCGGGCCAGCCGTCGCTGTGGGTCCAAGAAGTCGGGGTCTTCCAGCAGGTCGTCGCGGCCGATCGCCCGAAACACCCGCAACGCCAGCGCCGGCGAGCTGCCGGACATGGCCAGCCACCGCCCGTCTGCCGTCTGGTAGGTGTTGCGCGGCGCGGAGATATCCCAGCGGTTGCCGGCCCGCTCGGGCACCAGGCCCAATTGGTCGTAGCCCAACAGCGTCTGCTCCAGCAGCCGGGCAAGCGGGTCGATGAGGTTGACGTCGATCAGCTGTCCGGGTCCACCGTGCACGTCGCGGTGGTACAGCGCCATCATGACCGCATAGGTGGCATTCAACGATGCGACGCCGTCGGCCAGCATGAATGGCGGCAGCGTGGGCGGACCGCCGGCCGGGCCGGTGACGTGGGCAAATCCGCTCATGGCTTCCCCGAGCGTGCCGAACCCAGGGCGCTCACTCTTCGGCCCGGTCAACCCGTAGCCGGTGATGTGCAGCATCACGATCCGGTCGTTGACCGCACGCAGGCTCTCGTAGTCCAGACCCCATTTGCGTAACGTCTGCGGCCTGGTGTTGAAGATCGCGACGTCGGCGTGCTCTATCAGGCGCCGCACCAGCGCCTGACCTTCGGCGCAGCGCAGATCCAGCGTGATCGATCGCTTGTTGCGCGATAACGACTTCCACATCAGGCCGACGCCGTCACGCTGGTTGCCCCACTCACGGATCGGATCCCCATGTCGGGGTTCCTCGACCTTGATCACATCGGCGCCGAACTCCCCCAGATAGGTGGCGACCAACGGGGCGGCCGCCAAACTGGCGAGGTCGAGCACGCGAATACCGTCAAGCATTTGCACTGGCGTGCACCCGGTTATTCGAAGGTCGTTGCAGCCCAAGGTGTCCCCGCAACGTCGACGACTCGTACTCGGTGCGGAACAGGCCCCGTCGTTGCAGCTCCGGGACCACCATGCG
Organism: uncultured Actinomycetota bacterium; assembly: GCA_963708995.1. GTDB lineage: Bacteria > Actinomycetota > Actinomycetes > Mycobacteriales > Mycobacteriaceae > Mycobacterium. The sequence goes on from CAVPUR010000014.1 coordinate 241,174, forward strand.
CACCACGTCTTCGAACGCGCCGGGCAGATGCGTGGCGGCCAGGACGAAACCGTCGCAGGCGCCGCTCTCGAACCAGTCCGCCATCTCGTCGGCGACCTGTTCGCCGGTGCCGACGAAGCGCGGGCCCTGCAACAAGGTGGCGCGATGACCGGCCAGGTCGCGCACGGTGACGGTGTCCCCGCCGATATGCGTGCGCAGGTTCTGCACCAGTCCCCGGATACCGGACACCGACGCGATGAGCTCGTCGGTGACCGGATCGTCCAAATCATGTTGTGCGAAGTCGTAATTCATCAACTCCGACAGCAGTGTCAGCGACGCCATGGGGTGTACCAAATCGTTGAGGAACAGTGCTTCGCGCTCCTTGGCGTGGGCCTCGGATTCGCCGACCACAGCGTAGGCCATCGGGCAGATGCGCACCGCGGCAGGATCACGACCGGCGTCGGCGATGCGTTCTTTCTGGTCGGAGTAGTGGCTGCGCGCGACTTCCAGGCCGGGGTCGCCGGTGAAGATCAACTCGGCCCAGCGGGAGGCGAATTCGCGCCCGCGACCCGAAGAGCCGGCCTGGATGATGACCGGTCGGCCCTGCGGCGTGCGCGGCACGGTCAGCGGCCCGCGCGCAGAGAAGTACTGACCTTCGTGTCCCAGCTCGTGGACCTTGGCAGGGTCGGCGTACTGCCCGGAGGCGCGGTCGTGCAGGATCGCGTCGTCCTCCCAGGTGTCCCACAGGCCGGTGACCACGTCCATGAATTCGTCGGCGCGGTCGTAGCGTTTGTCGTGGCCGAGGTGCGCCTTGACCCCGTAGTTCTGCGCCTCGCTGTCGTTGACCGAGGTCACGACGTTCCACGCGGCCCGGCCATGCGAAAGGTGGTCCAGCGTCGCAAAGGTCCTGGCGACGTGGAACGGCGCGTAATAGGTGGTCGAGTAGGTCGCACCGAGCCCAATTCGCGACGTCGCCTGCGCCAAGACGCCAAGCACCACACCGAGGTCCAGCTTGACCGGCCGGGCCCCGTAGTGCACCGCCTCCTCGACCGATCCGCCGTAGACCCCCGGCATCGCCAACCGGTCGTCGAAGAACATCAGGTCGAAGCAGCCTTCTTCGAGCTGACGCCCGATTTTCGCGTAGTAGGACGCATCGAGATAGCGGTGTTCGGTCGCAGGATGCCGCCAAGAACCCGCGTAGACCGAGGTGCTGCCCGCCTGCATGAAGGCAACCAGGGCCATCTTGTCTTTTCGTCCGTCAATCATGTCCTAAATCTAAAATCTGATATATCAGATGTCAAATACTTGATTTGGTAGCATGCGTGGGTGGCAGCAATCGACATCTCCGGCACCGTCCGGGAACGCGCCGCCCGCGAGCTGCGCGACCGCATTCTCACCGGCGCCCTGCCCGCCGGCTCACGCGTCGACCTGGACGCCATCACCGAGGAATTCGCGACCAGCCGCACCCCGGTGCGCGAAGCGCTGCTGGAGCTCTCGTTCGAGGGCCTGGTTCAAGTCGCCCCGCGCAGTGGAATCACGGTGATCGGCATCAGCCCCGACGATGTCCTGGACAGCTTCACCATCCTGGGTGTGCTGACCGGACAGGCGGCCGCGTGGGCAGCCGAGCGGATCGAGCCGGAAGAACTCGGGATGCTGCGCGAGCTGGCAGCAGACGTCGCCGCACGAGCCGGTGACGACAGCATCGGTGAGGCCAATTGGCATTTTCATCAAAAGATCCACCGCGCCGCACACTCCCCGCGGCTGATGACCCAGATCAAGCAAGCCGCGCGCGTCGTGCCGAGCAACTTCCTCACCCTGTTCCCCGACCATGAGAAGCATTCGCTCGACGAGCACCAACAGTTACTCGACGCGCTCGGTGACAAAGATGTCGAGCGGGCACGCGTGATCGCCGAGCGGCACGTCCTGGACGCCGGTCGATCGCTGGTGGAATGGCTGGAGCAGCGGCGCACTGCCTGACGCGCCGTTTCTGTAGGTGCGAAACTTAAACTACGGCTACGCTTTTCGGCGAGTTGTGCATGTTGTGTAAGTGTCGCGATCCCAGGCGCCGTGCCCAAGCTCGAGCGCGGCGGTAGGATCCCGGAATGCCTTGACCAGCCGGCGCGACCTTCGCCGGGTACACCATTGTGTGGTTGCTCGGCCGCGGCGGGATGAGCGAGGTGTACCTCGCCCAGCATCCCAGGTTGCCGCGTCGCGACGCGCTGAAAATCCTGCCCGAGCCGGCAACGGCCGATAGCGGCTTTCGGCAGAGATTTCACCGCGAGGCCGAGCCGGCCGCCACGCTGTGGCACCCCAACATCGTCCAGGTACACGACCGGGGCGAGTTCGATGGGCCTTTCGTTCGGTGTGTACCCGGGAGGGATGCGCGGCGGCAGGGTCTCAGCTGGCCGAATCCAACCAAAAGGAGGGCACGGGCACGACAAGTGTTCTGCACTTCGGCGACACCCATTGGCAGGGCACGCCGACCCTTCAGGCACCGATGGAGTGCGAACGAACCAACAAAACCGGCCGCGACGACGAGACCCGCCTGTGGTCATGGGATCCGCAGGCCGACGGCACGTTGAGAGGCCTCACGATCGGCACCATTCTCAGCAACGGATGCGGCACTCAAGGAACGGTGTACCGGACCCCGTTCGTCGCGCGACGTACCGGCGATGTGGCGCCGAGCGTCGTCGTGGCGGATCCGGCGTTGTTCACGACACCGGCGGCGCCGGCCCCCGACGGCCCCGGCTGAAGCGCGGATCCGCTACCTACAGGTTGGCCAGGTCGTCGGGAACATCAACCTTGTGTTCCAGGAGCGCTTCCAGCGGTACGACCTTGAGGGTGCGCTCGTGGGTGCACGCCAGCACCACGGGGGCGGCGCAGCCGTCGTGGTGGGAGCGAAGCCAGTTGAGCGCGGTGACGCACCATCGGTCTCCGGGTAGCAGGCCGGGAAACCGGTATTCAGGCACCGGCGTCAACAAGTCGTTACCGATGGAGCGCTGGTGCTCCAGGAATTCAGCGGTCATCACCGCGCAGATGGTGTGCCGGCCGATGTCTTCGGGTCCAGAAGAGCAGCAGCCGTCGCGGTAGAAGCCCGTGAGTGGTTCGTTGCCGCACGGCTCCAGCGGGCCGCCCAGCACGTTGCGATCAGGCACCTATTCAGTATCGCGCTCCTGGTGCGAAGTTGCAGTAAACGGTGCCATCTAATGAGCTAGCTACCACTCGGAGATGCTGGTGGTCGTTGGCCCGTACCCCCTCCTGATGGCTACTTGCTGCACGGTAGGTTCGACGCTGTGATACTCACCGGGGCGTTTTTGGCCGAACAGGCCGCGACAATAGACAACAAACTCAACGTAGCGGGCGGCGTGCTGTCCAAATTCACGGTCGGACCCGACCGGTCAGCCAGTTTTGTTCTTGTGGTACTGACGCGGGCCGATGCCGATGGTGACAATTCCGACCGGCGGGTCGAGGTGGAGCTGATCCCTCCGACGGGTGAGGCTCCCGTAATGCGACGGTTCGAGGTGCCCGAAGCCTCGATCGGCGAATTTCCGGGGTTCGCTTTCTTCGGTATCGACGCAAGCCTGCCTGTCGATGGCCGCTGGGTGATTGTGGTGACCGGCGGCTCCGAAGCGGTCAGCCTTCCGCTGCTGGTGGACACCTGGACACCGCCGTCACAGCTTGGCATTTGACGAACCGGTGCGCCGCGGCGGGCAAGCGGTCACATGAATCCGTACGCCGGCGCGCGAGGCCGCGATTCTCGCTGCCCGGCGGCGGGGTCGCTGCCGGGGACAGCCACGCTTTGAAAACTTCAGAAACTGTTGCGCTGTAACACCTTACGCCGGACCTGCTATCGCACCGCCTTAGCGGTGATCCGTCCGGCGCGAGTCAGGACTATCGTCACGAGCACACCGAAGGCGAAGCCGCCGACATGGGCGAAGAACGCAACACCGCTGCCCCCGGTGCTGTCTGGGTGGACCAGCCCGTAGTTGCCTTCGAAGAATTGGTACAGGAACCAGCCGCCGAGGAAGATCCAGGCCGGGATCCTGATCGGGAACCACCCCAGCAACGTGAGAATGCGTGAATCGGGATAGAGCACGATATAGGCGCCCAGGACAGCTGCGATCGCGCCGCTGGCGCCCAGATTCGGTATTCGCGCGTCCGACGCCGTACCGAACAGCAGGGTCATCGCTGTTTGCATCATCGTCGCGGCGAATCCGCCGGCGAGGTAGAAGGCCAGATAGCCAAGGCGCCCGAAAGCGTCTTCCACGTTCTTGCCGAAGATCACCAGGAACAGCATGTTGCCCAGGATGTGATCCCAGCCGGCATGCATGAACATGGCCGTGATCCAGCTAAGGCCCCAAGGTATGCCTACGTGGCAGGAGTTGTTGACATCGCATGGATAGAACGACGCCTGATTAACCGCCGCGTCCCCGTTCGGCAGTTCATAGAACAGAAATACCGCGAAGTTCGCGACGATCAGCGCGGTGTTGACCACCGGGAATCGGCGTGCCGCAATGCCGTCGGAGTAAGGGATCATGGGAACTCCTTCCGCCAGTGGCGGCCAGCACTAGTGGTGCGGTGGTGCGGCCTCCCAGTTCTCTTTCTCGTCGAAGTTGAGTGCATCGTAGAGTTCGCGCGCCGTGCGCATCAGGTGAGAGCGGGCAGAACGGTATCGGTGAGCAGTTGAACCGACTTCCACGCTTCGTCGATCGGCATGCCGCCCACAAGCGGATGCAACACGATCGGTCCGTACTGCCCGGCGTCACGGACCTCGGCGATGAGTTGGTCGGGAGTCAGAAACCGGTATCGGCGCGAGGCCTTGACCTCGTCCAGGGTTTGCACTCCCGGCAGGTGCATCAGTGACCGCTCGTCGGTTGACCATTCGCCGTAAGTGACTGCCTCCCAGAGGATATAGTCACCCAGCTCCGCCCATGCCCGGTCCGGATCCTCGTGCAGGTAAATCATTCCGCGATTGGTCGCCCCCGGCATGATGACGAATGGTGTGAGGCCGGCGCTGGCGCACAGTTCGCGATAGTAGGCGTCGATCTCCGGCAGGTGGTCGGCCAGGCTGAGCGGCAGCCCGAAGCGCGCCGCCCGCCTCGCGGTGGCGCGCGCTCCTCCGCCGACATACAGCGGTGGGTGCGGCCGGGTCCAGGTACCGGTGCAGACCCACGGGTCGCGATCGGCGCCCGACCAGACTGACAGCATTCGTTCAACGAGGTCGTCCATCAGCTTGCCGCGCTGGCTGAAATCCACTCCGAGCGTGTCGTATTCGACCGTGCGGTAGCCTAGACCCACCGTGGTGTGTAGCCGGCCTCGACTCATGTTGTCGACGAGCGCGATATCTTCGGCGAGCCGGACCGGGTTCCACAACGGCCCGAGCGCGCAGTCCACGCTTGCAATCAGCCGCTCGGTTCGCGCCAGAAACATCGCCGCGGCCATGATGGGATTGCAGCTCCATCCGTGCCCCGTCGCGTGATGTTCATCGACACTGATCGTGGTGATCCCACGGGACTCGCCCCACTGTGCCAGTTCGAGCGCGGCAGAGATCAGCTTGCCCTGTGTGCGTGGATCACCCTGCGGGGAAGCGAAGTTGAACCGCAGCACCGTGAGCAACACGTTAGGCTCCGTTGGGTTGTGCCGCCGCCCGCAAGAAAGCCGGCCAATCGGGAAACAATGCGCGGTCGACGATCTCGATGCGGGTGCCGAAGGAGTCGATGTAGTAGGCGAACAGCGAAAGCTCTGATCCAGGAGCATCTCCGGTCATTTCCAGGGTGAAGCCGTTGCTCTCCAACATCCGCGCGGACTCGACGAGGTTGTCGGTGAAATAGCCGACGTGATGGACGGCGTTGCCCGGCGCAGCCGTCCACGGGGTGCCGGGGACCTCGTTGACGAGTTCAATGTGCGGGCTCTGCACGGAGTAGACGATGGTGGAGGTCAGTTCGCGGGTTCCCGTCGCGGTGCGGAACGGCAGCGTGTAGCTCAACGGGTTGATCCACTGGTAGCCGGCCAGCGCGGTGAGCCGCTCCATCGCGGCATCGATGTCGGGTACCACGATGCCGGTGTGGTAAAAGTCTTCGGGCCTGAGTGTCATGAATTCCTCGCTATCTGCCTTGTAAGCCAAGCTCTTTCCCAGAAGTTCGTGCTGTCCGCCAGCAGGTTTTCGTGTGCGTCGCGAAGTACTTCACGCGCACCCCGATGGTCGGGTGGAAGGAGCTCGGCGAGGTAAATAGCGTGCACGGGGCGGCCCTCGGCCAGGTGCGCCCGTGCCCGTCGCACCAGTGCGTCGGCGCCCGCCAGTTCGACTACGTCGGTGGCGACGGCGTCGAAACCGACCGGATAGAGTTCGGTCGTCGACTGGTGATGAAACCAGCCCGAGTAATTCTCCCAGATCGCCCGCACATCCCAGGCGACCTTCCCGTAGCCTTGACCCACTTCGCATTCCGGGGGCAAGGCGATCTCGCGCATCAGGGTCCGGACGTCCTTGCCGGCGTTCATGCCGGCGACGGTCTGGTCGTGGATGTGTTGGATCGCGTCGCGCAGCCGGGTCAACTCGGCATTGATCTGATCGGCCCCCGCGATCGGTTCGAAGTGGCCGGTCACCAACAGCTCGGGCTGCAGATCGCGCACCCGCTCGACCGAGGCGATGGCGGTCAGGGCGTCGCGGTACCGGTCGCCGCGCATGGTGACGAGGTTGGGAATGTGCCCGAATATGGGGCCGAACACGTTTCCGCACAGGCAGATACGCTCCTCGGGCAACCACGCCACCAGCGAGTCGTTCGTCTCGCCGCCGGGCACCGAGATCAGCTCCATCCGTCGCCCGCCGACCTCTAGGGACAGTGTGTCCTCGAAGTCGACATCGACGACGGGAACGCTCTGGCCAGCCAGGTGCTTGGTACCGAGCCGCTGTTGAATGGCCCGGATGCCTTCCGCCAAGGTGTCTTGAAAAGCGAACGCGCTGCGGCTGGCGCGGTACGGGATGAGGCGTTCGTTATCATCTCGCCAGAGCGTCCAGTTCGCCTGTGCGACAACGGTCGTACCCGGGTCGCGCACGCTGTCCAGCCCGCCGACATGATCGACGTGGCCTTGGGTGAAGATGATGTAGCGCACCGGCGAGGAGTCGACGGCGTCGAAGTTGGCGCGGTGCACCGGGCCCTCGAAACCCATCCCGGTGTTGATGATCACCCGGCCCGCGCCGGTGGTCAGCAGGTAGGCATTCGACAGGCCCGGCGAGCACCACAGCCCCGGGGCAATCTGCTCGGCCTTTTCGGCAGCGGCGGGGCGCATGGCGTCGGCTCCCGGCCGGTTGCGGTACACCGGTTCGAACATCGCTGGTGTCTCCTTCATTCGGGGCGGACGTCGAACCTGTTGAAGTAGAAGTCGAACCGCTCGCGGAGTTGGTCGGCCGAGATGCCGAAGTGCCGTTGCAGGTGGTAGTTAATACGGCCGTGCTTGCCGCGTGGATTGCCGTCGAGATAGTTCTGGAAGCGTGCGCGGACCTTGGTTGTCAATTCGACTCCGCCACGCTGGTAAAGCTCATCCAGCAGCGGTATTTCGTTGCCGTTCAGGTGGTGGAAGTTGATGTCGATGCTGCGTTCGGCCGGCACCACATCGCGGTCGCGCACACACGCGCTGAGCAGTCGGTGCACGCGGTCGCTCCAGTAGTCCAGTAGCCAGTCCGGGTCGATGCTCGTCCGGCGCAATCGGTCGGAGTAGGCCATCATCGTGATCGCCGACTGGATCACCGCGACGGGATCGCGGTGTGTGAAAGCCACTGTCGCGTCCGGGAAGGTGGCCATCAACGGGCCGAGCTGCTCACAGTGCTGGGGACTCTTGAGAACCCAGGTCCGCGGGCCGCGCAGAAATGTCAACGCCTGCAGCACTTTCTTCATGTACGCGTAGTGCCGGGTCTGGTCAAGCCCCAGGTAATAGTCGCGCCAGTTAGGTACGCGCGCATGCCATTCCAGAACATAGGCGGCCAGATCCAGGTCGAGGAGCTCGACCTCCTCCTCGATCGCTTCGGGAAAACGATCGTGCATCGCGGCCACCACAGGAGCGCTGACCATGAGTGCGTCGTGTTCGGCCTTGGCTCGCACGAAGCGGGGGTCGACTCCGAAGATGTCGGGGCCTTGGCCCAGTGCCGGTATCGGATCCTGGCTTTCCCAGTAGGGCAGCGCGCGCCGACGGGGATCGGTCGCGATCAGATTCACCAGATGAGTGGTGCCCGATCGCGGCATCCCCACAACGATGAAGGGCTTCTCGATCGCGATCGACTCGATCTCGGGATACCGCATGATGAGGTCGGACAGCGACAACCGGTTGCGCAGCAGGCGGACCACTCGTTGCCGCAAAGACGAGCGAGTGAGCTGGGTCAGGCCTTCGTCGGCTTCGATCGCGGCCACGTGCGCGGCCAGCCGGTCAGCGAAGCCGTCGGTGTCGTCCAGGTCATCACCCACACCTGCCTGCCCGATGGCTTCAGCAAGCATCCGGTCGACGTCGAATTCGACGGGTTTGGCTTCGGTGAACTCCAGGATCTGACGCTGGATATCGGTCAGCTCGGGCGACGTCAGATCGTCGAAGTCGATGTCGTCCACAGCAGAACCCACCCGACCTCCTCGTCGTTTGCTTCGTCGAATATATCCGCCGCCGGTTGGGGCGGTACCCTGCAGCGATAACCCAGCGATTTCTCAGCTCCGCAGAAAGGTCGTCCGGTGCTCGTCGTCACTACCAATGACATTCCCGGTTGGGAGATCCAACGCGTGTGCGGCGAAGTGTTCGGGCTCACCGTCCGGTCACGAAATGCCTTCTCCCAGTTCGGCGCCGGCTTCAAGTCGATGTTCGGCGGCGAGTTGCAGGGCATGACCAAGAACCTCGCTGAGAGCCGCAACGAGGCGATGACGCGGCTGACCAACGAGGCGCGTAACAAGGGCGGCAACGCGATCGTTGCTATGCGGTTCGACACCACCGAGATCGGCGACGTGTGGACCGAGATCTGCGCCTACGGCACCGCGGTGCAGGCCGTGCCGGTCACCGACGCCGCTCGCTACACCGCGTCCCAATTGGGTTACGGCGGTGCCCAACAGCCGCAGCCGCAGCCACACCCGCAGCAGCGGTAACCAACGCCACGACAAGGGGTAATTCAAGCTAATGGTGACACCGAACCAGCCCGGAGACCCGTCCGAGGAGCCGCCCTGGAGCAGTCAACCGCCAGGTTATGGACCAAATCCGCACCCTCAGAATCCGCAGGTTCCGCCGCCCGGGTATCCGCCCCAGCCTGGCTACCCGCAGCAGTACCCCTACCCTGCCAATCAGCAGTATCCGTACCCCGGCTATCCCTCGCCAGGCTACGGAGCCGATCCCCAAGCACCATTCGGTCGCGATCCGGCCACGGGGATGCCCCTGTCGGACAAGTCCGCCGTGACCGCCGGCCTCCTGCAGCTCTTCCTCGGCGTGTTCGGCATCGGCCGCTTTTACATCGACTCGACTCAGATCGCAGTCCTGCAACTGTGCCTGGGGCTGTTCGGATTCGTCACCACCCTGTTCTGTTTCTTCGGCTTTCCGATCTTGCTGGGTGTCGGCGTCTGGGCGCTCGTTGACGCGATCATGATGTTCACCGGAAGCGTCAAAGACAACTACGGCCGAAAGCTCCGTTAGAACAGCGGCACCGGTGCTGAGGGCCACGACAGCCTGCCGGAGGTGTGGCACTGCGCCGAATACGACTGAGTGACAACGGGTAACAATTCTCAGGATCTAGCCATAACGACGCGCTGGGCAAATGCCGGGAACATAACCCCCGGCAACTTATCGTCAGCTCGTGTACCGCCGAACGGTCCTGAAGCTGCCGCTGCTGCTCGCGGCGGGTACTGCCCTGGCCCAAGGACCTCGCGCCTCTGCGGAACCACCCCGCGCCTCTGGGGAAGCCACCCGGTGGTCCCCCGACCGGGCCAACCGCTGGTATCAAGCGCAAGGATGGCTCGTCGGCGCGAACTTCATCACCTCGAACGCCATCAATCAGCTCGAGATGTTCCAGCCCAACACCTTCGACCCCCGGCGCATCGATACCGAGCTGGGCTGGGCCCGGTCAGCCGGGCTCAACAGTGTGCGGGTCTTCCTCCATGATCTGCTCTGGGCCCAGGATGCTCGGGGATTCCAGTTGCGTCTCGCGCAGTTCGTCTCGATGGCGGCGCGCCACGGCATCAAGCCGCTGTTCGTCTTCTTCGACTCGTGTTGGGACCCGCTGCCCAAGCTGGGTCCGCAGCGCGCGCCGAGACCCGGAGTCCATAACTCTGGCTGGGTGCAAAGCCCCGGCGCCGAACGCCTTGGCGACGCCGGCTACACCCGTCTTCTGCGCGACTACGTCACAGGAGTACTGACCCAATTCCGCAGTGATGACCGAGTTTTGGGTTGGGATCTGTGGAACGAACCCGACAATCCTGCGCGCGTCTACCAAAAGGTTGAGCGCAAAGACAAGCTGCAGCTTGTCGCAGACCTGCTTCCCCAAGTGTTTCAATGGGCGCGTTCGGTTGATCCGAGTCAACCGCTGACGAGTGGCGTGTGGCAGGGCAAATGGGGAGAACAGCAGGGCCGCAGCGCAATCAGTGATATTCAACTCGACAATGCCGATGTGATCACATTTCACTCCTATGCCGAACCCGCGGCCTTCGAGTCCCGGATCGGTGAGCTATCTCCACTGGGGCGGCCGATCATGTGCACCGAGTACATGGCCCGACCCCAGGGCAGCACCGTCGAGGGAATCCTGCCTGTCGCGAAGCGCCATAACGTCGGCGCCTTCAATTGGGGTTTCGTCGCGGGAAAGACCCAGACATATTTCCCGTGGGATTCGTGGAATCACCCGTACGCCGCGCCTCCGAAAGTGTGGTTTCACGACCTCGTACTGCCCGACGGCCGGCCCTATCGGGACAGCGAAATTCAAACGGTCCGGAGCCTGACCGGCGGGCCCGTCGGTTAACCAGCCTTAAAGCAGCAAACATCGAGCGGCGCCGAGATAGCGGTTCACCCGCGATTTCCCACCGGCGGTACTGGCGGTGGTGGATTACTGATTACCCTCGTAACCAGCGGAACTGGCCCCCGGAGGCTCCTCCGAGGCCCATTTCTTGATGATCAGGAACCCTTTCGGGACATTAGCGTCGGTGATGATTCAGTAGTCCGCGCGGCGGTTGCCACACTAACCTGGCGCCAACGCAATCAGCCATCCGATCCTCGGTTGCCGCATGCGGTGAAAACACACGCGTGGGCACGAAACGATAGGCCATGCTGGTTTCGGCTGCCGGGCTGCACTAAAGACGCGGAAGAACTGCACACATCGTGGGTTCCGCTGAATCGGGCCAGCGTACTGGGCTATATCGCTCACTAGTGCACTGTTGGCCCCGACAATCCCCTCTACCGACGACGCGTACATCAGTGATCCCGAACTGCGGCTGCAGTATTAGAGCACCAGAATCGCCTTGTCGACGAGCAGTTAGCCTAGTTGACGGGCACCCGCACTACCTCAAGACGGACTCGACGAGATCGACCACATTACGTTGCGCACGCCGCGGCAGGGCCACCAGGGGGCAGCGCACGGGACGTGAAAGTTCCACCAACGATTTCTCGCCCTGTAGCCGAGCGGGGTAACGCCGCGCCGCCCGGTCACCTGCTGTTCTCCTCGCGTAGAGCTTGCATCGCCAAGTTGTTGAGCAGCTGCCGGCCAGCGTCGGTGCGCAACTGGGGCAGCAGCGCGGGGACGGCACCGGCGGCGGTGAGCGCCAGATGCACCAGACCGTCGGGCGCCGTAGCTGCTTCGCGGAGCACCTCATACTCGACACTGGGATTTCCGGAATGCTGTGCCATAGCAATCTGACCCACGAGCCGGCTGTCGCGGTCGAGATCGACCTCGTCGGCGGCAGACGCCAAGGTCAGAGTTTCGCCGATCTCAGCGACTTCGTCCGGTTCGCACAGCTGAGCCACCAGTTGCCACAGGATGGATACGGTCGCGCGGATCAGCTGTTCAAGCCGGTCAGCTGGAATGACTTCGTCGTCGATGATGACGCGCATGCCTGCTTCGTCGCCGCGCTCCCCGTGCTGGATCAGAGCCAACGCGCGACGGAAGTCGACCGCACCCACTCGGGCCTCGTCACTGCTCATCCTGACCCCCTTCCTTGAGATCTCGATGTAGGCATCTTGCCCGTACTTGGGTTTGTTTCGTTCCCCCCAGCGTTTGGCTTGCATCTCGACTAGCGCCAACGAACCGTGCAAGCACTCCAGGCCAACCATCTGCCGTTGATTTGTTAAATGCCCGCCGATCAACCTGTTCGACGAAGCCGCCGAGCGGCTCTGACTTGACGCCGAACACCGCGGCATATCCACCGATTCGGCGCGATCCGGCGCTGCGTAAATCCACCGGCAATCCGGTCTCGCGCTTTTCGATACCGGGCGGAGGGGGCCCGCTCACGAAGGTTCGCGGCCAACCCAAAAATAGTGATCTAACTGCGCAAAATACGCGTGCAGCTTTGGCGGTGGCGGAGGGATTTGAACCCGTGAAAGACGTTGCCCTTCAACGTGTTTCGGGGTAAACAAGAGTCCCCGGTCGGTGCCTACCGGCAGCGCGACGCATACGCCTAGCACCGCGATTCGTCGCGCTTCGGCGTCGTGGCGGGAGATGCCCATAGCTCCGGAGAGCCCCCTGAACTCGATATGCCTACAGGTGTGGGTGTCGGTCGGATGAGTCATGCCGCAAACCTCCTCCGGTGGGAAGCCGGTGGCGCGCTGGCCGCCGAACATAACGGGACATCCACGATGAGCGAACCCCTGGTTTGCCCGCACCCGCCGTGGGGGGCGCCATCCTGCATCACCGCCATATCCGGGCGGCCCTGATCCGCGAATGGTCACCGAAGATGGACGGCATCGCGACCAGCATCTGGGCCAGCCAAACCACGAGCCCGACTTGGCCGACGCGGCAACCTCGAACGTGACGTTGAGACGCCCGAGGCCGGAACCAGTCCGTTGATATGGCTGCTCGGCGCAGCCTGTGGCATTCACCGAATAGCCCGGACGGTGATCGTATCCAGACGTTTCCGGGTTTCATCAACTTCGATGTCCCGAACCTGCACACGAAATCGCGACAACCATGGATCCGACAATGGTCTGATCCATGGTTGTCGTTACCCGTTTCGAACGCTACCCGTTCAGCCGGACTACCGACCCGCGATGCGTGTGTCGACTTCCAGACCGCTGGCGTCGTCGGGGATCTGTGGCGGGTCCAGCTTCGACATCTCGCTGCTTCGAAGCCGCGGCCGCGGCGGAGGGCATAGCGGCTTCGTCGTCGCGGCTGTCGGGTGCTTGCGGTGTTGCTCGTTCCAAAAATCGGAGCAGTTCGACGGGGAAGGGAAGCACCAGGGTGGAGTTCTTCTCCGCGGCGACCTCAACCACGGTTTGCAACAGCCGCAACTGAAGCGCAGCCGGGTGCACGGTCATCGTCTCGGCCGCTTGGGCCAGTTTTTCAGACGCCTGCAGTTCACCGTCGGCGGTGATCACCCGAGCCCGCCGCTCACGCTCGGCCTCGGCTTGGCGCGCGATCGACCGCTTCATCGAATCCGGCAGTACTACATCCTTAATTTCCACGCGGTCGATGTGAACACCCCAGCCCACCGCGGGGCTGTCGATCATCAACTCCAGGCCCTGATTGAGACCCTCGCGGTTGCAGAGCAGGTCGTCCAGGTCGCTTTTGCCGATGATCGAACGCAGCGATGTCTGCGCGACCTGGGCAATTGCGGACACATAGTCCTGGACGTCGACAACCACACGCACCGGATCCGCAACATTGAAATAGATGACTGCATCCACACGCACGGTCACGTTGTCGCGGGTGATGCCATCCTGGGCGGGCACCGGCATCGTGATGATCTGCATGTTCACCTTCTCGAGGCGATCGGCGATTGGAATCAGCAGCGTGAGCCCCGGTCCACGGACACCGGTTTGCACACGTCCGAAACGAAAGACGACGCCTCGTTCGAATTGCTTGACGACCCGAACGGTTGTGCCCAGCCAGAGCACACCAAGGCCGAACGCTGCGGCCAGTGCGTAAAGGATGATCATTATGTTCTCCATTTCCGCCCGGGCAAGACCCCTCGCTACTTTTCGGCGAGTACGGGCGACTTACAGCCGATGAGACGTCGACACCCCTCTAGTATGGGCCGATCACTCGTGGCGTGTTCGGACCCCCGATCGAGGTCACGGCTTGGCCGTCGCTCGCCGCGCGTGGTCGAAGTTTCGATGAGCCGATAGGTGCCCGCAACCGGGAGCACGACCGCGGTACCGAGCCCGAAACAGGCCGGTCCGGCGCGCGAGGGTGCGGCACGACGGAATATTTGCGGTACCAGCTCGCAGTGTGCTTGCTTCGGCGAACTAGACCGGCTCCGGGAGTTCGCATACGCGAGTCGGACGGCGCTCCTGACGAAAAGGAGCGCCGTCCGAAGCACCAACAACCTGGTTACCAAGCGTGCATGATGGCGCGGTGAAATGTGGCCTCGGCGTCCAGGACACAGTTTCCCCGCCTGACGCAAGCCCACCGCGCTGTGCCCAGTTGATGGGCCTTGCTTCGCGTGGGTACCTAGTGCTCGTGCTAGGCGCCACAGCCGAGAGGAGGAATCTTTTCTTCCGGTCCGACCTTGGTCTGCCGTGGATCCGTAGCTCAAGTCTACGCCTGTCCAGGTAAGCAATAGTAAATCGAGTTGGGCCGAGCGTTTAGCGGGCATCTCGCCGACCATCACCCATTCCTGTGCGCGCACATGTTCGGCCGCATCGACAGCATCCACGCCGATATCGCCCGACATCCACGAGCAGATCGAGGCGCGTCTGGCCCCTTTCATGTGGAAGACGATCCATTAACACCTGGTCCTCATCGCCGACGACCCGGGCGCAGCGTCGACGCGCCTGGTGCTCGCGCAGGCGGAGTGCTAAACCTGAAGGAGCGCAGCCAGCCGACACCCGTCGCTGTGGCGCGGTGCGGCAACCGGCATGTAGGAGGTGGTTGCTGTGCTTCATCCCGATCCATTCCGTGACATCGACAGACTCGCCGCGCAGCTGCTCGGTACATCGCCCGGATCCGCGCGAGTCCCACTAGCTATGCCGATGGACCTCTACCGCTCCGGTGATCACTACGTGCTTCACGCCGACCTCCCGGGCGTGGACCCCGATTCGGTGGACGTCAGCGTTGACGGCGGCACTCTCACCGTGACCGCACAACGCAGCGAACGCACCGAACACGACGTGCAATGGCTGACCTGCGAGCGCTTCACCGGCAGTTACCTGCGTCGCCTGTCCCTCGGTCAGGACATCGACGCCGAGCACATCGCCGCCACCTATCAGAACGGGGTGCTGACGGTAACCCTCCCCGTGGCGGCAAGGGCCAAGCCGCGCCGCATCGAGATCAGCCACGGGGCACGTGAGGAAACAAAGATCGTCGAGCCCAGCGACTCATCCGACCAGCACACCGCGACCTAACCCCTCTTCAGCTGACGGGGTCCAGGCGGATCATGCCGGGCCTTGGCAATTGGTGATGCCCATTTCGCATCGAGTGCGCCAACAGCACCCAGAGCTCGGCCGGTGGGCGATATGTCCCTCGTAGCCAAGCGTTCTCGCCTCGTCGCGGTAGCGATCCCGAAAGTGCGCGTAGGTCGTGGTATCGCCGTGAGCCCGCGCCAGTAGAGCGGGTAGTCGCAACAGCAGGACGTCGCATAGGACGAAGCGGTGCACGCGCATGCCTGCCAGACGGTCGACCGCGGCCTCGGCTTCGGCCACGTCACCGTCGGCCCAATGTCAGCCCACGAGCTGATGTGACTCGCCGCTTACGTCCGACGTAGCGGCCGATCAACTAGCACCCGCTGTCCGCCTCGCCACTGAACGACGCGAATCTGATGGCCGGTTTGTACGCCGGTGATCGGGTCGACACGAAACCGACCGAACAAGGTGGTGGTGTCGAGTCGTTGTGACGCGGCCAGCACCGGCAACGATTCAACAGTGCCGGCCTCCTTCACGCAGCGCTGCCAAACGACACCCGCGGCGAAGGCCGCAGCAGCCGGATAGGGCGGCTCAGTACCGTTCGCGTCCCGGTAACAGTGGCTGAACCACTCGCTGTTGGGTCCGTCCGCGGGATCATCTGTCCCGTCGTCGAACCACTGGCACGGTCCGCACAGCCCCTCAACGCGATCACCGATGGCGTGCCGGAGCTCATCGACTCCGGCGGCGACCAATCCAACTGCGCGCCAACGGCGTTCGCTGGCCCACCGCGCGATGGCGACGTCATCGTCGAAGGAACCGGCCGATAACAGCACATCGCCCGCCGGGACCTGCGCCAGCACGTCTCTCGCCCGGGCTGGCCGAAAAGTGACCGACCGCCACAGGAGACCGAGTCGCCGCGCAGCCACCGCCGCCCCTTCGGCCGCCTCGCGGCCGAACCCCGTGTCGACGTGGATTATTACCACCTGCGACCCCGCACCAAGACCTTCGGCGGCAAGGCTTTCGAGCACCGCGGCGAGATAGCGGTAAGCCGGAGACTCCACGTTGACGACACCCGGATACGCCGGCCGCGCCAGCCGGGCGGTGGCGCCACCATGGTTCCAGATGACCCCTTTGGCCGCGGCCGCGGCCGCCAGCGCGGGCCCCGAACCGTAGGGCCCGAACACCACGTCGGGCCGGCTAGCCTCGGCGGCCCGTATCGCGGACGCCGCGGAGGGGTAAGCGTCGATCACCTCCAGACTTACTCCGGAACGCTCGGCCCACAGAGCCAGGGCGCTCGCCCCTGCTTTCCCGAATCTGACCAGCGGCCCCGACAGTGGGGTAACCAGGACGGCGCGAGCTGCCACGCCCACAACTTAAGCGAGTCGAACAACCGCCCACTCCCCGGGGCAGCACCGATCGTGGCGTCCCATTGCGGTTCACCACCGTTGCCCGGGGTGCTGTCGATGACCACTCCCGACACGCCTAACCCCCTGGCAGATCCGTCGGCCTCGGCCACTGCATCCGCCAAGTGCGCCGGCCCTAGCCAGCATCCCGGCCTGAGCCGCAGGGCACCTCACCGCAGAGCCGCTCCAGCAAATCCAGGCCCTATTCGTACCGGCTCAGATGAGGCCCACTGGGTACGGTGCGGCTGGCGTACGTTGGCCCCGCGCTTCAACCACTCCCCACCCTGCAGGGACGACAATACGACGGGATCGAACATGCAGGGTTACCAAGTAGACTGCTGGATAGTGCCTGTAGTGCAACAGCTTTGAAATGCTCCCGCGTGCCGATAACTGCGGTTCACGGTGAACCTTCCCCTTTCGGCGTGCGAGTCGGTCGGCCGGCAGCTTCCCGGCAACGAGGTGCTGGCATCATCCGAATCCGCGAACAACCGCGACGGCCTGCTGCTGGTCAACGAAATGCCGCGAGACTGGGGTCGCAGTGTCATCCGCGTTTCGCGCGCACCCACTGAATAGTGCCGAGACTCTTGGTCCGTACGCCGATGAGGCCGTGGTCTTCGAGGATGTCGCCGAGTTCGTCTTCGCCGAACAAATGGACCCCGGTGTTCGGCAGGATCCGCAACAAACGGGCAGCACGCCCGGCGGTCGGTGCCATCACGGCTAATCGTCCGCCCGGTCGCAGCACCCGCGCCATCTCTGCCAGCGCGGCCACCGGGTCCGGTATCAGCTGCAGCACGGCGACCGAGACGACCGCGTCGACCGTCTCCTCGCGCAGCGGAAGCCGTTGCGCGTCCGCCCGCAGGAAGCCGATCTGCGGTCCCGCTTCGGCGCTGACCGCGCGTGCCAGCATCGGCTCGGAAATGTCGACGCCCAACGCGAGCCCATCCGGACCCGCGGCGCGGGCCAGCGAGGCGGTGACGCTGCCGGGACCGCAGCCGACGTCCAGGGCGATGCCGCCCGGCGGGATGTTTAGCCACTCGGTGGGCAGCTGGAACGCGGTGAGCAGCCTGCGCATCACGGCTTGGGTATTGTCGTAGAGCATCGACCCGACCGGCGAGGCAAATAACGCCTGGGCTCTGGTGTTCTTCGCCACAGCGGCGTCCTCGACCGGTCGGGTGCCCAGCAGATCGAGATAGCCCTTGCCGACATCCGGGTTCGTCGGCGGATCGGCGAGCAGTTCCAGCGCCCTGCGCAACGCGGGCGGCAACGCGGTGTTCAGATCGGCCATGCGCACTCCTTCGAGCAAATACGAAGCGGTACAACCAATTACCAGACCGGAAACCGCAAGCGAGGCGGCGGCCACCATTTCGCAGCCTACGCCCGGCGACGGTACGTTCACGGGCACCGCGTTGCTCGCCCGCCCATCGCCGCGCCTTACCTGTACGTGTACCCGAGATGGCCTCACCGCAGGCAAACCCGGAGCAGCGCCAGCTGCCGCCAGCTTCGTGAGAATTCCCCGTCACGGGCCATTGGGGTCGGACGAAACCAAACGGGGCCGCAGGCGCTTGGGTGTGATCTCGGCGGCCGCCTCGAGGTCGTCGATCAGCGCATCGGCGTAGTTGACCAAACTGGCGGCGTCGATCGCATACGGCGCCGGACGGTCGTGGTGGGCGAGACGGTTCGACGCGCGTCGAAGCAGGCTGATCGCGCCCTTGACATTGCCGCGCTGGACGTGGGTGATGCCGACCGCGAGCTGGGCCAGGCCTTGCCACAACATCCGCTCGTCGTCGGGGCCGTTCTTCCATGCCGCCTCGAGCACTTCGTGCGCGTTGAATGCCAGGCCCCGGTCTAGCAGGTCCTGGGCATAGGCGAGGGTTTCGAGCGGCGACAACTCCAGGTCATCGGGGATGCGTGGAATGCCCTCACTGCCTTGCGGAAGGGGTTGGCCAAGAGCGTCGCGCGGGCGGGTGCTACGGGGCCGGCCGGATTCGTCGCGATCACGCTCAGACATACTTCGAGCCGTCGCCCCCACACCCGGCCATCGCACCCACCAGCAGCGCGCAAACACCGAGGCCGATCACTATGCCCGTCCCGCCGGCGTTCATAACCGTCCCCATTCGCCCTTGTTGAACTTTAGGCCGTGACCAGGACAAACGCTACCCGAGACCACGACGCGCGGACACCGATCGTGAGTTCCTAAACGACCTCGCCACCGAGGGTTCACGCCAACGAAATTGCAATGTGAATCTGGACGAACTGCGCTCGGGTTGTCCAGATCTAGTGGTGTGTTTCGTCATTGGTTGACTGCTTGGAGCGCGATGCGTCCGCGGGCGACCTTGGCGAGGATGTCGTCGGCGGTGGCGGTCCATACGAATGGTTGGGGGTCGTGGGTGTCGGGGCCGTCGCACCTTCCACCGAGGCTGGGCCATTATTGCCCGGGGATCGTTAGATCAGCGGGCCAAATGTCGGCTCATGCATCCGCCGGATCGTCTTCGTCCGGCTGCTCATCGCTACATTCCAGCAGCTCTTTGAGCGCGTCGGAGAACCCGTCGGCGATGTCCCACAGGTCCGGCAGCAGGTCGGGGCAGGAGATGATGCCGATACCCAGTTCCCCGTTGAGCGACATGACGGTGATGTTGAGTCCCGCGCCGCCGAGGATCGGGCCGAGGGGATACATCGTGTCGACTTGGCAGCCCAAGAAGTACAACTGGGTCTGCGGGCCGGGCACGTTCGACAGGATCAGGTTGTAGGCGGGGCCGTGGCTTATCGGAATGCGCGGCAGGATCCGCATAACTGCGCCGAACATCGCCGGGCCGCCGAACTGGGACCAGTCGTGCAGCAGGGTGGGTCCGATGGCCGCGGTGTGGTCTTTTGCGGCGGTGTTTCCCGCGGCGATGATGCGGATACGTTCGGCGGGGTCGCTGATTTGGCTCTCCATCCGGCAGAACATCAATGTGGTCTGGTTGCGTCCGGGACGGTCGGACTTGTCGTGCACCGACACCGGCACAGTGGCCACCAGTGGGGTGTCGGGCAACTCGCCGCGCTCGAGCAGGAACCGCCGTAATACCCCGGAGCACAAAGACACCACCACGTCATTAATCGTCACGCCGAACCGGTTTTTGACCCTCTTGACGTCCCGCATATCGAGCTGGGTGTAAGCGATATTGCGCTGCCGGCTGAAGGGGGCGTTGAACCGGGTCGATGGGGCGGAAAACGGTGCGGCCATGGTTCGGCCCCCGCGCGCGCGTGACAGCGTCTGCATCAAAGTCAGCATCGTAGCCGGCACCACAGTGGCCAACCGCAACGGCCGGAACGCGAACCCCTTCAGTCCGCTCGCGGCGATCTGCAGCGAATTGCCGCTACCCGCGCCACGAACAGGTTGCGGTGGCGGCGCATCGGGCTCCAAGCCGCATAGCCGGGCCAGCAGGTTCGCGCCGCCGACCCCGTCGACCACGGCGTGGTGGACCTTGAGCATCACCGCCAGTGCGTCATCGCGGGCGCCGCCCTCAATTACCCACATTTCCCACAGCGGCTGGTCGCGGTCCAGTGGCAGCCCTGCGATATACCCACAGATCTCGGCCAGTTCGCGGCGCCCTCCGGGTGCCGGCACACCGACACGGTGCAGGTGGCGCCGCAGCTCGAAGTCCTCGTCGTCCACCCACACCGGATGATCCGGGTTCAGCTGGCTATCGGCGAGCTTCATCCGAAATTCCGGCAGCGCTTTCACGTGCTTCGCCAACGCTGTGCAAAACCGGCCATACGTATAGCCGCCCGGCATCGTCGAGGTATCCAACTCCAAAATGCAGCACACGTTCAGTGGCTGCGTCGGCGTCTCCAAATAGAGAAAAAATGCATCAAGTCCGCTTAATCGTTCCACAATGCATTTCCATAATTCCCCGACCCCACAGAGAGCCTAGGCTCGAAATCGTGCAGATCCAATCCCTAACAAGGGCTTTCCGCGTTAAATCTTTATGACCGCGGCGGTGATATGGCCGCCTCGTCGCTGATCACGACATAATCAATTGCCGGATCCGGCGCACGCCCGGTCAGGTTCCGGCACCCCGACAGCAGGGAAGCTAAACATTTACCGAGCCGTGGACGGCCCTTCGATCCGACCGAGTTCGCCGAGGACGACGACGACGAGTTTTGACCTCCGCAGCGCCCACCGTCACCGAGGGCCCGGTCTTGCGCAATCTCCGGGACCTGAAGCACCGCGATGGCATTGCGGTTAGGGGTATCTACGTCGGGGTGTCAACACGGTTTGAAAACCCACGGCGAGGTAGCGGCTGTGATCTGATGTCTGCGTGATCAGCGGGCACCGGATCGGGGCCACCACCATACGTGTCGTGCAGCAGCCGTGGATCGATGCGCGCCCGTAGACGCCCTTGTGCTCTCGGCGAACAATCACCTGTGGCTACGCAACGCCAGCGGGAACGCGGCCGCACTGCACCGCGCTGAGCGACTGGCACGACCCCAGATCGCCGTGGTGGCAACAGGAAGAGGTGAGCGATGACCGACCGGCCTGACTGGGGGTGGGGCGCCAATCCACCCGTCTTCACTTTCACCGAGGACGAGATCCGCGCGGTGGCCGAGGCCCATCATTACAGCCCTCCTGATCAAGGAGAGCGCGGGGGATTGTGTTCGTGCCGGTATTCCTCTTCGCGTCCCGCCGTGGAATACACCATCGATCACTTCATCGAGAAGCTGAAGGAAGCACGTGAGCGAGCCCTCGCAGCCAAGCCGGTGACGCCGTGAATGTCACCGAGGCCGAGCGCAAGCCCCGCAGCAAGGTCGCCCGCGAGTTGGCGATCGCCGCCCAGCATCTGCGCCACTATCAGCGCGCCGATCTGGCCCGCCAGGTCGACGAGGTGGCCGACGGCATCTACACCGGTCAGATCACCGATCGGCCGCTGCAATAAGCGACCGGCTTTGCTGGATGAGACTGAGTTGTACCTGGCGGCAGTAATCGCTTCTTGACCGTAGGAACCGGCCGGACTCGTCTCGAATAAGACGTATGGGGGTCTCTAGCTCCTCTGTCAAGCGGTGCGCGGGAGTGGGCCTCTTTCGTCGGCGAGCATGGCTCGGTAGACGACGTCGGAGAGTCGGCGCTTGAGGACGCGCAGGCCTTCCCTGCCGCCGTCGCCACCGTTCTTACGGCGATCGAGCAGTTCACGAGCTGGCTGGTAACACCGGGCCTGAGTCAAGGCGATGCGGTGTAGCGCCGCGTTGAGTTGTCGATTGCCGGTGCGTGACAAGCGATGCCGTTGTTTGTTCGACGACCACACCGGTAGCGGCGCAGTGCCATTGTGACGGGCGTAGGCGTCTTTGGAGCGGAACCGGCCGGCGTGGGCTGTTTCACCGACAATCTTTGCCGCGCTCAGTGCCCCGCAGCCCACGATGGCCAACAGTGAGGGAGCGATCTTGGTGACTCGGACGGTGATCTCGGCGGTGAGTTCGTCGATCTCGTCGGTCAGCTGCCGCAAGTGCTCGACGAGCCGCAGTGCCAGTCGCCGGACCATGGCGCCGTCGTTGTGATCCGATAGGTGTGCCTTGACCTTGTCGAATGCGCTGTGCCGCTCCAGCTTTGTCGGTGCTGTCCAACCGGGGTCGAGCTCGTGGAGATGCCAACGCAGCCGGGCGATGATGCGGGTGCGCTCAGCGACGAGGTCTTCACGATGGTCGACCAACAACCGGATTTCCCGCTCGATGCCATCGAGGCGCGCGATCGGCAGGTCCGGCTCCCGCAGCGCCGCCCGCGCCACCGCCAGGGCGTCGATTGGATCGGATTTGCCGTAGCTGCGCGCCGAGTCACGCACATGAGCCATCAGCTTCGGCGAGACCCGCACCACCGACTCGCCCGCGGCGATCAGATCGCGTTCGAGCCGCCGTGTCAGGTGCCGGCAATCCTCGATCGCCCACAACCGCTCCTCGGCGAAACCGACCGCCCATTTGAGCAGTCGCAGGTGATCTTGTGTCGTGGTACCAACAGTTTTCACAAATCCCTGTCGACCCATCTCGTCAACAGTGACCGCGGTGTGGCTGCGCTTGTGCGCATCGATGCCGATGACCATCATGGAACACGTCTCCCTTCATCGTGGGTGGCAATGGACCGGTCGATCGGCATATCCCAATAGGGGCGACGCCACGCTCCTCTTAAGCCAGATCGGCCGGTCCTCTGGCGCCGACCAGCCGCACTAGAGACACAAGCCACGAAGGCAGAACTAACCGTGGAGCGAACCAGCCGACCCCATCAGCGTGACATTGGCAAAACTTCGTGTCGGAGATGGCACGGCGATATGACGGACATCACCGAGCAGCGGTGACACGATACTGACGTGGACGATGGCGGGGACGGTCGCGGCGCGCTGACGGCGGCTGGCCTCTCCTGCGGGTCCTGCGGCAGCCAGTTGAGCGCAACAGCCAAGTTCTGTAGCGAGTGCGGCACGCCAGTCACACAGGCGACCATGCCGACGTCGCAATTGGGGTCGATCCGGTCGAAGGCCACCGCGTAGCCCGATGCCAGCACCCATAGCGCATCGGGCTCGGGCGTGATGGGCAGCTCGGGGATGATGTCGTCGGGGATGAGGGTGCAGATCACATCGCACGCGCTCGCCGCCTCGATCTCGTGGGCCGTGAAGCCCTCGGCCTCGGCCTGGTCCCGGGAGGCGTCGGCCCGGGTGAAGACCTCCACCACGAGGCCCGAGTCACGCAGGTTGAGGGCCCACGAGCGGCCCTGGTTGCCGTACCCGACGACGGCAACCCTCTGCCCGTCCAGCACCGACAGGTCAGCGTCGGACTCGTAGTAGATCTTCGTCATCGGAATCCCCTTTGCACCGGTGCGACGGGATGCACGTCCCCTGTTGCTCATCGACCGAGGAATCGTCAATACCTGTGGATCGGTGAGTTTCACGCGACCTCCGATCCGGCGGATTCGGCCTCGGTCGTCGATTGTTCGGGCGTGATGTCGATGGGGCGTTCGAGCAGTTTGCCTTTGTGGAAGACGGCGCCGGCACGGACGAGGGCGACCAGGTGTGGTGCGTTGACCGCACGCCAGCGGGCCTGTGCGGCGTCGATCAGCTTGTAGGCCATCGCGATTCCGGCCGTGCGTGAGCCGGGCCCCTTGGTGACGCGCTGACGCAGCCGCACGGTGGCAAACGTGGACTCGATTGGGTTGGTGGTGCGCAGGTGGATCCAGTGCTCGGCGGGGTATTTGTAGAACTCCAGCAGCACGTCGAGGTCGTCGATGATCTTGGCGACCGCCTTGGGGTATTTACCGCCGTAGTCGAGTTCGAAGGCCTTGACCGCGATCTGGGCGCGGTCGATATCCTCGGCGTTGTAGATCTCTTTGAGTGCGCCTAATGCGGCAGGATGCGCTGACTTCGGCAGCGCGGCAAGCACGTTGGCCTGTTTGTGGAACCAGCAGCGTTGCTCGCGGGTGTCGGGGAACACCTCACGCAACGCTTTCCAGAACCCCAGTGCACCGTCTCCGATGGCCAGCACCGGCGCGGTCATGCCGCGGCGGCGGCAGTCCCGCAGCAGATCGGCCCACGACTCGGTGGATTCCCGATACCCATCGGCGAGCGCGACCAGTTCCTTGCGCCCGTCCGCGCGCACCCCGATCATCACCAGCAAACACAGTTTCTCCTGCTCCAGACGCACCTTGAGGTGGATCCCGTCGACCCACAGGTAGACGTAGTCGGTGCCAGACAGATCGCGAGACCCAAAGGTGCGGGCTTCGTCTTGCCACTGGGCGGTCAGCCGGGTAATTGTCGAGGCGGACAGCCCAGCCCCGCTGCCCAGGAACTGCTCGAGTGCGGGCGTGAAGTCACCGCTGGAGAGCCCGTGCAGATACAGCAGCGGCAACACCTCGGCCACCTGCGGGGACTTGCGCGCCCAGGCCGGCAGGATCGCCGAGGAAAACCGCTCGCGCTTACCGGTGTCGGCATCAACACGCTTGTCGTTGACCCGAGGGGCGCGCACCGGAATGCCACCGGCGGCGGTGACCACCGTGCGCTCGGCGTGGTGACCGTTACGCACCACCAGCCGGTGCCCGTCCTGATCAACCAGGTGGCTGTGAGCGTCGATGTAGGCGGCGACCTCGGCCTTCAATGCCGCGGCCAGCATCTGCCGAGCGCCATCACGGACGATCTCATCGAGCAACAACCGACCCGCACCGCCGTCGTTGTCGTTGGACGAATCCGCGTCGTGAACTACCGTGAGCATGGGCGTACCTTCCCAACCAGCGCGCCAACGCCGGTCTTGATCAGAACACTTCGGACTTCAGATCATCCTCGGGAAGGTGCGCCCACTTACGCCGCCTCGCCGAGGCTCATCCACAGGTTCTGATCATTGCTCTCATCGACCGACTGGTACACACACACGTTCAGGACCGACACCGGTCTATCGGTCAGGTACGGTCCCGAAGGTTATCCCTCGCCACCGAGCTCAGTCCGGTCCCGCTCGGTCTCGGCGGTGTCCTGGGCCATCGCCGACTCGTCGAGCCACTTCTGGACATCGCCGCCGAGGCGGTCCGCGGACAGGTGGGCGAAGTCGAGGGCCAGTACCGCCATCGCTGCCAAGACGTTCATGGCCCGTCCGCTGCGGTGGATCTCCACCATCAGCGCACCGAGCGCCTGATTGTCTTCGGCGCACAACCCCGACAGGTACCGTCGGGCATCGGCGAACTCGCGGTCGACGTGGGCCGTCTTCCTCCGGAACTCGTCGGGCGACGGTAGGTCGTCGGGCATGTCGGTCACGGGTTTCTCTTTCGGTGGTGGACCAACCCATTTTCGGGGTTGGTTTGTGCTGGTTTAGCACTCCACCTGCGTGTGCACCAGGGTGTCGGCGCTGCGCCCAGGTCTTCGGCGATGAGGACCCTGGTGTCCAGGATCGCCTTCAACATCAAAGGGGCCAACGCGCCTCGATCTGCTCGTGGATCTCGGTTGCGCGCACAGGAATTGGTGATGGTCGGCGAGATGCCCGTTCGAAGGCTCGGCCCAACTCTATCTTCAGCAGGGCCCCAGCCACTTCAGGGGAGGGCGTTCACTTTTTAGTGTGCCGCCCAAGCGTCAGCGCCTCGCCCGCGGTGCGCGCGACGCCGCGCACGAAATCGGTCTGCGTGGTGACAAGCTGGTCGGCCAAATCCAAGGCGGCGTCAACGACCTGCTTGCGCAGCGCTGGATCGACGAGCGCGGGAATCGCCTCCTCGAGTTTGTCAACGAATTTGCGCACAGCCTCGATCGCGTCCCGGCGTCCGGCTTCGCCCGATTTGAGCGCCTCGTCGGATAGGGCCGCCGCTCGTTCCACCAGGGTCTTCTCCTCGATGATCTTAGTCATGATCGCGCTCCTTTAGGATTGAAAATTTAGGATTGAAAACGAGTCTTGAGTGCCTCAGCATCAGAATGCGGGATCCGAACCCGGCTTTCATAGGGCCGATGGTCCCCTGGTCCCCGCAGGAACCGGCGAGCGGGAATTTGGCGCTCTAAGTGGCGCACGCTCTAGCAGTTTGAGCAACACCGCCGCCGGATGATTCTCCTTGTGTTTGATCTTTATCCGCAGTACCCCAGTTATGGCGGCGGAGGCGGCATACCCGGCACGGGCGGGCTGAATGTGGGCTGTCCCCCCATCTGAGGGGGAGCCGGATAGTCCCAGCACGTCCCCGGTCCTTTACCATCCGTCCCGAGGGATGTGCACACTTTATAGCTGCCGTCTGGGTTGAAGCAGGTCGTGCGGACGCCGACGGGCACGTTGTACATGGTGTTCCACTCGGTCCTGCAGTTCTGGCCGGGATCAGCCGAGGCGGTTTCGGCCGCCACCACAGGGGTGATGATGAGCGCCGCGCCGATACCGGCCGCAGCGATGACATTCCTCATAGTTCGGGGTTCCTTTTCGGTTGCTTTGTTTGCCAAGCGTCCGGTTCGCCCTCGGTCAGCTCATTTCCCTAGCGCCTCGGAGGCGAATCTGCCGTCATCTGTACATTCCACGCTGGCAGGCTGGTCCAGCGATGGGGCACTTAGGCCCTCGCAGTGGGTGGATCCACAACGGGAAAGACCTCGAGCGAACCGGTTCCAGCGCATCAGCGGACGTGCTGATCCCAGAGACGCAGCGCTTCCGAAAGGACGAGCCGTACTAAGTTTGCGTCAGGGTCCTGTTGACAATGTCTTGCGCCGCCTGGCCGAGAAATGGGCGTGATCCGACGTGGCAGCAGACGCCGGAGGTTATTGAATATGGCCTCTTTGCGATGTGACAGTATTTGTCCGCGACAAACGCCGGTCTTTCCAAGACCGAGATATGAGACCCTCATATCTCGTCTCAATTGAGACAGATGAAACGCGCTTGGTCGCAGTCCTACGGCCATTATTGGCGCGGTGAAAGTCGGCCAACGGCTCTTCACAGGCCAAAGACATCGTCAAGCCAGTCGAACATTACCTGATGCTTCAAACTGAAGTTGTCGAGTTGGCGATAGCCGCCGGTCGCATCTTCGTGCGTGAACAAGCGAAGAGCCTTCGTGCTGTTCGAAATGTGCGCCACGGCGTAGCGGGCCTGCTCGATGAGCTCGGTGGCGTCACCGGATTCATTGAGGCAAAGTGTCGGGCATGTGATCTGGGCGGTGTCCGCTTTCATCGCCTTGAGGGCTTCGGGACCCGTGAAGCCCCAGATCAGCTTGAGGATCTCGCCGCCGATCGCTCCCAACGAATCCTTGTTCGCAGATGCGGGAAGCACGTGGGCCATGAATAGCGGCGCGATTGGCTCCATGTCGTAGACAAGCGGGTCGACCACGCACGCGGCGATGCGGTGCTCGTGAGCCGCCGCGCGAGTCATGATGTATCCGCCTCCCTCGCCGCCCCCGTAGACCGCTATTCGTCCCGCGTCGACGTCGCTGCGGGAACAGAGATAGTCCACGACGGCCATCACCGGCACCTCCGTGTCCGCGCGCGATTCGATTCCGTTGAAGTGGTTCAGTCCGATGCCAGGCAGGTCGACCAGCAGGGCGTTGTAGCCGCGCTCCACGGCGGGGGGCCCCACCCAGTAGTAGAGCTCTTCGCTTGTGTTATCGCCGATCACGATCGTCGGTCGTCTCTCTCCACGGGCATCCGACCGAAGGAAGTAGCCCGGGAGGATCTTCCCCTCATAGGGGATCTCGACGACCTCGATGGCGGGGACGCTGAGCGCCGCGAACTTGCCGAAGAGCACGCGAGAGTGCTCTATGGTAGCTCGGTACCTGGGATCCGATGGCCGCAGCGCAAGCGCGACATTGCGGAGATATGTGACCGCACGCAGATACGCCTCCCTGGCGCTGACGCGATGCCCCTTCGCTTCGGCGCTGCTCGCGAGCCTCTCGACTTTTTCCGAAAGCTTGCTCCACGCCTCGAACCAACTCAGCGAGTCCCCGTCGTTGATCAACGCGGCGGCGTAGTAGCATTCCCCGAGCTCGGAGCCTTTGAAACCGTGCAGCGTGAGCGTGTGGAGAAAAGCGAGGTCCATGAACGGGTCCTCGAAGTACAGGGGCTTCCCGTCGGTGTGCTTTCCCCCGTTCTGCGTGATCAGCGCTGCGACGCCCGCATTGACTGCTCGGTTCACCTGGTCTTGGTCGGCGTTGGATTGGATAACCATGTCAGTTCCTTTGGCGTCAGCTGCCAACCGTACCCCCTTAATCGATACTCGAGACTCAAGCCGACGGCGCGTGGGGGGCGTCAATCTTGCGACGGTGAAGCGTCAAAAAGCAGAGAGGCCATGAGACCGCAACTGCCCGAGCCGCTCAGGCTCCCTTGGGAATTCAAAGAGAATCTGACCGCTAAGTCCGGAGTGGACGAGCTCCGCGACGGGCGGACGAAATACTGGATCGACGAGATCCTTAAGGGCATCACGCCGAAGATGTTCGTGTGGTGGTTCAGCGGCGGCCTCCCGTCTCGCGGTACCGGGTCTGGCATCCCTACGACCACGTGAACGCGCGTTTGCTGTTGAATCGACCCCTTGAGGCCAAGGAAGGGGCGATCGCCGAGCTCGAGGAGTTCTTCGGTCGGAAGCCCGAGTACTACACCAACCCCGCTGTGCGCGTCGACCAGATCGACGAAGAGGCAATCACCACCACCTGGTTCGAGAACGGTATCGCCATCGGGCACCTCGACCACGAGCTCGAGGTAGTCCCCGACGGCACGCGCCTCGGACATGTCATGTACGTCCCAGGCGAGTCGACGACCCTTGGCAAGTTACTTGCGCCGCGGGTGTGGCCCCGCGCCATGGGGGAAGCGTGGCTCAAGCACGGTATCGAGGAGATGGCCAACTTCGAGAACTTCCTGCCGCAGCTCTATGAACGCGAAGCGGACCGCCAGGGCGAGTGACAGGCGATAGCCGGACCAGCCTCTCACGTGATCATGGCTATCCTCGGCTACCGCAGCGCCAACATGGCCATGATCTATGTTCGGTGCTGATCGACCGAACCGGCGCTCGTGTGAGGTGGACGAGGAATCGTCAAGCCCTGTGGATCGAGTGCGTTCGCGCGTAGCCGGCTTATGGCAGTAGTCGAGGGGTTGCTCGGCCGGCGACTGGCATGCCTGGCAGCAGATCCGTGGATCACCGCGTGATGACCGCCTGGGCGAACTTCTCGAGAAGCCAGTCGAAGACGGCTGCGTGAACGAGCGTGAGGCAGCCCACCTGGCAATGCTGGGCTCCACCTGAGGCGCGGTCGAAGACGCGGGTCGTGACGCTTCGCGCGTTGACGAGAGCTTTCGAGAAATCCGCCGTCTGGTGGAACGGGATGAAGTGGTCTTCTGTACCTGCAAGGATCAAAACGTGCTGCCGAACGCGGTCAGCGACAGGTGTCAGCGTGTAGGGGGCGCATGCTTCGCTGGTTTCGTCTAAGTTCTTCGCCCCCATGGTCCACATCGCGTTGTGGTAAGCCCAGCTGATGTCGGGGTTCTCGGCCGTGACGGGATTGCGGGCCGCCTCAAGTAACGCAGCGGCGGGCTCGGAAAAATCGAAGCAGGTGTCAAACGCCACCACGCCGTCGATTCGGTCGTCGAACGCGGCGGCACGCGGTGCGAAGTAGCCTCCCATGCTCATGCCCACCAGCACGATCGCGGCAGGCTTCCGGTGCGTGCGCAGGAACTCATCGAGCACAGCGCTGTTCGGCTTCTCCCATTCCGGCGTGAAGGTGAGCCCGTACTTGCGCAGTGCCTGGCCCTGGCCGGGGCCCTCGTAAAGAAGGACGGAGTAGCCACGATCGCTTCCTGCCTTACCGAGGACCGGATAGAGCTCTTCGAGGATCGAATCGAAGCCGCCGACCAACACGAGCAGTGGCTTGCGATCGGCTCCCGCAGGGCCCGGCAGATACAGCGCCCGCAGACTGCCCGCACCGTAGCCTACGTCGAAGTACTCATACCGGATGCCGAGCGCATCCAGGCCGTCCTGGAAATATGCCAGTGTCTTCGCCCACGACCCGGGGCGCCTAACATCATCGGGCGATAGCAGAAACTCGCCGGTGCGCTGATAGTTTGCGGCACGCATGTACGCGCCGCCTCTGCTGAGCGGATCACGGGTGCTCTTGGCCAACGCCACCACGCGATCGGCGGTTGACGACCACGCGGCGTACCACCCCTGAGTGTCACCCTCCTCAATGAGGCTCACGGTCTCCAAGACTTCACCCATCTCAGCAGCGCCGGACTGTGCATAACCGGCTCCCCGCAGAGTCTCGAAGTGGAATGTCTGGTTGGCAAAGAAACGACCTCTTGGGCTGACGCCGTGGGCAGGGCCTGCTCCCAACACTGCGCCTGTGTCGGTCATTGCGATTCTCCTCCGTGCCTTAAGCCTTGACGTTGCGTTACGTTGAATCGTCCTCCTTGGCCCGGCCGACGGTAAAGGAACCGGCTTGACTCATGGAAACTGCCCGCGAAACGCCTTCGGTGCCTCACGTAAGAATGCCCGCGAAACGGTGACTGTCGTGAGGCATGGGAAGTGGGTTGTCGATGACGTCTCGCGCGGAGATCACCACCAAGTACGCCAAGGCGTATGTGAAGGCTTCGAAGAAGGGCAAGGGCCAGATTCTGGATCAGGTGGTCGAGGTGACGGGCTGGTCGCGTGATAACGCCCGCCGTCGGCTGACCGCGGCGGCCAAGCAGCCGCCGGGTCCGGGCCGCAGTGTTGCCAAGCGGCCGCGCAAGCCGAGGACCCCGAAGTACTCCTACGACACTCTCAAAGTGCTGCAAAAGGTTTGGGCCGCCTCGGGTGGGCAGTGTGGGAAGTATCTGGCTGCCTCGATGGCCATCCAGCTCGACGGGTTGGAACGCCACAGCGAGCTGGTCCTCGGCCGTGACCGTTATAGCCCGAAGGTGCGGGAGGAACTGTTGGCGATGAGCGCAGCGTCGATCGACCGCCACCTGAGGCCGGCGAAGGCCAAGGATCACATCAAGGGAAAGTCCACCACTAAGCCCTCGCCGCTGCTGCGCTCGTCGGTCAAGATCCGCAAGGCCACCGACGAGATCGAATCTGCGCCGGGCTTTTTCGAAGGAGATACGGTCGCCCATTGCGGGCCCACGTTGAAAGGCGAGTTCGCCAGGACCTTGAACCTGACCTGTGTGCACACCGGCTGGACCTTCACGCGCACCGTGCGTAACAACGCCCACACCCACATCCTGGGCGGGTTGAAGGCCGGGGTCGAGCAGGTGCCGTTCGAGGTCATCGGCCTGGACTTCGACAACGGCACCGAGTTCTTGAACAAGGCCGTCATCGCCTGGGCCGGCCTGCAGCAGATTTTCTTCACCCGGTCGCGGCCCTACAAGAAGAACGACCAGGCCACCATCGAGTCCAAGAACAACCACCTGGTGCGCAAGTACGCGTTCTACTACCGCTACGACACCGGCGACGAACGCGCCGTGCTCAACCGGCTCTGGCCCCTAGTGAACGACCGGCTCAACTACCTGACTCCGACCATCAAACCCATCGGGTACTCCAGCAGCGGTGACGGCCGCCGCCGACGCCTCTACGACGCCCCGCAAACCCCGCTGGACCGGCTGCTGGCCGCCGGGACTCTCAGCCGGGCACAGCAGACCGAACTGACCGCCTACCGCGACAGCCTCAACCCCGCCAAGATCGGCCGCGAGATCGCCGATCTGCAGAACCGACTTCTCCAGCTGGCCAAGGAAAAAACCGAACAGCTCTACCTGGCCAGCATCCCCACCGCCCTACCCGACATCCGCAAAGGCATCCGGATCAAGGCCAGCTGAACCGGCCCGTTTCGCGGGCATTCCTACCTGAGGCACGGACAAAATTTTCGCGGGCATCTTGATTTCGGGAACAGTCGTCGACGACCTTCATGGCAATGGGCTGTGATCGACCGGCAGGGGACGCTTCGTTGTTCAGCACGGCCCTGCGGTAGTACACGCGGCGACCGACCCTGAAGTACATGGGCTTCGACAGCGCTGCCGGGTCGACCAGGGCGCCCCCGAAGTAATGACACCACCCCCACGAGAACGGCCGTCGTCCGTCAGAAGCAATTATGGCGGCCAGTCTTTTGCGTTAAGGATCTTCGCCTAGTGTCCGGGCTCATGACACACGGACACGAGCACAAATGCACGTGGGTTGAGACCGAGAAGATTAACTCAACCCTCGAGGAATGGATCGCCCAAGGGTGGGAGCTGGTCACTGCATACTGCGGTCCATCAAGCACGGTCACCCACTATCTCTATTTTCGCCGGGAGGTCGGAGGACGTGTGCGCTGAGTCGATCAGTGACCTATGTCCCCCAACATGCGTGACCTTGAAGGTCATCGACTCCCGAGCGCCGGGCTACTGCTAGCGATTCGCAACATGACGCTGCAACTCACGTCCAGCGCGATGCTGGCCTACCCCGACGGCTTCGGGCACCGGTACGGGCGACGGCGACTAAGCGTGTCCTGCCCAGCGTTCCGTTACCGCAAGGGGGGACGGCCGGGCCGAGGGGGGGTGGGCCCGACCGTCCCCTGTCATTTGGCCTACAGGTTGTAGTCCCTGCGCATTGTCCTCGATCCACTGCCCGTCACGGAGGATGTTTCCCGTCTGTTCGTTCGTTGTGTCCCAGTCGGTAGTGACGGTCACGCCCGCGGGTCGGTCTGCGGCGGGTGGGCAAACGTTGGCGTAAGTCGAAGCTAAATGCGACTATCTGGTCGTGGACGACTGCAGCCGGGCCCAAGCTGTCGAACTTATTCGCGCATTGCGTGATCATCTGCGCAAGATGACTGTTCACTTGGCCTGGTTGGAAAGCCGGGACGTCATCGCTAGCAACGGTCGAGCAAGTGAAATAAGGAGGGACGAAGCCGCGCTGCGCAAAGACATGCAAGAGGCGCAGTATCACATCGACCGGTTGCAGCGGCGCTACCTCGGTTTGACGTCTGGCGTTGGTGCCCTTGCTCGCGGCTGACTCAGTAGTATTTTGACGTTACGAGCCAGATCGGCGAGAGAAAGGCGAAATGCATAGCTGGCCAGACGAGTTCGATTACTCGCCATTTCCAGAAAACCTCTCCATCGAGCAGCTCCAGTCTCACATCACCGAGATCCTGCACGACCACCACGCTCTCGAAGTGGCTCACTCTGAAGAGCTAGTCCGACGGTGCCGTGCGATAGCACTCAAATTCGAAGCGCATGGCCTCCACGGAAACGCCCAAGAGTGGCGCAACTACGCCAATAGCCTCAGTGAGGCCGCCGCGGTCAGATCCGAAGTGGCAGACAAGTTGCGCGCCCATTTCGAAAACACCAACGGCGGCTAACACGACTGAACGCGGTCGTCGACCTAACCGAGCTATTACCTGGCGACTAAGAGGACCACATCCTCCTGGCGAATAGTCGATTCGGGTCGCGCTCGTGCCCTCCTCGGGACGGACCGACTGTCGGTTCAGTCTGGGCTGAGCCCACAGTGTCCTAACTGACGTTTCGGGATAAGGCCAGCGGTGCAACCCTTCTTCATGGACGCACACGATGCCGCTCAGGCGTTCGAGTTGGTCCGCGCCTTAGGCCATCAAATACACGAAATGACCATCAAACTCACATGGCTTGAACGCCAAGCGGTCGTCAGATCGCTGACCAACGTTAGAACAAAGCTATATATCTCCATGTGGCGGAGCATGGGCATGAAAGACTGGCTGGCATTACGCAAACAAACGAGACCGCGAGTCGGCCGCAGAATCCTTAGTGAATCATTACCCAAGCTCGACGACGACGTAGACGGGACGCCGGTCAATGGCAACCATAGAACGCTACCGAACATTGAGTGGCGCAACGCTTTACAGGGTTCGTTACCGAACGCCCGACCGTAACCAGTCGCAGAAGCGAGGATTCCGAACCAAGCGAGACGCCGAGCTTTTCGCTGCAACCATCGAGGTATCGAAAGCCAAGGGCGAATATGTAGCGCCCAAGCTGGGCCGAATCACAGTCAGCGAGTTGGCTTCTCACTGGCTCGCACGCAAGAAGCAGGCTTGCGCGCCATCGCATTACCGGATGTTGGAATCGGCCTGGCGGGTACACGTTTCCCCGCGTTGGGGAAGGGTCGCAGTTGCCGACGTTGACCTGCTCAGCATCGAGATGTGGATCGGAAGCATGCGCGCCCAGGGTGCTGGCGCCACCACTGTGCTGCGGGCGCACGGTGTGTTGTCGGGCATCCTGGCCGATGCAGTGAAAGCCAAGCGGCTGGCCGTCAATCCGGCCAAGGGCGTGGAAAACCTGCCACACAAGACAACCCGCCGTCACGTGTACCTGTCCGCCGATGACGTGCATCGGCTGGCCAACGAGTCCGGTCAGCACCGGGCGCTCGTGTTGGTGCTGGCCTACTGCGGCGTGCGGTGGGGCGAAGCGGTCGCTCTACGTGTGCGTGATGTTGAGTTTCTCCGGCGTCGACTCGCGGTTTCGGAAAACGCGGTACAGCTCGGCGTGAACCACGCTGTGGGGCCGACCAAGGGCCGCAAGGCGCGTTCGGTGCCAGTACCGGCGTTCGTGCTCGATGAGCTGTCGGTGCAATGTCAGGGCAAGGCTCCGGACGACCTGGTGTTCCCGGGACCGGACGGCTGGTACCTCCCCCGGCCCAAGTCGTCGGCCGGGTGGTTCGCCGCAGCGGTCACTAAAGCCAAGGTCCAGAAGATCACGCCCCACGATCTGCGGCACACCTGTGCGTCGCTAGCTGTGTCAGCCGGAGTGAACGTCCTGGCATTGCAGCGGATGCTTGGGCACACGTCGGCAAAGGTCACCCTCGACACCTATGCGGATCTGTTCGACGACGATCTGGACGCGGTCGCGGTCACTCTAGATAGCCGGTATTCACGTGAAAGTGTGGCCAAAATGTGGCCACGAGGTGCTCTCGAGGGTTCGCAGCAAACACAAAAATAGCGCTTTACCTGCGATTTCTCGCCGGTAGCT
>CAVPUR010000015.1:0-207103 GCA_963708995.1 uncultured Actinomycetota bacterium
CCGTGCGACACCAATCACTGGTGACCGCCGAAGACCGGGCCGCCCGGGGCACGACCGTGTGGCTCACCGGCCTGTCGGGTGCCGGCAAGTCATCGGTGGCCATGCTGGTCGAGCGGAAGCTACTCGAAAAAGGGGTGCCCGCTTACGTTCTCGACGGCGACAACCTCCGGCACGGTCTCAACGCGGACCTAGGCTTTTCCATGGCCGACCGGGCCGAGAACCTGCGCCGGCTGGCGCATGTCGCGACGCTGCTCGCCGACTCCGGCCAAATCGTGCTGGTGCCCGCGATCAGTCCGCTGGAGGAGCATCGCGCCCTGGCTCGTAAAGTCCACGCGGAAGCGGGATTTGACTTCGTCGAGGTGTTCTGCGACACCCCGCTCACCGAGTGCGAGAAGCGCGATCCCAAGGGGCTGTACGCCAAAGCGCGCGCAGGCGAAATCACGCACTTCACCGGCATCGACAGCCCTTATCAGCGGCCGAAGAATCCGGACCTGCGACTCACCCCGGACCGCACCATCGACGAGCAAGCGCAGCTCATCATCGACCTGGTGCAGTCGCGACCCTGAGCGCAAGCCCGCGTCCCGGCCGAACAACCGGCTGGGTGGCAGAATGCGCAGCATGCGGATGTCGGCCAAGGCGGAGTACGCGGTGCGGGCGATGGTCCAGCTCGCCACGGCTCCCAGTGGCACGTTGGTCAAGACCGACGACTTGGCGCAGGCTCAGGGCATCCCGCCACAGTTTCTCGTCGACATCCTCACCAACCTGCGCACCGATCGCCTGGTGCGAAGCCATCGCGGCCGCGAGGGTGGCTATGAACTGGCGCGTCCGGCGACCGAGATCAGCATCGCCGACGTGCTGCGCTGTATCGACGGCCCGCTGGCCAGCGTCCGCGACATCGGGCTCGGCGACTTGCCTTATTCCGGACCCACCACGGCCCTGAGCGACGTATGGCGGGCGCTGCGCGCCAGCATGCGGTCGGTGCTGGAAGAAACGATGCTGGCTGACGTCGCCACCGGTGCCCTGCCCAAGCACGTCGCGCAGCTCGCCGGTGACTATCAGGATCAGGAGAGTGTGCGACACCACTCACCGCGCGGCGGCGACTAGTTTTGGGACTAGTTTTAGGACTAACCGCCCGAGCCCGAGCCGTAGGGCCGAGTGAGGATCTCCATGCCGTGCCCTGAGGGATCAGGGAAGTACACGCCGCGGCCGCCGTCGCGGCGGTTGATCTCCCCGGGCCGTTTGGCACCCGGGTCCGCCCAGTGCGGCAAGCCGCGCGATTGGATCTTGCCGTAGATCGCGTCGAACTCGTCCTCGGAGACCAGGAATGCGTAGTGCTGCCGCCTGATCTCTTCGCCTTCGGGGACGTCGGCATAGTCGAGACTGGCGCCGTGGTCGAGTGCGACAACCATAAAGTGCCCGAATGGCTTCGGGCTCGGCAGGTCGAAGAGTTCGGCGAGAAACTGCGCGGATTCCTGTTTGTCGCGTGCCGCGACAATGGTGTGGTTGAAACTGATGGTCATAATTCTTTTCAGTCAACCACTCTGACTCCGGACAAGAGCAGCGCCGCTGACTTCGGCGCCGTGACTTCCAGGGCGATGTTGTCGGGGTCGCGGAACTCCAGAATGTATGACGGCCCAATGTCTTTGATCGGTTCGTGCGCGACTCCGACCTCGTCGAGATGCGCGACGGCGGCATCCAATTCGTCCCTGCTGGCCAGCCGGAACGCCATGTGGTCCAAGCCGGCGCGATTCTCGTCGAAGCGGTCGGTGGCCACCGGGCGCAGCCCGAGCAGGGTGCCCCCGAGGTCGTAGATGACTCCGCCGTAGAGGAAGCCCAACTGGTCGCGGGTCTTCTCGTCGGCATTCTCGGGGACCTCGATCAGCACCGGCCAACCGAAGACGCTCTCGTAGAACTGCCGTGATCGCTCGATGTCGGTGACGGTGAGGCGGACGTGCGCGATGGACGAGCTGAGGATGCTCACCCAGTCCATGCTGCCACTCCGCCCAAAGCGAGTCGCCCGCGTGCCAGAATCGCCGTCGTGCAGGTGGCAATGACCATGCCGGTGATGGAACCGGATCTGGACGCGACGGTGCTGCGGGATTGGGCGCGCGCGATCGACAAGGGACCGTTCTCGTCGCTGTGCTGGGGCGAGCGCATCGCCTTCGACAACCCGGACAGCCTGACGCTGCTCGGTGCGCTGTCCGCCTGGACCGATCGGGTGCGGCTGGTGACCACGGTGATCGTGCCGCAGCTGCACGACCCGACGATGCTGGCCAAGGCGCTCGCGACCGGCGACATGCTCTGTGGCGGGCGGTTGACCGTGGGCATCGGTGTGGGCGGGCGGCACGAGGACTACCACGCCGTCGGCGCCGACCCGAGCACCCAGACGATGCGCGGCATGGCCGAACGCGTGGCGGTGATGAAGCGGGTGTGGGCCGGTGAAAAGCTCACCGATTCGGTGCTGCCGGTCGGGCCGGCGCCGGTGCAGGCCGGTGGGCCGCCGCTGTTGATCGGCAGCATCGGGCCCAAGACCATCCGCAGCGCCGCGGCCTGGGCCGACGGAGTGGCGGGCGCCGCGCTGGACCTCGACGTCGTCAAGCAGAACGAGTTGTTCGACGTGGCGCGGGCGGCGTGGGCGGGGGCCGGCAAGCCCAGACCCCACTTGGCGACGTCGTTCTGGTTCGCGTTCGGGTCGCACCAACAGGCCCGCGCCCAGATGCATCGTCATCTGCGGCGCTACATGAACTGGATACCGGCCGAGTACGTCGACGCGATGGCGCCGACGACCGGCTGGGCCGGCAGCGAAGACGAGTTGGTGGCGGTGCTGCGGAAATTCGAAGAGATCGGCACCGACGAAATTCAGCTCATCCCAACCAGTTCAGACCTCGACCAGCTGCGGCGCGCGGCCGATGTGGTCGGCGGGTTTTAGGCCCCTTTAGGCCCCCCTGCGTTCGTCACCGGCGTCGGTCTGCTGGGGTGGCTGTCCCTTGCGCAGCGTGGCCAGCAGCTCGCGATACGGCCCGACGACGTAGACGGTGTCGCCGCCGCGCAGCCGGGCGTCGCGGCGCGGGTGCAGCTTGACGGGCGCATCCTGCCGGGTGATCGCGATGACGCGGGTTTGCGTGGACAGCTCGAACATCTGCAGCCCGTCGAGCTCGCTGCCGGCGGCCACATGCATTCCGCCGACCATGAAGGAGCGCTGCTCCACCGAAAAAGTGCTCAGCACCTGTAGGCCCATCGCGGCGCCGATGAACCAGGGTGCGGCCAGCTCGACGGTCGACCGCACGTTTTCGAACCCGAACCGCTGCGCCACCGCGGCCCCCAGCGCACGGTCGTAGACGCGTAGCACCAGCGGAACGTGGGGCCGGACGACTTCGGGCATCACCCGCGGCCCCAACATCTCGCGCAGCACGATCCCGGTCTCGATGTTGACCATGTCGTCCTGGGTGAGCACGGCCACCGCACGGGCCTGGTCGACGCGGGCCGCTTGCAGCGTCCGGCGCAGCGTCGCGTCGCCGAAGATCACCGGCACGTCGAGGTCGTCCGCCGTCGACAGGAAACGGTTGTTCGGGTCGCGTTCGATCACCGCGACGTCGTGTCCGGCGGCGGTCAGGTCACTGACCACGCGGATGCCGAACGAGCCCAGGCCCACGACGATCACGTGGTGGCGCAGATGGCGCGCCCGCCGGCGTCCGGCGGAATAGGCGAAGCGGCGTGACAGCAGCAGATCGGCGACGAACGCGACGAGGACCGCGGTGACGAGCACGCCGGCGAACATCAGCATGATGGCGAACAGTCGCAGCCAGGTTTGCTGATGGACGAAGCTGAAGTCGCCGTAGCCCACGGTCGCGACGGTTTCGGTGGTGAAGTACAACGCGTCGATCCACGTCATTCCCGGGGGGCGCTGGTAGGCGAAGCGCAACAAGATCGTCGAACCGACCAGCAGGAGCAGCGCGGCGGCTATCGCGCGCACGAACATCGGGTTGACGTCGCTGCGCAGGGTGAACACGGTGTCGAGCACTCGCCGCACCCACGGCCGGTGTGTGCGCGTTCCGGTTCGGCGCGGGATCTTGATGCCGCGGGCGGCCAATTCATCGGCGGTACCGATGAGCGCCGCCCAATCACCGGGGTACACCCGCAGATCCCGGCCCGGACATGCCATCACGAGG
The DNA here is from genome assembly GCA_963708995.1 of uncultured Actinomycetota bacterium. GTDB lineage: Bacteria > Actinomycetota > Actinomycetes > Mycobacteriales > Mycobacteriaceae > Mycobacterium. The sequence goes on from CAVPUR010000015.1 coordinate 4,170, forward strand.
CCCGGTTCGGGGGATTTCTCGCCGCGAATCACCGCCACCGGCGCCAGGTCGCCGTAGATCTCGCGCAGCGTCGCCGCGCGCGGTGCCTCGGTGCCGGAGACGACGAACTCGATACCGGCCGCCTCCAGCGGGTGCGCGGAGTGCGCCAAACATGCCTCCACGACAGACGGCGCCGCAAGGTCGGCGACGTCGAGGATGGCGCCGGGTCCGTTGTCGGCGGCCACCGCCCCGCGCAGCACGTCATTGGCCAGCCGCGCGACCACCCGCACGCTCGGATTGGCTTTCCTTGCCAGCAGGGCGATTTCGAGATTGATCGCATCGTCGTCGCCGACACAGATGACGGCAAGCGCGCGGTTGACCTCGGCATCGGCGAGCTCGGCGGCGGTCGCGATCACGACGATGCTCGCGCCGGCGCTGTTGAGCTCCGCGATTATCGTCGTTGCCAGCGAGTCGTCACCGCTGACGATGATGTGCTGGTGCATGGTCACGTCCATTTCGCAGCAATTGATGTCGCTGTTGTCATGGTCTCGGCCGTTCCACTCGTTTCTATGACTATCAGATACCCAGCCGATTGATACCACCGAAACACCCGGCGCCCGAAAGTCGTGAATTGCTGCGATAGACGGCGCACGTAACGTAGATTTCCCGCGGCGCCCGGCGCGCGCCGGCGGAAATCCGGGGGAGTTGCGCTTCCTGTGTCTTTTCTCCCAGTACACCCGTGAGCCGACAGCGGACAGGGAGATTTCGGTGGACAGTGAGCCGCCGGAGTGGTGGCTGGACTGGATCAATGTCCTGATCGGGACCATGTGGGACGCGTTGACCGAGATGACATACTCGGGCCATGCCGACAGCGCGGCGCGGCCACGGCAGTATCGATATCGCTGCACCGCCCGATCTCGTGTACGACCTCATCGCTGACGTCACCCGGACCGGGGAGTGGAGCCCGGAATGTTACCGGTGCGAATGGCTGGACGGGGCAACCGCTGCGGCCCCGGGTGTCCGGTTTCGGGGGTACAACCGGCTGGGCCTTTTGCGCTGGGAAAGAACGGCGGTGGTCGATACCGCTGACCGAGGCCGCGTATTCAGCTTCGCGACGGTCAACGACCGCGCTAGTCGTGAAGAAACCCGGTGGTGTTACACGATGGAACCGTCGTCGTCCGGAACGTTACTCACCGAGTCCTTTCAGTTCCTGTGGTGCTCAGTGCCCAACAGACTCGCCGAAGCGCTTGTGCCACGTGGACGTCAAGTCAACCGGGGGATCGAGGAGACACTGCGGCGCATTAAACAGGCCGCTGAACAAAAGCCCTAGCGAGCCCTGCGAGGTGAGCCGCGGCGACGGTCGTGATACTGGCTGCGTGCCTTTCATCGAACGCGTCGCATCCCGCGAGATCTATCGGAATCCGTGGTTGGTGCTGCGAGAAGACGACATTCGCCGCCCAGACGGCAGCCACGGCATCTACTCCGTGGTGGACAAGCCGACCTACGCGCTGGTGATGCCGTACGACGGGCGGCGTTTTCGGTTGGTCGAGCAGTTCCGGTATCCCCTCGGCGCGCGGCGATGGGAGTTTCCGCAGGGCACCGCCCCAGGTCTGGCCGACCTCGAACCCGCCGAGCTGGCCGCGCGTGAGTTGCGCGAGGAAACCGGATTGCGCGCGACGTCGTTCGAGGCGCTCGGGCTGCTCGATGTGGCCGCCGGGATGACCAGCCAGCGTGGGTGGGTGTTCTTGGCCACCGGGATCTCCGAGGGAGATTCGGAGCGCGAACACGAGGAACAGGACATGCGCAGCGAGTGGTTCGCACGCGAAGACGTCGAGGAGATGATTCGCTCGGGGGTGCTGGCCGACGCGCAGTCGATCGCCGCCTACGGCCTGTTCCTGCTGTGCGGGCGATGAATTTCGGGACCGGCGCCGGTCAACACCGATATGACGATCACGCCTCGCAATCTCGACGGATACGGTGGTTTGTCTATCGGGTGGAGCCGTCGACGGTGGTCGCGCTGGGTACGTCGGAGCCCTTCGGCGCCACCAAGTTTCAGTTGTGACAATGCGGGGGCCCGGCCGGATCCCCGCATCATGGTTTCGCTGTTAAGTCGAGGTGACGTACTGCGGGCAGTAGGCCGACGCGGCGTCGACGGAGAAGGTCTTGGCGCTCTTGGTGCTCAGGCCGGTCGCCTGGGCCACCGCGCCGATGACCTCCTGGGGTGAGTGACCCGCGTCGAGGGCCTTGCAGACGGCGTGTGCGTCGCTGATGGCCCGGGCCGCGGTCGGCGGCTGGATTCCGTCCGCCTGCAGCTGGGCGAGGAACGTGTCATCGACCGAGCTTGCGCCTGCGGTGCCGGCCAAGCCGAGCGCGGCCAGGCCGAGAGCGGCTGCGGTCAGGGTGCTGCGGGCCGCGACAACGGTGAAACGGCGAGCGAACATCGGGGTCTCCTTGTGCTGATCTGGGTTGGTGTGGTCGACGCGTCTCCGCGCTGACACCAGAATCGACACCGGGCCTTTATGGTTTCTCAAAAGATTCTTGACGTCGGGCGCAGCGCGCTGCGATCCAATCCGGCTAGCGGGCAGCAAGCCCGGCGGCGGCCCGGATCTGGCGGCGCACCGCGGCGCGGTCCGTGTCGGGAAAAATGTAGTGGCTCAACGCGGTTCGTGCGATCGCGCCAGCAAGGTCGCGGGGGTCCACCGCGGCGGCGAAGGCGTCCTCGCGGGCGCAGCTCCGCAGGACCGCCGTCAACCCTTCAGTCAGCACGGGCAACGCTTGTGCCATCTGTTCGTGCGCAAATGCCGGCTCGAGGTCGAGCAGCCGACCGGGCGGCTGAGCCTCGACGAAAGTCGCGATGACGTCGACCGCGGCTTCCAGCCGTGCGACCCCGACGACCCCAGCCGTCGCTTCGTCCATCGCCTCATCAAGACGACGGCGCTCGCGCTTGCCCAACGCATCGATGAGTTCTTCCTTGGACGTGAAGTAGCGGTAAATGGTGGGCCTTGACACCCCGGACAGGGTCGCAACGTCGGAGAGCGACATCCTGCGCGCACCCGTCCGGAACACGAGCCGCTGGGCCGCGTCGAGGATCCGATCGGCCAGATCCCCGTGGTCCGAACCGGATCCCCGTGATTCGGCGATCGACACGACGACAGCCCCTACAGTTTGCCGAGTTCGCGCACCCACGAGATCAGCAGCCGCAGCCCGTCGTCAAAGGACATGGGCTCGTAGCCGAGGCGCCGGGTGGTCAGGTTGTCGTTGGTTCTGAGCTTGCGCTCGCTCTTGGCCGCGGCTTTCGCGATGGCCATCAAGGTGGGCCCGAATTCGGCGGTCAATGCCTCGGGATCCGTGCAGTAATCGAGATCCTCGACACGATGGTCGATTCCGGCGATCTCGCACGCACGGTTGATACCGCCGGCCGTGCTGAAGCTTTCGTGCGGCTGGCCGACCAACAGGTAGCGCTCACCGGCCACCCCGCGGTCCAGCGCGGCGATCGAGCCAGTCGCGACGTCCTTGCCCGCCACCCACGTCACGGGAAAAGCGAGATAGCGCTTGATCTTTCCGCGCATACCCGCCAGCAGCACCCGGTTGAAGCTGGTGCGGTGCAAGGCGCGTTCGACGACCGGGGCAGGACCGAAGATCGCGCCGGGGTGACAGGTCAGCACGTCGTCGCCCGCGGCAGCGCGCCGGTGTGCTTCTTGAAAGGCGGCCAGCTTAGTGACGGTGTAGGGGTCGCGTGGCGGGTTGTCCAGAACGGGCGCCTCTTCGAAGTCGACGCCGGTGCTCAGATCGAGGAAGGTGGCGGTGCTCAGGGCCACCACCCGACGCATGCCTTGGGCTTTCCCAGCATCCAGGACGTTGGTGGTGCCGACCATGTTGACGGCCTTGAAGTCTTCGAGGTCCTGACTCGCGCCGCCCAGCAGCGCCGCACAGTGGATAGCCGCCTCGGCGCCCTTGGCCGCGCGCAGCACGTCGTCGGCGTCGCGGATGTCGCCCTTGACCAGGTCAACACCGATATCGGACAGCGCGGAGGCTTCGTCCGGATTGCGGACCAGGGCCCGAACCTGATCGCCCCGCTGGATCAACTGCTCGCAGACGTTGCCGCCGGTCTGCCCGGTCGCGCCGGTGACGAAGATCGTGCTGGGCATGTGTTCTCCCCCTGGCGTCGCCTATTGGGTACTGCGTTACATATCGAACATATTTAGTTAAGACTGTAAACCTTGACATGGGATTGTTCTATATTCAGTTTCATGGCACTCGATCCCTCAAGCGTCCTCCTCACCGACCGCGTCGCGGTTGTCACCGGCGGCGGCGCAGGCATCGGCCGCGGCATCGCGGCGGGTTTCAAGGCGTTCGGCGCGCAGGTGGCGATCTGGGAACGCAACCCCGACTCGTGCGCGTCCGCCGCCGCGGAGATCGGTGCGCTGGGCATCACCGTCGACGTCCGCGACAGCGCTGCGGTGGACGCCGCGCTGGCGCAGACTTCCGCCGAACTCGGGCCGGTGACGATCTTGGTCAACAACGCGGGCGGCGTGTTCTGGTCGGGGATCCTCGACACCAGCGAGAACGGCTGGGACGCGTTATACAAGTCGAACCTGCGCCACATCTACCTGTGCACGCAGCGCGTGGCCCGCGTCCTCGTCGAGCAGAAATTGCCGGGCAGCATCATCAGCGTCACCTCGATCGAAGGCGTCCGCGCCGCACCGGGTTACGCGACCTACGCAGCGGCCAAGGCCGGCGTCATCAACTACACCAAGACCGCGGCACTCGAACTCGCCCCGCACGGCATTCGGGTCAACGCGCTGGCGCCCGATATCACCCTGACCGAAGGGATCATGCAAATAGCCCCGCCGGGTTCCGAGCAACGATTCGGCCGCACGGTCCCGATGGGCCGCGCGGGTCACGTCGACGAGATGGCAGGCGCCGCAGTGTTTCTCGCGTCCGACATGTCCAGCTACATCACCGGTCAAACGATCCACGTGGACGGCGGCACTCAGGCCGCCAGCGGCTGGTACCACCATCCGGAAACCGCCGCGTACGTGCTCGGGCCGAGCTAGTGGCGATCGCAAGCGCGGCGCAAGCGCCGGGCGCAGCGGGTCGACACCATCTGCCCGCGAGCGCTTCTAATCGCCGGTGTCCAGCATGACGTGTGCGGACATTCCGCCGTCGATCGAAATCATTTGTCCGGTGATGTAGCGGGACTGCTCCGAAGCCAGGAAAACGACGAGGTCGGCGACGTCTTGTGGTTGTCCCAGATACGGCGTCAAAGTGGCGCGGCCGAGGCGACCGATGATGTCCTCGGATAGATGCGCGCGTACGGCGTCGGTCAGGATCAATCCGGGCACGATGGTGTTCGCCCGCACGCCGCCCTTTCCCTCACTGGTCGCGACGTACATCGTCAGGGCGTGCACCCCGGACTTCGACACCCCGTAGGCCAGGCGGGTCCGGTCACCGGATAGCGCCGCCCCCGACGACATGTTGACGATCGAACCGCCGCCGTTGTTTCGCATTTCGGGAACCGCGTACTTGCACATCAACAGCTGACTTCCGAGATTGACTTCCAAAGACCGCTGCCACACGTCCAGCGACATCTCGCTGACGGTGGTATCCCGCGACAGGAAGCTACTGGTGGTCAGCGCCGCATTGTTGTGCAGGACATCGATTCTGCCGAACTCCGCCACCGTGGATTGCACGACATGCCGCGCCGCGTCCTCCTCCGCGAGGTCGCCGCCGAGCGCGATTGCCCGGGCCGACGTTGACCGAATCTCGTCGGCGACCTCGGTGGCCTTCGCCTCGTCGATATCGACGACCGCGACGGCGGCGCCTTCACGTGCCAATTCGCGGGCCGTTGCCGCGCCGATTCCGCCGGCACCTCCGGTAACGATCGCGACCTTTCCGGCAAGTCTGGACATCGAGTTCTCCAAGTCCGGTTCTTTTCGGTGACGCTAAAGAAAGTTAGCCTGATTCGATGCCACGCATCGCCCCAATTCCGATGGAGGAGCTCAGCTCACACTCCCGCGAAATCGTGGAGGCGGGCGTTGCCGCCGGGCTCTACGCGACTCCGGTGCCCTTGCAGATCTTTGCCTATCGCAGCGCACAGCTCGACCAGGTCAACATGGCCAGGACCCACCTTGGTGCCGGCACTCTGCTCGGCGGCCGGATCCTCGAGTTGTTGCGCATCCGCAGCGCCCAACTCGGCGAATGCGAACCCTGTAGCCAGTCGCGCAAGCATGACTCGATCACCGACGAGGATGTTGCCTGCCTGCTCGCGCCGGGCCACGGCGCGCTGACGCCACAGGAGCAGATGGCCGTCGAGTTCATCGACCTGCTCTCCGCTGACCACCACGCGATGGACGACGAGTTCTACAAGCGCTTGGGGGAGCACTTCAGTGCCGCACAGATCGTCGAGCTCGGGTTCACCTGCGCCGGGGTGATGGGACTGCATCGCTTCATCCACACCCTCGACGTCTACGGCGACTCGCTCCCCGTGATCGAGTACAGCGAGGATCAGGTTGACAGCGCCAAGCCGGAGTGAATGACGCCATGCCGGTCCGGTCGTTCGATAATGGCGGGCTGCTCGCCGGAGCCGGACGTGACAGCCACCGATTACGACAACAACCACCACATCCAGCTCAAAAGCGGTGATGTCTTCGACATTGTCTTAGCAGACGACTACGCAACGACAGGCTGCCAATGGCACGACTTGGGGAACCACGACTGGGCGATCCTGCGAGATCTAGGCCAGCGCTATCAACCTGATCGAACGGCCTCGGGAAGCACCGCCGGTGGCACCTATACGGGCAGGTATAAAGCGATGGGCCCGGGAACAGTGCACGTCGCGTTGTTGGAGCAAAACAACGCGAACACGTGTGTCGTCTCTCGGCACTTTGATGTCGATGTCACCGTTCACTAGGGTGCGCGCACTGTCGCCAACCGAGCCCTGGCATGATTCGTGCGCTGCAACGTGAAACATGTTGCCGGAAAGAGTATTACGGCTGCCACTGGGCTACGACCAGGGCGACGGGCGCAGCACTGAAAACACCCGGCCGCCCAGCCCGTGAAGCCGTCATGCCGCGGAACGGTGGCCGAATTGCACTTGGTATATAAAGGTCTGGGCCTCTGATGGGAAGTCCAAAGCCATTCATTGATCCGCTCGGCTCGCTCGTGAGCACGCGGCACCATCGCCGTGAAGTGCTCACCCCCAAGCAGATACATGCGGGCAAGACCGGGCTGTCACACACCGTTGTGCGCGGTCAATTCCACCGCCACGGGAGCACCCGGCCAGAGCGCCGGGTGTCTTTGTGTCAGGTGAGTCGGGCGACTCAGCCCGCCTCCTTTGGGCGTAGCCCCATTGGGTTGGCCTCACTGCAGTGACCGGAAGCCTGTCGTGAGTTGTTCTGCCATGACTCGCAGCTTGGTGTTGGTGTGCTGGGAGCCCCACTTGAGCAGATCAAACGCGGCTTGCGCATCGATGCTGTAGACCGCCATCAAGACGCCCTTCGCCTGTTCGATGACGGCGCGGTGCTCGATGATCTCAGCGACCGCTTTAGTGATCGCGTCGGCCTCGCCTTGCGGCGTCCATCCTTCAATCTGGTCCACGGGTTACTTACGCGAGCCGTGATGAGTCGACGTCTCGGCCAATCAGTCCAACCCGAATGATGCAGCTACCGAATCGGAGTCTTGGTCGGAGTCAGCGGCGTTAGCACAATTGTGCACCTGGCCAGCGCGACCAGGCAACGGACCAATCCGCATTAAAAAGAACACCCGGCACAACTGGCCGGGTGTCTTTGTGTTGAGTCATGCGACTCAGGTCAGCACGTCGGTCACCGGCAACAACTGTCGTCAGCCTTTCGGCGAAGGCCTCAACCGCGGCCAGTTGGTCCACCAGCTCCCGGCAGCGGGCCAGCTGGGTACCGGTCAGACCCTCGGCAGCCACGCCAGCTTCCCGGCGCGCTAGGCCGATTAATTGAGTGCAGCAGTCCAGGTATCGGAACGCCTCGTGTCGCGGGTCATCGGTGCTGGTGGCGGGGGCGTGAGGTGTGTTCATGGTGACTCCTATTTCAATTGGAGCCACGCTCCCTCGTCGAATCTTGTGCTGTCGTGGCGTGACCACAATCACGATGCGCAACGGACGTGTCTTCTGACGTAGTCAGTTGACTACACCACGTGTCGTGTGGTGTAGTCAGTTGACTACACCACACGCCAGGTTGCCCACGAGAACCCAAGGAGAACCAACCATGACCACAGCCCGCGCGCGGGATCGCGGAAACGATCTAGCCATGAAACCCGACCTTGCAGCACCCAGCGAGGCAACCTGCGTCGACGAATGGGACAACATCGGGGCAGCCTTCAGGGTGTTCGACGGCCCGGAGTGGAGAATCAAGCACATCACCAACCACGGACGACGCGCCGATATCGGCGATGTCGTGGTGTCCGTCATCGGGCGGCAGTACGCGGATGGGCACGCTGAGTGCAAGATCATCATTGACGGCCCCGATACCCCGGTCGTCACGCCGACCGAAGCGCGGAAGCTGGGCAGGGCGTTGATCGCCGCCGCAGACGCCGCTGACGGGTGACTTGCGCGCCACACCCGGCCTACTTAGCTTCGGCGGAATGCTTGACATTGAGACCATCGACTCGGAGTTGCGATTGGTGGCGGTTCTTCCGCCGTGCGGCTCGGGAGCGGGGCGGTCCGCTGCCGTCGATAGCCGTGGCGGATGCGCTGCTGGATGAACGCACTCGTATCAAGAGAGCCCTTGAGCCCTGTGCTGAGACTGAAACGGCTGTTGTCATCCCCGCGTCGGCAAGGATCATGGCGCGGGAATCCGGCCACCGTTGCTCTCGAAGAGTGCGTTCTATTGTGGTGGATGAAGCGGTGAGCCGATCTGCTGTGTGCCGGTGATGTGCAATTCGAAGACGGTAGTGACGATGTCCTCGATCACGGTCTGCAGGTCGGTGACCGATCGGTTCAGCCGAGCGGTGATCTCGCTCGATCGGGACTGGGCGATGGTGCCTTGCAGATCCAAACCGACGGCGTAGATCCGCTGAATCACATGGTCGTTCAGTTCATGCGCGATCCGCTCACGGTCGGCCAGCACAATCAGATGACGGGCGCGTTCTAGAGGAGCGGTGCTGATTATTGGCGGAGCGTTCATGATGTCCCCGGCATGCATGCGGTTATCAGGGGAGTTGTTCGGCTTCGAGCGACTGCTCGGTGAGGGCGGCGGCGGCGGGCGGCTGGCCTTCATTCCGGACTGGCTGAATCCTCAGCATCGCTCACGCTACACCTCGCAGCGGCGATGTGACGCGCGGCGGCGTCATGGCGAACACCTCGGGTTCGTGGTCTGCGCTCATAGCAGCCCCTGGGGATCGTGGCGGGACGCATCGTCGTGCTCGGTGCGGGTCAGGGTGTAGTTGGAGATCGCCGAGACATACCGCCTGGCAGCCACTAGCTTTGCGTGATCGTCGTCAGGCCCGGCATGGAGGACCAGTTCGATGAGCTGTACTAGCTCCTTGGCAGCGATGTCATGCAGCTCGGCCAGCTCCTTCTGCTCAGCCATGGTGAATCCTTCCTTAAACCGGGTCATGGCCTCATTGTCCCTGAGACAGTTCTCGCACTGGAGTTGACCGGGCAGGGGCGGGGCCGGGATTGGAAGCGGCCCGCCCAGCTCGGCGGCTGTGCGACGTACAGCGGCCAGCAGCCGCCTTGGAGTCAATGACGTCGAGATCCCGCATGCCGGGTTAGCCTGCCTGCTCTTCTGGCGCAGTGCACTTCACGGTGTGGCGGGGCGTGGGATCAGGTTAGCGTGGGTGTGGCCGGACTCTGGTGATTCCCGTTCCCAGTTAGGCGTTTGCGGTGGGTTGGGGCGTCGGCTCGACCCCGTGATTTCTGAACTGCGGTTTTGACCTAGCCGTTTTGAGCAGCGTTTGAGTGTCGCGAGGTGCCCGGCCAAACGCCTTGTACCGGTCGGCGTATCCGACAACCATTGTTCCCCTTGGGAACACAGTGAGCAGCTGCTCGTTGTAAGTCCACACACGGAGGTCGTGCCCTTCAATACGTGCCGGAAGGTCAGCGCCCTCGGGCAAGGGCCTGCCCGCGAAGCGATCTCTAGCGTAATCAAGAGCGTGGGGGCTTGTGCGGGTACCTAGCCCAACGCTGCGAAGCGTGATCGCTTCAGAGCCGAGGTTGACGATGATGAGTCTGTAGGTCTCTGCGGCCCCGAGGATGGGGAAGATCTCAACCCTGATGCGGGGCCACTTCAGCCAGGTCAGCGCGAGGTTCCACAGCAAAGCTACGACCGACAGCGCGAAGCCGAGAATCCCAAGACTCACGGCGGACAACTGTAGGCCCGCACCTGCCCGGTGACCAGCACTTAGGTTTCTGCATGGCAATGATCGACGAGCTGTTGGGGAAATGGATGTCCATCGCCTAGGTGGTGCGGGGGAATCGGGCGCTCAGTGCCTTGAGCATTCTTCTCGCTTCGGCAATGCGTTCCCGCAACACCGCCAGACGCTGCGGAGGATCGACGTAGCCTTCGGAGTCGCAACGGCGTTGCCACGCTGTTTCGGCGTTGGTCAATTTCTTCTTCATCGTCGCGATCTCGCGGCGCAGTATTTTGGCGAAGAGTTGGGCCTGGACGCGCTCAGAAGGTCGGGTAAGGCGAATGACCTTGGCAACAGCGGCGCTTCCCGTCGATGGTTCATCGCCCCTGTTCGTCGCTGACATTAGCGTCTACTCCAAAAAGCCCAGAGGGTCTGTCACCGGCCAGCCAGCCGCGACGAGCCGCCGCTTCACACGGTCGGTGTCTTCAGGCGAGGGCATGTCGTCGGTCAGCTTGGTGATCGCAACCCGCACGTCAGTTCCCTCGACCGGAGTGTGTCCGATGGACATCAACTCGGTGGCGACGGCTAAGACCTCGTCGTCGGACAGGCGGCGGCGCAGTAGCGCCAAGAGGGGAATGTAGTCGTTCGTCGGAACGCCTTCGGGGTAGCCCGCTCGGAGGAAGGCCACGATCCGCGTTAGCAAACCGGACAGCGGCATGGTTACCCCCTAACGTGAATCGGGCTGCGATCAACATTGGTTCCCCTGGACGGCCCAAGGCAACTTCTTCAAGTATCCGGAAAGATTGTGTTCATGACGAGTTCACCTGTGCTATTGCGCGCGGTCCACGCCCTTCTAGGGTGATGCCATGCGCACGGCGTTCCATGAACAACTCGACTCGCTGACTGACATGCTCAGCAAGATGTGCGGCCTCGCTGGCTTGGCGATGGACCGTGCGACGCAGGCGCTGTTACAAGTGGACCTGGCCGTGGCCGAACAAGTTATCAGTGACCATGACGAGCTTGTCCGCATGCAAACCCGCGCAGCGGAAGCTGCCTTTGAATTGCTCGCGTTGCAAGCACCTGTCGCGGGCGACCTGCGGCTCGTCTTCGGTTCTTTCCAGAACGTGGCAGACGCTGAACGGATGGGCGCTCTGGCACTCCACGTCGCGAAAATCGCTCGCCGCCGCCATCCCAACCCCGCCCTGCCCGAGGAGGTCAAAGGCTACTTCGCCGAGATGGGACGGATTGCCATAGATCTCGGAAACAGTGCCAAGGACGTGGTGCTATCGCGTGATCCGAAGCAAGCCGCTCAGATCAGCAAGAAGGACGATGCAATGGATCAACTTCACCAACAGCTATTCAGCGTCTTGATGGATAAGGAGTGGAAGCATGGCGTCGCAGCAGCCGTGGATGTCACCCTGCTGGGTCGGTTTTACGAACGCTTCGCCGACCACGCCGTCGAGATTGGGCGTCGCGTTATCTTCCAGGCGACCGGAGAAACTCCCGATATGTGAGTTCGTCAGTCGGCTCGTTCCCGAATGCGTTGGTGTGATTACCCGTCGACCAGCCCGACGGCGAGATACGCCTCGTAGCTACCGGTCGGCTCCCCGCAGCACACCGCGTGCTGCAAGTCGGCGATGGCGTCGCGGACATCCTCGTGTGGATCTGGGTACCAGTCGGCAAGCGCGGTCGCGATGTCGCCCGGCTCGCAGGTGACGGTCTGTCCGGTGAAGTGGTCGCGGATGGTGACGGTGCTTATGTCGGCCATGATGTCACGCCTGCTCGGCCCGCATGTCACCCTCCACCACGAACGCCAGGCATTCGCAGTGGAGCCACCTGCAAGTAATCAGAACGTGTCGGGGCACCCGGTGACAGCCGGTGACCAGGGCGAGCAAAATTGTCACGCATGACAAATGTGACAGCTAACGCCAAACGCTAGGGACCAGGCCCTCTCAGTGGCCCCAAAAACATAGTCTGACCTACGGTGGAACTGGTGCCCCCGGCAGGATTCGAACCTGCGGCCTTCTGCTCCGGAGGCAGACGCTCTATCCCCTGAGCTACGGGGGCGCACCGACATGGATCGTGCGCCATTGGGCCCCGATAGACTAACCCATCGTGGTGACCGCTTGGCCACCGCAATGGATTCGGGGCGGGACCACTTCAGACCATAGGATGTACGCTCGTGACCCCCGCCGACCTGGCTGAGCTGCTCAAAAGCACCGCATCTGCGGTGCTGGCCGAGCACGGCCTCGACGTGTCCGCGCTACCGCAGACCGTCACCGTAGAGCGGCCGCGCATTCCCGAACACGGTGATTACGCCAGCAACCTTGCCTTGCAGCTAGGGAAGAAAGTCGGCGCCAACCCGCGTGAGCTGGCCGGATGGCTGGCCGAGGCATTGGGGCAAGCCGACGGCATCGCGGGCGCTGAGGTGGCCGGGCCGGGCTTTATCAATATGCGGCTGGAGGCCTCGGCGCAGGCCACGATCGTCAACACCGTCCTCGACGCCGGCACAAGGTTCGGTAACGCCGACGACCTGGCCGGACACAAGATCAACCTGGAATTCGTTTCGGCCAACCCGACCGGACCGATCCACATCGGCGGTACTCGCTGGGCCGCCGTCGGTGACGCGCTGGGCCGGTTGCTGTCCACCCAGGGCGCCGACGTGGTGCGCGAATACTATTTCAACGACCACGGCGCCCAGATCGACCGGTTCGTCAGCTCGCTGATCGCCGCCGCCAAGGACCAGCCCATCCCGGCCGACGGCTACGCGGGCAGCTACATCACCGACATCGCCGCGCAGGTACTAGAGAAGGCGCCCGACGCGCTGGGCCTGCCCGAATCCGAGATGCGGGAGACCTTCCGCGAAATCGGTGTCGACTTGATGTTCACCCACATCAAGGAGTCGTTGCACGAGTTCGGCACCGACTTCGACGTCTACACGCACGAAGAGTCGATGCACACCAGCGGCCTTGTGGACCAGGCCATCGCGAGGCTTCGGGAGACCGGCAACATCTTCGAGAAGGACGGCGCAACCTGGTTGCGCACCAGCGCTTTTGGTGACGACAAGGACCGCGTCGTGATCAAAAGCGACGGCAACCCCGCCTATATCGCGGGCGATCTCGCGTACTACCTGGACAAGCGGCAACGCGGCTTCGACTTGTGCATCTACATGCTCGGTGCCGACCACCACGGTTACATCGCCCGGCTCAAGGCCGCGGCCGCCGCGTTCGGCGACGACCCGGCCACCGTCGAGGTGCTCATCGGGCAGATGGTCAACCTGGTCCGCGACGGTCAACCGGTCCGGATGAGCAAACGGGCCGGCACCGTGATCACGCTCGACGACCTGGTCGAGGCGATCGGCGTCGACGCCGCGCGCTACAGCCTGATCCGCTCGTCGGTGGACACCGCGATCGACATCGACCTCGCGCTGTGGTCCTCGGCGTCGAACGAAAACCCAGTCTATTACGTGCAATACGCGCACGCCCGGCTGTCGGCGCTGGCCCGCAACGCCGCCGAACTCGGCCTGATTCCCGACACAAACCACCTCGAGCTGCTCAGCCACGACAAAGAGGGCACGCTGTTGCGCACCATCGGCGAATTCCCGCGGGTGCTCGAAACCGCGGCATCCCTGCGTGAACCACACCGGGTGTGCCGCTACCTCGAGGACCTCGCCGGTGACTACCACCGGTTCTACGACGCGTGCCGCGTGTTGCCGCAGGGCGACGAGCAGCCAACCGATCTGCACACCGCGCGTCTGGCGCTGTGCCAGGCGACCCGTCAGGTGATCGCCAACGGCTTGCAGATCCTCGGCGTCAGCGCCCCGGAGCGAATGTGAACGCCCATCCCGCGGGCCCCCGGCACGCCGAAGAAACACGTCACGCAAGCGGCCCGCCGCGCCCACAGTCGGCCGAAGAGCTGTTAAGGCTGGCGCCGAACGTGTGGCCCCGCAACACGACTCGTGATGACAACGGAGTCGCCGGCATCGCCGGCGTTAAGCTGACGGACCTCGCGCACGAGTACGGAACCCCGCTGTTCGTCATCGACGAGGACGACTTCCGCGATCGCTGCCGAGAGATGGCCGCCGCATTCGGCGGCGGCGCCAACGTGCACTATGCCGCCAAGGCCTTCCTGTGCAGCGAAATCGCACGCTGGATCGACGAAGAAGGCCTCTCGCTGGACGTGTGCACCGGCGGGGAGCTGGCTGTCGCATTGCACGCCGACTTTCCGCCGGAGCGGATTGCCTTGCACGGCAACAACAAATCAATCGCCGAGTTGACCACGGCGGTCAAAGCCGGAATAGGCCACGTCGTGGTGGACTCGATGACCGAGATCGAGCGCCTCGACGCCATCGCCGGCGAGGCAGGCATCGTCCAGGACGTCCTGGTGCGCCTCACCGTCGGCGTCGAGGCCCACACCCACGAATTCATCTCCACCGCACACGAAGACCAGAAATTCGGGCTGTCGGTGGCCAGCGGCGCGGCGATGGCGGCCATCCGGCGGGTATTCGCCACCGACCACCTGCGACTGGTCGGGCTGCACAGCCATATCGGCTCGCAGATCTTCGAGGTCGACGGCTTCGAGCTTGCCGCGCATCGGGTCATCGGCCTGCTGCGCGAGATTGTCGGCGAGTTCGGCCCCGAAAAGACGGCGCAGCTATCGACGGTGGATCTTGGTGGCGGGCTGGGCATCTCGTATCTGGCTCCCGACGACCCGCCGCCGGTGGCCGAGCTCGCGGCCAAGTTGAGCGCCATCGTGAGCAACGAGTCGGCCGCCGTTGGACTGTCGGCGCCCAATCTGGTGGTCGAGCCCGGGCGCGCCATCGCCGGACCGGGCACCATCACGCTCTATGAGGTCGGCACCGTGAAGGACGTCGACGTGAGTGCCACTGCGCACCGGCGTTACGTCAGCGTCGACGGCGGCATGAGTGACAACATCCGCACTGCCCTGTACGACGCGCAGTACGACGTCCGGCTGGTCTCGAGGATCAGCGACGCGCCGGCGGCGGCGGCACGCATCGTCGGAAAACACTGCGAGAGCGGCGATATCGTCGTGCGCGACACCTGGGTGCCCGACGACCTGCGGCCCGGCGACCTCCTCGGGGTGGCCGCTACCGGCGCCTACTGCTATTCGCTGTCGAGCCGTTACAACATGGTCGGCCGTCCCGCCGTGGTGGCGGTGCGCGCTGGGCAGGCCCGCTTGATCCTGCGCAGGGAGACGGTCGATGATCTGCTGAGTTTGGAAGTGAGGTGACCAGTGCCCGGTGACGAAAAGGTAGTCGGTGTCGCGGTACTCGGGTTGGGCAACGTCGGCAGCGAAGTCGTCCGCATCATCGAGGAAAGCGCCGACGATCTCGCGGCCCGCGTCGGCGCGCCGGTGGTGCTGCGCGGCATCGGAGTGCGCCGCGTAGCAGCCGACCGCGGCGTTCCGGTCGGCCTGCTCACCGACAACGTCGAAGGACTCGTCTCCCGCGAGGACGTCGACATCGTCGTGGAGGTGATGGGGCCGGTGGAGCCGTCGCGTAAGGCGATCCTGTCCGCGCTCGAGCACGGCAAGTCCGTCGTCACGGCGAACAAGGCGCTGCTGTCGACATCTACCGGCGAACTGGCCCAGGCCGCTGAAAACGCACATGTAGACCTGTATTTCGAGGCGGCGGTGGCGGGCGCCATCCCGGTCATCCGACCGCTCACCCAGTCGCTGGCCGGCGACACGGTGCTGCGGGTGGCCGGCATCGTCAACGGCACCACCAATTACATCCTGTCCGAGATGGATAGCACCGGAGCCAGCTATGACGCGGCTCTGGCCGACGCCAGCGCCCTGGGCTATGCCGAAGCCGATCCCACCGCCGACGTCGAAGGCTATGACGCCGCGGCCAAGGCCGCGATTCTGGCGTCCATCGCCTTCCACACCCGGGTGACCGCCGATGACGTCCATCGCGAGGGCATCACCAAGATCACCCCGGCCGACTTCGCGTCCGCGCGGGCCTTGGGCTGCACCATCAAGCTGCTGTCCATCTGCGAGCGGATCACCACCGACGATGGTCGCCAACGTGTTTCGGCCCGGGTGTATCCGGCATTGGTTCCCTTGTCGCATCCGCTTGCGACGGTCAACGGAGCGTTCAACGCTGTGGTGGTCGAGGCCGAAGCGGCCGGGCGGCTGATGTTCTACGGCCAGGGCGCCGGGGGAGCGCCCACCGCCTCGGCGGTCACCGGCGACCTGGTGATGGCCGCACGCAATCGGGTCTTGGGCAGTCGCGGGCCGAAAGAGTCCAAATACGCCCAACTGCCCATCGCGCCAATGGGTGTCATCTCCACCCGCTATTACGTCAGCATGAACGTCGCCGACACCCCCGGCGTATTATCCTCGGTGGCAGCGGAATTCGCCAAGCGCGAGGTGAGCATCGCCGAGGTCCGCCAGGAGGGTGTGGTGGACGAGGGTGGCCGACGGGTGGGAGCCCGCATCGTGGTCGTGACTCACCACGCCACCGACGCCGCGCTCTCCCAAACCGTCGATGCGCTCGCCGACTTGGATGTCGTGCACGATGTCGCAAGCGTGCTGCGACTGGAAGGAACCGACGAATGAGCGTTCCAGGGATCGCCCAGTCGGCCATCCACCAACCGTGGCCGGGTGTGATCGCGGCTTACCGCGACCGGCTACCGGTGGCCGCGGATTGGACCCCCATCACCCTGCTCGAGGGCGGTACCCCGCTGATCCCGGCGGCCAGGCTCTCCGAACGGACGGGCTGCACGGTCTACCTCAAGGTCGAAGGCCTCAACCCCACCGGCTCTTTCAAGGATCGGGGCATGACGATGGCGGTCACCGATGCGGTGGCGCGCGGCCAGCAGGCCGTGTTGTGCGCCTCGACCGGTAATACATCGGCATCAGCGGCGGCCTACGCGGCGCGCGCCGGCATCACCTGCGCGGTCCTAATACCGCAGGGCAAGATCGCGATGGGCAAGCTCGCGCAGGCGGTTATGCACGGCGCCAAGATCATCCAGATCGACGGCAATTTCGACGACTGCCTGGAGCTGGCCCGCAAGATGGCCGCCGACTTCCCGACGATCTCGTTGGTCAACTCGGTCAACCCGGTGCGCATCGAGGGCCAGAAGACGGCGGCCTTCGAAATCGTGGACGCGCTGGGCGCCGCGCCGGACGTGCATGCTCTCCCGGTCGGCAACGCGGGGAACATCACGGCCTACTGGAAGGGATACACCGAGTATCACCACGAGGGTGTGATCGACAAGCTGCCCCGGATGCTGGGCACCCAGGCGGCAGGCGCAGCGCCCCTGGTGCACGGCAAACCGGTGAGCAACCCCGAGACCATCGCCACCGCGATCCGCATCGGCGCACCGGCGTCGTGGACGGCCGCCGTGAAGGCACAGCAGCAATCCAACGGTCGCTTCCTGGCCGCCACCGACGAGGAGATCCTGGCCGCGTACCACTTGGTGGCCCGCTCCGAAGGCGTCTTCGTCGAACCCGCTTCGGCGGCCAGCATCGCGGGACTGCTCAAGTCCATCGATGACGGCTGGGTGGAGCGCGGGTCAACGGTGGTGTGCACGGTGACCGGCAACGGTCTCAAGGATCCCGACACCGCGCTGAAGGACATGCCGAGCGTGTCCGCGCTGCCGGTGGATCCTGTGCTCGTCGTCGAGAAGCTAGGGCTCGTTTAGTGGCGATCGCAAGCGCGGAAAAGCCGGGCGCAGCGGGTCGGCACGCATGAAACCGCTGCCTGCCGGCCTCATGGCCACCGCCGTGGTATCGGCGTCGAGCGCCAACCTCGGCCCGGGATTTGACAGCATCGGTCTGGCGTTGAACCTGTGCGACGAGATCGTAGTCGAGACAACGGATTCCGGCTTGGTTGTGGAGGTCGACGGTGAGGGCGCCGACCAGGTACCGCGGGGACCCGAACACCTGGTGGTGCGGGCCCTCCAGCACGGGCTGCAGGCCGCGGGGGTCAGCGCAGGCGGCCTGGTGGTGCGCTGCCGCAACGTCATTCCGCATTCCCGAGGTCTCGGGTCCTCCGCGGCGGCCGTGGTCGGCGGCCTGGCTGCGGCCAATGGCCTTGTCGCACAAACGGATTCGACGCCGCTCAGCGAATCTCAACTGATTCAGCTGTCATCGGAGTTCGAGGGCCACCCCGACAACGCAGCGGCTGCCGTGTTGGGCGGCGCAGTGGTGTCGTGGATCGACCGAAGCGGTGATCGACCGGGCTATTCGGCGGTACCGCTGCGGCTTCATCCCGATATCCGGTTGTTCCTCGCGATTCCCGAAGAGCGCTCCCTGACCGCGGAGACCCGGGGGCTGCTGCCCGCCCAGGTCAGCCACCAGGAAGCGCGGTTCAACGTCAGCCGTGCCGCGTTGCTGGTGGTAGCGCTCACCGAACGACCCGATCTGCTGTTGGCGGCCACCGAAGATGCGCTTCATCAGCCGCAACGTGCCTCGGCGATGCCGGCCTCCGCGGAATATATGCGGCTGTTGCGGCGTTGTGGCGTGTCAGCGACCCTTTCCGGGGCAGGTCCTTCGCTAGTCGCACTGACCACAGGGTTGGAGTTGCCGCGGGAAGTGCTGGAGTACGGTCCCGCAAATGGATTCGGCATTACCGAGGTGACCGCCGGCGACGGAGTTCGCTGGAGCCCGGGAGTCACAGTTCCAGGCTGATCGGCAACGTTGCGGGAGGGGTTGCTTGCTTCCGACCGGGAAGGGGGCTATCCTCGGACCCGTCCAGCAATCGCAGGATCTGCATCTGCAAAAATCTGCCTTGCCGCTAGGACAACTGCCAAATTCTTCTCGTGAACGAGGTTCGCCGCTTGACCGCCGATCCCGGCGATCACCGTTGCAGAGTCGATGATTGGGCGCACTCGGCGAATTGGCTGAATGCAACGAACCCCTTGTCTGAAGTGATCAGCAGGGGAAGAAAGGAAATCCGTGACTGATACGGACCTCAACGTCATCACGGCTGGCGAAAGCACCGACGGTAATCAGCAGTCGGACACCGTGACCACGAACAGTCAAGACGCCCCCACCACGCCTTCGGTGGAGAAGGGGGCGGGCTCCCTGTCCACCATGGTGCTCCCCGAACTGCGCGCGTTGGCCAATCGAGCCGGCGTCAAGGGGACGTCGGGCATGCGTAAGAACGAACTTATTGCCGCGATTCAGGAGACCAGGGGGCAGCGACAGGCCAACGGCGCGTCCACCACCCATGCTCCGTCAGCGCAAAACCACCAGGAATCTAGTGAATCCGCCCCTGCGCCAAGCTCTGACGCGCCGGCCCAAGGGGAACAGAACGATTCGGCTAATTCAAGGGCCGAGGGGCCGCGCCGGGAACGACGCGGCGCATCCCGCGAAGCGGGATCGTCCACACGGTCCGACGACGACACACCCGCCGAGAAGACTCAGAAGAATGAGAACCGCCGGGGTGGCCAACAGGACACCAAGACCGACGATCGCGGATCGGACGGGGGCGGCGACCAGAGCGGGGATCAGCAAGGCTCGGGCGGCCAGCAGAATCGTGGCGGCTCGAATCAGCAAGATGACGACGGCGACGGCCGTCAAGGCCGGCGGGGACGCCGGTTCCGCGACCGCAGGCGCCGCGGTGAGCGCACCGGCGAAGGCGGCGGCGAAGCCGAACTGCGCGAGGACGATGTCGTCCAGCCGGTAGCCGGCATCCTTGACGTCCTCGACAATTACGCTTTCGTGCGCACCTCCGGCTACCTGGCCGGACCGCACGATGTCTACGTGTCCATGAATATGGTGCGCAAGAACGGCCTGCGCCGCGGTGACGCGGTGACCGGTGCGGTTCGGGTGCCCAAAGAAGGCGAGCAGCCCAACCAGCGCCAGAAGTTCAACCCGCTGGTCCGTCTGGACAGCGTCAACGGCGGACCGGTCGAAGACGCGAGGAAGCGGCCCGATTTCACCAAATTGACGCCGTTGTACCCCAACCAGCGGCTGCGTCTGGAAACCACGCCGGACCGGTTGACCACCCGGGTAATCGACCTGATCATGCCGATCGGCAAGGGCCAGCGCGCGCTGATCGTGTCGCCGCCCAAAGCGGGCAAGACGACGATCCTGCAGGACATCGCCAACGCGATCACCAGGAACAACCCGGAGTGCCACCTGATGGTCGTGCTCGTCGACGAGCGCCCTGAAGAGGTCACCGACATGCAACGCTCGGTGAAGGGCGAGGTCATCGCCTCGACCTTCGACCGGCCGCCATCAGACCACACCCAAGCCGCGGAGCTGGCCATCGAGCGGGCCAAGCGGCTTGTCGAGCAGGGCAAGGACGTGGTGGTGCTGCTCGACTCGATCACCCGCCTGGGCCGCGCCTACAACAACGCGTCGCCGGCGTCGGGCCGCATCCTGTCCGGTGGTGTCGACTCCACCGCGTTGTACCCGCCCAAGCGCTTCCTGGGCGCCGCCCGCAACATCGAGGAAGGCGGATCGCTGACGATCATCGCCACCGCGATGGTCGAGACCGGCTCCACCGGTGACACGGTCATCTTCGAGGAGTTCAAGGGCACCGGTAACGCCGAGCTCAAGCTGGACCGCAAGATCTCCGAACGCCGGGTCTTCCCCGCGGTCGACGTGAACCCGTCCGGCACCCGCAAGGACGAACTGTTGCTCTCAACTGACGAGTTCGGCGTCGTGCACAAGCTGCGCCGCGTGCTCTCGGGTCTGGATTCCCACCAGGCCATCGACTTGTTGATGTCGCAGCTGCGCAAGACCAAGACCAATTACGAGTTCCTGGTTCAGGTGTCCAAGACGACACCGGGTTCCATGGACAACGATTAGGACGACTAGCCTTACCAGCCGTGCCGGAGACGCTGCAGCAAGTACTTCGTGAGCGGTTGGACCAAGACACGACGGCAGTCAAGTACGGCGATCGGGCCTGGACCTGGCGTGAACACCTGGCCGATGCGACCGGCACCGCCGCCGCGCTGATTGGCATCGCGGATCCGGATCGGCCGCTGCATGTCGGCGCACTGCTGGGCAACACTCCCGAGATGCTCACCGCCATGGCGTCGGCGGCGCTCGGCGGCTATGTGCTGTGCGGAATCAACGACACCCGGCGCGGCGACGCGCTGGCCAGGGATATCCTGCGTGCCGACTGTCAGATCCTGCTCACCGACCCAGCGCACAAAGAGTTGCTGGACGGTCTCGAACTACCCGGTGTCCAGGTGTTGGACGTGTCCAGCGAGTCGTGGGCGGCCCTGCTCGCCGACGCTGGTCCGCTGACCCCATACCGCGAGGTCGCCCCCACCGACACCTTCATGATGATCTTCACCTCGGGGACCAGCGGCGAGCCGAAGGCGGTGCAGGTCACCCACCTGGTCGTGCTGTTTGCCGGCCTTTCGCTGATCGAGCGGTTCGAGGTCGGTGCCTCCGATGTCTGCTATCTGTCGATGCCGCTGTTTCACTCCAACGCGCTGCTGGCGGGGTGGAGCGTGGCGGTGGTCGCTGGCACGGCCATGGTCCCCGCCACCTTTTCGGCATCGGGCCTGCTTCCGGATTTGCGCAGGTACGGGGCTACCTACATGAACTACGTCGGCAAGCCGCTTGCGTACGTCCTGGCCACGCCCGAGCAGCCCGATGACCACGACAACCCGTTGCGCGTCGCGTTCGGCAATGAGGCAAGCGATCGGGATATCGCGGCGTTCAGCAGCCGTTTCGATTGCACGGTGTGGGACGGTTTTGGCTCCACCGAGGGCGCGATCATCATCACCCGGGAAGACGGTTGCCCCCCGGGGTCGCTGGGCCGGGGCTTTCCCGGGGTCGGCATTTACAACCCGGACACGCTGGCCGAGTGCCCCGTGGCCACGTTTGGCGCGGACGGCGTCCTGACCAACGCCGACGAAGCGATCGGGGAGCTGGTCAACACGACGGGTGCGGGCATGTTCGCCGGCTACTACAACGACCCGGAAGCCACCGGCGCCCGCGTTCGGCACGGCATGTATTGGTCGGGCGACCTGGCCTACCGGGACGCCGACGGGTGGATCTATTTCGCCGGCCGCAGCGGTGATTGGTTGCGCGTCGACGGGGAGAACATGACCACGGCGCCCATCGAACGGATCCTGCAGCGGTTGACGCCCATCAGCCAGGTCGCGGTGTATGCGGTGCCCGACGAAAACGTCGGTGACCAGGTGATGGCCGCGATCGTGTTGGCCGATGGCGCCGAGCTGACGCCCGAGGAGTTCGGCGGGTTCCTCGCCGAGCAGCACGACTTGTCGCCCAAAGCGTGGCCCCGCTACGTCTGGCTGGCCGATGAGCTGCCGACCACCGCGACCAACAAGGTCCTCAAACGGGAGCTGATCGCTCGCGGCGCGACCCCCGTAGGCGGTGTGCTGTGGACGCGCGACGGCCGAAGCAGGGCCTACACGTGATTGCTCACCGACGCCCCGGTCGCCCTGGGAATGTGGGGGCGCATCTCGGTGTTTGGGCTTGTGTGGGTTGACCTGGCATAATCGACGGTCGACCACTTCCGAACCAGTCCAGGTTCGCGGAGTTCATCTCTCCTCCCCGCCGGATCGAAAACGGCGGGCGGCAGACGATCGAAGAGGACATCATGAAAGCTGAGATTCACCCCGCGTACGAAGAGATCACAGTGCTCTGCGGTTGCGGCAACACCTTCCAGACCCGTAGCACCAAGCCGGGCGGTCGCATCGTGGTCGAGGTGTGCTCGCAGTGCCACCCCTTCTACACCGGCAAGCAGAAGATCCTCGACAGCGGCGGCCGCGTGGCCCGCTTCGAGAAGCGCTACGGCAAGCGCACCAAGGCCGAATCCGACAAATAGCTGCCTTACCGACGCCCGAACTGTGCCGCAACGCGCACAGGCCGGGCGTCGGTTCGCGTTTGCGGTACAGAGTCGGCGGCAGATCGAGGGGCAGATAGAGGGGAGCGTGACATGACGCAGCCCGTACAGACGATCGACGTGCTGCTCGCCGAACACGCCGAGCTGGAGCATGCGCTGGCGGATCCCGAATTGCACAGCAAGCCCGACGAGGCGCGCAAAGTCGGGCGCCGGTTCGCCCGACTGGCCCCGATCGTCGCCACACACCGCAAGCTGGTGTCGGCGCGCGACGATCTGGAGACCGCGCGTGAACTGGCCGTCGACGACGAGTCGTTCGCCGCCGAGGTCACCGAGTTGGAGTCTCGCGTCGCCGAACTGGACACCCAACTCACCGACATGCTGGCACCGCGCGACCCGCATGACGCCGACGACATCGTGCTCGAGGTCAAATCCGGTGAGGGCGGCGAAGAATCGGCATTGTTCGCCGCCGATCTGGCCAGGATGTACATCCGCTACGCCGAGCGACACGGCTGGACCGTGACGGTGCTGGACGAAACCACGTCGGACCTGGGCGGCTACAAGGACGCGACGCTGACCATCGCAAGCAAAGGCGACGGCGCCGACGGTGTGTGGTCACGCATGAAGTTCGAAGGTGGGGTACATCGCGTCCAGCGTGTCCCCGTGACGGAATCCCAAGGCCGCGTGCATACTTCGGCGGCGGGCGTGCTCGTCTACCCGGAACCCGAGGAGGTCGGCGAGGTGCAGATCGACGAGTCGGATCTGCGCATCGACGTCTACCGCTCGTCCGGCAAGGGCGGCCAAGGTGTTAACACCACCGACTCCGCGGTGCGGATCACGCATCTGCCCACCGGGATCGTCGTCACCTGTCAAAACGAACGGTCGCAACTGCAGAACAAGACCCGTGCGCTGCAGGTGCTGGCAGCGCGGCTGCAGTTGCTTGCCGAGGAGCAGGCGCAAGCCGACGCGTCGGCCGATCGGGCCAGCCAGATTCGTACGGTGGACCGCAGCGAACGGATCCGCACCTACAACTTCCCGGAGAACCGGATCGCCGACCACCGGATCAATTTCAAGGCCCACAATCTCGATCAGGTCCTCGACGGCGACCTGGATGCGCTTTTCGATGCGCTGAGCGCTGCCGACAAACAGGCCAGGTTGCAACAGGCATGACGTCCGCGCCGTCGACGATGCAGAGCGAAGCGATGAGGAGCAGCGGCGCATGACTTCACTGCGGCGCGCGATCGACTCCGCGGCGGCGCTACTCGCCGACGCGGGAATTGATTCCGCCCGTTGCGATGCCGAACAATTGGCCGCTCACTTGGCCGGGGTAGAGCGTGGCCGGTTGGCTCTGCTGGAATCTCCCCCCGACGAGTTCTTTGAGCGCTACCGCGAGGCCGTCACCACGCGTTCGCGCCGGGTGCCGCTGCAACATGTCACCGGGACGGTGGCGTTCGGGCCTGTGCAGCTGCATGTCGGCCCGGGCGTGTTCATACCGCGCCCGGAGACCGAGTCCATCTTGGAGTGGGTGACGGCACAACAACTTCCGACACGGCCGGTAATTGTCGATCTGTGCACCGGGTCCGGCGCGCTCGCGGTCGCGCTGGCCCGCCACCGCCCCGCGGGCCGAGTCATTGGCATCGACGACTCCGACGCCGCGCTGGATTACGCGCGCCGCAATGCCGCGGGGACGGCGGTGGAACTCGTGCGGGCCGACGTCACCGTTGACGGTTTACTTCCCGAACTCGACGGGCAGGTCGACGTGGTCATGGCCAACCCGCCCTATGTTCCCGACGGTGTCGAGCTGGATCCAGAAGTGGCCCATCATGATCCGCATCATGCGGTGTTCGGTGGTCCGGACGGTATGACGGTGATTGCCGCGGTTGTCGCCCTCGCCGGACGCTGGCTTCGCCCCGGTGGCCTGTTCGCCGTCGAACATGACGACACCACGTCGTCGGAGACTGTCGAATTAATATGTGGCACAGGGATATTCGGTGACATCCACGCCCGCCGCGACCTGGTTGGCCGGCCAAGGTTCGTGACGGCTCGGCGCCGATGACTGACGTATTCAACTGCGCCGATCCCGGCCAGCGTTCGCGCGGAATCGCCTCGGCGGTAGGGGCGCTCAAGAGTGGGCGGCTGGTTGTCATGCCGACGGACACGGTTTACGGCATCGGTGCCGACGCCTTCGACAGCGCCGCAGTGGGTGAGTTGTTGTCGGCGAAGGGTCGGGGCCGCGATATGCCGGTGGGCGTGTTGGTCGGTTCCTGGCACACCATCGAGGGACTCGTCTACGTGATGCCCGAGGGCGCCCGCGAACTGATCCGCGCATTCTGGCCAGGCGCGCTCAGCCTGGTGGTGGAGCAGGCGCCGTCGCTGCATTGGGATCTCGGCGATGCCCGCGGCACCGTGATGCTGCGAATGCCGTTGCACCCGGTCGCTATTGAGCTGTTGCGAGAGGTGGGCCCGATGGCGGTGTCCAGCGCCAACATCTCCGGCCACCCGCCCGCCGTCGACGCCGACGAGGCCCGCAACCAACTCGGCGATCACGTTGAGGTCTACCTCGACGCGGGTCCGGCCGCGCAGCAGGCGGCCTCGACGATCGTCGACCTGACCGGAGCCACGCCGCGGATCCTGCGACCAGGTCCGGTGACCGCCGAGCGCATCGGCGAGGTGCTCGGGTTGGACCCCGCGAGCTTGACCGCCTGAGTTTGACTCTGCGCTAGTGGCGAGGGTTACTCGCACTTTATCGCCGCAGCCGCAGAATCATCGCCGAGCCCACCCTGTTCGGCGTCTCAGGTTGGTGCAGTACGGTCTGCAGGTGTCCAGCGACATCACCAGCCTTGCCGGTGGTTTGCTCGCCCTGTCTGATCGCAGCGCCGGCGTCCCGCTCCGCGAGCTTGCACTGGTTGGCCTGACCGCAGCGATCATCACCTACTTCGCAACCGGTCCGGTGCGGGTACTGGCTACCAAGCTCGGAGCGGTCGCCTATCCGCGCGAACGCGACGTGCATGTGACGCCAACCCCGCGGATGGGCGGGCTGGCGATGTTTGTCGGCGTCGTCTCGGCTGTCTTTCTCGCATCCCAACTTCCGGCGCTCACCCGCGGGTTCGTTTACTCCAGCGGCATGCCCGCGGTGTTGGTGGCGGGCGCGGTGATCATGGGCATCGGGCTGATCGACGACCGTTGGGGCCTGGACGCACTGACGAAGTTCGCAGGCCAGATCACCGCTGCCAGCGTGCTGGTCACCATGGGCGTCGCCTGGAGCGTCCTCTACATCCCCATTGGCGGCGTCGGCACCATCGTGCTGGACCAGGCCTCCTCGATCCTGCTCACCCTGGCGCTGACCGTGTCGATCGTCAACGCGATGAACTTCGTTGACGGACTGGACGGGCTGGCCGCCGGACTGGGACTGATCACCGCGATGGCGATCTGCGTGTTCTCGGTCGGTCTGCTGTTCGACCACGGCGGCGATGTCCTCTTCTACCCGCCGGCCCTGATTTCGGTGGTGCTCGCGGGAGCCTGCTTGGGCTTTCTGCCGCACAACTTTCACCCGGCGAAGATCTTCATGGGCGATTCCGGGTCGATGCTGATCGGCTTGATGCTCGCGGCCGCCTCCACGACCGCCGCCGGCCCGGTCTCGCAGAACGCCTACGGCGCCCGCGATGTGTTTGCTCTGCTGTCGCCCTTTTTACTGGTGGCGGCAGTCATGTTCGTGCCGATGCTGGATCTGCTGCTGGCGATCGTGCGCCGCACCCGCGCGGGTCGCAGCGCGTTCAGCCCCGACAAGATGCATCTGCACCACCGGTTGCTGCAGATCGGCCATTCGCACCGCCGCGTGGTGCTGTTGATCTATCTCTGGGTGGGCATCGTGGCGTTCGGTGCGGCGAGCACGATCTTCTTCAATCCGCGCGACACCGGAGCGGTCATGCTCGGGGCGATCGTGATCGCGGGCGTCGCAACGGTGATACCGCTGCTGCGCCGCCGGGACGACTACTACGACAGCGAGTAACCGAGCCTACGACAGGCAGTAGTAGCTGCGTCCGACATATGGTAAGGTGCAGGTAGAACCCCAAAAAGAACCCGGTGGGTTGCCGGCCAACCGGCCCGTCGGACGCGAATCCGAGCGTGCCGGATCACGACCGACAAAGGGAGCGACCCCTTGCGTGTTTCCTGCAAAAGCACTGCGATACGCTCGGCGGGCCACCGATCAGTCGGTCGGGGGGTTCCCGCTCCATCAACCCGGGATGAGGTGCTGCAGTGACGACACCAGCGCAGGACGCGCCGTTGGTGTTTCCCTCTGTTGCTTTCCGCCCCGTCCGCCTCTTTGTCATCAGCATTGGCGCTCACGGCGGTGGCGATGCTCGCGGCTGGACTTGAGCGGTCAGCTGATGCTCGGGGTGTTCTTCGGCGTCGGACTGCTGCTGGGTTTGCTCAACGCCGTTCTGGTGCGCCGTTCCGTGCAGTCGATCACCGCTAAAGACCATCCGATGAAAAGCTCGATGGCGCTTAACTCGGCGACGCGGCTGGCAATTATCACCATCATCGGGCTGATCATCGCCTTCGTCTTCCGGCCCGCCGGATTGGGCGTGCTGTTCGGCCTGGCCTTTTTCCAGGTGCTGCTGGTGCTATCGACCGCGCTCCCGGTCTGGAAGAAGCTGCGCACCGGAACCGACGGGACGGAAGGAAGGAGCGCCAGCGATGACTGAGTCCATCCTGGCCGCCCAAATCGAGGTCGGCGAGCACCACACGGCCACCTGGCTCGGCATGACCGTCAACACCGACACGATCTACTCGACCGCGATCGCCGCGGTGATCGTCATCGCGATGGCGTTCTACCTGCGCTCCAAGGTCACCTCTACCGATGTGCCCGGCGGAGTGCAGTTGTTCTTCGAGGCGATCACGATCCAGATGCGCAACCAGGTGGAGGGCGCGATCGGCATGCGGATCGCGCCGTTCGTGCTGCCGCTCGCGGTGACGATCTTCGTATTCATCCTGATCTCCAACTGGCTGTCGATCCTCCCGCTGCAGTACTCGGACAAGAGCGGAAAGACCACCGAGCTACTGTCGTCGGCGGCCGCCGACATCAATTACGTGCTGGCGCTGGCCCTGTTCGTGTTCGTCTGCTATCACGCGGCCGGGATCTGGCGCCACGGCATCATCGGGTACCCGCTCAAAGTGCTCAAGGGGCACGTGGCGGTCCTGGCGCCGATCAACGTCGTCGAAGAACTCGCCAAGCCGATCTCGTTGTCGCTCCGACTTTTCGGCAATATCTTCGCCGGCGGCATTCTGGTCGCGCTGATCGCGATGTTTCCGCCGTACATCATGTGGCTGCCGAACGCGATCTGGAAATCGTTCGACCTATTCGTCGGCGCAATCCAGGCCTTCATCTTCGCGCTGCTGACCATCCTGTACTTCAGCCAGGCGATGGAGCTGGACGAAGACCACCACTAAACCGTCAGGACTTGAAAACCCAGTTATATAGGAGGAAAGAATGGCTCTTGACCCTCAAGTTGCTGCCGCTGCTCTCATCGGCGGTGGAATCATCATGGGCGGCGGCGCGATCGGCGCCGGTATCGGTGACGGTATTGCCGGTAATGCGCTGATCTCCGGTGTTGCGCGGCAACCCGAGGCACAGGGGCGGCTGTTCACGCCGTTCTTCATCACCGTCGGCCTGGTTGAGGCGGCCTACTTCATCAACCTGGCGTTCATGGCGCTGTTCGTCTTCGCCACACCCGTCGGCTAGTTCGTCGTGATGGGTGACACGACCCTGAGTGTTCTGGCATCCAGCCAGGCAGCAGAGGCGGGCGGTAACAACTTCCTCGTCCCCAACGGCACCTTTTTCTTCGTGCTGGCCATCTTCTTCTCGTGCTCGCCGTTATCGGCACCTTCGTCGTGCCTCCGATCCTGAAGGTGCTGCGCGAACGCGACGCCATGGTCGCCAAGACCGTCTCGGACACCAAGAAGTCGGCGGAGCAGTTCGAAGCCGCCCAGGCCGATTACGAAGAGGCCATGAAGGAAGCCCGCGTTCAGGCGTCGTCCTTTCGCGACAATGCCCGGGCCGAAGGCCGTAAGGTCGTCGACGACGCGCGTGCCCGTGCCGAGCAAGAGGTGATGTCGACGTTGCAGGTGGCCGCCGAGCAATTGAAACGCGAAAGGGACGCCGTGGAGCTGGATCTGCGCGCCAACGTGCCCTCGATGTCGGCGACGTTGGCCAGTCGGATCCTCGGTGTCGACGTCACCACCTCAGCCGCGACGAAGTAGCCCAACGATGTCGACATTTATCGGACAGCTGATCGGGTTCGCGGCCATCGTGTTGCTGGTCTGGCGGTACGTCGTGCCACCCGTGCGGAACATGATGACCGCCCGCCAGGACACCGTTCGTCAACAGTTGAAAGATTCGGAAAAAGCCGCTGAGCGCCTCACCGAGTCGACCGCGGCCCATAGCAAGGCCGTGGAAGCCGCCAAATCGGACGCCGCGCGGGTCGTCGACGAGGCCAAGGTAGACGCGGAACGGATCACCGAACAGCTGCAGGCCCAGGCCGAGATCGAGGCGGCGCGCATCAAAACACAGGGCGCCCGCCAGGCCGAACTGCTGCGGGCCCAGCTGAGCCGTCAGCTTCGGCTGGAGCTCGGGCACGAATCTGTACGCCAGGCAGAGGAATTGGTGCGCAACTACATCGCCGACGCGGAGCAGCAGTCGGCCACCGTCGATCGCTTCCTGGACGAGCTCGATGCCATGGCGCCTGCGGCCGCTGACGTCAAGCACCCCTTGATGGCGAAGATGCGCTCGGCCAGTCGGCGGGCGCTGAAAAGTGTCACGGACCGGTTCGACACCATAGCCAAGGATCTCGACAATCAGGGACTGGAAAAGCTCTCCGGTGAGCTGGTTTCGGTCGCCAAAATGCTGGACGGCGAAATCGTCGTCACCCGGTATCTCACCCTGCCTTCCGAAGACGCCGCGCCCAGGGTCAGGTTGCTCGAGCGGCTGGTATCCGGCAAAGTCGGCGATCCCACTCTGGAGCTGTTGAAGGCAGCCGTTTCGGAGCGATGGTCTGCCAACTCGGATCTGATCGACGCCGTCGAACACGTGTCGCGGCAAGCGTTGTTGGAAGTCGCCGCACGCGAGGATCGGGTCGACGAGGTCGAAGACCAGTTGTTCCGGTTTGCCCGGATCCTCGAGGCGCAGCCACGCCTTAGTGTCCTCTTGGGCGAGTACGGGGCTCCGGCGGAAGGCCGAGTCGGGTTGCTGCGCAACGTGCTGAAAAGCGCGAGCGGCAGGAGCAACAGGATTACGAACTCCTTGCTGGCCCAGACTATCGAGCTGTTGAGAGGCCAGTCGGCCGACGAGGCCGTGACGTTCTTGGCCGAAGCGGCGGTGGCACGGCGCAACGAAGTGGTCGCGCAGGTGAGTGCGGCGGCCGAGCCTAGTGATGCTCAGCGCACTCGCGTCACCGAGGTGCTCAGCCGCATCTATGGTCATCCGGTGGCCGTGCAGCTGCAGATCGACGCCGCGCTGCTGGGTGGGCTCCTCATCTCCGTGGGCGACGAAGTGATCGACGGTACGCTCTCGTCTCGCCTGACCGCGGCCGAGGCTCAACTGCCCGATTGAACACGAACTAGTCAGCAATAACCGAAGTAGGAAGACGAAAAGCTATGGCCGAGTTGACGATCTCCGCTGATGACATCCAGAGCGCGATCGAAGAGTATGTAGATTCCTTCACCTCCGACACCTCGCGCGAGGAGGTCGGTACGGTCATCGATGCCGGGGACGGCATCGCACACGTCGAGGGTTTGCCGTCGGTGATGACCCAGGAGCTGCTCGAGTTCCCGGGCGGTGTCCTCGGCGTCGCCCTCAACCTCGACGAGCACAGCGTCGGCACGGTGATCCTCGGTGACTTCGAGAAGATCGAACAAGGCCAGCAGGTCAAGCGCACCGGCGAAGTCCTGTCGGTCCCCGTCGGCGACGCGTTTCTGGGGCGGGTGATCAACCCCCTCGGCCAGCCGATCGACGGCGGCGGAGACATCGATGCCGAGACGCGCCGCGCGCTGGAACTGCAGGCGCCGTCGGTGGTGCAGCGGCAGAGCGTAAAGGAGCCGCTGCAGACCGGGATCAAGGCCATCGACGCAATGACACCGATCGGCCGTGGCCAGCGTCAGCTGATCATCGGCGACCGCAAGACCGGCAAGACCACGGTCTGCGTCGACACCATCCTCAACCAGCGCCAGAACTGGGAGACGGGCGACGAGCGCAAGCAGGTGCGCTGCGTCTACGTGGCCATCGGGCAAAAGGGCACCACGATCGCCTCCGTTCGCCGCGTTCTGGAAGAGGGCGGCGCGATGGACTACACCACCATCGTCGCGGCGCCGGCATCGGATGCCGCAGGCTTCAAATGGCTTGCGCCGTATGCCGGTTCGGCGATCGCTCAGCACTGGATGTATCAGGGCAAGCATGTGCTGATCGTCTTCGACGACCTGACCAAGCAGGCCGAGGCGTACCGCGCGATCTCGCTGCTGCTGCGCCGCCCGCCGGGTCGCGAAGCCTATCCCGGTGACGTGTTCTATCTGCACTCGCGGCTGTTGGAGCGCTGCGGGAAACTCTCCGACGAGCTCGGTGCCGGTTCGCTGACCGGTTTGCCGATCATCGAGACCAAGGCCAACGACATCTCGGCCTACATCCCGACCAACGTCATCTCGATCACCGACGGGCAGTGCTTCCTGGAGACCGACCTGTTCAACCAGGGTGTCCGGCCGGCCATCAACGTCGGCGTCTCGGTGTCCCGGGTCGGCGGCGCCGCCCAGATCAAGGCGATGAAAGAGGTGGCAGGAAGTCTCCGTTTGGACCTGTCGCAGTACCGCGAATTGGAATCCTTCGCGGCCTTTGCTTCTGATTTGGACGCCACATCGAAGGCGCAGTTGGCGCGTGGCGCGCGGTTGGTCGAGCTGCTCAAGCAGCCGCAAAACCAGCCGATGCCCGTCGAGGAGCAAGTGGTTTCCATGTTCCTGGGCACCGGCGGCCACCTGGACTCGGTGCCGGTCGAGGATGTCAGGCGGTTCGAAACCGAACTGCTGGACCACATCCGGGGCTCCGAAGAAAAGATCCTCGAAGAGATCCGCACGAGCCTGAAGCTCAGTGAGGAAAACGAGAACGCGCTCACCGAGGTCATCAAGCACTTCAAGAAGGGCTTCGCGGCGACGGGCGGTGGGTCGGTGGTGCCCGATGAGCACGCCGAGCCCAAGGACGCAGACGCCAAAGAATCGGTGAAGGTCAAAAAGCCCGAACCCAAGGACAAGGACACCAAGAGCGAGTCCAAGAAGGACAAGAAGTAGCTAACGATGGCTGCCACACTTCGCGAACTACGCGGGCGGATCCGCTCGGCGGGCTCGATCAAGAAGATCACCAAGGCCCAGGAGTTGATCGCGACGTCGCGCCTTCCCAAGGCGCAGAATCGGCTCGAATCCGCCCGGCCCTACGCCTTCGAGATCACCCGGATGCTCACCACTCTGGCCGGCGAAGCCGCTCTGGACCATCCGTTGCTCGTCGAGCGTGCGGAACCGAAACGGGCCGGTGTGCTGGTGGTGTCCTCCGACCGCGGTTTGTGCGGCGCATACAACTCCGGCATCTTCCGTCGCTCCGAGCAGCTTTTCGCCCAGCTTCGAGATGAGGGAAAAGAACCGGTTCTCTATACGGTGGGCCGAAAGGCGCAGAACTATTACACCTTCCGGAACTGGGACATCGCCGCGTCGTGGTCGGGCTTCTCTGAGCAACCCCAGTACGAGAACGCCGCGGAGATCGGTTCGACCTTGGTGGATGCGTTCATGCAGGGCACCGGGGATGACGACGATCAGCAGGCCGACGACGTTGCAGGGCGTCGACGAACTGCACATCGTGTACTCGGAGTTCAAGTCGATGATGTCGCAGACGGCGGTGGCCCACCGGATGGCTCCCTTGGTGGTGGAGTACGTCGAGGAAGACACCGGACCGCGCACCCTGTACTCGTTCGAGCCGGACGCGACGACGCTGTTCGAGGCGCTGCTCCCGCGCTACCTGACCACGCGGGTTTATGCGTCCATGCTCGAATCCGCCGCATCGGAGCTGGCATCGCGTCAGCGGGCAATGAAATCGGCCACCGACAACGCCGACGACCTCATCAAGGCTCTGACGCTAGAGGCGAACCGCGAGCGGCAGGCCCAGATCACCCAGGAAATCAGCGAAATCGTCGGTGGCGCAAACGCGCTCGCCGACGCCGCTAAGTAGCCCCACAAGGAAGCGAAAAAGATTATGAGCGCTACTGCCGAGAAGACCGACAAGCCGACAAACTCGGACACCAGCGGCCGCGTGGTACGGGTGACCGGGCCGGTCGTTGACGTCGAGTTCCCGCGGGGTTCGGTCCCCGAGCTGTTCAACGCACTGCACGCCGAGGTCACGTTCGAGGAGCTCAAGAAAACCCTCACGTTGGAGGTGGCGAACCATCTCGGCGACAATTTGGTGCGCACGATCTCGATGCAGCCCACCGACGGCTTGGTGCGCGGCGTCGAGGTGATCGACACCGGTAATTCGATCACGGTGCCGGTCGGTGAGGACGTCAAGGGCCACGTTTTCAACGCGCTGGGATACTGCCTGGACAAGCCGGGATACGGCGAGGACTTCGAGCACTGGTCGATTCACCGCAAGCCACCTGCCTTCGAGGATCTCGAACCCCGCACCGAGATGCTCGAGACCGGACTGAAGGTGGTGGACCTCCTCACCCCGTATGTGCGCGGCGGCAAGATCGCGCTGTTCGGCGGTGCCGGCGTGGGCAAGACCGTGCTGATCCAGGAGATGATCAACCGCATCGCCCGTAACTTCGGCGGTACTTCGGTGTTCGCCGGCGTGGGCGAGCGCACCCGCGAGGGCAACGACCTATGGGTCGAGCTCAAGGAAGCCGACGTGCTCAAGGACACCGCGCTGGTTTTCGGTCAGATGGATGAGCCGCCCGGCACTCGTATGCGAGTGGCGCTGTCCGCGCTGACAATGGCGGAGTGGTTCCGTGACGAAGCGGGCCAGGACGTGCTGCTGTTCATCGACAACATCTTCCGGTTCACTCAGGCCGGGTCGGAGGTGTCGACACTGCTCGGCCGGATGCCATCGGCGGTGGGTTATCAGCCCACGCTGGCCGACGAGATGGGCGAGTTGCAGGAGCGCATCACCTCTACTCGTGGTAAGTCGATCACCTCCATGCAGGCGGTTTACGTGCCGGCCGACGACTACACCGACCCGGCTCCGGCAACGACGTTCGCCCACCTGGATGCCACCACTGAGCTATCCCGTGGCGTGTTCTCGAAGGGCATCTTCCCCGCCGTGGACCCGCTGGCGTCGAGCTCGACCATTCTCGACCCAAGCGTCGTCGGCGAGGAGCACTACCGAGTGGCGCAGGAAGTGATCCGAATCCTGCAGCGTTACAAGGACCTTCAGGACATCATTGCGATTCTGGGTATCGACGAGCTGTCGGAAGAGGACAAGCAGCTGGTCAACCGGGCCCGCCGCATTGAGCGGTTCCTTTCGCAGAACATGATGGCGGCCGAGCAGTTCACCGGTCAGCCGGGTTCGACCGTCCCGGTGAAGGAGACCATCGAGGCATTTGACCGGTTGTCCAAGGGCGATTTCGACCATGTGCCCGAGCAGGCCTTCTTCCTGATCGGCGGCCTTGACGACTTGGCCAAGAAGGCCGAGAGCCTCGGTGCCAAGCTGTAGTCGAGCTCCAAGCTGACTGAAAAGACACTGAAAGGTGGCGTGGCATGGCCGAATTGAACGTTGAGATCGTCGCCGTCGACCGCAAGATCTGGTCCGGGGAGGCGTCGTTCCTGTTCACCCGCACCACCGCCGGCGAGATCGGCATCCTGCCCCGCCATATCCCGCTGGTGGCCCAGTTGGTCGATGACGCCATGGTGCGCGTCGAACGGGAGGGCGACGACGATCTGCGGATCGCGGTGGATGGCGGCTTTATGTCGGTGACCGAGGAGGGAGTCACCATCCTGGCGGAGTCCGCGGAATTCGAGTCGGAGATCGATGAGTCATCCGCCAGGGAGGATTCCGAGTCCGACGATCCGAAGATCGCCGCCAGGGGCCGCGCCAGATTGCGCGCCGTCGGCGCGCTCGATTAATAACCGCCGATGAGCGCGCCCATGATTGGCATGGTCGCGCTCGTCGTTGTGCTCGGCGTAGCTGTCCTCGCCCTGAGTTATCGGTTGTGGAAACTCGGCCAGGGCGGAACCGCCGGGATCATGCGGGATATGCCCGCTGTCGGAGGCCATGGCTGGCGCCACGGTGTAATCCGTTATCGCGGAGGCGAAGCCGCGTTCTACCGGCTATCCAGTCTGCGGTTATGGCCGGACCGTCGCCTCAGCAGGCGAGGCGTGGAGATCGTGGCCCGGCGCGCGCCACGCGGTGACGAGTTCGACATCATGACCAACGAAAACGTCGTACTGGAGTTGCGTGACTCGACGCAGGACCGCCGAAGTGGCTACGAGATCGGACTCGATCAAGGCGCGTTGACCGCGTTCTTGTCCTGGCTCGAGTCCCGCCCGTCGCCGCGCGCACGTCGCCGCAGCGTCTGAAACACTAAGTGTCCGAACGGGTCCACCAAGGCGCGACGGTCTGGCACCCGAACTCTTCGGGGCCGACATCGCGCAGTGTTTCGCTGAATTGCCAGCGATGGCCGGCGAGGTCTTCGACGGTGCACTCGCGCTCGCCGTACTCACGGTCGGTGGGAGGCTCCAATACCCTGGCCCCGGCTGCGCGGGCGCGCTCGAACTGGGCGTCCACGTCCTCCACGCGCACCTTGATCTCGTGGGTAACGATGTTGGGTTGCGGTGCTTGCCGCTGACTTGCCACGTCGGCGACGATCACTGCACCATCGGCGCCGACACTCAGCTGGGCACGGTGACTTTCGCCGATCCGGACTCGCTCGGCAAAGCCGAAAGCCGCGGTGAGCCAGTCCACCGCCGCTCGCACGTCGGGATAGACGAGCACCGGGATCACCGTCACCGGCGGAATCGAGCGGTTTTGTTTCATAGCGGCGCTTGAGCTTTCGCCTAATCCGTGGTTGCCGCGCCGCCGCCCGGTTGCCAGAGCACATCACCGTCGGGGTTGGCCGCCCGAGACAGGATGAACAGCAAATCCGACAGCCGGTTCAAGTATTTCGCCGGCAACACACTGACGCCTTCGGGGTGGGCCTCGACCGCGGCCCACGCCGATCGCTCGGCCCGCCGCGCCACGGTGCGGGCGATGTGCAATAACGCCGATAATGGCGAACCGCCCGGTAGCACAAAAGATTTCAGTGCAGGCAGCGGTTCGTTATACGTGTCGCACCAGCCTTCGAGCCGCTCGACGTAGGCCTGCGTGATGCGTAGCGGAAGGTGCTCGGGATTTTCCACTAGGGGAGTGGACAGGTCCGCACCGGCGTCGAACAAGTCGTTTTGGATCTGCCGTAGCACGCCGGCGGTCTCCTGATCGGGATTGCCCAAGGCGATCGCCAGGCCGATCGCCGAGTTGGCCTCGTCGCAGTCTGCGTACGCCACCAGGCGAAGGTCGGTTTTCGAAACCCGCGAAAAGTCGCTCAATCCCGTCGTCCCGTCGTCACCGGTTCGGGTATAGATGCGGGTCAGATGGACTGCCATGAGAAAACCGTACCGGGGGAGGTAAACGCACCGGGGCTTGGCTGACTGACAACCCGATACCGCTTCACTAGACTGACCCGGGTGGCTGAGCATTTCGTGGTGACCGGTGGCAACCGGTTAGCGGGCGAAGTCGCAGTGGGGGGCGCCAAGAACAGCGTGCTCAAGCTGATGGCCGCGACCTTGCTGGCGGAAGGCACCAGCACCATCACCAACTGCCCCGACATCCTTGACGTGCCGCTGATGGCGGAGGTGCTGCGCGGCCTGGGGGCCACCGTCGAACTCGACGGCGACGTCGCCCGAATCACCTCTCCCGACGAACCGAAGTACGACGCCGACTTCGCCGCCGTACGGCAGTTCCGGGCCTCGGTCTGCGTGCTGGGACCCCTGCTAGGCCGCTGCAAGCGGGCCAGGGTCGCGCTGCCGGGTGGCGACGCGATCGGATCGCGTCCCCTGGACATGCACCAGGCGGGCCTGCGACAGCTGGGTGCGCAATGCAACATCGAGCACGGGTGCGTGGTGGCTACCGCAGATACATTGCGCGGCGCGGAGATTCAGTTGGAGTTCCCGTCGGTGGGAGCCACCGAGAACATCCTGATGGCCGCCGTGGTGGCCGAGGGTGTCACCACAATCCACAACGCGGCGCGGGAACCCGACGTGGTCGACCTGTGCACGATGTTGAACCAGATGGGTGCGCAGGTCGAAGGCGCGGGTTCGCCGACGATGACGATTACCGGTGTCCCGCGGTTGCACCCGACCGAGCACCGGGTGATCGGAGACCGCATCGTCGCCGCTACCTGGGGTATTGCTGCCGCGATGACCCGCGGTGACATCACGGTGACGGGCATCGACCCGGCGCACCTTCAGGTGGTGCTGCACAAGCTGCACGATGCGGGTGCCACCGTCACTCAGACGGACACGAGTTTCCGGGTGACCCAGTACGAGCGTCCCAAGGCGGCCAACGTCGCGACGCTGCCGTTTCCCGGGTTTCCGACCGATCTGCAGCCGATGGCGATCGCTTTGGCGTCGATCGCCGACGGCACGTCGATGATCACGGAAAACGTCTTCGAGGCGCGGTTCCGGTTCGTCGAAGAGATGATCCGTCTCGGCGCGGACGCCCGCACCGACGGGCACCACGCGGTCGTGCGGGGTCTCCCACAGCTTTCGAGCGCGCCGGTCTGGTGTTCGGACATCCGGGCCGGCGCCGGGTTGGTGCTCGCCGGCCTGGTCGCCGACGGTGACACCGAGGTCCACGACGTCTTCCACATCGATCGCGGCTACCCGTTATTCGTGGAGAACCTGGCGTTTTTGGGAGCGGAGATCGAGCGTGTACAGTAGGCGCTGCCCGACTGACGCGGTCACCGCACAGGATGGCCGAAACCGGGTCTTGACTCCTCTGCCAGAACTGTATTAAGCTGGCAGGGTTGCCCGGAATCGGGTAAAAACAAGCGAGTGTGTTGTTTGAGAACTCAATAGTGTGTTTGGTGGTTTTATTATTTTGTTGTTGTTTTTTTGACCATACCTAACACTCCCCGTGTGTCGGTGTGGTCGCTTTTATGGATGCCAGTTTTGGCGTCTTTTTGTTGAGGTCAGATTTTCTCTGATTCGAAATTCACCTCGTTCGCGAGGAGTTTTTGTTTGGAGAGTTTGATCCTGGCTCAGGACGAACGCTGGCGGCGTGCTTAACACATGCAAGTCGAACGGAAAGGTCTCTTCGGAGACACTCGAGTGGCGAACGGGTGAGTAACACGTGGGTGATCTGCCCTGCACTTCGGGATAAGCCTGGGAAACTGGGTCTAATACCGGATAGGACCATGAGATGCATGTCTTATGGTGGAAAGCTTTTGCGGTGTGGGATGGGCCCGCGGCCTATCAGCTTGTTGGTGGGGTCACGGCCTACCAAGGCTCCGACGGGTAGCCGGCCTGAGAGGGTGTCCGGCCACACTGGGACTGAGATACGGCCCAGACTCCTACGGGAGGCAGCAGTGGGGAATATTGCACAATGGGCGCAAGCCTGATGCAGCGACGCCGCGTGGGGGATGACGGCCTTCGGGTTGTAAACCTCTTTCACCATCGACGAAGGTCCGGGTTTACTCGGATTGACGGTAGGTGGAGAAGAAGCACCGGCCAACTACGTGCCAGCAGCCGCGGTAATACGTAGGGTGCGAGCGTTGTCCGGAATTACTGGGCGTAAAGAGCTCGTAGGTGGTTTGTCGCGTTGTTCGTGAAAACTCACGGCTTAACTGTGAGCGTGCGGGCGATACGGGCAGACTGGAGTACTGCAGGGGAGACTGGAATTCCTGGTGTAGCGGTGGAATGCGCAGATATCAGGAGGAACACCGGTGGCGAAGGCGGGTCTCTGGGCAGTAACTGACGCTGAGGAGCGAAAGCGTGGGGAGCGAACAGGATTAGATACCCTGGTAGTCCACGCCGTAAACGGTGGGTACTAGGTGTGGGTTTCCTTCCTTGGGATCCGTGCCGTAGCTAACGCATTAAGTACCCCGCCTGGGGAGTACGGCCGCAAGGCTAAAACTCAAAGGAATTGACGGGGGCCCGCACAAGCGGCGGAGCATGTGGATTAATTCGATGCAACGCGAAGAACCTTACCTGGGTTTGACATGCACAGGACGCGTCTAGAGATAGGCGTTCCCTTGTGGCCTGTGTGCAGGTGGTGCATGGCTGTCGTCAGCTCGTGTCGTGAGATGTTGGGTTAAGTCCCGCAACGAGCGCAACCCTTGTCTCATGTTGCCAGCGGGTAATGCCGGGGACTCGTGAGAGACTGCCGGGGTCAACTCGGAGGAAGGTGGGGATGACGTCAAGTCATCATGCCCCTTATGTCCAGGGCTTCACACATGCTACAATGGCCGGTACAAAGGGCTGCGATGCCGCAAGGTTAAGCGAATCCTTTTAAAGCCGGTCTCAGTTCGGATCGGGGTCTGCAACTCGACCCCGTGAAGTCGGAGTCGCTAGTAATCGCAGATCAGCAACGCTGCGGTGAATACGTTCCCGGGCCTTGTACACACCGCCCGTCACGTCATGAAAGTCGGTAACACCCGAAGCCAGTGGCCTAACCCTTTGGGAGGGAGCTGTCGAAGGTGGGATCGGCGATTGGGACGAAGTCGTAACAAGGTAGCCGTACCGGAAGGTGCGGCTGGATCACCTCCTTTCTAAGGAGCACCACGAGAAACACTCCAATTGGTGGAGTGTGAGCCGTGAGGGGTTCTCGTCTGTAGTGGGCGAGAGCCGGGTGCACGACAGCAAACGAAACGCCAGACACACTATTGGGTCCTGAGGCAACACCCTGTTTGTCTAAGGGAGTTGTCCCCTCCATCTTGGTGGTGGGGTGTGGTGTTTGAGAATTGGATAGTGGTTGCGAGCATCAAACGAATGCGCCGCCATTGGTGGCGTGTTCTTTAATGCAATTTCTTCTTTGGTTTTTTTAGTGTTTGTAAGTGTCTAAGGGCGCATGGTGGATGCCTTGGCATCGAGAGCCGATGAAGGACGTGGGAGGCTGCGATATGCCTCGGGGAGCTGTCAACCGAGCGTGGATCCGAGGATTTCCGAATGGGGAAACCCAGCACGAGTCATGTCGTGTTACCCGCACCTGAATATATAGGGTGCGGGAGGTAACGCGGGGAAGTGAAACATCTCAGTACCCGTAGGAGAAGAAAACAATTGTGATTCCGCAAGTAGTGGCGAGCGAACGCGGAACAGGCTAAACCGCATGCATGGATAACCGGGTAGGGGTTGTGCGTGCGGTGTTGTGGGAGGATACGTCTCAGCTCTACCTGGCTGAGAGGCAGTCAGAAAGTGTCGAAGTTAGCGGAAGTGGCCTGGGATGGTCCGCCGTAGACGGTGAGAGCCCGGTACGCGAAAACCCGGCACCTGCCTTGTATCAATTCCCGAGTAGCAGCGGGCCCGTGGAATCTGCTGTGAATCTGCCGGGACCACCCGGTAAGCCTAAATACTTCTCGATGACCGATAGCGGATTAGTACCGTGAGGGAATGGTGAAAAGTACCCCGGGAGGGGAGTGAAATAGTACCTGAAACCGTGTGCCTACAAGCCGTCAGAGCCTCCTTGTGGGGTGATGGCGTGCCTTTTGAAGAATGAGCCTGCGAGTCAGGGACATGTCGCAAGGTTAACCCGTGAGGGGTAGCCGCAGCGAAAGCGAGTCTGAATAGGGCGTTTAGTGGCGTGTTCTGGACCCGAAGCGGAGTGATCTACCCATGGCCAGGGTGAAGCGCGGGTAAGACCGCGTGGAGGCCCGAACCCACTTAGGTTGAAGACTGAGGGGATGAGTTGTGGGTAGGGGTGAAAGGCCAATCAAACTCCGTGATAGCTGGTTCTCCCCGAAATGCATTTAGGTGCAGCGTTGCGTGTTTCACCACGGAGGTAGAGCTACTGGATGGCCAATGGGCCCTACTAGGTTACTGACGTCAGCCAAACTCCGAATGCCGTGGTGTATAGCGTGGCAGTGAGACGGCGGGGGATAAGCTCCGTACGTCGAAAGGGAAACAGCCCAGATCGCCGGCTAAGGCCCCTAAGCGTGTGCTAAGTGGGAAAGGATGTGCAGTCGCAAAGACAACCAGGAGGTTGGCTTAGAAGCAGCCACCCTTGAAAGAGTGCGTAATAGCTCACTGGTCAAGTGATTGTGCGCCGATAATGTAGCGGGGCTCAAGCACACCGCCGAAGCCGCGGCAACCGAAAGGTTGGGTAGGGGAGCGTCCCCCATGCTGAGAAGCCTCCGGGTAACCGGTGGTGGAGAGTGGGGGAGTGAGAATGCAGGCATGAGTAGCGATAAGGCAAGTGAGAACCTTGCCCGCCGTAAGACCAAGGGTTCCTGGGCCAGGCCAGTCCGCCCAGGGTGAGTCGGGACCTAAGGCGAGGCCGACAGGCGTAGTCGATGGACAACGGGTTGATATTCCCGTACCCGTGTGTGGGCGCCCGTGATGAATCAATTCTGCTAACCACCCAAAAGGTGGTCTATCAATCCCTTCGGGGTGCGAGGATCGCCGGCTGCGTGGGACCCGGATTGGTAGTAGTCAAGCGATGGGGTGACGCAGGAAGGTAGCCGTACCAGTCAGTGGTAATACTGGGGCAAGCCTGTAGGGAGAGCGATAGGCAAATCCGTCGCTCATATTCCTGAGAGGTGACGCATAGCCGATTGAGGCGAATTCGGTGATCCTCTGCTGCCAAGAAAAGCCTCTAGCGAGCACACATACGGCCCGTACCCCAAACCGACACAGGTGGTCAGGTAGAGCATACCAAGGCGTACGAGATAACTATGGTTAAGGAACTCGGCAAAATACCCCCGTAACTTCGGGAGAAGGGGGGCCGGCATACCGTGAACAGCCTTGCGCTGGGAGCGGGAACCGGTCGCAGAAACCAGTGAGAAGCGACTGTTTACTAAAAACACAGGTCCGTGCGAAGTCGCAAGACGATGTATACGGACTGACGCCTGCCCGGTGCTGGAAGGTTAAGAGGACCCGTTAACTCGCAAGGGTGAAGCGGAGAATTTAAGCCCCAGTAAACGGCGGTGGTAACTATAACCATCCTAAGGTAGCGAAATTCCTTGTCGGGTAAGTTCCGACCTGCACGAATGGCGTAACGACTTCTCAACTGTCTCAACCATAGACTCGGCGAAATTGCACTACGAGTAAAGATGCTCGTTACGCGCGGCAGGACGAAAAGACCCCGGGACCTTCACTACAACTTGGTATTGGTGTTCGGTACGGTTTGTGTAGGATAGGTGGGAGACTGTGAAGCCTCAACGCTAGTTGGGGTGGAGTCGTTGTTGAAATACCACTCTGATCGTATTGGATACCTAACGTCGAACCGTATATCCGGTTCACGGACAGTGCCTGGTGGGTAGTTTAACTGGGGCGGTTGCCTCCTAAAATGTAACGGAGGCGCCCAAAGGTTCCCTCAACCTGGACGGCAATCAGGTGTTGAGTGTAAATGCACAAGGGAGCTTGACTGCGAGACTTACAAGTCAAGCAGGGACGAAAGTCGGGATTAGTGATCCGGCACCCCCGAGTGGAAGGGGTGTCGCTCAACGGATAAAAGGTACCCCGGGG
Source organism: uncultured Actinomycetota bacterium (assembly GCA_963708995.1). GTDB lineage: Bacteria > Actinomycetota > Actinomycetes > Mycobacteriales > Mycobacteriaceae > Mycobacterium. The sequence continues at coordinate 47,002 of CAVPUR010000015.1, forward strand.
ATAACAGGCTGATCTTCCCCAAGAGTCCATATCGACGGGATGGTTTGGCACCTCGATGTCGGCTCGTCGCATCCTGGGGCTGGAGCAGGTCCCAAGGGTTGGGCTGTTCGCCCATTAAAGCGGCACGCGAGCTGGGTTTAGAACGTCGTGAGACAGTTCGGTCTCTATCCGCCGCGCGCGTCAGAAGCTTGAGGAAACCTGTCCCTAGTACGAGAGGACCGGGACGGACGAACCTCTGGTACACCAGTTGTTCCACCAGGAGCACCGCTGGATAGCCACGTTCGGACAGGATAACCGCTGAAAGCATCTAAGCGGGAAACCTTCTCCAAGATGAGGCTTCTCACCCTTTTAGAGGGATAAGGCCCCCCGCAGACCACGGGATTGATAGGTCAGACCTGGAAGCCCAGCAACGGGTGCAGGGAACTGGCACTAACCGGCCGAAAACTTACCAACACACATATCGCAACCACATATCCATTTCACGCCGCAAGGCGTGAAACACCACACCCCCCACCAGTACAACCAATAAAATAGTGTTACGAATAGAGTTACGGCGGTCACAGCGACAGGGAAACGCCCGGTCCCATCCCGAACCCGGAAGCTAAGCCTGTCAGCGCCGATGGTACTGCCCAATTCGGGTGGAAGAGTAGGACACCGCCGAACATACAAAAACACCCCCGGTCTTCCGGGGGTGTTTTTGCATCAACGGCGCACGCTCGGATCGGGCAACCTTAGTCGAATAATGTCAAATTCACCGATGCCCGGTGTCTCTCCAATTCGAGCAGGGTTTGTTTTCGTTCTAGCCCACCGCCGTATCCGGTGAGGCTTCCGCTGGCGCCAATGACGCGATGGCACGGAACGACGATTGCGATCGGATTGTGGCCGTTGGCCAGCCCGACGGCGCGTGCCGAGCCGGGTGCACCAATCTGTTCGGCGATTTCTCCGTAGGAGCGTGTTTCCCCGTACGGAATTGTCAGCAGCGCCTTCCACACTCGCTGCTGGAAATCAGTGCCCCGCAGATCGAGTTCGAGATCGAAGTCGGTGAGCTCGCCGGCGAAATACGCGCCTAGTTGGTCGACGGCCTCCGCGAATGCCCCGGGCTCGAGTGACCAGTCGGCGCGGCTGGGCTCGTAGGTTTGGTCGACCATCCGCAGATTGGTCAAAACCGAGCCGCGACCGGCCAGAGTCAGCGGTCCGATCGGGCTGTCGATGGTGCGGTAGTGGATCACGCGACCTCCTGGGGTGGCCATTGGTTCACCGGATGGACCAGGGTGGTCCATAAATGTTGGACGGCGTAGGAGCGCCAGGGGCGCCAACCAGCGCTGAGTTCGGTCAGCGTTTTTGGGTCGGAGGGCAGGCCCAGCTGTTCTGCGGCCAACCGAAGGCCGAGATCGCTGGCGGGAAAGGCATCCGGGTCGCCCAGGCCGCGCATGGCGATCACCTCTGCGGTCCATGGGCCCACGCCTGGCAGCGCGAGCAATTGCTGACGTGCGCTGTTCCAGTCGCACCCGGCGTCCACCGCGATGCTCCCGTCGGCGAGGCCGGCGATCAGGGCCGTGAGCGTTCGTTGTCGTGCTTTAGGCACGGCCAGATGAACGGGATCGATGGCGCCGTTTTCCAAGAGCTGCTCGACCGACGGGAACGTGTGCGTCAACGCGCCGTCGGGGTCGTGGACCGGTTGCCCGTACGCCATGACCAATCTGCCGGCGTGGGTGCGCGCGGCCTTCGTCGACACCTGTTGGCCCAGCACCGCGCGGATGGCCAGTTCGGCCTCGTCCACGGTGCGCGGAATGCGCTGCCCGGGCGCCTTGGCGACCACCGGGGCCAGGTCGGGATCGCGGCCGAGTGCCTCGACCACCGCTTCGGGGTCGGCATCGAGGTCCAACAGTCGCCGGCAGCGAGCGATCGCCGTGGTGAGGTCGCGGAAGTCCTCGAGGCTGAGGACACAGCGGACGTGATCGTCCGACGGCGTCAGGGTGACCACGCCGCTGCCAGAGGCAAGGCGCAGGCTGCGCCGGTACGCGCCGTCGCGGACCTCCTCGCAACCCGGGACGGCACCGGCGGCGAGATGGCCGAAGACACCCTCGTAGGCGAACGGCGTCCGGACCGGTAAGCGGAGCGACACCGTTCCGGGTGTGCCAGCGCCGGACCCGAACCGGGCCGCTGCGCGCGTGCGCAGCGTCGTCGGTGTGCTTTCGAACACCAGGCGCACGGTGTCGTTGAACTGGCGGATGCTGGAAAAACCCGCCGCGAACGCGACGTCGCCGAACGGCAGTCGCGTCGTCTCGATCAGCACCCGTGCGGCCTGCGCTCGTTGCGCGCGGGCCAGGGCCAGCGGGCCGGCACCGACCTCGGCCTGCAGGAGCCGCTCCAATTGTCGGGTGGTATAGCCAAGCTGGCCGGCAAGGCCGCCGACGCCCTCGCGGTCCACCGTGCCGTCGGCGATGAGCCGCATTGCCCGCGCGACGACGTCGCCGCGCACGTTCCATTCCGGCGAGCCGGGAGATGCATCGGGACGACATCGCTTGCATGCCCGGAAGCCCGCCCGTTGAGCAGCAGCCGCGGTCGGGTAAAACCGGACATTGCGCGCGAAGGGCGGCCGCACCGGGCAGCTGGGCCGACAGTAGATCCGGGTCGTCAGCACGGCGGTGACGAACCAGCCGTCGAACCGGGCGTCCTTGGACTGAACCGCCCGGTAGCAGTGGTCGAAATCTTCGTGCACGCGTCAACACTTACACCAACCCACCGACAAGACTGGCGGAAAAACGACATTGCAGTCTCCGGGTTTGCGTGCGCCGCCCGCGCCCTTGGATGAACCGTTTAGACCAAGCAAATTAAAAATGGATGACGTTCGGCAGAACATTTGTCTCTCTTGGGATTTCGCGTTCCTGGCTGCCGAGCAGTCCTTTTAGGCAGCCGGTCTGCGCGGGTAGGCTGGGCCCGGTCACCCAGTGCCGCCTCGTCGGGAGGGGCAGGTGATCGTCTCGCTAGGAGCGGCTCATGTTGGATCTTCTTGCCCGCGAATTCGCAGCCGAAATTGCCCTGGGTGGCGGGGGTGGCGGCAAGCCAGGCGGCGGTGGCGGCAGGCCCGGCGGCGGTGGCGGCAGGTCATAACGACCTGCCGCGATAGCGCCGCGTAACCGCGGCCGGAACCGCTTGGGAGAGCACACCTCCGGCGCTCAGGCAATCGGGCCGGGCGGTTCATCCTGGTCGGCAGCGCCGAGCAGATCGAGTTGCATCCATGCGACGTCGTGCCAGCTGTTGTGCTTCCATTCGACGCGGCGATAAATGCCGGCATCTTGGAATCCGAATGATCGATGGAAACCGTTGCTGGCGTCGTTGGGTTGGGTTATGCCGGCGAAGGCTCGTCGATAGCCACGCTCGGTGATGCGCCGCAGCAGTTGGGTGTAGAGCTGGCGGCCAACGCCGCTGCGGTGGTGGCCGGCGCTGACATAGATGCCGGTTTCGGCCGACCACTGGTAGGAAGGCAGGCGCCGCAGGGCGTGCGCGTAAGCGAAGCCGATGATCTCCCCAGCGCTTTCGAGCACCAGCCACTCGTGGGCGTCGCGGGCAGCGCCGATGCGCGCGGCCATCTCATCGACGGTCGGTACTTCGATTTCCCAACTGATCGTGGTGTCGCGAACGTAGGGGCGGTAGATCGCAACACAGGCGGCCGCATCCTGTCCAGATGCTGGACGCACGACGCCGATGCTTGTTGGCATGCGATCAGTCTTGCACTTGCTACCAACAGGTTTCGGTTGACCGTTGCGCTGAAGGAATAAGCTCGCCGGGCTCGTGTGTTCCGCCACACATGAAACCCTTCACCGAGTCCGAACGTCAGGAGTTCCTCGCGGCAGTGCACGTTGGCGTGCTGTCCGTTGCTGCCACCGACGGCCGACCGCCGGCCAGTGTCCCGATCTGGTATGGCTACGCCCCTGGGGGGAACATCTTGGTCAACACCGGCGCGTCGTCGCGGAAGACCAGGCTCATCGAGCAGGCCGGTGCTGTGACGCTGGCCGCCCAGCGCGAAGAACCGCCGTATCAGTACGTGGTCGTCGAGGGCACTGTTGTGGAGACCACCAAGCCCGCGCCGTTGGATGTGCGGGAAGAAATCGCCATCCGTTACCTCGGGGAGGAAGTCGGACGCGCGTTCGTCCAGAGCCTCGAGGGTCAGGAGAGCGTGTTGTTCACCATCCGCCCGGACCGGTGGATCACCGCCGATTTCTCCGACGGCATCTGAGCCCTAAGCGCCTTCGTACTGGACGGTCGCGGCCGACGCGATGAAGTCGCGAGCCGGCCGGGACAGCGGGCGAGCGGAATTCCAGATCATCCCCACGTCGCGGTAGGCATCGGAGTCGGCCAGCCGCAGAATACTGACCCCGGGTGTGTCTTCGCTGCCGTCGATCGGCACGAGGCTGATGCCGAGTCCGGCGGCCACCAGGCCCGCGGCCGTTGTCAGGTTGGCCGACTCCAAGACGATCCGCGGTTGGAATTGCGCCGCGGCACACAGCTCATCGAGTAGCCGTCGCATGCCGAACCCGGGGTGCATAGTCACGAAGCGCTCGCTGCTGAGATCGGTCATGGACACCGCCGCAGCGCTCGCGAGGCGGTGGCCGCGAGGGACGGCGACACCGAGCCGCTGACGGAACAGGCTGCGCCAGGCCAATGTTGGCTTCTTCGGCCGCGGCGAAACCACCCCGATGTCGACGGAGCCGGACTCCACCAGATCACCGATCGATTCGGCGGCGCCCTCCTGCAGCGTGAACGCCACTCGCGGTGAGGCTGCCGTGAACCCCGCAATCAAGTGCGGCACCACCTTCGACCCGAACGAACTCAGAAACCCCAAACGGATCTCGCTGACGGCCGGGTTGGTCAGGTCGTCGATTGCGCGTCGGGCTGAATCGAGCTCCAGCTGGGCCCGACGCGCGTGCTCATAGAAGATCCGTCCGTAGGCGTTGAGTGCGAGCCGCTTGCCGCGGCGATCGAACAAGGCGACCCCCAATCGCTGTTCCAGACGGGAGAGCATGCGGGTGAGAGTCGGCTGGGCGATATGAAGTTGTTCGGCCGCGGCCGTGACGTGTTGCAGCTCCGCGAGTGTGACGTACCACTCGTAGTCGCTCTCGCGCATGCCTGCCACCTCTATTTATGCCGCAATCGCATGATAAACCATCTATTAATTCATTTCCGTTTCATCGCGGCGGCGCGGAGCATCGAAGCCATGCCTCCGCTTGCTTCGGCTCCCACCGCTCACCAGGCCGGCAGCCGGGGATACCGGCGGGTGACCGCGGCGCTGTACGGAGCAGGCCTGGCCAGTTTTGCCGCGATGTACTGCACGCAGGCCCTGTTGCCGGCCTTGTCGACGTTTTACCGGATCACCCCGGCCACCGCTGCGCTCACGGTCTCGCTGACCACGGGAATGCTGGCGCTGTCGATCATTCCGGCGAGCGTGCTGTCCGAGCGCTTCGGACGCACCACCGTGATGCTGACATCCGGGGTGCTGTCCAGCATTATTGGGTTGCTGTTGCCGTTCAGTCCCACGCTGGGCGTTCTGCTTGCCGGACGCGCACTGCACGGCATCGCGCTGGCCGGGATACCCGCGGTCGCGATGGCGTATCTGGCCGAGGAAGTGCACGCCTCTTCGCTCGGTTCGGCGATGGGACGCTACATCGCCGGGACCACGATCGGTGGCCTGGCTGGGCGGATCGTCCCGTCGCTGATCGTCGATGTCAGCAATTGGCGGGTCGCGTTGTTGGTGTGCTCGCTGATGACACTGGCCGGCACGGTGGCTTTCGCCGTGCTGGCGCCCCGGTCTCGGTTTTTCAATCCGAAGGCAGCGAGCGTCCGGGTCACCATGCGTAGCCTCATGGCGCATCTGCGAAATCCGGTGCTGTTGAAGCTTTTCGGCGTGGGCTTCGCGCTGATGGGCGCATTCGCCACGGTGTATAACTACCTGGGTTATCGGTTGACCGCCCAGCCGTTCGCGTTGGCTTCGTCGGTGGTGGGCCCGTTGTTCCTGTTGTACCTGGCGGGCACGGTGACGTCGACGGTGGCGGGGCGGCTCGCCGACCGCCGGGGACGCGCGCTGGTGCTGGGTGGCGCCTTGCCGATCACGGTGATCGGTCTGTCGATGACGGTCCCGCATACTTTGGTCGCGATCGTCGTCGGCGCCGGGGTGTTCACCGGCGGATTCTTCGCCGCGCACACCGTGGCTAGCGGATGGGTGGGCGCCGTTGCGCACCGCGATCGCGCCGAGGCGTCGTCGCTGTACCTATTCAGCTACTACCTAGGCGGATCGGTGGCCGGCGGATTCGGTGGGTTCGTTTACAGCCTCGGCGGCTGGCCGGGCACCGTCGTGTTTGTGGGCACGCTGCTGCTGGCTGGCCTGTTGCTGGTGGCGCTATTGGTGAAAGAGACTGCGCCCGAACCAGTTTGCGTCAACGCAACTGTGGCATGACCTCGTCGGCGAACAGCTCCAGGTGTGCCAGATCGGATTGGTCGAGCAGTTGGGTGTACACGCGCCGCACGCCGATGTCGGCCCAGCGGCCGAGGTTGTCGACGATTTCGGCGGGCGTGCCGACCAGCGGGCTGTTGGAGCGTAGTTCGTCTAGGTCTCGGCCGATCGCCGCGGCGCGGCGCGCAAGTTCGGTGTCGTCGCGGCCCGCGCAGACGACCAATGCGACTCGAGTAGACCATCGAGTCGGCCGCTCTGCCGGCCGCGGCGACCGCCTCGGCAACCCGTTCGCACTGGGCCTTGGCGACGTCGATCGGCGTAAAGGGCAGGTTGAATTCGGCGGCGTATGTGGCAGCCAGTGCCGGGGTGCGCTTGGCGCCGACGCCGCCGATGATGATCGGTGGATGTGGGCTTTGCACCGGTTTGGGAAGCGCGGGCGACCCGGCGACGGTGTAGTGCTTGCCGGCGTAGTCGAACGTCTCACCGGGCTTGGTCGTCCACAATCCGGTGACGATGGCCAGTTGCTCACTGAGCCGCTCGAACCGCTCCCGCACCGACGGGAACGGAATCCCGTACGCCTCGTGCTCTGGCGCGAACCAGCCACTGCCGAGGCCCAACTCGACGCGCCCGCCGCTCATTTCGTCCACCTGTGCCACCGAGATGGCCAGGGGGCCCGGGTAGCGGAAGGTCGCGGACGTCACCAGTGTGCCGAGCCGGATGCTCGACGTTTCCCGGGCAATCGCGCCGAGCGTCACCCACGAATCGGTCGGCCCGGGCAGGCCGTCACCGCTCATCGCCAGGTAGTGGTCGGATCGGAAGAAGGCCGCATAGCCGAGCTGTTCGGCGGTTTGGGCAACGGCGAGCTGGTCGGCGTAGCCGGCGCCTTGTTGTGGCTCGATGAAGACACGAAATTCCACGGGCAGCTGTCCTTTCTGTGGCTTATCGCCCGGTTTGAACGGCCGCAGCGGGCGAAGCCAGCTGGGTGGGTTGGTCGTGCCCGCGAAGTGTCACGGTTTCGCCCAAAGACCAATGGGCACTTTCCTTCTCGCTTGCACCCTGCACCGTGTCTGCGGTCGCTAACAATCGGCCCGGGTGCGATTTGGCCAGTTCGCACAGTCGGGCCGCCTCGTTGACCGGTTCGCCGATCACGGTGTATTCGAAGCGCTCTTTGGCACCGACGTTGCCGGCGACGACCTGACCCGCCGCCACGCCGATGCCGGCCTGGCACTCGGGCATTTCGTCGGCCAGCCGGTCGGCGATGGTCCGCGCTGCGGCCAGCGCCTCGTCCTCGGGACACTCCAGGTGATTGGGGGCGCCGAAGATGGCCAGCGATGCGTCGCCCTCGAACTTGTTGACCAGCCCGCAGTGGCGGTCCACCTCCTCGACAACGATCGCGAAGAACCGGTTCAGGAATTGCACGACTTCGGCCGGCGGTTGGCTGGTCACCAACTGGGTGGAGCCGACCAGGTCGATGAAGACGACGGCCACGTGGCGTTCTTCCCCGCCCAGTTTCGGTTTCTCGCGTTCCGCGGCGAGGGCGACCTCCTGGCCCACATGCCGGCCGAAAAGATCGCGCACCCGTTCGCGTTCACGCAGACCGTCGACCATCGCGTTGAAACCGCGTTGCAGCTCACCGAGTTCGGTGCCGTCGAATACCACCAGATTGCCCCGCAAGTCGCCCTGCTCGGCGCGCTTCAGTGCCGCGCGTACCACCCGCACCGGGGTCGCGGTGAGCCAGGACAGGATCCACATCAGAACGAAACCGAAGATCAAGGCGGCGATCGCCACGATCATCACGCACACAGCGAATTGGGTCTCGGTCAGATTCCGCATCGAGAGCTGGAAGAAAGCCACCAGAGCGATACCGATGACCGGTACCCCCGAACCGAGCAACCAGACCATCATGGTTCGGCCCATGATGCCCGACGTCAGCCGCCGTGGCGGTCGTCCCGCCTCGAGCGCCTGAGCGGCCACCGGGCGCAGTGCGAACTCGGTGAGCAGGTAGGCGGCGGTGGCGACCAGGACGCCGCAAAAGCCCACCCCGAACAGAAACCGCGGGATGAACTGCGTGTTGACCAGGCCGTAGAGCGTCGAGAGCAGCAGCGTCCCGAGTGTCCACAGGGCAAGGTCGACGATCGCTACTCGCCACGGGGCTAAGAAAGTGTTGCGCTCGTCGAGGCGCGTGGGTTTGCGCTCCTCGATCGCCCAGCGCAACGCCAGCACCGTCCGCCGGGTGATCCAGTACGTGCCCACAACCATGGCGAAGATGAGATAGCCCGGCATCACTCCGAATGTCAGCCACGCCGGTGCGTCGTCAAAGATGCTCGGTTCGGGAATGGCGACCGCCACCAACAGCGCGGCGAAGGCGATTCCGATCAAGTTCACCACCATGACGACCACGGTCAAGATGACCTGGATGCGTATCCGCCGACGCTTTTGGCTCTCCGTGACCCGGCCCAGCAACAGGGAGCCGTAGGCGGGGGCCTCCTGCAGTCGGCCGCTTTGACGGGTGACTCTCTCGAGCACCCGGCCCAGGCGTTGCGCCAGAGTCTGTTGATGGGCCTTCTTGGGCCCTCGATTTGGCATTGTGCGTCAGCCTAATTTGTCGGACACGCTCTAAGGTGAGTCGGGTGCGTCTCGTGATCGCTCAGTGCACCGTCGACTATGTCGGCCGGCTCACCGCTCATCTCCCGTCGGCGCGCAGGTTGTTGTTGATCAAGGCCGACGGGTCGGTCAGTGTGCACGCCGACGACCGCGCCTACAAGCCGCTGAACTGGATGAGCCCGCCGTGCTGGATGACCGAGAAGTCCGGCGACCAGGCGCCGGTGTGGGTGGTGGAGAACAAGGCCGGCGAACAGCTGCGCATCACCATCGAGGAGATCGAGCACGACTCCAGTCACGATCTGGGCGTCGACCCTGGGCTGGTCAAGGATGGTGTCGAGGCTCACCTGCAGGCGTTGCTCGCCCAGCACGTCCAACTGCTGGGTGCCGGATACACGCTGGTGCGCCGCGAATACATGACCGCGATCGGGCCGGTCGACCTGCTGTGCCGGGATGAACTCGGCGGCTCGGTCGCGGTGGAGATCAAAAGGCGCGGCGAGATCGACGGCGTGGAGCAGCTCACCCGTTATCTCGAATTGCTCAATCGCGACACCGTTCTCGCGCCGGTGAAAGGGGTGTTCGCCGCTCAGCAGATCAAGCCGCAAGCGCGCACCCTGGCCACTGATCGCGGAATCCGTTGCCTAACACTGGACTACGACAAGATGCGCGGGATGGACAGCGACGAGTACCGGCTATTCTGATGGCTCGCCGCCGCAAACCGCCGCGTAGGCTGTCGGCCGGAAAGACACTGCCGTCGCCGATGCTGCGGCGGGTGGAAACCGGACCCGACGGCCACCAGTACGAAGTGCGCCCGATCGCGGCCGCCCGGGCTGTCAAGATTTATCGCTGTCCGGGCTGCGATCACCAGATCCGTTCCGGCACGGCGCACGTGGTGGTGTGGCCGGCGGAACTGCGGCGCGGCGCGTCGCAAACAGAAATCGACGACCGGCGGCATTGGCACACGCCGTGCTGGGCCAACCGCGCGACGCGCGGTCCGACCCGAAAGTGGAGCTAGTTCGCCTAGTTCTCTGCGGCTTGCTCGACCAACTCGATCAGCACCCCGCCGGCGTCCTTGGGGTGGATGAAGTTGATCCTGGAGTTTGCCGTGCCGCGCCGCGGGGTGTCGTAGATGAGCCGCACCCCCTGCGCGCGCAGCCGCTGAGAAAGGGCGTCGAGATCGCTGACCCGGCAGGCCAGCTGCTGGATGCCCGGGCCGCGCTTGTCCAGAAATTTGGCGATCGTCGAGGACTCGTCAAGCGGGGCCATCAGCTGGATCTGCGCCGAGTCCGGCGCACCCGGCACGGCCACCATCGCTTCGCGGATTCCCTGGTCCTCGTTGACTTCCTCGTGCACGAGGATCATGCCGAGGTGGTCGTGATACCACTCGATGGCTGCGTCCAGGTCGGCGACTGCGATACCGACGTGATCGAGCCCGGTCACCAGCGAGGTGGCCAGCACGCGACGGGCGTCAACTTGATCGGTAGTCATCACATAAAGGTAACCTGACGGAGAAGATTGCGCTTCTCCGGTAGGTCGAACCGGCCTTCCACACCCATCTTGGAGGTAGTCATGACGACTTCGGTGATCGTTGCTGGGGCACGAACACCCATCGGCAAGTTGATGGGCTCGCTGAAGGATTTTTCGGCCAGCGACCTGGGCGCCATTGCCATCAAGGGTGCGCTGGAGAAGGCTTTCCCGAATGTTGAAGTGCCTGCCGCACTGGTCGAGTACGTGATCATGGGCCAGGTGTTGACCGCGGGCGCCGGTCAGATGCCCGCCCGGCAGGCTGCCGTGGCCGCCGGCATCGGCTGGGACGTTCCGGCGCTGTCCATCAACAAGATGTGCCTGTCCGGTATCGACGCCATCGCGCTCGCCGACCAGCTCATTCGGGCCGGGGAGTTCGATGTGGTGGTGGCCGGTGGCCAGGAGTCGATGACGAAGGCACCGCATTTGCTGATGGATTCGCGGGCCGGCTACAAGTACGGCGACGTCACGGTTTTGGACCACATGGCCTACGACGGCCTGCACGACGTGTTCACCGATCAGCCCATGGGTGCGCTTACCGAGCAGCGCAATGACGTCGACAAGTTCACGCGCGCCGAACAGGATGAGTACGCCGCACGATCGCACCAAAAGGCGGCCGCGGCCTGGAAGGACGGCGTCTTCACCGACGAGGTCGTGCCGGTGAATATCCCGCAGCGCAAAGGTGATCCGCTGCAGTTCACCGAGGACGAGGGGATCCGCGCCAACACCACCGCCGAATCCTTGGGCGGTCTCAAGCCGGCGTTCCGCAAGGACGGCACCATCACGGCCGGCTCGGCGTCGCAGATTTCGGATGGTGCGGCCGCCGTTGTGGTGATGAACAAGGAGAAGGCACAGGACCTGGGGCTGACGTGGCTGGCCGAGATCGGCGCGCACGGCGTCGTGGCCGGACCGGATTCGACCCTGCAGTCCCAGCCGGCCAACGCGATTAAAAAAGCACTCGACCGCGAAGGAATCACGGTTGACCAGCTCGATGTCGTGGAGATCAACGAGGCGTTCGCGGCTGTGGCACTGGCCTCCACGCGCGAACTCGGCGTGAATCCCGAGATCGTGAACGTCAACGGTGGCGCGATCGCGGTGGGCCATCCGATCGGCATGTCTGGAGCCAGGATCACGCTGCATGTGGCCCTGGAATTGGCGCGCCGCGGCTCCGGTATCGGCGTTGCGGCCCTGTGTGGGGCCGGCGGCCAGGGCGATGCGCTGATTCTCCGGGCCGGCTGATCGATAAAAAACTGGCCGGTAACTTTGCTGTGGTCCGGTGCTCGCCTGCCGGTGTGATTTGTGTCATATTGAGGCGTTTGAGCAGCGATTATGGGCTGATTTCGCCTTTGCCGCATCGTCGGCACCCGGGTGAATCGGTAGCCGAGACGACGTGACAAACTTGAGTACGTGACGCGTCCGCGATCCTCGATCGGGCCTGCAATGGCTGGTGCCGTCGATCTGTCCGGCCTCAAGCAGCGGGCCCAGCAGAAGGCTTCGACGTCCGGGCCCACTGGGCCCGGGGCAGAGCCGGGTGGTGCCGCAGCAGAGCCGGGTGGTACGGAGATCACCGAGGCCAACTTCGAAGAGGAAGTGATCGTCCGGTCGGACGAAGTGCCGGTAGTGGTCGCGCTGTGGTCGCCGCGCAGCGATGCGTGCATCGAGCTGATTGACACGCTGTCCGGCCTGGCCGCAGCCGACAACGGCAAGTGGTCGCTGGCGACGGTCAACGTCGACGCGGCGCCCAGGGTGGCCCGGATCTTTGGTGTCGAGGCGGTCCCGACCGTAGTGGCTTTGGCGGCGGGACAGCCGATCTCGAGCTTCCAGGGCGTGCAGCCCGCGGATCAGTTGCGGCGCTGGCTGGACTCCCTGCTGTCGGCGACGGACGGAAAGTTAAAGGGCTCAGGTGGTTCCGTGGATTCCGCGGAAGAAGTTGATCCCGAGCTTGCCCAGGCCCGCGAGGAGCTCGAGGCCGGCGACTTCGCCGCGGCGAAGCAGTCGTATCAGGCTGTTCTGGATGCCAATCCGGGCAGCGTCGAAGCCAAGGGAGCGATCCGGCAGATTGCCTTCCTCGCTCGCGCAACGGAGCAACGCCCCGATGCGGTCGCGGTCGCCGACGCCGCGCCCGGCGATATTGCGGCCGCGTTCGCAGCCGCCGACGTTGAAATCCTCAACCAGGACGTGAGTGCGGCGTTTGAGCGCTTGATCACGTTGGTGCGCAGCACATCTGGAGATGAGCGCACCTCGGTGCGGACACGGCTGATCGAGCTGTTCGAACTCTTCGATCCTGCCGATCCCGAGGTCGTCGCTGGCCGTCGCAACCTCGCCAACGCGCTGTACTAGCGCGAGCAGACGCAAAATCGCCCCAAAACCGTGGTTTTAGGGCGATTTTGCGTCTGCTCGCGGCTAAGGCGAGGCGCTACTCGGGTTCCAGCCAGAGTGCCGACGTGGGCGGCAGCACCAGCACCGCCGATGCCGGGCGGCCATGCCATGGGTCGTCGGTGGCATCGACGCCGCCGAGGTTACCGATCCCGGAACCGTTGTAGACCGTCGCGTCGGTGTTGAGCACCTCGCGCCAGCGGCCGGCCGACGGCAGGCCAAGCCGGTAGCCGCTGTGCTCGGCACCCGCGAAATTGAACACGCAGGCCATTACCGAGCCGTCATTGCCGTAGCGCAGGAAGCTCAGCACGTTGTTGCCGGAATCGTTGGCGTCGATCCAGGAGTAACCGTCGGGGGTGGTGTCTCGACTCCACAGCGCGGAATGGCTGCGGTAGATCTCGTTGATGTCGTGCACGAAACGCAAAATCCCGTTGGAGAAACCCTGCTCGTCGAGCTGCCACCAATCCAAGCCGTTCTGCTCCGACCACTCGGCGCGCTGGCCGAATTCCTGACCCATGAACAACAGCTGCTTGCCCGGGTGCGCCCACTGGTAGGCGAGCAGGCTGCGCAGGCCGGCGGCCTTGACGTGGTTGTTGCCCGGCATCCGCCCCCACAGCGTGCCCTTGCCGTGGACCACCTCGTCGTGGCTGATCGGCAGCACGAAGTTCTCGCTGAACGCGTAGAGCATGGAGAACGTCATCTCGTGGTGGTGGAAGCTGCGGTAGATCGGATCGCGGCTGATGTAGTCCAGCGTGTCGTGCATCCAGCCCATGTTCCACTTCATCGAGAAGCCAAGGCCGCCAAGGCTGGTCGGCCGCGTCACCCCGGGCCACGACGTGGACTCCTCGGCGATGGTGACGATGCCCGGCACCGCCTTGTGTGCCGTGGCGTTCATTTCCTGCAGGAACTGCACGGCCTCCAGGTTTTCGCGCCCGCCGTAGATGTTGGGGGTCCAGCCGCCCTCGGGACGCGAGTAGTCCAGGTAGAGCATCGACGCGACCGCATCCACCCGCAAGCCGTCGATGTGGAACTCTTCGAGCCAGTACAACGCATTGGCCACCAGGAAGTTACGCACCTCCGGGCGGCCGAAGTCGAACACGTAAGTGCCCCAGTCGAGTTGCTCTCCGCGATTCGGGTCGGAGTGCTCGTAGAGCGCAGTGCCGTCGAAACGTCCCAGCGCCCAGGCGTCCTTGGGAAAGTGCGCCGGCACCCAGTCCACGATGACGCCGATGCCCGCCTGGTGCAGGGCATCGACCAGCGCCCGGAAGTCGTCGGGTGTGCCGAAGCGCGACGTCGGTGCGTAGTACGACGTGACCTGGTATCCCCACGAACCGGCGAACGGATGCTCGGCGACCGGCAGCAGCTCGACATGGGTAAACCCGTGCCCTACAACATATTCCGTCAGCTCTTTGGCAAGCTGGCGATAGCTCAGTCCGGGACGCCACGAGCCGAGATGGACTTCGTAGGTGCTCATCGGCTCGAACACCGGGTTGCGCTGGGCGCGCTGCGTCAGCCAGGCGTCATCGTTCCAGCTGTGTTTGCTCGTCGTCACCCGAGATGCCGTGTGCGGCGGCACCTCGGTGGCGAAGGCGAACGGGTCGGCGCGGTCGGTGACGACGCCGTCGGCGCCGTGCACCCGGAACTTGTACAGACCGTCCGCGGGGAACCCGGGCCAGAACAACTCCCATACTCCCGAGGAGCCCAACACCCGCATCGGCGCATCGTTGCCGGTCCAGCCGTTGAATTCGCCGATCAGACTGACACCCTTGGCGTTGGGCGCCCAGACGGCAAACGACACCCCGTTCACCACACCGTCGGCCGTGGTGAACGAGCGGCGGTGGGCGCCAAGGACTTCCCAGAGCCGTTCGTGGCGCCCCTCGGCGAACAGATGAAGGTCCACTTCGCCCAGCGTGGGCAGGAAGCGGTAGGCGTCGGCGACGGTGTACGGTTCGGCACCCTCATAGCCCACCTGCAGCCGGTAGTCGATGAGGTTGGTGAACGGCAGCGCCACGGCGAACAAGCCGGCTTCGATGTGCTGCATCGGGAACCGGTCTGCACCGACGATCGCGACGACTTCGACCGCGTGCGGCCGGAACGCCCGGACGACGGTGTGGTCGCCGTACTCGTGGGCGCCCAGGATGCCGTGCGGGTTGTGGTGCGCCCCGGCCACCAGGCGCTCCAAGTCGGCCGGGTCGGGCGCCAGGTGCGTCCCGGCGAGTTGATCAGTTCGGCTCATATCCGCTCACTTCCTGCGCAGCAGCGTGATTCGGGATTCCTGCGGGATGATGGGCATGTTGATGATGTGGGCGACCGTTTGCCCAGGATCGATGCGGATGTAATTTGATTGCCCCCATTGGTATTCCGCGCCCGGTTATCTCGTCCCGCACCCAAAAACGCTCGTAGGACTCCATACCCAATGCGTCCATGTCTAACCACAGCGTCGCTTCCTCGGGCCCGTACGCGTTGAGCGTCACCACCACCAAGACGCAGTCGCCGGTGACCGGGTCGAACTTGCTGTAGGCCAGCAACGCGTCGTTGTCTACGTGATGGAAATAAATCGTGCGCAGCTGCTCCAGCGCGGGATGCAGCCGGCGAATCGCGTTGAGCTGTTTGAGGAAAGGCTCCAGTGACCTGCCTGCGGCGAGCTCACCGGCGAAGTCGCGGGGACGCAATTCGTACTTCTCCGAGTCCAGGTATTCCTCGCTGCCCTCGCGGACCGCGCGATGCTCGAACAGCTCGTAACCCGAGTACACGCCCCAGGCCGGGCTCATGGTCGCCGCGAGCACCGCGCGGATCGCGAACATGCCCGGGCCGTTGTGCTGAAGGATCGCGTGCAGGATGTCGGGAGTGTTGACGAACAGGTTCGGCCGGCGGAAGTCGGCGAGCGCGGCGATGTCGTTGCCGAATTCGGTGAGTTCCCACTTGGCGGTGCGCCAGGTGAAGTAGCTGTAGGACTGGGTGAAGCCGAGCTTGGCCAGCCCGTACTGGCGCGCCGGCGGCGTGAATGCTTCGGATAAAAAGAGCACGTCGGGGTCGGTGGCCTTCACCTGACCGATCAGCCAGGCCCAGAAGTCCGGCGGCTTGGTGTGCGGATTGTCGACCCGAAAGAACTTGACGCCGTGGTCAATCCAGTGCCGGACCACGCGCAGCACCTCGTCGTAGAGACCCGCGGGATCGTTGTCGAAGTTGAGCGGATAGATGTCCTGGTACTTCTTGGGCGGGTTCTCTGCGTAGGCGATGGTGCCATCGGGCAATTCGGTGAACCAGCGCCGGTGCTCGCGGGCCCACGGGTGATCCGGCGCACATTGCAGCGCCAGGTCCAGGGCCACCTCCAGGCCCAGGTCGCGCGCCGCGGCGACGAAGGCGTCGAAGTCGTCGATGGTGCCCAGGCTCGGATGTACCGCGTCGTGGCCACCCTCGTCGCTACCGATCGCCCAGGGAGATCCGACATCCCCTGGGGCGGCGGTGGGGGAGTTGTTGCGGCCCTTGCGATGTACTTTGCCGATCGGATGGATCGGCGGCAGGTACACGACATCGAAGCCCATGTCGGCGATGCGCCCAAGCGCGGCGGCCGCGGTGGTGAAGGTGCCGTGCACCGGCTTGCCGTCGGCGTCCCAGCCGCCGGTCGAACGCGGAAACATCTCGTACCACGCGCTGAAGCGGGCCGCCGGCCGGTCCACCCAAACGAAGCACTGCTCGCCCCGGGTGACGATGTCGCGCAGCGGATACGCCGTCAGAAGTTCCTCGACTTGCGGTGCCAGTGCCGGCGCGCTGCGGGTCACCGGATCCCCAGGGGTGCGCAACGCCGCCGCGGCCGACAACAGCGGATCGCGCAGCGCGCGTGGCACACCCGTCGCGGCGCGCTCGAACAACGCAGCACCGACCAGCAAATCGTTGGACAGTTCTTTCTCGCCCTGCCCGGCGTCCAGCTTGGCCACCAGCCCATGCCGCCAGGTGTCAATCGGGTCGCCCCAGCCGTCGACCCGGAAGCTCCACAATCCGACGGCTGTCGGGGGTGAACTGGCCGTGGAAGACGTAGGGCTCCAGGCCCATCGTCATCGGAATCAGCAGCGGCTTGATCCGTTCTGAATCCGCGGAGGTCGAGTTTCGGGGCGCGGTCACCGGCTTTTCTGGCGCCTGCACCGCCCGAATCCGGCGTGTTTCGGTCGCCGGATAACGCGGCCCGAGGTCGCGCACCACCAAGGTCGCCGCAACCGCCTCGTGGCCTTCACGCCATACCGACGCGCTGACCGGGACAACCTCACCGACTACGGCCTTGGCGGGGTAGGCCCCGCATGAGACGACGGGCTGGACGTTATCGATCTCGACACGACCGGGCACCACAGCTCCGTTCCGATTGTGTGGGGCCAACCGCGGTTTTTTTCGTCGCGGAACGCCTCTCGTCCGGAAACTTCCTCTGTTGGGGAACTTCCCCCCGAATGGGGAAGCATCTTTGCGGCCCCAACAAGTACCCGATACCCACCCTAGTGGCCGGTCACACACCGCCGAGGTAAACGGAGGTAAACCCTTGCTCGCTCGCTCTGCGCGCACCGCAATCCTCAGTAAGGTAATGATGCGTGAAAGCCCTCCGGCGATTTACCGTCCGTGCCCACCTTCCCGAGCGCCTCGCCGCGCTGGAACAGCTGTCGACCAACCTGCGCTGGTCGTGGGACAAACCGACGCAGGATCTGTTCGCGAGCATCGATCCGGCGCTGTGGGCGCACTGCGGCCATGACCCGGTGGCGCTGTTGGGGGTGGTGAACCCGTCACGGCTCGACCAGTTGGCCCTCGACGAGGGGTTCCTGGGCCACCTCGACTGGCTGGCTGGCGAATTGAACGATTACCTGAGCCGTCCGCTGTGGTATCAGCAACAGCAGCAGGACGGTGTGGAGATGCCGACCGGCATCGCGTATTTCTCGATGGAGTTCGGCGTTGCCGAGGTGTTGCCCAACTATTCGGGCGGCCTGGGGATCCTGGCCGGAGACCACCTGAAGTCCGCCTCCGATCTGGGCGTGCCGCTGATCGCGGTCGGCCTCTACTACCGGTCCGGGTACTTCCGGCAGTCGCTGACCGCCGACGGCTGGCAGAACGAGAATTACCCGTCACTGGATCCGCAGGGGCTGCCGTTGCGGCTGCTCACCACTGCCGACGGCGATCCGGTGCTGGTCGAGCTGGCGCTGCCCGACTCCGCGCAGCTGCGGGCCCGGGTCTGGGTCGCGCAGGTGGGTCGCGTCCCGCTGCTCTTGCTGGATTCCGACGTCCCCGAAAACGAACACGACCTGCGCAGCGTCACCGACCGCCTGTACGGCGGCGACCAGGAGCATCGCATCCAGCAAGAGATTCTGGCCGGCGTCGGCGGGGTGCGGGCGATCCGCGCGTTTACCGCCATCGAAGGGCTGCCCGCGCCCGAGGTATTCCACATGAACGAGGGGCACGCCGGGTTCCTCGGGGCCGAGCGCATCCGCGAGCTGATCACCGACGCGGGGTTGGACTACGACACCGCGTTGACGGTGGTGCGGTCGAGCACCCTGTTCACCACGCACACCCCGGTGCCCGCCGGTATCGACCGGTTCCCCGTCGACATGGTTGAGCGCTACTTCGATGACCATCTAGACGGCAAGCCGGCCGCGGCGGATGGGAAGAACGCCTCGACGCTGCTGCCGGGCGTGCCGACGGCCCGGATCATCGCGCTCGGAGCCGAGGAGGATGCGACCAAGTTCAACATGGCCCACATGGGCCTCCGGCTGGCGCAACGGGCCAACGGCGTTTCGTTGCTGCACGGCCGGGTGAGCCGGGCCATGTTCAACGGCCTCTGGCGCGGCTTCGATCGCAACGAGGTGCCGATCGGGTCGATCACCAACGGTGTTCATGCGCGCACCTGGGCGGCACCGCAGTGGTTGCAGCTGGGGCGCGAGCTGGCCGGGTCGGATTCGTCGTTCAGTGACCCCGGCGTCTGGCTTCGACTGGAGCAGGTCGATGCCGGGCATTTGTGGTGGATTCGCTCGCAGCTGCGAGCCCTGCTGGTGGAGGACGTCCGGCGGCGGCTACGCCAGTCGTGGTTGGAACGCGGTGCCTCCGATGCCGAACTCGGCTGGATCGGTGCGGCCTTCGATCCCAATGTGCTGACCATCGGATTTGCTCGGCGGGTACCGACCTACAAGCGGCTGACGCTGATGCTGCGCGATCCCGCTCGCCTGGAACGGTTGCTGCTCGACGAACACCGGCCGATCCAGCTGATCGTCGCCGGGAAATCCCACCCGGCCGACGACGGCGGCAAGGCGCTCATCCAGCAGGTGGTGCGCTTTGCCGATCGGCCGCACGTGCGCCACCGCATCGCCTTTTTGCCCAACTACGACATGTCGATGGCCCGGGTTCTGTATTGGGGTTGCGACGTGTGGCTGAACAACCCGCTGCGGCCACTGGAGGCGTGCGGCACCTCCGGAATGAAGAGCGCGCTCAACGGCGGCTTGAATCTGTCCATCCGCGACGGCTGGTGGGACGAGTGGTACGACGGCGAAAACGGTTGGGAGATACCGTCTGCCACCGGATTGATGGACGAGGTCCGTCGCGACGACCTGGAGGCCAGCGCGCTATATGACCTCCTGGAGCACGCGGTGGTGCCGAAGTTCTACGAACGTGACCACCGTGGGGTGCCACCGCGCTGGATCGAGATGGTGCGCCACACCTTGCAGACGCTCGGGCCGAAGGTGCTGGCGTCTCGCATGGTGCGCGACTACGTCGAGCAGTACTACGTGCCGGCGGCGCAATCGCTGCGCAAGACCGTAGCGGCCACTGATGGCGCCGAAAAAGTGCCGAGTTCGGCGGGGCCCGGGAGTTGGCCGCCTATCGTCGGCGCGCCGAAGAAGCGTGGCCGAACATCGACATCACCGACGTCGACAGCACCGGCCTGCCGGACACGCCGGTGCTGGGGTCGAAGCTGACCCTGACCGCGACCGTGTATTTGGCCGGCCTGGCGCCCGACGAGGTGACGGTGCAGGCGGTGCTGGGCCGGGTCGACTCGGGCGACGTGTTGCTGGATCCGATCACGGTCGAAATGTCGTATACGGGCGCCGCCGAAGCGGGCAACCAGGTCTTCTCGACGACGACACCGCTGCCGCTGGCCGGCGCGGTCGGATACACGGTGCGTGTGTTGCCCCGTCATCCGATGCTTGCCGCCGGCAACGAACTCGGCTTGGTGACCCTGGCCTGACCGCCGCGGCGCCTCAGGCCGACAGGCCGTCGGGCGCGTTGCGCAGCCGCTCGAGCGCTCCGCGGACCTGAGCGGCGTCGGTGGTCGGCCAGAACGGTGGCAGGGACGCGCGCAGGTAACCGCCGTAGCGGGCGGTGACCATCCGGGAGTCCAGCACGGCGACCACGCCGCGGTCGGTGACCCCGCGCAACAGCCGGCCCGAACCCTGCGCGAGCAGCAGCGCGGCGTGGCTGGCGGCGACTTCCATGAAGCCGTTGCCGCCGCGGGCGGCCACCGCGCGCTGGCGGGCGCTCAGCAGCGGATCGTCCGGCCGCGGAAACGGGATGCGGTCGATCAGCACCAACGACAGCGACGACCCGGGCACGTCGACGCCCTGCCACAGCGACAGCGTGCCGAACAGCGAAGTGGCCGCGTCGGCGGAGAACTGCTCGACCAGAGTGGAGGTGCTGTCGTCGCCTTGACACAACACCGGCGTGGACAACCGCCTGCGCATGGCCTCGGCCGCGGCCCGGGCGGCCCGCATCGACGAGAACAGCCCCAGGGTCCGCCCGCCGGCCGCGGTGATGAGCTCGGCGATCTCGCTCAGCTGCTCGGCAGAGCCGGCGCCGTCGCGACCTGGCGGTGGCAGATGGGCGGCGACGTAGAGGATTCCGGCCTTGGCGTGGTGAAACGGCGATCCGACGTCTAGCCCTCGCCAGGCCGGATACTCTCCGGGGTCCGGTCCCGTCAGCCCCCACGCGGCCGCCATCGCGTCGAAGGTTCCTCCGATCGTCAGCGTCGCCGACGTCAACACCGTCGCCGAACGCGAGAACACCCGGGTGCGCAGCAGGTCGGCGACCGACAGCGGCGCCACCCGCAGCACGGCGCGCGGGGAACCGCGGTTGTCCTCTTGGTCCAGCCAGACCACGTCGGTCCGATCGGGGATGGCGGGGGTGAACGACGTCAAAATGCGCGACGCGGTTTCGGATATCTCGCTGAGAGCAGCAGCCGCTTCGGCGCGGGTCGCGGCCGCCTTGGAGTCGCTGGTGCTCTCGATCGCCGATCGTGCCGCACTGGCCGCGTCGCGCAACGCCGTGAGGTATGTCGCCATCTCTTGGTCGAGATAGTCGATGCGGCCCGGCGTTCCGTCGTGGATCGCCGACGCGAAGGTGGCCGACGATGCCTCCAGCCGGTCGGTCAGTTCCGGATCCACCAGCCGAGAGATCCGCCGGGAGGCGACACCGAGCGCGGCCGACGTGAGTTCCGCGGTGGCCACCGACGTCACCCGGTCGGTCAACTCGTGTGCTTCGTCGACCACCAGCAGCGAGTGTTCCGGCAGCACTGCCGATTCGGCAACGGCATCGATGGCCAGTAGTGCGTGATTGGTCACCACGATATCGGCGGCACCGGCCCGGCCACGGGCCCGCTCGGAAAAGCACTCGGAGCCATACGGACAGCGGGCCACGCCGATGCATTCCCGCGCGGACACGCTGACCTGCGACCAGGACCGGTCGGGAACACCTGGCTTGAGGTCGTCGCGATCTCCGGAATCGGTCGTCGATGCCCAGGTGGTCAGCCGCTGCACGTCGCGGCCCAAAGCGGTGGCCGCCATCGGGTCGAAGAGTTCTTCTTGCGGCCGCTCGTCCTCTCCGTCTGCCTCGCCGGCCGCACTGCCACCATGAATCTTGTTCAGGCACAGGTAGTTTCGTCGGCCCTTGAGCAAGGCGAACTGCGGCCGATGCGGCAGTGCGTCGGCCAGCGAGTCGGCCAGCCGCGGCAGGTCCCGATCGACGAGTTGACGCTGCAATGCGATCGTCGCCGTCGACACGACGACCGGTCCGTCGCCGTCGACGGCGCGGAGAATCGCTGGAACCAGGTACGCCAGCGACTTGCCGGTGCCGGTGCCGGCTTGCACGATCAGATGCTCGCCGGTTTCGAAGGCCTGCGCGACGGCCTCGGCCATCTGCTGCTGGCCGCTGCGTTCGCTGCCGCCGAGCGCGGCCACCGCGATGGCCAGCAGCTCGGGTACGGACACGGATACCTCTGGCGTGGTTGCTCCTCGAGTCAGGCCGGGATCTGCGTCGTGGGGATCGCCGGGTCGCCGTGTGCCAAACTCAGCCCCTCCCACGGCAGGCTGCGCAGCCCGGACGCCACCAGCTGTCGGGCCGCGAGCAGGGCGGCGTTACCCGTCTCTGCGACGACCTGCCCGCCGCGGACCAGTGGGGTGGTCAGCACCCGGCATGGTTCGGTCGGGTCGGGCGCCCGGCCCGCCGGATGCACCACCTCTTCGGTGATCGTGCCGGTAGGCCGTGACAACCGCACCGCCTCCTTGCCGCCACCGACCGATTCCTTGTGGCTGCTGCGCTTCTGCACCGGCAAGCCGTCCACGTCGACGAGTTTGTAGACCATACCCGCGGCAGGGGCTCCCGAGCCCGTCACCAACGACGTGCCGACGCCGTAGCTGTCGACCGGATCGGCGCGCAGCGCCGCGATCGAGAACTCATCGAGATCGCCCGACACCACGATGCGGGTCTGGGTGGCGCCCAATCCGTCGAGCTGCTCGCGCACCTGGCGGGCCAGCACCCCGAGTTCGCCGGAGTCGATGCGGACCGCGCCGAGCGTCGCACCGCCGGCGGCCACGGCATTGGCCACGCCGGTCGTAACGTCGTAGGTGTCCACCAGCAGCGTGGTGTCGGTGCCCAGAGCGTCGACCTGGGCGCGGAAGGCGGCCAACTCCCCTATTTCAGCGGGGCCGTCCTTCAGCGTGTGCAGCATGGTGAAGGCGTGCGCGGCGGTGCCCTCGGTCGGGATCCCGTATTGCCGCTGGGCCTCCAGGTTGGACGTCGCGGCGAAGCCGGCGATGTACGCCGCCCTGGCCGCGGCGACCGCCGCGCGCTCGTGGGTGCGTCGCGTTCCCATGTCCATCAGCGGGCGCTCCCCGGCGGCACTGACCATGCGTGCTGCCGCGGACGCGATCGCGCTGTCGTGGTTGAAGATCGACAGCGCCAGCGTTTCGATCACCACGCATTCGGCGAAGCTGCCGCGCACCGACAACACGGGGGACCCGGGGAAATAGAGGTCGCCCTCGGCATAGCCGTCGATGTCGCCCCCGAACCGAAAATCGCGCAGATAGCGCAACGTGTCAGCGTCCAGGAATTCCGCCAGCAACTGGCAGGCCTCGTCGTCGAACCTGAACCGCGGCAACGCTTCCAGCAGCCGGCCGGTTCCGGCGACCACGCCGTAACGACGTCCCTCGGGCAGTCGGCGGGCGAACAATTCGAACGTGGTTCGGCGCTGAGCGGTGCCGTCCCGCAGTGCCGCTGCCAGCATCGTCAGTTCGTACTTGTCGGTGAGCAGCCCAGCCAAGACCGCGTCGTTCATGCCGCAACCGTATCGGCTGGCGAGGCGGGCTCGGTATCGTAGAGGCCATGGTTGTTGCGTCAGCGCCCACCAAACCGGGCACTACCGGGCAACGCGAGTCAGCTCCGGTAGACGTCACGGCCACGCCATGGGTCACCATCGTGTGGGACGACCCCGTCAACTTGATGACCTACGTGACGTACGTGTTCCAGAAGTTGTTCGGCTACAGCGAGCCGCATGCCACCAAGCTCATGCTGCAGGTGCACCACGAAGGTAAGGCGGTTGTGTCGGCGGGAAGCCGCGAGTCCATGGAAGTCGACGTGTCCAAGCTGCATGCCGCCGGTTTGTGGGCGACGTTGCAGCAGGACAGCTGAGATCAGAGGGCAGCCAGGATCCTCTGTGCGCAAATGGAAGCGCGTCGAGACCGCCAGCGGTCCCCGTTTTCGGTCGGCTCTAGCCGCTCATGAGGCGGCCCTGCTGAAGAACCTGGTCGGCTCGATGATCGGCCTGCTCGACGAGCGCGAATCGTCGGCGCCGTCAGACGAACTCGAGGAGATCACCGGGATAAGGACCGGGAATGCCGAACCGCCGGGAGACCCGACGCTACGCCGGCTGTTGCCCGACTTCCACAAGCCCGAGGGCGAGGACTTCGAGCTGGATCCCGATGCCTCTGAGAGCCTCAACGCCGCCCTGCGCAGCCTGCACGAGCCGGAGATCATCGACGCCAAACGTGTTGCCGCACAGCAGCTGTTGGACACTCTTCCGGAAAACGGCGGCCGGTTCGAGCTGACCGAAGGGAGCGCGAACGCCTGGATCGCCGCGGTCAACGACATCCGGCTGTCGCTGGGAGTGATGCTCGATGTCGGCCCGGAAGGCCCGAGTCGACTGCCGGCCGACCATCCCCTGGCCGCGCATCTCGACGTCTACCAATGGCTGACCGTCTTGCAGGAATACCTGGTCCTGGTGTTGATGGAGGCCCGCTGATCGTGATCGCGGCCCGATGAACTCCATCACCGATGTCGGGGGTATCAGTGTCGGCCACTACCAGCGGCTGGATCCCCACGCGTCCCTCGGTGCCGGTTGGGCCTGCGGCGTCCACGTCGTGCTGACCCCGCCCGGGACCGTCGGCGCCGTCGATTGCCGCGGCGGTGCACCCGGCACCAGGGAGACCGATCTGCTGGATCCGTCCAACAGCGTGCGCTTCGTCGATGCGGTGCTGCTCGCCGGCGGCAGCGCCTACGGCCTGGCAGCCGCCGACGGTGTGATGCGTTGGCTGGAGGAGCACGGCCGCGGCGTGGCGATGGGCGGCGGTGTGGTGCCCATCGTGCCCGGCGGCGGTGATTTTCGACCTGCCTGTCGGCGGCTGGGAATGCCGCCCGACGGCCGAGTTCGGTTACGCAGCGGCCGCCGCGGCTGCTGCGGCTTCTGAGGCTCCGGCTGATGCCCTCGCGCTCGGATCGGTCGGCGCCGGGGTAGGCGCACGCGCGGGCGTGTTCAAAGGCGGCGTCGGCACGGCTTCAACGACCCTGACCACGCTGCCGTCCGGCGTGACCGTCGGCGCGGTCGTCATCGTGAACTCCGCAGGCGACGTCGTCGACCGAACCACCGGCCTGCCGTGGCAGGCGGACCTGATCGAGGAGTTCGCGCTATGCGCACCGCCGGCCGAGCAGGTCGCCGCGCTCGCGCAGCTGCCGTCCCCGTTGAATCCGCTCAATACGACGATCGCGGTGGTTGCCACCGATGCCGCGCTGAGCAAGGCGGCGTGCCGGCGGGTCGCGATCGCCGCCCACGACGGCCTGGCCCGAACCATCCGGCCCGCGCACACGCCGCTGGACGGCGACACGGTGTTCGCGCTGGCGACCGGGGCGGTCGAGGTGCCCCCAGCGGCCGACACGCCCGCCGCGCTGTCCCCGGAGACAGGGCTGGTCACCGCGGTGGGTGCGGCCGCCGCCGACTGCCTGGCCCGTGCGGTGCTGGCCGGCGTGCTCGCCGCCGAATCGGTCGCCGGAATACCGACCTATCGGGGCACGTTGCCGGGGGCGTTCAATGCCTCATCCTGCAGGTAGCCTGGACAATGCCGATAACGCTCTGGAAGGGCAGCTGTGACCCGCGCCGGCGACGATGCAGAGCGAAGCGATGAGGAGGAGCGGCGCTCATGACCTCCGGATATCCGCACACGCCGGCCCGGCAGGCCAAGAAACGCCCCCGGTGGATGGTGGGCGGGGCCACGATCCTCACCTTCGTGGCGCTGCTGTACCTCGTGGAACTGATCGACCTGCTGACGAACCATTCCCTGGAGGACAACGGCATCCGCCCGCAGACCACCGACGGCTTGTGGGGGATCATTTTCGCGCCCGTTCTGCACGCCAACTGGGCGCACCTGCTGGCCAATACGATCCCGCTGCTGGTGCTGGGATTTCTGATGACGCTGGCCGGAATCTCTCGGTTCGTGTGGGCCACCGCGATCATCTGGATCCTGGGCGGCTTCGGCACCTGGCTCATCGGCAACGTGGGCAGCAGCTGCGGCCCGACCGACCACATCGGCGCGTCCGGCCTGATCTTCGGCTACCTCGCGTTCCTGCTGGTGTTCGGGCTGTTCGTCCGCAGGGTGTGGAACATCATCATCGGGCTGGTGGTCCTGTTTCTCTACGGGGGCGTGTTGCTAGGCGCCATGCCGGTGCTCCACCAATGCGGCGGTGTGTCCTGGCAGGGTCATCTGTCCGGCGCGGTCGCCGGCGTCGTCGCCGCGTATCTGTTGTCCGCTCCCGAGCGCAAGGGTCGCGCCCTGAAGAAGGCCGGCACCGGTCCGCCGCGTCTGAAGACATGAGCTCCCCACTGGCGCCCGTCGGGGTCTTCGACTCCGGCGTCGGGGGACTGACCGTTGCCCGCGCGATCATCGACCAGCTGCCCGACGAGGACATCGTCTACGTCGGCGACACCGGCAATGGCCCCTACGGTCCGCTGACCATCCCGGAGATCCGGGCGCACGCGCTTGCCATCGGGGACGACCTGGTCGAGCGCGGCGTCAAGGCGCTGGTGATCGCGTGCAACTCGGCGTCTGCGGCGTGCCTGCGGGACGCTCGCGAGCGCTACGACGTGCCCGTCGTCGAAGTGATCTTGCCGGCGGTGCGACGTGCGGTCGCTACGACCCGCAATGGGCGCATCGGTGTCATCGGCACGCAGGCCACCATCACCTCGCACGCCTACCAAGACGCCTTCGCCGCCGCACGCGACACCGAGATCACCGCGGTGGCCTGCCCACGCTTCGTTGACTTCGTCGAGCGCGGGGTGACCAGCGGTCGGCAGGTGCTCGGACTGGCGGAGGGGTATCTGGAGCCGCTGCAGCGCGCCGAGGTCGACACGCTGGTGCTCGGATGCACGCACTACCCGCTGCTGTCCGGACTGATTCAGCTGGCGATGGGCGACAACGTCACGCTGGTCTCCAGCGCCGAGGAGACCGCGAAGGAAGTGCTGCGGGTGCTCACCGAGCGGGACCTGCTGCGTCCGCATAACGCACCCCCCGCCACCCGGGTGTTCGAGGCCACCGGCGATCCGGAGGAGTTCACCAAATTGGCGGCGCGATTCCTCGGCCCGGCCGTCACCGGCGTTCAACCATTGCACCGTCATTTTCGTGTTCATTAAATGAACGCGCACAGATTCTCATCACACCAAAGCGGCGATGTTTTCTACATCGTCGAATCGGGCATGGCACAGTAGTGTCCGTGCGAATAACCGTCCTCGGCTGCTCCGGCAGTGTCGTGGGTCCGGATTCGCCTGCTTCTGGTTATCTGCTCCGGGCGCCGAACACGCCACCGTTGGTCCTGGACTTCGGCGGCGGAGTGCTCGGCGCGCTACAACGGCACGCGGATCCCGGCTCGGTGCACGTGCTGCTGTCTCATCTGCACGCGGACCACTGTCTGGATATGCCCGGCCTGTACGTCTGGCGTCGGTATCACCCGTCCCGTCCCGCCGGTAAGGCGTTGTTGTACGGCCCGAGTGATACCTGGTCGCGGTTGGGGGCGGCGTCGTCACCGTACGGCGGGGAGATCGACGACTGCTCGGACATCTTCGATATCCGCCACTGGGTCGACGGTGAGCCGGTGACCGTAGGCGCGCTCACCGTGGTGCCGCGGGTGGTCGCTCACCCCGCCGAGTCCTACGGTTTGCGGATCACCGATCCCGCCGGCGCGTCGCTGGTCTACAGCGGTGACACCGGCATCTGCGACCAGCTTGTCGAGCTGGCCCGCGGCGCTGACGTCTTCCTCTGCGAGGCCTCCTGGACGCACTCGCCGGACCGTCCGCGCGATTTGCATCTGTCGGGCACCGAGGCCGGCAGGACCGCGGCGCAAGCGGGGGTCGGGGAGTTGCTGCTGACGCATATTCCGCCGTGGACCTCGCGTGAGGACGTCATCTCCGAGGCCAAGGCCGAGTTCGATGGTCCCGTGCATGCGGTGGTGTCCGGTGA
Organism: uncultured Actinomycetota bacterium; assembly: GCA_963708995.1. Taxonomy (GTDB): domain Bacteria; phylum Actinomycetota; class Actinomycetes; order Mycobacteriales; family Mycobacteriaceae; genus Mycobacterium. Next base: position 74,968 of record CAVPUR010000015.1, read on the forward strand.
GACGTTCGATATCGGGCGCCCCTGAACATCTCTGAGCTACCCGTCTAGGGTTGGCTGGTGTCCAAACGAGATGACGGTCGCCTCGACGACGAGCTTCGCCCCGTGGTCATCACCCGAGGGTTCACCGAACACCCGGCGGGTTCGGTACTGATCGAGTTCGGTCACACCAAAATCATGTGCACCGCCAGCGTCACCGAAGGGGTGCCGCGCTGGCGTAAAGGGTCCGGCCTGGGTTGGCTCACTGCGGAGTACGCGATGCTGCCATCGGCCACCCACACCCGCTCGGACCGCGAGTCTGTCAAAGGCCGGGTCAGCGGCCGCACCCAAGAGATCAGCCGGCTGGTCGGTCGGTCGTTGCGGGCGTGCATTGACCTGCGGGCGCTGGGGGAGAACACGATCGCCGTCGACTGCGACGTGTTGCAGGCCGACGGTGGCACTCGCACCGCGGCCATCACCGGTGCCTACGTGGCGTTGGCCGACGCGGTGACGTACCTGTCGGCTGCGGGCAAGCTGTCGGATCCCAGGCCGTTGTCGTGCGCCATCGCGGCGGTCAGCGTCGGCGTGGTGGACGGCAGGGTCCGGGTGGATCTGCCCTACGAGGAAGACTCCCGCGCCGAGGTGGACATGAACGTCGTCGCCACCGACACCGGGACCCTGGTGGAGATCCAGGGGACCGGCGAGGGCGCGACGTTCCCGCGTTCGACGCTGGACAAGCTGCTGGACATGGCGTTGGGCGCCTGCGACAAATTGTTCGCCGCACAGCGCGAAGCCTTGGCGCTGCCGTACCCGGGCGTGCTGCCCGAGGGAGCTCCGCCGTCGAAGGCGTTCGGAAGCTGACCCGGCTCCCGATCGACAGCCGAGACGATGGCCGCGCTGGAAGCGATGAGCCGACCGGTTGACGCGCCGAACGTGGTCCAGATGCGCCGTCGCTGTTAGACCGAAACGAGCTGGCCGTTTTGGTACAGGCTCGCGATTGGCTCGTCGGCACCCTCGATGGTGAGTCCGATGTGGATGCGCTCACCGCTGAGGCTGACCCGCGTCACGGCACCAGGAACCACCCGATCGCCAAATAAGACATTGGGTTAGCTCGCGCCCGCCGCGATCACCTGGTCCACCTCGAGGGCCCGGCCGGCCATCTCGGCGTGTGCCTTGTCCAGCGCGTCGGCCTGATCCTCATCGGCCTTCATCAGCACCTCGATGTCGAAGCCAGCCATGTCGAGGACACCCATGTCCGTAAAGGCCTTCTGCACCTTGTCGCCCCACAACCCGATGTCCTTGACGATCGGCACGATGCGGCTGAACAGGTGCGAGCGGAACTGGATCATCAGCGGCGACGTATCGACCCAGTCGGCACACGCTTGGACGTCGAGGCCGAGGGTTTCGAAAACCTCCTCGCCGCGGAACCGATCGCGCATCAGGTAGCAGGCGTCCACGACGAACTCTTCACGCTCGTCCCGCTCGGCTTCGGTCAGCGCGGAGTAGTAGTCCTTCAGCGAGATTCGGCCGAAGGCGACGTGCCGGGCTTCGTCCTGCATGACGTAGGCCAGCAACTGCTTGGCCAGCGAGTCCGGCGCCGCCAAGTCACGCAGTGTCCCGAAGGCGGCGAGTGCGAGCCCTTCGATGAGGACCTGCATGCCGAGGTAGGGCATGTCCCAGCGCGAGTCGCGCAGGGTGTCCTCCAGCAGTGCGGTCAGGTTCTTGTTGATCGGGTAGACCAGTTCGACCTTCTCCTGCAGGAACCGTGAGAACGCCTCGACGTGCCGGGCCTCGTCCATGGTCTGGGTGGCCGCGTAGAACTTCGCGTCCAGATCCGGGACGACCTCGACGATCTTGGCCGCGCACACCATCGCCCCCTGCTCGCCGTGCAGGAACTGCGAGAACTGCCAGGCCTGAGAGTGCTGGCGCATCTCGGCGCGCCGTGATTCGTCTGCCGCTTCCCACATCGGGCTGCCGAACAGGGGATGGAACTGGTCGGGCAGCCCGACCGGGTTCTGCGGGTCGACGTCCTGCGCCCAGTCGATGCGCGACTGGGCATCCCACTGCTTGTCCTTTCCCTTTTGGTACAGGGAAAGGAGCCGGGCGCGCCCCTCGTCGTACTCCCACGTGAAGCGAGCGTCGCCGGCGCTGGGGACCTCCCACGAGTACGGCGCGGGCACCTCCGTGTACTTGTCCCTCGTGGTCATCAGCTGCCGCCTCTCTGTCCCCGGTGTGACCGGGTGGTCATATGACGAGTATCACATTGCGCCACGTTCGTCAGCACCGTCGAAGCTTATGAACTTGGTATGCCCCTATTGGCTGAATAGGCACGTCGCTGGACTGAGCTGCTCGCGAAGGTCGGCGCGGCCATTCCGGCTAATTTGATGTCGTATGCGTAGGTGGTTCTTGCGAGGTGATGGCCATGTTTCGGATTGACCGGTGACCCGGCTACTGGTCGCCAGCCGCAATCTCAAGAAGCTGGCCGAGCTGCGCCGGGTGTTGGACGGCGCCGGACTGTCGGGGTTGACGCTGGTATCGCTCAACGATGTGGCGTCGTTCGAGGAAGCGCCGGAAACCGATGCGACCTTCGAGGAGAACGCATTGGCCAAGGCGCGGGACGCATTTGCCGCGACGGGTCTGGCGAGTGTCGCCGACGACTCGGGTTTGGCGGTGGCCGCGTTGAACGGCATGCCCGGTGTGCTGTCGGCGCGCTGGTCGGGCCGGCACGGCGATGACGCCGGCAACACCGCGCTGCTGCTGGCGCAGTTGCGTGATGTGCCCGACGGCCGGCGCGGTGCGGCGTTCGTGTCGGCCTGCGCGCTGGTGTCGGGGTCGGGCGAGGTGGTCGTCCGCGGGGAGTGGGCGGGAACGATTGCCCGCGAGCCGCGCGGCGACGGCGGGTTCGGTTATGACCCGGTGTTTGTTCCTGACGGGTATGACCGCACCGCAGCGGAGTTGAGCCCGGCGGAGAAGGACGCGATATCGCATCGCGGCCGTGCGCTGGGCCTGTTGGTGCCGGCGCTTCGAGCGTTGGCGGCGCGCCGACCGTGACGCCAGCTTCACGCTCGCCGCTACACCCCGAAGCGCGCTTTGACGTCCTTGGTCTGGAAGTGCTCGACGATGATGCCCAGCAGCGGGATGGTGCCACTGAGCAGTACGCCGATGGTCTTGCCGATCGGCCATCGCACCTTGATCGCGAGGTTGAAGGCAGCCAACACATAGACGAAATACACCCAGCCGTGCACCACTTCGATCCACCGGATCTCGTGGTGAAAGGCGATGTGCGAGACGATCTCGTAGCACAGCGCGATGAGCCAGAGACCCGTCGTCCACGCCATGATGCGGTAGCCGAGCAGCGCGGTGCGGATCTTGTCGACGGGGGTCGCGGGCGCGTGTGCTTCGGGGGTCTCGGGTGCGGTCATGCGGTGGTCCTGTTCTGTTTTTCGGCATCTGTCTTCGCCAGCTCGGCCAGGTAGGCGTTGTACTCCCGCAGTGCGGGATCATCGGACGGCTGCTGCACAGGCTGGGCCCGCTCGGGCAGCAGTCCGGCGGGTATCTCGGTGACGGCGCCGCTTTTCCGCGGATCCGGCGGCACCTCTTCATAGCGCACGAACTTGCGGTACGCGTAGATGCAGAACCACGCGAACATCGGCCACTGCAACGCGTAGCCGAGGTTCTGGAAAGTGCCCGAGGCCGACTGAAACCTAGTCCACTGCCACCAGCCCAGGGCCAGGCACCCGCAGGCCGCGACGATGACCAAAGCGATCAGCGCGGGCCTGCGACGACGTGTAGTGGACACACCATGACCGTACCGCTCCGGTAGTCATGATTTGGGACCGACGAACTCGTCGAGGCGTGCCACCGCAGCCTTGCGGTAGACAGCGATGCAATGCCGGCTGGGCCGAGTCCACGGGATTCCAAGGTCGTCGAGCGCCCCGCTGAACAACCCGAGGATGTCTTCGGATCTGTTCGAAAAGTGGTAGCGGACGCTTCTGACTCCGCGGTCGTTGGCGACCACGCGGCAACCGTCGCTATCGATCAGGCCCCGAATGAATTCCTCCGCGGCCTGTTTTACGAGCAGTTCCTGCCAGGGCCGCAACCGAATCGACCTGTTGTGCTTGCGGCCTGGGCCGTGCTGCGGAAACAGACAAGGCCAGTGTTTGGAGTAGAGCGATACGACGACGCACCCCTTCGGTTGCGGGTGGATCGCTGCGTGCTGGCCAGGCATCAGCACGTCGATTGCTGTGCGACAGCGGTCGATGATTGCCGGGTATTTCTTGTCGAGCGTGACCCTCAGCTGCCACACCCGCTGACTCCGTGAAATGCAGCCGTCGCCGAGGTAGAGGCCGAGGGCATAGCAATACGGCGCTGCTGGGAGCGCGGAAAAGTCGTGGAAGGCGCCGCATGCCGGTCCACTCACTAGTCGCGCCCGAATCTGCGGTCGGCACCGCCAGTCCCGCACGGTCGTTCGTGGTACGCCAATTTGACGTGCAATCGCGCAGTCGTTTACGCCAGACGCGATGAGCCGCTTTGCCGCCTCGAACTGATCTGCGGAACGCACGCGGAAACCTTTCCCCGGTTACTGGCCCAAGCTAGGCAGCAGCACTGACAAGTTCTGCGAAGGCGAGGCGATAAGATCGTTGGTCTGCGGGCGTGGCGAAATTGGCTTACGCGCCGGCTTTAGGTGCCGGTGCTCGAAAGAGCATGAGGGTTCGAGTCCCTCCGCCCGCACTAACGTTTACGCAGGTAAGAGCCGGTTTTAGCGACCCTCATCGGTGCTCATGAGCACATTTTGAACACAACCGCCCGAGTATCGGCTGTGCAAGGTGGCCGCCACCGCGTCCAGATCGTCGTCGAACAGATCGGCGTAGACCCGCAATGTCACGCTCGGGTCTTTGTGTCCGAGCATCCGAGCCAGCGCGAGCACATTCACGCCGGCAGCCGGTCAGCGTGCACTGTAGCGCAAGGTCGCCGCTCTGCGGATTCCACTGCGCCAGGTGCGCTGACTAGCGCAGCTTGTCCAGCCGTTCAGTGATTTTGGCGTCTGCCTGACCGGGCGGGCAGTGTTGGAGATATCTTTTGAGCACTGCGATCTCACCCTGTTTGTCTTTGAGCTTTCGCAATATGATCGCCGCCTGCAGGGTTACCCAGGCGTGCGGAGCGCGGTTGGCAACCGCCGCCCCCTGCTCGGCAGCGTCAACCACCTTCATCGCAAGGGCAATAGCGCCTTCAAGATCGCCGACCCGTTTTAGGTCTGCAACCTTGGCCATGCAGTGACCAAGCGGCTGGCCGTCGACCTTCTCGGCGTCGATCGCGGCCCAATTTGTTTCAAGCCGCGCGCGTTCGGCTTCTCTCCGCTCGGCTTGCCACAAGAACGGCGCCGTATATTTCGGAAGGCGGCCGTTCCGATCAGCGATGCAAACGCGCAATTCGATGTTGTCGGGCCACTGCTGCAGACGCGCCATGCCGTGGTGGCAACCGCTGAGAATCTGGACCACGCCTTCATCGGAGCGCCGTTTCATTGATGTCCGTAGCTCACCGATGTGATGCCCGGCTGCATGGACGTCGGCAAAGGTCCCGATGTCTGGATGTTTGGGCGTGTTATGCGGCGGTGCTCGATACCCGTATGGGTTTGTTGGACGACTGCCGGTGGAAAAGGTGCATGGGAGGATAAGGGAATCGTTGTTTCCGAGCAGTGCTTTCCGGCGGTCCTGATAGAAGTCCTGATAGTCGGTCTTTATCCAGGCAAGCTCGAAATATTCTTTTCCACGTTCTTGTGGCGGGAGGTTTAGCCAGTAATAAAGATCGGCCGCCAATGCTGCTCGGACCTCTAGAATCGAGCTGCTGCCTGTTTTTGCGTGCAGCAGGACGTGATAACCGGCTGCGTTCGCAGCTCTGATCGCGCCGAACAGACTTCTCGACAGAGATTGGTACAGGTAGCCGACTCGCGATCCTTGATGCAGCAGCGCTACTGCTGTCGGGTCATTCCGATTGTTCGGCTCTGGGACGGCTTCGACAATGATTTCCGAGCCGACGGGCAGTCGGATAAGTTGCTGGGCGCCATCCGGTTCGGTGTAGGCCTTCCACGATGCGCCGCCGTCTAGATACAGCGGGTGTGGAGGACGTTGATGAACTGCCTCTTTGTTTCTGCGAAGCCACCCCACGCCGAGGAACCCCTACGCCGAGGTCCGACAGGCGACGCAGGAACGGTCAACGCCGCTCGGGATACTTGGCGAGTCGCCGCACGATCAGCGGCACATAATCCGCTTCCCGCTCGATCGCAATGCAGCGCTGGTTCTCCAGCAGGCACGCCTCCCGTTCTCACCGACCCAGCCAACCCGGTGGGGTTCATGGCTTAGGCGGGCGTTTTCCCGGTCCAGCGACGAGGCTTGTCCGACTGGTCTTCTCGTCGGTGCCAGGTAACGTCGACCTGGGTACCGGCATCCATGGCGTCCAGTCCCTGGAAACTCGTCGAGCTGTGGCCGTCAATCCGCGGCGCGGTCCTCCCGTATCGCACGCCCTCGCCCGTTATCCCCACGTAGAACTTTGGGGTGGCGCTGTCATTCCATAGTTCGTACATGGGTCCGGATCGGTGTTCGATGCGCCACGGCGTCCGCTCGATGGCCCTGGCCAACTGGGCAGCGATCCGCTTCTTTTCTTTACGCGCACGATCGGATCGCTCGGCGGCGGCCGTCGACCGCGACACCGCAGCGGCGGTAGCCTCAGCGTTTTTCAGCTCATGAAAGATGATCGTGCTCGGATTTTCAGCCAGCCACGACGACGATGACCACACCTGTTCGCGCATGAACGTCCGATATTTGTTGGCGGCGTCGGCTGTGTCGAAGAAGACAAGTTCCACGATGTACTGCGGATCGTCCTCGGCTTGAAGGACGTGTACTGCGGTGACGCCAGCCTGCTCCCACGCGGGCGCGCGGCTGGCGAAGTCCTGCAGCCACGTGCCGAGGTCGGCGATCCGGTGTTCGATGTGCAAGACGGGCATTGGCAAAGTGTGGCACACGTGGAACGGCCGCGGTGCTTGCCGTAGAGCCGTGAACGTGGCCGGGCCGGTGTGATCGGTTGGGCCGTTCTCCGCGGGAAAGCCTGCCCGCCCGGCAACGTCTACATCACCGAGTCCATTCCCACCAACCGGGTGCTCAAACTACCGGCGGGGTAAAGCACTACGAGTCAGGTCAGTTAACTGCTACCTGTTACCGCCGAGAATCGCCATGCGCCCGTGAGCACATCCGTGAGCACAATTGGGGGACAGTTACAGGTATCTCACGTAATGTCTTGTAAGGTGAAAGTGCAGCTCAGAGCCGGTTTAACGCCTTGACCAGGATAGCTGAAGAGGGTTCGAGTCCCTCCGCCCGCACCAAAGCTATCGGTGTATTGGTGCAGGTAGAGGGTGAATATGCCGTCGCCGTCCGTGGCGTTCCAGGTCGATCATCAGGAAGGTCAGCCACGGCCCCAGGCTGCCGATGACGATGCCGACGCTGGCGATCAGGGCCACAATCAGGTTGGGCAGGTAAGTCCTTGCTCTCATCGCCTTCTCCTTCCACAGCTACGGGTCTTTTGCCGGTCGTCGGCCCAGTACGCCCGTGATTTCCTGTTTTGTGGCGCGCCCGAGCGTGGCCGGTGCGGTTATTGGTGAGCCGTTGGGTCCTGGAGCGCGGATGGCGTGCCTCGGTCCCCCGACTGCTCGACGTCGTCAAGCTGTCTGTCGAGGTCCGTTAATTCGATTGCCAGACGCCGCAACTGGCGTGCAATAGCTGCGCGCCGCTGCTGAAGCAGCGCGCGCTCTTCGGGTCCCATGTTGTGTGCTTGTGTCTGCATGATGGTCGCTCCTTATTTGTGGTCTGGTGTCGGTTGCCAGTCAGTGGCAGCGCGGGACCAGCAGTGCGCGCTCCTGGACCTTCTCGAATGCCTTACGGGCCTCGTCGAAGCTGAGGGCGGTCATCGGAGGTGCCCCGGCTCGTCGGGCAGCACCGTCTCGGGCCGCATCGAGTAGGTCTGGTCGTCGTCCCACCGAGCGTCGACCCAGCCGCCGTCGTAGTAAGTGCAGTGGCGGGCGTGCGCTTTCCTGGCCTTATGACGGGACGTTGCCGCACCAATGTTCAGCAGTCGCCCTAGCCGTTGCTGTAGCAGTAGAAGTCGCTGTAGCAATCGGTTCTGCTGTGGTAGCCGCCAGCGTCGCCAGTAGTAGTCGGAACTGCAACTGATGCTGTAGTCGTCGCCGCAGCAAGCGTCCGTATGGCTGGGCAGGTGGGACTCCGTCCTCATTGCCGTCCATCACCGGCTTGCCACCGGCCAGCGTGTTCCGCGCTGAGGTTATCGACACCCACAGCGCGGATACCCCGATCAACTTCCTTTAGCTGGTGAACCTTTGCCTTCATCTCTTCGTCGAGCGTTTCCAGTTCGGTTCTCAAATCGACTATTTTGAGTGCGATTTCGTTTATCCGGCGAGCCAACAGGACGCGGTGTGCGCGTAGGTGCGATAGAGCGTCGCTGTTGGTCGACTCTGCAATCTTGCGTTCGTCCATTGTCTTTCGAGCCTCGACGTATGCCGTCAGGTGCCGCTCACCGCAGACATGTACTGCGGGCAATAGAGTTTGATGCTCGCGCCGACGAAGTAGCCGGAATGATAGGCGGGCATGGCACTGCTGTTCAGCACGTCATTCGCTACCTGGGTGGGTGTCATGCCGTTGTCAAGTTTCTGGCAAACTGTATGAGCGGCCTCGATCGCGTGTTTGGGAGATACGTGGTCGGTGATGCCCTCAGACTTCAGCGCTACCAGGAACTTGTCGTCGTTGGTGTCGGCGTGGCCGATGCCAGCGCCCAGCAGCGCTGCCACGACGCCGCCACCGACGATCGCCGATCCGATGATGTTCTTCATGTGGAGTGTTCCCGCTTTGGTTGTGTGGTGATGATTGACGATGCCAGCAACGATAGGAAATCAACGGCAATTACGTCAATATACACGGAAACAATTTCCGTAGTGATCCGCCTTACATAGTTCATGACCGACGGCACACCTGCGGTGCGGATCTCCGCCGGTTGCTCCCGTTGACGTCCGCATCGATTTGTCGGACGGGGCCAGGTGGGTGCTGTCAGACTGAAGTCACCAGCGGACCCCGGAGGCGGCGATGACGACGGTGTATGTGGTGACGGCGGGCAGTGGCGAGAGCTACCGCATCGAACGGGTCTACCTCGACCGCGACGAGGCGTACAGGTTCGCGCAGGACTACAACGGTATTGCCCCGGTTGAGCCTGTTCAGGTGGAGGAATGGCAGACCGGTGCCCCGCCGGGGGCCTACGACGGCCCGTACTGGCGCGCCGAGTGGTGGGCTCGTGTCCCGGTCAGCAAGCGTCGCGCTGCGCTGCGGCACACCGACGAGGGTGAACGGTTTGACGACTTCGCCATCCGCCAGGAGTGGTGGACCGGCGACGCGCTGCCCGAGGCCAAGGTGGTGCGCCGGGAAATGGCCGGGGTGCCCAGGGTGGAAGTGGCGGGCTTGTCGCGGGAGAAGGTTGAGGAACTCTTCTGGGACACGATTACTCAGGTCAGAGCGGATCTGGCGGGAGTGCCACGGAAGTAGGTTCCATTCTTTTATGCGGCGGATGGAAATAAATGGGCATAGCGGCTCGACTTTGCCGCCCTGGTGCGTCATGATGCCTGCATGGACCGACGCGCCCTGGAACGGCTTGGCCACCACATCGTGAGTCGGCGGGTCGCGCTGGGCTACCGCAACCGCACCGATTTGGCCGACAGCCTGCAGTTCACCGTGCGCACGCTGGCCGACATCGAGCACGGTGTGCGTAAAGCCAGCCCCGGCACCTACGCCATGTTGGAAAACAAGCTTTCCTGGGCACCGGGCAGCATCGACACCATCCTGGCCGGTGGGGAGCCCAAAGAGCTGGTGTCCACACTGCGCCGCCCCACCCCCAGCGCGCGGTCCCAGGGATACGCACTGCGCCCGACCAACCCCAACGCCCTGTCGCAGGTGTCCACCGAGGAGTTGTTGCTGGAGCTACGACGGCGCATCATCGCCCCCCGCGACACACGCCACGACACCTGGGACGACTGGGACGGCGGCCTAGACCCGCAAGGCGACTGGCCCGAACAGGGCTAGCAGCCAGCACCTGACCGATCCACCACGCCTGGCTACGCCGGACGCCGCCTGCCCTGCGGATTGGAAGCCCACGACCACCCCTAGCAGCGCGCAGACCTGAACGCCGCTTCAGCCAAACAGCTCGCGGTGTTGCTCGACGTATTGCCGCACACTTAGTGGGGCGTGGCCGGTGATGTCCTCGAAGTCGTGCGTTGAGCGGTTGTACCGGTCCTCGCGATGCAGCCTGGCCATGGTGGCGATGTGTTGCTGCAGATGCGGCGGCAGTCCCACTTGGTCGAGTAGCCCGAGAAATTCGTCATACGACGGTCGAACCGCGGTGACGGGTCGGCCCAGCGCTTGGGTGTACTGCTCGGCGATCTCGTCGACGTCGAGCGTTGCCGGGCCGGTCAATTCATACACGGCACCGATGTGCTGTTCGGGTGCGTACAGCACCGCGGTGACGACTTCGGCGACGTCGCTGGCTGCGACGGGCGAGGTGCGGCCAGCGCCGAACGGCAGCGCGAGTTGTCCGGTCTCCCGGATCGAGCGGGCGGCCAGCATGGCGAAGAGCGGGTTCTCGAGCAGAACCGTCGGCCGGATGTGCACGGCCGGGATGGCCGACCAGTTGATGACGTGTTCGGCGAGCCAGTGCAGGCGTTGTTGCTTGGATTCCTCGGTGCTGGTCGCGGTCATCTGGGAGACCGTCATTTGCGACATGTTGACCAGCACTTCCAGGTTGTCGAGTTCCCTCGCGATCGCACACACCACGGCCGTGGCTTCCAGGTAATCCGGTGAGACGCTCATGTTGAAGAACATCCGGGTGGCGCCGTCGAGCGCCGCCGCGACGTCGACCGGATTGGTCAGGTCTCCCGCGATCACCTCGGCGCCCAGTGCGCGCAGCGCGTCGGCTCGGGAGTCGTCGCGGTGCACCATGGCCCGAACCGCCTCGCCGCGGTGGCGAAGTCGGGCCACCACCTGCGGGCTGATACCGGCGACACCGCCGCCGGCACCCGTGATGAGGTAGGTCGCTGACTTACTCATGCCGAAATCGTACGACCCGTCACGCGGCAACAGCTGATGCCGTATGGCTTACAGTTGACCAGCCAGTCGGACCCGTCCGTGTGCGTAGTAGGCCTTGGAGGCGCAGTTGTCCAAGACGATGTCGATACCCCGGTATCCCGGCGATGTGACCCCGGGGTGGCTGTCCTCGGTGCTCAGCGAACGCGGCATTCCCGTCGAGGTGGCCGAGGTCGACGTTGTCGCCATCGGCACCGGGCAGACCGGGGCAACGTATCGGGTGACGGCCAGGTATACCACGGATCCAGGCGGTCTGCCGGGAACTTTCGTGATCAAACTGCCGGCCCAGGACGACACCGTGCGCGACCGGGTCACTGTCGGCTATCGCAGCGAATGCGCGTTTTACGCCACGGTGGCCGACCGGGTGCGGGTGCCGACACCGCAGTGTTATTACTGCGAAATCACCGAGGACGCCATGGATTACGCGCTCTTGCTGGCCGATCAGGCGCCCGCGGTGCAGGGAGATCAGATCGCGGGCTGCGGCGAGCAGGAAGCGCGGCTCGCGGTGGTGGCGCTAGCCGGATTGCACGGGCCCAGCTGGCGCGATTCGGCGTATCTGGACTTTCCCGCCATCGCGTTTGGGCGCCCGGACGAAGCTTCCGCCAAGGGGCTGGGTGAGGTGGCGAAGATGAGCGCCGACATCACGCTGGAGAAGCTCGGCGACCGGATGAGCGCTGCTGACCGTGAGACCTTCACTACGACAATGGGTTTAGTGACACCATGGCTTCTTGCCGAATACGACCGATTCGCCCTGCTGCATGGCGACTATCGGCTCGATAACATGCTCTTCGATCCCGACCGAACCCGGGTTAGCGTGGTCGATTGGCAGACGCTCGGCGTGGGTCTTCCGACGAGGGATCTCGCGTACTTCACCGCAACCAGCCTGGATTCGCAGCTGCGTTCAGCGATCGAGCATGACCTCGTGGACGAGTACTACCAAGCGCTACTCGGCTACGGAGTCAGCGACTACGACCGCGAAACATGTTGGCGTGATTACCGGTTGGGGGTGCCGCAGGCCCTGCTGATCTCCGCTCTCGGGTTTGCCTTCGCCGCCGCCACCGAGCGCGGCGACGACATGGTCCTGGCCATGCTTAGGCGAGGCTGTCAGGCCATCCGTGATTTAGGCACGCTAGAACTTATCGGTTGAATTGCCCGGCGAGGTATTCGGCCCGACAAGCATTGCGGGCGAGCTTGCCGCTGGTGGTGCGGGGAATGGCGCCGGCGGCGACGAGTTGGACGTCGGCGACCCGGACCTGATGCTCGCGCGCGACCGCTGCCCGCACGGCCGCCACGACTGGCTCCGGGTCGGCGCGACCGACGCCCGCGGCGCGTTCGGCGATGATGACCAGCTGTTCTCCGGAGTTGCCGGCCGCTGAGTCGACGGCCTCCGTGGGAACGGAAAACGCGGCCACATAGCCGGTCCGGATGGCGGGCGACGCCTCACTGACGGTGGTCTCGATGTCGTGCGGGTAGTGGTTACGACCGTCGATGATGACGAGGTCTTTGATCCGCCCAGTCAAATACAGCTCGCCGTCGATGTAGACGCCGAGATCGCCGGTGGCCAACCAGCAGCCGTTGTCCGGGACGCCCTCCGCATGGCTGGCATTGTCGAGCCGGGACTGCAGCTTGTTGTCGAACGTGCGTTGCGTCTCTTCCTCGCGTCCGAAGTATCCGCGGCCGATGTTGTTGCCGTGCAGCCAGATTTCTCCGACAGTGCCATCCGGCACCTCGCCGTCTGCCCCGGTGATCACGGCCCAGCAGTCTTGAATCGGCTGGCCGCAGGAGACGTAGGAGACCGCGCCTTCGGTTTCCGCCGCGACGACCACCGCGCGCCCGGCGGCGAGTTGAACGCGGTCGAGGAATACGGCGCTGGCCGCCGCATCCGTGGCGATACTGGCCACCCCCAGCGTCGCCTCCGCCATCCCGTACGACGGCGTGACTGCGGTCGCGGGCAGACCATAGGGAGCGAATGCGGCTGTGAATTTCTCGATGGCCGACATCGTCACCGGCTCGGAGCCGTTGAGCAGGCCGACGACGTTGCTGAGGTCAACGGTGTAGCCCTCCGGGGGCAACCCCCGCTCGGCCGTCAATTCGAAGGCGAAGTTCGGCGCGGCCGCAAACGTCCGGCCGCTGGTCGCTTCCGCGCTCAGCTCCTTGATCCATCGGAAGGGGCGACGAATGAATGCCATCGGATCCAGCAGCGTGAGGTATTCGCCACCGCACAGCACGGGGAACATGATCATGATCAGTCCCATGTCGTGATACAGCGGTAACCAACTCACGCTGCGGGTCCCGCGGTCCAGCCCACCGGCCAGGATTATTTGCAGCACGTTGGTGCAGACGGCGCGATGGGTGATCTCCACCCCGGCCGGCGTGCGCGTTGAGCCCGACGTGTACTGCAGATAGGCGACGTCGTCGGCGCCGACTATCGGCTCGGTGAACATCGACGCGAGCGTCTCGGGGACTGCGTCGACCGCGATCAGTCGCGGCCGCCCGGCCAGCGGATGTGTCCGCAGCGAATCGCGCACCGACTCGGCCGCCGCGGTGGTGGTCAAAACTGCGGCAGGCCGGGCATCGCCAAGCACCGCCGCCAGCCGCTCCGCGTGTCCGGACAGAGTCGGCGCAAACAGCGGGACCGCGATCCGGCCCGCATGGACCGCGCTGAAGAATGCGGCGACGTAGTCAAGGCCGTGTGGCGCCAGGATCGCGACCCGATCACCCGGCTCGGTGACCTGCTGGAGGCGCGCGCCGATCGCACGGACTCGGGACCACAGCCCATTCCAGCTGAGCTCGACCGTGCGCCCGTCAAGTTCTTTCGCATAGTCGATGAACCTGTATGACGGACGGTCGCCGAACGCGGCCCGGTTCTGATCGAAATACTTGGTCACCTTCGCGTCGTCCGGCAGCACGATCGTGCCATCGGCAAGAACGTATTCGTTGATATCGACCACGGCTGGCTGCGCAGCGCAAATCGAGGAAGGGGCCCGACCCATGCACAGAGAATAGAAGCGTTGCGCGATGACTTGCTAAACCAAAAGGCGTGTCACCCATCACTATTGGTAAGCGCTGTGATGTACCTCATGCAACGGGGGATAATCTTGGCACGCTGTTTCTTGCGCCAGCTGGAGTCGCGGCGCATGCGCGTATATTTCTGCCGGATCTCGGAGGAATGATGAGTGAACCGGAATTGCTGGGACAGACCGTCGTCGTGATCGGTGGCAGCGCGGGCATCGGGCTCGAGACAGCTCGACGGGCCAGAACCGAGGGGGCCAATGTCATCCTCACCGGACGCAATCCCGACCGGCTGGAGCAAGCGGCGCGCGATGTCGGTGCGCAACGCACCGCGGCCTTCGACGCCAACGACTCGGCCGCGGTGCGGCGTTTCTTCGCCGAGCAGGCCGAACCGATTGACCATGTGATGGTCACCGCCGGCGGCCCGAACTACGGGCCCCTGCTCGAGATGGACGTCGACCAGGTGCGCCAGGCGATCAGCGGGCACGTCGTGTGCTATCTCGATGTGGCGCGTAACGCCGCGGCCAAGATGCGGCCTGGAGGGACGCTGGTGTTCATGGGCGGCACCGGTGGACGCCGCGTCGGCCACAGCCTCGGCATCGTCTCGGCGGCCACCGCCACGCTGCCGCCGTTCACGGCGACCCTTGCGCTCGAGCTGGCGCCGGTTCGCGTCAACCTCATTGCCGCCGGTTTCGTCGACACCCCGTTGTCGGCATCGCTGCTCGGCGATCAGCTCGAGGAGCGCCGCGATCAGCTGCGGGCGACGCTGCCGATCGGCCGCGTCGTCGAGGCTGCCGACGTCGCGGCGCTTGCCGTCCACATCATGGCCAATACGGCGCTCACCGGCGCGACGTACGACATCGACGGCGGCCAGCAGTTCGTGTGACCGCCCGCATCAGCGCTGCGCCGTTTTGACCAGGTTTGACCCGATGATCAACCGCTGAATCTCGCTGGTGCCTTCGTAGAGCCGCAGCAGGCGAACGTCACGGTAGATGCGTTCGACGGGAACTCCGCGCATGTAGCCGCTGCCACCATGCACCTGCACGGCGAGATCGGCGACCTTGCCGGCCATTTCGGTGCAGAAAAGCTTGGCCGCCGACGGTGCGATCCGGCGATCCTCACCGCTGACCCACTGCCGGGCGGTGTCTCGGACGAGGGCGCGGCCGGCCAACACGGAAGTCTGCTGGTCGGCAAGCATGGCCTGCACCAACTGAAAGCTGCCGATCGGCGAACCGCCCTGCGTCGCGGTGGCCGCATACGTCACCGACTCGTCCAACGCGCGTTGCGCGGCGCCGACCGCGAGCGCCGCGATGTGGACCCGGCCGCGCGCCAGTGACGTCATCGCCGCTCGATAGCCGATGTCCTCGCTACCGCCGATCAGCGCATCGGCCCCGACTCGGACATCGGTGAAGCTGACGTCGGCGGTCCACGCGCCTTCCTGGCCCATCTTGGCGTCCTTGGCGCCTACCTCGACGCCCGTTGAATCCGCGGGCACCAAAAACACCGCGATGCCGGGACCGTTGTCGTCGGCGGGCCTGGTGCGCGCGAACACCACGAACAGATCGGCAACGGGCGCGTTGGTGATGAAGCGTTTCTGCCCGGAGATCACCCAATTTTCGCCCCCACGAACGGCTTTGGTGCGCAGACCGGCAGGGTTGGATCCGGCGCCGGGCTCGGTCAGTGCGAAAGATGCGACGACGTCCCCGGACGCTATCGGCTCCAGCCAACGCGTCT
Organism: uncultured Actinomycetota bacterium; assembly: GCA_963708995.1. Taxonomy (GTDB): domain Bacteria; phylum Actinomycetota; class Actinomycetes; order Mycobacteriales; family Mycobacteriaceae; genus Mycobacterium. The sequence goes on from CAVPUR010000015.1 coordinate 90,876, forward strand.
TCTGCTCGTCGGTACCGAACCCGACGAGCACCTGGCCGGCGATGCCGTTGTTAGTGCCGAACATCGAGCGCAGCGCCAGCGACGTGTAGCCGAGCTCCATCGCCAGCTCGACGTCTTGCGTCAGGTTCAGGCCGAGGCCGCCCCACTCCTGCGGGATCGCGTAGCCGAATAGCCCCATCTTCTTGGCCTGGTCGCGCAGGTCGTCGGGCACTCGGTCGTCGTCGAGGATTTCCTGCTCGCGCGGGACCACAGCGCTGCGCACGAAGTGTCGGGTCTGGGCCAGGATCTCCTGGAAATCGTCGTCTGAGACCTGTCCTTCAGTCATTGGTACACGCTCCTCTTCGGCAGCTGGTTGCCGTTGGGTACCCTGTCTGGGCAAGATCCTATATGAAATATGAAATTCGAAATGAAGGGTGTGATCCAGTTGCCATTGCTGAGCGGTCAGACCGCGGTGATCACTGGTGGAGCGCAGGGACTGGGCTACGCCATCGCGGAGCGATTCATCGCCGAAGGTGCCCGGGTGGTGCTTGGCGATGTGAACCTGGAAGCGACGGAGGTCGCGGCGAAACAGCTGGGCGGTGACGACGTGGCCCTGGCCGTGCGCTGCAACGTGGCCAAGGCGGACGAGGTCGACGCGCTGCTCAAGACCGCCGTCGATCGCTTCGGTGACCTGGACATCATGGTCAACAACGCCGGCATCACCCGTGACGCGACCATGCGCAAGATGACCGAAGAGCAGTTCGACGAGGTCATTTCGGTGCACCTGAAGGGAACGTGGAACGGCACCCGCCTGGCGGCCGCGATCATGCGGGAAAACAAGCGCGGCGCGATCATCAACATGTCCTCGGTCTCGGGCAAGGTCGGCATGGTCGGCCAGACGAACTACTCGGCCGCCAAGGCGGGCATCGTGGGAATGACCAAGGCCGCCGCCAAAGAGCTCGCCCACCTGGGTGTCCGGGTCAACGCGATCGCCCCCGGCCTGATTCGTTCGGCGATGACAGAGGCGATGCCGCAACGAATTTGGGACTCCAAGGTCGCCGAGGTGCCGATGGGTCGGGCCGGCGAGCCCAGCGAGGTCGCCAGCGTCGCGCTGTTTTTGGCCTCCGATCTTTCGTCGTACATGACCGGCACCGTCATGGAAATCACCGGCGGCCGGCATCTCTGAGTCGACTTATGAGCGCGAGCAGACGTAAAAGCACCCATTTCAACCACAATTGCGGGGCTTTTGCGTCTGCTCGCCCTGAGGACCGAGAGGGACAGTAATGCGTCAAGCCGTCATCTGCGAACCCGTGCGGACACCGATCGGCCGCTACGGCGGAATGTTCAAGTCCCTCAGTGCCGTTGACCTCGGCGTCGCGGCCCTCAAGGGGCTGCTCGACCGAACCGGCCTGGCGCCCGACGCGGTGCAGGACGTCATCCTGGGGCACTGCTACCCCAGCAGCGAGGCCCCCGCGATCGGACGCGTGGTGGCACTGGATGCCGGCCTGCCGGTGACGGTTCCGGGGATGCAGGTCGACCGCCGCTGCGGGTCGGGCCTGCAGGCGGTGATCCAGGCGTGTCTGCAGGTGGCCACCGGCGACAACGACCTGGTCATCGCGGGCGGTTGCGAAAGCATGAGCAACGTCGCCTTCTATTCCACCGATATGCGTTGGGGTGGTGCCCGCAGCGGCGTCAAGGTGCACGACGGGCTGGCTCGGGGTCGCACGACGGCCGGCGGCCGGCACTACCCGGTGCCGGGCGGAATGCTGGAGACCGCCGAGAACTTGCGCCGCCAGTACGGCATTTCGCGTCAGGAGCAAGACGAGCTTGCGGTGGCGTCACACCAGCGCGCGGTGGCCGCCCAAAAGGACGGCATCCTGGGCTCGGAAATAGTCCCAGTAATCGTGCCGGCCCGCCACGGCGAAGAGCTGATCGACACCGACGAGCACCCGCGCGCCGACACCTCGGTGGAGTCGCTGAGCAAGCTGAAACCCGTTCTGCTGTCCGAAGACCCGGACGCGACGGTCACCGCCGGCAATGCCAGCGGCCAGAACGACGCGGCGTCCATGTGCGTGGTGACCACGCCGGAGAAGGCGGACGAACTCGGCTTGACGCCGTTGGTCCGCATGGTGTCCTGGGGTCAGGCCGGTGTGGCGCCCAATATCATGGGCATCGGTCCGGTGCCCGCCACGCAGGTCGCGCTCACCAAGGCCGGCCTGCAGCTGAGCGACATCGACGTCATCGAACTCAACGAAGCCTTCGCCGCGCAGGCGCTTGCGGTGATGCGGGAATGGAATTTCGGAGCCGCCGACCACGACCGGACCAACGTGCACGGTTCCGGCATCTCGCTGGGCCACCCGGTCGGCGCAACCGGCGGCAGAATGCTGGCCACCCTGGCGCGTGAACTCAACCGCCGCCAGTTGCGCTATGGCCTGGAAACCATGTGCATCGGCGGTGGCCAGGGGCTCGCCGCGGTCTTCGAACGGGTCGCTTCGACGTGAATCCCCTGACCGGCATCACCGTCGTCGAAATATCCAGCTTCGTCGCCGCACCGCTGTGCGGCATGACGCTGAATCAGCTTGGCGCACAGGTGATCCGCGTGGATCCGATCGGCGGCGCCTCGGACACGCAGCGGTGGCCGCTGACGGCGGACGGTACGTCGATTTACTGGACCGGGCTGAACAAGGGAAAGCGTTCGGCCACCATCGATCTTCGTTCGCCGGACGGGCAGGAGCTCGTGCGGCGGCTGATCGTCGAGGGCGACGGCATCGTCGTCACCAACGCCGTGCTGCCCTGGCTGAACTACGACGCGCTGGCCGCCAGCCGACCCGACGTCGTCCACGTGCAGCTACTCGGGCGGGGCGACGGATCCACCGGGGTGGACTACACCGTAAACGCGGGCGTCGGCTATCCACTCGTCACCGGACCGGCCAACCACGCGGGCCCGATCAACCACGTGCTGCCCGCCTGGGATGTGTGCTGCGGACTCTATGCCGCGCTGGCCATCGTCGCCGCGGTGCGCCGTCGCGACCAGACCGGGGAAGGCGCGCGAATCAGCCTGGCGCTGGAGGACGTTGCGCTGGCCACCGCCGGAAACCTGGGCCTGCTGACCGAACCCCAGGTGATCGGGACGCAACGAGAGCGTCTAGGCAACGCCATCTACGGTCAGTACGGCCAGGACTTCACCAGCCGGGACGGTGTCGCCTTCATGGTGGTTCTCTTGACCGGCAGGCACTTTCGCGACCTGGTCGAAGTGACCGGAACCGGTGCCGCGGTGGCGGCGCTCGCCGATGCGCTGGGCGCGGACTTCACCGCGGAAGGCGACCGGTACCGGTATCGCGATGTGCTGTCCGGCTTGTTCGCCACCTGGTTCGGCGACCACGCGGCCGACGAGGTCACCGCCGCGCTGTCGGGAACCACCGTGCTGTTCGAGCGGTACCGCACCTTTGCGGAGGTCGTACAAGGCCCCAAAGTGACTGCCAATCCACTGTTTTCCAGCCTGCACCAACCGGGGCTCGGAGATTATCTGGCGCCCGCCATGCCGGCCGCTTTCGACGGCGCCCACCCGGCCAGTGGGCCCGCGCCCGCGCTGGGACAAGACACTGCCGACGTCCTCACCGAGAGCTTGGAATTGACCGCCGCCGACATCGAGCGTTTGACGAACGCCAAGACGATCGCCTGTGGGAGCCGGCCGGACCGAAAAGGGAAGTAGACAGGGCATGACGAAACTTGCGCAAACACTCGGCCTGACCGAGTTCCAGACCGAGATCATCGCTACGGTGCGGCAATTCGTCGACAAAGAGATCATTCCCAACGCTGCCGAGCTAGAACGCGCCGACAGCTACCCGCAGGACATCGTCGACCAGATGCGCGACATGGGCCTGTTCGGCCTGATGATTCCCGAGGAGCACGGCGGTCTAGGGGAGTCGCTGTTGACCTATGCGCTGTGCGTCGAGGAGCTGGCCCGCGGCTGGATGAGCATCTCCGGGGTGCTCAACACCCACTTCATCGTGGCGTACATGCTGCGTCAGCACGGCACCGACGAGCAGAAGCAGCGATTCCTGCCGCGCATGGCAATCGGCGAGTCCCGCGGCGCGTTTTCCATGTCCGAGCCCGAGCTGGGCTCCGATGTCGCCGCGATCCGAACCCGGGCCCAACGCAACCCGGACGGCACCTACACCATCAACGGCCAGAAGATGTGGGTGACCAACGGCGGCAGTTCGACACTGGTCGCCGTGCTGGTGCGCACCGACGAGGGCGCGGACAAACCGCATCGCAACCTGACCGCGTTTCTTGTCGAGAAGCCAACGGGATTCGGCGAAGTGGTGCCGGGGCTGGTGATCCCGGGCAAGATCGACAAGCTTGGCTACAAGGGGATCGACACCACCGAACTCATCTTCGACGGCTACCAGGCGAGCGCGGCCGACATCCTGGGTGGCACCCCGGGGCAGGGCTTCTTCCAGATGATGGACGGTATCGAGGTTGGGCGGGTCAACGTGTCGGCGCGAGCGTGCGGAGTCGGCATTCGTGCCTTCGAGCTCGCGGCGCGTTACGCCCAGCAGCGCCAAACCTTCGGCAAGCCGATCGCCGAACATCAGGCCATTGCGTTCCAGCTCGCCGAGATGGCCACCAAGGTCGAGGCGGCACACCTGATGATGGTCAATGCCGCGCGGTTGAAGGACTCAGGGGAACGCAACGACGTGGCCGCGGGGATGGCGAAATACCTTGCCAGCGAGTTCTGCTCGGAGGTCACCCAGCAGAGCTTCCGGATTCACGGCGGCTATGGCTACTCGAAGGAGTACGAGATCGAGCGGCTGATGCGCGATGCGCCGTTCCTGCTGATCGGCGAGGGTACCAGCGAAATCCAGAAGCAGATCATCAGCAAGCGCCTGCTCGCGGAGTATCGGATCTGAGGCCATGACTAGCATGTCTGGCCCGGATTTCGTTGCGCGACCTCAACTTTCCGAGGACGTCGCCCGTTTTGTGCGCAGAAGGATTTTCGACGGCACCTACGCGGCGGGGAAGTACGTGCGGCTGGACCAATTGGCCGCGGAACTGGGCATCAGTGTCACACCGGTACGCGAGGCGCTGTTCGCCTTGCGCGCCGAAGGTTTGGTTGCCCAACAGCCGCACCGCGGCTTCGTGGTGCTGCCGGTGACCGGACGTGACCTCGCCGACGTTGCCAACGTGCAGGCTCAGGTCGGCGGCGAGCTCGCCGCCCGCGCGGCGGCCAACATCACCGACGAGCAACTGCGCGAACTCAAGGAAATCCAAGCAGAGCTGGAACGCGCCTACGCCGGTAATGACGGCGAGCGGACGGTCCGTCTCAACCACGAGTTCCACCGGGCCATCAACGTCGCCGCGGACTCGCCGAAGCTCGCTCAGCTGATGTCCCAGATCACCCGCTACGCACCCGAATCGGTGTTTCCCGCCATCGAGGGCTGGCCCCGCCAGTCGATCAAAGACCATCGCCGGGTGTTGTCCGCGCTGGTGAAACGCGATCACGAGCTCGCCCGCGCCGCGATGTCCGATCACCTTGCGGCCGGCGCGGTTCCGTTGATCGAGCATCTCGTCGCACGCGGGGTGGTCGCAGAAACGGGAGGTTCGGCGCCCGAATGAGCGCGGGGGTTTCGCGTTGGGCGCGCGTTTCTCGACAGCGGCAGTCGTTATCGTGCTGTCCGTTACTACCAGCGGCTGTACCGGCTTTCCCAACCGGCGCCAGCAGGCCGATGCCATCGTCGCGACGTTGCGTGCCACCCAGGGGGTTGAATCGGTGCATCCAAACTATGTCAACGGCATCGACCGCGGCGCCTCGTTCGAGGTCAGCGTCGAGGTGGACCGCGCCATCGGGGCGCCGGCGTTAGCGGACATCGGCCGGCAATTCGTGGAACAAGTTGATCATGCCGACTTCACCGACCACCTGCTCTCGCTCGCGATCGGATTTCCGTCGAGCGGCCCCGGTTCTGACTGGAACAACAGATCTGGAGCCTCTTGCAACCTCACCGACGACGGCGGTGCCCGCCTCGAAGACGTGACCGCCGATCAGGTGGGCGCAGACTTGCGGTTCTGGATAGAGGTGGTCAACTTTCCCGGGGTCGCGTCGGTAGAGCTACATCGGCCGGCGCAGCAGGGTTCTCGCGACGGGCGAAGCCGCGTGGTCTATGCGCGCGTCGTCGATGGCAACGCGGGCAACGTCCTGCAAACTCGGTACCCGGAACTGCAAGGCCATTGGCAAACCTAGGTGTGTACACCGACCAGCAGCTCCCGCAGCCGCCGGGTGTCCACTTTCCCGGTGGCACCGCGCGGGAGGTCGTCGTCGGACTCCAACAACAGCCACACCGTCGGCACCTTGAAGGCGCTCAGCAGTTCGCGTGCGGAGCTGTGTAGCTGCTCGGCGGTGAGCCCGTGGCACACCACCGCGGCACCGACGCGTTCGCCGGCGGCGCCAGGCACGTTGGTGACGCAGGCGTTGTCGACGCCGTCGATGGCGCGCAGCGCCCGCTCGACCTCGCTGGGGTAAACGGTGGCGCCGCTGACTTTGAACATGTCGTCGGATCTGCCGTGGTAGAACAGGAAGCCTTCGGCGTCCAGACGGCCGAGGTCCCCGGTGGGGTAGAAGCCGTCGTCGGTGAAGACGTCTTCGCGGGCGCGGCGGCAAATGCCGCGCAGTGTGTGCGGTCCCCGAATCTGGATCATGCCAACGGTTCCTGTTGTAACCGGCTCGCCGTTATCGGGATCGACGATGCGGACCTGCATGCCGGGGAACGGTTTTCCGCAACTGCCCCACGCCGCGGGCGGCATGTCGGTGTCGGCGGGGTAGCCGCAGTAAGGTCCGAATGTCTCGGTCATGCCAAACAGATTGGCGCGAGCCCCGGGTTGGGCTCGCTGCCCGGGCGGCAGCAAGGCGTCCAGGCTGCCAGGCCGCAACGCCGAGAGATCGACGCCTGCCGGGCCCGCGTACCGCGCCAACGCTTCGGCTTGATCCGGCCAGCCACGAAACAACGTGACCCGCTCGCTCTGCAGCAGACGCAGGGTGGTCTCGGGCCGCGGCACCTCTTCGGTCACCAGGGTGGCGCCGGCCAGCAGCGCGGACAGGATCCCGCTGCCCAAGCCGCCGACCCAGAAGAACGGCATCGGCAGATACAGCCGGGTGTCGGACGTGATACATCGCGCCGCAAGCCCCGATCGCACCGCGCCCAAAGCGCTGCCGTGCGAATGCATGACCCCCTTGGGCGGCCCGCTGCTGCCCGAGGTGAATACGATGAGTAGCGGGTCAGCCTCGGTGACCGTCTCGCACAGCGCATCGACGATCCCGCGGGCCGGTTCGCCCGCGGTTGCATGGGCGAGGTGATCGGCCGTCCAAACCTGCCGCAAGGCCGGAAGTTTGAGCGGCGGTGTGGACTTGAGATCGTCCAGGTACCGGTGGCCGCGGAATTCCTCGACGCTCACCAGGAATTGGACTGAGGCCGCCCGGAGTTGTGCGACGAGTTCGCCGGCGGCCAACAGCGTGCTCAACGGAACCAAGACGGCGCCGACGCGCGTCAGTGCTATGGCGACCTGAACCCAGCGGGTGTTGTTGGGCATGATCAGCCCGACCCGGGTGCCCTTACCCACGCCGGCTTCGATGAAGGTCGCCGCCAAATCTCTTGTCGTCATGTCGAGTTCGCGATAGGTGATTCGCGCCGCGGGATCGATCACCATCGGCTTGTCACCGTGCTCGGCCGCGCGCAACCGCACCAGCTGGTCGATCGTGAGTGCGTCAGAAGGATCGTGCGGGTCAGGCATCGAATAGCTTCTTCAGTCGCCGGGTGTCGACCTTGCCGCTGGACAGCAGCGGCACCTCGGCACGGGACACGCTGAGGAACCGCTTGGGGATTTTGTAGGAAGACAATTCATCCTTGAGCCGCTCGCGCAGCGCGGCCTCGTCCAACCCCGGCTGCACCCCGTCGACGATGACGGCGGCAACCAGCTCTCCGCGCTCGGCGTCCGGAATGCCCACGACGTGAGCGTCCGCACCGGTGATCTTGGCGATGGCCTTCTCGACTTCGGCCGCCGAGACGTTGGCGCCCGCCGTCTTGATCATCGCGCTGAGCCGGCCGACGAAATACAGAAATCCGTCGTCGTCGGCGCGCACCAAGTCGCCGGTGTGGAGCCATCCGTCGACGTCGAAGGACTCTTCGCGACTTCGCTGGTAATAGCACTGCATAACGAACGGGCCGCGGATGCACAGTTCGCCGACTCCGTCCGCGTCGGGGTCGACGATCTTGGCGTGGAATCCGGGTGCTGGCTTGCCGAATGACCCACGCCGCTTCTCGGGTTGATCGGATTCGTCGCCGCTGATCAGCAGGACGCTGCCGGCTTCGGTCAGCCCGAGCATGTTGTGCCGCAGTTCCGGATCCGCCGGTCGGGCCGCGGGTGCCATGATCGGATACAGGTTGCCCCGTTGCATCGACGACAAGTCGCGGCCCGCGAAGCTCGGATCCGCGGCCAAATGCGCGATCCCGGCAACGAACCCGTTGGTCATGGTCGGCTTTTCGGCCTCGAGCAAGTCGAGTGTCTCACTGGCATGTGTGGCGTTGGAGCAGATCAGCGTCGACCCGGCGACCAACGTCGCCAGCAGACCGAACGCGAACCCGCCGATCCAGAAGAACGGCGAATTGCAGAACAGCTTGTCGTCGGCGGCCAAGCCGCGAATCATGTTGAGGTTCTTCTGGTGTCCGAGGAGTGCGGCATGCGTGTGCACCACTCCCTTTGGCGTGCGGGTGGAGCCGGAGGTGTAGATAATCGCCAGCGGGTCCGAACCGTCGACATCATCTTCCATGGCTTCGAGCAGCGCGGGCTCGACCGTCGCGGCGAGCCGGTACGCGCGTTCGAAGTTGACCGCGACGTGGCGCAATTGCGGTATTGCGGCGAGAAACAACCGGGAGTCGAAGCCCGGGACCGCCAGCACCTCGGCGAGCCGTTGCACGTAATCATGGGAACGGAAAGATGAAGCGCTCAAGAGGATTTCGACGTCACTGTCGACCAGCTGGTCGCGCAGTTCGCGCCCAGTGGCGAACGTGGAAAATGGCACCAGCACGGCGCCGATCCGCGCCGCCGCGAGCATCCCGATAACAAAGTCCGTCCCGTTCGGATAGAGCAGACCCACATGGGTTCCCTTGCCGGCACCGAAGGCGATCAATCCGCGGGCGAGCTCTGCGGAGCGATGGTCGGCCTCGGCATAGCTGATGCGATCACGGTCGCAAATAAGAAGCGGGTGGTCTCGTCGCGCGCGGGCGTGGTGGCGCAGGATCTCGGCGACTGTGGGGGAATCAGCGGGCATGGTCCCTGGGGGCCGCATCGAAGAAGCGCCGGATCGCGCTCAGGTCCGCCTTGCCCGACGGGGTCCGAGGGATCGTGTCGACGATCGCGATCTCGGTGGGAATCTCATAGCGCGCCAGTTGCTTACGCAGATAGTCGACCAGCTCGGCGGCATCGGCGGATGCGGATGCACGCAGTTCCACCATCGCGACGGGTGTTTCCCCCAGGCGTGCGTCGGAACGCCCGACCACCGCCGCGCCCGCGACCGCGGGGTGGCCCTCCAGCGCGGTGCGCACGTCGTCGGGCATCACCTTGAACCCGCCGCGGATAATGGCCTGGTCGGCGCGCCCGACGATCCACACGAAGCCGTCGGGGTCGATGCGCGCCATGTCCGTGGTCCGCATCCACTCCGTCGATGGCCCGAGTTGTCCGGGCTTGACCTCTAGCAGTCCGACCTGGTCGGGTCCCAGCGCCGCGCCGTTGTCATCGACCACCCGCAGTTGCGCGCCGAGGTTGGCCCGGCCGACGCTGCCGCGTTTGGCTCGCCAATACCGCTGATGGTCGGCGAGCGTCCAGCCGGCGACTCCGCCACCGAATTCCGTTGCTGCATAAGAGGTCAGGACGGGGATGCCGTACTTCTCGGTGAAGGCGTCGGCATCCTCGGCCGACAGCGGCGCGGTCCCGCAGGTGACCGCGCGGATGCTTTCCAGGTCGGTTCGCGGCAGGTCGGAGTGCAACACGGTCCGCAGCGCGGCCGGTACCAGCGATACGGTGCGGGGCCGGTGTTTGCGCACCGCCGTGGCCCACGCGTCGAGCTCGAATCGTTCCAGCAGCACAAAGGGTCTCGCCTCTGCGACGCATTGCAGCACCCGAAAGACGCCGCCGATGTGCACCAGCGGCGAGTTGACGATCGCGACGCCGCGGCGCAGCTCGATAGGCGCAGGTGTGCGCTCGGGTTGGGGGCCCATCACGCTGCGCGCCAGCATGTCGTAGCTGAGGTCCACTCGTTTGGGCGGTCCGGTTGTTCCGCTGGTCAACATCCGCACCGCGACCCCGGGCCGGTTAGTGGGCCGGGCGGTGTGTCGCACCGGGCCGGCCTCATCGTCTAACAGACCCGAGAGCGATACCGTCCGGATTCCCGGGGGAACCAGCGTCGTCAGGTCGTCGGGTTCGCCGACGACAAGGGGCAGGCCCAGCGCTGCGATGTCGGCCCGGGTGCGGTCGTCGCCGCGCGACGGATTGATGGTGACCACCGTCCCGCCGGCCAGCAGCACACCCAGGAATGCCGCCACCTGACCCGGCCGGTTACGCAACAACATTCCGACCTGGGGGTCGGTGCCGAGTTCGGCCGTCAATGACTCGATGCGCCGCGCGGCCTCACCGACCTGGCCCCAGGACAACCATCGGCCGCCGTACTCGATCGCGTGCGCGCCGGGATCCAACTCCAGCACGTCGGCGATGCGTTGACTGAGTGGATGAGACGTCATCACCGGATCTTCGGCTGGCGCGGGGCGCCGTCGCCTTGCGCGGCCAGTTCGGCCGTGCCGAGCGGGTTGCCCAGCCGGGTGTAGATCAGCCCCTGTTCCAGCGCGGCGCGGTAGGGCTTGTCCAGCGACTCCCAGATCGCCTTCACCGTGCCCTGCGTCGCCGATGGGGGTTTGGCGGCAATCGTCGCCGCGATGTCGTGGGCGCGCGCCCACAACTGTTCCGGGGAAACAACTTCCGACACCAAACCGATCCGCAGCGCGGTCTCGGCGCTGACGCGTTCGTCGTTGCCCATCAGGGCTATCCGCAGCGTCTCGCCCAGCCCAATGCGGCGCATCAGCCCGACCGGCTCCAGCGCGCAGACCAGTCCCGCCGAGACGTGTGAGTCGAAGAATGTTGCGTCCGTCGAACAGATCACGACGTCGGATTCGTTGACGAAGTAGAACGCGCCGGCTGTGCACATGCCCTGAACGGCGCAAACCACGGGCTTCCACATCTTCTGCCACTTCGGGCTGAGCGCTTCGCCGGGATCCTCGTGGTTCCAGATGTTTTCGGGTTGACCGTACGGCGTCTTGATGTCCAATCCGGCGCTGAACGCCCGGGCGCCGGCTGCGCGCAGCACGACCGCGTGCACCGAGTCGTCGAGCTTGACCTGGCGCCAGGCTCGGGCCATCTCCTCGCACATGGTGCGGTTGAACGAATTCAACTGCTCGGGCCGGTTCAGCGTGATGGTGGCGACGCGATCGGTGGCGTCGACCTCGAGCAGGATCGTTTCAAAGGTCGGCCGCGTCATCTGCACTGCCAATTCGGTTTCCGCTTTTCGACGAAGGCCCGGGGGCCTTCCTGGGCGTCCTCGGTCCGAAGCACGCGCTCGCGGAAGGTTTCGGCGAGTATCTCGGCCTCGTGCAGCGGCACATTCAAGCCCTTGAGAATGGCCAGCCGGGTTCCCCGGACCGCCAGCGGCGCATTGGAGTTGACGATGTCGGCGATCTCGCGGGCCCGATCCAGCAGGCCGTCGTGCTCGACGATTTCGCTGATAAGTCCGAGCTCGTAGGCGCGTTGTGCGCTCATCCGTTCGTGCTTGCCCATCAAGGCCATTCGCAGGGCGATCGAGCGGGGCAGCACCCTGGAGATTCGCACCAATTCCCGGCCGGCCACCAGCCCGATGCTGACGTGCGGATCGAAAAAGGTTGCCTGCTCGGATGCGATGACGATGTCGGTCGTGGTGACCCAGTCCATGCCGGCGCCGCAGCACAGTCCGTTGACGGCGGTCAGCACCGGCTTGGCCATGGTGCGAAACGGCGGTGTGCCTTCTTGGGGTGCCTCCCACTGTTCGTAGGTCGACAGGTACGGCCGTTCGTAGATCACTTTGCCGTCTTTGGGTATGGCTGTGACGTCGGCGCCGGTGCAGAACGCACGGCCGGTGCCGGTGACGATGAGCAGCCATACCTTCTCGTCGCTCTCGGCTTCGTCGTAGGCGGCCCGGAGTTCGGTGACCATGTGCGGGCTGAGCGCGTTGAGAGCTTCCGGGCGGTTCAACGTGATGGTGGCGGTGTGCCCGTCGACCTCGTATTTGATGGAGTCGAACGAATCACTGGGCTTCGTGGGGGGCACGGGTCATCCCTTCATACGGGTCATCGGCCCTGAAACTTCGGCGCGCGTCGCTGTCGAAACGCTTCGAGGCCTTCTTTGAAATCGCTGGTCCTACAGGACAGTTCCACGTTGTAAAGCTCCTGCGTCATGGATTGGCTCAGCGTTGCGTGCTGGCCGAAGCTCAACGCCTGCTTGGCCAGCCCGATGGCGACCGTCGGTCCGCAGGCCAGTCGCGCCAACAGGGTTTCGGCCGTGTCGTCGAGTTCGGGCGGGCTAACGGCTTGGTGAATCAGTCCCCAGTCGGCCGCATCGGTCCCGCTCACTTTCTCGGCGAGAAGCAGCATTCGCCGCGCCCGCGCCAGGCCGACCAGTCGGGGCAGCAGCCAGGTAGAACCCGAATCCGGGCTGAAGCCGCGGTCTAGGAATGGCTCCCAGAACACGGCGTCGGTGCTGGCGACGGTGAAGTCGGCGGCCAGCGCGAGATTGCAGCCCATGCCCACGGCCCAACCCCGCACGCTGCAGACCACGGGCAGCTGGATGGTTTCCACCAGTTCGATCACGCGGTGGGCGGCGTGGGGAATCCGGCGCACCAGATTGCCGGTGCGGGGACGTTCACCGCCGGCGCTGTTGGCGCCCACCCAGTCGGCGCCGGCGCAGAAGTCGTCTCCGGCGCTTCGAAGGTGAATCGCGCGCAGCGAGTCGTCGGCGGCGGCATCGGTCAGTGTGTCGACCAATGCCTCGATCATCAAGTGGGTCAACGAGTTACGACGCGAGGGACGATCGAGCGTGACCCGCAAAACCGCGCCGTCCCGGTGTGCTGTCACCGAGCCCTCGGCGTCGGCCGTATCGGTCTCGTGACTCACGGTCGAATCCGGCCTTTCTCGCCGTTACGGTTACCCATACAGTAGGCAATACGATTGGTACGCTGTATAAGTTAGCAAGGATACGCTGCCCACGGAACACCGGGTGAAACGCGGGAAAAGAGGGTCGCATGGCCCGCGCCGGCGACGATGCAGAGCGAAGCGATGAGGAGGAGTGGCGCCTATGGAGGAGGGCATCGCAACTCCCGGTGACGCCAGATTCGGGGAGGCGCCCCTTGCCCAGACCGTGGCCGCGGCCAGTGCCATGCGCCGTCTGGGCTCGTTGCTGCTCTCGTTGGAGCACGCCCACCCGACGGTGGACGCCATGATCGCGAAGTTCGCCGAGTGGGAAACCGAGCTGGCCAGCGCCGCCCCCCGAGACAGCGCGCCGCGAATCGGTTCGATCCCCCACGACCCTCGGCGTATCTACCTCAACCACGCCACCGACATCGGTGCCTACAACCCATGCTTTCCCGAGTACCGGTTCGATCACCTCGATGCCGAGAAGGCAGTCGGCCGGGTGGTCTTCCCGCTGATCTACGAAGGGCCGCCCGGGTTGGTGCATGGCGGCTTCCTCGGTGTCTTCTTCGACTGCGTGATTCAGCATCACAACTGCGTTACCGGCCTATCCGGCAAGACGCGGTCACTGGTCGTGACCTTCCGCCGTCCGACTCCGCTGCTGACCGAGCTTGGCTTCGATATCGTGCGCTCGCAGATCGACCGGAGCATCACGTCGACCGCGCGGCTGTTGCTCAATGACGAGGTGCTGTGCGCGGGTGAGGTCAGCACCGTGGCTTCACGGCCGGAAAATCTGTCCGTATTTCAATTCGCCAGGCGGCGAAAGGATTCTGCTACATGAGCCAATCAGACACTTCGGACGATCGTGTGCTGTTCGACGTGGATCACGACAAGCGGATCGCCACAATCACATTCAATAACCTCAAGCAACGCAACTCCTATGACGCCACCATGCGCGAGGCGGTTGCCCGTTGTCTGGACCGGGTGGCCGAAGACGACGACCTCACTGTGGTGTTGCTGCGCGGGGCCGGTGGAGTCTTCAGCACCGGCGCCGACATGAACAATGCGTACGGCTGGTACGGCGAGTCAGCAAAGGGCAAGAACTCCGATAACACTGACGCGGCGACCAAGCGTCGGCCCAGCCAGCGCCGACGACTTACCGTGGACCGCAAGTCATTTGGCTTCTATCACAACTTCATGGGCTTCCCGAAGGTGACGGTCGGGGAGATCGCCGGCTACGCCCTCGGCGGCGGCTTCGAGATGGCACTGATGACCGACATCTCCGTCATCGCGCGCGACACAAAAATCGGCATGCCGGCAACACGCTTCCTCGGGCCCGCGCTGGGCAGCCTGCACATGTTCTTCCATCGGTTAGGGCCGGTGCTGTCCCGTCGCCTACTGCTGACAGGTGACATCATCGAAGCCGGCGAGATCGAACACCTCGGAATCTTTACCGACACATGCGATCCGGGCTCGGTTACGGCCCGCGCCCGATACTGGGCCGAGAAGGCGGCGAAGATGCCCGCCGACGGAGTCGTCATCGCCAAGGAAGCGTTCCGCCTGGTCGAACAGAGCCAGGCATATCAAGGTGAGGAAGTCGCGAGCTATCTGTTCCACGCGTTCGGCACCAACCTGCAATTCGCGCCCGACGAGTTCAACTTCGTCAAAACGCGCGCGCAGCACGGAGCCAAGGAAGCGTTTCGGCTGCGCGATGAACACTTCCACGTGCCGGAACCGGAAGTGTGATAATGCGATTCGCGCTCTGGCTTAATTCGCCTTAGCGGGCCTCAAAGGGCCTCAACGGCTGGCGCGGCTTTGGCTCGTCCTCGCTGAGCGCTTGACTTGGCCGCCTTACGTTGCCGGGACGGCGCCGCCTTTGCGGCGTTCGAGCCCTCGTCGATCAACCGATCGGCATGGTCGAGGATGCAGTCGAGGCCGTATTCGAAGTTCGTCTCATCGGGGGCCCCGATGCGGTGACCTTTCCCGGTCACTTGGGCGATCAACGGAGTGGTTTGAGGATCGATGGCAACCGCGTCCTCGATGGCGCGCGGCCCGCTGTCCGGCGTCTGGTTCTTCTCGTAGAGCCGCTGCAGTACCACCGATCCGCGGACGTGAAGCGACACCGCGGAGTAGGTGTCGAAGGCGTCCTCGGGCGACAAGCCGGCCTCCACCAGGTTGGCGATCGCCCTCTCCATCTCCAGGGCACCCACTCGCGCCGCCTTGGGACTCAGAGCGGCGCGTATCAAAATCAGATCGCACAGAATTGGGTTGCCCATGAACGTCTTCCGCATCAGGCGCGCGTGGTTGCGCAGCGTCTCGCGCCAGTCGCTGGCTTCCACGTACGGGGTGGCGAACACGTACTTGCTCAGGGCCCGGTCGGTCATCGCGTTGAGCAGATCGTCCTTCTTGCGGAAGTACCAGTAGATGCTGGTGACACCGACGCCGAGGTGTTTGCCGAGCAAGGGCATGCTCAGGTTATCTATCGATACCTGCTCAGCGAGTTCGAATGCGCCGCTGATGATGTCATCAGGATTGATGGATCCGCGCTCGCGGCGCTGACGCTTATCGGCAGTTGCCTGCTTTGCCACTACGGACACCTCCATCAAGGTCTATCTTGCGCATGCGGCCCGTGGCCGTTTCGCCCTGCGGCAGTGCTTCTTCGTGCGGTTTTCTGTCTGCTACTGTAATACCTATCGTAGGGTTTCTGGTAAATACGGCTGGACAGGCGTACTGAGCCGTGGATCTAGGGCTGGCGAATGCCGCGGCAGCGGTGGTCGGCGGTGGCCGTGGCATGGGTTTGGCCGCCGCCCGTTGCCTCGCCGAAGAAGGCGCCCGGGTGGCCGTGATCGGACGCACAAAGGCCATCCTCGACAGCGCGGTTACGGATTTGACGGGTCGCGGTAGCCCAGATGCCCTCGGACTGGTTGCCGACATCGGTGACCCCGGTCAGGTCGACAAGATGTTCGCCGCTCTCGCTGAGCGATGGGGCGGTGAGCTCAACGTGCTCATCAATACGGTCGGGCCGGGTGCGCCGGGCAGCTTCGAAGATTTGACCGACGAGCAGTGGCGTGAATCCGTCGAAGACGGCGTGCTGGGAATGGTGCGCTGCGTCCGTTCGGCCCTTCCGCTGCTGCGCAAGGCGCAATGGGCGCGGATAGTGAATTTTTCGGCGCACTCGACGCAACGACAAAGCGTCATGCTGCCCGCCTACACGGCGGCCAAGTCGATGCTGACCAGCGTGTCCAAAAACCTGTCCTTGCTGTTGGCCAAGGATGAGATCCTGGTCAATGTGGTGTCGCCGGGCAGCATCGCATCCGAGTCGCTGGTCGGCTGGGCCGCGTCGGTTGGTGTCGACGGCAACGACCCCTATGCCCTGATGGACGCCATTGCCAAGCACTTTGGTCATCCGGCGCACATGCCGCGAGCCGGCTTACCCGAAGAAATCGGGCCGGTCGTCGCCTTCCTGGCATCGCGACGGAACTCCTATATGACCGGAGCCAACATCAACGTCGACGGCGGCTCGGACTTCACCTGACTTGGCCCGAAATCGCTTGGCTGACAGAAGGAATGGACTGTGGTGATAGCCGGTTACGAATGGTTACCGCCGTCGTGTAATCGCGGGATTCGTCGCGTCGCGCGCTACTGTCTCATATCTGTATGTACGCCCATCGACGAGAAAGACCTCCTGAACGACCGCTTACCGGTGACAATAGCGACGTGATCAACTCATCCGTACCAGCCGATCCAGCGGCGCCGTTTCCCGTGAGTGGTCACGCGCCCACGAGTGTCTACAACGACCTGCCCCAGGTTGTCGCGGACACCGTGACCGACCTCCTCGGCAGGCCTCGCGCACGCGGCTGGATTCACCTATTGTCGGCGGCCGCCGCCATTGTGGCCAGTGCAGCTCTGGTGTCGGTGGCCGCGATCGAGGCGTCGCCGAGGGCCGTGTGGGCCACACTGGCCTACACCGCCACGACCGTCGCCATGTTCAGCATCAGCGCCGCATACCACCGGGTGCACTGGCGCTCTCAGAGCGCCCAGAAATGGATGAAGCGTGTCGACCACTCGATGATCTTTATCTTCATTGCCGGCAGCTACACCCCTTTCGCGCTATTGGCGATGCCGCCGCGCACCGGGACGGAGGTGCTCACGATGGTGTGTGCCGGCGCGGCTGCTGGTGTGGCGCTTAAGATGCTGTGGCCGTCGGCGCCTCGGCTGGTTGGCGTGCCCCTGTACCTACTGCTGGGCTACGTGGCGATTTGGTTCGCCGGAACACTTCTCGACGGCGCAGGTCTGGTTGTGGTGGTCTTACTCGTCGCCGGAGGCGTCTTGTACAACGTTGGCGCCATCTTTTACGGCTTTGGCTGGCCCAACCCATGGCCACGGACGTTCGGCTATCACGAGTTCTTTCATGCGTTCACGGTGGCCGCGGCGGTCTGCCATTACAGCGCCGTCTGGGCCGTCGTGTTGTAGCCACCGGGTGGACGTGTGACATCGAAGTGACAGAAGGACCGAAAAAGGGAGTTCACTATGGCGACGGCGGCTGAGGCGCGTACCTGGGCACGCGGCGCATTGCGGGGAATCGGCGACTCCTTGTATACGCCGTTTTCCGGCGACGATGGTGATGACATCGATTGGGATGCCTACCGAACGCTGGTGCGCTACTGCGTCGGCGATCTCGGACACCCGATGTTGTGGTGCACCAGCGGTATCGCTGAGTTCTGGTCGTTGACGCTCGAGGAGCGAAAGCGCTTGCTGGAGGTGGCAATAGAGGAGGCGCGCCGCGCTAATCCCGATGTCGTGGTGCAGGCCTGCACGGCGGCGACGAGCGCCAAGGACTGCCTGGACCTGACGCTGCACGCCCAGCAGGTGGGCGCCGACATCGCCTACATCCAAACGCCGATGATGGAGGCACACGGCGGCGAAGGCGTGCTGCGATTCTTCAAGTACATCGCCGCGCGCACGGACATCGCCCTGGGCATGTTCAACTCCCCGTCGTCGGGGTATGTGCTCACACCCGTCGAAAGCGCTCGGATCTACGACGAGGTACCCGCGGTGTGCGCCACCAAGGAGGGGGCCTTCCGGCCGGAGGCGAGCCGGCGGCTGCACGAATTGGCCCCCAATCTTGCGGTCTGGGAATGCGACCGGACGGTCTATCGCGCAGGGTGGTTGCGCGCAGGGATCGTGTGCCCGGCGCAGCTAGGCACCGCCGGGTATCTGTTTGAGACACCACAGAAGCGGCTGTTTTCCGAGTACTGGGATCTGGTGCTGAACGACAAGCTCCTGGAGGCCATGGACTACGGGCGAGACTCGGGTCTGGACCAGTTCGACCTCGACATCGGGTCGTGGTGGACCTGCTATCCGGGGCGAGCGGACTACTTCACCCACTGGGGTGGTGCGTTCAAGTACGCCGCCTCCGTGCTGGGGCTGCCGATAGGCGACTATCCGCATTCCCGGCCCCCGCAAGCGCAGCTGCCGCCGGAGGCCAAGGCGCAGATCGAGAACGCCTATCGCCGGCTCGGGCTCATCGACTCCTGAGAATTGCGCTTCGCCAAGCCGAAATTCGCTGTTCATTCCAGGTCTGCGAGGGCGTCGGCGGCGGTTGTGGAATGCAGTACCGATAGGTATACAGTATGGGTACAAAGTCTGCTGGAAACCCCGTTCGATCGAAGCACTAGCCGTGCGTGAGGAGGCGTCGATGGGCAGCGCCGACGGCGAAGACGCGGTGCTCTACGAGGCCACGTCCAGCGGCGTCGCGATCCTCACGTTCAACCGCCCGGATCGCCTCAACGCCTGGGGCCCCGACATCGCCGCGGGGTTCTATGCCGCCATCGACCGCGCCGAACAGGACCCGGCCGTCCGGGTGATCGTGGTGACCGGCCGCGGCAGGGGATTCTGTGCCGGCGCCTACCTGGGCGCGCCCAGCGCGGCGAATCATGTCGGCGAGACCATGGAGAAGGCGGGCAAGACGAATCTGGCCGAGCTGGTCGGCGAGCGCCCGCCGCACTTTGTCACCACGTTGCGCAAGCCCGTCATCGCGGCGATCAACGGCTCGTGCGTGGGCATCGGTCTCACCCAGGCGCTGATGTGCGATGTTCGATTCGCCGCCGCCGGCGCCAAGTTCGCCGCCGTATTCGCCCGCCGCGGGCTGATCGCCGAGTTCGGCATCTCCTGGATACTTCCTCGGTTGACCACCTGGGGCGTCGCGCTCGACCTGCTGTTGAGCGCCCGGACGTTTCTCGCCGAGGAGGCGGCCGAGCTGGGTCTCGTCAAAGAGGTCGTCGCGCCCGAAGACCTGATGAAGCGTGCCCTGGAATACGCGGAGGATATCGCCCAGAACTGCTCGCCGGCCTCGATGGCGGTGATCAAACGGCAGGTATACCGCGACGCCACTCGCGATGTCGTGGAAGCGACCTCGCATGCCGAAGTCCTGCTGCACGAGGCGATGCCACGGCCGGACGTCATCGAGGGGATCACCAGCTTCCTGCAGAAGCGACCGCCGCAGTTTCCTCCCTTGCTTGGAAAGCTCACTTCAACCGACGCTTAGGTGCACCCGGGAAAGGACGATCATGGGGAACTTGAGTTACAAAGCAATCGATGTCGACAACCATTACTACGAGCCGCTCGACGCGTTCACCCGCCATCTGGACAAGGAGTTCAAGCGCCGCGGCGTGCAGATGGTGACCCAGGGCAAGCGCACGTGGGCCGTCATCGGCGACCGCGTCAACCACTTCGTCCCCAATCCCACCTTCGACCCGATCATCATGCCCGGCTGCCTGGACCTGTTGTTCCGCGGTGAGATTCCCGAAGGCGTCGACCCCGCGTCGCTGATGAAGGTCGAGCGGTTGGCGGAACACCCCGAGTACCAGAACCGCGATGCCCGCATTGCGGTGATGGACACCCAGGACATCGAGACCGCTTTCATGCTGCCGACATTCGCGTGCGGGGTCGAGGAGGGGCTCAAGCACGACATCGAGGCGACGATGGCGTCGGTGCACGCCTTCAACCTGTGGCTGGACGAGGACTGGGGTTTCGACCGGCCCGACCACCGGATCATCGGCGCGCCGATCATCTCGCTCGCCGATCCGGTCAAGGCGCTCGACGAGGTGGAGTTTGTGTTGGGGCGCGGCGCCAAGCTGGTGTTGGTGCGGCCGGCGCCGGTGCCCGGTTTGGTCAAGCCGCGGTCGCTCGGTGATCGCAGCCACGACCCGGTCTGGGCCCGGCTGGCCGAGGCGGGGGTGCCGGTGGGGTTCCATCTCAGCGACAGCGGCTATCTACTCATCTCGGCGGCGTGGGGCGGCAAGGCGACATTCGAGGGGTTCGGCGCCAAGGATCCGCTGGATAACGTATCTCCTCGACGACCGCGCCATTCACGACACGATGGCCTCGATGATCGTGCACGGCGTGTTCACCCGTCATCCGAAACTCAAGGCGGTCAGCATCGAAAACGGCTCATACTTCGTCCACCGGTTGGTCAAGCGCCTGAAGAAGGCCGCCAACAACCAGCCCCGTGATTTCCCGGAGGATCCGGTGGAGCAGTTGCGCAACAACGTGTGGATCGCTCCCTACTACGAGGACGATCTGCCGGAGCTGGCCGAGGTGATCGGAGTCGACAAGATCTTGTTCGGTTCCGACTGGCCGCACGGCGAAGGCCTCGAGTCGCCGGTGTCGTTCACCGAGGAACTCACGGATTTCAGCGAATCGGATATCCGAAAGATCATGCGCGACAATGCGCTAGATCTTCTGGGCGTCAAAGCCACCGTGGCGGCCTAGGCGGTCCGGCCCGTGAGCGAATGGACCGTCGGGGCGGTGTTGGACGCCATCGCCGACGTCATCCCCGACCGGCCGATGACGGTATGCGGAGACCGCCGGAGCACCTTCGCCGAATCGGCACGGCGAACCACCCAATTGGCAAACTTCCTGAACGCCAACGGCTTCGGTGCGCACCGAGAGCGGGACACACTGAACCGCTGGGAGTGTGGTCAGGACCGGGTCGCGCTCATCATGTACAACGACCTGTACCCGGACGCGGTGATCGGGTGCCTCAAGGCGCGAACCGTGCCGGTCAACGTGAACTACAGCTACTCGCCGCGGGAGATCGCCGAGCTGCTCGCCTACGTCCGGCCGCGCGGCATCATCTACCACCGGTCGATCGGTGCGCGGTGCGCCGAGGTACTGCCGACGGACGGTGCCGAGCTGCTGATCTCGATCGACGACGGAAGCGACGCCGCCGAACTGCCGGGCGCGGTATCGCTGGATGATGCGCTGGCACAGGGTGGTTCGAGCGACCCGGCGCCGGGGTCGCCCGACGACTTGATCATGATGTGCACCGGCGGGACGACCGGTCGCCCCAAGGGCGTGCTGTGGCGGCAAAGCGACATGTACGTGGCGTCGATGGTCGGTGCCGACCACGCCAGCGTCGACGAGATCCACGCCAAGGTACGCGGCGGCGGACAGCCGTGGTTCGCGGTCTCTCCGCTGATGCATGCCGCCGGAATGTGGACCGCCTTCTCGGCGATCATGCACGGGTTGACGGTGGTGCTCTATGACGGACGGGGCAAACTGGACGTGCGCTCGGTCTGGGAAACCGCCGAGCGCGAACGGGTCGCCATGATGACCATGGTGGGCGACGCCTACGCCGGCCCGCTGGTCGCCGAGCTGCAACGAGGTTCCTACGATCTGTCGTCGCTGAATGCGATCGGTACCGGCGGGGCCGCCACCAATCCGAAGTTCAAGCACGCGCTGATGGAAAAACTGCCGCAGGTCACCATCATCGACGGGTACGGCTCGTCGGAGTCCGGGAACATGGGGTTCGGGCACAGCCAACGCGGCACGCAGAGCGAGACCTTCCACCTCCGCGAAGGGGGAGCGGTGGTGTCGGAGGATCGCAGCAGGTTCCTGCAGCCCGGCGATCCCGAGATCGGCTGGGTGGCCCGCAGCGGCCGGATTCCGCTGGGCTACTTCAATGACGCCGACGCCACCGAGCGCACGTTTCCCGAGATCGACGGGCGAGCGGGTGGTGATCCCCGGTGACCGGGCGAGCATCGAGTCCGACGGCACCCTGCGGCTATACGGACGCGATTCGTTGGTGGTGAACACCGGCGGTGAAAAGGTCTTCGTCGAAGAGGTCGAAGAGGTGCTGCGAACCCACCCCGGTGTCGCCGACGCGTTGGTGGTGGGGCGGCCCAGCGAGCGGTGGGGCCAAGAAGTCGTCGCGCTGGTGGCGCTGCAGCCGGACTCGGGCGTCGTCGGGGAAGCCGAACTCGTCGCCCTCTGCAAATCGCAGCTGGCCCATTTCAAAGCGCCCAAGGCGATTCTTTTTGTCGAGCAGATTCAGCGACTTGGCAATGGCAAGCCGAACTACCGGTGGGCTAAACAGGCTGCCACAGAACAACTTCCGGCCGCCGCGCTGGCTGGTGTGGATACAGAAGGGCCCGCATGACCGGAAAAGCGATCGACTGCCTGATCAATGTGCATTTTGGCGAGACCGAGTCCCAGCCCAACTGGATGCTCAAGGTCCGCGACGACTACTTCAAGGGCCCGGAGTCGATGTTCGCGCCGGTCGACCTATCCGAATTGCTCGACGAGATGGACGAGCAGGGCGTGCAGAAGGCGATCCTGATGGACAACCTCGCCAGCCCGTCGACCACGGCGCGCAAGTTCGTCGAAGCGAAGCCCGATCGCTTCGCACTGGCCATGGGCGGCGTCAACCTGCTGCGCCCGGTACGGTCGCTGCGAGAGTTGACCGCGACAGTGAGCGAGCTGCCGGTCGCATACGCCGTTGTGGGACCGAGCTTTTGGGGCGACGGCCAGTACCCGCCCAGCGACGCGGTCTACTATCCGCTCTACGCCAAGTGCGCGGAACTCGAACTCCCGCTGTGCATCAACACCGGCATCCCCGGGCCGCCGATACCCGGAGAGGTGCAGCATCCCATGCACCTGGACCGGGTGTGTGTCCGGTTTCCTGAACTGCGGCTGTGCATGATCCACGGAGCCGATCCATGGTGGGACGTCGCGATCCGGCTGCTGCTCAAATACGCCAATCTGCGCCTGATGACGTCGGCGTGGTCGCCCAAGCGGCTGCCGGAAAGTCTGCTGCACTACATGCGCACCCGCGGCCCGAACAAGGTGATCTACGCCTCGGACTGGCCGGTATTGCGGATGCGCCGAGTAATCCCCGAAGCGCGTGCGCTGGACCTGCCCGCCGACGTGCTCGACAACTACCTCTACAACAACGCCCAGGAATTCTTCTTCGGACAGGAGCACTGACGATGGACCGCTTCGAACTGCGCCGACAGGACTACAGCCTGTCCGAACACCACGTGGACCTGCAGACCGCCTACAAACAGTTCTTCAAGACCCACTGCTCGATCGAAACCGTGCGTGCCGCAGAGCCTTCCGGCTTCGACAAGAACCTCTGGGAGCGGCTGTGCGCGATGGGCGCGTCGACGATGGCACTGCCCGAGTCGAGTGGCGGCGACGGTGCGACGCTGGTCGACCTGACTCTGGTGGCCGAAGAGATCGGCCGGGTGCTGGCGCCCGTTCCGTGGATCGACCACGTCTGCGCCGCGCGACTCTTGGCGCGCCTGGGGGCACTGGGCGCCGAAACGGCCGGGGTGGCTGACGGAGAACAACTCGCCGCGCTCGACGCACGACTCGACAGCGTGCAGGGGGCTCGGCTGATTCCGATCGGGTCGATCGCCGATCACATCATCGTCCGTGACGGGGACGAGATTGTGCGCCTGACCTTCGGCACGCGGCCGGCGAAGGTGGACAACATCGGTCGGCTGCCGATGGCCTGGGTGGATCCGTCCGCCGCCGACACCCGTACCGTCGTGGCGCAGGGCCCCGATGCGCTGGCGAGTTACCAACTGGCGCTGGACGAGTGGCGACTGTTGACCGCCGCGGCGCTGGTCGGTCTGGTCGAGGAGACGACGACCATCGCGGCCGAGTTCGCCAAGACCCGCTACACGCTGGGAGTGCCGATATCCACGTTGCAGGGCATTTCGCATCCGCTGGCGAATATGGCCATCACCGTCCAGGGCGGACGCAACCTCGCGCGGCGGGCCGCCTGGTTCCTGGACAACGAGCCCGACGAGCGCCCCGACCTGGCGCCGTCGGCATTTGTCTTCATGGCCGAGGAGGCCGCCAAGGCGGCCACCATGGCGGTGCATATCCAAGGCGGCCTTGGGGTTTCGGCGGAAGCCGCCGCGACGGCGTACCTGGTGCGGGCCAGGGGCTGGCCGTTGGCGGGCGGCGATCCGGGTGCGACGGCCCAGCGCGTCGCCGAGATTGTGGCCGCCCGCGAAGCCGTGCGAGTCTAGGACAGGAGCCAGACGGTGGATTTCTCCCGAGTCGAATTATCCGACGAGGACCAGGCGTTCTATGACGAGGCACGAAGATTTCTTGCCACGCACATGACCGAAGAGGTCAGGCGTCGCGACCGCGAGACGGGCGACAACTTCGACGAGGGCCTGCACCTGGAGTTCGGCGCCGCAGGCTATCTAGCCCGGGAATGGAAACCTGCGTCCGAAGGCGGCTTCAGCCGGGTGCGGCGGCGTATCTGGGAGCAGGAGAAGCGGCGGGTGCATGTGCCGTGGGTGACCTGGGGGACCACCGCCATGGTGGCGCGGTCGGTGGCGAAGTTCGGCTCGCCCGAGCTGCAGGACGAGGTGATGCCCGGAGTCTTCAGCGGCCACATCCGGCTGTGTCTCGGCTACACCGAACCCGAAGGCGGCTCCGACATCGCGACCTGCAAGACCCGCGCGGTACGGGAGGCGGATGGATCGAGCTGGGTCATTAATGGCTCCAAGATGTTCACCACCGGTGCGCACAACTGCCAATACGTCTTCCTCATCACCAACACCGCACCGGACGCGCCAAAGCACAAGAGCCTGACCATGTTTTTGGTTCCGCTGAACTCGCCGGGCATCGAAATCCAGGGCATCCGCACCGTGGACGGTGACCGGACC
Source organism: uncultured Actinomycetota bacterium (assembly GCA_963708995.1). Taxonomy (GTDB): domain Bacteria; phylum Actinomycetota; class Actinomycetes; order Mycobacteriales; family Mycobacteriaceae; genus Mycobacterium. The sequence continues at coordinate 116,083 of CAVPUR010000015.1, forward strand.
AACATCGTCTACTACAGCGACGTCCGTGTCGACGACAAGTACCGGCTGGGCGAGGTGAACGCGGGCTGGACAGTGCTGCGCGAGCCACTCAACACCGAGCATGGCGCGGTTGCGGCCGCGCCCGACGGCCTGCAGGACACCTCGATCATGATGCACCAGGCCGGATTCATGGCGTCGGCCGTGGATGCGGCCGCCGCGCGGGTGACACAGCCGGATCCCAGTGGGCGACGCCTGCTCGACGACCAGTCGGTCGCCTATCGGCTGGGCCGCAGCGCTGCCCGGCTGGAGGTGGCGCTGAGCGCGCCCAGCATCTTCGGCCGGGTGGCCATCGCCCAGACGATGAGAGATATTTCGCCGGACCTGATGGACATACTCGGTGCGGCGTCAACGTTGCCCTACGGGACGGACGGGGCAGCCGATGACGGCTGCGCCGAGTACGTCTACCGCTTCGCCCCGTTGGTGGGAATCTACGGCGGCACGCTGGAAGTGTTCCGCAACATGATCGGGCAGTACACGCTCGGCCTGGGCAAGCCCAACTACTCGCCGCCGGTCAAGAAGGTGTCCTGACGGTTCGCACAGACGGCCAGGGTACCCGCTAGCTGTCCGAGTGTAGGGACCTGGTGGCGACACACGCTGACGCAGCATGCTCGCAAATGAGCGAGCGCTGACTTCCGCCCGACACTAGCGACGGATCATTCTCGAAACCGCAACTCCGAAGCCGATCATTGAAGCCGAGCTTGCATATCGAGCGATTGCGGCGACCGGCTCTGGGCCTGGCCGCTGGATACTGCAGGCGGATCCGGACTCAGCTGACGATCCGCGCCGTGCTGGCCAGGGCACTCGATAGTCGACGCGGCCGGAACCGATGACTTGTGACAGGCGCAGTTGCCATACTCGCGCGGGCGCGGCTGCGGCAGACGTGGCCCGAGCGGGGCGGCAGCCCCGGCGCGTTGCCGACGGGGCCGAGCCCCCGACAACACTTCGCCTCGCCAATCTGGGCCACCACTACCCGCAGTTGCATCAGGTCCAAAAAGGTGTCGATTACACCAGGTTCGACCGATTCCACGTGAATGCCGGACCCGACGGCAGCGGTGTCGACGAGGTCTTTCAAATGCTCTCGGGCAGTGGATTTGTCATACATCAGCGACTCGACGGCGGCAACATATTGACCTTGAGGCTGGGCTGCCCCGATGAGACGGCGCGGATGGCTGGGAATCTACAGCGGAGTTCCGCCCGCATATCGGCAGCCTCAGTTCGGCCACACTGGGTTCCAAGCTGTTGGTCCAAGCCTTTGGTGCTCCCGAGTGGACATTGACCGACACCGAGGAACACCGCTGAAATCGGGCACCGTTAATGTCCGAACGGGCCCTATCGGCATACCGCGTCTGCACGATATGGGCCGCTCGCGACTGGCCTGAACGCACTTGGTGGTGCTATCCGGCTGGGTTCTGGCATTTACTTCGCCTGCACCCTGAATACCCCCCGGGCTATTATGGACATCATCACTAGCGAAGGGACCACGATGGTTGGTGACGAAGAAAGCATTGCCGCAGTACTGAATCGGCTGCGGCGCGCGCAGGGCCAACTTGCCGGCGTGATCTCGATGATCGAGCAGGGGCGCGACTGCAAGGACGTCGTCACACAGCTCGCCGCGGTTTCGCGCGCGCTGGACCGCGCCGGATTCAAGATCGTCGCCACCGGCCTGCGCGAATGCACAACCGGCAAAGCGGCAAAGGGGAAAAAGCCCCTGACGGAGGCCGAGCTGGAGAAGCTCTTCCTCGCGCTTGCCTGACACGCCGGATCGGGCCACCTACGGTGGAGTGGCCGAGTGGTGAGGCAAGGTCTGCCAGGGGCCTGCAAAGCCGCGCACACGGGTTCGAATCCCGTCTCCACCTCTTTCGTCGAATCGCGTCTCCGGGGTCGAACACGATCGAAGTCGCGGGACGTCGAGGTCCCCGGTCACCTCAGGATGAAATGTGCCTGACGCGGCTCCGAGGCTGGGGCGGTATTGAATTCGTGCTGAGACGGGTCGACGCCATGTTACAGGACACAGCAGCGTATTCGTAGGGCAGTGACGACAGATCCCGCGACATATGCTATACGGGGTAGGGTATAGACTGCTATGCTCTAACTCGGAGCCAACGGGCCAAATCGCAGGTGCCGGGGCAATCGCAGCCGGTGTACCCCGAAAGCCCTCTAAAAGAGGGCCTAACGGCCCTGTTCTGCCCAGCGGCGCCGGCGTGAAACTGCATTACCAACAGAATTAGCCACCGAACGGAACCACAATGTTGACCTTTGTCAAGCGGGCTTGGATACCGCTTGTCGTGGTGGTGGCAGTTGCTGCTGGTGCGATGGCCGTCGATAGGCTCCGTGGCGTTTTCGGGTCCGACGAGATCTTTTCGTCGACGCGTAGTAGCGCAGAGGCAATCGTGCCCTTCAATCCCAAGAGTGTGACGTACGAGGTTTTCGGGCCGGGTGACACCGCGGGCAGCGTGAGTTATTTGAACAAGAATGCGGTGCCAGAACAAGCGAACTTCACCAGCCTGCCGTGGACCTACACGCTCACGACGACGGTTCCGGCCGTCATCGCCAACGTGATAGCCCAAGGCAACAGCGACAGCATCGGGTGTCGCATCATCGTCAACGGTGATGTCCGGGATGAGCAATCTTCCAGCGGACACCATGCCCAGACGTTCTGCCTGGTGAAGGCCGCATGAACGTCAAGGATGACGACACCCGCCCGCTCTTTATGCGGATGGTCCGTACGTTAGCGGTGCCGATCATCCTGGCCTGGCTGCTTTTAACGATCGCCGTGAACGTTCTCGTGCCGTGGATAGAATTTGTCGCGCGATCGCATGCTGTGACGATGTCGCCGCAGGATGCACCGGCAATGATCGCCGCGAAGCGCATCGGTGCGAAGTTCCAGGAGTCCGATTCGGACAACATTGTCATGGTTGTCCTGGCAAGCAATAAAGAACTCGGCGACGAAGCGCACACCTATTACGACGGCTTGGTGAAAAAGCTGGGGGCCGACACCAAACACGTACAGCACGTCCAGAACTTGTGGGGAGACCGCATCACCGCCGCCGGTTCTCAGAGCGGGGACGGCAAAGCCGCATATGTCCAACTCAACGTAGCCGGCAACCAGGGCAGCACCCTGGGAAACCAGTCCGTCGATGCGGTCCGCAAGATCGTCGACTCGTCACCACCGCCGAGCGGAATCAAGGCATACGTCACCGGCCCGGGAGCGCTCACCACGGACATGAACGAGGCCGCTGACAAAAGCATGTTCAAGATGATGGGCGTGACGGGCTTCGTCATCATGATCATGCTTGCCATCGTCTATCGCTCCGTCAGCACTGTGCTTCTGGTTCTCTTCATGGTCTTCATCGAGATGCTCACGGCCAGGGGGGTCGTCGCGATTCTCGGGAATTACAACCTACTCGGCTTTTCGACGTTCGTCGTCGCCATGTTGTCGTCTCTGGCCATTGCGGCCGGAACCGACTACGCGATATTCCTCATCGGACGCTATCAAGAGGCGCGTCAGGCCGGTCAAGACCGGGAAGCGGCCTACTACACGATGTTCCGCGGCACCTATCATGTCATCTTGGGGTCCGGGCTGACGATTGCCGGAGCAGTGTTCTGCCTGCACTTCGCGCGGCTGTCCTATTTCAAGGCTCTGGGCATTCCCTCCGCGTTGGGGTTGCTCGTCGTGATCGCCGGGGCGCTGACCGTGGCGCCGGCTGTCGTCGCCGTGGCCAGCCGGTTTGGTCTGCTCGATCCGAAACGGATGATCAAGACGCGGGGTTGGCGACGCATCGGAACCGCCACCGTCCGCTGGCCCGGGCCGGTCTTTGTGGCATCGTTACTCATTGCCCTCGTCGGCTTGCTCGTCGTACCCAGCATGAACATCAGCTACAACGACCGCTTCTATATCCCGTCGAACCTGCCATCGAACGTCGGATACGCTGCGGCAGAAGACCATTTCAGTGCCGCCAGACTCAATCCCGATATCCTCATGGTCGAGGGCGATCACGATATGCGGAATTCGAGCGACATGATCATCCTGGACCGGATCGCCAAGAATGTCTTTCGCACACCGGGTATTGCGCGCGTGCAAAGCATTACCAGGCCCTTGGGCGGCCCTATCGAACACAGCTCGATCCCATTCCAGGTCAGCATGCAGTCGCTTCCGATCCAACAGAACTTGCAGTTCATGAAAGACCGGATGACCGACATGCTCACGATGAGCGACGATCTTGGCGCGATGATCGGCTCGATGCAACGCATGTATGGCTTGATGGGCCAGATGACCAACACGACTCATCACATGGTCGGCGACATGGGTGACATGAAGGCCACGCTGGACCAGATGAGGGACCATTTGGCGGACTTCGATGATTTCGCGAGGCCGTTCCGCGGCTACTTGTACTGGGAACAACACTGCTTCGACATTCCCGTCTGCTGGGCCACGAGGTCGGTGTTCGAGGCGATCGACGGGGTGGACAAGTTCAGCGAGAACATGAGCGCGCTGCTCAACGACATGAACAACATCGATGCGGTGCTGCCGCAAATGCTCGCGCAGTTCCCGCCGATCATCGCGGTCGCAAAATCCATGCAGGGGACCCTGCTGACCTTGCACAGCAGTTTCTCCGGACTGGTCACTCAGATGTCCAGGATGACCGACACGGCGAGCGCAATGGGCCAGGCCTTCGACTCCTCCAAGGCCGACGACTACTTCTACCTGCCGCCGGAAGCGTTCGACAACGCCGACTTCCAGCGCGGCCTGAAGCTCTTCCTGTCGCCGGACGGCAAGGCCGCGCGGTTCATCATCACCCACGACGCCGACCCGGCAACTCCCAAAGGAATCTCGGCCGTCAAGCCCGAGCTCAATGCCGCGCATGAAGCCGTGAAGGGAACGCCGCTGGCCAACGCCAAGTTCTACCTCACCGGCACGGCGGCGGTGTACAACGACATCCAGACCGGCTCGAGATTCGATCTCCTGATCGTCGGAATAGCGGCGCTGACACTGATATTCGTCGTCATGGTGGTCATCACACGAGCTCTGGTCGCTTCACTCGTGATCGTCGGGACGGTGCTGCTATCGCTGGGCGCCGCCTTCGGCCTGTCCGTGTTGGTCTGGCAACACATTTTGGGCCTCGACCTGAACTGGATCGCCCCGGTGTTTGGGTTGATCATTCTTCTAGCTGTCGGATCCGACTACAACCTGCTGCTCGTCTCGCGGTTCCAGGAGGAAATCGGCGCGGGACTGCGGACCGGCATCATTCGCTCGATGGGCGAAACCGGCGGTGTGGTCACCGCAGCAGGCCTGGTCTTCGCCTTCACCATGATGTCCATGGCGGCGAGTGACCTGCGGTCGATTGGCCAGGCCGGCACCACGATCGGCCTCGGTCTGCTGTTCGACACCCTGGTCGTGCGATCACTGATGACGCCGTCGATCGCGGCGCTGCTCGGGCGGTGGTTCTGGTGGCCGCAGAAGGTGCGGCCGCGCCCGGCCAGCTACATGCTCCGGCCCTTCGGACCGCGTCGCCTGGTTCGCTCCCTTCTGCTGGGTGAGGACACTGATGCGGCAACTGCCAAGCGCCAGAAGTCGTTAGGAGTCGGGGATTCCCAAACCGTTAACGCGGCTCCGTACGGTGCCGCAGGAAAGACGACTGTGTCCGAGCCGGTTTAGCCGATTGCGCTGATTGCAGCCATCAGCTTGGCGGCAGCTTCATCGGCGATTGCCTGCAGAGCCGGCTGGTCGACGACTTTGATCATGAGCTGTGGGTCCATCGCCTCGACCAGCACCGCGTCACCCTGGCCGTCTGGATCGGCGCGCACCACGACGTTGCAGGGCAACAACTGTCCGATCTGGCGGTCCACATCCAGGGCCCGGTGCGCCAGCGTCGGGTTGCAGGCACCCAGAATCAGGTAGTCCTCCATGTCCGCGTCGAGTTTTTGCTTCAGCGTGGATTTGACATCGATCCTGGTCAGCACGCCGAAACCCTGATCTGCAAGAGCTCGAGTGGTCCGTTCGACCGCGTCCTCGAATGTGGTGTTCAGCTTGGTACTCAGGCCCATGGTCATGGCACTCCTTCGATGTTCTTGCGCTTCAATCCTGCATCCCTACCTGCCCTACGGGTAGCCCCCCGCAGCCGACCGACAATCTTTCGCAGTTGGTCGCAAAAGCGGGAATACCCCCATGGGTATTGCTATTGTAATACATATGAGCGCAGACAATCACTACCACCACGTACTCGACGACCTCAATCCGCAGCATCGCGCCCTGCGCAAGATGATCCCGGAGGTGTACCGGGGTTTTGCCGAGATGAGCAACGGCGCACTGACCTCAGGGGCTTTGGACAAAAAGTTCAAGGAGCTGATCGCGATGGCGATCGGAGTCGTAGCCGGATGCGACGGCTGCATCGCCTCCCACGCCCAGGGGGCGGCTCGCGCGGGCGCCTCCAAAGAGGAGGCCGCCGAAGCGATCGGTGTCAGCATTCTCATGCACGGTGGGCCGGCCACGATCTACGGTGCTCGTGCTTACGACGCGTTCTGCGAATTCGCCGACGCGGACGCCCACCCTGGAGCGGGATCGCCTCAATGAGTGCTGGATCGAAAGTAGCCGAAATGTCTGGGTGCCAAGATCGTGGAGCGCAAGTGGCCACAAAGGCTTAGCGGTCCAAGGACAATCCCGCGGGCTTGCGCACGCACTCAGGTGCTCAGGATCGTCGCGGCGGCGGTCCCGGGCGCCCCGTAAACCTGGGCGAACCCGACCTGCGGGGTGCCGGGGACCTGGCGGTCACCGGACTGGCCGCGCAACTGGCGCACCAGTTCGTGCACCTGCCGCAGCCCGGATGCCCCGATCGGTTCGCCGTTGGCGATCAGCCCGCCGTCGGTGTTGACCGGCATCGCACCGGTGATCTCGGTGGCGCCGTCGGCCAGCAGCTTTTCCTGTTCGCCGTCGGCGCAGAAACCGCACTCGGCCATGTGGATCACCTCGGCGCCCGCGTCGGTGTCCTGCAGCTGAATGACGTCGACGTCTTCCGGTGCCACACCAGCCTTTTCGAACGCGGCCCTCGCCGCGTAGACGGTCGGGGACACGTCCTCGTCGACCGGCGCGTAGGTGGTGTTCACCTCGTAGGCGCCGTAGCGGCGGGTGCGGACCTCGACCGCGCGAACGTACACGGGTTTGTCGGTGAACCGCTTGGCGATGTCGGCGCGGCACATGATGGCCGCGGCGGCCCCCTCGTCGGGGGCGCAGAACATGTACTGCGTCAGCGGATAGTTCAGTATCGGTGAGTTGAGGATGGCCTCCTCGGACATTGGCTTGCGGCGAAACGCGTTGGGGTTCAACGCCCCATTGCGGAAGTTCTTGGCGGCGACCTTGGCCAGCGTGCCGACGGAGACGCCGTGGTCATGCAGGTAGCGGTTGGCCTTCATGCCGAAGAATTGGGTGGTGAGGTATTGCCCGTTCTCGGCATACCAGCTGGGCATCCCGACCAGCGCCGGGTCTTCGGTGAACGCGCCGCGCGGGTGCTTGTCCATTCCTACCGCGATACCGATGTCGTAGTCGCCCAACCGGATTCCGTCGGCGCACGCCCTGGTGGCGCTGGCCGCCGTCGCGCAGGCGTTGAACACATCGGTGAACGGAATTCCGGTGAGACCCACCATGCCGACGATCGCGTCCGGGTTGGCCACCGTCCAGCTGCCACCGACCGCGAACTGGATGTCCTTCCATTCGATCCCGGCGTCGGCGAGCGCGAGTCCGATCGCGTCGGCGGCCATCTCCATCGCGGACTTGCCCTCGAAGCGACCGAACGGGTGCAGACCCACTCCGATGATGGCTACGTCATTCATGAGCACCGCTCTCCCCCGCAAGCGGGAGGTGCCCCCACCTCATCGCTCGCTCTGGATCGTCGCCGGCGCGATTCACGCGATGGCTCCTGCTTCCTTGAGTGCTTCGATGCGGTCCCAGTCCATGCCGATCTCCATGAGCACGAGCTCAGTGTGCTCCGACGCCTGCGGAGCCCGGGTCGTCTCCAGCGGCTCGTGGTTGAACTGGACCGGCCCGCGCACGACTTTGAACGGTGTTCCGCCGCTGGCGAGCTCGACTTCGGCGATCATGTCGTTGGCGATGGCCTGCTCGTCGTTGGCCAGGTCGAGAAGGCTCTGGAACGGTGCCCACTGCCCCTTCATCGTCTTCAGGTGCTTACGCCAGTATTCAAAGGGCTTGGTGGCGACGGCTTTTGCGATCAGTTCGGCCGCTGCGGCGGCGTTTTGTATCAGCGGCAACACCTCGGAGAAGCGGGGATCGTCGGCGGCCTCGGGGATGCCGAGGTGCTCGAAGGTGTCGCGGATCAAGCCGGTCGGGCTGATGATGCACAGGTTGATCGTGCCGCCGTCGGAGGTCAGATAGTTGCCCATGAAGGGGTTCACCGACATCGCGGCAGCGGAGCCCGGCATGAATGTGCGCATGACTTCTCCGGTCTCCATGCCTTGCGTCATGCTCGCGCCCGCCGCCCACCACGCGGTGCTCAGCAGCGACACGTCGAGCTCGACGGCTTCGCCCGTACGTTCGCGATGTAGCAGTGCGGCTGAAATTCCGCCGGCGATGAACATGCCGCCGATGGAATCGCCGAACGCCGGAATGCCCTGTCCCAGTGCGCCGCCCAATTCCTCCGGGGTGAGCGCGTACCCCACGCCGCTGCGCGTCCAGAACGCCGTCCCGTCATAGCCGCCGATGTCGCGTTCGGCCCCCTTGTCGCCGTACGCCGAACCGCGGGCATAGACGATGTTCGGGTTCACCGCGCGGATGTGCTCCACGTCGAACTTGTGTTTTTGCCGCTGCGCGGGCATGTAGTTGGTCAGGAACACGTCGGAGGTCTTGGCCAGTTCGTAGATCACTTCCTGGCCGCCCGGCGTCGAGACGTCCACCCCGACGCTGCGCTTGCCGCGGTTGGGGTGCTCCATCAGCGGATGCCGGTCCGGGTTGACCTGGATGCCACCCATGTTGAGAAAGCCGCGCTGGGTATCACCACGAACCGGGTGCTCGATCTTGAGGACGTCGGCGCCCCAATCGGCGAGGATGGCTCCGGCCGCCGGGACGAACGTGAACTGTGCGAGCTCCAGGACCCGAAAGCCCTCCATTACCTTGACCATTTCCGGGACCCTACTTGGCGCCGAACGTCACCGGAAGCGCATTCGGCGAACGGAAGGGTTGGCCGTGGATATGCGGGTCTTGAGCGTCCCCGTCGGTCAGCAGCTCGACGTTGGTCAACCGACTCAGCAGGCACTCCAGCGCGACCCGGGTTTCCAGCCGCGCCAGGTGCAGACCCAGACAGGTGTGCTCGCCGGCGGCGAAGGAGATGTGGGGCATGTGCTTACGGAAGATGTCGAATTCTTCCGAACGTTCCCAGCGTCGCTCGTCTCGATTCGCCGAGCCAATGCACACACCGACCACCGAACGCGCCGGAATCTTGACGCCTTCCACCTCGGTGTCTTCTGTGGTGAACCGTTGCACGGTGGTCAACGGGGTCTCGAACCGCAGCCCCTCCTCGATCGCCTGGGGCAGCAGCTCGCGGTCGGCTTGCACCGCGGCGAACTGGTCCGGATGTGTCAGTAGCAGGTACAGCAGGTTTCCCGAGGACCGGTAGGTGGTCTCCAGGCCCGCGGGCAGCAGCAGTCGCAGGAATGAGTAAATGGCTTCGTCGCTGAGCTTTTCGCCGTCGAGCTCCGCGGTGACCAGGTCGCCGATGATGTCTTCGGTGGGCTTGGATTTGCGCTGTTCGATCTGCTCGACGAAGTAATCCTTGAGCGCCATCGACGCCTCGAAGGCCCGTTCGTAGTTGACGTGGTAGCTGATCAATTCGACGGCGCGCGTGCGGAACGTCGGCAGGTCTTCGGCCGGCAGTCCCAGTAGTTGGGCTATGACGCGGGTGGGAAATTCGAGGGTGAAATTCCGGATCAGGTCGGCTTCACCGGTCTGGATCAACTCGTCGATCAACGCGATGCAGATCGGCCGGATGATCGTGTTCTCCCACCGGGCCAACGCCTTGGACTTGAATGCCGCCGATACGAGGTTGCGATGGTCGCGATGCTTCTTTCCTGCCATCGCCAGGATGGTCGGCCCCATGAACAGGCCGATCGTTTTGTCGTATGGCTTGGAGCTGAACACCCGGCCGTCTCGAAACACCTTGTTGACCGCGTCGAACGACATCGCCGAGAACTCGCTCCTAGGCCGAAAGTCCTCGGGCGTCTTGGAATAGTCCATGACGGTGCCCTTGAACACGGCGGCTTGCCGGCGTTTGTGGGCGAAGAACGGATACGGGTCACGCAGGTCAACAGTCTGCTCGCCGGCGGCGGTGTGAACGTGAGTCGTCACCTGATCTCCATTGCGTAAGATCGTACTGTAATTCTTACAGTACGCAACTCCGCTCGCGCACCACAACAATCCTCACGGCTGGTGGGGCAGGAGGCGGACCATCAGGCCGTTGGCCTCGCTGAGCAAGCGCCCACCGCCTCTCTCAGAAAAAGTGGTCATGGTCGCGGCGATGAACACCTTCCTGCCGTCGATGTTGGTGATGCGGCCGTGCGAGGTCAGCGGTTCGTCGATCGGGGTGATGCTGCGGTAGTCGACATGGAGGTAGGCGGTACGGGTCGGCTGAATCTCCGCGGAGGACACCACCATTCCGAACAGCCAGTCGTAGAACAGGGGGATCATCCCGCCATGCACCGCGTTGTTTCCGCCCACGTGGGCTTGGGTGAAGTGCCCGTCCATCCGGACACCGTCCGGCCTGGCGTCGGTCATCGTCCACGGCGGCAGCAGTGGGTGGCCCAATCCGGGCAGACTCAGCACGCGACCCGCGACAGCCTCGGTCTCCGGAACCTGGTGGCCGTCCAGCAGCGCGCACGCGTTGAGAACGTGCTCGGCCGCGGCGGCCCACAGTGCCTTGTCCGGCCGGGTGGAGACGGTCAGATCGTGTAGGCGGTGCATCGCGGCCACGAACTGGCCCAGCTCTTCCGGCGCTTCTTCGACCGGTCTGACTTCTGGAAATCCGCCGCGAGTTTTCGGCGCTGTTTCGGTCATTGTGTTCCCCATGCCTGCAGCAGGTCGTCAGTGGTGGTGATGGTTGCCAGCAGTGACAGCGTGTTGGCGATGACGGCCACGCCGTAGTCGGTGGGGATGCCGGCGACGGCATCGCGGGGCACGATCACCCGATAGGCTGCGTTGACCGCGTCCATGACGAAGTTGGGGATCGCGATGTTCAGCGAAACACCCACCACGACGACGGTGGACACGCCGAGGTTGCGCAGCACCGCGTCCAGGTCGGTGCCCCCCATCGGCCCGACGCCGTGCCACCTGCTCAACATCAAATCGGTTGGCTCGGGACCTAACTCGGGCAGCAGCGCCGCCCCCGGCGTGCCGGGGGTGACGTCGACGTCACCGCGTCCGATGGCGAAGATCTTGGCATTGTGGTTGGAGCCAAGCCCGTCGGGCCGTCGCTGCACTAGGCAGTGCACGATGCGCACGCCAGCGGCCCGCGCCGCCGGCAACATCTTGACGATGTTGGGTAACGCGACGCGGCGTGCTTCTTCGGCGAGCAGCGCCAGGCCGGCATTCGGGCCGATGACCGCGCCCTGGCACTCCTGGGTGACGATCGCGGTGTGTGCGGGCGCCGCGAGGTCGGCCAGCGCGGTCATCCTTGCCGCGACATTTCGGTCGGTGGCACCTCGTAGAACTGAGTCGCCCACTTACGCAGTGCCATATACCCTTTCGCGTCGACCTTGGACAGCGGCGGGTTTTCCACGTACCGCTGGTAGCGCCAGATCTTCAGGTCGTCGAATACGGTTGACAGGAACTGCTTTTCAATGAGTTTGCGGAGCTTGCCGTGCGGCACGTCGGCCGTGTCGCCCGGGAGTCGCGGCCACCAGATCGAGTAGAACAGGTCCGAACACTCGTCGTCGACCGGCGTGCAGGTGAAAATCAGCCGATGATTCTGAGCTCCCTCGAAGACGCTGATCGCTCCGCCCAGGCCGAACAGGTGGCTGTGGAACCGCAACGCGAGATCGTCGGGGTTGTCGCTCCGCGCGTCCGGCCAGCCCGCGATGAATTGCCATTCCTGGTCCACGATCTTCCAGTCCAGCACCCTGGGCGTCACCGTGGCGTGATGTACGTACTCGAAGTGGGCACTGTCGGGGGCGTTCTCCGCCACGATCTGCGGATGCACCGGTTCGCGCTCCGTGCGCCGGGAGAATTCCGGGTACGCCCGGTAGTAGGCCGCCGGATCGGTCTCGAACTGCGGGAACTTTCGGAAGATGTCCGGCATCTCCCACTGCGGCTCCTTGCCGTCCGGCTGATGCCAGATGAACACGCAGTCGTACTGCTCCCGGACCGGAAACACCCGCAGCCTTAGCGCGCGGTTGGGCCGCTCCGGTTGATAGGGGATGTATCGATTCGTGCCGTCCGGGCCCCAGCGCCAGCCGTGGAAGGGGCACTGGACGCAGTCGCCGACCACGGTGCCGCCGTGGCCGATGTGGGCGCCGAGGTGCTTGCAGTGCCCTTCCAGAACATGCAGCTCACCCGACTCGTCGCGGTAAGCGACCAGATCCTCCCCGAAGTACCGAAGCGGCCGGACCTCGCCGACCGGGAACTCGGGTGACCACCCGACCATGAACCAGCCGGTGACCTTCCAGGTGAACGGAACCTTCACGCCGGCACCTCCCACTGGTTCGGTAGTTTCGCTGATACTTAATTCGTTACAGTATAGATTTCAGCAGGTCGACGGAAGTCCAGGGTGCGGCAAGGGGTGCTTCATGAGTGCAGACGGCGTACGGGCGCCCGACGAGCGCCATTTGTTCACCGCGGAGATGGTGGTCACGCCCGCTAATCCTGAATCAGGCCCGCGCTTCGACGTGCTCGTTATCGGCGCGGGGTTTTCCGGCCTATACATGCTGCATCGGCTGCGGCAGCTCGGATTGCGTACCCGGGTACTGGAGATGGCCGAAAACGTTGGCGGCACCTGGTTGTTCAATCGCTACCCGGGTGCGCGATGTGACATCGAGAGTATTGAGTACTCGTATAGCTTCTCCGAAGAGATTCAGCAGGAATGGGTTTGGACGGAGTCGATGCCGGCACAGCCCGAGATCGAGGCTTACCTGAACTTCGTCGCCGACCGACTGGACCTTCGCCGCGACATCCAGTTCGACACCAAGGTCGTCGCGATGGCCTTCGACGAGGAAGCCGCGGAGTGGGTGGTGCAAACCGAGAAGGGTGAGTCTTTGCGCGCCCCGTTCGTGGTGGCCGCCACCGGGATCCTGTCGGCGCCGCTGGAACCCGACCTGCCCGGGATGGATAGCTTCGCCGGAAAGTCGTTGTTCACCAGCCGCTGGCCGAAAGAGGGCGTCGACCTGACCGGCAAGCGGGTCGGGGTCATCGGGACGGGATCGACCGGTATTCAGCTGATCCCGGTAGTAGCGGAGGAGGCCTCGGGCCTCTATGTGTTTCAGCGCTCACCGGCATACACCCTGCCTTGGCGAGTGCACCGATTCAGGCCCGGCGAACTCGACGAGATGAAAGCCCGCTACGGCGAAATCCGGGATGCCCAGCGTGCCCACCCGATTGGCGCGGCCCGGCTAAGCGCCTTTTCCGTCCTGCTGGAGATGCTGAGCAAGCCGGCGTTGAAGTCCGCCTCGCGCGAAGAGCAATTGCGCGCCATCGAGGAAAACGGCATCTTGGGCGCCCTCAGTTGGAGTGACATATTCTTCGACATCGAAGCCAACCGGATGGCGGCCCGGCTCTACGGTGAGGCGGTGGCCCGCATTGTCAGGGACCCGCAGACCGCGGCTTCATTGGTGCCCGTGCATCCCTTTGCGTGCAAGCGACCGATCATCGACCAGGGTTACTACGAGACGTTCAACCGGGATAACGTCACCCTAGTCGACCTACGCAAGTCGCCGATTGGCGAGGTAATGCCGACCGGAATCCGCACCGAGCACGATTCTTACGAACTCGACGTGATCATCTATGCCACCGGGTTTGACGCCATGACCGGTGCGCTGAGTCGTATCGATGTGCGGGGTCGCGACGGGCTGTCGCTCGGCGAGTTCTGGGCCGGCCAGGGGCCGTTGTCCTATCTTGGGTTGGCCGTCGCCGGGTTCCCCAATTTGTTTACGATTCAGGGTCCGGGCAGCCCGAGCGCCGCCACCAACTTTGTCACCGCACTCGAGCAGCATGTGGACTGGATCAGCGAATGCATCGTCCACTTGCGCGCCAACGGGATTCGCACCATCGAGGCACTGCCGTCGGCGCAGCAGGAGTGGATCGATCACGCCACCGAGCTCGTCGCGCCGACGGTGCTTGTTCATCCGACTTGCAACTCTTGGTACAACGGCGGCAATGTTCCCGGCAAGAAGCGGATGTACATGGGCTATGTCGGCGGAATACCCGAATACCGGCGCCGCTGCGACGAGATCGCGGCCACCGGGTACACCGGTTTCAAGCTCGCTTAGCTGGTTTGACAGGAGGCAATGGTATGTCTTTGGTGACGCGGACTACGGAAGTCGCGCGCGATTTCGCAATGGTACTGCCGCGGACCGCGTCTGGTCTCAAAGAGTCGACCGGCTGGAACCCGGTATCGCCGCGCGGTGCGCGACAGTTCGGCGAAGTCATGCTGGACGAGCTTGTTTTGGCTGGCTTTTCGCTACTGGGCGGCAACCTGACCGAAAGAGTGCGGCCACTGACGGAGTGCGAACCGGCGGCCGAAGAATTGTCGGAGCTCGGCATCGACGGCGCGCATACCGACCCGAAACCGTTGCGCCCAACGTCGATACAACGGCGACGGATCGCCGGACTGGCCTATGAGCGGGTGACGTTCGAGCATGAGCCGGCGCTGCCCAAGACGCTGGCGGCCGAAGGCCTGGGCGGCCCGGCGCGGGCAGTGGTGCACGTGTGCCGGCATACCGACGGCCCGCGGCCATGGCTGGTCTGGGTTCACGGTGCCGGCCAGGGTGGCACCGAGGACCTGGTGCTGTCCCGGATCGGCCGGATACATCACAAGCTGGGATTCAACGTCGCGATGCCGGTGCAGCCCGGCCATGGATGCCGGCGCCGCGAATGGCCGGCCTATCCGGACATGGATCCGCTGGGCAATGTCGCGGGCATGATGCGCTCGGTGTCCGAGGTGCGTGCCGTGGTGCGTTGGGTGCAACCGCAGGCCACCGCGGTTGTGGTGTCGGGGATCTCGATGGGCACCCCGGTGGCCGCGCTGGTCTCACATCTAGAGCGAGACATCGACGCGGTGGGTCTGTACACCCCGATCCTGGGGCTCAACGGGATGATCGCGCGGCACCTCAATCGCTTTGGGCGGGGCCGGGGCGGACTCGCGGAGTTGCTGACATCGCCGGTCGTTTCACAACTGACCTCGGTGATCGACCCGCTGGCGGTCGACCCGGCGCCCCCGCCGGAGCGCCGGCTGATCGTCGGGGCATGGCACGACCGAATGGCCATGCGCGAGCCCACGACTGCGCTGCAGGAGCGCTGGGGCGGCCGGCTGTACTGGTACGACGGCAGCCACGTCGGCCACATCTTCTCCCGCCGCGTGCAGAGGGTGTCCGAGCGATTCCTGGCGCGTTATCGAGGTGGCGGAGACCCGTACTGCTGAATGAGCCGAGAGCGAACGGAATTCAGCTCGTCGTCGAGGTCATGAGCTAGTGGTACGGCGACCCATTGAAACGCGATGCCAAACACTGCTGCAGTAATGTCCTTGACGGCGGCGTCGATGTCGATATCGGAGCGGACCGACCCGTCCTCGATGCAGACGCAGGCCCGCCTGGACCTTGACTGCGCCGCTCAAGAGTTGCATCTGGACCCGATCGCGCAAAGGCGACGTCGTCTTAGCCGCTTCGAAAGTGGCGACGAACATCGCACGCAGTAGCTCGCGGTCCTCGGCATGGATGTCTTGAATTCGGTCGAAATGCGCGAGCACTTGCTGCATACCGGTCCTGCTGGGATCGGGGTCTGGGTTGAGCCGCTTCACATACTCATGAAGGAATGTCTCGAGGATGGCGTCCTTGCTGCCGTACCGGGCGTGCACCATGGCGCGGCTATATCCCGCGCGGCGCCCGATCTCGGCGGCCGTGGTCGCTTCCCAGCCCTGCTCCACGATCAGCTCGGCCGCAGCGTGCAGCAGCCGTCGGTTCGACAACTCCACGCGCTCCGGTTGGGTCAGCCCACGTACAGGGGAAGGCACGGTTGTATTTTAGACGGTCGACAGCTATGTTAGTTGTTTGGCGTCAAATAACTTTCCAGGAGTTCAATGGTGACACTGGCCGGACTGCGGGTGCCCAGCGCAATCGACGAGGTGACCACCCGGTGGCTCAGCGAAGCGCTGCGCGCAGATGGCACGATGCCGGAGTCGTTGGCGGTCAAAACCATTCGCGTCGAACAGATTGCGCAAGACACGGGATTCTCGTCGCTGCTGTATCGGCTCCACCTGACCGGCGACGCGGGTGTACCGCCGACCGTGATCGTCAAACTGCCCGCCCAATCCGAGGCTCGGTGGGCGATGGACATGCTGGGCGGCTACCGGCGGGAGCTGTCGTTTTACCAATACGTTGCGGGCAGGGCTCCGATAGCGACACCGCATTTATACGCCGCCGGAATGACCGATGAATCAGCGGATTTCGTGCTGGTTCTGGAAGATCTGCGGGACTGGGATAACGCCGATCATCTGGCCGGCCTGTCACTGCATCGGGCTCGGTTGTGCATCGAGCAGCTGGCGGGCATGCACGCCTGGTCGGTTACCACCCCCGATGCCAGGGGCCTCGATGCGTTTCCAAGCCTTGATACGCCGACCGCCGGCCAAATCCTGCATCCCGCGTTCGAGCTCGGATGGCGCGTGTACTGCGACAAGTCAACGGTGGCAGTTCCCGCCGCGGTGGCCCGGTATGCCGAGGGGTTCGTTCAGCACGCCCCAAAAGCGTTGGCGGGATTGACGGAACGACCGATGCTGCTGCACGGCGACATCAGGGCGGACAACATGTTTTTCGACGGGGACTTGCTGAAGATTGTCGATTTTCAGTTTGCCTCCAAAGGGGTCGGCGCGGTCGACGTCGGTTACCTGGTTAGCCAGGGACTGCCGACGGAGGTGCGCCGCGGACACGACGAGCAGCTAGTGCGCGAGTACCTCGTTCGGCTCGCTGACAACGGTGTCATCGATTATTCGTTCGACGAGGCGTGGCGCCACTATCGGCTTGCGGTCGCCTATCTCATGCTCCTCCCCGTCATCACCCTCGTCGGCTGGGACACTATGCCGGAACGCTCACGCGCACTGTGCCTGAAGCTAACCGAACGGGCGGTGGCTGCGATCGACGACCTGGACGCAACTGAGGTATTTGAATGAGCACCGCAACGCGGACGGCCCGCGAGGTCGTCGAGCTGTACAACCTGGTGGTGTGGAACAAGCGCGACTTCGCGCTCGCCGAGGAGTTGATCGGCGACACGGTCATCCGGCATGAGGTGGGTGAGGCGACAGTGCTCACGCACGAGCAGGCAGTCAACCGCATCATCGATCACTGGGCCATGTTCGAGGCCATCCGATTCGACCTGAACCTGGTGGTTGCCGGTGACGATGGCGAACACGTCGCGATCGTCTACCAGTCTCCGATGATGCTCAAGGATGGCACCAACGTTGAGGTCGGCAGCATGGAGGTCTTCCGCGTCGTCGCCGGCAAGATCACCGAGGTCTGGAACTGTGGCTACCAGCAAGGAGTTTGGAATTGAGCGATCGCGCGCTTGACGAACTGGGCTACTACCTGCTGGCCGGGGCCGGCGGTGAGGGACCGGCCTCCCTGATGGACGAGGCTCGCCGCGGCGAGGAGTTGGGCTTCGGCACGGCGTTCATCTCCGAACGCTGGAACGTCAAGGAAGCGTCGTCGCTCGTCGGGGCCGCGTGCGCGGTGACCAGCCGGATGCAGATCGCCACCGCCGCAACCAATCACAACACCCGCCACCCGTTGATCACCGGGTCGTGGGCGACCACCATGCACCGGCTGTCGGGCGGCCGGTTCACGCTGGGTATCGGCCGCGGCATCGCCGCGATCTACGGGGCGTTCGGCATACCGGCGGTCACGACCGCGCAGATGGAGGACTGGGCGCAGGTCATGCGGCGGCTGTTCCACGGCGAGGTGATCTTCAATCACGACGGCCCGATGGGCAAGTATCCCGTCCTGTTTCTCGACCCGGACTTCAACGAGGACATCCGGTTGGCGCTGGTTGCCTTCGGACCGAACACGCTCGCGCTGGGCGGCAGGGCGTTCGACGACGTGATCCTGCACACCTACTTCACTCCGGAAACGTTGCAGCGCTGCGTCAAAACCGTCAAATCCGCCGCGGAAAAGGCGGGCCGCGATCCGGACAGCGTGCGGGTGTGGTCGTGTTTCGCCACGGTCGGCGACCACCTTCCGGAACAATTGCGGCTGAAGAAGACCGTCGCACGCCTGGCCACCTATCTGCAGGGGTACGGCGATCTGCTGGTAAGCACCAACGCCTGGGATCCCGCTGTGCTGCAACGATTCCGGGAAGACTCGGTGGTGACGTCGATCGCCGGAGGGATCGACCACAAGGCCACGCCCGAGCAGATCGAGCACATCGCGACGCTGATTCCCGACGAGTGGCTGGAGCCCTCGGCCACCGGGTCGGCGCAGCAGTGCGTCGATCGCATCCGCGCCGAATTCGATTACGGGGCCGACGCGGTGATCATGCACGGCGCGACGCCCGACGAGCTCGAGCCGATCGTCGCGGCCTATCGCGCCGGCGGTTTCTAGGGAACGCGAGCGTGCGTGTCTTCACAGCGACACGCCATCACACGCGCCGACGAATAGACGATTCTTGAATGTGATATCGCATGTGACATCGCATTTGGGAATCGCCTAATGGTCGGCGGACGTGGCGCCGGTTCTCCTTGAGGTAAGCAGAGCTGCGGACCACAAACCACGTGGCCAGTGGGCGAACGAGACGGACGAAGTGCCGTTTCGCGCCGAAGTCATTTCTCATGTCTTCCAGCTGCGCGTCAAGTCCTCGTTGCTGGTACTGGAGCAGCTGCTGGCTCTCCGCGGTATCCACCCAGTCGCCGAAATAGCGAGGTGGGTGCCTTCTCACGAATGCATCGATCGGGATCGGGCCGATCCCCATCGCTCCCATCAGAGCGCTGACGAAGTCGTAATAGGTCATGCGGCAGGTTGGGCCGCCGGCTATGTTCAGGATCTTTCCGATCGACTCCTCACACGCCACCGCGCGGGCAAATGCGGTTCCCGCGTCGGCGGGATGGAGGAATTCGAATCGCGCGTCGGGGCTGATCTCGAACATGATGCTGGGGTCCTGCGCTTGCATGTGCAGTGGCGTGACCGCCGAAAGCCGCAGGATGCTCCACCGCAGCCGTGACTGCCGGATCGCTCGCTCGCATTCGACCTTCTGGCGCCCGTACTCGTCGGTGGGAGAGACGGGCGTGTCGACACGCAGCGGTGGCTCGCGATCCTGGACGTCGCCGAAGATGCCCTGCGACGACGCGAACACCAGTCGCTTCGCCGTCGGTGAGGCCTCCATCTGTGCGATCAGATCGCGAGTGGCGTCGAGGTTTACCCTGCGGGCCAACTCGGGCGCCCGGTCTGAGTAAGGCGGAATGATGGCCGCGAGATGGATCACGGCGTCCACGCCCTGCAGCGCATCCCGCAGCGATTCCGGATCGGTGATGTCACCCCAGACGAAGCGAGCCCGTCCGTCGAATCCGGATGCGAGGTTGCGCGCCCTGCGAGATTCGAGGTCGAACGCGACGACGCCGTGGCCCTCTTTGGTCAACGTCTCTAACGTGGCCAAGCCGATGTTGCCCAGCGCACCTGTCAACAACACTTTCAGTGTCTCATCCTCTTTTCGGTTGCGGTGCGCTGAGTTCCCGCAGTGCAGACAGGAACAATTCATCCATCTGCGGGCTCAAGTCCGCCAGGGTCGGCGCGCTGGCATAACTGGCGGAGCCGAAGACGCGCTCTAGCGTATCGGTGGCCGCGGTGCCGACGGAAAGGCACAGGCAGGCAACACCTTCCATGCGGAGCTCCTCGAGGGCTTTGGCGGCGTCGGCTTCGGCGTAACGGCCTTCGTAGCCATCGTCGTAGGGGAAGCCATCGGAAAGGACGAGCAGCAGCCGATTTGGTGTGCCGGCCTGGGTTTTGAGGATTTCTCCCGCACCTCGGATGCCGGCGCCGAGGCGCGTGTAGCCCGATGGCTGGAGCTGGTTCAGCCGCGCGCGCTCCATGGCGCCGAACCGATTTCCGAACCCTTTGATCGAGGGCAGATGCACGGCGTGCCGGCCTTGCGACCGAAAGGCATAGACGGCAACGCGGTCGCCGAGCTCTTCGAGCGTGACCGCCAGCGTGGCAGCCGCCCGTCGCTGGTGATCGTGTACGGCCAGGCCGTCAGGATCCGTCTCGGTGGCCGATCCGGAGGCGTCGAGCAAGACGAGGACGCCGAGATTGCGGGCAAGTTTGCGGCGTTCGAGGTACACGCATTCCGCTGGCGAGTAGCCGGAGCGCAGATCGACGAAAAGGTTGATGAGCGCCTCGATGTCGAGCTCGTCGCCATCGGGACGGCCGCGCAGCACCTTGGGGCCGAGGCCGATGCGAGACAAGCGACGGCGCAGCACGTCGTCGTGCGGGACGCCTGCGGCGCTGCGACGGCTGTGACGTCGGCGGCGGCGGTCAGCGGGAAGTCGATGACCCGGCACCAATCCGGCCGATAGCGGTTGTTGTGTTCGTCCCACTCCGGGTAGAGCGCGCCGCCAACGCCCGCCGTAGCGCCGGGGTTGCGGTCATCGGTGAAACGGATCCGCGTGGGCACAGGGCGGGACTGTGTTCCCGCCGCGTGCGCGCGCCGAACGGCGCGAACCTGCATCTCCGCGCCGGCAGCGCCGTCCCCGGGGGAGCGCGAGCTGCCGAAGCAGTTTGCGGAAGATAGTCCGAGAGCAGTCCGCGAGTTAAAGAGCGGATTCTCAAACAGTTTGAGGATCTTGCTCTCCCGGGCCGGCTCTCGGTCGTCGTCGTCGTCAGCCTCGGGCAGGTCGACAGGATCGAACTGCAGACGCAGCTCTTTGTCGGTGGCCTGCGAGCCCGGTCCGGCCGAAGACGCCAGCAGTCGGGAGGGTCGGATGACCCCGAACCAGTCGGGTGGGTCGGCGATTTCCGCTGGGCTCTTGGCCATCTCGAGTGACTCATCGGCGGTCGCGGTGCGCGGTGCGCCGTCGGGGCGAAGCGCGGCGGCGAGTGGGATCTGCCCGGCGAGTTCGGCAAGCACGCGGTGACCTTCGAGCGCGAGGTAGCGGCGCGCGACCGAGGGGCGTGCCCGTAGCGCCTTCACCAATCGCCGATCCAGACTTCCCGCGCCCAGCAGAGCGCTCTGGATCAGCATCTCGCGGCGCTGCTCGGCGAGGGGACGGCCCGCCGAGACGAATATGACCTTGCTGTCGGTGTGAGCGGCCTCGCCCGCCGATGCCTCGGCGACGTCGACGGACCTGCCGGCAATGTAGGTGGCGAGGAGTCGAAACCGGTTAGGGTTATTCGGATTTGAGGCGGTCACGTCCGGGGCAAGACGGCGTCGGCGAGTTCGCCGAGGGCGCGAACGACGTCCGGATCGTCTGTGAGCGCCTCGACGATGGCCGACTGGACGGCACTGCGCAGGCTCAGCCCTTCAGCGACAAGGCCGCCGGCGAGGATCAACAGCCGGGTGGAGGATACTTCGCGCAGTGGTGAACCAGTCAGGTTCCGGATCGCGCCACCCAGTGTGACCAGAGCGCGGGCGGTCTCGAAGTCGATCCCGGCTTCGTAGGCAACCACTTCCGTCTCGATCTCGACGGGTGGGAAATCGAGCGTGATGGCGACGAAGCGCTGGCGGGTCGACTCCTTGATGTTCTTCAGAACGCTTTGGTAGCCGGGATTGTAGGAAATCACCAGCTGGAAGCCCGGTGCCGCCTTCAATGTGGTGGCGAGCCGATCGACCGGAAGCTCACGGCGGTGATCGGCGAGCGGATGGATGACCACGGTGGTGTCCTGGCGCGCCTCCACCACTTCGTCCAGATAGCAGATGGCGCCGTTGCGCACGGCCCGGGTCAGCGGCCCGTCCACCCAGACCGTTTCTCCGCCTTTGAGCAGAAACCGGCCCACCAGATCCGCCGACGTCATGTCCTCGTGGCCCGCAACGGTGATCAGGTCGCGACCGAGCTCGTGGGCCATGGCCTCCACGAAGCGTGTCTTCCCGCATCCCGTGGGACCCTTCAGCAGCACCGGCAGACCGCGGCGGGCCGCCGCCCGAAAAATGTCCATCTCCTCGCCGACCGCTCTGTAAAACGGCGCCTCCGCACCGGCCCAACGGAGCCGACGGAGCCAACAGTGGCGGGTGGACCGTTCAACAAATCACTTCCCCCGATCGAAGGGAACGATCGTCGGAAGCTTGACGCCGTCGGGAAGCACAAGCTTGCCATCGGGATTGATGTAGCCGGAGTTTTTGCGCGGAACCGGGAGTGCGGGATCGGGGCAAAGTCGATCGGTCCCGTCGCCGCAGATTCCCATGAGGAAGTATGACCGCTTCACAATGTCGGCGGGCCAGGGGTCCTGATGCATGGCGAACCACTGCGCCGGAATGTTGTAGAACACAAAGAAGAACATGCTGCACGCGGCGAAGATCGCCAGGAAGCGGGTGAGTTGCTGCTTGGCAAATCCGCCTTGGACTCGTTCCAGTCCCCGTTCGACAAATGTCCGGCCACGGTCGTCGGTGAAGTAGCGCAAAGCGCACAGGCCCGCTTGCACGCCGCCCCACATCAGCCCTTCGTACACCGGCCATTGGTAGTAGGTGCCGGCATTGATGGATAAGGACTTGATCGCGCCGGGGTAGATGTAAAGCCCCATCGGCATCAGGAACAAGCCCTCCATGACCAAGTCGAAGAAGAACGTCCAGACGATCAAGACGCCGATCAGACCGGCGTTGCTGATGTTCGGCCAGCGCGATTTCGCTCGGCGCATGACCCAGCAGCCGAGAATCGTGCACAGCAGAACTCCGTACGAGTAACCCGGCGCATTCATCAACAGCGGTTCGGCCATCATGCGGCCCGGTTCCCCGTACGACACCCAACCCGGGATGTTTTGTACCCATGAGCCCCGGTTGAACATCCAGCTGTTGTATGTGCTCCACGTGCTGAGGTAGTTCAGCAGCGGGTCCTGAAAGAACAACAGGCCGCACGCCACCAGCAGCATGCCGTCGAGCGTGATTCGCCGTTCCCGCCGCCAGGGCCGAACGATGAAGTAATAGATGCCGACCGGCAGGCCGAGCACGATGACGGCCGTCCAGGTAAGCAGGACCACCTTCATGAGCGTCGGCGGATCGCTGGGCCCCGCGGGCACCCGCTTGAAATAGGGCCCGGTCATCCATCGGATCCAGACGTAGAGCTGAAAAGCCAGGATGGCGCCGCCGGCGATGGCCCAGGCCCGCACGGGCTTGGCCGCCGACTCAGGCCGGGTACCGAGCCCGGCGACTCTATCGAGCGATTCGGTCACAACAGGTGCGCTCTTCTTCTCCGACAGTTCGCTCATGGGCTCTGTCTCCTTCTCGGCATGCGTGAATATACCAACTGGTATCTCAAAAACAAGAGTGTTTCTGAGTTTCCGTGGCACAATCGCTCGCATGGCTGAGCGGTGGACGCGGGAGCGGCGTGTCGAACACACGCGTTCGCTTCTCCTGGATGCGGCGGAGGTCGGTGTTCGCCGAAAAGGGTTTCACGCCAGCAACTGTCGACGACATCGCAGACACGGCGGGCTACACGAAAGGCGCGATCTACAAGCACTTCGCCACCAAGGAAGACCTGTTCTTGGCGGTGAGCGACCGGTACTGGCGTCGCTACTTCGACAATTTCGCCGAAGTGCTGTCGGGAGCCAAAGAGCTGGGGGCGCGCGAACTCGACGACATTGCCCAGCGGTGGCGCCAACTCAGTTATGACCGGGGTGCCGCGCACGCCGCGCTGGGCCTCGAGTTCACTTTGTATTTGCGCCGCAATCCCGAGGCGCGCGAACGTGTGGCGGCCAAAAGGGCAGAGGTCGTCGAGGCGCTGGGGAAGTTCGTCGCCGCGGGCGTCGACCGGCTCGGCGGAACCCTGTTGGTGCCGCCGTTGACGTTCGCGCACATCCTCGTCGCCACAAGCGATTCCGTCATGTTGGGCAGCCAGCTCGACGACGTCGACCTCTACCGGCCGATCTTGGAAATGTACGTATCGGTGATCAAACTGCCGCCGCGTGCGTGCGCCGGACGACGCGAACCTGCATCTCCGCGCCGGCCTCGCCGTCCCCTGGGGAACGCGAGCTGCCGAACAGTTTGCGGAAATAGTCCGAGAGCGCCCGCGCGTTAAAGAGCGGATTCTCAAACAGTTTGAGGATCTTGCTTTCCCGGGTCGGCTCTCGGTCACCGTCGTCGTCAGCCTCGGGCAGATCGACAGGATCGAACTGCAGACGCAGCTCTTTGTCGGTGGCCTGCGAGCCTGGTCCGGCCGAAGACGCCAGCAGTCGGGAGGGCCGGATGACCCCGAACCATTCGGGCGGGTCGGCGATTTCCGCTGGGCCCTTGGCCATCTCGAGTGACTCATCGGCGGTCGCGGTGCGCGGCGCGCCGTCGGGGCGAAGCGCGGCGGCGAGTGGGATCTGCCCGGCGAGTTCGGCAAGCACGCGGTGACCTTCGAGGGCGAGGTAGCGGCGCGCGACCGAGGGGCGTGCCCGTAGCGCCTTCACTAATCGCCGATCCAGACTTCCAGCGCCCAGCAGAGCGCTCTGGATCAGCATCTCGCGGCGCTGCTCGGCGAGGGGACGGCCCGCCGAGACGAATATGACCTTGCTGTCGGTGTGAGTTGCCTCGCCTGCCGATGCCTCGGCGACGTCGACGGACCTGCCGGCAATATAGGTGGCGAGGAATCGAAACCGGTTAGGGTTATTCGGATTTGAGGCGGTCACGTCCGCGGCATGACGGCGTCGGCGAGTTCGCCGAGGGCGCGAACGGCGTCCGGATCGTCTGTGAGCGCCTCGACGATGGCCGACTGGACGGCACTGCGCAGGCTCAGCCCTTCAGCGACCAGGCCGCCGGCGAGGATCAACAGCCGGGTGGAGGATGCTTCGCGCAGTGGTGAACCAGTCAGGTTCCGGATCGCGCCACCCAGTGTGACGAGAGCGCGGGCGGTCTCGAAGTCGATCCCGGCTTCGTAGGCGACCACTTCCGTCTCGATCTCGACGGGCGGGAAATCCAGCGTGATGGCGACGAAGCGCTGGCGGGTCGACTCCTTGATGTTCTTCAAAACGCTTTGGTAGCCGGGATTGTAGGAAATCACCAGCTGGAAGCCCGGTGCCGCCTTCAACGTGGTGGCGAGCCGATCGATCGGAAGTTCACGGCGGTGATCGGCGAGCGGATGGATGACCACGGTGGTGTCCTGGCGCGCCTCCACCACCTCGTCCAGATAGCAGATGCCGCCGTTGCGCACGGCCCGCGTCAAAGGCCCGTCCACCCAGACCGTCTCTCCACCTTTGAGCAGAAACCGGCCCACCAGATCCGCCGACGTCATGTCCTCGTGGCCCGCGACGGTGATCAGGTCGCGACCGAGCTCGTGGGCCATGGCCTCCACGAAGCGTGTCTTCCCGCAACCCGTGGGACCCTTGAGCAGCACCGGCAGGCCCCGGCGGGCCGCCGCCCGAAAAATGTCCATCTCCTCGCCGACCGCTCTGTAAAACGGCGCCTCCGCACCGGCCTCAACGGAGCCGACGGAGCCAACAGTGGCGGGTGGACCGTTCAACAAATCACTTCCCCCGGTCGAAGGGAACGATCGTCGGAAGCTTTAGACCGTCGGGAAGCACAAGCTTGCCATCGTGATTGATGTAGCCGGAGTTTTTGCCCGGAACCGGGAGTGCGGGATCGGGGCAAAGCCGATCGGTCCCGTCGCCGCAGATGCCCATGAGGAAGTATGACCGCTTCACAATGTCGGCGGGCCAGGGGTCTTGATGCATAGCGAACCACTGCGCCGGAATGTTGTAGAACACAAAGAAGAACATGCTGCACGCGGCGAAGATCGCCAGGAAGCGGGTGAGTTGCTGCTTTGCAAACCCGCCTTGGACTCGTTCCAGTCCCCGTTCGACAAATGTCCGGCCACGATCGTCGGTGAAGTAGCGCAATGCGCACAGGCCCGCTTGCACGCCTCCCCACATCAGCCCTTCGTACACCGGCCATTGGTAGTAGGTGCCGGCATTGATGGACAAGGACTTGATCGCGCCGGGGTAGATGTAAAGCCCCATCGGCATCAGGAACAAGCCCTCCATGACCAAGTCGAAGAAAAACGTCCAGACGATCAAGATGCCGATCAGACCGGCGTTGCTGATGTTCGGCCAGCGCGATTTCGCTCGGCGCATGACCCAACAGCCGAGAATCGTGCACAGCAGAACTCCGTACGAGTAACCCGGCGCATTCATCAGCAGCGGTTCGGCCATCATGCGGCCCGGCTCCCCGTACGACACCCAACCCGGGATGTGTTGTACCCATGAGCCCCGGTTGAACATCCAGCTGTTGTATGTGCTCCACGTGTTGAGGTAGTTCAGCAGCGGGTCCTGAAAGAACAACAGGCCGCACGCCACCAGCAGCATGCCGTCCAGCGTGATTCGCCGTTCCCGCCGCCAGGGCCGGACGATGAAGTAATAAATGCCGACCGGCAGGCCGAGCACGATGACGGCCGTCCAGGTAAGCAGGACCACCTTCATCAGCGTCGGCGGATCGCTGGGACCCGCGGGCACCCGCTTGAAATAGGGGCCGGTCATCCATCGGATCCAGACGTAGAGCTGAAAAGCCAGGATGGCACCGCCGGCGATGGCCCACATCCGTACCGGCTTGGCCGTCGCCTCAGGCCGGGTACCGAGCCCGGCCACTTTACTGAGTGATTCGGTCACCACGGGTGCGCTCTTGTTATCCGACAGTCCGGTCATGAGCTCTGTCTCCTCTCGGCATGCGTGAATATACCAACTGGTATCTCAATAACAAGAGTGTTTCTGAATTTCCCGTGGCACAATCGCTCACATGGCTGAGCGTTGGACGCGGGAGCGACGCTTCGAACACACGCGTTCGCTTCTCCTGGATGCGGCGGAGACGGTGTTCGCCGAAAAGGGCTTCACGCCAGCAACTCTCGATGACATCGCAGACACGGCTGGCTACACGAAAGGCGCCATCTACAAGCACTTCACCACGAAGGAAGATCTCTTCCTGGCGGTGAGCGACCGGTACTGGCGTCGCTACTTCGACAATTTCGCCGAAGTGCTGTCGGGGGCGCGGGAGCTGGGAGCGCGCGAACTCGACGACATAGCGCAGCGGTGGCGCCAACTCAGTTATGACCGCGGTGCCGCGCACGCCGCGCTGGGCCTCGAGTTCACGTTGTATTTGCGACGCAATCCCGAGGCGCGGGAACGGGTGGCGGTAAAAAGGTCAGAGGTCGTCGAGGCGCTGGGGAGATTCATCGCCGAGGGCGTCGACCGACTCGGCGGAACCCTACTGGTCCCCGCGTTGACGTTCGCGCACATCCTCATTGCCACAAGCGATTCCGTCATGCTGGGCAGCCAACTGGACGACGTCGACCTCTACCGGCCGATCCTGGAAATGTACGTTTCGGTGATCAAACTGCCCTGAACTACCGCGCCTATTCTCAACCGGTTCGCCGGGCTCGTGGCCGCTTGGCTGGAGCAGACTTGGAGGCAGGCTTGGGCGCCACGTTGGACATCACCATCTGTAAGAACGGCTCGTAGAGGTCCTTGCCGTCCAGATGCGCGCTGATGGTGACACCCTCATGGCTGGCAATCAGAACACGCGCCAAGGCCTCGGCCGGGATCGTCAGTGTGCCGCCCAGGCGCGCGATATTGCTGGTGATGTAGTCGGCCAGCGACCGGATCGTTTCTTCGCGCTTGACTGCCAGCCGTTCCCGCGCCCCGGGGTTGCGTAGCAAAAACAGTGAGAACTCGTATCCCAGAGCCGCGCTGTCCGGCCCGGCGATGGTCAGTTCACGCCACCGCTCGGCGAATTGCGCGACGTTGAGATCCTCAAGGCTCTCGAAGGCGCCGATGATGTCTTCGAAGCCGTTGAGAAACCGGAGAAGGTGACGCTCGATGGCGGCCAGGAACAATTCTTCTTTGGTGCCGAAATGCGAGTAGATCGCCCCGCGGGTATATCCGGCTGCCTCAGCGATGTCTTCCAGCGCCGCGCCGCCGAACCCGCGCTTGGCGAACACTTCCTCGGCGGCGTCCAACAACACACCGCGGGTGTGCTCGAGGCGCCTTTGCCGTGTCCATCGTTCCGCCACGGATTTCATCTTCCCAGATCGACTTCCGCGCCGACAATCACGGCAAGATCACCGTGCGGCTCACCGGTTCGGCGGCGGCCTGCCGGCTACGAGAGACCGCGCTGCAGAGCGGCCAGCAGCGCGTCCCGGGTCTCGCGGGGATCGATGAGTTCGTCGAACCCCATCTGCTCGGCCGACCGGAAGGAGGCTTGCAGCTCCGCGTCGCGCAGCTTGGCGGACAGGTCCTCACCGGCATGCGACGCGCGACTGAGCGCCGCGGCGCTCATGGCTCCCATCGTGGCGCCGGGGTAGGCGAAGGTGGCGCGACTGGTGGTCGAACCCGAGCAGCGACATGACCATGGAGCCGAAGCCGTACGCCTTGCGCAGCGTGACGTGCAGCTTGATCGTCGTGGCGGCGGTCTGGGCGGCGAACATCCGTGCGCCGCTGCGAAGTACGCCCTCGCGTTCGGAGCGGCTGCCGGGCAGCATCCCGGGGTTGTCTGCCAGGAAGACGATCGGCAAGTGAAAGGAGTCGGCCACCAAGATGAAATGCGCCGCTTTGTCGGCGGCGGCGGCGTCGATGGACCCGGCCAGCACCTGTGGTTGGTTGGCCACGATTGCGACGGGATGCCCGCCAAGATGCGCCAGTGCGCAGATGATCGCCCTGCCGTACTGCGGCTGCACTTCGAACCAGTCGGGACGGTCGAAGACCACGTCGAGCACCGCGCGCATGTCATAGACGCGGCGGTTGTCGCGCGAGACGATGTCCAGCAACTCCGGCGTCGGACGCGGTTCGGTCAGTGTGTCGGCCGGTTGCGACGGTGGGTAGGACCACGCGCTCGGCGGAAAATACGACAAATAGCGGCGAATATCGTCGAGCGCGGCTTCGTCGTCGTCGGCGAGGTTGTGGACCACCCCGCTGAGCGGCGCGACGCCCGGTCCGCCCAGATCCTCCTTCGAGATGTCCTCACCGGTGGATTCTTTGACGACGGGCGGTCCGGCGGTGAAGATCGCACCCTGCCGGCTCATGATCCGGAAGTCGCACACCGGGGCGACCAGGGCGCCGTGCCCGGCCGAGGGGCCGAGCACCGCGCCGACGGTCGGGACCCGGCCGGAGCACTGCGTCTGGGCGAGCAGGTCGGTCGGGGTGCGCCCGTAATGCCCACCGGTCGGACGAAAGCCGGCGCCGTCGAGCAGCATCACCAGCGGGATCCTGTCGCGCAGTGCCAGTTCGGCGATCCGGTAGCGCTTGGAGTTGCCTCCGGGCCCGATGCTGCCGGCCAAGGTGGTGAAGTCCTCGGCGCCCACCATCACCGGCACACCGTTGATGAGACCGGAGCCGGTGACGATCGCGTCGGCGGCGATCTCGCCGCCGACCATGGTGCCGATTTCGCGGAAGGTGCCCGGGTCGAGCAGTCGCGCTATGCGCGCGCGGGCGTCGAGTTTTCCCTTGCCGCGATGCTTGTCGAGCCGCTCCGGGCCGCCCATGGCCAACGCGTGGCGACGACGACGATCCAAATCGTCGAGCGTCTCCTCCCAGTCCTGGCCTTTAGTCATCGTTCCGTCCTACCTCGCCGAAGGGCGGTCGGTACATACTGAAGTGCTTACTGTAGCGTCTGCGACAGACGGAGCACGATTGGGGCGAACCGATGATCCGGTTGACCGAAGACGAAGCATGGGCGGAAATCGCGGCCGCGCACACCGGAATTCTGACCACGCTGCGCCGCGACGGAATGCCGATCGCATTGCCGGTGTGGTTCGTGGCCGAGGATCGCACGGTCGCGATGCGGACACCGGCCGGCACCAAGAAGATCGCCCGGGTCCGCCACGACCCGCGGGCCTCGTTTCTGGTCGAATCGGGGGAACGCTGGGTCGACCTGCGCGCCGTCCATCTCACCGGCCGCGTCGAATTCGTCTCCGACGAGCCGGCGGTACGCCGCATCGAGGAGGCCATCGACACGAAGTACGCCGCATTTCGCCCGCCGTCTGCCGGCCTGCCCGCGGCGACGCAGAAGCGCTACGCCAACTCGGTCTATCTGCGGTTCGTGCCGGAGGGCAAGATCCTGACGTGGGATGCCAATCGCCCGGATCGCGGGGCGGCGGTCGTGATAGCTTCCCTTCCATGACGCCGGTGTCGGGCCTCAAGATCGATGGCGGCATCCCCCTTCGGCTGGAACGGGCGGCCGACGGGGCCGCGGCCCTGGAACGAGACGGGTATGACGGGGGCTGGACGGCCGAAACCAGTCATGACCCGTTTCTGCCGCTGCTGCTGGCCGCCGAGCACACGTCGCGACTCGAGCTCGGCACCAACATCGCGGTGGCGTTCGCGCGCAATCCGATGATCGTCGCCAACGTCGGCTGGGACCTGCAGGCGTACTCGAAGGGCCGGTTCATCCTTGGTCTGGGAACGCAGATTCAGCCGCATATCGAGAAGCGGTTCAGCATGCCGTGGAGCCATCCGGCGCGCCGGATGCGCGAATTCGTCGCCGCGCTACACGCGATCTGGTCGGCGTGGCAGGACGGTACCAGGCTGCGTTTCGAGGGTGAGTTCTATACCCACAAGATCATGACCCCGATGTTCACGCCCGAGCCGCACCCCTATCCCGCGCCGAAAATCTTCATGGCCGCCGTCGGCGAAGCGATGACCGAGATGTGCGGCGAGGTCGCCGACGGCCACCTCGGTCACCCGATGGTCTCGAAGCGCTATCTCGATGAGGTGACGATGCCGGCGCTGCTGCGTGGCATGCAGCGAGCGGGACGTGATCGCAACGATTTCCAGGTGTCGGCCGAAGTGATGATCGCAACCGGTACCGAACGACGACGAGCTGGCCACCGCGATGGCTGCCACGCGCAAGCAGATCGCGTTCTACGGATCCACGCCCGCCTACCGCAAGGTCCTCGACTTGCATGGCTGGGGTGACCTGCACACCGCACTGAACCCCCTCTCGAAGGAAGGTGAGTGGGACGCCATGGCCTCGCTCATCGATGACGACGTGCTGAATGCTTTCGCCGTCGTCGGTCCGGTCGACACCATTGCCGCCGGCCTCCGGAAGCGCTGCGAAGGCGTCGTCGACCGGGTGCTGCCGATCTTCTATTCCGCATCGCAGGATTGTGTTACCGCCGCACTGAAGGAGTTTCGTCAATGAGCGCACCGACGGTCGATGACGCCGCCAAGGTATTCGCAGATCCGTCGGCTTACGCCGATGAGCCCCGATTGCACGCGGCGCTGACTCACCTACGCCGCAACGCTCCGGTGTCGTGGGTCGAGGTGCCGGACTATCGCCCGTTCTGGGCGATCACCAGGTACGCCGACATCATGGACATCGAACGCGAGAACATGCTGTTCACCAACTGGCCGCGCCCGGTGCTGGCGACCGTTGAGGGCGATGAGATGCAGACCGCCGCGGGCGTTCGTACGCTGATTCATATGGACGATCCGCAGCACCGGGTAGTGCGTGCGATCGGTGCGGATTGGTTTCGGCCCAAGGCGATGCGGGCGCTGAAGATGCGCGTCGACGAGCTCGCCAAGATCTACGTCGACAAGATGATGGCCGCCGGTCCAGAGTGCGACTTCGTTCAGCAGGTCGCGGTCAATTACCCGCTCTACGTGATCATGTCGTTGCTGGGCATACCGGAGGCGGACTTCTCGCGCATGCTCAAGCTGACCCAGGAGTTGTTCGGCAGCAGCGACAGCGAGTTCAAGCGCGGCAACTCCGAGGAGGACCAGTTGCCGGCGCTGCTGGATATGTTCCAGTACTTCAACGGTGTGACCGCGTCGCGCCGCGAGCATCCGACCGAAGATCTCGCGTCCGCGATCGCCAATGCCCGCATCGACGGCGAGCCGCTGTCGGACCTCGACACCGTGTCCTACTACCTCATCGTGGCCACGGCGGGCCACGACACCACGAGCTCCACCATCTCCGGCGGCATGCACGCACTCATCGAGAATCCGGACCAATTGGCGCTCCTGCGCGACGATCTCGACCTCATGCCGCGGGCCACCGAGGAGATGATCCGCTGGGTCACTCCGGTCAAGCACTTCATGCGCACCGCCGCCGAGGACACCACCGTGCGCGGAACACCTATCGCCGCAGGCGAATCCGTGCTGCTGTCGTATGCGTCAGCCAACCGCGACGAGGACGTCTTCGACGACCCGTTCCGCTTCGACGTCCGGCGCGAGCCCAACAAACATGTGGCCTTCGGCTACGGCGTGCACTTCTGCATGGGTGCCGCGCTGGCCCGCATGGAGGTCAACAGCTTTTTCTCTGAGCTGCTTCCGAGGCTGAAATCCATTGAACTGAGCGGTGATCCGCAACTCGTCGCCACGACGTTCGTGGGCGGCCTCAAGCACCTGCCAGTTCGCTACTCGTTCGGCTGAGCCACAGGACAGCATCGATATGACTAAGACGATTGTCATTACCGGCGCTAGTGACGGTATAGGTGCCGCCGCGGCGCGCCGGATACGCCAGAACGGCGATAACGTCGTCGTGATCGGCCGCTCACAGAGCAAGACCGCCGCCGTGGCCGCCGAATTGGACGCCGACCATTTCGTGGTCGATTTCGCTGATCTGTCGCAGGTGCGAGCCTTGGCGCAGAAACTCAGTTCGCAGTACCCGCGCATCGACGTGCTGCTCAACAACGCCGGCGGCATGAGCACCAAGATCTGCATGACACCCGACGGCTATGAACAGACGTATCAGGTCAACTACCTGGCGCCGTTTCTGCTGACCACCCAGTTGATGGATGTGCTCCTCGAGTCCCGCGCCACCGTCGTCAACACGACCAGCTCATCGCACAAGTTGGTTTTCCGGGCCACCGTCGATGACCTCGAGAACACGGCCAAGCGCCGGCCCAGCACCGCCTACGCCTTGACGAAGCTGGCAATCGTGTTGTTCACCAGGGAACTACACCGCCGCCACCATGCCGGCGGGCTTGCTGTTGCGACAGTTCACCCCGGCTATGTCTCCTCCAACTTCGGGCACGCATCGGGATCGCGGTTGCTGGTCTTCGTGCAGCGGCACACGCCGTCAGAGCTCTACACCTCGACCACAGACGAGGGAGCCGACCAGCTGGTGTGGCTCGCGTCAAGTACACCCGGTGTCGATTGGGCGCCCGGCGAGTACTACTCGAAGCGCAAGATCGCCAAAGCCAGCCGATTGGCCAACAATCCCCGCCTTGCCGCCGAGCTGTGGGACCGGACCCTGGCCAAGGTCAGGGGAAACGCGTGCTAGGGGTACACCACTCGGCGATCTGCACCGCCGATATGCAACGTTCGCTTCGATTCTGGCGCGACGGCCTGGGCTTGTGCCAGCTGTTCGACCACACCTTTACCGGCGATTGGCCAGAACTGTTCGGCGCCAAGGGCGATCGGCTGCGGTCGATCTTCCTGGGCGATCCGCAATCACCCGACAGCGGGATCGTCGAACTGGTGCAGTTGCCGGGTACCGATGAGGCGCTGCCCGCACATTCGGCGCCTCGGTACGGATTCTTTCTGCTCTCCCTGGAGCGCGACGTCGACGAGACGCTGTCCGGCTTGGCCGCATTGGGTTTCGCCGACGGCGTGCGGCGCATCAGCATGCCGGCCCCGGGCGGCAAGAGTGTCTCGATGGCGGTTATCACCGCCCCGGACGGCGTGCTTGTCGAGCTGATCGGTCCCGCGACATGAGCGCGATAGTGACCGGCGGCGCGTCCGGAATCGGGCGCGAAGTCGCCGGACGGCTGCGCGAATCGGGCCACGACGTCGTGGTGTGGGATCTCGCTTGCGAAACCAACTCTGCCGATATCGCCTGCGATGTCAGCGATCCCGACGCGGTGTCGGTGGCGATGGAGCGGACGGTGCGCGAGCACGGTGTGCCCACCCGGATCGTGACCTGCGCCGGAATCGGGGCGTCGGGCCTGTTGCTGAAACAGCAGCCCGCGCAATGGGAACGGGTGTTGGCGGTCAACCTCACCGGCACCTGGCTGACGATCCGCGCCGGAGCGCAAGCGATGATCGACGCCGGCGTGGGCGGTTCGATCGTCGCTGTTTCCAGCATCAGCGGCACCCTGGCCGACCGCGATATGGGCGCCTACTGCGTGTCCAAGGCCGGAGTGGACATGCTGGTCAAGATCGCCGCCGCGGAGTGGGGCTGCCACGACATCCGGGTGAACGCCGTCGGCCCGGGTGTCACCCGAACGCCGATGCTGGTGGACGCCCAACGACTTCCCGGCTGGGTGGACGGCTTAAGCGAGCGCACCCCGCTGGGTCGGCTAGGTGAAGCCGTCGACGTGGCCGGCGCCATCGTCGGAGTCCTCGAGCTGCCATGGGTGACCGGGCAGGTGGTGCACGCCGACGGCGGCCTGGCGCTGCACAGCCCGATCGACGCGTACGGCCAGATGCAGCGGGTGATGGGGAAGAAAGATGGGTTCAGCTGAGCCCGAAATCGATGATGCCCCGGATGATTTGACCGTTACGCAGGTCGTCGTAGGCTTCGTTGATCTCGTCGAGGCGGTAACGTCTGGTGATCATCTCGTCGAGCTGGAGCTGCCCGGTCATGAATAGCTTGGCGAGCCGGGAGATGTCGGCCCTCGGGTTGCACGAGCCGAAGACGGTGCCCGCCAGGGACTTGTTCATCAGGATGAAGTCCTGCAGGTCGATGTTGACGGAGCGGGTCAATTGGGAGGACATGCCGGTGAGCACACAGGTCCCGCCCTTGCGGGTGAGTTGCAGCGCATCGCGGACGTCGTCGGGTGTGATCAACGACGGCGAGACCACCACAGCGTCGGCCATGACCCCATACGTCAAGTCCCGCACCAGATCCAGCGCCTCGGCGGCCGTCGCGGCGCTGTGCGTGGCGCCGAACTGCAATGCCGACTTCTGTTTGAACTCCACCGGATCGACGGCGACGATCTGCGCGGCGCCTCCGATCCGGGCGCCCTGGACGGCGCCCGTTCCGATTCCCCCGACGCCGACCACGACGACGGTATCGCCGGCGCGCATTCCGGAGCGGTTGGCCATCGACCCGTAGCCGGTCGGAATGGCGCACGACAGCAGCGCGCTCGGTACCAGCGGTAGGTGCGGCTCGATCTTCACGAGTGAATTCGTGGAAGCCACAGTGTGTTTGGCGAACGTGCCCACCTTCGCCAGATGGCCGAGTGGCTTGCCATCGGTGGTGTGATGGCGGAATGTCCCGTCGGTCGGCATTCCCGGGAGTCAGAACCGTTGCTCCGACGTCGCAGATGTATTCCATTCCGGTTGCGCACCAGCGGCATTGGCCGCACACGGCAACGAACGACATCACCACATGGTCGCCCGGCGCGAAATCGGTGACCCCTGCGCCGACTTCACGCACGACGCCGGAACCCTCGTGACCGCCGATCGTCGGGAACATGGTCGGCAGCCCGAGGGACCGCAACACCTCGTTGGGCGCCGACATGATCACCTTTGAGGATGTGGTCGTCGGAATGGCACAACCCGGCGGCGGCCATCTCGACTAGGACCTCGCCGGCCCGAGGCGGATCCAGTTCGAATTCTTCGACAGACCAGGGCCCGCCGACGTCGTGCAGGATCGCCGCGCGACTTCTCATCCGGCCGGGGTGAACGTGACCGGAAGCTTGTTGGGCGACCGGAAAATGAGCCCGACGATCTTGGATTCCTCACCGGTGGCGTCGTCGGGAACAAAAGCCAGGTTCGTGACACGGTCGAACAGGCTATTCAGCATCACCCGTGTTTCCATCCGGGCCAGGTGCATGCCCAGACACATGTGAATGCCGCCGGCGAAAGAGATGTGGGCCTGCCGCGGCCGCTGGATGTTGAACGTGTTGGCGGCGGGCCACCGGCTTTCGTCACGGTTGGCCGAGCCCATGCACATGTCGACCTGTGCGTCGGCGGGGATTGTCTTGCCGCCGATCTCGATTTCCTCGGTGGTGGTCCGCATGACCATGGTCAGCGGGGTCTCCATCCGTAGCCCCTCCTCGATCGCGGCCGGTATCAACGACCGGTCCTGTTGGACCATTGCCAACTGCTCGGGGTGGGTCAGCAGCAGGTACAGCAAGTTGCCCGAGGACCGGTAGGTGGTTTCCAA
This sequence comes from uncultured Actinomycetota bacterium, assembly GCA_963708995.1. Classification (GTDB taxonomy): domain Bacteria; phylum Actinomycetota; class Actinomycetes; order Mycobacteriales; family Mycobacteriaceae; genus Mycobacterium. Next base: position 152,528 of record CAVPUR010000015.1, read on the forward strand.
CCCGGCGGGTAGCAACAGGCGCAGGAACGCGATGATGGCTTCGTCGGTGAGCTTCTCGCCGTCGATCTCGGCGGCGACCAGATCGCCGATGATGTCGTCGGTGAGCTTGCGGCGCCGCTGTTCGACCTGGCCCAGAAAGTACGCATGCAGCTCGGTCGCCGCGGTCAACCCCGCCATGATGTCGGTCGGGATCGAGATGATGTCAAGCGACAAACGCCGGAACATGTCGAGATCCTCTGGGGGCAACCCGAGCAGAGCAGAGATGATCCGCGTCGGAAACTCGAACGTCAGCGCCTTCACCAGGTCCGCGTGACCGTCGTTTTTGATCTCGTCGATCAGCTGATCGCAGACCGGCCCGATGACCGACGGTTCCCAGCGTTCCAGCGCCGTGGCGCGGAAGGCCTTGGCCACCAGGCTGCGGTGGTCGTGGTGCTCCTTGCCGCCCATCGCCAGGATCATGTGGCCCATGACCAAACCGATTGTCTTGTCGTAGGTGGCCGAGGTGAAGATGCGGTCGTCGCGGAAGCCCTGGAACACCGCGTCGTAGCCGAACAACACCCACTCGTCACTGGGCTTCAGTTCCTCCGGCATCTGGCCGGTGTCCATGAAGGAGCCATGCCAGACCGGATCCGTGCGCCGCATGTGCTCAAACCAGGGATAGGGGCTGTTTTCGCCGGTGGTGTCGAGGGTGACGGGCTGGTCGTCAGGTTCGGTGCGCAGCGTCATTGCCGCTCCATTCTGGCGCTGGGCCACTAACTGGGATTGTCGCTATCATAATATAAATAGCAACGAAGCCCAACGGGTTGTGGAGGTTACCGTAACGGGCACAGTATGGAGTCGACTGCTCGTTAGGAGGCGGTGATTCTCAAGTGCTTCAACGCCGATTCGTCTGCACACTTGACGAGCTGCCGCCGGGCGGGATGAAGCTGGTCGACGTCGGGAAATTCGGCGTGGGCGTGTACAACGTGCGCGGTGCGCTGTACGCGATCGTGAACTACTGCTCGCACCAGGGCGCCCCGCTGTGTCAGGGCTTGATCGGCGGCACCAACGAATCCGACCCTGACGGGCCCGACCGGCTGCGTCGGGTCCGGGACGGGCAGATCGTGCGATGCCCTTGGCACAACTGGGAATTCGATGTCACCACGGGCCAAAACGTCGCCGATCCGCGCCGCCGTGTCCGTACCTACCAGGTGGATGTCAGCGACGGGGAGGTGTATCTGACCGCATGATTATCGATACCAATGTGCAGCCGCATTTCCGCTATAACGCCGAGATCCGGCGATATCTCCCCGATGCGCACCAGCTGCGGAGTGTCCCCGACGTGGAGCAGCAGTGGTACCAGGCGCCCGGCGGCGACTACCGGCAGGACCTCTACGGAGAGCACTACCCGGGGTCGGATCCCGAGACCGTCAGTCGGCACCTCTTCGAAGACGCAGGAGTCGATTACGCGATCCTGAACCCGCTGACCCGCGGCAACATCGCCGACTACCTGCTGAACAGCAGAATCTGTGCCGCCGTCAACGACTGGCTGCTCGACCGGTGGCTCGAGCCCGACACCGGCAACCGATTTCGCGGCACCATCCGGGTGAATCCCGAAGACCCCAAGGGCGCGGTCAGCGAGATCGAACGACTCGCCGGTCACCCCAAGCTGGTGCAGGTCGGCGTCCCGATGCAGTCACGTGAGCCCTACGGCAAGCCGATGTTCGAGCCCATCTGGGAGGCGGCCGCCGCCCACGGGCTACCGGTCGCGGTACACATCAACGGCGGCAACGGCGTCGACCATCCACCGACATTCGCCGGGCACGCGCACACCTACCCGGGATATGCGGCATTCATGCCGCTGAACTACTTCGTCCACCTGGCCACGCTCATCGTCGAGGGCATGTTCGGCCGGCACCCCGGCCTGAAGTTCGTGTTCGCCGACGGCGGATACGACATCCTCACCCCCTTTATGTGGCGGCTGGACACCTTCTGGCTGTCGATGCGCGACCAGACGCCGTGGGTCGACCGCTATCCCAGCGAGTACCTGCCCGGCCATGTCCGGTTTTGCTCGTCGGCGTTCGACGGGCCGGTCGAGGTGGGCAAGATGCGGCGCTGGATGGACTTCACCGGCAAGTCCGAGCTGGTGATGTATGGGTCGAGTTACCCGCATTGGTCCACATCGTCGCCGGATGTGCTCACCAGTGGCCTCAAGGGGCTCGATGCCGCCCAACGCGACAAGGTGTTGTGGCAAAACGCCAGTGAGTTCTATGGGCTAAAGGAGAGTGTGCGATGACCACCATTGAGCGGGTCGACTCGGCGGATTCGTCAGCGGGTCAAGAAGACGACATAGCGGTCACCATCGTCGACACCGACGTGCATCCGCTGCCCGTCTCGCCCGAGGTGCTCAAGTCCTACGCGCCCGCCGAATGGGTGGACAAGATCTGGCCGACCGGAAATGCGGTCGCCCCGGTGCCGCATTTCTACGACACTCCGGACTCGTTCAAGACGATGTCGCTGCGTATGGACGCTGCTCCGCCCAATGGTGGGGTGGCCGGCAGCGACCCGGATTTCGCCGCCAAACAGTTGCTTCTCGACGCCGGTGTGAGCATCGCGTCACTGGAGCCGATGTGCGATGCCCAGCTGCCGCAGGCCGAGCATGTGCTCAAGTCGACGTACAACGACTGGCTCGCCGACGTGTGGCTCGACAAACATAACGCACACGGCCGCTGGCGAGGCTCGATCAGCGTCAGCGCGCAGACCCCGGGACAGGCGGCGCGTGAAGTCGAACGGTGGGCCGGGCATCCCTATATGGCCCAGGTGTTGATGACACCGCAGACCCGCGGAATCCCTTTCGGCAACCCGCATTTCGACCCGCTCTACGAGGCCGCGTCGCGAAACGGGCTCCCGGTCGCCACGCATCTGATGGGTCAGACGCCGTTCGAGTTGATCCCGCTGTACCCGGTCGGGAACCCCGCGCACTGGCACGATTTCTTCGCGTCGTGGCCGCTGCTGTACGTGTCGCACTTGATGAGTCTGGTGTTCGACGGGGCCTTCGACCGGCATCCCGAGCTACGGGTGGTTTTCATCGAAGGCGGCTTCACGTGGGCGATGCCGGTGATGTCGCGGATGGACCGGATCTGGGAAGCCCGCCGCGGCGACCTGCCGCACGTGCGCCGCCGTCCGTCGGAGTATGTGCGCGAACACGTCCGGTTCACCACCCAGCCGCTGGAAGACGCCGACACCGTGCAGTTCCGCGAGTACCTGGAAATGATGGACCTGGGAGACAACCTCATGTTCTCGACGGATTATCCGCACTGGAGCTACGACTCGCCCACCTACGCGGTCAATCGGTTCCCGCCCGACCAGCGGGAGCGCATCATGCGCGGTAACGCGACGGCTCTCTACGGGCTACCGCCGACCGTCAAGGCCCTTCCCGGAGAACGGCCCGCGGTCGGTGAAGTCATAGGCTAATCTCGCGGATGTCACGACGCGCGAGCGTGCGAGATGAGCCTGAGAGTAAGAGGGTATGACACAAACGAATCTCACGCGGCCACAAGGTCTTAGCCGCATCGATCCGGCGCTGCGAGACGCCGCTGCCGGGCTGGGCATCGTCGAATTCCTTGTCGAATCACTGCCCGCCGAGCGGGAGAACGCGAACCGGGCGGCGGCCGAGCGGGCCGCGGCGGTCGATACCACCGGTGTTGTCGTCGAATCGCGAACGATCGCCGGTCCGGATGGCCAGCAGCTGCAGCTTCGCCTGTATCGAGGCCAAACCCAGTCGCCGACACCGCTGGTGGTCTACGCGCACGGCGGCGGCTTCGTGACCGGGAACCTCGACACCGATCATGCCCACTGCGTCGAGCTGGCCCGGAACGCCGGCTGTTTAGTGGTCTCGGTCGACTACCGGCTTGCGCCCGAGTACCCCTGCCCGGCGGCGATGGACGACGTCGAAGCGGGATTTCGCTACGCGATCCAGAACAGCGCTGACCTCGACGCGGATGGCACGCGCGTCGCGGTGATGGGCCGGGATGCGGGCGCCGCAGTGGTCGCCGGCTTGGCCCAGCGCATGTTCGACGAGGAAGGTCCGCCCATCCTCGTGCAGATCTTGCACCAGCCGATGCTCGACTCCGACGCCACGCCGTCGCGGCGCGAGTTCCAGCGCACCCCGGGCCTCAACGGTCCTGCCGTCAGCCGGGCGTGGGGACACTACCTCGGCCACGCCAGTGCCAACGGACAACGCGTTCCCGCGCACCGGGCGAACCTGGAGGGCCTGCCTCCGACGTTCATCACGTGCTCCGAGATCGACCCGTGCCGAGACGAGGCCATCGACTACGCCAACCGCTTGCTGCACGCGTATGTCCACACCGAATTGCACGTTGTCGCAGCGACCTTCAACAGCTTCGACTCGTTGGTACCGGATTGGGTTGTCTCCCAGGAGAACCGGGCCCTGCACGCCCAGACGCTGCGCCGCGCCTTCGAGGCGTAGGGCGGCGAGGCTAGATCGGGTCGAACTTGACGATCAGCCAGTTGCCCTTGATACGAGCCATTCTCACCAGCACACTGCTGGCCGACATAGCCGGATCGGGGCTGTCCTTGCTTGTGGTTGTCTGGTCGACGTAAAGCAGAACGACGGCGGACTCGGGCCGCAGCTCAGACAGCGCGGCGGCCACCACACGGGCGGTGGTCTTCAGCGACTTCTGTTTAGCCGCCGGAGCCACGATCCGCTGGGTGAAATCGTCGTAATAGGACAGGAAATCGCCCGACAGGTGTGACTTTGCGGTGGCGAAATCCTTGTCCAGCGATTCGGGTGAGTAGGACAGCAACGCGACCGTGCCGTCGGATGCGGAACTGATGACCGTCGCGGCGACGCCGGGGTCGGTTTGTTGGTTGGGCCGATACTGCTTGAAGTACAGCGACATCGTCAGGCCAGCAGAGACCAGTGTGAGCAGGACCAGAACGGCGGGAACGAGTTCCACACCAAATAACCTGCGACGTGGCACGCGTCGCGGTTCGGTTGCGGCTTTGTTTGCCGAGTCGGTTTCGCCGTCGCGCGCCTCCGTCACGGCACGAACTCGATTCTCGACATCTTGTACTGTCCGCCTTCGTCGGCCATGGTGACTTTGAGCCGCCACGTCCGCGGCTCGTCCTTGGCGTCTGGCTTGTTGGTGACGCGAGATGTCGCGCAGACCAATACCTTCGCGGAATGCTCGCCCATGGATTCGACTGCCGCGCCGTTCACGGTTCCTTCGGTGATCGCTTTCGACTCCTGCACCACCCTGATGAAATCGGCGCCCCGCTGTTGGAACTGGTCCCTGAATTCGCCTGTCGAGCTGTCGATCACCCGCTGGACATCTTCCTTGGCTCTGTCGAAGTTCAGCGAGGTCAGGTTGATGACGCCCTGCCTGGCCCCGGCGACGAACGCCGCGGTGCGCTGCTGTTGCCGGGTGGTCTCCTGATGCTTCCATAGCATGTATCCGCTGGCCCCGGCAAAGCCGAGGATGAGAATGATCGCGGCCGGTCTGGCAAACATCGAGGCCTTAAGCATCGACGCCATCCGCGACCGGTGGCGCGCCGGCTTATCGGCATCCTCGTCCGACGTTTCGCCCATGGCTAGCGCTTCACGTCGCAGCCGGGCGGCGCGGGCTCGGGCACGCGCGGCGGCCGCCAGTGCCTCGGCTTCGGCGGCCTCTGCTTCGGCTTCTGCGACCAACGCCATCGCTTCGGCTTTGGATTTAGGTGTCATTATCGATCGAACTCCGGTATCAATTACGGTATCGGCCGTTGCTACCATCGGAGTCGCCAGCCAACTCCGACGAAGACCGATCAGGCGGATGATAATCCAGAACCCCCGGGCACCATGACCGCTGTCGACTCTCCCGAAAAGATACTCTTCGCCTCAACCACTCAAGCATTTCTGCAAAAAGAGGCGCCACTGCGCTATGTGCGGGAGTTGCACGCCGGGAGTGAGTCCTTCGACCCGGCGTGGTGGCGGCGGGCCGCCGAACTCGGGTGGACGAGTCTTCTCGTTCCGGAAGAGCTGGGCGGCGGCAGCGTTTCGGAAAGCGGCATTGCGGATCTGGCCATGGTCGCCGAACAGCTCGGCAAGACGGTGGCACCCGGACCGCTATATCCGGTCAGCACCGTGCTCGCGGGACTGGTCGACTGCACGGACCCGCAAACGCACGTCGAGATCATCGAATCGCTGATGGCGGGTGAAACGGTGGCGTCGTGGGCGGTTTGCGAGCCGGGCCGCGGGTGGGCGCCGCACGAGCCGTCGGTGACCGCCACGCCCACCGACTCCGGCTACCGCATCGACGGCATCAAAGACCGTGTCGAGGCGGGCGCCCAGAGTCAGGTGCTACTGGTGGTGGCGCGAAGCGGTGACGAGGTACGCCAGTTCCTGGTTCCGACGGACGCGGCCGGCGTCCGGATCGAGGCTCAGCAGTCAATCGATCTGGTCAAGCACTATGCGCGGGTGCACTTCGACGGTGTCGTCGTGGAGCCGTCCGCGGCGGTCGGCAGCCCAGCCGAGACCGTCGGTCTGATCGACCGGCAGAGCCAGATCGCGCAGGTGCTGCAGTGCGCGGAGGTGGTCGGCATCCTGCAAACGGTGTTCGACTTCACTGTCCAGTGGGCACTCGATCGGTACACATTCGGCCGGCCCCTGGCCTCCTACCAAGCGCTCAAACACCGGTTCGCCGATATGAAGATGTGGCTGGAAGCCTGCCGCGCGACGACGGCCGCGGCGGTCTCGGATGTCGCCGCGCGCTCGGCGGGAGCGGGTCTGTCGGCAAGCATCGCCAAGTCCTATGTGGGTGAGATGGCGGGCCAGATTATTCAGGCCTGCGTACAGATGCACGGTGGCATCGGCGTCACCTGGGAACACGACCTACACCTGTATCTGAGACGGGTTACGTTGTACCGCTCCATGTTTGGCACTCCGGAGGAACACAACCTGCGCGTCTTCGAGGCAGAGAAAGCCAGCCGAGGCGCATGACCGAATCGGTTGCCGAGTTCGCCGCCCGGGCCCGAACATGGCTGGCGGACAACATGCCTGCCATCGATCCCGAATCCCCGCCAGCCGCCCCACGTGACGAGCAAGGCCCGTGGCAACGAGCCCGAGAACTGCAAAAGCGGCTCTATGAAGGCGGATTCGCAGGAATCTGTTTTCCCCGCCAGTATGGCGGCCTGGGTCTGGCCTACGAATATCAGAAGGCGTTCGACGAGGAATCCCTCAACTACGAGATGCCGCTGATCCTCAACGTTCCGACGTTCGCCATCTGCTGCGCCACACTGCTCGACACGGGCAGCGAGGACCAGAAAAAGCAGCACATCGCGGCCGCCCTGCGCGGCGACGAGGTGCTGGTGCAGCTGTTGTCCGAGCCAAGCGGCGGATCGGATCTGGCCGGGGTGATCACTCGGGCCGAGCGGCAGGGCGACCGGTGGGTGATCAACGGCGCCAAGACTTGGAGCACCAGCGCGTTCGCCGCCGACTACGGCTTGTGTCTGGCCCGCACCAATTGGGATGTGCCCAAACACGATGGCCTGACCATGTTTCTGGTGCCCATCGCCCATCCGGGAATCACGTTGCGGCGCATCACGCACGTGCACGGTGGCTCCGAGTTCTGCGAGGAGTTTCTGGACGCTGTCGACGTCGGCGATGACGCCGTGGTCGGCGAGGTCGACGGCGGCTGGGCGGTGGCATCGCGGCAGCTGTACCACGAGCGCCGGGCAGTCGGGCAGGGCTCGGAATTCGCCAGCGGCTCCGGCAGCGAGGGCGGCCACACCACGCCGGTCGACTACGCCGACCTCGCGGCGAAGACCGGGCAGGCCGACAGCGAGCGCGTGCGCCAGCTGGCCGGTCGCGCACTGGTGCACCGGGCGGTTGCCGAGCAGCTGATCGATCACGTGTACCGCAATGTCAGGGACGGCATACTGCCGCCGGCGGCCGGGACGCTCATCAGGCTCTTCCACGCTGACACCGTGATGTTGGAAATGGACACCGCGATGGCGATCGCCGGACCGGCCGGCGTCGTGGGGGAGTACGGCGAGGGCCTGCAGACCGGGCTGCGATACCTGGCGCGGCAGTCGATCGCCATCGGCGGCGGCACGACCGAGATGGCCCGCAACGTCATCGGCGAACGGGTCCTGAACTTCCCGCGGGAATACGCCGCCGACCGGGGAGTGCCGTTCAATCAGGTGCGGCACGGCCGAGTGGGCTGACCCTACTCTTCGGCGAAGATGTCCTCGGCTTCGCCGCTGGACCGCCGCTGGCCTCGCTGGCTTCGCCGGTGACGACGGGTATCTGGACCAGCGACAAGACGTGGTGCGCGGGGCTCCCGGGCGGAGCTACCAGCACACAGTCACCGCCCTGGCTGCGCGCCCGGTCGCGAGCGGCGGCCAGGGCGCGGACCCCCGCCGACCCGAGATGGGTGACTGCGCTGAGATCGATCGTCAAAGGTGCTATGCCGGAACGACTTTCGACGGCGATCTGGCGGTCCAGGGTGGACGCCGTGTTTGAATCGATATCACCGCTGACGACGATATGGCCGGCGGAGCCGACCATCGAGACGAACTCGGAGTCGATTGCCCGTTGATACATTGAGCGGCTGACTACGGAGTCGGCGACGAAGTTGGCGGGTCGCGACAGACGATGTGTCAGCGAAGCGGTCGTGCCATCGGGTCCAGACGTCACGCGGGAGTGGGACACCAGGGCTTCGGCCATCGCAAGTCCGCGTCCACGGCCCTGCTCGCCTGCCCGGTGGTCTTTCCATTGGCCGCGGTCGATCACCGAGGCGCGCAGGTTGCCATCGCCGCCCAACGATGCCTCGACGACGACACCGTCGGGAACCTCGGTGGTGTAACCATGTTCGACTGCGTTCTCGACGAATTCGGACATCGCGTGTACGACATCGGAGATGTCGGAGGCGTCGGCGCCGATCTCCGTCAACCATTCGCGAAGCCTGGCGCGAACCTCGCGTGCGGTGCGAACCGTCGCATCCAATGTCAGGTGCAGCGGTGGTGATGGTGTACGCCGTTGCCCCGCAAGCAAAGTGACGTCGTCTTTATAGCCGGTCGACCGGAGCAGGAGTTCGAGTGTTTCGGAACAGATGCGGTCGATGAATCGCGTCGGGGAGTCGATGACGAAGCCGCTGGCACCGCTGGCGATATTCGCGGCCAGATCGGCAAATTCCGCGGTACTGGCGCCCAGCGGACGGCCCGGACGCTCGATCAGGCCGTCGGTGTAGAGCAGAATTGAGTCGCCTACGTCGAGCATTTCGGTGCGCACCGGAAAACCGACTCCGCTTCCCAACGGGCCCGCGCCGGACGGCTCGACATACCGCGAGCTCGCGTCGGCGGCCACCAACAGCGGCGGCGGGTGTCCGGCGGTGCAGTACTGAAATTCACCCGTCGCGAAGTCGAGCGAGCCGATGCACAACGTGGCCGACTTCGATCCGGGTACATGCTCGTGGAAGCGGTCCACCGCCTCGAGCGCTTCCGCGATGGTGTGCCCCGCCGCGAACTGCATCCGCACGGCGGTCCGCAATTGCGACATCACCGCCGCGGCCTCGACACCATGACCGACCACATCGCCGACGATGAGCACCACCCGATCCCCGAGGGCCATCGCATCGAACCAGTCGCCGCCGGCCGCGGTGTCCTGCGCGGCCACCAGGTACTCCGCCGCGATGTCAACGCCGGGAACGACCGGCACAGACGGGGCCAGTAACGCCTGCTGCATAACGGTGGCCGAATCGCGGACGCTGCGGTACCGCTCGGACAGTTCCTCGACGCGCGCCTCGGCGGCCAGCCGTGCCTGCACCCGCCTGGTCACGTCGTCGAAGACGATCTGCACACCCTCGATCGACCCGTCCGTGCGGCGACGCGGCGTCACGACGAAGTCGAAGTATCGCTCCTGCAGTCCCGAACCGTCGGCGTCAACCTGCAGCCGCCACTCTGCTCCGGTTTGTGGCTCACCGGTTTCGTACACCCGGTCGAACATGTGGTAAATCTGCTGGCTCTCCAGCTCGGGAAAGACTTCGCGTGCGGTGAGCCCTACAGCGTTGAACGTCGAATTGAAGGCACGATAGGCGGCGTTGACCGCGATGAACCGGTGGTCGGGCCCTTCCAGGCCCACTATCAACGCGGGGACGTTCTCGAAGATGCGCCGGACGTCTTCGGCTTTGCCAACGGTCTCGTCCCAGTCCATTTCGGCCGCCATCTGGCCGTCCCTCCTAGGACTTTCGCACGGACCCCGCCACGGACCTCGTCATCAAACTGAACAGCTACGCTGCGACTTCGCCGAGCGCATCATCCAGATTATCAACGTGGGTCCGGTACTACCCGCGGTAATTTACAGGCGCGTCACTGTGCTCAGACCTGACCTGCCCACCTCCAATGTCTCTCGGAGGTGGCGTAGAGAGTTCCCGAACGGGATCAGGCTGAAACGGGCTTGGAGACCTTCATCAGCTCCATCAGGTTGCCGCCCATGATCTTGGCGACGTCCTCTTCATCGAAGTCGGTGAGCTCGTCGACGAAGGTGATGGGGTCCTTCAGGCCCTCGGGGTGCGGCCAGTCGGATCCGAACATCACCCGGTCGGTGCCCATCATCTTGACGATCTCAGTGAACCGGTCCTCCCAGAACGGGGTGATGTAGACGCACCGCTTGAACGCCTCGATTGGGTCCTCGCTGAACGACTGTGGCATCTTCTTGTAGACGCCCTTGAGGCCTTTGAACAGGTCGGGCACCCAGTCGGCGCCGTTTTCGATGGACAGGATCCGCAGCTCGGGGTTGCGGGATAAGGCGCCGTGGCAGACCAGCGCACCCATTGCGTCCAGGATCGGCCGATGGCCCATCGCAAAGCTGCGGAAGGCGGTCGGCTTGAACGGCAGGAACTCATCGCCGGGCTCCCACACGTTCGCGAACTCGGAGTAGCCGCTGTCCGAGGCGTGCATCGAGACCGGGATCTCGGCCCTGATGCAGGCCTGCCAAAACGGGTCGAACTCCTCGAGGCCGAACGACCGGCTGCCGCGGTAGCCGGGCACCGGTGCCGGGCGGACCAGCACGGTGCGGGCGCCGCGCTCCAGACACCACTCGAGTTCTTCAAGCGCGCGGTCGACGATCGGCAGGGTGACCACCGGGGTGGCGAAGATGCGCTCTTTGTAGTTGAACGTCCATTGCTCGTACATCCACTCGTTGAGAGCGTGGATGACGTCGTGGGTCATCTCCGGGTCGTCCTTCATCCGCTCTTCGACCAGGCTGGCCAGCGTCGGGAACATCAGCGCGTAGTCGATGCCGAGCTCGTCCATGACCTCGAGCCGCGCGCCCGGTTCCCGGAAGGCGGGGATGGCCTTCATCGGCTCGCCCAGGATCTCGCGGTAGCTCTTGCCTTGCGCGCCGTTGCGGAAGTAGTCCTCTTGGGCGCCCGGGCGGGCCACTACCTCGAATGTCGGGTTGGGGATGTACTCGCTGATGTGCCCCCGGACCACGATCTTGGTGCGACCACGCACCTGCACGTAGTCGATCACGTTCTTGCGCTTGTCGGGGAGGAACTTGGTGAGCGCTTCCTGCGGTTCGTACATGTGGTTGTCGGCGTCGAACACGGGGAAGGAAAGCTCGCGAGAGGGCATGGCGATCTCCTTGGGAAAGGCTGGATTCTCTGCAGGTGGTAATGACGTTACCACTTCTGCGCAACAAGGTGTACCGGGCCCAGGGGCCGCCTTGGACCGCTCAAGCCTCCGACCAGGTGGTGGGCAGTTTGGGTGTCGTTCCGTTGATCACCGCGAAGTTCACGGTCGCCGTTGCGAGGAGCTCGTCCTCGCCGTCCCCGTAAATGTCGATCTGCATGACCATTGCCCGCTTGCCGGCTCGCAGCATCCGGGGCACCGCGAAGGCCGAGCCCTGCCGGATCGGCCGTAGGTAGCGGACGAACAGGTCGGCGGTCGTCATGGTGGTGCCCGGCTGCAGATAATTCAGCCCGAACTGTCCGCCTGCCACGTCGACGAGCGTGGCGATCAAGCCGCCCTGAAGCGCGCCGGAGGTGTTGACCACCTGAGGGCTGACCGGCAGTGTCATCGCGAACTCGCCATTGCGGGTGCCGGCACGCATCCCGATCAGAGCGAACAATTCGGCCAGCGAGGGCGCGGCCGTCTCTTCCTCGGTATCGCGGATGCCGAGGGCGCGGCTGCAGAAGTCATACAGCTGGCCGTCGTCGACCGGTGTTCCGTTCAATTCCGTGCCCAGCCAATGCAATCGCTGCGCGCCCATCACCGTCTGCATGACGATGGCGGCCGCCGCACCCACATCCAGTCCAGGGTTAAAAACGCCCTCGGTGATGCCCTGCCCCACGATGTCGCGAATCAGTTGATGCAGGGGGGAGAGCACTCGGGCATATTCGCGAGGACGGGTCTCGGCCAGATGCTGGTTGTACAGGGTTAATGCGCGGTTGAGGCTGTCTTGGGTGGTGGATTCCGGTTGTTGGCTGATGCGGTCGATCAGAAACTTCAGCGCGGAGGTGCTGTCCAATCCGGTGGTCTCGGCGCGCCAGATTTGCACCGACTGCGCGATGGTCCTGTCGAACAGCGCGAGCAGCAGTTCGTCCTTGCCGGGGAAATGTTGGTAGAAGGCCCGCAGCGATGTCTTGGAGCGTGCGACGACCTCCTGCACCGTGAAGTCGGTGCGCCCGGTTTCGCCGAGTATCTCGACCGCCGTCTTGATGAAGCGGTCGGCACGCGTCACTTCGCCTTCGTCGCTCGGGCCGGCCATGGGCGGATTCTCCTCTTCGGCTGCGCTGTACACGCTTCGAGAATGAGGTTACCGCGTTCGGGACGATATCCGCGAAGCTAGAAAGGCGGCGGATCGTCGGGAGGTGCGTGACCCCGTGGCGAGGCCGGTTGTGTCGCTTGGCCGGCTTCGTGTGCCTTGCGGTTTTGCCGGCGTTCTTCGGCGACGTAGCTGGTGCGGTTTTGGGCGCGGGTTCGCCGACGCTGCGGCATCATCATGACGCGGACAGTGCAGCGGTCGGTTGGTGCCTGGCTGGGGACAGGCAATTCTCCGGTGGGTGCGCACAGGCTGGGGAACAGCAGCGCGCTGCCCGGCGTAGTGACGTACGTGTGTCCTGACGGCGAGGTCCAGATCACCGTGCCGTCCGGCAGTTGTTGGTCGCGCCAGCCCCAGAACGTCTTGATCAAGTGGTGCTAGCGAATGCGTGAAGAACACTTCACCTGGTTGCATGCCACCGAAACTCGACCCGCCGCTCGGCTTACACTTCCGCAATGTTCTCGGAGACGCGCTACGCGATGAACGGGGACTTGCGCGTCGCCTATCGCGCGTCGAGTGAAGGACCTCGCGACATTGTGTACGTCCCGCCCTGGTTCACAAACTGTGAGGTCAGTCCTGAGCTACCGTCCCTTCAAGGATGGGTCGAGGCGATGGCATCGCTTGGTCGACTGATCTTCTTCGACCAACCGGGCACAGGAGCCTCCGATCCCGTCACAGCGGGCGCGCTGCCGACCTTGGAACAATGGGCCGACAGCATCACCGCGGTGCTCGACGATCTCGGGAGCCGCGAAGCGGTCCTCGTCGCGGGCGTCGGCGCGTTGGCGACGGGAGCGCTGTTCGCCGCGACACATCCGGCTCGCACAACCGATGGCGATCCGCGACGCGGTGCAGGCGCTTGGCATCGAGGTGCGCGCAGGATTGCACACCGGCGAGTGTGAGATCCGAGGCGATGACATCGGCGGGATCGCCGTGCACATCGGCGCCCGCGTCAGCGCACTGGCAGGGCCGAACGACGTGCTGGTGTCCAGCACGCTGCGCGACCTCGTGATCGGGTCAGGACTTGAGTTCGAGGAGCGCGGCGCTCGCGAGCTCAAGGGCGTACCCGGCGAATGGCATCTCTTCGCCGTCGCCTCTTGCATAAGGAGCGACACGGTCCTCGGGAAGCATCGCTAGCGACCGCCGCCAGACCATCCAACTCGGCCGCCGCTGGCGACACAACTAGCACAACGGGCTTGGTTCATCGGTTTCGCTGGTCGCGGCGGACAGGCACATGACCCCTGACTTTAACGACGACTTCAGCTCCCTCCCCGACCTCTTTCACGGTGAACGTATAAAGATCGCCCAACGGGCTGCCAAGCATAGAGCCCACTAGCTCCTCGACGTACCACAGCACGCCCGGCTGATCGCAAGGGGGCTTCGATGCCCTGCCCTCTTCGACGTGCCACTGCACGCCCGGATCGTTACAAGGGAACTCGATGGTGTCGCCCTTCTGGATATCCTCAGCGCGAATGGTGTCGTCGTCCTGATGGCTGTTCACCGCTATGACGTTAGGTCACCGGCCTACCGGCGTTCGCGGACCGCTCCCAGCGGGCGCCGCGCACCGCACCCAACCCGCCTTTGGATCAGGCGCCGTGGTCTTTCTGGACTCAGTCCATAAACCGCGTCTATCGAACCATCGACAGCGAGTCTTGGACACGGCCTCGGGGCCGGGCGATTCTGGCTGTGCTGGCATGGCGGGATTTGTGGGAAAGACGGCACAGAACCGCTGCCCCGGTCGAGCGCCGGTCGCCGATGCTGGTGTATGTCCCGGTGGCTCGTCCACAACCCCAGGGCCACTGGGACTTCCACAACAAGGAGCACGAAATGATAATTCGCCCAGTACTAGTCAGCATCGCCATTGCTGTCGGCTCTGCTGTCGCAGGAGCCGCACCGGCCAGCGCCGACCCGAATGCGTTCGGCGGCCTTGGCTGTCACTGCCGGGAGACGGCAAAGCCCGCCAGCCCGGCACAGCGGGACGAGATGAATCGCGGCATCCGCGATGGCCTCGCTGCCACCAGCTCCGGTTAATTGACGCCCGCGAAACAAGGAGCAGGACATGATGATTCGCCCAGACCCGCCGCGATGGCTGTGGTACACGTTCGGCGGCACGCTCGGCCCGCGCTACAGCGAGTGGGTGCTGTTCTAGCTCGCCGGAAGCGCAGTTGGGGCATTCTCCATGGTCGGCAGCGGTGATGCGCTAGCCGCCGACCATATCGCGGTGACCGCCTGGTTCCACCACGCCCGTCCCGTGTCCCACTGTGTCTTGTGGTCGGCCAGCTCGGACGGCTTCTTCTCATCGACGTAGGCACGCAGCATCTTCATGGAAGCACTGAGCTTGTCGGTGGCCGACCACATCTCCGCCTCGCTCGACTCAACACCCTTCGGTTTGGCGGCGGTCAGTAGGACCTTGTTCACCCTGTCGAAGGTCGACTGTGCGTCATTCAGAACTGCGTCGAGCTGCACCACGGCGTAGCCGTCACCACCGGCACCAGCGGCATCCTTCACGGTGTGGATGCCGGTGTCGACCGCCCGGACGGCGGCGATTACCGACTGGGCAGCCTGGGCGTGAGCGGTGACGAAGTCGGCTGGCGAGACCGTCTGGTCACTGCCCGAACAGCCCGCTAGGGCGACGGTGATAATCGCGATGGCGGCAAAGGTTCTCATGCTCAACGGTTCGGTTCCCCTCCGTCGTTCCCAAGTAGTCCAGCGGGCACCGGCCCAACCCGCGTTGCGGCGTTCACAATCGGGAAGTGTGGGCTGAGTGTGTGGCCGCCGTGCGCGAAACCTGAGACACGCACAGGACACTGACAGGTTGAAGTTCAGTATTTAAACCAATGCGGATGGTGAGGGATGGCGGTGCAGCACCTTGCAGCGGGCAGCGTCTAGTGAGCTTCCGGTCAAGCTCGCGGGAACCCCGCCGACAAGCGCTTACCGCACAGCCGCGGTTACCCCCCGCGGGCCGCGATCATCGACGAACGATTGACCTTCGTGGCCGCAGTGCGAGGAATCGCATCGACGAACTCGACGGTCTTAGGGGCCTTGTACGGGGCGAGCCGGCTCTTGGCGTACTCGATCACCTGCTGTTCCGTCAGCGGCGCGGCGCCATCGGTGTCGGCAAGTTGCACCACGGCGTGCACCCGCCGGCCCCACTGCGCGTCTGCGAGTCCGATTACCACCACGTCGGCGATGCCCGGATGGCCTGCCAATGCGGACTCGACCTCTGCCGGAAAGACGTTGGCACCGCCGGTAATGATCATGTCGACGCGGCGGTCGACGATGTAGAGGTAGCCGTCGGCGTCGAGGTGGCCGATGTCGCCGGCGGAACGGAATCCGTCCTCGGTCGACGGCAGCGGCGGCGCCCCACCCATATAGCGGTACCCGGCACTCATCGGCGCGCGCAGGTAGATGTCGCCGTCCTCGCCGGGGCCCAGCGGTCTTTTCTCGGCGTCCAGAATCCGGATCTCAGTATCACGGAAGCCGCGGCCGACGCTGCCGGGATGCGCCAGCCACTCGTCGCCGCGCAACGCGGTGAGCCCGAGATTCTCGGTCATGCCGTAGGCGGCCAGGATCTGCTCGGGGCTCAGTAGCTCGAACCAGGTGTGCAGCAGCGGTGGCGGCATTACTGCCGCGCCGTGCAGGATGAAGACGATGCTGGACAGGTCTCGCTGCCGGACGTCGGGCCGGGCGGCGATGCGTGCCAGCATCGTGGGTGTGGCCGTGAAGTTGGTGATTCGATAGCGTTCGATCACGTCCAAAACCAGTGCCGCGTCGAACTTTTCGAGTATTACCAGATGGTCGCCGGCCAGCAGCATGAGAAAGGTGGCGAAGCCGTTGGTGTGATACATCGGCGCGGGGACCATGATCGTCTGGGGCTGGGCTACCGGCGTCCAGTTCGACATGAACGGTTCGCCCTGCTGAGGGATCCAGAGCGACGGCGCCAGGTTGAGGATCACCTTGGGCACGCCCGTCGACCCGCTGCTGCAGATTCCGTTTGCGGTCGGTGAAATTGCTGTGGGCAATGGGCTTTCGGATTCGCCGGTTGCGCGCGCGTCCAACTCCCAACGGCTCTCTTCGTCGACGACCACGACGGGGTCGATCACCGCGCGCACCCGGTCACGCTCCCATTCGGGCAGATCCCAGTGCATCGGAATGGGGACTGCGCCGATCTTCCAGCACCCCAGCGTGGCGAGCACCAAGTGCTGTGAATTCGGGATGGCCAGTGCGACATAGGAACCCGTCTCGGCGCCACGGGCGGCCAGTGCGCGCCCCCACTGGTTGGCGCGAGCGTCGAGTTCGCCGAACGTCAACGACTGCGCGGTCCCGTCCAGGGCGACAACGGTCACCGCCGTGTCGTCCCGGCGTTGTTCGGCGAGCTCTTGAAGCTTGGTCCCGAACGGGATCCCGTCTTCGAACGGGTTGGGTGGCGCCGCAGTGGCGACGGGTTCGGTGCTCATCTGCGCCGCTCCTCCTCATCGCTTCGCTCTGCATCGTCGCCGGCGCGGCTCACGCCGATACCGGCCCACTGAATAGCGTCTCCAGGGAGCCGTCTGGCACGCCGGACACCAGGCGCAATGCGAGCCCTTCGCTGCCCAGAGGCAACCGGATCAGCGGCTGGGTGTGCCGGTCGAGGACGCTGACGTCGGACTCATCGCAGAACCCGAGCGCGCCAAGCAACTGGTGGGAGGTGCGCAGCACCTGCCGTGCGGTGTCGGCGGCCTTGAGCCGAAGAACGAGGGCATCAGCCGAAAGGACCTGCAACGGCACTGATTCCGGGCGGCAAATCGTGTACTTCGCTAGTTCATGGAGTCCGCGCACCCCGACGGCGGCCTCCGCGGCGGCGAACCGGACGGCCTGGAAGTCGGCGAGTGGCTTGCCGAACTGTATCCGAGCGCGCACATGGTCGGTGACGATCCGCAACGACTGCTGCATTGCTCCCAGAATCCGCCATGATCCCAGCACGAGATGAAGGTTAACGTCGGTCGCCGGGACGGTTCCCTCGGGTGCGCCCAGGGTCGCCGGCACCAGGAACGGCCCCAGTTTGGCGCTCGTCCGCGACATCGGCTGCAACGGGTACCTATTGCCGTCCAAGTCCGCGGCGATCCAGTCACCGGCCAAATCGCCGTGATCGATGCGCGGGGCTTCGGGATTGACCAGGGCCAGTCGCGCGCCGTCGATCGCGAGCAGTTCCTCCACCAGTGGATAGGGCAGCGCGGTAGCGCCGGCGGCCTGGCAAAGCACCGCGGCGGCCAGCGCGTCGTCGGCTGACGACCGGACATCGAGCTCAAACGCACCGAGCTCACCGAGGGCGGCGCGCGCCGACTCCCGGATACCGTCGTCGGTCTCGGCGCGCAGCGCCGCCGGCGGTCCGCCCAACCGGGCCAGCCGCTGGGCCGCGACAGCAGCGAAGTCGCTAATGTCTTGCGGCAAATCGGTTTTCACCGGTGCTCTCCCAATACGTCTCGTGCCACCATCATTTTCTGCACCTCAATGGTGCCCGATGCCACAGTGGCCGCCTGTGCGTAACGCCAATGGTCTTCGATGGCCCCGTGCAGCGGGGCGGAGGTGCCGCTGTCCAGCGCGGTCGGGCCGAGCACGTCGAAAAGGAGCTCGGCGACCTGCTGGTCGCACGTCGTGGTGGCGATGCGGGCGGCGCTGGCCGCCGCACCGGCGGCTGCATCGTCCTGCAGCGACACGGCGCGGTAGGCCAGCAGCCGGGCGACCCGTAGGTCGACGAGCGCGCGCACCCAGCGGGTACGAATCGATTCCGGCAGCTTTTCCCAGTCGTCGCCGAGCTGGGTGCGGAGCCGGTCGAGCAGTGACTCGCAGCGGGCGTACCGTGCGATGCCCACCCGCTCGAATGCCAAGGCTTCGCGCATCACCCGCCACCCGTCGCCGACCTCGCCCAGGACGTCGCCGGGCAATGCCTGCACGTCATCCAAGAACATCTCGTTGAGGTGATGGGGCCCCAGCATCGACGGGATACCCCGGACGGTGAAGCCGGGCCGGTCCATCGGGATGAGAAAAAGCGTGAGGCGCTTGTGTTTTGGCGCGCCGGGGTCGGTGCAGGCCGCCAATACGCACCAGGACGCCATCTGTGCGTACGACGTCCACACCTTCTGGCCGCTGATACGCCAGCCGTCCCCATCGGGCACCGCGCGGGTGCGCAACGACACCAGGTCGGTCCCGGCCTCCGGCTCGGAGAAGCCTTGGCACCAGATCACGTCCCCGGCGGCGATGGCCGCCAGGTGCTTGGCCTTCTGTTCGGCTGTCCCGTAACGCATCAGCGCCGGGCCGACCCAGTTGATGCCCATGTACTGCGGACCGCGGGGTTCGTGCTGGGCCCACATTTCCTCGCGCAGCACGGTCTGCTGCCAGACCGAACCACCGCCGCCGCCATGCTCTTTCGGCCAGGCCAGCGCCAGCAGCCCCTCGGCGGCCAGCAGTTTGCAGAACGTTTCGGTGGTGGCGAGGTCCTGCGGGTTCTCGGTGCAGGCGCCGAGGAAGTCTGCCGGAATGTGGTTGGATACCAGCTCGCGCAGGTGGTTTCGCAGTTGTCCGGCGTCGTCGCCGAGGTCATAATCCATCGTCGTCATCCCTTCGGCAGCCCGAGCAGCCGCTCGGCGATGATGTTGCGCTGCACCTCCGACGTTCCGCCGTAGATGGTCGCGGCCAACGCGTCCTGGCGTTCGAAAAGCAGATCCGGGTCGCCAACGGACTGCGGGCCCGCGGCGGCAGCGCTGAGTTCCCAAACACGCTGCAAGGTAACCGATCCAAGCAGCTTCATGGTGTCGGCTTCCGGGCTGGGCCGCCCCGCGAGTTCATTGCCCAGCGCGCGGTACCCGGTGGCCCGCAGCGCTTCGGCATCGGCGAGCAGCGAGCCGAGCTCGGTGTAGATGTCCGAGTTGGTGTCCGAGGCGTCGCGGACGGAGTCGAGTCCGCGCTTGATCTCGACCCAGTTCATGATCCAGATCATCTGGCGTTCATGATGCAGCGACGACAACGCGACGTTCCACCCACCGTTGAGTGGCCCCAACAGGTTTTCTGCCGGCACCTCAACGTCTTCGAGGAACACCTCACAGAACGTCTCGTCGGAGATCGAGGCCATCCGGATGGGCTCGACTTTTACTCCGGCTGAGTGCATATCGAGGATGAGGCACGAGATACCCCGGTGTTTCGGGGCATCCGGATCGGTGCGGGCATACAGGGTGCACCACCGCGACTCGTGGGCCTGGGTGGTCCAGATCTTGTGGCCGTTGACCCGAAATACGTCTCCCTCGCGTTCGGCACGCGTGCGCAGACCGGCGAAATCCGACCCGGCTTCCGGCTCGGACATGCCCAAAGCCCACCATTCGTCGCCGCGCAGCACGGGTACCAGCAGGCGGTCGATCTGGGCGGGTGTGCCGAACTGACGGATGCCCGGCGCCGCGACGCCGGGACCCTGAATGTTGGGCAGCTTGGGCGCGGAGCGCAGCGCGGCCTCGATCCGCACTTCCATCGCGTCGCGCAGGCCCAGCGACCGACCGCCATGCTCGCGGGGCCAGGTCGGTTGTAGCCATCCAGCCTCAAAGGCGGCGCGCTGGTAATCGCGTCGCAACGGCAGGTCCCAGCGGTACTGCCGAAAGTTCTCGTAGTAGTCGTCGGGCAGGAACTCTGCCAACCACGCGCCGAATTCCTCGACCACTGCGCTCACGCGGCGCCTCCGCAGAACCGCCGGCCCACCTCGTGGTACAGGCTGCGGCTGTCGCCTAGCATCGCGGCGCCCTGCCAGGCGTGCCTGACGTAAAGGTGAGCGTCGTGCTCCCAGGTCTGCGCGAGGGCGCCGTGCACCTGGACCGCCGTGCGCGCACAACTGGCCGCCGCCTCGCCGGCCGCCGCTTTGGCCAGCGCCGCGGCGGTCCAGACATCGGCGGGTGGCGCGCTCGGATCGCCCAACAGGGCCGCCGCCGCATAGGTGAGGCTGCGGGCTCGTTCCAGGCCGACGTAGTTGTCGGCCAGTGCGTGTTTGATCCCCTGGAATGCGCCGATCGGAGCGCCGAACTGGCGCCGCGACTTCGCGTGCTCGACGGAGCGGTTCAGGGCCGCGCCGGCCACGCCGACCAGGTCGGCGGCCGCGGCCACCAGCGGTGCGCTCAGCGCAGACTCGATGCCCCCACTGGTCAAGGGGGCGACGGCCAACGGTTCGGTGTCGATGTCGACGTCGGCCACCGGTTGTGCGGGGTCAGTCGGACTCAGCGAACCGGAGCCGTGGATGCTCACGCCCGGGTGCCTCGCCGCAGCGTGCGACCGCGGCCACCAGCCTGTCGCCATCGTGGCCCTCTTGTGCCAGCGTGACGATCAGCTCGGCGCGCGACAGGTTGGGGACCGCGACCGCGCGTCCGCGTAGCCGTCCGTCTTGCAGCGTCATCGTCGGCCCGGGCAGCCGGTAACCGGGGGAGTGGACCGCCAGGGTGGCGACCACACCGCCGGCGATGTCGGCAAGCACCGAGTCAAGACCACTGCCGCGCAACGCGCCCGCGGCCAGACCGATGCTGCTGAGCAACGGGATGGGTGCGAGGGCCGCGCCGCATTCCTCGAGGACCACGGCCAGCTCGACGGGTCCGTAGTCGCCGGCCTCAGGTGTGGCGAGTTCTGTCCAGCCCAGGTCGACGACCGTCTTCCAGAGAGCGCGCCAGCGCTCCGGATCCGTCAGAGCTTGGCGGGCGGCGTCGGGCGGGCACTCGGTGCGTAGGATGTCACGCACGGTGGCACGCAGCGACAGCTGCTCAGCATTCAGTCCAACATCCATAAGACCCCTAACATAATAAAGATAGTAAACTAGCCCCCCTGTTGCAATCGCACGAGAACACCTAGGTGGGCGCATGGTCGAGTGGTTTCTGTTCCTGCCGCAGGTGCGGTTGTCGGTCGCCGACATCACGGAGCGGGCACGCCATGCCGAGGACAGTGGCTTCGACGGAATTGCCTTCATCGATCACCTCGAGGCTCCCGGGCTGCCCGGCGAAAGTATTTGGGAGGCAATGGGCATTGCGACGTGGGTGGCGGCCAAGACGCAGCGGCTGCGGATCGGCCACCTTGTCCTGTGCGACGCTTTTCGACATCCCGCCGTGCTCGCGAAACAAGCCGTCACCCTGTCGGATGCGTCGGAGGGCCGATTCGAGCTCGGCCTCGGTTCGGGCTCCTGGCCCGCCGAGTTCACCAGATTCGATGTCGGTCAGCAGGATGCGGTGGCCAGGGTCGAGCAGCTCGGCCGTCACCTGGCTCTGATCAGGCAGTACTGGGGTGACAGCGGCGAGGACGCGCCCGCAACTCAGCTACCGAAACGAACGCATCCGATACCGCTGGTTCTGGGTGGCAGCGGACCCCGCATGATGGAACTCGTTCGTAGCTACGCGGATTGGTGGAATCTGCAGGCGAATCACCTCGACCGGTTGCCCAAGCTGGCTTCGGCGGCGGGAAGCGCCCGGATCTCGATTCAGCAGATGGTGGGCTTCGCCAGGTCGGGCAGCGACCCGAACAAGGTCCGAGACGTGAGCACCCGGCGATTCGGTCACCTGGGGCCGGGGTTGGTCTGTGGCGATGCCGAAGAGCTGATCGCGCACTTCAACGGCCTGGCAGCGCAGCGGGTGGAGCGTTTCTACGTGTGGTTCGCCGATTTCGCCGTCCCGGATTCGCTTGCCGAATTCGGTGAGTCGGTGATCAAAGCGTTCCCGAGTTTTTCGGAGAACTGAGCGCGTTACGGCGGCGCGCCTCGGTGGGAACGACCGGCGACCGCGCGAACGGACCGCGCTGGACGGCACTCAGCCGGATCTCCGGCAGGTCCACCGAGGGGTCGACGGTGTCCAGCCATGCGACCGCCTCGGCGACGTCGGAAACCTGGATGGCGTACATCTCGAAGGGGACGTCCTGCAGCATCTCGGTTTCCACCGGTCCCGGCGTCACGATGTGCACCGCGATCCCGTCGCGGTCGACTTCGAGCGCCAAGGCGCGGGCAAACGCGTTCATGCCGGCCTTGGATGCCGAGTAAGCGGTCCGGGCCATCATCGGCTCGTGTGCCGCCGACGACGAGATGAACACCAGTCGCGAGCCCGCACGCATCCGGGGTAGCACGGCGGAGGTCACCACGAAGCACGAATCCAGATTGGCCGACATGATCGCCTGCCACTGCTCGAATGTCTGCTTGCGCGCGTAGGTTCCGCCGAGCGTGCCGGCCGCATGAACAACCAGGTCGATCAGCTCGAGTTCGGTTATCGCATCCGCGAATCCGGCCGGGTCGGAGGCATCGGCGACGATGTGGCGCGCACCGATCTCCTCGGCGGCCGCGCGCAACGGGCCTTCGCGTCGTGCCGCGAGCACCACGTCGTAGCCCAGCTCAGCCAGCTTGCGGCCACATCCTTTTCCGATCCCGCCGCTGCCGCCGGTGACCAATGCGGTTCGCATGGATGTTGCAGGAATCCTCTCAGGAGTGCCGGATGTCCCGCGGGCGCGATAACGCTTGCGGCGAAAGCGCGTAGATCCGTTGGTCGGGTCGCCCGTTCAGCACGTAGGTCTGCGTATCGGCGAGGTGGCGGCCGGCGATGCGGCGGGCCCGGTCGACGTCACCCTCGGCGATCGTTTCGGCCAGCTTGATGTGCGTGTTGAGCGCCGCGCGGCGCTGGGCCAGCGAGGGGTAGGTACCGCGCGCCGAGCTCTCGTCGGCCCACTGTCGTTCGTGGCTGGTCCACAGCGTCTCCAGGCTGCCGACGACCGCGATGATGGTGTGGTTGCCGCAACCCTGAACGACGAGATTGTGGAATTCACGGCCGATTTCGGTGAAGCGCCGTCCGTCTTCGAGGTGCTCGGCCATGGCGTCGTTGACTTTCTTGAGCTCCGGCACCAAGGTGTCCGCCCGGTCGGGCCGCCGGGCCGCCAGTGCGGCGCAGGCCGGCTCGAGCTCCTGCAACGCAAAGCCCAGGTCGGCGACCTCGACCGACTCGCTCTGCAACAGCAAACCAAGCATGTAGGCGGTGCTGGTCTTGGCCGGCGCGTGCACGACGGCGCCACCCCGGTTGCCGCGCCGGACCGAAACCAAGCCCTCGGTCTCCAAGATCCGCAGCGCCTCGCGCAACGAGACCAGGCTCACGTTGAACTGTTCGACCAGCACCTCCTGGCGCGGCAACAGGTCCCCGTCGGCCAGCTCGCCGTCGATGATCTGACGGCGCAGCTCATCGGCGACGATTTCGGCGATCCTCGGCGCCGACAACCGGCGACGGGCGTCGGGGCCAATACCCAGGGCGGTCATCCGGTCCTCGTAACAAGCAGCAGGAGAGAGCGCGCAGCTTCGCGTACTCGACTGGCTTAGCTATTTTAGCAGTAATGGCATAAATAGCCGCTCTGCTTCGGCGGCTATCGAACTATGCTCTTCCAACGTGAGGCCAACGTGAGGCAGACGTGAGCCTCAGCTTAAGCCGATATCGAACTATGCTCTTGCAACGTGAGTCCATCGTGAGCCCGGGGCCCGACAGCCGCCCGACACCGCTGCACGAGTTGCGGGTCGTCGAGATCAGTGACCGGATAGCCGGCAGTTACTGCGGGAAGCTGTTGCTTGACGCTGGAGCAGAAGTCTGCAAAATCGAACCGCCGCAAGGGGATTCGCTGCGCCAGTACTCGGCCAGTTGCTCGCCGGTACCGAATGACGCGTCGCCGTTCTTCAGCTACCTCAACGCGGGCAAGCGCAGCATGACATTTGCGCCGGACGCTGGAGATTCGGCACGGTTTCGCGCCTTGCTGGCCGCCGCCGACGTCGTGGTCGTCACCGCCGGCCGGTCGCAGGCGGCAGCACTGGGCATTGATCCGCAGCGGCTGCTGGCCGATTCACCGCAAGCGGTCATCGTCACCATCTCCGACTTCGGCTGGACCGGCCCCTACGCCGACCGTGCCGCCAGCGAGTTCACGCTGCAAGCCTGGGCGGGCTCACCCGGGTTTCGCGGTGACCCGGCCGGGCCGCCCATCGCGATCGGAGGCGATCTGGGGGAGTACATGGGCGGTGTGTTCGCCGCGTTCGGCGCGCTGGCCGTGCGCCGCCGCGTCGAGCACGGCGGGCCGGGTGAGCATCTCGATCTCTCCATGCTCGAAGCGATCACCACGATGCAGAGCAGCGAGTGGCTGCACTCCCAGCTGCTGCAGGTGCCGCCGATCCGCCGCACTCTCGAAGTTCCGTCGATCGAACCCGCCAAGGACGGCTACGTCGGGATCACCATGGTCACCGGTCAGCAGTGGCTCGACTTCGTGGCGATGGTCGAGTGCCCGGAGCTCGGAGAGATTGAACAGCTGCGGTTTCAGATCGGTCGGTGGGACTACCGCGACTTCATCCGCGAGAACATCGGTCCCTGGATGGCCGAAAGAACCGTCGAGGAGATCGTCGAGCTCGGTCAACTGTTCCGGTTGCCGATCGCGCCGCTGGGCAACGGCGCCACGATCCGCGACATGGAATACACGACCGAGCGCGGGGTGTTCGTCCGCAACCCCGCCGGTTTTCATCAGCCCCGCCCGCCCTGGCTGATGTCGGAGTGCGCGCCCGCGCCGGTGCGCCCGACTGCGGCTCTCGGCGCGGCTGACGATGAATCGCCTTGGCAGAAGCGCGAACTCGATCCCAAGCCGAGGTCTGACGGATTGCCGCTCGAGGGCCTTCGAATCGTCGATTTGACGGCCTTCTGGGCCGGCCCCGCCGCCACCCACCTGCTGGCCGCGTTCGGTGCCGACGTCATCAAGGTGGAGTCCATCCAGCGGCCCGACGGCATTCGTTACTCCGGCGGCATGCGCAAAGATGTCGACGACTGGTGGGAGTACGGCTGGGTGTTCCACGCGATGAACACCAACAAACGTTCGGTCACACTGGATTTGGGCTCCGATGACGGCCGTCGCCTGTTCACGCAGCTGGCGGCCGGCGCCGACGTCGTGATCGAGAATTTTTCACCCCGGGTGATGGACCACTTTGGGCTCACTGCCGAGGTGCTGCTAAAAATCAACCCCAAGCTCGTCGTCGCGCGGATGCCGGCGTTCGGGCTGGACGGTCCCTGGCGCGAGCGGGTTGGATTCGCCCCCACCATGGAACAGATCGCGGGCCTGGCCTGGGTAACCGGATTGCCGGACGATCCGCCGGTGACGCCGCGCGGAGCCTGCGATCCGCTGGCCGGCGTCCACGCCGCATTCGCGGTGCTGGCCGCGCTGAACTTCGCCGAGCGCACCGGCGTAGGCCAGCAGGTCGAGCTGCCGATGATCGAAACGGTGTTGAACGTCACCGCAATCCAGCCGATCGAATCCGAGGTCTTCGGAACGACGCTGAGCCGGCGGGGTAACCGCGGTCAGGGCTGGGCCATCCAGAACCTTTATCGGTGCGCCGGCCCGGGCGACGATTGGATCGCGGTGACCGTGCGCGACGACCAGCAGTGGTGTGCGCTGGTCGATCTGATGGATCGACCCTCGTGGTGCGACGAGGGCATGGCAGGCGTCGTCGGGCGGCGAGAACGGGCCGACGAGATCGATCGCCGGTTGCACGACTGGTTCGCCGGGCAGTCTCTTGAAACCGTGGTGGAACGGCTTGCCGGCGGCGGGCATTCCCGCCGCGCCGGTGGTATCGCCGTCGCTGGTCACCGAGAATCCGCAACTGCGCGATCGAGGATTCTTCGAGGAGCTCGACCACCCCAGGACCGGGGCGGGACTGTATCCCTGCCCGCCGTTCGCCCAGCTGGCCGGCCAGCGTAGGTGGCTGCATCGGCCGCCGCCGACCCTCGGCGAGCACAATGAAGAGGTGCTGAGCGATCGGTGCGGGCTGACCGACGACGAACTGGCACGCCTTGCAGCCGGCGGGGTCATCGGGACCCGACCCAAGGGCGCCTAGAAGGGAGCAGCTGATGCGCGTAACCGTCGACGAGAACTTGTGTGAGGCCAACGGCTTCTGCGAATCGATCGCGCAGGACATATTCGAACTGGGCGACGCCGACGTCGTGCAGATCGCGGAGGGTGAGGTACCTGCAGACCGGGAGATCGATGTGCGCGCCGCGGTGGATCAGTGTCCCAAGGCCGCGCTGCGGCTAATCGACTGACGCAAAAGGGCCCGCCTCGCGCCATGACATCCCGAGACATGACGAAGTACGCGGCGATGCGGCCCTATTTCGAGGTCGTCGCCGAGGCCCTGAAGGGCCTGGTCGATGGGACCGATTTCTTTGACATGCATGCCGAGGCTGTGGTGGTCGAGTACATCATCACCGTCCCGGACTACCCGCGCAAAATCGTTGGGCGCGAAGCGCTGGCCGAGCTGTACTCCAATTACGGGGAGTCGATCGTTCAGAGCGGCAGCAGCGACGTGTACCGCTATTACGACCCCGAGAAGTCCGTCGTGGTTCTCGAGTACACCATGCACGGCACGGTGGTGAGCAGCGGTGCGCCGTATGTCAACCGATTCATCTCGGTAATCACGGTCAAGGACCGCAAGATCACGCACTGGCGCGACTACCTGGACCCGTTGGCAGTGTTCGCCGCATTCGGAACCACGCCGGCGCCCGGCACGCACTGACCGCTCAGCGCTCAGTCAGCGATATCGCCATCTCGTCGTAGATGGACATGTTGGTGGTCAGGTTCGGATAAGTCACTTTGGCCGCACCGAGTTGGATGTCGTCGCATCGCAGCAGCAGTTCGTCGAACGCCGCGCGAAGTTCCGCACGCGCCAGCATTGCGCCCAGGCAGTGGTGTGGACCCCCGCCGCCGAAAGCCACGTGCGGGTTGGGGTGACGACCGATGTCGAAGGTGAACGGCGAATCGAAGACCTCCTCGTCCCGGTTGGCCGAACGCAGCATCGACACCACCCGATCGCCCTGCGGTATGTGCTGGCCGTCCATCTCGACGTCGACCTTGGCGGTGCGCGTCCAGTACGCCACCGGGGACGCCCAGCGCAGCACCTCCTCGACGGCGCTGGCCCGCAGCGCTTCCTCGCCGCGGTACCGTTCGATCTGCTCGGGGTTCGCGACGAACGCCTGCAGCCCGATGGCCAGCGCGTTCTTGGTGGTGTCGCTGCCTGCGAAGGTGAGCACGAAGAAGAAGAACTCGAGTTCGTTGGTGGGCAGACTGAACTGCTCACCGTCTTCACCGGTGATGACCGCCGACGCCAGCGTGCTCCAGATGTCGTCGGCAGGATTGCGCCGCTTTTCCGCAGTGAGCTCCATCGCGTAGCCGAAGATCTTGGTGTACAGATCGATTTCGTCCTGCCGGCTCAGCTGCGCTTCGGGTGAGCGGGCCGTGAGGATGCGGTCGAGGACGTCGAAGATCTCCGGCCGATCGGATTCCGGTATGCCGATGATGTCGCCGATGACCGTCATCGGCAGCGCGTCGGCGACATCCTCGATCCAGTCCCCGCCACGGTTGGCCAGCAGGCGGTCGATCATCCCCGCCGCGCGCGCCCGGATGCCGTCTTCGAGCTTGGCGATCGCGCGCGGGTTGAACGCGTTGGAGATGAGCTTGCGGCGCTTGTTCAGTCCCGGCGGGTCCATGTTGATGATCGTCGGGTAGGAGGCGAACAAGCCGACCGGCTGGATCAGCGGGCCGTCCACCGCGGTGAAGGAGTCAACGTCGCGGTGCAGGCGTACCGCGTGCCGGTGCTTGGTGGTCACCCAGAAGTCACGTTGGAGCCCTCCGGAAAACAACTCAGCGACGCCGGGCGTGACCTCATGCCGGAAAAGTGGCCTGGCGCTCCGCAATTCGGTAAACAATTCATCGGGAAAACCATTGCGCCACAAAGTGAAATCGGACAGATCCACTGCCACAGCGGTCATCGGTAGCCTCACTCCTGCCAGACACAACACGGCAACCGAACGTGCCGCGTTGACGTTCAATGCTTAAGATAGTAAAAATAGAGCTAGCCGTCGAACCGCGGTGAGTTTAAGGGCGGCCCAGTTGTGCTCGGCCGCGTGGGAATCGGAGTGCTCGTGACTAGTACGATTTCGGACTCGGCTTCAGATTCGAGCGTGGATCCGTCGGACCAAGAGTTCGGATCGGGCATCGCGCTGTCGAAATATCGCTACCCGACGGGATGGTTCATCGTCTGCTTCGCATCGGACCTGGCCGTCGGCGAAGTGAAGCGCGCGCACTACTTCGGCGAGGAACTGGTGATATTCCGCACCCAATCCGGCCAGGTGCACGTGATGGACGCCTACTGTCAGCACCTCGGCGCCAACATGGCCGTCGGCGGCGAGGTGGAAGGCGAGAACATCGTCTGCCCCTGGCACGGCTGGCGGTGGCGGGGCGATGGCACCAACGCCCTCATTCCGTACAGCAAGATCGGCTGTAAGACCAACGTGCGCATCCGCACCTATCCGACCGCGGAGTGGTACGGCTTCATCGTAGTGTGGCACGAGCGGCACGGCCGGGCGCCGTACTGGCAGCCGCCGGTACTGCCCGAGCTGGAAACCGACGAGTACTACCCGCTGCACCCGCACAGCCGGATGCTCAACCGGGTCAAGGTGCACGCGCAGATGATCATCGAGAACGCCGCCGACCCGTACCACGTCCAATACGTGCACAAAGCCGCCAACCCGGCGAACACCACGTCGTTCGAGGTGTCCGGCTATCACCTGCACGCCACGGTCAGCGCGCATTTCGGCGGCGGTCGCGCGACGACCTGGTTGACGCCCGACGGACCGGTCGACGCCAAGATCGTTTACGACAACTACTCGCTGGGCCTGGGCATCGTCCGATTCCCCAGTGAGCTGGTGGCCACCATCGAGGTCACCGGACAAACGCCCGTCGACGAGGACTACACCGACTACTTCTACACCCAGGCATCCATCCGTGAGCCCGGCGACGACGGCGACGTGCCCACCGGCCGCGCCGCCAAGTTCCTTGCGCTGCAGCAAGAAGTCATCAAACAAGACTTCTTCACCTGGGAGAACATGAAGTACCTGGAGAAGCCGAACCTGGCGCCCGAAGAGGCGCGCGATTACGCCGCCCTTCGCCGCTGGGCGCACCGCTTCTACCCGGGCACCGAGCCCTCGGCCACCGACTTCGGCTACACCGCCGGGGGTGAGCCGGATCCGGCCGCCGCTGGGGCCTGACTGGAACGCTGATGTGCGCTGACCGGAGCGGACCCCTCGGCCCGTCCGATTTCGGTGTCGACCGTTTCACCGTGCCCGCTGTGCTGGATCGGCGGGCCGAGCAGTACCCCGATCGCGCGATGATGGCGATCGCCGGTGTCGAGGTGAGCTTCGAACAGATGCGGCAGCGGTCCTGCGCGGCGGCGAACATCTTGGCTGACTTGGGTGTTGGGCGCGGTGACTGCGTGGCGCTGTTCACCGCCACCTGTCCGGAATGGGTCTACTTCTGGCTGGGCGCGGCTCGCATTGGCGCGCTGAGCGCGGCGGTGAACGCCGCAAACAAAGGCGACTTCCTGCTGCACACCCTTCGGTTGTCGCGAGCCAAGGTGATCCTCACCGACGCCGAGCGACGACCCCGCGTCGATGAGGTTGCCGGCCAATTGGACACCGTGACTGACGTTCTGGTGCAAGGTGATTCGCTCACCGACACGCTGATGCGCCCGGGTGGGGTGCCGGACGGCTCCCTGGCGGCCGAGGACGTGGGGTGCCTGTTCTTCACGTCGGGCACCACTGGGCCGTCGAAGGCGGTTGCCACCACATGGCACTACCTGTTCTCGGTGGCCGCCACGGTCGCGTCGGCCTGGCAATTCGGCCCGGGCGAGGTGCTGTGGACCGCGATGCCCCTGTTCCATCTGAGCGCGGCGCCGAGCGTGCTGGCCCCGATGCTGGTCGCCGGGACAACCGCGCTCGCCGGCGCTTTTCATCCCGGCGAAGTGTGGGACGACGTGCGTGCCCGCAGTGCCGTCGGCTTCGCCGGCGCCGGCGCTATGGTGTCGATGTTGCAGAACCTGCCCGCGGATCCGCGCGACGCACAGCTGCCGCTGCGGTTCATCTCCGCGGCGCCCATCGAAGCGACCTCCTACCACGAGATCGAAAAGCGGTACGGCTGCAAGATCGTCACCATGTACGGGATGACGGAGGCCTTCCCAATCGCCGTCAAAGGGGTGGCAGACGAGGGTGTTCCCGGAACGTCGGGCCGGCCGAACCCGAATTTCGACGTGCGCATCGTCGACGCCGACGGCAATCCGCTCCCGGCCGGAGCCGTTGGCGAAATCGCCTGCCGGCCCAGGTACCCGCACGTGATGAGCGAGGGCTATGTGAGTCAGGGGGTCAGTCAGGGTGCACAGGTCGAGCCGCACCAGGAGTGGTTTCGCACCGGCGACCTAGGAAAACTCGATAGCGATCACAACCTGACCTACGTCGACCGGATCAAGGATGCCCTGCGCAGGCGCGGCGAGAACGTGTCGTCGGTGGAAGTGGAGACGGTGGTCATGCGCCACCCGGCCGTGCTGGAGGCCGCGGCCGTGGGCGTGCCCAGTCAGTTGGGTGAGGACGACATCTTGCTGATCGTCACGTTGCGTTCCGGAGCTGCGCTGGATTGCGCGGAGTTGCTCGACTTCTGTGCCGCGCGCATGCCGTACTTCTGCGTGCCCCGGTTCGTCGAGACCCTCGACGAACTCCCCAAGAACGTGATCGGACGGATTCGCAAAGACCTCTTGCGCAGCCGGGGACTCAGTCCTGGGGCGTGGGATCGCGAACGACACGGATACATCGTTAGCCGCTAAGTTACGCCAATGTTACGTAGGAGACGTTAGGTTAAGTTATCGTTACGATAATCGTTCGCTCGTCCCCTTATCCGCCGTCCCTTTTCCACAGAGGCTGAGGAGCACAGATGACCAACTTGAGCTATCAGGAACAACAGATGCTCGCCGCCGCAACGGCCCGAGCCGCCATCCTGAATCTGAACGCCCGGCACAACCGCGCCTACTCCGACGGCGACCGCGACGCCTGGATCGCCACCTTCCGCCACTCCGGGGCCACCTACATCCGCGACCACGACGTGTTCACCGATCTCCGCATGGCATTCGACGGCGGCGATAACCAGCGTCTGGTCTGCCTCGATCACGAGATCCAAGTCGACGGCGTGCACGCCATCCAGCGCTGTGTCGCCGTGCTGTACGGCGCCATGTTCGGCGATACCTCGCTGCGGGCCACCGGGACATTCCGCGACGAGTTGATCTACGAGCGCGGCGGCTGGTACTACACGTCCCGTGAACTCGCGTGGGATTCGGTGCCCAGCCGGCACCCGCTTGTCATGTAAGCGGTAGCGATACGTGGAGCGGGACCTGAGCTACCAGCTGGCTTTCGGTACCTACGAAGATGCGCTGCGGATGGTCGGCGCAGCGAGCGAACCGCGAACCGCGGCGACGGCCGTCAGTGGCGCGCGCATCCAGTTGTTCGCCGCGATGGTCCACGACGGCAATCGCTCGTATTGGGACGCCGAATATGCTCGGCAGCGATGGGGCGGTCTGCTGGCCCCGCCGGCTCTGTTGATGGGATGGCTGATACCTCCGCCGTGGCAGCCGCCCCAGCAAGGAAGCGCCAGGCCGGCGGGCTTGGTGTTGCGGGTGCCGCTGCCGGGCACGACATTCATCAACGCGGCCAACGATGTTGAGTTCCTTGAGCCCATCGTCGAGGGCGATCTGCTGACCGTGGTCGAGGAACTGGTGTCGGTGTCGCCCGAGAAGAAGACCCGCCTGGGTGTCGGTCACTTCATTCAAACGCTTGAGACCTTTCGCCGCCACGACGGCACGGTAGTCGCCAGGAACCGAAACACGTTGTTCCGCTTCACCCCTGCGGCAGCGTCGTGACCGGTGAGGATCTGGACTGGAACGAAATCGACGTTCCGGTCGAGCTACCGGAAGTGGTCGACCAGATCACTTACCAACGCGTCGTGGAGAACGCCGGAGCAACGTGGGACTATTTTCCCGGCCATTTCGATCCCGTCTACGCCCAAAGCCAGGGCAACCCAACGATTTACGTCAACACCATGCACCTCGCCGGATTCGCCGACCGCGTGGCGACCGATTGGGCCGGCCCGGGCAGTCGCGTAGTGCGCCGCTCGTTGCGACTGGCCGGCTCGGTCTATGCCGGCGACACCATGGTCGGCCGGGGGCGGGCGGTGGCCAAGCGGTGTGACACCTCAGTCGACCCGCCGCGCTACCTCGTCGACATCCAGATTGAAGTGACGAACCAGCACGGCCAGCTTTGCTGCCCGGTCGAGCTCACCCTGCAGCTGCCCCGTTCTGAGGGGTGACGGGACCGGCGCTTCGCCTCTTTGGTCAATCGGCTTTCTGCCAGGTCTGGCAGCTACGCGTCAAAAACGCCATGTCACTTGGCTGGATCATGACCACCTGCGGACCGTTGCTGATGTTGTTGGTGATGATGTCGCCTGGATTGAGACTTCTGAGCCTCGCCCAATAGCAATCGGATTCTCCGGTGGGGCTGGGACCGCCGGAGTGATAGGTGCCCGGCAAGATATCGATGCCGACCCGATACGTGCCATCGGTTTCGATGAGTGTTTTTGGGGCGGATGGCGGCGGCGGACCGGTCACCGTAACTGTTTTCGTGATTTCCAGGGTGGACGTCAGCGTCACCGCCGCTTGCTGGCTTGACCCACCGCAACCTGTGAGAACCACCGCCGCTCCAGCAACAACGGCTTTCTTCCACTGCATTGAAGGAGGGTAAGCACAGGTGTGATGACCCTGTCGCTTTTTCGCGGTGAGGGGAAGGTTGGCAGGCCCCCATTGTCACAGCGGCGGCATCTTCCCGTTGCATACCACTGACTGCAACTCGACATACTCGTCGAGCCCCTCGGGCCCGAACTCGCGTCCGATGCCCGATTGCTTGAAGCCGCCGAACGGGCTGCTGATGTCGAGCATGTACATATTGATGCCGTAGGTTCCGGTGCGCACACCGGCAGCGATCTGTAGGCCGCGGGCCGTGTCGGCGGTCCAGACCGAACCGGCCAGGCCGTAGTCGCTGTCGTTGGCGATCCGGACCGCGTCGTCCTCGTCGGTATAGCGCAAAACGGTCAAGACCGGGCCGAAGATCTCCTCGCGTGCGATGCGCATGTCATTGGTGGCGTCGGCGAACAGCGTCGGGCGCACATACCAGCCGCGCTCGGCCGGACTGTCCTGACCACCGAGCACCACGCGGGCGCCTTCCTGCTGCCCGGACCGGATGAAGTCCTGCACCCGACGTTGTTGTCGTTGCGCCACAAGGGGTCCGATGTCGGTCGTCTCGTCCGCGGGATCTCCGACGCGCAAGCCCGACATCATCTCGGCCAGCGCGTCGACGACCTCATCATGGCGGCGTTCGCTGACCAGGATGCGGGTCTGTGCGACGCAGGCCTGGCCGTTGTTCATCAGGCTGGCCATCTTCAACCCGGCCACGGTCTTGCCGACATCGGCGTCGTCGAGAATGATCGCCGCCGACTTGCCGCCCAGCTCCAGACTCACCCGCTTGAGCTGCTCTCCGCAGAGTGCGGCGATCCGGCGCCCGGCGGCACTGGAACCGGTGAAGGCGATTTTGTCCACACCGGGATGGCGCACCAGCGCCTCGCCGACGTCCGGCCCGCCGGGCAACACCGACACGACCCCTTCGGGCAGGCCGACCTGTTCGATCATCTCGGCCAACCACAAAGCGTCCAGTGGTGTTTCGGGCGCCGGCTTGATGATGACCGCGCAACCGGCGATGAGCGCGGGAATCAGCTTGGGCATGATCAGGCATTGCGGCACGTTCCACGGCACGATCGCACCGACCACGCCCACCGGGACCCGGCGCAGGTGCGCTTGGCCGAGCACACCCTGGCGACGTTCCACCCACGGAAACTCGCGAGCGACCGCCAGCGTCAGATGCATCATTGAAGCCGGACCGGCCGCCTGACCCAGCCTGCTGAAGCTGCGCGGAGAACCCATCTCCGCGGTGATCAGATCGGCCATCTCGTCGATGTGCCCGGCATAGACGGCGGCCAGCTCCTCGATCTTGCTCATCCGCTCTTGCGGGTCCATCCGCGGCCATGGGCCGCGGTCGAAAGCCTGCCGAGCGGCAGCAACGGCCGCGTCGACATCTTCGAGACCGGCCAGCTGCACGTGGCCGACCGGCTCTTCGGAGTGCGGGGAGATGACCGCGAGCTGTTGCGGGTTGGCCGGCTTGCGCCAGTGCCCCCCAATGAACAGTTCGTCATAGGAGCGGTGATTTTCCGTCATTGGGCAAGTACCCCTAGGGCCGTAACTTCGCTATTGCTGCTAACATAGCAAAAAAGAACGATTGGAAGCCGACACCGTGAGCGACGAACCCCTGGCAGCCGCGGCCGGCGCCGTTCGGTTCGTGACGATCAATCGCCCGCAGTCGGCGTTCCCGACGGACATGAGGCTTGATATGAATTGGCGCACTTACCCTTTCCAGCTGGTGCCCGGGGACCGTCAGCTGGAGTTTCCCGCCGCCGAAGGCGAACACCCCGACCAGGAGTCCGACACCTGGTTTATCGCCGGACAACTCGACGCGGCCGCGACAGGCCGGTCTTTTGCCTTCCTGACGATCTTCAACAAGAACCAGCCCGGCGGAACCGTCGTCGCGGACTTCTACACCTTGGCGCTCTTCGACCTGGACACCGGCGACTACGGCACCTACACCGACTACGACATGCCACCGGCCAACATGAAGCCGGGCGCGCGGCGCAAGCTGACCATGGCCACCGGGTACCTGGACATCAGTTACCAAAGCAGCGCCGGCACCGCGTCGTGGATCGCTAGCCGCGACGCCGACGGGGAACTGCTGCCCTACACCTATACCGTCAACCTCGTCGGCGAGGACCACTCCGGTCGGTCCATGCAACTGGAGTTGGCCGTAACACCAACGCGCGCACCGGCACCGGTGGGCGCGTCAACCTACAACGGCAAGATGGCCTGCTTCGGCCAGCCCGACACCTACTCCTACTTCCAGACCGGAATGGCGATGACCGGAACCCTGCGCTGGGGCGAGTCGGTCGAGGAGGTCAGCGGCACCGCCGGGCACATCGACCGGCAGTGGTTTCCGAAATACGTCGGCGGCGGCGGGACCGGGGGAGACCCGCGGGCCCGCTCGCACGAATGGCGCACCCTCCATTTCGACAACGGTGTCGACATGAGCATCTGGCGCCAGTTCGACCGCACGAACGGCAATGCGCTGCAGCCGTTTACCGGCGTGACCGTGAGTTACCCCGACCCGGCCGTCCCGCCCGAATGCGCCGAGGACGTCGAGGTGACGATCAGCAGCTACGTGAAGTGGCCGAATTCGATACGGCCCCTGGTGCGCCCGCCCGCTGCGGCCCGGTACATGCCTGATCGTCACCGGATCACCTGCGACACACTGCAACTGGACGTCGTCGGCGAGCCGCTGGTGCCGGCCCCGGCGCACGGGCTGCCGATCGAATACATGGAAGGCCCGTACCGCTACCGCGGAACGCTGCGGGGTGAACCGGTGACCGCCTTCGCGTTCAACGAGCGTTCGCTCGCACTGTATCGGGACTGGGAACTGGTCGAGGTGCTGACCACCACCGTCGCAAACATCGAACCGCCCGATCTGGATCTGCAGACCGCGGTGGATCAGCTGGTGCCGTTGGTGGCCGCGGGTCGTCGCGACCAGGCGCGCGAATTGTTGACGAAGGTGCTGCCCGACCAAAACGGAATGCTCGCAACGCTTCTCGATGATCTCATCGGTGTGTTGTCGCAGGACGAGGCAGAGCCTGCTCCCAGGTGATGTGGCGATGCTGAAGCCCCGGCTCGTTGCGTCCGAACACCAGTTGATCGCGGGCGCCCGACTCGAGGTTGGCCTGCAGTCCCGCAACTAGGCGGTAGTCCTCGTCGCGCACGGTGGCATGCGCGTAGTCGAAGACGGCTTGCGCGCCGGCGGCGACGGACTCGTCGGAGAGGTCCAGCGGTGTCGAGTTCTGGTGAACGGTGATGGATCGACCGGGCCGGTCTCCGGGGTAGATCCGGAACAGCTCGCCGTTGGCGATCGTCACCGACAGCACGATGTTGGGGAACAGCGCATAGATCACCACCATGTAGTGGAACGGATCCCACTGCTCCTCGAGGGCCCGATCTAAGTCTGTCCAGCTCGAGGATCGCGTTGAGCGGAAAGATCAGCCGGTGATGCGGGCCGTACGAATCAAAGACCGTGCAGTTGCTGCGGGCGATGGTGGCGAAGGTCTGCTTGTGCACCGTGGCGAAGTGGTAGTTCTCCGCGAACGTGTCGACGGCCAGTTTCCAGTTAATCGGGGAGTCGAGCACCTTCTCGCCCAGCGGAGACCACCGCCCGATGCCCCACGAGTCGAGCTCGTCGGCAAGCTCCCCGAGGTGCGCTGCCACGTCCAGGGGGGTGCCGGGATCAAGCGACACCCAGAGGAACCCGGCGAACTCGGTGGCCGGCAGTTCGGTCAAACCGTCGGACTTGGGGGCCACCTCCGGGAAGCCTTCGCGGCCGGGCACTGAAACCAATCGCCCGGTGTTGTCGTAGGTCCATGAGTGGTAGGGGCAGGTGAATCGTTTCGCGGTGCCGCACCCCGTCGCCACCTGCGACTGCCGGTGCAGGCAGACGTTGTCGAACGCCTTGACCGATCCGCCGGATGTCCTGGTCAGCAGGATCGATCGCCCCATCACCGTTTTGGTGCAGAACGAACCGGGTTCGCGAAGTTCGGAGACGTAGCCGACCAATTGCGGGCTGGCCATCAGCATGGCCCTGTCACGGTTGTGCCGCTCGACTGAGGTGTACTCGCGCGCATCGACGGCGTGCTGCTCGGGCGCGAGGTCGGTGGCGTTGTCGCGGGCTAGTTTCAACGCGCGCCGGGTCAGGTCGATGAGCTGATCGTGGTCCATCGGAATCCCCTGCAGTTGAGTGTCGTCCCGTGGCGGGAACGCCTGCACCGTCGACTCTAACTTTATTAAGTTAATAGTGACAGCGGTAATTCCGGTGAATCACGTCGCGATTGTTCGACGCGTGCAGACAAAGTTGCTCTGCTACGCTCGCTGTCGCGAGTCAACTGCTTCGCCCGACCCTGGGCTGGGAGAGTGATTGGCCATGGCCGCTGACGCACCGGACTCGGTAGCAATCGATTCCGCTGTGGCGCATGCCTATTCGTCGCATCGGCATAATTCCCGGGGACGCACCGCGAAGTACATCCCCGCACTTGCCGATGTCGATCCGAGCCTTTTCGCTTTGTGCGCGAAGACTCCCGATGGCCACACCGCGGCGATCGGAGACGTTGACCACCAGTTTCCCATCGAGTCCATTTCGAAGATATTCACGTTGGCGTTGGTCATCGAGGAACGCGGCCACCGCGTGGTGCGTGCCAAGCTCGGGGCCAACCCGACCGGAGGCGCGTTCGATTCGGTGCTGGCCCTCGAGCTGCACCACGACAAGCCGACGTCGCCCTTGGTCAATGCGGGCGCGATGGCGACGACCAGCTTCGTGAGGTCCTCGGACCCCGCCGACCGATGGCGCAAAATCCTCGATATGCAGAGCGCGTTCGCGGGGCGCCCGCTATCCATCAGCGAGGAGATCAATGCTTCCGAGCAGGCCACCAACGCCCACAACAAGGCCATCGCCTGGCTGATGTACAGCACGGGAACGCTTTTCTGCGATCCGATGGAGGCGTGCACGGTGTACACCCAGCAGTGTTCGACGATGCTCAACACCGCCGACTTGGCGACCATGGGCGCGACGCTGGCCGCCGGCGGGGTCAATCCCCAGACCGGCGTGCGGGTCATGGCGGACTCCAACGTCCGCTATGTGCTGGCTGAAATGGTGATGGAGGGGATGTACACACAGTCCGGGGACTGGGCCTACACGGTAGGGGTGCCCGCAAAGAGCGGGGTCGGCGGGGGCGTGCTGGCGGTGGTACCCGGCCGACTCGCGGTGGCCGCCTTCTCGCCGAAATTGAACGCGGCCGGCAACAGTGTGCGCGGTTGGTGTGCCATCGCAGACGTCGTGAACGGGCTGAAGTTGGGCCTGTTCGATGCCCCCGGAAAGCAGTCGAAGGAGTGATCGTGGCAGCCCCCATCCCACAACGTGCAACCGCCGGTGGCTCCCAGCGACCCACCCGCCCGCACCGCGCCCGCCGAGCTGACAGACGAGCAGAGGGGTTGGCTCGCCAAGGCTTCGCGGCGCGACGTCAACGGATGGCTGCACATCTCGATCGATGGCGCACCGTTTGAACGCGGATTCCAGCACGGCTACCTCGTCGCCGACGAATATGCCGAGTCGATCCGGGTTTACCGGGAGATGACCTTTCAGGACATCGGTATGACCTACGACTTTTTCGTCGGCAAGGCCGTCGAACTGCACGCCGCCAAGGTGCCATCCGAATTGCGTACCGAAATCGAAGGTGTGGCAGCCGGTTTGACCGCTGCCGGAGTTCCTTCGACGTTCGACGACGTGCTGGGGATCAACGACTGGATGGAGTTGACCGGTTACTGGTGGCCGAAGAACTCGGGCCGCTACACCGCGCTCGCCCCCACCGGCGGCGAGGGCAACCATTGCAGCGCGTTCATCGCGACCGGTAGTGCGACCACCGACGGTTCAATCGTGCTGGGCCACACCAGCTTCACCGACTTCTGGCAGGGCCAGTTCGAGAACGTGATCCTCGATCTGACTCCCGCGGACGGTAACCGAATGATCATGCAGACCGCTCCCGGGTGGATCGCGAGCATGACCGACTTCTGGCTGTCGTCGTCGGGTCTGGCGATCACCGAAACCACCATCGGCGGATACGAGGGTTACAAAGGGTACGACGAGACACGGACGCCGGAGTTCTGCCGGGCCCGCGTCGCGACTCAGTACGCCAACGACATCGACCACTGGATCAGCCTCATGAACGCCGACAACAACGGCGGGTACGCCAACTCGTGGTTGATCGGCGACATCAAGACCGGTGAGATCGCGCGCTACGAAGAGGGCCTGCTGTATCAGAGCCTGGCGCGCAAGACCGACGGCTACTTCTGGGGTGACAATGCACCGACCGATCCGCGGATCCGCAACCTGGAATGCTTTGGGACGGGGTTCAGCGATATCCGCACACCCAACGGTGCCCGCCAGGTGCGCTGGCGACAGCTGCTCGGGGAGGCCGACGGACGGATCGACGTGGCGGCCGGCAAGCGCATGATCGGTGACACCTTTGATCCGTACCTCAACTACACGCGCCCGTCGGCGCGCACGATCTGCGCGCATTCCGACGAAGATCCCTGCGAGAATAGTGATCTGACGCCCTTCACCCCGTTTGGATCCGTCGATGCGAAGGTCGCCTGCACCGCCGACATCGCCGGGATGAACCTGTGGGCGCGGTATGGGCGGGCCGACGGTGCACCGTTCGACGCCGACGAATTCCTGCGCCGACACCCCCAATGGAACTGGCAGAAGGGGTACTTGAAGACCCGCCCGCAACAGCCCTGGACATATTTCACCACCACAGCCAACGAGGGATAGCTCGATGCGCGCCTTCCGCTGCCCGAACTGCGGCTCCGCAGTGGCCTTCGAAGAACAGTGCTGTTCGGCGTGCGCGACTGACGTGGCATTCCACAAGCCCTGGATGTCGGTAGCGCTCGCTCCGGCAGCCGGGACGTCCACCATGATCGACGACGCTGCATGGGTGCGGTGCGCCCATTGGGATCGAGGCTGCAACTGGCTGGTCGAGGCGGACTCCCCAACCGGTGTCTGCTTCGCCGACGGTTTTGTACGGACCGGACCGGATCCCGATGACACCGAGGCGCAGAGCGAGCTGGCCAGCACCCTGAAAGCCCTGCGGCGACTGGTCTTCCAACTGCTCGATCAAAGTTTGCCGATCACGCCGTTTCACGAGGACGCGAAGGGCCTGGCATTCGATTTGATTTCCAGCAAGTCCGTGGGGCATCCGGTGACCATGGGACACGTCGACGGCGTCATCACCATCGATCTGGCCGAATCGCTCGAGCTGTACCGAGAACGGCTGCGCATCATCCTCAAAGAGCCCTACCGCACGATGCTCGGTCACATGCGCCATGAGGTCGGCCACTACTACGAAATGATCTTGATCACCGGCGGCGCGCTCATCGACCAAGCCCGTTCGTTCTTCGGCGACGAGCGCCGCGACTACCAGGCCGCGTTGGCCGACTATTACGCCGGACGCGTCCCGGAGCACTGGGAACACGACTACATCTCGCACTACGCCACCGCCCACCCCTGGGAAGACTGGGCGGAGACCTTCGCCCACTATCTGCACATCACGGGAACGCTGGCGACTATCGCCGATTCGGGGCTGTTGCTGCGCGCCGATCGAGTGCACTTCGACCTCGACGCCGACATCGACCCGCGGCTGCACTACGGCGAAGGCGACTTCGCCGCCCTCGTGCACGACTGGGAAGTGCTCTCGGGCGTGCTTAACCGGGTCAATCATGCGATGGGCAAAGAGGCTCTCTATCCCTTTCGGCTCAACCTTCCGGTGGTGGCCAAGCTCGGCTTTGTCCAGCACGTTGTCATCACGGCTGCCGAGCACAACAACGCGTCCGCATCCCATAGCGCATGAGGGAGCCAGAGCCCGCGGGAGCGCGTTGTGGCAAAGTGATACACATGTGACCAGTGGTTCCAGTGTGTCGGCTGGTGTTTTTGTCGTACCCTGTGGCACATGTCAGTCTCGCGGCGTGACGTGCTCAAA
The DNA here is from genome assembly GCA_963708995.1 of uncultured Actinomycetota bacterium. Taxonomy (GTDB): domain Bacteria; phylum Actinomycetota; class Actinomycetes; order Mycobacteriales; family Mycobacteriaceae; genus Mycobacterium. The sequence continues at coordinate 193,956 of CAVPUR010000015.1, forward strand.
TTCGCGGCCGCGACACCGGGTCTGCTAGGCATCGGCGTCGCGGCGGCGTCGTTGCGCGCCGCACCGGTATCGGCGGCCTCGCTGGGCACCTTGTTGGATTACGCGGCCGGAGTCATTCCCGCCAACCAGATCCGAGCGGCCGGCGCCGTAGGGGCGATCCGATACGTCTCCGATCGGCGGCCCGGCGGCAACTGGATGCTGGGCAAGCCGATCCAGGTCACCGAGGCGCGTGACTTGAGCGGCAATGGGCTCAAACTCGTGTCGTGTTATCAGTTCGGCAAGGGCAGCACCTCCGACTGGCTGGGCGGTGGCGGCGCAGGCCTGCAGCACGCCAAGCGCGGCGCTGAGCTGCACGCCGCGGCAGGCGGTCCCGCCAACGCCCCCATCTATGCGTCGATAGACGACGACCCCTCTTACGACCAGTACAAAAACCAGATCGTCCCGTATCTGCGGTCCTGGGAGTCGGTGGTCGGACATCAGCGCACGGGCGTTTACGCGAACTCGAAAACGATCGACTGGGCCGTGCACGACGGCTTGGGCTCCTATTTCTGGCAGCACAACTGGGGCTCGCCCAAGGGCTACACGCACCCGGCCGCTCATCTGCATCAGGTTGAGATCGACAAACGCAGCGTCGGCGGGGTCGGTGTCGACATCAACGAAATCCTCAAGCCCCAATTCGGGCAGTGGGTCTAGCGCGCCGCGTTCCAGCAAACACTTGTTCGCTCGTGTTGCCGCGCGGCTGCCGTCGACAGCCGCGGGAAGTGCCGCGTCACGCGTCCGCCACTGCGCAAATTTTTAACATAACGATTTGATAACAAAACTGCCTTGATCAGCGCAGTTATAGCTACTCGACCGTAACCACCTACATGCAGGACGTTTGTTCGCGGCGCCCGCGGCCGCGGTTAAGCCGGGTGTTACCCACGACACGGTTACCCGCGCGTAGAACTCACCAGTAACCACTCACCAGCCAAAAAGGGCACAGATCCTTATGACACCCTTATTGCAGCCGATGCAGTGCGCCGCGCCGCTCGACCCACGCGGCGGCCCGCCGACAACACACCGGTCAGGCGATTTTTCGGCTGCGATTCAACGCGGAATCGACCCCGAACCAACTGGGGCCGCCGCGCGGCAATCCAGACGGGCGAACGAACCGATACGAAAAGACGCATAGGGGAGATACGAAACGTGACGATCCACGAGCACGACCGGGTGTCCGCCGACCGCGACGCCACAGGCCCGCACAGCACCCATGCTCTGGTCGACCGTCTGACGGCCGGCGAGCCCTACGCGGTGGCGTTCGGCGGCCAGGGCAGCGCCTGGCTGGAGACCCTCGAAGAACTGGTGTCCTCGGCCGGGATCGAAGCCGAGTTGGCGGCGCTGGCCGGCGAGGTGGAGCTGCTGCTGGAACCTGTGGCAAAAGAACTGGTCGTGGTGCGTCCGATCGGCTTCGAGCCGTTGCAGTGGGTACGCGCGCTGGCGGCCGAGGATCCGGTCCCGTCGGACAAGCACCTGACGTCTGCCGCCGTGTCGATACCCGGCGTGCTGCTCACTCAGATCGCGGCCGGGCGTGCCTTGGCTCGTCAGGGCATGGACTGGGTCGCCACGCCGCCGGTGGCCGTCGCGGGCCATTCGCAAGGCGTCCTCGCCGTCGAGGCGTTCAAGTCGGCGGGAGCGCGCGATGTCGAGCTGCTGGCCATGGCCCAGCTGATCGGTGCGGCCGGAACGTTGGTGGCCCGCCGGCGCGGCATCTCGGTGCTCGGCGACCGCCCACCGATGGTGTCGGTGACCAACGCCGATCCCGAGCGCATCCGCCGGCTGCTCGACGAGTTCTCCCAGGACGTCCGCACCGTGCTGCCCCCGGTCTTGTCGATCCGCAACGGTCGGCGTTCGGTCGTCATCACCGGCACCCCCGAGCAGTTGTCGCGTTTCGAGCTGTATTGCCGACAGATCTCCGAGAAGGAAGAGGCCGACCGCAAGAACAAGCTCCGCGGCGGCGACGTCTTCGCCCCGGTTTTCGATCCGGTGCGGGTGGAGGTCGGCTTCCACACGCCGCGGCTGAGCGACGGTATAGATATCGTCGGCGGCTGGGCCGAGAAGGTGGGCCTCGACGTCGCGTTGGCCCGGCAGCTGACCGAGGCCATCCTGGTGAACGGCGTCGACTGGGTGGAGGAGATCACCCGGGTGCACGACGCCGGTGCACGCTGGATCCTTGACCTGGGGCCCGGCGACATCCTGACCCGGCTGACCGCGCCGGTGATCCGTGGCCTCGGTGTGGGCATCGTGCCGGCCGCGACCCGCGGTGGACAGCGCAACCTGTTCACCGTCGGGGCCACCCCGGAGGTGGCTCGGGCCTGGTCGAGCTACGCCCCGACCGTGGTCCGCCTCCCCGACGGCAGGGTCAAGCTGTCCACCAAGTTCACCCGGCTGACCGGGCGCTCGCCGATCCTGCTGGCGGGCATGACCCCAACCACCGTCGACGCCAAGATCGTCGCCGCGGCGGCCAACGCCGGGCACTGGGCCGAACTGGCCGGCGGCGGGCAGGTCACCGAAGAGATTTTCGCTGACCGCGTCCAGGAGCTGTCTGGGCTGCTCGACGAGGGCCGCACCTACCAGTTCAACGCGCTTTTCCTGGACCCTTACCTGTGGAAGCTGCAGGTTGGTGGCAAACGGCTGGTGCAGAAGGCGCGTCAATCCGGCGCGGCGATCGACGGCCTGGTGGTCAGCGCCGGCATCCCCGACCTCGAGGACGCGGTTGAGCTGATCGGCGAACTCAACGACATCGGCATCAGCCACGTGGTGTTCAAGCCGGGAACCATCGAGCAGATCCGCTCGGTGATTCGCATCGCGACCGAGGTGCCGACCAAGCCGGTGATCATGCACGTCGAGGGCGGGCGCGCCGGTGGCCACCACTCGTGGGAGGACCTCGACGACCTGCTGCTGGCAACCTACTCGGAGCTGCGGTCGCGACCCAACATCACCGTGTGCGTCGGCGGCGGCATCGGCACCCCGGAGCGGGCGGCCGACTATCTGTCCGGGCGCTGGGCGCAGGCGTACGGGTTCCCGTCGATGCCGATCGACGGCATCCTGGTCGGCACCGCCGCGATGGCCACCCTGGAGTCCACCACGTCGCCGTCGGTCAAGCAGATGTTGGTCGAGACCCAGGGCACCGAGCAGTGGATCAGCGCCGGAAAAGCCCAGGGCGGCATGGCTTCCAGCCGTAGCCAACTGGGTGCGGACATTCACGAGATCGACAACACCGCGTCGCGCTGCGGCCGGCTGCTCGACGAGGTCGCCGGTGACGCCGAGGCGGTCGCCGAGCGTCGCGACGAGATCATCGCCGCGATGGCCAACACCGCCAAGCCCTACTTCGGCGACGTCGCGGAGATGACCTACTTGCAGTGGCTGCAGCGGTACGTCGAGTTGGCCATCGGTGCGGGCAACTCGACGGCCGACACCTCATCGCCGGGCAGCCCGTGGCTGGCCGACACCTGGCGGGACCGCTTCCAAGAGATGCTGAAGCGCGCCGAAGCGCGTTTGCACCCAAAGGATTTCGGCCCGATCGAGACGCTGTTCGATTCTGCGGAGCTGCTGGAGAATCCTGAGGCGGCGATCGACCTGCTGCTGGGCAGCTACCCCGACGCCGAGACCGTGCAACTGCATCCGGCCGACGTGCCCTTCTTCGTCACGCTGTGCAAGACGCTGGGCAAGCCGGCGAACTTCGTGCCGGTGATCGACAAGGACGTGCGGCGCTGGTGGCGCAGCGACTCGCTGTGGCAGGCGCACGACGCTCGCTACGACGCCGACCAGGTGTGCATCATCCCGGGTACCGCTGCGGTGGCCGGCATCACCCGGATGGACGAGCCCGTCGGCGAACTGCTGGACCGCTTCGAGCAGGCCGCCATCGACGAGGTGTTGGCCGCCGGCGCCGAGCCGCACGAGATCACCTCGCGCCGGCGGGGTCGCCCCGACGTGACCGGACCGCTGGCCGTCGTCCTCGACGCGCCCGACGTGGTCTGGGCCGGCCGCACCGCGACCAACCCGGTGCACCGGATCGCCGACTCGGCCGACTGGCAGGTGCACGAAGGACCCGAAAGTCAGCGCGCCACACACTCTTCCACGGGCGCCCGGCTGCAGGTGAACGCCGACGACCGGGTGGTGCTCAGCGTCCCGGTGTCAGGCACCTGGGTCGACATCCCATTCACGCTGCCCGCCAACGCCGTTGACGGTGGTGCTCCGGTGGTTTCGATCGAGGACGCCGCCACCGCCATGCGCGCGGTGCTGGCGATCGCCGCCGGTGTCGACGGTCCGGAATACCTGCCCCCGGTGCAGGACCGGACGGCGACCGTGACCGTGGACTGGGACCCGGAACGGGTTGCCGACCACACCGGGGTCACGGCCACCTTCGGCGAGCCGCTGGCGCCCAGCCTCACCACCGTGCCCGACGCGCTCGTCGGTCCCTGCTGGCCCGCGGTTTTCGCCGCGATCGGCTCGGCGGTCACCGACGCCGGCGTCCCGGTCGTCGAGGGCCTGCTGAGCCTGGTGCACCTGGATCACGCTGCCCGCATGGTCGGCAAGCTGCCCGCCGCTCCGGCCCAATTGCGCATCGCCGCAACGGCTTCGGACGCCACCGACACCGACATGGGCCGCGTTGTGCCGGTCTCCGTGACGGTCACCGGTCCCGATGGCACCGCGATAGCTCACTTCGACGAGCGGTTCGCGATCCTTGGCCGCACCGGTGCAGCGGAACTCACCGACCCGGCCCGGGCCGGTGGCGCCGTGTCCGAAAACGCGACGGACACACCGCGTCGTCGTCGCCGCGACGTCACGCTGACCGCACCGGTCGACATGCGCCCGTTCGCCGTGGTGTCCGGTGACCACAACCCCATTCACACCGACCGCGCCGCGGCGCTGCTGGCCGGCCTGGAATCGCCTATCGTGCACGGCATGTGGCTGTCGGCCGCCGCGCAGCACGCGGTCACGGCCACCGACGGCCAGGCCCGGCCGCCGGCCCGGCTGGTCGGCTGGACGGCACGATTCCTGGGCATGGTGCGCCCCGGCGACGAGGTGGACTTCCGTGTTGAGCGCGTCGGAATCGACCAGGGCGCAGAGGTTTTGGAAGTCGCAGCCCGCATCGGTTCGGATCTGGTGATGTCGGCGAACGCGCGGCTGGCTTCGCCCAAGACCGTCTACGCGTTCCCCGGCCAGGGCATCCAGCACAAGGGCATGGGCATGGACGTCCGGGCCCGGTCCAAGGCGGCCCGCAAGGTGTGGGACCGGGCGGACAAGTTCACGCGTGACACGCTGGGCTTCTCGGTGCTGCACGTGGTCCGCGACAACCCGACCAGCATCATCGCCAGCGCTGTGCACTACCACCACCCCGACGGCGTGCTGTTCCTGACGCAGTTCACTCAGGTGGCGATGGCGACCGTGGCGGCCGCGCAGGTCGCCGAGATGCGCGAGCAGGGCGCCTTCGTCGACGGCGCGATCGCCTGCGGCCACTCGGTCGGCGAGTACACGGCGCTGGCCTGCGTCAGCGGCTTCTTCGAACTCGAGGCGATGTTGGAGGCGGTCTTCCACCGCGGGTCGAAGATGCACGACATCGTGCCGCGCGACGAGTTGGGCCGCTCGAACTACCGGTTGGCGGCGATCCGGCCATCGCAGATCGACCTGCCGGACGACGAAGTGACCGCGTTTGTCGCCGGGATCGCCGAGCGCACAGGCGAATTCCTGGAGATCGTCAATTTCAACCTGCGTGGCTCGCAGTACGCGATCGCCGGCACGGTGCGTGGTCTGGAGGCGCTGGAAGCCGAGGTGGAGCGGCGCCGTGAGATCAGCGGCGGCAAGCGGTCGTTCATTCTCGTGCCGGGCATCGACGTGCCGTTCCACTCGCGGGTGTTGCGGGTCGGAGTGGCCGAGTTCCGCCGGTCGCTGGAGCGGCTGGTGCCGCGCGACAAGGATCCCGACCTGATCATCGGGCGCTACATCCCTAACTTGGTGCCGCGGCCCTTCACGTTGGACCGCGACTTCATCCAAGAGATCCGCGACCTGGTGCCGGCCGAACCGCTCGACGAGATCCTCGCCGACTACGACACGTGGCGTCGCGAGCGCCCGCGGGACCTGGCGCGCACGGTCTTCATCGAGTTGCTGGCGTGGCAGTTCGCCAGCCCGGTGCGCTGGATCGAAACCCAGGACCTGCTGTTCACCGAAGAGGCCGCGGGCGGCCTTGGTGTGGAGCGGTTCGTCGAGATCGGCGTGAAGACGTCGCCGACGGTGACGGGCCTTGCCACCAACACTCTCAAGTTGCCCGAATATGCCCACAGCACAGTCGAAGTGCTCAACGCCGAGCGCGATGCAGCGGTGCTGTTCGCCACCGACACAGACCCCGAGCCGGAGCCCGAAGACGAGACGCCGGAGCCTGCCGGTGAGTCGGCCGCGCCGGAAGCCGTGGCCGCGCCGGTCCCCGCGCCGGCTGCGCCCTCGGGCGGCCCGCGCCCCGATGACATCGGGTTCGACGCCGCCGATGCCACCCTGGCGCTGATCGCGCTGTCGGCCAAGATGCGCATCGACCAGATCGAGGAGCTGGACTCCATCGAGTCCATCACCGACGGCGCGTCGTCGCGGCGCAACCAGCTGCTGGTGGACCTGGGTTCCGAGCTGAACCTGGGCGCCATCGACGGGGCCGCCGAGGCCGATCTGGCCGGGCTGCGGTCCCAGGTGACCAAGCTGGCCCGCACCTACAAGCCTTACGGCCCAGTGCTTTCCGACGCGATCAACGACCAGTTGCGCACGGTGCTCGGCCCTTCGGGCAAGCGGCCCGGCGCCATTGCCGAGCGGGTCAAGAAGGCCTGGGAGCTGGGCGGGGGTTGGGCCAAGCACGTCACGGTCGAGGTCGCGCTGGGCACCCGCGAGGGCACCAGCGTTCGCGGCGGCGCCCTGGGCAACCTGCACGAGGGCGCGCTGGCCGACGCCGCGTCCGTCGACAAGGTCATTGACGCCGCTGTGGCTTCCGTGGCTGCACGACAAAACATTTCGGTGGCCCTGCCGTCCGCCGGCGGTGGTGGCGGGGCGACGGTGGACGCCGCTGCGCTGAGCGAGTTCACCGATCAGATCACCGGGCGCGACGGTGTGCTCGCTTCGGCGGCCCGGCTGGTGCTGGGTCAGCTGGGGCTGGACGACCCGGCCGCCGTGTCGCCCGCGGCCACCGATGCCGAGCTCATCGACCTGGTCGCCACTGAATTGGGCGCGGACTGGCCACGTTTGGTGTCGCCGGTCTTCGACGCCAAAAAGGCCGTCGTCTTCGACGACCGCTGGGCCAGCGCCCGCGAGGATCTGGTCAAGCTGTGGCTGACCGACGAGGGCGACATCGACGCCGACTGGCCGCGTCTGTCGGAGCGGTTCGAGGGCGCCGGTCACGTCGTCGCGACTCAGGCGACTTGGTGGCAGGGCAGGGCGCTGGCGGCGGGGCGTCAGATCCACGCGTCGCTCTATGGCCGGATCGCGGCAGGTGCCGAGAACCCGGAACCCGGTCCCTCCAGCGGCGAAATCGCCGTCGTGACAGGCGCTTCGAAGGGTTCGATCGCGGCGTCGGTAGTCGCACGGCTGCTCGACGGCGGCGCGACGGTCATCGCGACGACGTCAAAGCTCGACGGCGAGCGGCTGGCGTTCTACCGTTCGCTGTACCGCGACCACGCCCGGTACGGCGGGGCGCTGTGGGTGGTCGCGGCCAACATGGCGTCCTACTCCGACATCGATGCACTGGTCGAGTGGATCGGTAACGAGCAAAGCGAAAGCCTTGGGCCGCAGTCGATTCACATCAAGGACGCGCAGACCCCGACGTTGCTGTTCCCGTTCGCGGCACCGCGTGTCGTCGGCGACCTGTCGGAGGCGGGCTCGCGCGCCGAGATGGAGATGAAGGTGCTGCTTTGGGCCGTGCAGCGGCTGATCGGCGGCTTGTCGACGATCGGCGCCGAACGTGACATCGCGTCGCGATTGCACGTGGTGCTGCCTGGCTCGCCCAACCGCGGAATGTTCGGCGGTGACGGCGCTTACGGCGAAGCCAAGTCGGCGCTGGACGCCGTCGTGAGCCGCTGGCACGCCGAGTCGTCCTGGGCGGCGCGGGTGAGCCTGGCGCACGCGCTGATCGGCTGGACCCGCGGTACCGGACTGATGGGCCACAACGACGCCATCGTGGCCGCCGTGGAAGAGGCCGGCGTCACCACCTACTCGACCGACCAGATGGCAGCGATGCTGCTGGACCTGTGCGACGTGGAGTCCAAGGTGGCCGCCGCCCTCGCGCCGATCAAGGCGGACCTGACCGGTGGGCTCGGCGACGCCAACCTCGACATGGCCGAGCTGGCAGCCAAAGCCCGCGAAGAGCATGCGGCGAAGGCCGCAGAAGATGGGGCCGACGACGAGGCTCCGGAAGGCACCATCGCCGCACTGCCGTCGCCGCCGCGCGGATACACGCCGGCACCGCCTCCGGAGTGGGCTGACCTCGACGTCGACCCGGCCGATCTGGTGGTGATCGTCGGCGGCGCCGAAATCGGCCCGTACGGTTCGTCGCGCACCCGCTTCGAGATGGAGGTCGACAACGAACTGTCAGCGGCCGGAGTGTTGGAGCTGGCCTGGACCACCGGGCTGATCCGCTGGGAGGACGACCCCCAACCGGGTTGGTACGACGCGCAATCCGGCGATTTGGTCGACGAGTCCGAGCTGGTCGAGCGCTACCACGACACCGTGGTCGAGCGCTGCGGTATCCGCGAGTTCGTCGACGACGGCGCGATCGACCCCGACCACGCCTCCCCGCTGCTGGTGTCGGTGTTCCTGGACAAGGACTTCGCGTTCGTGGTGTCGTCTGAGGCCGACGCCCGCGCCTTTGTGGAGTTCGACCCGGAGCACACGGTCACCCGGCCGGTGCCCGACTCGAGCGACTGGCAGGTCATCCGCAAGGCCGGCACCGAGATCCGGGTGCCGCGAAAAACCAAGCTGTCCCGCGTCGTTGGCGGCCAAGTCCCGACCGGGTTCGACCCGACGGTGTGGGGCATCGGCCCGGACATGGCCAGTTCCATCGACCGGTTGGCCGTGTGGAACATCGTGGCGACCGTCGACGCGTTCCTGACCGCCGGATTCAGCCCGGCCGAGGTGATGCGCTATGTGCACCCCAGTTTGGTGGCCAACACCATGGGCACCGGCATGGGTGGCGGCACTTCGATGCAGACCATGTATCACGGAAACCTGTTGGGCCGTAACAAGCCGAACGACATCTTCCAGGAAGTCCTGCCGAATATCGTTGCCGCGCATGTGGTTCAGTCCTACATCGGCAGCTACGGCGCGATGATCCACCCGGTCGCCGCGTGCGCGACGGCTGCGGTGTCGGTCGAGGAGGGCGTCGACAAGATCCGGCTGGGCAAGGCCGAATTGGTGGTGGCAGGCGGCATCGACGACCTGACGCTGGAGGGCATCATCGGCTTCGGTGACATGGCGGCCACCGCCGACACCGGAATGATGCGCGGCCGCGGGATCCACGACTCAAAGTTCTCCCGGCCCAACGACCGGCGCCGGCTGGGCTTCGTCGAGGCTCAGGGTGGCGGCACCATCCTGCTGGCACGCGGCGACCTGGCGCTCAAGATGGGTCTGCCGGTGCTCGCGGTCGTGGCCTTCGCGCAGTCCTTCGGCGACGGCGTGCACACCTCGATCCCGGCCCCGGGTCTGGGCGCGCTGGGCGCCGGGCGCGGCGGCAAGGACTCGCCGCTGGCGCGCGCGCTGACCAAGCTGGGGGTGGGCGCCGACGACGTCGCGGTGATCTCCAAGCACGACACCTCGACGCTGGCCAACGACCCCAACGAGACCGAACTGCATGAGCGGCTGGCGGATTCGCTGGGCCGTTCCGAGGGTGCTCCGCTGTTCGTGGTGTCGCAGAAGAGCCTCACCGGCCACGCCAAGGGCGGCGCGGCGGTCTTCCAGATGATGGGACTGTGCCAGATGCTGCGCGACGGGGTCATCCCGCCCAACCGCAGCCTGGACTGCGTCGACGACGAACTGGCCGGCTCGGCACACTTCGTGTGGGTCCGCGACACGCTGCGGCTCGGCGGGAAGTTCCCGCTCAAGGCCGGGATTCTGACCAGTCTCGGGTTCGGCCACGTGTCCGGCCTGGTCGCGTTGGTGCACCCGCAGGCGTTCACCGCCGCGCTGGAACCCGATCAGCGCGCGGACTACCAGCGGCGTGCTGACGCCCGCCTGCTGGCCGGGCAGCGCCGGCTCGCCTCGGCCATCGCCGGGGGTGCCCCGATGTACGAGCGGCCGGCCGACCGTCGCTTCGACCATGAGGCGCCGGAAAAGCGGCAGGAGGCGGCGATGTTGCTGGATCCGACCGCTCGGCTCGGTGACGGCTTGATCTATGGGGCCTACGAGGTGTCTGCCGGATGAATTTGGCCATCGGTTAACCTGGCCGTCCATGGGCATCGTCGGCGTGGGGATCGACCTCGTCTCCATTCCTGATTTCGCCGAGCAGGTCGATCAACCGGGAACCGCGTTCTCGGAGACCTTCACCCCCGGTGAGCGCCGCGACGCCTCGGACAAGAGTTCGTCGGCGGCACGTCACCTGGCGGCCCGCTGGGCCGCCAAGGAGGCGGTGATCAAGGCGTGGTCGGGATCGCGGTTCGCCCAGCGGCCTGTGTTGCGGGAGGACATTCACCGCGACATCGAGGTGGTCACCGACATGTGGGGACGGCCCCGAGTCCGGCTGACCGGGGACATCGCCAAGCATCTGGCCGACGTGACGATTCACGTTTCGCTGTGTCACGAGGGCGATACCGCCGCCGCGGTGGCCATCCTCGAAACGCCCTAGTACGGCGAGCAGTCGCAAAAGCCCCCGACACGCCGAGCGTGCGGGGGCGTTTGCGACTGCTCGCGCTACCTGTCCGCGAGGCTGCGCGCGTAACCGGCGCCCATGCTCAGCAGCACCAGGCCCACGACGATGAATGCCGCCACCCGGAAGATGCCGTCGAGCGTGGCCAGGTCGAACAAGAACAGCTTCGCGGTGGCCGCGGCGGTGAGCGCCAGTCCGGCGGTAATCGGCGCCGTGCGGCGTTCGCGGGTGGCCCGCCGCAGTGCGTAGACGAAAAGCGCCGCCGCGATGCCGATCCAGCAGATGGTGGCCGCCATGTGGCCGGCCAGGAACCCGCCGCCCGTACCGCCGACAAGCACGCCCGCGGTAACCGTGAACGCCGTGACGGCGTACACGAACAGCCCGCCGGCGACCGCGCTCAGCACGCGAGCAAGATCCGCGTCGCGGCGTCCCAGGTCGGCGCACGCTCGCGCCATCACCACCACGAATGCCGTCACAAGCAGGCTGGAGATCAGCACGGACGCGGCGATGTGGGTGGGGACCACTGTCGCCGTCAAGAGCGCATCGAGCGGTGCGCCGCCTTCGCTAGCCTCGAGACCATGACTGATCTAGTTGAGCGGGTCCGCGACGTGTTGCCCTCGGTGCGTCGCGATCTCGAGGACTTGGTGCGGATCGAATCGGTGTGGGCCGACGCCGGCCGGCGCGACGAGGTACACCGCAGCGCGCAGTCGGTGCTAGAACTGTTGTCGCAGGCGGGTTTTGACGACGTGAGCATCGTCAGCGAGGGCGGTGCGCCGGCGGTCATCGCCCGGTATCCGGCGCCGCCCGGCGCACCCACCGTGTTGTTGTATGCCCACCACGACGTGCAGCCCGAAGGCGATCGTGCGCAATGGGTGTCGCCGCCTTTCGAGCCGACGGAGCGCGGCGGGCGGCTCTATGGCCGCGGCAGCGCCGATGACAAGGCCGGTATCGCAACACATTTGGCGGCGTTCCGGGCACATGGCGGTCGACCTCCGGTGGGCGTGACGGTCTTTGTCGAAGGCGAAGAAGAGTCCGGGTCGCCGTCTCTGGGCCGGTTGCTCGCCGCCCACCGTGACGCGTTGGTCGCCGACGTGATCGTCATCGCCGACTCGGACAACTGGAGCACCGAGGTCCCGGCGCTGACGGTCTCGCTGCGCGGAATGGTCGACTGCGTGGTCGAGGTCGCAACGCTGGACCACGGGCTGCACTCCGGCTTGTGGGGCGGAGTGATCCCCGACGCGCTGAGCGTGCTGGTGCGGCTGCTGGCCAGCCTGCACGACGACGACGGCAACGTCGCGGTGGCGGGCCTGCACGAAAGCACCGCGGCGGACGTGAATTATCCACCCGAGCGGGTACGTGAAGACTCCGGCATGTTGGACGGGGTGTCCGAAATCGGCTCGGGTTCGGTGCCGCAGCGGCTCTGGGCCAAACCGGCGATCACCGTGATCGGCATCGACACCACATCGGTTGCGGCAGCATCCAATACGCTCATCCCGCGTGCCCGCGCCAAGATCAGCATGCGCGTCGCGCCCGGCGGCGACGCCAAGGCGCACCTAGACGCGCTGACCACCCATCTGCAGCGGCACGTGCCCTGGGGTGCGCAGGTCAGTGTCACCCGCGGCGAAGTCGGCGAGCCGTATGCCATCGAGGCCCGTGGCCCCGTCTATGACGCGGCGCGGGCGGCGTTCCGCCAGGCGTGGGGCACCGACCCCATCGACATGGGGATGGGCGGCTCGATCCCGTTCATCGCCGAGTTCGCCGCCGCGTTCCCGCAGGCGAAGATCCTCGTCACCGGGGTGGAAGACCCCGCAACACAGGCGCACAGCGTCAACGAAAGCCTGGATCTGGGTGTGCTGGAACGCGCAGCGGTCGCCGAAGCGCTGCTGCTAGGCAACCTGGCCTGAGTGCCTACACCGACAGGTCGCGGCGAAGCTTGGCCACGTGGCCGGTGGCCTTGACGTTGTACTAGGCAGCGGACAATTTCGGATTGAGAAAGACATACAGCTCAGCAATCTTGCTCTCTCGAACAATGACAACATCGAGCCCGGTGTACTCGGGTGGCTCGCCTTTCGGGCCCGAACCCCAAGCAAGAATTCCCCCGTTGTGTAGGGCCTGGGCCTGTCCATGCGGTGTATAGGCAAAATGCGGATGGGTCGCACGTAGTTCCCCGGCGAATTTGTCCAGTGCGGCGTGTCCAACGAGGACGCCGTCCGGAACGTGGAGCACGCAGTCGTCTGTATAGAACTCTTCGATGGCGGCGCGCCGGCGGACCGCATCCCCC
>CAVPUR010000016.1:0-150379 GCA_963708995.1 uncultured Actinomycetota bacterium
CACCCGAATGGTGCGCCCTGCCCGACGACGACCCGGCCAAGACCGCCGCGCTGCTGGACGCCGCTCGACATTGGGCCTTACGGGTGGAGACCCTGCCGGGATGAATCGATGGCGGGGTACGACCAGTGATGGACGCACGCGGCAACCTTCAAACCGTACACCACATGCCGCCTTGCCGCCGGCCACCAGGGAAACTACGCCGCCGACGACTTCTGCACCTGGACCTGGAGGACTTGGGAAACCGATGCAAGGCCAGCACCGCACCAACTCGCGCGCCAAGAGGATCTTGGCGGCCGATGAAACTAAACGGGCCACCCGGCGGTGTCGGCAACGACAGACCGGCATCCCGGCCGGCATCGATCCGGCCACCCGACTCGCGGCCATCAAAACAGCCGCGCAACAAAGAAAATCAGCAAACGTAAATAAGGAGAAGTTCCAGCCATGCCACTAGATCGATAACAACTCGTCGAAGCCCTCGCGGAACTCACCGACACCGAAGCTAAATCAATTTTCACCGAGGCCTGCGGTGCCGCCGCAGACCCGAAAGTCCAAGCAGCACAAGCCCTCCGCACCTACCTTGGAAAGGGTAAATAACATGCCAACCCGTCTGTCCGACGGGCTCACTGAGCACCTCAACCACATCGAAACCCTCGCCAACGCAGACATCCCGGCACCGAAAGCATGGGTAGCGTTGCATGATCGGTTCACCACCTACCGGCAACTGCCGACACCCGCAGCCGACCGGTCTGTGCGCCGCGATCCTCGAAGGCGCTGACAATGACCGCCTCATCGAGTTGCACGCGCTCGCGCTGGCCGAAACAGCCGACCCGCCAGCCCACGCGAAAGTCGACAACGCGGTTGCTGTCGCCGTCGAACCGTGATTAGGGGGCACTCTTCGGCCGCCAGCCGCGCAAAGCAATTACACTACCAAGCTGCCAACCAATTCGATTCCTTGGGCTACAACAATCCACCAACGCGGTCGGTGTCGTTGATCCTGAAACACCCGCCGACAGCATCGTCCGAGCACCCGAAAAGCAGCAAGCATGGCTTGACGGGCAAACATTCGGCCACGAACTCAGCGAGTACGTGGGCGTGTTGGTGGCCGCCGCCGCACTCGCCGGCACACACGTCGGCACCATCACAGACGGCGGCCATTTGGCCTTGTGCGTCAACACAGACGGATGCCATAGACGCAAGGTCTGGACCGCATGGGAGCAGACCCCCGTCGACCGCCGCTGGGCCGCACTACTGGCCGCCGGCGCAAAGATCAGAGCCGCCTGCCCACTCACTGACCACCAGGCCTACAGCCACCCACGGCCCCTTGAGCACAGGCAGCAACAAATCGCGGGCGCTCCCGCCGGCGTCTACCAGACCATCACCATTGATCCCGAAGATGGACCACCGCCCGTCAACCCATTCCGCCCAGCCGCAAGAGCAGACGGATGGTTAGCTTCGGATGAGCCGCACTTCGCATCGCGGGTACAGGCGTAATAGGGCCCGTGTCCTCCGGCACAGCGATTCGTGCGCATTGTGCGGCCGCCCATTAACCGAGGACCCCTGGCCCGGTCCTTGGTCCACCGAAACGGATCACATCAACCCGGTTGGGCGCGGCGGCCCGAACGTCACCAAGGTACTCCGGGCCGTCCACCAGATATGCCATCAGCAGTTGAGCAAGCGGGCACGGACGGCAGCGCAACGCCACGCCAGAGAATGGTTTGCTGGATGATACGTTTATGCAGGCCGGAGGTGGGTGGGGGATTGCCACACTGGTCACCTTCGGCAGCAGCTCATTCAATTGCGGCATCTGCACGAGAGCCTCGCCCATGTCAGGGGTGAAAAACGTTGCCGCACAAGCGAATTTGAAGCCCCTTTGAGGAAGGTTGGTTTGAAACATGGTGAAACGAATGTCGCCGCTGGCGGCCGCGGCCGCATCCGGTGACCGCCTGGCGTTTCTGCGGGAGTTGCGTGGCCGCCTCGTGGAAAGTCTCGACGCCGCGACCTGCGTTCGTGATACCGAACCGTTGGCGCGGCGGTTGCAGAATATCGTCGCCGAGATCGCCGACCTAGAGCCGGCGGCCGAAGAATCGCCGGCGGATCAGATTGCGGCGCGTCGTGCGAAGCGGAGAGGCACTGGGGCGTAGGACATCAGTCCGGTTGCAGCGCAAGCATCCACTTAGGTGGGGATGCGAGGTCCAAGGGGAATTGCGGCTCGTCCCTTGAGCGCCACACCTGTTGGTTCTTGGAGCTGGCTTGGTAATAAAGGCGTGTCGCGGCGTCAATCACGTCGTCTAATTCAGGATCTGATTCGACGGCGGCAGCGATCTTGTTTAGCAGCGCTATGGGTCGCTTCAATGCTCGGTCAACGTGTTCGAGTGCCGGCAGATTGTCCGACTTGCTGTTGTTGCACTTTGCACACGACACAACGAGATTCGCAACTCGTCGATGGGGATGATTGACCATGGCAACACGTGGTCGACTTGGCCGCCGGTTTGCAAGGGGTCGTTGCAGTAGAAGCATTGTGAGCCGAACTCCTTTTTCAACAGGCGGCCTACCGGACCGAGTGGTGTGCGTTGGCGCCCGAAGAGGTGCGCCTTGATGTTGAGCACTTTCTTGTACTGCTCGTCGTTCTTGCGCCAGACCATGTCGACCCACAGGTACTGGATGGCCGGCTTCAAGAGCAACGCAAGCTGAGCGAGGCCAGGCGCCACACCATTTTTCAGCGAAACCGAAGTCGAGTTGTGGCTGATCTTTGACTCGTCGTAGAGGAACGACTGGTCAGTGGTGGGAGGACCGGAGCCGAGGTGTTGAAGTTTGGGTAAGGGCTGCTCAAGCAGGACCGACCGCACTTCCTTCACTGTCTCCAGGTACTTCTCATGGACACGAAGGCTTGCAGCCCGCGGCGACGGGCAGCGGCGCTGCTGCTTCGCGTCGGCGGCCTCGCGAAGCTTGCTGACTGCTTCCAATATCTTCGCCGATTCGCTTGATTGGTGAAGTGAGCCGCCATCGGGGAGAGGTTCAACCTGGCGCCAGTAGATCTTGATGACTCGTTCGGCCAAGACATCAATCGGGACGTCAAGCGGCGCCGCGGGATCATTGAGGGGAGCGTGCAAGTCTCAGTAGTCGATGAGCGCAGACAGCGTCGCCAGTTTGTAGATGGAAGTCCGACGGCCGGTGTGCAGTACCGTCATCACACACTTCGCCAACTCAAGTGGCTCGATAGCTGTGCTCGCGCTCATTCGGTCATTTAACCGACACCGACGGCTCAGCGCGACAAATCTCCTGTCAACCACACAAAGGGCTGGCCCTGGGACGGCACGGTGTCCGTGGCTCCGCTGGTGGCCGCGACGTTGGCGCGGTTCGGGGCGCTGACCACGGGGACGGCCCAGGTCCAACCACGCGGTGTTCGTGTAAGGAGTGCGCGTGGTATTGAGCCACGATTCGCAGACACGCCGCACCACGCCCATTACCCGTCGCGGCGGCAATCTACGGTTTGTGCCGTAGCCGACCATCAGGAGCCAACCGCTGGCTATTGCGCTACCGACCGTCTTCGCGACCGTGGCGACTGGCATGACCGCCGGGCTGGGGAGGGCTGTGCGCCACGCCCGGCGACGCAGCGGTCCGCTCAGGCTCGGTCGTCGAGCCGTTCGAGCACGGCCGCCGCGATCGCCTGCTGGCCAGCGGGCGTGGGATGCTCGCCGTCGTCCTGGACGAGCCCGGCCTGGCCGCGATAGGGCTGGCCGAGGTCGAGCCAGCGCCCTCCGACGGCCGTGACGGCTTCGCGCAGCGCCTCGTTCAGCGGAGCGAGGTCGTCGTCACTCGCCTGGCCCGTGAGCGCGTTGAAACCCAGGATGCGCGCGTGCGGCAGCGCGGTGCGCAGCCGTTGGACGTCGGCGGTCATGGCAGCAGAGACGGTGGGGACGTCCCGGCCGAGGTCGTTGTCGGACGCGCCGATCAGGACCATGTCGGCGCGGAGGGCGATCGCCTGGTCCACCTGCGCGCCGAAGTTCTGCTCGTCGCCGCCGCGGGTGACGAACCCGGCGCCGGACACGCTGTAGTTCTTGAGCTTCCACCGCCGGTCGACCGCCACGAGCGCAGGCCAGGCCTCGGCGGGCCGCAGTCCCGTCCCGGACTCGATCGAGTCGCCGATGACGGCGACCGTCGGGTTGCCCGGGTTGGCGTGGGCGAGCGGAGCGCTGATCAGCACCAGAGCTGCTGCGCCGGCGGCCATTGCAGCCGCGATCGTCTTCATGGCCAACTTCCTTCTGGTCCCCGGCGGGCGGCCCGGCGACGTCTGACGGCACAACAGAATCCACTTCGTAGCGCAAGGTTATGGGAACAGGGGCTTGCTGAACTCCGATTGTCGTAATTCACTACGGCGGCGATCGGGGCCGCCCCCGAGGAGAGCGCCGGGCGGCCCGTCAACTACTCAGACGCGGGCCAGGGCGATCGATTCCCGCGCGACGACGGTCTCCACTTTCCATACAAACGCGATGGTTGGCTGCACCGGTTCCAGCGCGAGTTGACGTTTATTCGTCGTTTATGACCGAGAATCGACGAGAATCAGCGGCAATATCTTGGCGATCTTCAACGGCGCAATCTATTGCGGCGCAAGTGTTAAAGGATATTTACCGGCAACTATCGCGTACCATCGGCTGCAATAGCCGGTGTCGCAGGTTTCGGGCCAAGTCCGCAAAAAGTCCGCAACAACCTCCAAACGCAATTGCGCTCTCCAACGCTATCGGTGGCGTCACCGCAGGTCAGAACCGGTTCCCGGTCCTTACCGTGCGTCGCCGTCCGCTATGGCGATGTCGTAGGATAACCGTCGAATTGACAGGTGTTTGAGCAGGTTTCCAGTCCATGTCTGTGCACAACCGCACTCTGTCGCCTTTGGCGTTTTTGCGGGTGGTCCAGCCTTTTTCGGCGAGTCGGTTGTCGGGTCCGCAGGCCAGGGTGAGGTCGTCGATATCGGTGCGGTGGGTTTTGGTCCAGCCGTTAACGTGGTGGACCTGGCTGTGGTAAGCCGGTGCGTCGCAGCCCGGCTTGGTGCAGCCACCTTCTTTGGCGCAGAGCATGATTCGCTGTGCCGGTGATGCTAGCCGCTTGGTGTGATAGAGCGCCAAGGGCTTGCCGTTGTCGAAGATCGCCAGGTAGTGATGCGCGTGGCTGGCCCAGCGGATCACGTCCGACATCGGCACCAAGGTGCCCCCACCGGTCAGGGCTTTGCCGGTGGCGGCCTCGAGGTCGTTAAGTGTCGTGGTCACGATGATCGACACCGGTAGCCCGTTATGTTGGCCGAGCTTTCCCGAGGCGAGCAGGCCGCGCAGTCCGGCGAGGAATCCGTCGTGGTTGCGCTGGGCTGCCGAGCGGTGATCGCGGCGCACCGCGTCCTCATCGGGTGCCTCGTCCACCACTGGTGTTTCATCGTCGGGGTTGCACGCCCCGGGGGCGGCCAGTTTGGCGAGCATGGCTTCGATGGCGGCCCGCAGCTCGGGGGTCACCAGGCCGCTCAGGCGTGACATCCCGTCGAATTCCTCCTTGCCCAGCATGATGCCGCGTTTGCGCGCCCGCTCCGCGTCGCTGAATTCGCCATCGGGATTGAGCCAGTCCATGATCCGCCCGGCGTATTTGGCCAATTCATCGGGGCGATACCCGCCGGCCTTGCCGGCCAGATCGGCTTCGGCGGCCTCGCGGGTACCCAGGTCGACCTCGGCGGGCAGGTGCGCGAAAAAGGCGCGGATCTCTTTGACGTGCCCATCTCCGATGAGGCCGTCGCGTTGGGCGGCCGCAGTCTGAGTGAGCCGTGGCGCCAACGGTTCACCGGTCAGCGCGCGGCTTTCTCCGAGATCTTCGGCGTCGGCGATACGCCGGCTGGCTTCGGCCTTGGTGATGCGCAGCCGGTCGGCCAAAGCCGAGCGCAGCGTGCCGCCCAACTCCTCCTCGCCGGCCTGCGCGTCGAGTTGGTTGATGATGGTGTGCTGCGGCGCGCGGGGGCGGCGGGCGAAGCGTTCGAGGTTTTCGAGGGCCCGCATCAGTTCTGGAGTCGTCAACACGTCAAAAGACAAGTCACACAAGCGGTCCAGGTCGGCGTTGAGCGCGTCGAAGACCTCGACGATCTCTTCGCGACTACTGCAACCCATGCCTCAAATTCTATGAAGGCCCACCGACAAAAATGCCGCCGTTGTGACTAATGAAGCCAAAGTGGCACAAGGGATTACAGAGACGCTAGCCGGCTATCCGCCCAGCTTGGTCAGTACGTCCGCAATCGAAGCCCCGCCCAGAAGATCCGATACCTCCAGGTCGTGATTGAACTCGATCTTGACGCGGCGGCGCAGCTCCAGGGCCTGCAACGAATCCAGGCCGATCGCGACCATCGGGGCTGTTATGTCGATGTTTTCGGCACGGTCTTCGCCGATGGCGGTGGCCAGTAGGCCCAGCAGCCGTCCCGAGATGTCCGAATCCGCAACCGCTGATTGGACTTCACCGGGTGGCCCCGACAGCCGGGATATCAGGGGGCCGTAGCCGTAGGCCTCCAGCACCGGACGGGCGAGATCGAAGTCGTACGCCAACACGATGGCATTCCCGTGAAAATCCGTCATTCCCACCGCGAGCGCATCGGCGGGAGTCATGGGAATGACACCGATCGCGGCCAGTTGCGCCGTGCTGGTCGCGTCGAGATCGAAATGGACCGTCCACTGACCCCATTGCACCGAAACGCAGTCCAGGCCCTCGGAACGGAGTCGGTGCGCCATGGCGTCGAGCATCCGGTTGGCCGCGGCGTAGACGACCTGGCCGCGGCCGCCAATGGTCGCCCGCGCCGAGGAGCACAGCAAGACGCGGCAGTCATCGGTCCGCGGATACGTCTCGAGTACCCGGGCGATGCCGACGACCTTGGCCCGCATCGCGAGGTCGACCATTTCGGCGGTGATGTCGGCCAGTTCGACCGCCGAGTAGTCCACCGCGGCATGGATTATCACATCGGCCGGGGGGTGCTCGCCGGCCAGTTGCGCCACCGCCGCCTGGTCGCCGACGTCGCATCGAGCGACGCGGATTTCCGTCGTTGTGGCCGAACGGATCTGGCGCAGCCGATCCGCGACGGCGGCTGCGCTGTCGCCTGATCTGCTCACCAGCGTGACGCGTCGGGCGCCGCGCCGTGCGAAGTGATCGCAGAATTCGAGCCCGAGACTGCCCGTGCCGCCGATGATGAGCACATGGTCGGGCGGAGCGCCGTCAACAGCGGGGACCGTGTCGCCCGGCGCGATCCGCTTCGCGTACAGGCCGCCGTTGCGCAGTGCCAGCTCCGGTTCTTCGCCGGTGTGCACCGCGGCGAGGATCCCGTTCGCGGCTTCGGACGTGGTCGCTCCGGCCGGCAGATCGAGGTGCTTGAATCCCACGCGCGGATGGTCGGCGCCGATGCTGCGGAAGCCCGCACTCGCCGCCGCGGGCACCGGATCCGGCGGCGCGTCGTCGGCCACCGCCGCCTCGCCGCCCACTGTTACCAGCCAGCAGTCGGAGATCGCGCCGTTCAGTGCTGGCCACCACGTGCGGTGCGAAAAGAACGTCGCGACCTCGGTCGCGGCGGCGTAGTCGTCCAGTTTCGGCGATTGCGGGATAAGAACGACCAGGGTATTGAGATCGGTTGGGGCACTTCCGACGTCGAGCACGCGAGCCGTGGCGCCGAGGTCTCCCGCCGCTGCGCACAGGGCGGCGGACAGTTCCGCGCAGGCACCGGTGTGATCGACGATGCCGATGGCTCGTGGCGGCACCAGCGAGCGCTGCGACAGCCGCACCCACTCTTCGACGAAGAGCCGCGCCCTTGTTGGTTCAAGGGCGGTTTCAGGTTCGGGGGCCGGCTCCGGCGTCTGGGGGAGAACCGGGCGGTAGAGCTGCCACAGCCGCGTGTCATTCATCCGAATGTTCGGAAAGTCCAGCAGTGGCAGCCGGGCCGGGCCGTCGGGTTCGGCGCCCAGGCACTCCCACGGGTAATTCAGGTCGTGAACGGCCACCTGCGCGAGATTGCGGGTGAACTCGCCGAGATCGGTGGCCGTGCGGAGGGAGGTGCCCACCACCCGGGTCTCGTCTCGGTCGTGCAGGGCGGCGAGATTCTCCTGGATCGCCAGCTGCAACGTGGGATGCTCGGCCAGTTCGACAAAGGTGTCGATGCCGAGAGGTAGGGCGGCGGCGATCGCCTTGTCGAATCGAACCGGGTTGCGCAGGTTCCAGAACCAGTATTCGTCGGCTGGCAGGTCCGAAGTGATAGGTCCGCCGAGAGTTGCACCCAGGCAGTCGATTTCGGCGTCCAGGAACTTCGGATTCTGTAGTTCGCGCTGCGTGGCCGCGCGCACCTTTTCGGCGAGCCCATTGATCAAGCTGGTGTGCGCGGGGTACTGGACGCGAATGAAGCGCGCGAACCTCCCCTGCTCGGTGAGCGTGTCGACGATGTGCTGGACCGTTTCCCGATCGCCGGAAATTCCCACCATGCTTGGTGAATTAATCACCGATAGCTGAGCCCAACCCGGACAACGCGCCAGCAGGTCCTCGCAGGTGTCGCGGTCGGCGGCGACGACTGCCATTGCGTAGTCGCCGGATTCGAATTCGTCGGCGGCGCGCGCGCGTATCCCGACGACGCTGACGGCATCCGCCAGCGTGATCGTGCCGGACACGTAGGCCGCGGCGATCTCGCCCTGACTGTGGCCAACGGTGATGGCCGGCGCGATTCCGAACGATCGCCACATCGCTGCCAGCCCGGCCATCTGCGTGAACAGCGCCGGCTGGACGGTGCCCGCGTTATCGTCAGCCGAAACATGTTCGTCGAGGAGGTAATTCAGCGGCGACTCGCCGAGCCGGTCCGCGAAGGCCTCGGTACAGCGATCTGCTTCGGCCCGAAACGCGGGGACCGCGTCATAGAAGACCCGGCCCATCCCGGGTCGCTGGACTCCTTGGCCCGGAAAGACATAGGCGAACTTGCGGGCCTTCGCGGTGGTTTCGGTGCGAACCAGCGACAGGATGTTCCCGGCCGTCGAGAACAGCCCGCAGGGCGCCGAGCAATTCGTCGCGGTCAGCCACCATGGCCAGGGCACGATGCCGGCGGGCGACCCGCGTCCGGAACAGCATGTCGGCGATCTCCTGCGGTGCCACCTCGGGATGGTCGGTGGCATACGAAAGCAGCGCCGCCGCCTCGTCGTGCAGCAGATCGCGGGTATCCGCCGACACCAGCACGGGGATGCTGTCGTCCGGCAGCCGGTAGGTCAGGGGCTTCACTTGCTTACTCCCCGGAACCCGCAGGCATGGCGATGATTGCGTGCGCATTGGCGCCCCCGGCGCCGAACGACGAGGCGGCGCCGTAGCGGACACCGTCTTTCGGTTCCCAGGGGTGCAATTTTGTGGCCAGTCGCAGGCCCGTCGAATCCCAGTCCACCGTCTTGGTTGGGTTGTCCGAGAACAGGGTTGGCGGAATGTGACCGTGCTGGCCGGCAAGCAACAGCTTGGTCAGCCCGAGCATGCCGGACGCCGCTTGCGCGTGCCCGACGTTGGACTTGATCGAGCCCAGCAGCGCCTCGGATCCGGCCGCGCCGTAGGTCGTGAACAGGGCGGTCAGTTCCTGTGGGTCGCCCGCCAGCGTCGCGGTGCCGTGCCCCTCGATCATGCCGATGTCGACGGGATCGATTCCGGCCGCATCGAGCGTCTTGGTGACGAGCTGCGCCTGCGCCCGCGTTCGGGGGACCAGGATCGGTTTGCCCTTGCCGTTGTGGTTGGTGCGGATCGCCATGATGCGCCCGAAGATCCGGTGACCGAGTTGGCGCGCCCGTGATTCACGTTCGACCACAACCATTCCCGCGCCTTCGCCCCATACGGTTCCGGTGGCGTCGTCGGAGTAGGCCCGGCAATGCCCGTCGGCGGAGAGGGCGTTCAGTCGGGAGAACTCGTAGAAGGCCGCCGGCTCTCCCAGGACGCACACGGCGCCGGCAAGGGCCCAGTCGCACTCGTCCAGCTGAACCGCGTTGGCGGCCAGCTGCACCGCGGTCAACGACGATGCGCACGCCGAGTCGATGGAGATCGACGGGCCGACCAGCCCGAGGCAGTGCGAGATCCGGCCGGCGCCGCCGAGCTGTCCCAGACCGACGGTCCGGAATCCGGTGTAGTCGTCGGCCGTCGTCGTGCGTTGGCCGTATTCGGTCATCGACATCCCGACGAAGCAGCCGGCCTCCGAACCCTCGAGCGTCGCGGGATTGATCCCGGCGTTCTCCAGCGCCTTCCACGCCACCCGCATCGCGACCCGCTGCTGCGGGTGCATCACCATCGCCTCGTGATCGGTCAGGCCGAAGAGGGGCGCATCGAACGATGCTGCGCCGTCCAAGAATCCGCCGGAGTCGCAGACCTGTCGCCAACCCTCGTCGACCCGGGATGCCGACAGGAGATCGTCGACGGCCCAGCCCCGGTCACGCGGAAACGGACCGAGCAGCTCCCGCGACTCGGTGAGGGCCGACCATAGGGCGCCCGGGCTGTCGATTCCGCCCGGCGCCTCGACGGCCATGCCGGAGATGACGACCGGGTCGGTCGCCATATCTGGGATGGCCACGGCAGAGCCGTTGTCGCTCACGCGGTTTGCTCGCATTGCGCGCTCGACGCCAACAGCTCCGCGACGGCGTCGATGTGCGACTTGAGATAGAAGTGCCCGCCGTCGAACATCGTCACCTTGACGGTGTCGGTGTGTTTGCCCCACCCATACAGGTCGCCCAGGGTGATGTACGGGTCCTGATCACCGCCCATCGCGTGAATCGGAGTGGTCACCTTGATGTCGTCGGCGCACGAGTACGCGTCAAAAGCCTTGTAGTCGGCCTTGATTACGGGCAGCGCGAGTCGCATGAGTTCGCGGTTGGCGATCACATCGGAATCGGTGCCCTCGAGCGCCGCGAGATGGTTGAGGATTTCCTCGTCATCCTTCGGGTGCGATGGTTTGTCCGCGGCATTGCTGGGCGCAACCGCGGCGGAGACATGCAGGTGCCGCACATCGATTCCTCCGGTCTCGGCGAGCCGGACGAACTCAAATGCGACCAGCGCCCCCATGCTGTGGCCGAACGTGACCACCGGGACGAAGCGATCGTGATCCGACGCGGCGAATTCGGCGAATGCTCCGGCGGCGATCTCGTCCAGCGACGCCAGCGCGGGTTCCGCCGCCCGATCCTGGCGTCCCGGGTATTGGAAGATGATGACTCTGAATTTCCTGCTGAGTACCTTCGAGAAGTCCCGGTATGCCGACGCACCGGACCCGGCGTGGGGAAAGACCAGCAGCGGAATGCTCTCGGGCGAGGCGGGTTGGTGAAACTGCCTGATCCACCCCAGCGTGCGCGGCATTGCACCACCTCTCGATCACTCCGGTTCGACTGGCGCCCAACAGCCATACAACTTAGCGAAGGCTAACATAAGCTCTACTTCGCGTTAATCGTGGGTGCGGCCCGTTGACCTCGGAGTTCGCTTGCAGCTACCGATCGCGGGCCATGAGGGCGCTCGAACGCACGAATCGCTCGGGTGCTTTGGGCATCGGGCTCCGCGACCACTCGAGCGGCGTGTCTAACGGTGTCCGGAACGTGCCTGACCGCAGCCGCGACAGCCTGCAGGAGCGCCCCAACTTAGCGAAGGCTAACATAAGCTGGTCCTGCGCTGCCGAGGAAGCTGGAGGGGTTGGTTTTGATGCGGGTCGTGATGTTCGGGTTCCAGACCTGGGGGTTTAACACCCTGCGGGCTCTGATCGATCTCGATCACGAAGTCGTGCTGGCGGTCACCCATCCAGCCAGCGAACACTCCTATCGGGCCATCTTTTCGGACTCGGTCGAGGAACTCGCGCGGGCGCACGGCATTCCGGTGCATCTCACCGAGCGAGTCGACGCCTCGACCATCGACCTGGTCAAGCGCGCGGCTCCCGACGTCATCGTCGTCAACAGCTGGTACACCTGGATGCCGCCGGAGCTGTACAACCTGCCGCCGCACGGCACGCTCAATCTGCACGATTCGCTGCTGCCGAAGTTCACTGGGTTTTCCCCCGTTTTGTGGGCGCTGATCAGCGGTGAATCCGAGTTCGGGCTGACGGTGCACCGAATGGACGAGGGCCTGGACACCGGCGACATCCTGATCCAGCACTCGCTACCGATCAAGCCCACCGATACCGGCACCGAGCTGGTGCTGCGGGGTATGGACCTGATACCCGGCGCGCTGCGGGATGCGTTGAGCGCGTTGGAGTCTGGGACGGCGGTCTGGCGGCCGCAGAACAAAGCCGAACGGACCTATTTCCACAAGCGCTCCGAGCGCGACAGTTTGATCGACTGGGGCTGGCCCGCCGAGGACCTCGAGCGGTTCGTGCGTGCGCTGTCCGCGCCGTATCCGCGCCCGTTCACCTTCTACCGTGGGGAACGCATCGAGGTGCTCGAGGCGCGGGTTTCCGAGGCCCGTTACGGCGGAACGCCCGGCCGAGTGATCGTGCAGGAGGGGGGCGGCGCGGTGGCGTCGGGGCCCGCGGCATTTCGCGGTGGCAACCGTGCCCTGGTGGTCACGTTGGTCCGCACCCCGGATGGAGTCGAGCACCGCGGGGACGAGTTCTTCTTGCGCGGCGGGTATCTGAACGACCGGATCTGATCCGACGAAAGTGAGACCAACCATGCCAGACACGGAAGCCGAAGCCCAGACGATGCAGGAGCGCCGCCGGGAACTGCTGCGTCGACGCATCGCCGAAAGTGGCATGGCGGCAGCCGAATCGGGCAAGCGGGCCACGATTCGCGCGGGAGAACGCTACCCATTGTCGGCCGGGCAGCGCCGGATGTGGTTTCTGCAGGCCATGGACGCGAGCGACGTCACGCTCAACATCTGCGTTTCCTATCGGCTGACGGGCGCCCTGGACGAGGCGCGCTTGCGTTCCGCGTTCAACGATGTCGTTGCGCGCCACGCCATTTTGCGCACCGTGTACGGGGTGGACAGCGAAGGCGAACCCTATCAAGTCTTTTCCGACGGCCCGGATGGCGCAGAGATCGGTTGGCGAACAGAGGATGTGACGCAGTTGCCGACCGAGGAGCGGGAGCAGCGGATCGACGCGTTGGCGGCCGACGAGTTCGGTCGTCCATTCGAGCTGACGCGTGAGCTGCCGTTGCGGATCACTTTGATCCGCAACGGCACCGACGATTTCGTGCTGCTTCTCACGGTGCATCACATCTGTTGGGACGACGATTCGTGGGACGTCTTCTTCCGCGAGCTCAGCGCCGCCTACAACGGTCGCCAACCCAGCGGGACCGCGCCGCAGTTTGTCGCGGTCGAGGTGCTCGAGACCCCGGCGGAACCCGGCATCGCCGACGTCGGCTACTGGGCTGACATGCTGCGGCCGTCGCCGGAACCGCTGGAGCTGCCTGGCTTCAGCGTTGGGGCCGCCGCGCATCCGTCCAGACGGGCCGAGCGCCGAACCCGGACGCTGCCCGCCGACCTGTTCGGCCGCGTGGAAAGCTTTGCGCGCGAGCACGCCGCCTCGCCGTTCATGGTGTTGCTGGCGAGCTACGGCGTGCTGGTGCGCCGCTACACTGGCGCAACGGATTTCCTGGTCTCGGTGCCGGTAACCGATCGTGGAGCCGCGGCCGAGGGCGCCATCGGGTACTTCGGCAACACGCTGCTGCTGCGGATCGCTGCGCGACCCCAGGATACCTTTGCCTCCTTCGTCGAGGCAGTCCGCGACACATGCCTCAGCGGCTTCGCCCATCAGTCCGTCGGCATCGATCGGGTGGTGCGCGAAGTCAACCCTGAGCGCATGGGACACGACGGCATGGATCACCTTGTCCGCCTGGGTTTCAGCATGCGCAAGAGCGCGAGCGGCTTCGCGTTGGACGGCGTCACCGTGCGACAACTGGAGCTGGGCGCGGTCACCGCGCATCTTCCGCTTGCCCTCGCGGTGGTGCTGGACTCCGACGGCGCGCTCGTCGAGTTCGAGTACCAGACCGACGTGCTGGGTGCCGCGCTCGTCGATCAGATGCTGGCTCACTACATTCAGCTGCTGGACAATGCGCTGAGAACCCCCGAACGCCGCCTCGCCAGCCTGGACATGCTCGGCAGCGGCGAGCGGGAGAGCGTCTTGGAGCAGTCGCACGGCGACCTTGTCCCGATGCCGGCCACCACGATGGTTGCGATCCTCGAATCGGCCGCGGCCGCCAGGCCGGACGCGGTCGCGCTGGTGTCCGACGAGGCGCACCTGACGTATGCCGAGTTGCATGGGCGCGCGAATCGCTTGGCGCGCTGGCTGATCGGGCAGGGCTTCGGCGCCGACGACATCATCGGCCTGCGCATGACCACGTCGATCGAGTTCGTCGTCGCTATGATCGCCGTGCTGAAAGCCGGCGCGGCTTACCTGCCGATCGACCCCGCCTACCCGGACGAACGCATCGAATACCTGATCTCCGACGCTCACCCGAAAACGGTCATCGGGCACGACGAACTCGACGCGGCGGAAAAGGCGGCCGCCCAATTACCGGACGTCGCGCCCACGGACGATGACCGGTTACGCCCGTTGCTTCCCGGGCACCTGGCCTATGTCATCTACACCTCCGGCTCGACCGGCCAGCCCAAAGGGGTGGCGGTTGCGCATCAGGCGATCGCCGAGCATGTCGAGTGTTTCACCGCCGAATGGAGCATGACCGCCGAAGACCGTCTGCTGCAGTCGTCGTCGGTGAGCTTCGACGCGTCGCTGCTCGATCTCTTCATCACGCTGTCGCTTGGCGCGCAGCTGATCGTGCCCAGGCCCACCGAGGGCGGGGCTTTCGGCGACATCGGCTACGTCGCAGACCTGATCAGCCGCCACCGCGTTACCGTGCTGCACATGGTGCCCTCCATGCTGAGCACCCTGTTGCTGCTGCCGCAGGTCTTTGACGTCGATGAATGGCGGCAGTTGCGTCACGTACCGGTGGGCGGCGAAGCTCTTCCGGGTGAGGTGGCCGAAAAATTCGCCGGTTACTTCGACGCGGAGTTGCGCAATCATTACGGCCCGACGGAGGCCGTGGTCTGCTCGACCCACATGCGGGTCCAGGGGCCCCAAGGTAATCGCGTGGTGCCCATCGGGGTGCCCAACCGCAACGTCTATGCCTATGTGCTCGACGAGGAATTGCAACCGGTTCCCGCCGAAGTAATCGGCGAGCTCTACCTCGGTGGGGTCCAGTTGGCGCGCGGATATCTGGGACGCCCGGGGCTGACCGCGGAGCGATTCGTCCCCGATCCCTTCAACCCCGGCGAGCGGCTGTACCGGACCGGAGATCTGGTCCGCCGCAACATCTCCGGCCAGCTGGAATTTGTCGGACGAGCCGACGAGCAGGTCAAGATCCGTGGCTTCCGCATCGAACTCGGCGAAGTAGAGGCCGTAATCGCGACGCACCCGGCGGTCAGACACTGCCTCGTCGTCACCGAAGATTCCGAGTCCGGACCCCTGCTCGCCGCCTACCTGGTGCCGGTGGCCACTGATGACATCGCAGGCATGTCGAGCCAGATAGACCTCGACGAGGTGCGCGCACACGCGGCGTCGGTGCTTCCGGAATATATGGTGCCCAATGCATTCGCGGTGATCCCCGAAATCCCACTGACCGTCAGCGGCAAACTGGACAAGCGGGCACTCCCCACGCCGACCCCGGTCGCGGTGCGGGCCTACCGGGAACCGGCCACGCCCACCGAAAGCCGGATGTGTTCGATCTTCGCCGGGCTGTTCGGCTGGGAACGGGTGGGCGCCGAAGACTCGTTCTTCGGGCTGGGCGGCCATTCGCTGCTGGCGGCGCGGCTAATCGCGCAGATACGTGCCGAGTTCGGTGTCGAACTGGCCGTGCGTGCCGTGTTCGACACTCCGACGCCGGCGGGACTGGCGGCCCGGCTGATCGCGCAGTTCCGCGCCGAGTTCGACATAGACCTCGATGCCCTCGACGAGATGGACACCGACGAGCAGCTACCGGAGTCGTCGCGCCCACAACTCGCAGAAGCGGTTCGCCCGGAACGACCCCCGTTGTCGTATTCGCAGCTGGCCGCGTGGTTGATGTACCGGCTGGAAGGTGCGCGGGACGGTTTCAGCATGCCGTTCGGGCTTCGCTTCACTGGTCGGCTGGACATTGCCGCGCTTACCGAGGCGCTCAACGACGTGGTGGCGCGGCATGAGTCGCTGCGCACGAATTTTGCTGAGCACGAGGGTGTTCCGTACCATATCGTGCATCCCACGCTGCGGGTGGAGCTGCCGGTCCACCAGGTCAGCGAGGACCGGCTCGACGAGACGGTTGCCCAGCTGCGCCGGCACGTGTTTACTCCGGAGTCGGGACCGCTGATCAAGGCCAGTCTGTTGACGCTCGGCCCGGACGCGCACGTTTTGGTCGCGCTCGTCCACCACATCGTCAGCGATCATGCCTCCCTCGGCGTCCTCTTCGAAGACCTGATCGCGGCCTACCGTGCGCGACTGGCAGGCGAAGCCCCACGGTGGTCCGCCCTGTCCGTCCAGTTCGCGGATTACGCACTGTGGCAACGGGATGCATTCGATGCGGGAAGCGAATGGGGACAGGATGAGCTGGCGTATTGGCGTGATGCGCTGGCCGGATTGCCCGACGAAATTTCGGTGGCCCCCGACCATTCGCGTCCGCCGGTAATCGGAAAGGCGGGGGAGGTAGTGAGTTTCACGGTCTCGGCCGCCCGTCGCGCCGCCCTCACGCAACTCGCCGAGCACAGCGGCGCCACCGAGTTCATGGTCTATCAGGCCGTTCTGGCGGTGCTGCTGCACAAGCTCGGTGGCGGTGCGGACATTCCGATCGGCAGTCCGGTGGTGTCCCGGGTCGATCCGGCCACCGAGAGCCTGATCGGCCTGTTCGCCAATATGGTGGTGCTGCGCAACGACCTCACCGGCGATCCGAGTCTGCGCGCCCTGGTGGCGCGGAGCCGCGACGTGGTCCTCGATGCGTTCGCGCACCAGGAACTGCCCATCGAACGCCTGGTAGAGGCGCTCAACCCGCCGCGGTTGCGGTCCCGGAACCCGCTGTACCAAAGCATGATCCACTTCCGCGGCGAGGATTGGGCACTGGTTCCCCGTGACCTGACCGGGGCGGGAGATACGGGAGATACCAAGGTCGTTGTGCTTCCGATCGACTTCGAGGTCTCGCTGCTGGATCTCGACGTGGGCATGAACGTGACACCCGACGGCGAACTCGACGTGCGGATCGTCGCCAATGCCGATCTCTACGAACCGCAGACTGCGGCGCTCATCGCCGATGCCCTGAACGCGGCGCTCGATGCCTTCGCGACGACACCGGACGCCGCGGTGTCCACCGTGGAGTTGTTGCCCGCGGCCGAGATGGACAGGCTGCTCGCCCCGCCCACCCCGAAAGCCGGTGCGCCGTCGCAGCCGATCGCCGAGGCGACAGAGACAGTCAGGGAGACCCTGCGGGTCCTGATCACCCTGCTGGAGGAGTTGCTCGAGATCACCGGCGTCGACGCGGAGGACAACTTCTTCGCGCTTGGCGGTGACAGCATCATCTCCATCAAATGGTCGGCCCAGGCCAACGCGCAGGGGCTGGCCATGACCCCGCCGATGGTGTTCGAGCACCTGACCATCGCCGAGCTGGCCGCCGCGGTCGAGGCCGCCACCGACCAGCCTGCAGTCCAACCGGATTCGGAGCCGGAGCAGCAATACACTCCGATGAGCGCATCGGGCCTGAGCGCCGACGCGCTGGCCGAGCTGACCGCGTCCTGGCAGAGACAGTCGTGAGGCCGCGTTCGTGACGTCCGCTCCGCAGATCGAGGACGTCCTTGCCCTCAGCCCCCTTCAGGAAGGGTTGTTCGCGCTGTACCGACTGGCCACTGAGCACGACGACAGCGTCGACCTCTACAGCATGCAGTTCGTGGTCGACATCGACGGACCGGTCGACGTCGCGCTGCTGCGCCGCAGCGCTCAAGCGATGCTGGAGCGGCACCCGAACCTGCGCGCCGCGTTCTGGGATCGCGACGTGCCCAAGCCGGTGCAGATCGTACCCGCCGAGGCGGAACTGCCGTGGTCCGAACGGATCGCGACGCCAACCGAATTCGATTCCATCGCGCGCTCGGAGCGGCGCCGGCCGTTCGATTTGAGCCGCGGTCCGGCGTTGCGCGTCGTGTTGCTCACGGTTCCCGGCGAGACCCGACGCCGCATGATCTTCACCGCGCATCACATCCTGGTGGACGGCTGGGCGCTCGCGGTGTTCTTCACCGAAATGCTCGCCGTGTATCGGGCGGGTGGGTCGGCCGACGGGCTGCCCGCCCCCCGGCCCTACCGCGATTACATCGTCTGGCTGGCCGGGCAGGACAGGGCGGCCGCGCTCGCCAAGTGGGACGAATATCTGCGCGGTGTGTCCGGACCGCTGATGGTGGCCGACGGTACGGTCGCCGCGGGTGACGGCGTGCCGGAGAAGACGGAACTGCTGCTGCCCGAGGCGGATACGGCACGGCTGCGGCAGTGGGCCGGCCGCAACGGCCTCACCCTTAACACCGCGGTGCTCTTCGCCTGGGCCGTCGTGCTCAGCAGGCTCACCGACCGTCGCGATGTCGTCTTCGGCACCATCGTCTCCGGCCGCCCCGAACAGTTGCCAGGCGTGGACACCATGGTCGGACTGTTCATCAACGCCGTGCCGGTGGTGCACCGGGTGAGCCGTACCGAGTCCGTGATGGAGCAATGCGTCCGGTTGCAGCGCGAGTTGTCGGCGCTGCGCGACATCGGCTACCTCAGCCTGTCCGAGATACAGCGGGAACATGGCCGCGGAGCCCTGTTTGACAGCATGTTCGTCTTCGAGAACGCACCCATCGAGGACGCCATCCGCGAGGTCACCGAGCCGGGCGGGGCCCGCTTCTCGCCGATCGAGATGGAAAGCCTGACGCACTACCCGCTGACCGTGGTCTCGCACCTACAGGGCGACGCGCTGGTCGTTCTCGTCGAGGCGATTCGTCAGGCGCTGCCGCATCTTCGGCCGGACTGGATCGGGGAACGATTGCTTGCCGTGTTGCGTCAACTCCCCGACGTCGGTGATGAAACCCCCCAAACGCCGGAGGCCCTGGACATTCTCACTTCGGCGGAGCGCGCCGAAATCAGCAACCTCGCAGCTGTGCCGGCGGCTCGGACCACGGTGTGGGAGACGTTCGAGGCGCAGGCCCGCGCCACCCCGGACGCCGTCGCGTTGACCACCGGCGGTGGGGAGCGGTACACCTATGCCGAACTGCATGCCGAGGCCAGCCGACTGGCGGGGGAGCTGGCGCGACGTGACATCGGCCCGGAAACCGTCGTCGCACTGGTGTTTCCGCGCTCCAGCCGCTCCATCGTCGCGATCCTCGGGGTGCTGGGCGCCGGCGCCGCCTATCTGCCGGTCGACATCACGCTGCCGGCCGCTCGCGTCGAATCCATTCTGCGGCAGGCGAACCCGGCGCTGGCCATCACCGAGGCCGACCACGCGGAACTGGCCGGTGGGTTGCCCGCGTTGGTGCTCGACGATCCCGCTGTGGCTAAGCGTATTTCGCGACTGCCGGCCACCGCTCCAACGGTGCGCCGTCATCCCGAGCACAGCGCCTACGTCATCTTCACCTCCGGCTCGACCGGGGAGCCCAAGGGCGTCGTCGGCACCAATGCCGCGATACTCGCCTACCTCGCGGACCATCGCGATCGCGTCTACCGGGCGGCCTCGGCGCGGCTGGGCCGTCCGCTGCGCATCGCGCACGCCTGGTCGCTGAGCTTCGACGCCTCCTGGCAGCCCATGATCGGCTTGCTCGATGGTCACGCCCTGCACCTGTTCGACGCCGAGGAGATGCGCGACGCCGACCGGCTGGTGCAAGGCATGGCGCGCCAGCAGATCGACATGATCGACACCACTCCGTCGATGCTGGTGCAGCTGCGCGCCGCCGGGCTGCTCGACCGCCCCCTCGAGGTGCTCGCCCTGGGCGGCGAAGCGATCGATACCGCGCTGTGGGAGCAATTGCGAGCGCTGACGCCGGCCGTCTTCAACTGCTACGGGCCCACCGAGGTGACCGTGGAGGCGGTGGTGGCCCCGGTCAAGCGGTACGAGACGCCGACCATCGGCACGGCGAACTCCGGAACCCTCGGCTACGTACTGGATTCGACGTTACGGACGGTGCCCACCGGCGTGGTCGGCGAGCTCTACCTGTCCGGTGCGCAGGTGACGCGCGGCTACGTCGGCAGGTCTGCGCTGACCGCCAGCCGATTCGTGGCGGACCCGCTGCGCCCGGGACAGCGTATGTACCGCACCGGTGACCTGGTGCGCCGATTGCCGCACGGCGGATACGCCTATCTGGGGCGCGCCGACACCCAGGTCAAGATTCGCGGCTACCGCGTCGAGATCGGCGAGATCGAGGCCGCCCTGCGCGGCCAGGCCGACGTGCACGATGCCGCCGTCGCCGTCGTACGCCGTCCGACGGGCGCCACCCTGGTGGGTTTCGTTGTGTGGCAACAGGATGCCGACGGCGACGCCGTCCGGCTGCGCGCCGGGCTCGCCGAACGCCTGCCGTTGTACATGGTGCCGGCCCGGATCGTGGTGTTACCGCGGCTGCCCGTCAACGCCAACGGCAAGCTCGACGGCCATGCGTTGGACCGGCTGGCCTCCGAGGCGCTGTCGCGCTTCAGCGCGGATGGTGCGGCCTCAGCATCGACCGAGACGGAGCGGACGCTGTGCGAAGCATGCCAGGAGCAGTTCAACGGTGTGGCACCCCACATCGACGACGACTTCTTCGCGCTCGGGCTGGACAGCATTGTGGCGATCTCGTTGGTCCACAAGCTCCGGCGGCGCGGTCTCGTCGTGAGTCCGCGGATGGTGTTCACCGCGCCGACAATTCGCGAACTGGCGGCGGCGATCGACGAAGCCGGCCCGGACACCGCCGCCGAGGACGGCGAATACGGTGAGGTGCCGCCGCTGCCGATGGTCTCCTGGCTCTACGAGTACGGCAATTACCGCCGCTTCACCCACACCGTCCTGCTCGGACTGCCCTCCGAAACCGAGTCTGTAATCGACCGTCCAGCAATCGAGTCGATACTGCAGGTGCTGCTCGACGGGCACGACACCCTGCGGTCGATCCTGACCGACACTCCCGAGGGGCCGCGCCTGGTCACCCGCGAGCCCGGCGTGGTTCGGGCCGCCGAGGTGCTTACCCGCGTGCAGGTGTCGAGCTCGAGCGATGCGGAGTTGTGTTCGGCCATTGCGGATTCCGCCCGTACGGTCACCCAGGAGATCGATCCCGCGAGCGGGTGCCATGATGCGGGCGGTTTGGTTTCGCGGCGCCGAGCGCGGCGAGGTGTTGCTGATCACCGCGCACCACCTGGCGGTCGACGTGGTGTCCTGGCACATCATGCTTGGCGATATCGCCGAGGCATGGCGCTCGGTGCAATCGGGTGCGGCGCCGAAGACGCTGCCGGAGTTCACTTCCTACCGGCGCTGGTCGCAGCTGATGTGGGAACGCGCTGCCGAACCGGAGGTGCAAAACCAGCGCGAATACTGGATCACGCAGGTCCGCGAACCCGATCCCGAGCTGGGCCGGCGGCATCCGGACCCGACCCGCGATACCTGGTCAACACTGCGAGTAAGCCAGGTCGTCACTCCGGTGTCCGACACCGAGCGCGTGCTCGCCGCTCTGACCAGAGACGGGGGTGTGCGCGAATTCCTCTTGGCCGCCACGGCAATCGCGGTCGCGAGTTGGCGTCGCGAGCATGGCCAGGATCCGGGCGCGGGCGCGCTGATCGCGCTGGAGGGGCATGGGCGCGCCGACCTGGAGCTGGACACCGACACAACGAACACCGTCGGCTGGTTCACCACCGCATTTCCGGTGCGGCTCGGAGTGGGCGCGGCGGCCGTCGATATTGAGCGGGCCGAGGGTGATCCGGACGCGGCGCGGGCGCTACTGGACTCAGTGACAGCCCAATTGCGTACGATCCCGCACGAGGGTTTGGACTATGGACTGCTTCGCTATGTCGACCGTGTCCCCGAGCTGCGGCGCGGGGCCGAGCCGCAGATTCAGTTCGGCTATCTGGGCCGCCTGGACCTCAGTGGGGCAACGGATCAACCGTGGTCATTGCTCACCGAGCCGTATATGGACGCGCTCCCGATAGATCCCGAACCCGATCTGCCACTGCGCTTCGCGCTGAACATCAGCGTGCTCGTGGGCGCGACACCCGAGGGTCGGCAACTGATCGCCAACTGGCGGTGGAGCGATGCGCTGTTCGCGCGCTCCGACATCGACCGTTTGACGCATTTCTGGCAGCGGGCCGTCGTCGCGCTCGCGGCAGGCTTGGCATAGGCAAGGAACCGCATGGAAATCAGCAGGGACGAGATCAGGGCCGCCGTCGCGGCCCAACTCGGCTCCGCGGCCACCGAGATCGCCGACACCGACGATCTCATCCAGATGGGCCTGAACTCGATGCGCATGATGTCGCTGGCGGGTGGGTGGCGCAAGCGGGGATCCGGCGTCACCTTCGCCGACCTCGCCGGCAGCCCCACTATCGAACGCTGGCATGCGCTGCTCGGCGGCGACGAGATATCAAGCCCTGCAACACCCGACGATCGGTCCGCCGAGCCAGACCAGGCCCTGGAAGCAGCGCCGTTCCCGCTCGCCACCATGCAACATGCGTATTGGATCGGTCGCTCCGACGAACAAGAGCTGGGCGGTGTCGCCGCGCACCTCTACGTCGAATTCGATGGTGGCCCAATCGATACAACGCGCCTGGAAGCAGCGGTATCGCAGCTGGTCGCGGCGCATCCCATGCTACGTACCCGATTCCTGCCGGACGGGACACAGCAGACGATGGCCGAGCCGGGCCGACCGGTCTTCAGCGTGGTCGACCTGCGCGGACAGAGTCCGGACGCGGTGGAAACCGCATTGACGAAGTTGCGTGAACGTAAAACTCACCAGCGCTTGGGAATTGAAGACGGCCAGGTCGTCGATGTCACGCTGACCCTGTGGGACGAGGAGCGCAGCCGGCTGCATCTGGACACCGATATGCTGGCCGGCGACGCGTTGAGCTATCGGGTGCTGGCTTCCGAGCTGGCCGCGGCGTATCACGGGGTGACGCTGTCGGCGCCCGGCTACAGCTACCGGCGCTATCGCACCGAGCGTCAGCCCGATCCCGCCGCGCACCAGCGTGACCGGGATTGGTGGCAACAACGGTTGCCCGAGATGCCCGGCGCTCCCGAACTGCCCACCGTGCCGCTCGGCGACCGCGCGGCAGCCCATCGCACCGTCCGCTACGACCACTGGTTGTCGCCGGAGGCTAAGCAGATGCTGGTGTCCGGGGCGCACCAGCGCGGCATCACACCGGCCATGGCGTTGGCGGCGGTGTTCGCCGACACGATCGGCGGCTGGTCGTCGCAGAGCAGGTTTTTGCTGAATGTGCCGCTGTTTCATCGCGAATCGGTGCACCCGGACATCGACCGCGTAATCGGGGACTTCACATCGTCGATCATGCTCGAGGTCGACGTCACCGCCGACGCGTCGGTCGCCGATCGCGCGCGCCAACTGCAGCGCACGATGTACGAAATCGGCTCGCACACAGCCTATTCCGGACTCGAAGTGCTGCGTGATCTGGGCAGGCGCCGGGGCGAGCCGGTGCTGGCGCCGGTCGTTTTCACCAGCGCCCTCGATCTCGGCGAGCTGTTCGCCGACAACGTGATCGAGACATTCGGCAAGCCGGTGTGGATTGTCTCGCAGGGGCCACAGGTCTTGCTGGATGCCCAGGTCACCGAATTGCGGGGCGGATTGCTGCTCAACTGGGACGTCCGCGAGTCGGCGTTCCCGCCGGGCCTGATCGACGCCATGTTCGCCACGTTTATCGAGGCGGTCGAACGGCTCGCCGGCGGTGACGCGGGCTGGGACGCCGACGCCGCGGTGCGGCTACCCATCGACCAGGCTGAGGTGCGCGCCGCGGTCAACGCGACCGACGGTCCAGTCAGCGGGCGGTGCCTGCATCAGGGCTTCTTCGAGCACGCGGCGGTCACCCCCGACGCGCCCGCGGTGGTGTGGGGCGTGCACGACGGTGTGGGCGGGTGGACCTACCGGGAGCTAGCCGAGCGTGCGCTTGCCGTCGCAGGAGCGTTGCGCGCCAACGGGGTACGTGCTGGCGACGCGGTAGCCGTTCAGCTTCCCAAGGGACGCGATCAGGTTCTGGCTGTGCTCGGCGTGCTTGCCGCTGGCGGAACCTATGTGCCGATCGGCTTCGATCAGCCGGATGCGCGGCGCGCCAGGATTCTTCAGTCAGCCGACATCGTTGCGGCGCTGACGTTCGACGGCGCGAACCTGGGCCCGGGGATTTCGTGCATATCGATCGACGTGGCGTGCGCGCATCCGGATCCGTTGGCAGCGCCGGTCTTTCCCGCCACCGGCCAGATCGCGTATGTCATCTTCACTTCCGGTTCTACCGGCCAGCCGAAGGGGGTCGATGTCCCGCACTGTGCGGCGATGAACACCATCGACGCGGTGAACGAGTGGTTCGGGGTCGGCAGCGCCGATCGGGTGCTCGCGCTCTCGGCCTTCGAGTTCGACGCGTCGGTCTACGACATCTTCGGCATGTTCTCGGTGGGCGGCTCCCTGGTCGCGGTCGATGCCGACGAAAAGGCCGCGGCCACCACGTGGGTGGAACTGCTGCGCCGACACCGGGTTTCGATCCTCAACTGCGTGCCGAGCATGCTGGACATGATTCTGGAGCTGGGCGCCGACCGGCTGGGTGATTCGTTACGCGCCGTTACTCTGGGTGGCGACTGGGTGGGCGCCGACCTGGCTCGCAGGCTGGCCAGGCAGGCGCCCGGATGCCGGTTCTCCGGCCTCGGCGGCGCGACCGAAACGGCCATCCACAACACCATCTGCGAAGTGGTCGGCGAACCGCCGGCGCACTGGGCGACGGTGCCTTTTGGTGTTCCGTTGCGCAACGTACGGTGCCGGGTGGTGTCGCCGTCGGGCCGCGACTGCCCCGACTGGGTTCCCGGCGAATTCTGGGTAGGTGGCGCGAACGTCGCCGCCGGATACCGCAACGATCCCGAACGAACCGCCCAGCGATTCGTCGAACGCGATGGCATCCGCTGGTACAAGACCGGTGACGTCGCCAGATACTGGCCCGACGGCACCATCGAGTTCCTCGGCCGCGCCGACGACCAGGTGCAGATTCGCGGATACCGCGTCGAACTGGGTGAGGTAGAGAGCGCGCTGCGAGCCGTTCCCGGGGTGCGGCATGCCGTCGCCGCCGTCGTCGATGCCGGCGCACCGAAACTGGTGGCCGCCGTCGCGGGTGACCCAGGCGAGGTCGGCGACGTCACGGCGTCGGTCGCCGAGCTGCTGCCGACGTACATGGTTCCCACGCGCACAGTGTTTTTCGATGAGTTTCCGCTGACCTCGAACGGCAAACTGGACCGCCGCGCGGTGACCGCGCTGCTCGAACCGGACGCGCCAGAGCCGTCGGCTGCTGGAGACGGTGCCCCGCGCAACGACGTGGAGGCGGCGCTGGCCGAGATCGTAGCTGAGGTACTGGGCGTGAATGCGGTTGGCGTGCACGACGATTTCTTCACGCTGGGCGGAGATTCGGTATTGGCCACCACCGTCATCGCGCGGGTACGTGACTGGCTGGAAGCCGATCATGCCGTGGTCGCGGACCTGTTCGCCACGCGGACCGTGGCCGGTTGCGCCGAGCGGCTGAACAACCGGGAGGTCCAGCGCGGCACGCCGGACCGACTAACCGTGATCGCGCGTCACTACCTCGACATCGCGGCCATGAGCGATGAAGAGGTGCTGCTGGAGGGATAAGTGGCGCAGTGGCCGCGCGCTGATCGGCAGACCGGCCCGTCGTTTCTCTGTAATCCCTTGTGCCACTTTGGCTTCACTAGTCACAGCGGGGGGTTTGTGTCGGTGGTCCTCCGTAAAATTTGAGGCATGGGTTGCAGCAGTCGCGAAGAGATCGTCGAGGTCTCGAACGCGTTCGACGCCGCCCTGGATCGTTTTTGCAAGTTGTCCTTTGATGGCTTGACCACCCCAGAACTGCTAAGCAAGCTCGAACATTTCGAACGCGCCGCACGCCGCCTCCGCGCACCGCAGCACACCATCATCAACCAACTCGACGCACAAGCCGGCGAGGAAGAGTTGGGCGGCACGCTGCGCTGCGCGTTGGCCGACCGGCTGCGGATCACCAAGGCCGAAGCCAGCCGGCGCATCGCCGACGCCGAAGATCTCGGGGAACGCCGCGCGCTGACCGGTGAGCCGTTGGCGCCCAAGTTGTCCTCGACCGCGGCCGCCCAACGCGACGGCGTGATCGGGGATGGGCATGTCAAGGAGATCCGCAGATTTTTCGACCACCTGCCTGTCGAGGTGGACCTGGGTACCCGCGAAGCCGCCGACGCCGACCTGGCCGGCAAGGCCGGCGGGTATCGCCCCGATGAATTGGCCAAATACGCCGGGCGGATCATGGACTGGCTCAATCCCGATGGCGAATTCAGCGACGCGGAGCGGGCGCGCAAGCGTGGCATCGTCTTGGGCACGCAGGAATTCGACGGTATGTCGCGCCTGAGCGGTCTGGTCACCCCCGAGCTGCGGGCCGCCATCGAAGCCATGCTCGCCAAACTGGCCGCCCCCGGCGCGTGTAACCCCGACGACGACACACCAGTCGTGGACGAGGTACCCGACCAGGATGCGGTGCGCCGCGATCACCGCTCGGCAGCCCAGCGTAACCATGACGGATTGCTGGCCGGACTGCGTGGCCTGCTCGCCTCGGGGAAGTTGGGTTCACACAACGGGCTTCCGGTGTCGATCATCGTGACCACGACGCTCAAGGACCTGGAGGCCGCCACTGGCAAGGCTCTGACCGGTGGGGGCACCTTGGTGCCCATGTCGGACGTGATCCGCTGGGCCGGCCACGCCCACCACTACCTCGCGATCTTCGACCGCGGCAAACCCCTGGCGCTGTATCACACGAAACGGTTCGCTTCCCCGGCCCAGCGAATCATGCTCTACGGCAAGGAACGTGGATGCACCATGCCGGGCTGCGACGCACCCGCTTACCACAGCCAGGTCCACCACGTTAACGGCTGGACCAAAACCCACCGCACCGATATCGACGACCTCACCCTGGCCTGCGGACGCGACAACCGAGTCGCCGAAAAAGGCTGGACCACCCGCAAAAACGCCAAAGGCGACACCGAATGGATCCCGCCGCCGCATCTCGACCATGGCCGACCCAGAACGAATACCTTCCATCACCCCGAAAAACTCCTCGCACCCGAAGACGACGAACCTGATTGACGTCACTTACCGGCATCCGGGCCGACGCGCATGGGCTAGCCCGCGGGCTGACTCCGAGCCGGTGAACCCACGATGATGCTGCCGACGCTGCATTCCTGCAGTTCGTCGGCTCCGGTGGCCGCGACGAATGCGGCTGTGTCACTGAATCCTTGGGCGCAGGCACCGAGGCCCATCGCGGTGGCGGCCAGGTAGATCGTCTGCATCAGCACGCCGACATCCTTGAGGATGGCGGCGTAACCAATCTGCTCGTACGTCCACATGATGCGGCCGGCACGCGCGGCCATGACGATCAGGATTTGCGGCTCAGCGCCCCCGGTCAGCGTCGCCGCCGCAGGTTTCATCAACTGGGACACCGCCTTTGAATCCGCGGCGGCCACCAGACGCAGCGCGTGGTCGAACGAGTCGTAGTGGTACATGCCCGCCTCGAGTCCGGCGACGTTTCGCGCCACCGGGTAGAGCTCGAGCTCGTAGATGCCGCCGCCGGACGGGTATGGACGCGACAGCAGTTCTTCGCCCTCGCCGACCGGCTGCGTCCTGCGGGTCCGCGCGGTGCGGTACAGCAATTCGGCGAGCTGCTCGATGGTGATCGGGTGCGCATCGTCGAATGTCCTTGTCGAAAACTCGATCTTCGAGGACGGCCGTCAGGGTCGGGTCCTGCGCCCGTTTGTCCGCCAGGTCGGGGACGGGCAGCGCGATCGGCTCGGCCGAATACTTCGTTGTGCGCGCCGGTGGCTGCGGAAACCGACCCTTGGCCCACTTGGTCGGGCCAAAGTGCTCCCACGTGACGTTGCGCTCACCGAGCGTGCTGCGGCGGTGGAACCACAGATCCGATGCGCTCCAGCTGAGGGCCTCGAAGCCCTGGTCCTCGTCGCCGACCGCAACGAGCATGCCGCTCCAGCGCAAATCCTCGACAAACTGAGACGCGACTGCGCTCGGCAGGTCCGTGCTTTCGGTGCCGTCGAGCAGGCTGAGCAGACGCGCATCGTGGATGCGCACGTCACACCACGACAATGGATGCTCAAGGACAAAACCCTCCGAATCACGATGCAGTACAGCGAATTTCGACAGCACAACAGATGACATCGATGAGGAAGCCGGTCGCGGCGGCGGTAACCCGCACGGCACAAGGGCATACAGGTCTTTCTCGTCGTCACGCACCGCGACCGTCAGCCAACCGCCGGCCGCAAGCTGGCTAATCAGGGTGCCCACCTCCTTTCCGGCGGGGATGGACAGCCTAGATATTTCAGCAACCGTTGCCGGTCCTAGGTTCAGCATCTTGAGCGCGTGGAGTTGACCCGCGGTCAATCGGGTCAGCTTCTCGCTGCGCGGAGGGTTCAGCAGCACCGCTCCGGCCGGTGTGGTCAAGCAGGTGACGCCGGAGCGGAACGCGAATCGCGTTTGATCGGGGTATGTGACGGCGCGCAACCCGCAATCCCTTTCGTCTTTGAATATGAAGCGACCCAAGCCAACTAGCCTAGGCCAGCAGCAAATTGGGCTGCCACACAGCTCCGGCACAGATTACTCAGGCGTATTGCACAGGCGTTCTGGGTAACGTCACGGCACCGGCGCACGAAACACCTGTCACAACCAGCATCGCCACATGCGAGCAACGTGGCGCCAATCGAGGGGGAGACCTGACCATGAAAATGACCGTGAAAGCCATCGCCACCAGCGCAACGGCGGTGGCCGCAATCGGGGCAGCGGCCGCCTTCTTGACGTGCACCGTGACGTCCGTCGCGTCGGGCGTTGCGCCGACCGTCCGGGTGTTGCCGGTCGCCGTCGGCGCGCCGTTGCCGCAGGACCCGGCGCCATCGCCGGCTCCCGCCGCGAACGTCCCGAGCGCGGACCAGTTGACCGGCGTGCTGAACAGCCTTGCCGATCCCAACGTTCCGTTCGCCAACAAGACCAACCTGGTCGAAGGCGGCATCAGCGGAACCGAGGCCCACATCGCCGATCACGAGTTGAAGAAGGCCGCCAAGAACGGCGACCTACCGCTGGCGTTCAACGTGGCGAATATTCAACCGGGCGCCGCTCCGGGTTCGGCCACGGCTGACGTTGCCGTTTCGGGTCCCAAGATTCCGAGCCCGGTCACCCAGAACGTCACGTTCGTCAACCAGGGCAGCTGGATGCTGTCGCGCTCCTCGGCGATGGAGTTGTTGCAAGCCGCCGGGCACTGACGCGTTCAGGTAGTTCCCAGCTAGCTTCGTTGCAAACGTGACCGCCCCGAGACACAAACACCAGCTACGCCGGGCACACTGACACCGTCTCGCCAGGAAAAGGCATGGAAAACGGGTACGGCACTCAAGTGTTGTGACAGTCGGTCACATCCCGTCCCGGCTGGCGAATCGAAGGGGGAACAATGAAATCCATCGTCATCAGCGCGGCGGCGCTTGCCGTCGTCGGCGGCGCAGCCGCCGGCATCACTGCGATCGCACCGCCAAGCGGCGTGGCCCACGTGCAACTGACCGCCGTCGGCGCGCCCCGGCCGCAGGACCCGGTGCCCCCGCCGCCGGGGCAAGACCTGCCGACCCCTGACCAGCTTTCCAGCCTGTGCACGCAAGCTACCGATCCGGGCGTTTCGTACACGACCAAGACCAATCTGGTCGAGAACGGCATCACTCCGGACGAGGGCCATCTGGCCGACCACGACCTGAGGAAGGCCTACCGCGACGGGAAGTTTCCCGAGACGTTCAACGTGACGAACATCGCGCCGGCCAGTCCGAACGTGGCTCAGGCCGACGTAGCCATCTCGGGTCCCAAGTTCGCCGGCCCGGTCACGAAGCACCTGTTCTTCGTCAACCAAGGTGGCAACTGGGTACTGCAGCACGACGCCGCGCTCGCTCTGCTGCAGGCAGCGACGAGCAGCTAGCCGGTCGCCGCACTCAAGTCGATCCGCGCGATGCGCTGCGGGTCGGCCAGCACGTCGATCGCGGCGACTCGTCCGCCGCGGATCAGGAACGCCATGATCGCCGTCGGCTGACCGGCGACAAAGATGACCGCGCCGGCGGCGCCGTTGACGGTAGCGGCGCGGACCTCACGCTCCGGTCCCGCGTAACTGCGGGCCAGTTTGGCCACGGAGGCGGCGCCCTCGGCGCGGAACACGGCGGCACCGGGGCCGAAGTCGCCGCGCAACACCACGTCGGGATCCAGCACCGACACCAGCTTGTCGAGGTCCCCGTCGCGCCCCGCCGCGAAGAAGGCGTCGACGGCCTCGCGCTGCGCGGCCATGCCGGCGTCCGGAACCGCGTCCGCCTCTTCGATCCGCCGGCGTGCTCGGCTGGCCAGTTTGCGGGCCGCCTCGGGGGTGCGGTCGACGATCGATGCGATCTGGTCGAACGGCACCCGGAAGACGTCGTGCAGCACAAACGCCAGCCGCTCGGCCGGCGGCAAGGTGTCCAGCACCACGAACAACGCCAGGCCCACCGCGTCGGACAGCAGCGCCCGGTGCTCGGGGTCGTATTCGCCTTCCGCCTCGACGATTGGGTCCGGTAGGTGCGCGACCAGCTCCTCGCGATCATGGGCCCGCCGATCGCGCAACGTGTTCAGGCAGATCCGGGCCACCACGGTGGTCACCCAGGCGTCGAGGTTCTCGATGTCCTGGCCGCCGCGGCTGACCCGCAGCCACGCCTCCTGTACCGCGTCCTGGGCGTCTTCGATCGAGCCCAGCATGCGGTAGGCGATGGCACCCAACCGGGGCCGCGCCGCCTCGAATCGCTCCGTCAGCGAGGCATCGGATGCCGCCGACCCGCTTAGGTTCACCGGGCGCACACCCGACCGTCCGAGAACCCCGAGGACCCGATGCCGAGCGCGATGTTGAACCGGGCCCGCAGGTTGCCGAGCGTGATGACGTGGGTGAGTCCGACGAGTTGGGCGGTGTCGAAGTGGGCGCGCAAGGCGTCGAACAGCTCGTCACTCACCTCGACCGGGGTGCGGCTGATCGCGGTGGCGTACTCCAAAACCAGCCTGTCGACCGTCAGAGAAGCAGGTGGCGTTGCGGTAATCG
Source organism: uncultured Actinomycetota bacterium (assembly GCA_963708995.1). GTDB lineage: Bacteria > Actinomycetota > Actinomycetes > Mycobacteriales > Mycobacteriaceae > Mycobacterium. Next base: position 31,283 of record CAVPUR010000016.1, read on the forward strand.
GCCATCGACCTCAGCTCTTCATCGCTGATGCCCCACTCGCGGGCGATCTGTGAACCGAGGTCGATGCAGTACTCGCAGCGGACCGTCGTCGCCGACTTCAGCTCGGCCAGGGCCCGCACCCGCGGGGTGAGGATGTCCAACTTCGACTCGGCCTGCTCGAGCCTGCCGTAGGCGTTCAGCAAACGGGGGATATGGGCGTACATGCGCAGCGGTTCGAGCATTTCGGCCGTTTCGAGCCCGGTCATTTGCGCCAGCTTGCGCTTGGTGAAGAAGAAGGCGATCTTGGCGCCCAGGCCGGCGTCGCGGTCGGACACACCTTCAAGCCGGGACATGGCGATCCTCCTGCCTCAGGGCTGCGCAGGGCCACGCATTGCGGCCCTCACTATCTCGACACCCGGCGGCGCCACAACGTGACCGGCCTAGGCGCGGCCGTCCACCGGCGTGTCCATGTCGAACACCCGCGCGTGGAACACGATGCGATTACGCAGCGCGGCGCGCACAGCCCGGTGCAGGCCGTCCTCGAGATAGATGACGCCCCTCCACTTCACCGCGTGCGGAAAAAGGTCGCCGTAGAACGTGGAGTCCTCCGACAGCAGGCGATCCAGGGCGAGCACCGTGGTCGTGGTGACCAATTCGTCGAGCCGGATCTGCTGGGGCGGTATCTGGGACCAATCCTTGTAGGACAGCCCGTGCTCGGGGTAGGGCTTGCCCTCGCGCACGCCTTTGAAGATCATCCGCGGATCCTCTCCGACGCTGTGTGGAAGTCCAGGCCCAACCCCGACGGGATCATGCTGGACAGGCTAGCTTGAAACGTGGGCTGAATCGCAGCTCAGGCTCGAATCGCCGGACCGCTCGGCCGCTGCGGCGGTCGATGCCTTCTGGGAGCCTTCTGAGACCATAAAATGAATGCGATCCAGGAGGTGAACAGTCGATGGGCAGTGCCGACGAACGTCGCTTCGAGGTGCTGCGCGCCATCGTGGCTGACTTTGTGGCCACCAAGGAACCGATCGGTTCGAAATCCCTGGTGGAGCGCCACAACCTGGGCGTTTCCAGCGCCACCGTCCGTAACGACATGGCGGTGCTGGAGGCCGAGGGGTACATCACCCAGCCGCACACCAGCTCCGGGCGGGTGCCCACGGAGAAGGGATACCGCGAGTTCGTCGACCGGATCGACGACGTCAAGCCGCTGTCATCGGCCGAACGGCGCGCAATTCAAGGCTTCCTGGAGTCCGGTGTTGACCTCGACGACGTGTTGCGGCGCGCGGTGCGGCTGCTCGCCCAGCTGACCCGCCAGGTGGCGGTGGTGCAGTACCCGACGCTGTCGACCTCGACCGTTCGCCATTTGGAAGTGATCGCGCTGACACCGGCCCGGCTGCTGATGGTGGTCATCACCGAGTCCGGCCGGGTGGACCAGCGCATCGTCGAACTCGGCGACGTCATCGACGATCACCAGCTCGCCCAGCTGCGTGAGGTCCTCGGCCAGGCCCTGGACGGCAAGAAGCTCTCGGTGGCCTCGGTCGCGGTCGCCGAGCTCGCCGCCCAGCTGAGCGGCGCCGGCAGCTTCGGGGACGCCGTGGGCCGCGCGGCGACGGTGTTGCTGGAGTCGCTGGTGGAGCACACCGAAGAGCGCCTGCTGATGGGCGGAACCGCCAACCTGACCCGCAACGCGGCGGACTTCGGTGGTTCGTTGCGCTCCATCCTGGAGGCCCTGGAAGAGCAGGTGGTGGTGCTGCGGTTGCTAGCGGCCCAGCAGGAAGCCGGCAAGGTGACGGTGCGCATCGGTCACGAAACGGCTTCCGAGCAGATGATGGGCACCTCGATGGTGTCCACCGCCTACGGCACGTCGGATACCGTGTACGGCGGTATGGGTGTGCTGGGGCCCACCCGGATGGACTATCCGGGAACTATCGCCAGCGTTGCTGCGGTTGCTCTTTATATTGGCGAAGTCCTGGGTGCCCGATGAACGCGCACCCGCAGCAGTTGTGGACCGCCGCGTAGGCGCGGCATAAGACCCCGCATAGGAGAGTCAGGCGTGGCACGCGATTATTACGGGCTGCTCGGCGTAAGCAATAACGCCAGCGATGCGGAGATCAAACGCGCATATCGCAAGCTGGCGCGCGAACTGCATCCCGACATCAACCCCGACGAGGCCGCGCAGGCGAAATTCAAGGAAATCAGCGTGGCCTACGAGGTGCTGAGCGACCCGGAGAAACGCCGGATCGTCGACCTTGGTGGCGACCCGCTGGCGAGTGCCGGCGCATCGGCCGGCGGTTTCAGCGGTTTCGGCGGCTTGGGCGATGTATTCGAGGCCTTTTTCGGCGGGGGCTTTTCCGGGGCTTCGACATCGCGCGGTCCCATCGGGCGTGTCCGGCCGGGGTCGGACTCGCTGCTGCGGATGCGGCTCGACCTCGAAGAGTGCGCAACCGGCGTCACCAAACAGGTCACCGTCGACACCGCGGTGTTGTGTGACCGGTGTCAGGGCAAGGGCACCAACGGCGATTCCGCGCCGATACCCTGCGATACCTGCGGCGGTCGCGGGGAGGTGCAGACCGTGCAGCGTTCGCTGCTGGGTCAGATGATGACGTCGCGGCCGTGCCCCACCTGTCGCGGTGTCGGGGTGGTCATTCCCGACCCGTGCTACCAGTGCGTCGGCGACGGCCGGATACGGGCCCGCCGCGAAATCAGCGTCAAGATTCCGGCCGGCGTCGGCGACGGCATGCGGGTCCGGCTGGCCGCCCAAGGCGAAGTCGGCCCGGGGGGAGGGCCGGCCGGTGACCTGTACGTCGAGGTGCACGAGCAGGCACATGACATCTTCGTCCGTGACGGTGACGACCTGCATTGCACGGTTTCGGTGCCGATGGTCGACGCGGCGCTGGGCACCACGATCACCGTGGACGCCATCCTGGACGGCGTGAGCGAGATCACCATTCCGCCTGGCACGCAACCGGCTTCGGTCATCACGCTGCGTGGTCACGGGATGCCGCAGCTGCGCTCGAGCACACGCGGCAATCTGCACGTCCACGTCGAAGTGGTGGTTCCCGCCCGATTGGACCACCATGACTCCGAACTGCTGCGCGAACTGAAGAGCCACCGCAGCCGCGACGTCGCCGAGGTCCGCTCGACGCACAGCGCCGGTGGCGGATTGTTCAGCCGACTACGCGAGACGTTCACCGGGCGCTAACGCCCGCACATGGTGGCGACGCTGTTCTACGTCGACGCATTGCCCGATACCGGCGAGCTGGCCGTCGTGGGCGGCGACGAAGGGTTTCACGCCGCCACGGTCCGCCGAATCCGTCCGGGCGAGGAACTGGTGCTCGGCGACGGCGCCGGTGGCCTGGCCAGCTGTGTCGTCGAGCACGCCGGTCGCGACGGGTTACGTGCCCGGGTGTTGGACCGCTGGAGTGTCGCGCCCGGCCGGCCGTCGGTGACGGTGGTGCAGGCGCTGCCCAAATCCGAGCGCTCGGAGTTGGCCATCGAGCTGGCCACCGAGGCCGGTGCCGATGCGTTCGTCGCCTGGCAGGCGGTCCGCTGTGTGGCCAGCTGGGACGGCGCCCGAGTCGACAGGGGGCTGCGCCGGTGGCGTGCGGTTGCCCGCTCGGCGGCTCGGCAATCCCGCCGGGCGCACATCCCGCCGGTGGACGGCGTGCTGTCTACCGCGGCGCTGACTCAGCGGATCCGCGACGACGTAGTCGCCGGGGCGGCGGTTCTGGCCCTGCACGAGTCGGCGACCGAACGGCTGGCGGATATCCGTGTGGCACAAGCACACTCGCTGGTGCTGGTGGTCGGCCCCGAAGGCGGCATCGCGCCGGAGGAGATCGCCGCTTTCACCGATGCCGGTGCCATGGCGGTGCGGCTGGGCCCGACCGTGTTGCGGACGTCGACCGCGGCCGCGGTGGCGTTGGGGGCGCTGGGTGTCCTCACCTCCCGCTGGGACGGGCCCGGCGATCTTGGATCGAGCCCGTAACTCTGCAGGCCCGCGGGGTGCTCGAAAATCGGTCTGCGTGCGAATACCCGCTGCACGCTGACCAACCAGGCCCCCCGGCGGTAGACTGAGGCACCTGAAAAAATTGCGAAAGCCCCTTACCGGCCAAGAAAGCAGGCATCGGAAACCACGTGACGCCCCGCGAGACCAGCGCTGCTGACGCAGCTGGAGCCCGGCAGGCCGACGCTCAGGTTCGCAGCAGCATCGATGTTCCGCCCGATCTCGTCGTGGGCCTACTCGGTTCGGCAGATGAGAATCTGCGCGCCCTCGAACGCATACTGAGCGCCGATCTGCATGTGCGTGGCAATGCCGTCACCCTCTCGGGTGAGCCGGCCGACGTCGCGCTCGCCGAGCGGGTAATTTCCGAACTGGTCGCCATCGTTGCCAACGGTCAGCCGTTGACACCCGAGGTGGTTCGCCACAGCGTCGCCATGCTCGTCGGCACCGGCGACGAGTCGCCCGCCGAAGTGCTCACACTGGACATCTTGTCGCGTCGCGGTAAGACAATCCGACCCAAGACACTCAACCAGAAGCGCTATGTCGACGCTATCGACGCCAACACCATCGTCTTCGGCGTGGGCCCGGCGGGCACCGGCAAGACGTATCTGGCCATGGCCAAGGCGGTCAACGCGCTGCAGAGCAAGCAGGTCACCCGCATCATCTTGACCCGGCCGGCGGTGGAAGCCGGTGAGCGTCTTGGCTTTCTGCCGGGCACGCTGAGCGAAAAGATCGACCCATACCTGCGGCCGCTGTATGACGCGCTGTACGACATGATGGATCCCGAGCTGACCCCAAAGTTGATGTCCGCCGGGGTAATTGAGGTGGCGCCGCTGGCGTACATGCGTGGAAGGACGCTTAATGATGCCTTCATCGTCCTCGACGAGGCGCAGAACACCACCGCCGAGCAGATGAAGATGTTCCTCACCCGACTGGGTTTCGGATCGAAGATCGTCGTCACCGGAGACATGACACAAATCGACCTTCCCGGCGGCGCCAGATCCGGCCTGCGGGCGGCGGTCGACATCCTCGAGGACATCGACGACATCCATGTTGCCGAGCTGACCAGTGTGGACGTCGTGCGCCATCGGTTGGTGTCGGAGATCGTGGACGCCTACGCGAAATACGAGGAGCCGGACTCGGGGATGAACCGGGCGGCCCGACGGGCGGGCGGCGGCCGCGGTCGCCGATGATGGCGCAGTGAGCAATCCGGTGAGCATCCCATGAGTATCGAAGTCTCCAACGAGTCGGGCGTCGACGTCTCCGAAGTCGAGCTGGTCAGCGTCGCGCGCTTTGTCATCGCCAAGATGGACGTCAACCCCGGCGCGGAGTTGTCGATGGTGCTGCTGGATACCGCAGCGATGGCCGACCTGCACATGCGCTGGATGGATCTGCCCGGGCCGACCGACGTGATGAGTTTTCCGATGGACGAGCTCGAGCCTGGCGGTCGCCCCGACGCGCCGGAGCCAGGGCCGGCCATGCTGGGCGATATCGTGCTGTGCCCGGAATTCGCCGCTGAACAGGCGGCCGCGGCGGGCCACAGCCTCGGACATGAGTTGGCGCTGTTGACAATCCACGGGGTTCTTCACCTGCTGGGCTACGACCACGGCGACAAGGACGAGGAAAAAGAGATGTTCGCCCTGCAGGACCGGCTGCTGGAAGAGTGGGTGGCCGAACAAGTCGAGGCTTACCAGATAGACCGCCAGGAAGAACGGGACCGCCAGTTGCTGGATAAATCAAGGCATTTCGACCTTTGACCGGCCTGTCTCAGCTGCTTGGTGCGATCGCGTTGATCGCCCTCGGCGGGCTTTTCGCCGCGATCGACGCAGCCACCAGCACGGTGTCGCTAGCCCGTGTACAAGAGTTGGTGCGTGACGAGCGGCCCGGCGCCGGGGCACTGCTCAAGGTCGTGTCCGAACGGCCGCGCTACATCAACCTCGTGGTGCTGCTGCGGATCATTTGCGAGATCACCGCCACCGTTTTGCTGGTGGTGTTCCTCTACGACAATTTCGGCCTTACCTGGGGCTTGTTCGGCGCCGCGACCATCATGGTGATAACCAGCTTCGTCGTCATCGGCGTGGGCCCGCGCACCCTCGGCCGCCAACACGCGTATCCCATCGCCCTGGCGACCGCCCTTCCGCTGCAGGCGATCTCGTGGCTGCTGATGCCGATCAGCCGATTGCTGGTGGTGGTCGGCAACGCGCTCACCCCGGGCCGGGGCCTACGGAACGGGCCGTTCGCATCCGAGATCGAGCTGCGCGAAGTTGTCGACCTGGCCCAGCAGCGCGGCGTCGTCGCCGCTGACGAGCGCCGGATGATCGAGTCGGTCTTCGAACTCGGCGACACCCCGGCCCGCGAGGTCATGGTGCCGCGCACCGAAATGATCTGGATCGAAGATGACAAGTCAGCCGCTCAAGCCACTACTCTCGCCGTCCGCAGCGGGCATTCCCGCATTCCGGTGATCGGCGAAAACGTCGATGACATCGTTGGCGTCGTTTACCTGAAAGACCTCGTCCAGCATGCGTTTTTCTCAGATGATCGCGGCCGCCACACAAAGGTGGCGCAGGTGATGCGGCCGGCGGTCTTCGTCCCGGACTCCAAACCGCTCGACTCGCTGCTGCGGGAAATGCAGCGCGACCGCAATCACATGGCGCTGTTGGTCGACGAGTACGGCGCGATCGCCGGTCTGGTCAGCATCGAGGACGTGCTCGAAGAGATCGTCGGCGAGATCGCCGACGAATATGACCAAGCCGAGACGGCACCGGTAGAAGACCTGGGCGACAAACGTTTCCGGGTGTCGGCGCGCCTGCCGATCGAAGATGTCGGCGAGCTGTACGACATGGAATTCGACGACGATCTCGACATCGACACGGTGGGTGGCCTGCTGGCTCTCGAATTGGGCAGGGTCCCGCTGCCCGGCGCCGAGGTGGTATCACACGGCTTGCGGTTGCGCGCCGAGGGCGGCCCCGATCATCGGGGACGGGTGCGGATCGGCACCGTCCTGTTGAGCCCGGCCGAATCCGACGGCGACGCGGAACGGCGTCACGCGTGAACTCACGTCGAACAATCGCCCGGAAAATCGCACAGAGTGCACGCTCGGCGGGTAGCCGAACATGACGGAATTCCGTTCGGGCTTTGTGTGTTTCGTCGGCCGGCCTAACACGGGCAAGTCGACGCTGACCAACGCGCTGGTCGGCAGCAAAGTGGCGATCACCTCGAGGCGGCCGCAAACCACCCGGCACACCATTCGCGGAATCGTGCACCGGGAGAAGTTTCAGATCATCCTTGTCGACACCCCCGGCCTGCACCGGCCGCGCACTCTGCTTGGCAAGCGGCTCAACGACTTGGTCCGCGACACCTACGCCGAGGTTGACGTCATCGGGCTGTGCATCCCGGCTGACGAAGCGATCGGACCGGGGGACCGGTGGATCGTCGAGCAGATCCGCTCGGTCGCACCCAAGACGACGCTCGTCGTCGTCGTCACCAAGACCGACAAAGTACCCAAAGATCGGGTGGCCGCGCAGTTGGTCGCGGTCGCCGAACTGGCCGGCAACGCGGCCGAGATCGTTCCGGTGTCGGCCGCGACCCGTGAGCAGATCGATGTACTGATCGACGTGCTGGCCGCGGCCTTGCCCGCGGGCCCGGCGTACTACCCCGACGGTGAGCTGACCGACGAACCCGAAGAGATCCTGATGGCCGAGCTCATCCGTGAGGCTGCGCTGGAGGGAGTGCGCGACGAGCTCCCGCATTCGTTGGCGGTGGTGATCGACGAGGTCAACCCGCGGGAGGGGCGTGACGACCTGATCGACGTGTACGCGGTGCTCTATGTCGAACGGGACAGCCAGAAGGGGATCGTCATCGGCAAAGGCGGCGCCCGACTCAGGGAAGTCGGGACCGCCGCGCGTGGCCAGATCGAGAAGCTGCTGGGCACCAAAATCTATCTCGACCTACGGGTCAAGGTCGCCAAGAACTGGCAGAGCGACCCCAAACAGCTTGGCAGACTTGGGTTTTAACCGCTACTACAGACGGCGCCGGCCCGTCACCGCCGACCGCCCAGGAACCTGCTGGAGGCAACCCCCGACGGCATCGAAATCATCTCGCGCCGAGTCGGTTTCGTGTCGCCGGGCAACTTCCGTGAGCAGTTCGCCGGGTGACAAGAGTGTCGCCGCAGAGTTATCGCAACACGTTCCACGACGAGACCGACACCTAGGTCAACCGCTGTTCCACCACACGTTCGGCTGCTTGGACGCCCAGCCGCAGACCGCCTCCAACTCGGCGGCCAGCGAGATCAGCATGCCCTCGCTGTTCGCCGGTCCCATCAGCTGCACACCGATCGGCAGGCCATCCGAGGTGAACCCCGCCGGTACGTTGATTGACGGCCAGCCCAGCACATTCCACGGCCATGTCACCGGGCATGCGCGGATCATGGCGCGGTCGGTGGCTAAGCCGCCCAACCGGTCGAAGGAGCGCACTGACGGCGGTGGTTGCGCGGTGGTCGGTGCCAGCACCACATCGACGATGTCGAAGATCGAACCCACCCGGTGCTGGTCGGCCGCTTCATGGCGGCGCGCGCTTTTCAGAATCGCCTGTCCCAGCACATGACCCGTCCGCAGGTTGGACACGGTGCGGCGGTCCAGGATGACACCGTCGCCCAGCCGCTCCTCCCAGTCCCGCAGGCCCGACGTGGACCGGGCGAGAAAGTCCCACGACAACCGCAGGCCGTAGTCGGGGTTGCCGGATACGACGGTGTGGCCGAGCAGCTGGAGCTGCTTGCCCACCGCCCGCGTCGCCGCCAGGATTTCGGGGTGCAACTTGGTCCGAAAGAACGTGTAGGGGAACCGGGTTGACAGCGCGATGTTCAGCGGACCGGGTGCGATGCCGACGTAGTCGGACGCCGTCACCGGGGGCGGCTTGTGCCGGTCGCCCTCGACATTTCCGGACGCGGCGTCGAGCACCAACGCCGCATCGGCCACGGTGCGGGCCAGCACGCCGTTGACGGTGATGCCGTTGAACGCTTCCGGCAGCGGCCAGGTGGAGATGCGGCCGCGTTGCGGTTTGATGCCCACCAGGTGTGTCCAGGCCGCGGGGATGCGCACGCTGCCGGCGCCGTCGGAGCCGATGGCGGCGGTCACCAGCCCCGCGGCCACCGCGGCCGCGCTACCGCCCGACGATCCACCCGGGGTGTGCCTGCGCGACCACGGGTTGCGGGTGTGCCCGAATCCGGGTCCGCTGGTGAACGGCCACTGACCCAGTTCGCAGGTGTTGGTTTTGCCGACGATCACCGCGCCGGCCGCCTTCAGCCGGCGCACCGCCTCCGCGTCGTGGGTGGCGGGCCGGACGTGCCCCTCGGTGCCGAAGGCGGTAGGCACTCCAGCAACGTCGACGTCGTCCTTGACCGCGATCGGGATGCCCAGTAACGGCGCCGTGTCGCCGGCGGCCCGCCGCCGGTCGGCCTGCGCGGCGTCGGCCAGCGCGGATTCGGTGAGCACCACCCGGAATGCGTTCAATGTGGACTGGCTGGTGGCGATCGCGTGCAGGGAACGGCGCACCAGCGTGTCGGAAGTCACTGAGCGGGTGGCAAGCTTATACAGCAGGTCGGTGAGCGTGGGCAGGCGCTGGCCGCGGGATCCGGAATCAGACCCGGAAGCGGACCCAGAAGCGCCAATCACGGGGTACGAGACTAACGGCGCGGATACCCGTAATGTCGCGGCGGGGTGCAAAACTATTGTGATGCGGCTGTATCGAGACCGGGCTGTAGTGTTGCGCCAGCACAAGCTCGGCGAAGCCGACCGAATCGTGACCTTATTGACCCGCGATCACGGGCTGGTTCGCGCGGTGGCCCGAGGCGTGCGTCGCACCCGCAGCAAATTCGGTGCGCGACTGGAGCCGTTCGCGCACATCGACGTGCAACTGCACCCGGGCCGCAACCTCGACATCGTCACCCAGGTCGTCGCTATCGACGCGTTCGCCACCGACATCGTCAGCGACTACGGCCGGTACACCTGCGGGTGCGCGATGCTGGAAACCGCCGAACGCCTCGCCGGTGAGGAGCGGGCGCCCGCCCCGGAGCTGCACCGGCTCACGGTGAGCGCCCTGCGGGCGGTGGCCGATGGACGCCGACCCCGTGACTTGCTGCTGGATGCTTACCTGCTGCGTGCCATGGGCATCGCTGGATGGGCGCCGGCGCTGACCGGGTGCGCCCGCTGTGCCACACCCGGTCCGCATCGGGCATTTCACATCGCCGCCGGGGGCAGCGTGTGCGCGCACTGCCGCCCGGCCGGTTCGACGACGCCGCCGCTGGGTGTGCTGGAACTGATGTCCGCATTGCACGACGGCGATTGGGAGGCCGCCCAGGAGGCGCCGCAATCCCACCGCAACCACGTCAGCGGTTTGGTGGCCGCACACCTGCAATGGCACCTGGAGCGGCAGCTCAAAACCTTGCCGTTGGTGGAACGAACCAATCAGGCGTATCAGGTCGATCGCTCGGTTGCCGATCGGCGCGCGGCGCTGATCAGACAGGATATGGCTTGTGGCTAAGATCGCCCGCAAGCCGAAGCCTGCCGGCTTCCCGCAACTGCCCGCCGCGCCCGAGGACTACCCGACCTTTCCGGACAACTCGACCTGGCCCGTTGCCTTCCCGGAGCTGCCGCCATCTCCGGACGGCGGCCCCAGTCGGCCGCCGCAACACACCTCGAAAGCCGCCGCGCCGCGGATTCCCGCCGACCGGGTGCCCAATCACGTCGCCATCGTGATGGACGGCAATGGCCGCTGGGCCACCCAACGTGGCCTGTCGCGCACCGAGGGCCACAAGATGGGCGAGGCGGTGGTGATCGACATCGTCTGCGGTGCAATAGAACTCGGAATCAAATGGCTCAGTCTGTATGCCTTCTCCACCGAGAACTGGAAGCGTTCCGCCGAGGAAGTCCGCTTCCTGATGGGTTTCAACCGCGACGTGGTGCGCCGACGGCGGGAGAACCTCAAGGCAATGGGTGTCCGGATCCGGTGGGTGGGCTCACGCCCGCGGCTATGGCGCAGCGTCATCAATGAATTGGCGATCGCGGAGGCCATGACGGCAGGCAACGACGTCATCACGGTCAATTACTGCGTCAACTACGGTGGGCGCACCGAAATCGCTGAAGCGGCAAGGGATATCGCGCGCGAGGCAGCCGCGGGAAGGGTCAACCCGGACCGCGTCACCGAGGCCACCATCGCCCGGCACCTGAACCGGCCCGACATCCCCGACGTCGACCTCTTCCTGCGGACATCGGGGGAGCAGCGGTCCAGCAATTTCATGCTGTGGCAGGCCGCCTACGCCGAATTCATCTTTCAGCACAAGTTGTGGCCCGACTATGACCGCCGCGACCTGTGGGCGGCCTGCGAGGAGTACGCCTACCGCGATCGACGGTTCGGGAGCGCCTAGTGCCATCCCTGCAGGAGCGGCTGGAATCGATACTCCGCGAAGTCATGCCCGTGGACGAGGAACCCGACGGCGGGCTCACGGTGCGCCATGACGACACGTTCGCGTCGTTGCGGGTGGTGAACATCGTGGAGGACCTCGATCTGGTCTCACTCACCCAGGTGCTGGCCTGGGATCTGCCGCTGACCAAGAAGGTCAGCGACCAGGTGGCCAGGCACACGCGCGACACCAATCTCGGCACGGTGACGCTGGTGGAGAAGGTCAACGAGAAGGCGGTGCAGCGCAACTCCGGCAGGGGTGCGGCCAAGACTGCGGACGTGATGCTGCGATACAACTTTCCCGGCGCCGGCTTGACCGACGCCGCGCTGCGCACCCTGATCCTGCTGGTGCTGGACACCGGCGCCCAGATTCGCCGCGCGCTGACGGGTTGAGCCCGTTACGACCGGCACTCCGAGCAGGTGCCGAAGATCTCGATGGTGTGGCTGACGTCGGAGAATCCGTGTTTACTGGCCACTTCCGCCGCCCACAGCTCGACCTCGTGATCGCCCACCTCGATGGTGGCACCGCAGCTGCGACACACCAGATGATGGTGATGGTGCTCGGAGCACCTGCGATAGACCGACTCGCCGGTGTCGGTGCGCAGCGTGTCGAGCATTCCCGCCGCCGCCATCGATTGCAGTGTCCGGTAGACGGTGGTCAGGCCGATGTTCTCGCCGCGGCGGCGCAACTCGTCGTGCAGTTCCTGGGCCGAGCGGAACTCGTCAAGGGTCTCCAAAAGCGTCGAGATCGCTGCGCGCTGGCGGGTGGCACGGACGCTGGCCCCTGTTTCCGTCATCGGGTCACGGCCTGTCCTCGCCGGCATGGGCAACCGCGTCCACGACGATGTGCGCCAGGTGGTGGTCGGCAAGCCGGTAAAGGACTTCGCGGCCCGAGCGCTCCCCGGCGACCACGCCTGCCGCCTTGAGGATCTTCAGATGTTGGCTCACCAGCGGCTGGGGCACGTCGAGGGCGTCGACCAGTTCATGCACGCAGCGCTGAGATTCCCGCAATTGCAGCACGATGGCGATCCGCACCGGCGCCGCCAGCGCGCGCAGCAGCTCGCCGGCGGCGTCCAGAATCTCACGCGGCGGCGGCGCGGGATACGCGTCGAGCCCTGGGAGCCCGTCGGGGCCATGCTCGTGGCCGCCAAGCAGACCAGGGGTCATCGTCGGAGATGATCCGTCTGCGGCGGTCGGCGTCGAGGACATCGACATGTGAAGTCATCACCCGCTGTTAGGAGAGGTTCGGCTGACTTCCACTGTCACATGCGTGATGATGCATGTCAAAGACCGCGTCCGTCGATCGCTACCATGACTGATGTTTTGGGCGCAGCGGTCCACTACCGCGCGCCTGGCCCCAATCGGGAAGGAAGTGGACATCCTTGTGGCGTCCGTCATTGACACCGTAGTCAACCTGGCCAAACGGCGTGGCTTCGTCTTTCCCTCGGGTGAGATCTACGGCGGCACCAAATCGGCGTGGGACTACGGTCCGCTGGGCGTGGAGCTCAAGGAGAACATCAAGCGGCAGTGGTGGCGCGCTGTGGTCACCGGTCGCGACGACGTGGTGGGGCTCGACTCGTCGATCATCCTGCCGCGGCCGGTGTGGGTGGCCTCCGGCCACGTCGAGGTCTTTCACGACCCGCTGGTGGAGTGCCTGAGCTGCCACCACCGGCATCGCCAGGACCACATGCAGGAGGCCTATCTAGCTAAGAAAGCGGCCAAGAAGGACATCGCCGATCCCGATTCGGTGCCGATGACCGAAATCGTCTGCCCCGACTGTGGCACCAAGGGTGAGTGGACCGAGCCACGCGAGTTCAACATGATGCTCAAGACCTATCTCGGGCCCATCGAGACCGACGAGGGGCTGCACTATCTGCGCCCCGAGACCGCGCAGGGCATCTTCGTCAACTTCGCCAATGTGGTGACGACCGCGCGCCGCAAGCCGCCGTTCGGAATCGGGCAGATCGGCAAAAGCTTCCGCAACGAGATCACCCCGGGCAACTTCATTTTCCGCACCCGCGAGTTCGAGCAGATGGAGATGGAGTTTTTCGTCGAGCCGGCGACCGCCAAGGAGTGGCATCAGTATTGGATCGACACCCGCCTGCAGTGGTATGTCGGCCTCGGTATCGACCCGGAGAACCTGCGGCTGTATGAACACCCGAAGGAAAAGCTGTCGCACTACTCCGACCGCACCGTCGACATCGAGTACAAGTTCGGCTTCGTCGGCAACCCGTGGGGCGAGCTGGAAGGCGTTGCGAACCGGACCGATTTTGACTTGTCCACGCACTCAAAGCATTCCGGTGTCGATCTGTCCTTCTACGATCAGGTCAACGACACCCGATACACGCCGTTTGTCATCGAACCCGCAGCGGGCCTGACCCGGTCGTTCATGGCGTTTTTGATCGATGCCTACACCGAGGACGAAGCCCCGAATGCCAAGGGCGGGATGGACAAGCGCTCGGTGCTTCGATTGGACCCGCGGCTGGCGCCGATCAAGGCCGCGGTGTTGCCGCTGTCCCGTCATGCCGACCTGAGCCCCAAAGCCCGCGACTTGGCCGCGGAATTGCGGAAATCCTGGAATATCGATTTCGATGACGCCGGCGCCATCGGAAGGCGGTACCGGCGCCAGGATGAGATCGGCACGCCGTTTTGCGTGACGGTGGATTTCGACTCACTTGAGGACGACGCCGTTACGGTGCGCGAGCGCGACGCCATGACGCAGGAGCGCGTCGCCATCAGCAACGTCTCTGACTATCTGGCGGTGCACCTCAAGGGCAGCTAGCGCCGCACTTTCACCGCTGCCGTCCCGACGCCCTTGTAACGCGTGGGGGTGTGGGTGGGATTAATCGGGTGAAGAAGGGGCGCTGATGAATTTTTCGGTGTTGCCGCCGGAGATTAATTCGTCGCGGATGTTCGCTGGTGCGGGTTCGGGTCCGATGTTGGCCGCTGCGGGGGCGTGGGAGGGGTTGGCGGCCGAGTTGGGTTCGGCTGCGGAGTCGTTTTCGTCGGTGACGCTGACGCTCGCTGATCAGGGGTGGCGGGGGCCGGCGTCGGCGGCGATGGTGGTTGCTGCCCAGCCCTATGCGGGGTGGTTGAGTGCGGCGGCGGCGCGGGCTGCGGGGGCGGCGGCGCAGGTTAAAGCGGTGGCCAGTGTGTTTGAGGCGGCGCGCGCGGCGATGGTGCATCCGGTGGCGGTGGCGGCTAATCGGGGTGCGTTGGTGAAGTTGGTGGTGTCGAATCTGTTCGGGCAGAACGCGGGTGCGATTGCGGCGGTGGAGGGCCAGTACGAGCAGATGTGGGCTGCTGATGTGAGTGCGATGGTTGGTTATCACTCGGCGGTGTCGGCGTTGGCGGGGCAGTTGGTGCCCTGGCGGGGGTCGTTACCGGCGGCGTTGCGGGGCGCCACCTCGGCAGCCACCCTCCCGACCATCACCGTCAGCATCGGGAACACCGGCAGCCTCAACCTGGGCCTGGGCAACATCGGCAGCTTCAACCTGGGCAGTGGAAACCACGGTGACGCCAACGTGGGCGGCGGCAACATTGGCGGCTTCAACCTGGGCAGCGGGAACAAGAACGGCAACGCCAACGTGGGCAGCGGCAACATTGGCAGCTTCAATCTGGGCAGCGGCAACATCGGCAACAACAACTTCGGCGGCGGAAATCATGGCAGTCTCAACTTCGGCGGCGGGAATACCGGCGACAACAACTTCGGGTTCGGAAACAACGGCAGCGGCAATATCGGCTTTGGTAACTCCGGTGACGACAACATCGGCATCGGCGTCACGGGCACCGGCCAGATCGGCATCCATCTGAACTCAGGCACCGGGAACATCGGATTTGGCAACTCGGGTAACAACGACATCGGTTTCTTCAACTCGGGCAGCAACAACATCGGGTTCGGCAACGCGGGTAGCGGAAACTTCGGCTTCGGAAACGCGGGCGACGTCAACACCGGCTTCTGGAACGGCGGCAGCATAAACACCGGCCTCGCGGACGGCGGGAGCGGAAACACGGGCAGTTTCGACGGCGGCAGCACGAACTGGGGCGCCTTCAACGGCGGCTCCATAAACTGGGGCTACGCGAACGGGGGCAGCGGGAACTCCGGATTCTTCAACGCCGGCGGCGTCAACACCGGTTTGGGGAATGCAGGCGACACCAACACCGGCTTCGGAAACGCCGGGGATATCAACACGGGCGGGTTCAATGCTGGGAGGCTGAACACCGGCCTTTTCAGCCCAGCGGCTCAAACCGTCCTGAACTCGGGATTCCTCAACGACGGTATGAATAACTCGGGCATTGGCCAAAACAACCCTGACGGCACCGGCAACTCTGGCTTCCAGAACTCCGGCTTCGGTAACTCTGGCCTGGTCAACACCAGCACGACCGACACCATGCCGGGAAACTCGGGAATTCGCAACGCGGGTATCGGCAATGCGGGCTATACCAACGCAGCTATCAACGACACCGGCTTCTTTGTCGCGGGTATCGCGAGTTCGGGCTACTTCATTTCCGGCAGCGGCACCTCGGGCCTGGGCAACGTCGGCAATGGGCTTTCGGGTTTCTTCAACAACCTGTTCTAACTGCGACAGCCCGCCCATGGCCCCGCGGACCGGCCCGACAGTGTCCCGCCGCCGACAGGTCCGAACGGGACGAAACCGCAAGCTGCCCTTGTCAGATCGGTCCAACACGTTTGGTGAAACCAGTGATTTTTGGTGGGCATTGGCATACGATCCGGCCGTGGTGGTTGTCACGTGTGGGGACGTTGGACGTGACGGTCGGGGTGTCCTGTTGTCCGCGCCGCTCGGGTGGCTGGCTGGGTTGGGGTTGTGATGGTTTTGGATTTTGCGTGGTTGCCGCCGGAGATTAATTCGGCGCGGATCTTTGCTGGTGCGGGGTCGGGGCCGTTGCATGTGGCTGCGACGGCCTGGGATGGGTTGGCGCAGGATTTGCAGGCGTCGGCGTCGTCGTTTGATTCGGTGATTGTGGGGTTGACGTCGGGGCCGTGGGCGGGTCCGGCGTCGGCGTCGATGGCGGCGGCGGCGACGCCGTATGTGGGGTGGTTGACCGCGGCGGCGGGGCAGGCGGCGGCGGCGGCTGCTCAGGCGCGGGCGGCGGCGGCGGCGTTTGAGACGGCGTTGACGGCCACGGTGCATCCGGCGGCGGTGACGGGGAATCGCACGACGTTGTCGACGTTGGTTGCGACGAACTTTTTCGGGATTAACGCGCCGGCGATCGCGGCCACGGAGTTTCAGTATGTGGAGATGTGGGCTGCTGATGTGGCCGCGATGCTGGGGTATCACTCGACGTCGACGTCGGTGGCTGCGACGTTGACGCAGTTCGATACGCCGCCGGTGAGTTTGGCGGGGTTGTCCGGTTGGGTGTCGCAGTTGGGTTCGGAGGTCAGCTCGGCGCTGTCGTCGGTGGGGTCGCAGCTGTCGTCGGTGGGGACTGCGGTGATGTCGGCGTTGTCGGCGGCGGTGGCTGATCCGGCGGCAGCGTTGTCGTCGGTGGAGTCATTGGCTTCGGGACTTGTCGCCGTTGACCTCGGTTGCTCAGATTGCGATGTATCCGGCGAGCATGGCGATTTCGCCGTTGATGAGCGTTCTTCAGATGGCGGGTCAGAGCTCGGCTAGCACAGCCGGTTTGGCTGGGGCCAATGCGGCGGCGTTGGCGGGTGATGCGACCAAGTTTGTGGGTAGTGCTGTTCCGGATCTCAAGCCGTTTGGTGGTGCTGGGGGTCTGGGTGCGGGTATGGGTGCGGATTTGGGGAAGGCGCGGTTGGTGGGGGCGATGTCGGTGCCCCCGACGTGGCAGGGGTCGATGCCGGCGCGGATGGTCAGTTCGGCGATGTCGGGGATGGGTGGTATGCCCAACGCTGCGGCGATGGCCGGGGCCGCTCAGGGCGCCGCAGGTGGCATGACGCCGATGCCGATGCCGATGGGTGGCATGGGCGCCGGCGGCGGGATGCCCGGCGGCATGATGGGCCGCGGTGGCGCCAGCCCGCACGTGGTGCAAAACCGGCCCAGCGTCATCCCACGCACCGGCATCTGACAGCACTTTGGCGTGTCAACCCCTCGAACACGTCAAGGTTGGTAACTTGTTCGATCCCCGAGGCGAATACCTCGCGTCAGAGCGGGTCGCGGTTTGGTAAAAGTGCGGACTTTTTGGCGGGACTGCCTTAGGATCCGGCATCAGTGATCGTCGCGCGTGGGTAGCCGCCTGGCTGGGTTGGGGTTGTGATGGTTTTGGATTTTGCGTGGTTGCCGCCGGAGATTAATTCGGCGCGGATCTTTGCTGGTGCGGGGTCGGGGCCGTTGCATGTGGCTGCGACGGCCTGGGATGGGTTGGCGCAGGATTTGCAGGCGTCGGCGTCGTCGTTTGATTCGGTGATTGTGGGGTTGACGTCGGGGCCGTGGGCGGGTCCGGCGTCGGCGTCGATGGCGGCGGCGGCGACGCCGTATGTGGGGTGGTTGACCGCGGCGGCGGGGCAGGCGGCCGCGGCGGCTGCTCAGGCGCGGGCGGCGGCGGCGGCGTTTGAGACGGCGTTGACGGCCACGGTGCATCCGGCGGCGGTGACGGGGAATCGCACGACGTTGTCGACGTTGGTTGCGACGAACTTTTTCGGGATTAACGCGCCGGCGATCGCGGCCACGGAGTTTCAGTATGTGGAGATGTGGGCTGCTGATGTGGCCGCGATGCTGGGGTATCACTCGACGTCGACGTCGGTGGCTGCGACGTTGACGCAGTTCGATACGCCTCCGGTGAGTTTGGCGGGGTTGTCCGGTTGGGTGTCGCAGTTGGGTTCGGAGGTCAGCTCGGCGCTGTCGTCGGTGGGGTCGCGGCTGTCGTCGGTGGGGACTGCGGTGATGTCGGCGTTGTCGTCGGCGGTGGCTGATCCGGCGGCATCGTTGTCGTCGGTGGAGTCATTGGCTTCGGGAATTGTCGCCGTTGACCTCGGTTGCTCAGATTGCGATGTATCCGGCGAGCATGGCGATTTCGCCGTTGATGAGCGTTCTTCAGATGGCGGGTCAGAGCTCGGCTAGCACAGCGGGTTTGGCTGGGGCCAATGCGGCGGCGTTGGCTGGTGATGCGACCAAGTTTGTGGGTAGTGCTGTTCCGGATCTCAAGCCGTTTGGTGGTGCTGGGGGTCTGGGTGCGGGTATGGGTGCGGATTTGGGGAAGGCGCGGTTGGTGGGGGCGATGTCGGTGCCCCCGACGTGGCAGGGGTCGATGCCGGCGCGGATGGTCAGTTCGGCGATGTCGGGGATGGGTGGTATGCCCAACGCTGCGGCGATGGCCGGGGCCGCTCAGGGCGCCGCAGGTGGCATGACGCCGATGCCGATGCCGATGGGTGGCATGGGCGCCGGCGGCGGGATGCCCGGCGGCATGATGGGCCGCGGTGGCGCCAGCCCGCACGTGGTGCAAAACCGGCCCAGCGTCATCCCACGCACCGGCATCTGACAGAAGAGCGAGTCCCACCCGTCGTTTGGGCTCAGGCGTGGCCCATGCCCCTGGTCATCAGGAAAACCCCCAGCAGGGCGATGACCAGTACGAAGACCTGTCGTCGGCGAGCTTTCACCCAGCCGTGCACCTGCGACATCACCTGCCCGGTCAGTGCGGGTGCCGCCAGTTGGCTAGCCAGCGGGATCTCGATGAAAGCCAGCGTTACGACCGTGTACAGCGCGGCCGCACTGACCTGCGTGCCCGCGGCCGCTCCCGAGGCCACAATGGCGGTCAGCGCCGCCAGGTACCGAAAGTCCATCAACAACCCGACTCCGAGGACGAACGGCACCCACGGCGGTCCCGCCCGCAGCGCGTCATGGACGCGTATCGACAGTCTGGAGACCGCGGTCGAGGTCAACGGCGGCACGGCCAGTCGCGTCCGTTGGCGCGACAGCAAACCAGCCGCGACTGCCGCGATCAGCAGGATCGACAAGCCCGCCGTGATCTGAACGTCCCCGGCGGTCGAGCTGGCCGCGGCGAGTTGCACCCGGTGCACGGTTCTGAGCGCGAAATCGCGCATCCCGAAGAGCACTCCCAAAGCAACGACGGCGCTTATCGTCAGGCCGCCGAGCCAGAACGTGACCAGGTGACGCACGGGCCGGGGCCGCGAATACAACACAACACTGGTCCCAAGCCTCACAGGATCCACTGTCGCCACAAGAGCTAACAGCAGCACCGTGCACCACATGCCGGGGACGCTACCGGGTGATTGCCGAATTAGTCCACTAATTATCGGGCATATTAGATTTGGCTCCAGGAACCGCCCCAAAAAAGACAAGTAATGGTTCGGTGTAAGACTTTTCTGAGTCGTGATTAAGGCCGGTGGCGGCCTCAGACGATGGTGCTGAGCTGGAAGTATGCCTCGAATCGCCCTCCCTGTAGCCCGAAATCAAGCGGGTCTATTAGGGTTCGATGGTATTTATTAAAGTTCGATGAGGAATGTGAGATAAATAAACTCGGAGTAGCTCCTTTTCCGCGGCGGGTACGCGCCTGCTCTGCCTCGCGACAGCCGGAGACGAAAGCGCGACGGCGCCGCCGTAGGAGTCCTCGTCCCGTCGCTACCCGCAGGCAATGCCCACCCAGGAATCCGGACCCGCCCGTCCGAAACCCAGCGGCATCTGCTGACTCAAAACCCGCGTTGAACCCGATGCTGTCCACGCGTTTTGACAACGTGCGTTGTCGCAGTAAATTTCCATCTGACAATTCGACGACATAGTCGCGGGGATTGCCTTACGATGCGAAGTGCTTGGTGGTGAGGGTTTACCGCTGAGCCTGACCCAATGGGATCGGCAGTTGGAAGGAGACAACGTGCTCTTGCCTCTTGGTTCCCCTTTGCCAGACGACGCTGTGTCGGCAAAACGGGCCGAGTCGGGCATGCTCGGTGCGTTGTCGGTACCGCTCAGCTGGGGCGTTGCGGTACCACCGGAAGACTACGATCCATGGGCACCGGAGCCTGAAGAAGGCACCGAGCCCGATGCTATGGCGGTCGACGGCGCCAGATCTGACGCGACCCCTGAAGACATGGACGAGTGGGACGAGTGGAGAGAGTGGAGCGAGTGGGAAGCCGAGGCTGAACCTCGCTTCGACATGCCGCGAAGCAGCAGCGTGATACCGCATTCTCCAGCGGCTGGTTGAGAGAGGAAGACTAGCGCTGCTTCACATGTAATCGGTGGCTTCGGTACTCCCGCAGTCGGCGATTACGACGGTTACCCCAAACGACAAGTTTCAGCTGACAAGGAGACTAAACATGGCACGCTTTATGACCGACCCGCACGCAATGCGGGCGATGGCTGGCCGTTTCGAGATGCACGCTCAGACGGTGTCGGACGAGGCTCGCAAGATGTGGGCGTCCTCGCAGAACATCGCCGGGGCTGGCTGGAGCGGTACCGCTCAGGCGACCTCTTACGACACGATGGGCCAGATGAACCAGGCCTTCAACAACATCGTGAACATGCTGCACGGCGTGCGCGACGGTCTGGTCCGCGACGCGAACAACTACGAGACTCAAGAGCAGGCCTCGCAGCAGATCCTCAGCAGCTAGTTTTTCGAAAACTACTGCATCCCAAAAACATTCAACTTAGGAGGACGTAAGAATGAGCATTAACTACCAGTTCGGCGATGTTGACGCCCACGGCGCTCTCATCCGCGCGCAGGCTGCTTCGTTGGAGTCCGAGCACCAGGCCATCGTTCGCGATGTGCTGGCTGCCGGTGACTTCTGGGGCGGCTCGGGTTCGGTGGCTTGCCAGGAGTTCATCACCCAGTTGGGTCGCAACTTCCAGGTGATCTACGAGCAGGCCAACCAGCACGGCTCGAAGGTGCAGTCCGCCGGCAGCAACATGGCCAGCACTGACAGCGCCGTTGGGTCCAGCTGGGCCTGATTCGGTTCGCGGCGGCGCACTGGTACCCAGTGCCAGTGCGCTCGCCCTAACCACAGCTCGCAAAAACACCCGCCCACGGGATCCGTGGGCGGGTGTTTTTCATGTTCCGCTTCAGAACCGCCCGCCGCCGCCCATGAAGCTTCCGCTCGACGAGCCCCCGGACGAGCTCGACGAGCCGCCGAAGGATGTGGGAATCCAGCCGCCGCCCAATCCACCCCGCGAGCCTCCGCTGAGCAGGTCGCTGATGATGATCCCCCCGATCAGCGCGCCGGTGTTGTCGCCGCCACTTCCACCTCTGCGGCTGTAGGCGCGTTGGGCCGACTGCACGTCGGCATTGGCCAGTGACTGCGCGTTCGCGGCCCAGGCGGAAGCCCCGTTGGCGTAGGCAGTCGCCTCGAGCAGGTTGGTCGTCCGCTTGTCGTGTGCGGCCTGCAATTGTCGTTTCGCTTCGGCCAGCCGGGTCCGGGCTTCCGGCCCGATGCTGCCGCGACGCGTGTCGATGTACTCGGAGATTGCCCGCACGCGCGACTCGGCGGTGAATAACGCCTGTTCGTACGCGCGGTTGAGCCGCTCGGCTGTCGCCTGTTCTTCGACCAGGGCGGCCAGTCGCCGAGTCAGGTCCGCGTCGGCCTTGGTCAGCTTGGCGAATGCGCCCCATGGATCGGCAGATCCACTGCCGCGGGCGCTCCGGGACCAGTCCAGGGCTGTGACTGCCGCATCGCGCGCCGCGGTCAATTCCCTGACGCGCGGTGACCTCGATTTCGGCGTCCGCTTCAATTGCTCGTTGGCGCGATCGATGTTCGCCTGGATGTCGGCCATGGTCGAGGGCAGGGTGGCGATGGCGTGCCGGATGTCGCCGGCCGCGGTGTCCACGGCATCGAGCAGTGAACACGCTTGCCCGAGCGCCGACTCGGCCGCGTGAAAAGCGTCCACCAAACCGGTCTGCTTCCCGGTCTCTGCCTGGCCGGCGAGTTCACGGGCTGTGCCGATGTTGCGGTCGGCAAAAGACATCCGCTCCCTGGCGCCGGTGACATTGCCGGCGACCGAACTCAGTGCCGCATCGTCGAATTCCTTGTGCAGCTCCGCCATCCGCTGCTCCGCAGGGGCGATGCGGCCGGTCAGTTCCACGTACTGCTGGGTCAGCCCGTTGAGTCGGGACGGCGCGTTGATCACCAGATCCCGCAGCTGCTCGAACGCCTCGGTCTGTGACTCGAGCTCGCGGTCGGCGCGCGCCGCCGACACGATCACCCGGATGAGCAGCTCGCGGCGCTGTGCGGGTGTCTCGGGCGTGGCGTCTTCCAGCTGCTGGCGCACGGCGAACGCCTGCGCTAGAGCCGCTTTGGCGTTGTCCACCGCCTCGGTGAACGGTTGGGTCCGCTCTGTCCCGAACTCGTCGATTGCCAGCGCGAGTTCGTTGGCGCTGGTGCGTAACGCGTTGTCGACGTCCACCACCATCGACCGCGACAGGTCGTCGAGGGCCTGCGGCGAAACGGCGGCCAGGGCGTTCGGGTCCGTCGGGTCGACTCGCCGCGCGGCGGCCAGAGCGGCGGCGCGCCTTCGCCGGGCGCGGCGGCGCATCACAATGAGCAAGACCACGACGGCGATGACGATGACGGCCAAAACCACCAGCAGCACTATCCGGCCCGTGTAATCGGGTGGCCTGTTGAGGCCGCTGGCCGCCGCGACCGCCGCACCACTCCAGTCGCCGTTGCGCAGTGCGGGTTCGATCTGAGTGCGGCGCAGGTCGTCGACCTCGCTTGGCTTGATACTCCGGACGGTCGTGGGCACCAGGAACGCATAGGCGCGCCCAGTGCTGGACACGGCCAGCACCGCGTCGCTGTCACCCAGGTCGCTGGAGTTGTAGGTGCGCTTCGCCCAGTTCTCCGCGGTCAGTCCGGAGAAGTTGTCGACGTAGACCACCCACAGCCGGATGTGCCGATCGGCGTAGAGCTTGTTGACGGCTGACGTCACTGCGGCGCGACCGGAATCCGAGAGCAGGCCAGCGTTGTCGGTGACGTACCCCGGGAGCCGGAACGGGGGCTGCGCGCCGGCCGGCGGCGCCAGCAGCAGCCCGGTAGTAATGACGGCGAGGAATACGCCGCACAAGCGAGCCATCCGCATGGTGGTTAATTTAGCCCTGCGAGGATGTCGGCCCTAGCTGCCTGTGTCCTGGCAGACTGTCCTGCGGTGACTAAGACGGCGATCACGAATCAGCAAGACCCCTACGACGACTTCGACCGTGAGCGACGGGTGCTCGAAGCGCCGAAGACTGCGGGTTTGCCCGGTACCGAAGGCCAGCACCGCACCGACTTCGCCCGGGATCGGGCCCGGGTGCTGCACAGCGCCGCACTGCGACGGCTGGCAGACAAAACGCAGGTCGTTGGACCCCGTGAGGGTGACACTCCGCGCACCCGGCTGACGCACTCGCTGGAGGTGGCCCAGATCGGGCGTGGGATGGCAATCGGGCTGGGCTGCGACCTCGATCTGGTCGAGTTGGCCGGCCTGGCCCACGACATCGGCCACCCGCCCTATGGACACAACGGCGAGAAGGCGCTCAACGAGGTCGCGGCCGAGCATGGAGGCTTCGAGGGCAATGCCCAGAATTTCCGAATCCTGACCAGCCTTGAACCCAAAGTACTTGATGCACAAGGTAATAGCGCTGGGTTGAATCTGACTCGAGCATCCCTGGATGCGGTCACCAAATATCCGTGGACGCGCGAACCCGAGGAACGCAAATTCGGGTTCTACGACGAGGACCACGAGGCCGCGGCCTGGGTGCGTTTGGGTGCGCCGGCGCACCGCACGTGCCTCGAGGCACAGGTGATGGACTGGGCCGACGACGTCGCCTATTCGGTGCACGACGTCGAGGACGGCGTCGTCTCCGAACGCATCGACCTGCGCGTGCTCGCCGACGACGATGACGCGGGCGTGCTGGCCAAGCTGGGGGAGAGCGAATTCTCCCGGGTGAGTGCCGACGAGTTGATCCAGGCTGCACGACGGTTGTCGGGGCTGCCCGTGGTCGCCGCGGTCGGCAAGTACGACGCCACACTGGCCGCGTCGGTCGCGCTCAAGCGATTGACCAGTGAGCTTGTCGGCCGGTTCGCCTCAGCCGCCATCGCGACCACGCGTGCGGCGGCCGGCCCGGGGCCGTTGGTGCGTTACCAGGCCGACTTGGGGGTGCCCGACTTGGTGCGTGCCGAGGTCGCGGTGCTGAAAATCCTGGCGCTGCAGTTCATCATGTCCGATCCGCGGCATCTGGAAGCCCAGGCGCTGCAGCGCGAACGTATTCACCAGGTGGCGCAGTGGCTGTACGCCGGGGCGCCCCGAACGCTCGACCCGGCCTTTGCCGCGACGTTCACCGCCGCCGCCGACGATGGCGCACGGTTGCGGGTCGTCGTCGATCAGATCGCCTCGTATACCGAAGGTCGGCTGGAGCGCATCTCGCCCACCAAGTAAGCCCGGCGGTAGCTCGGGATTAGGCTGCCCCTCATGACCAAACTCACCGCCGCTGCCATCCTGATGTCGCTTTCCGCCGTGGCCGTCAGCGCCTGCAGTTCTCCTCAGCATGCGAGCAGCCAGCCGGGCACCACGCCTGCGGTTCAGAGCGGTTCACCGGCCGCGACCACCAGCGCGGCGCCCGGCGCCGGGTCGGTCACCGCGGAACTCAAAACGCCCGACGGCAAGTCTGTTGCCACGGCGACGTTCGACTTCACCGGCGGCTACGTCACCGTCACGGTCAAAACAGTGGCCCCCGGCATCCTGTCGCCCGGATTGCACGGCATGCATGTCCACGAAATCGGCAAGTGCGAGCCCAACTCGGTCGCCCCCACCGGCGGTCCGCCCGGAAACTTCTTGTCGGCCGGCGGTCACTACCAGGCGCCCGGACACACCGGGAAGCCCGAGAGCGGCGACCTGACCTCGCTTGAGGTGCGGTCAGACGGCTCCGGCTACCTGGTGACCACCACCGACGCGTTCACCAGAGACGATCTGCTGGCAGGCAACAAGACCGCGTTGATGCTGCACGGCACCGAAGACAGCAGCATGCCGGGCATGGCCGGCATGTCAGCGGACCGCGTCGCGTGCGGCGTCATCGGCACCGGCTAGCCGAACTGCCGGATCGCGGTCGCGCCCGCGCTCTACACTGGGCCGATGGCCGGCCGGATCCCCGATCGCGATATCGCCGCCATCCGCGAACGGGTCCGCATCGAAGAGGTCGTCGGTGACTACGTCCAGTTGCGGCGCGCCGGCGCGGATTCGCTGAAAGGCCTGTGCCCCTTTCACAACGAGAAGTCGCCGTCGTTTCACGTCCGGCCCAACCACGGCCACTTCCACTGCTTCGGCTGCGGCGAAGGCGGCGACGTCTACGCGTTCGTCCAGAAGATCGAGCACGTCAGCTTCGTCGAGGCAGTTGAACTGCTCGCCGACCGTATCGGCCACACGATTAATTACTCCGGCCCGGCCACCAGCGTCCAGCGCGACCGCGGCAGCCGCAGCCGGCTCATCGCGGCCAACGCGGCCGCCGCAGAGTTCTACGCGGCGGAGTTGGAGTCCGACGAGGCGGCACCGGCTCGCAAGTACCTCACGGAGCGGAACTTCGACGCCGATGCCGCGCGTCATTTCGGCTGCGGATTCGCCCCGTCGGGCTGGGAAAAACTGACAAAGCACCTGCAGCGCAAGGGTTTCGAGTTCAAAGAGCTAGAGGCCGCCGGCCTGTCCCGGGAGGGGCGCCGTGGCCCGATGGACCGGTTCCACCGTCGGCTGCTGTGGCCCATCCGCAGCGCGGCCGGCGAGGTGATCGGGTTCGGGGCGCGGCGGCTGTTCGACGACGACCCGATGGAAGCCAAGTACGTCAACACTCCTGAGACCCAGCTGTACAAGAAGTCGTCGGTGCTGTTCGGCATCGACTTGGCCAAACGCGATATCGCCAAGGGGCACCAGGCGGTTGTCGTCGAGGGCTATACCGACGTGATGGCGATGCATCTGGCGGGGGTCGCCACCGCGGTGGCCTCGTGCGGGACCGCCTTCGGCGACGATCACCTGGCGATGTTGCGCAGATTGATGATGGATGACAACTTCTTTCGCGGCGAACTGATCTACGTGTTCGACGGTGACGCCGCGGGGCGCGCCGCCGCACTCAAGGCCTTCGACGGCGAGCAGAATCTGGCGGGGCAGTCGTTTGTCGCGGTCGCCCCCGACGCTATGGATCCGTGCGATCTGCGGCTGAAGTCGGGCGACGGCGCGCTGCGCGACCTGGTGGCCCGGCGAACCCCGTTGTTCGAGTTCGCGATTCACTCCGCGCTGACCGAGATAGACCTGGAAAGTGCGGAGGGCAGGGTGGCCGCCCTGCGCCGCTGCGTCCCGATGGTGGGTCAGATCAAGGACCCCACCTTGCGTGACGAGTACGCCCGGCAGCTCGCCGGCTGGGTCGGTTGGGACGATGTCGCGCAAGTGATCGGCCGGGTGCGCGACGAGGCCAAGAAGCCCAAGTCCCGGGCCCGGGTTTCCGCCAACCTCCGCGGGGACGGGCAGGCTTCTGCCGACGCGGCGCGGGCGGAGTCCCCAGAATCGCGAGTCGCCCGTCCGGACCCGCACGACCCGATACTGCGGCTCCAGCGTGAGGCGCTCAAGTCGGCGTTACAGTCCCCGGCGCTGGCGGGCCCGGTGTTCGACACGCTGACCGTCGAGAGCTTCACTCACCCCGGGTACGCCGCCGTGCGCGCGGCCATCGAGGCCGCCGGAGGTACCTGCACCGGCGTCGCCGGGGCGGAGTGGATCGATGCGGTGCGCCAGCGGACCACGTCGGCTCTGACCGCGGGCCTGATCAGCGAGCTGGGGGTGGAGGCCATCCAAGTCGACGACGAGAGGCTGCCGCGCTACATCGGCGGGGTGCTGGCTCGTTTGCAAGAGGTGTGGATGGGCCGGCAGATCGCCGAGGTGAAGTCCAAACTGCAGCGCATGTCGCCGATCGAGCAAGGCGACGAGTATCACGCACTGTTCGGCGACCTGGTGGCGATGGAGGCCTACCGACGCAGCCTGCTGGAGCAGGCTACTGGCGACGATCTGACCGCCTGAAGCGGAGATTCACCTCAGTTCGCGCTGTTCACCTGACGCTCGACTGGCTGCCCTATGACCTCGGTCTGGTTGTCGATCTCGGCGAGGGTGACAAGCCCCGTGTCGGGTGAGATCCGGTTGGCGATCTCCCGGCGCCCCCGTTCGATCACCGACTTGGTCACGGGGCTGCTGGTGAGAGCGCGACACGTGCCAACGATCTGCTCATAACGGTGGCGCCCAGCCTTCGTGCCGAGCACGTAACCCACTCCGAGAACGGCGACATACCCAATCAAATCGGTCCCTCCCGACTAGGCGCGGCTGGTTCCATCCTGCCTCACCGTCGCCGGTCGGCGCGCGCCGGCAGGGGGCGGATGTCAGCGTCCCGCAGTGTCGCTCAGTATTCGGGAGAGCGTGTGCCAGCGGCGGTGGCGATGACGGAACATCAGCCGGATGAACAGGCGGGTGGGGCCGCCGCGCCAGCCGTCGTCGGTTTCGATCTCGTCGGTGTAGCGGCAGCTGTCGTCGTCGATGGGTTCGAAAGTCAGGCGGTGATTCCAGGTACGGACTGGTCCGCCGTATTCGTTGGTGAAGATTTCGGTGGGATCCAGTTGTTTGACGGTGAGGTGGTGGGTCCATGCCGGGATGACTCCGAACAGCCAGAATCGCGCTGAGCCTTGGGTGCCGACGTCGACCCGTTCCGGAACGTCCAAGCGATAGACGTGCAGTATCGGATCCAGGACGTATTTCATGAGTTCTGGTTTGCGTGCCAGCGCGCCCGCCGTGCCGGCGGGGATGGGCAGCTCGGTAGTTAGGGTTACCTTACTCATGCTAATAAATAGTGCCTGCGACATCGCGTGTTGGCAATATCGGTCCATGCCGGCCCATCCCGCTCAGTTGGGTGTGGGTAGGTCAGTACGCTAGAGTCGTCCCGCGATCGGCGTATCGTTGCGTGAATCCCCTGTAGCTCAATTGGCAGAGCATTCGGCTGTTAACCGAAGGGTTGGTGGTTCGAGTCCACCCGGGGGAGCAGGTCAGAGACGTTTTCTGGGTCCGGCGGAATCGCGATCCATCGTTTATTCATCGTTTATGACCGCATCAGGCGGCAACGGTGCGGTCCAGCAGGTCGGCGACCTGGGCGTGCACCCGCCCGCGGCTCATGTAGACGTTCTGCGTCATCGACACCCGGGCGTGCCCGAGTTGGTCGGCGCCGATACGCGCCGACAGCCCCTCTTCGTCGATCAGGGTGGCGACAGTCTTGCGGAAGCTGTGGGTGCTCACACCGGCCGCGCCGAGCTCGTCGCGAACCTCGCGCCATTGCCGGCTGAAGTTGCTACGGGTCGCGCAGCGTGCCCGCCGTCGACGGGAAGATGATCGTTCTGCTCGCCGAGGTACGGCAGCCGGCGCCGCTGCGCCAGCATGTCGATCGCGAAGCGCGGCAACGGGATGATCCGGCGACCGGCCGCGCTCTTCGTCTCGTCCACGCGCGCCAGGCCCTGACCGCGCACCCGTAGCGCCTTGCCGGTGACCGCGATCGTGCCCGCGTCGGCGTCGAAGTCGGCCCAGCGCAGGCCAAGCAATTCCGAGCGCCGCAGGCCGGTCGCGATGAACAGGGTGATCGGGTCGATCAGGTCGTGCCGGCGGCAGTACTCCGACGCATTCAACTTCGTCAGCAGCTCGCGAACCTCGTCGGCGGTCAACGCGGTGGCACCGTGCGGGCGGTCCTGTTTGATTCCGGACACGTCGCGAACCGGGTTGGTGCCGATGACGTTGGCCAGCACCGCGAGCTGCAACGCGCCGCGCAGGATGGTTTTGGCCTGCTTGGCCATCGTGGCGCCGTGGGCGCGTTCGCATCGACCGCAGCGCCGCGTCGATGACGTGCCGGGGTGGCTTCGCCGACCCTCACGCCGCCGAACAGCTTGCCGAACTTGCCGGCCGTGTAGCGGTAGGTGGCGATCGTGCTCGCCGCCCGCCCATCTTCGGCAAGCCGGGCAATGTATGCGTCCGCCAGCGTCATCACTCGCGTGTCGAGCCCGATCGCGTCCGGCGCGCCGCTGGGCGGGCGGCGCTCGGCCAGGGCCTCGATCAGAGCGTCCTCGGCGAGCTTGCCGTGCTGGTCGTGTTCGTCGGCAGGGCCGCGGCGCTCGACGATTCGCGTCACGCCATCGGATCGCGGTAGCGGCAACGGGCCAGCCACACATCGCCGCCGAGGCGGATGCGGGTGATCTTGCCGCGCTGCCCGATCCGCAGCGGCGGCCTACCCGCCATCCGGCGTGTCCTTGATCCACTTCGGGTGCAGCCACTGCGG
Organism: uncultured Actinomycetota bacterium; assembly: GCA_963708995.1. Classification (GTDB taxonomy): domain Bacteria; phylum Actinomycetota; class Actinomycetes; order Mycobacteriales; family Mycobacteriaceae; genus Mycobacterium. Next base: position 60,954 of record CAVPUR010000016.1, read on the forward strand.
CTGCGCGGCGAGGATAAACGCCATAGGCGACAGCCCCACCAGCGATGCCCCCGAGGGGTCTGCCGCCAACCACAGCCACAACTTATCGGCCGACACCTTGGCGTCTATCCCGGTGACCTCAACCATCTCAATTGAGTCAGTGGCGTCCGGTAGCCCCGGCATCAGCAAGGTGATCGGTGAAATCTTCAGTGCCACAGCAAGAGCTGTCAGGTCGTCTGGTGTGACTCGACGTTCCCCGGTTTCAATTCGCCGGATGCCGACAGGGTTTATCGACCACTGTGCGTCCGTCTGGAGCTTGTCCGAGAGCTGCGCGTAGCTCATGTTCCGTGCCTCGCGCTGGCGTTTCACGTTCTCAGCGACGGCCCGGGAGGTGGGGCCGGTGTTGGGTTCTTTTCCTGCCATAACCGCATATTGCCATACTTTGACAGTTTCTCGCAATACTTGACTGATAATCCCAGCTATGTTATTACTCGAACCATCAAACCATGCCATTATATTGACAGGAGATGCCAATGGCTAATTTCCTTCACTCCGACGTGTCGCCGCCAACGGCTGACAGCGTTTGGCTCACCCGCCCCGAGCTCGCCGATCGCTGGAAGATGCCGGTCGCCGGTCGAGACCCTCGCCCCGCTAGCCACCTACGACATTTTGCAAAGTGTGTTGTGAAGCGGGCTATGACTGACACTGATCCGGGCTGTGAACCGCTGGAACTGGTCTGCTTCGAGTTGTATGAGGGTCATCCAGGGCACCGGGCGGGTGATCCGACCTTTGCACGACTTGAATCGCGTTCGCATACGTCTATGCAGAGGCATAAAGGCCCTAGCTGTTATGCCCGCGGCACGCGAGGGTGAACCGGGCGGTTTCCTTTAGGAAGGGGTGCTTTGCCGATGCCCGTTTTGCACATCGACCACCGGGTCGGCGACCTCGACACGTGGCTGCGGGATTTCGCCAAGCGTGCGTCCGCGAGGGAGCGGGCTGGTGTCACCGAGGTACACGTCTTTCAAGCTGATGAAGACCCGCAATACATCGTGGAACTTCTCTCCTTCGACACAACCGACGCCGCAAAAAATTACCGGACGTTCCTGCGCGACCAGGTGTGGTCATCGTCGTCGCCAGGGCTGGCCAGCCATCCGCACGGCCTCATCCTTCACGAGGTGGAAACCAGCTCGACTGACTGCGCAAGTCGCGAGCCGTCGACGGCGTAAGGCCGTTAGGCGAACAAATCGGTGACCATTGCCACCTGATCTTCTGCGAAGGTCGTCCACGGTCATGCGTGAAGCTGCCAATACGACAGAAACAAGGGGAACGAAATGTCCGGCTCCGAAACTCATCGTGGCATTTTGGTCGGCGTGCGACCGATCAGGTCGTCGATGGCGGCGGCGACTGGCGGCTCTCGATGCTGCTCGCAATGTTCCGCTAACGCTCATGAATCTCGTCGCCCCAGCGTGCCGGCGGTAGCGCCGTGGCCGGAGATTCATTCGTCAAGAATGGCGCCAGGACGACAGAGCGAGGCGAAGTCTCGAAGACGCGCGCAGGGCGGCCGCCGACAGCACCGCCGAGCATGGCCCGCCGTCGGGGAGCGTGGTGTACATGGCCCGACCGTTTCCACGCTCGTCAATGAGTCCAAGATTGCGGACATGATGGTCGTGGGATGCCGGGGCGAAGGCGCGTTTAGCCGGGTCCCGTTCGGCTCGGTCAGCACCGGCCTTGTGAACTATGCGCATTGCCCGGTCGCGGTCGTCCATGATGAGGCCCCGCCGCCGCCCGCGCAGGCACCGGTGTTGGTGGGAATCGACGGTTCGCCCACATCGAAACTGGCGACGGAGATCGCCTTTGACGAGGCGTTCCGCCGGGGTGTGGACTTGGTGGCACTGCATGCGTGGTCGGATGTCAGCATGCCGGAAGTGCCAGGTCTGGATCTCGCGACGATGGAAGTGCAGGCACAAGAGGCGCTGGCCGAGTGGCTCGCCGGATGGCAGGAGCGCTACCCCGATGTCACGGTGCAACATGTGGTGGTGTGCGATCAGCCAGCTCGTCAACTTGTCGAGCACTCGGAGTCCGCACAACTCGTCGTCGTCGGCAGTAACGGTCGCGGCGGATTCGCCGGCATGCTGCTGGGGTCGGTGAGCACGGCCGTCGCGCATGCGGCGCGGACAGTGGTGATCGTCGCCCGCGAGTCATAACGGCGCAATTCAGAGGCGGGGCTCTCGCCAGGTTTCGGCGGCAGTAGCGACGAGCGCTCGTCCAGGAGCGCGTCTATCCGCGCCGTATTTGGCGTGCGACCTTCTGCCTCACGGGCCATCTTGCGAATCGCGAGCAGCAGTCGGAGTTGGGCGGGGTCGGATGAGCCACTGAGGAGCGTGAAGTTACTTCCCGCACGTAGGCGGCGCACCTGATGCCGTGAGCCGTAGCGCGTTTCTGCCACGGTTTATGTGTGGCGTGCGAACGATGATCGGCGATACGCGCTATTTGTGCGCTGGCTCCTCGGTGAGGTCTACGACCGCCGCGCTCGGCGCGTTCGTCTGGACCGACTCAATGCCCTTCTCGGCACCCGCCTTGGTGTCATATCCCTGGCTGGCGGCGATGATCTCGCCGTTGGCTGCTTTGAGGTGGAACCGGAACTTGCCGGCTTTGTCCTTGCTGATTTCGAACTTGGCTGCCATTGCAGTTCTCCCTGTTCGTTTTTCCGAACAGCGGAATCGCTCCACCGCCGGGGAGCTACGATCCTGCCTCGTCCAGCCGGTCGAGTTCGTCGGCGGTGTCGAGGATTTTCGCCGCGAAGTCGCGGCGAAAGTGACTTTCGCCAGTAGAGACCCTGGCGGCTTAGTGGTGTTGTGAGCCGATCTGCTGTGTGCCGGTGGCGTGCAATTCGAAGACGGTGGTGATGATGTCCTCGATCACGGTCTGCAGGTCGGCGACCGACCGGTTCAGCCGAGCGGTGATCTCGCTCGATCGGGACTGGGCGATGATGCCCTGCAGATCCAAACCGACAGCGTAGATCTGCTGAATCACATGGTCGTTCAGTTCATGCGCGATCCGCTCACGGTCGGCCAGCACAGTCAGATGACGGACGCGTTCTAGAGGAGCGGTGCTGAGTATTGGCGGAGCGTTCATAATGTCCCCGGCATGCATGCGGTTATCAGCGAAGTTGTTCGGCTTCGAGCGACTGCTCGGTGAGGGCGGCGGCGGGCGGCTGGCCTCATTCCGGACTGGCTGAATCCTCAGCATCGCCTCACGCTACACCTCGCAGCGGCGATGTGACGTCGGCGAACTCACGGCGTCATGGTGAACACCTCGGATCGTGGACGGTGGCGCCGCGTAGCGTCCTGTCCCGGCCGTGCCCCTGGCGTGGTCCCGCTGAATGAGTCCAAGCAGTTTTAGAGTCCTGTGGACGGCTTGCAGGTGCGGAATTTTCCGCACCTGCAAGCCAGGGGGCGGCCCTTAGTCGGCTTACTCGGCTGTGGCGGTGATGTGGAAGCCGGTGATGAACTTGGGTTCGATGGCGACGACGGTGCTGGCGTGGTTTACCCACGGGTGGAGCAGCTGTTCGTAGCGCAGGACTTGGTCGGGATCTGTGATGGTGTATGCGCGCCCGGTCGCGACAACGCTCCAACCCGATCGAGTGTGAGGGTCGATACTGTCGGCTTCATAGGCGACCACGATGCCGTCTGCGGATCGTGCGCGAGATGAGATCGCCGATGTTAGTCGGGTGCGGATGATGATTCGGCCGTCGTCTAGCAGATGATTAACCGGGCGGATCGCGGGAAGCGAGTTGACAGTGAACACGACACGCCCGAACTCAACGCTGGCCAGTAACCGGATCGCCTCATCAGTGTCTAACCGCTGAGCGCCGACAGCCGGCTGTGTTAAGCCCAGCCCGCCGTCATAGCCCGAGTCGTCCATGCCCTCAAGTGTTCGCTGAGCCTTACCTGAGTACGTAGGGCCATAGTGCCCCAAATCGGACGCCAGTTGGCGCTCTGCGCGTAGTGTGCGGCGGCATGACGATGCGCGAAGGAAAGAGGATGTCCGCGTCCTGTATGAGCAAGGGGTCGTCGCTTTAGCCCCGTTGCCGATCCTGCAGTTCAAGATAGGTGCGGATCATAGCCAGTTCAACGCCAATTGCGGCGGCTTCGAATTGCATCAGATCGCGGTAGGTGTCGTCGGCGCGGTGTTCGATGAGGGCGTCGCGCAGGTGGTCGGTGAGCCGATCCTCCTGCCACCAGAAGTTGAGCTCGTAACGGATCTCGTCTAGCCGCGCTACGACATCCCCATCATCCAGCGGCGATCGCCCATGCAGGATGCTTTTGAGTTGGTCGGCAAGCTGCGGGGATTGGGTACGGGTTAGCACTTCAACCCGGTCTTTGGGGTCCAACGTGTAGAACCACGACAGGTCGACAGGTCGTGTGGGGTTGTCGGGCATGACCCGAACCGTAGCCCCTTTGGGTCTTTCCAGCGGCTGTCCGACCCCCTTTTGCGGGGGTCTAGGACGCCTCGAGTCGGTCCAGTTCGTCGCCGGCGTCGAGGGTCATCGCCGCGAAATGGCGGGGAAAGTGACTTTCGCCAGTAGAGACCCATGCGGCTCAGGCGATTAGCTTCGTCATCACTGTGTGACAGCGATCGAGGGCGACGGGATGAAGACACGGCTTGCAACCGCGGTCGCGGTGCTCGCCGGGGGCCCATACCGCCGCACCGGCATCGCCTACAACATCGGCGCCGCCGACGATGGTGGAGTTGCAGCCTGGGCCGCACTCCGCGATCGCTGATGTCGACTTGCCGGAGGGAACTGTCCAATGCACCACCAATGGCTGCGTTGGTGATCCTCACACAGAGCATTGGTTTTACAGCGCACCCTACGACGACGTCGTGGCATTTCTGCGGAAGCAGTTCGCCACCGGGCGGCGGTACGACACCCACGGGGCGACGTGGTGGGACGGCTTGCCTCCGTGCTACGACAAAGGGCACCAGAGCCCGCCGTGGGGACGCACCTTTGACGGTGGTACCAAGTTGACGGAGTGGAAGTGGTCCGATGCCGCCAAGACGCTTGCTGTCGACGTGAGCGATGGCGGCAGTATCGCTATCCTCGAGGATTTTGATCCTGAACTTATAGCGCAGAGTGAGTGCTACCGCGCCTAAAGGAGGCGAAGGCGGCGAATACCTGCTCATCGTTTATTCATCGTCAATGACCCGAAAACAACGAAAATCAACCATAACTGTTAGCAACCCGTTATCAACCAGTTATGTTGCGCCACAAAGACTTATGGCAACTTTTGACAATCACTGAAAACCGTCAACAGCAAACCGAAGGGTTGGTGGTTCGAGTCCACCCGGGGGAGCAAGCGGTGCGTTATCGCAGCGCCGCACGAGTGCCACTCACCGCTTATCCCCGCAACAATGGAGGCGACGGCGGCGGGGCCGCGGCGGCAGGGGTGGCTTCAGCGGCAGCTTGGGCGCCAACGGCACCAACGGCCCCTCGGGCAGGTCTAAGTCCAACAAATCGATTGCCGGAATCCAGCGATGTCCACTCGTGAAACGGATAGGATTTTCCGTGACAAACGCGGGTTGATGTTCGATCCGACCACAGCTGCGGATGGTAGCGGGGGTAGGAGCTGGGCTCATGTCGTACGTGATCGCGATGCCCCAGATGCTGGCGGCGGCGGCCGGGGATTTGGCCGCGGTCGGTTCAACGCTGAGCACCGCGAATGCGGTTGCAGCGGCTCCGACTGCAGGCGTGCTGGCCGCGGGCGCCGACGACGTGTCGGTGGCTATCGCGGCGTTGTTTGGCGCGCACGCGAAGGCCTACCAGGCTGTTAGCGCCCAAGCGGCGGCGTTTCACGACCGGTTTGTGCAGGCAATGCGCGAGGGCGCGGGATCGTATGCCAGTGCCGAGGCTGGGAATGCCTCGCCCCTGGAAAAGGCGCAGGGCCTAATCAGTGTCGCCGGCGCGGGAACGCCCGGTGCCAACCCCACCCAACTGTCTGCTGCCGCTGCCAGCGTTAATGGTGGCGGGTCGGGGGGTGCGGGTCCTTTCGGGAATCATGGCGGCGGCACCGGCGGGGCCAAGCTCGGCGCACAGGGAGGCGCCGGTGCCGGTGGGCAGCATGCCGGTAGCGTCGGCGCGTCTGGCGGCCCCAAAGGCGGCAATGGAGGGGGCGGCGCCAGCGGCGAGTCGGGCAGCGGAAACCCGTTGAGCGGCAACGGCACCGGTGCCGGTGCTAGCGGGCAACATGGAGGAACCGGGGGCGGCGGCGTGCCTGATCAGCACGGAAGCGGCAGCGGCAACGGCACCGGTGCCGGTGCTAGCGGGCAACATGGAGGAACCGGGGGCGGCGGCGTGCCTAACCCGGCCGGCAACGGAGGCGGTGCCGCTGGGCTCGGCGCGCACGGAGGCGGTAACGGCCCGTCGGGTGCTGACGGTGGTGGGCAGGGCGGCGGCGGCGGCGGCAGTAACGGCATCCCGGCTGATGACGGCGGACGCGGTGGGGGTGCCGGCGGCGCGATTAACGGAGGCGGTGGGGCCGGCGGGGTCGCTGACTCCGGTGGCAGTGGTGATGGAGCCGGCGGTGGCGGGAGCACCGGCGGCGGCGTCCGGGCTGGCGGAGGGACTAGTGGAGCCGGTGGCGTCGGCTCGCTCGGTGGTACTGGGCTTAGCGATGGCGCCAGGGGTGGCCGAAGTGATGGCGGGGGGCTGTTCGGCTACGGCGGGCCCACCGTGACCGGCGGGATTTGGGGGGCCGCGGGTACGACCGGGGTTCCCGGCGTCATCAGCGGCATGGACGAACTGGCGCCACCGGCGGCCTCCACGGCGGCGGCCTCCTCGGCGGCGCCGGAGCCGGACTTAACGCCGGCGACCAAGCCGCCGGCGCTGCACCCAAGCAACCCGCTGCAGCCAGGCAACCCGGCGCAGTCGGGCAACCCGCCGCACGGGGACAACCCGGAGCGTCGGGCTAATACTGAACGCGACAAACCGCCACTGCCCATTCCCCTACCAAGCCTTCGGGGTTTACGTCGAAAACTACAGACGCGATTGAGGCTTCGCGATCGAAGTGACCTGCTGAGCGAACCTAGCGACCAGGAAACCAGCCGGCCGTGGGGCAGCGAGGAACTTCTGGACGCGCTCGGCCTTCGACCGCCAGGCCATCAGTGAGCGATCGCGTATTCATACTGCGCGAGCGCTCGCAGCGGCTCGACTGAGCTACCGCCCAATTCTGCGGCGCTAGTTTACTATTGACCATCGGCGCGGCGCTCGCCCGTTACGTCGAAGCCTTCGTCTGCGAAGCGATCAACTCCGCTCGTCAGGCTGGCGATGCCGAGAAGTCGGCGCAGGCGGAGAATCGCTGGTCCACTCAATGCCCAGCTGCTTTGTCCGCCGTCGATGTGCAGAATCTCGCCGGTAACGAAGGTCGCGTTCTCCAGATAAAGGATTCCCTCGACGATGTCGGCCATGGATCCCATCCGTCCTAGCGGATGCACCGTGGCGAGGAAAGCCGAATCATCGTCGGCATGTATCGGGGTGCTGATCTTGCCGGGAGCGATGGCGTTGACGCGGATTCCGTTGTGCGAGTATTCAATTGCCAAAGATTTGGTTGCCGCCGCCAGCCCTCCTTTGGTCAGGGCCGACAACCCGACGTCACGCTCAACGACCTCGGCTCTCATCTACTTCGCGACCTGCCACAGTCACTGCACCCGCTTGTGGTTAACGATCCAGCCCTCCCCGCGGGCGGCGTGATAGGCGCGGCGGAAACCCCCAGCGCGGACGATCCTTCGCCCACTGCCGCAGCCACGCCCGTAGCGCGGCATTAGGATCGGCCCCGGTCTGACTGCGCGGGCGGTGGCGTTGGGTGGCGCGGTGTTGCCCGGTGACTCGGCAGGCAAACCGTTCACTGACCTGCATCACCGCCATGAGGTGATGAACGGCGGCCCGACGCCGGTCCGGGCTCAGAAGTTTCCCCGGGCGATCTCCTTGAGCGCGGCCTTCTCCAGCTCCGCCTCTGCCAGGAGCCGAACCTCGATGCCAATGCGTGTCTGGCGTAGCGATGAGGCGAAACCGATCGTCTTGGCCGCGCTTGAGCTCGAACGTATACCTCATCGTGTTCTCGATGTGACGGCGGTCACTCAGTCTTGTTGACGTGACTTGAGTGCTGTAGGTGCACTCAAGACCGGGCTAGACGACGAGGGTAGTGCCGTTGGTCAGGATGAGGTCGCTGCGTGCCATGCCGGCCTCGCAGCTGCTGGAAGATCGTCGTGGCCGGATTTCGCGGGCGCCGATGTGGCGGTGGCCGCGGCGTGCTTGTCGCCGGGGGCGTTTGCGTGCTTGCTCGCGGGGGGCGTGTCCGTGGCGCATGCTGCCCCGTGGGCCCCAGGCGCGGTCCTACTCGTCGGCAGCTATCAAGGGATTCCCGGGCAGTACTCGAGCATCCAGGCAGCGGTCGACGCCGCTCGACCCGGGGACTGGGTGCTAATCGGGCCGGGCGACTACCACGAGACCGGCAATCGCGTTCCGCCCGGGGCCGTCGGCGACGACACGGCGGGGGCCGCCGTGCTTTTGACTACGCCCGGCATCTGGATCCGCGGCATGGACCGCAACGGGGTCGTGCTCGACGGCACCAAGGCGGGGGCGCCTCAGTGCAGCTCCGCGGCGGCCGACCAGGACTTTGGCCCGCTCGGTTCCGGCGGCGCCTCGACGGGGCGAAACGGCCTGATCGTGTTCAAGGCGTCCGGTGTCAGCGTCGAGAACCTGACCGCCTGCAATTTCCTCTCGGGCGCCGACACCCCCGGCGATGGGATCTGGTTCGACGGCGGCGGTTCGAGCGGCACCCAGCAGATCGGAAGCTGGCGCGGCGCGTATCCTATCGGCCACCTCGAGCTACTTCGCCGGCGAGAACCAACCGTTCGCTCAGTACGGGATCTACGCCTCCAACACCTACGGGCCGGGGCTGTTCACGCAGGTGTACGGGAACAACATGGGCGACGCCGCGTTCTATATCGGCGGCTGCCCGGACTGCAACACCATCCTCGACCACGCCCACGGCCAGAACTCTGCCGAGGGATACTCGGGAACCAATTCAGGCGGCCACCTGATCATCGAGAACTCCGAGTTCGACCACAACTCCATAGGGATCGTCACCAACAGCCAGAACAACGATGACCAGCCGTCGCCCCAGTCCGGCCATTGCCCCGGTAACGAGACCGGTCCGACAGGCACCCATTCGTGCTGGCTGGTCACGCACAACTCGGTGCACGACAACAACAACCCAAACACACCCAGCAGCTCCGACGTCGCCGGCGCCCCGGGCGGAACCGGCGTCCTGATCGTCGGGGGCCGGTACGACACCGTCGATGCCAACGACATCCACGACAACGGCGCGTGGGGCGTGTTGCTCACTCCCGAGGTCGACAACGAGACCTGGATACCAATTGCCCACTGCAAGGGCGGCATCGGCGCGAAGGCGCTCTCATTCTGCTACTACAACGACTTCGGCAACGAAATCGAGAACAACAAGCTGAGCCACAACGGCTTCTTTGGCAACCCGAGAAACGTCGACCTCGCGGAGATCTCCAACCTCGCGTTTCCCGGCAACTGCTTCCACGGCAACGTCGATGCGTCGGGCACGGCCGTCGGTGCCCAGCTCTTTGAGGGCCGCCCGCGGGTGACGAGCGCCCCGCCCTTCATCCAGTACTTCCCGCACGGCATTTGCGGAATCCCGGACAAGGGCAAAGGGATCATTAGCATCCTCAGTCTGCAGGTCGCCTGTGACTCCGAGGCTTTCGGCAACTGCCCGAAAACCCCCGTCTCGGACTATCCGCGCCGGACGGTGGTCCAGCTGATGCCGCTGCCCCCGCAGCCGAGCATGCCCGATCCGTGCCTGGACGTGCCGCGCAATCCGTGGTGCCCCAACAACCCGACGAGCCCGCCCCCATATCCAGTGCCGGGGTCCACCGTTCGCTAGGTCGCTGATAGGCGTTTGATCTGGAATTGTCACCGACTAGCTGAAGTACGTTCTAAGTCGGAACCACTGCGAGCCCCAAACCGCCACCGCGATGCCGCCGGAAAGCAGCGCGCCGGCCATCTTTTCCACTGTGCGGTAATGCGACATGGCTCTGAAGCAGGCCCTCGGCAGTACCAAAGGAGCGATTCGCTACCGATCCCAATGACAACGACGTTGTTAACCGCCGATTCGGAGTGTCGACGAAATGACGGTGCCGTTCCCGGCTCACTCGTCGATGTGCGTCGGTGGGTCAGCGAAATCCAGACCCCAAGGATGCTGTTCAGGACCCATCAAATCGCAGCGCCGTTCCGGCACAAGGTTGGCGCTGGCGCCGCTACCCGTCCAGTGCGTAAATGCCACACAACGTTGCCAGGTGCCGTCTGGCTGGACGGGTCCATCGCACTTGCTCAGAACGGGTCCTCCATACCGGCAACCGGCGCTGGCAGGCGGCGCTGAGGTGATCAGCGATCCGGCCATCAACACGACAGCCAGTCCTCCGGCGATGCAGCGCTTCATGGTCGTCTCCCGAGAAAGCCGCTGAGTAGATCATGCTCGCCATACAGCAGCCTGTACAACAACCTCAGCGATTGGGACCGCCCCGCTGGACGAGCCAAATCGTAATCGCGACGGAGGCGACTACGGCGATGCTGAGAACGATGGCACTTGTTGTCATCGAAGTACTGTATCCCGAGTGCCCCGAGAAGCCGTCAGGCCACCAATCCGGCTGTGGGACAAGAGCGCTCCGCTAGCGGTGAGGTTTCATCTCGCCGGCGACAACCTCGCGCTCATCAGGCGGAACTCTCTCGACAATGCCGGTCATAATGTCTGCTAGGGAGACCCGAGCAGACTACGGTGCGATCTGTCCTGGAGGAGGATTCCGGCCGCGGACCAGTGGCACCGTGAATCTGCACTTAGCACAATATGATTCGAGGAGCATTCATGGAATTCCTGGTCACCATGACCACGCACGTCCCGGATGGAATCCCGCCCGAAGCCGTCGACGAGGTCCGGGCCCGGGAGGCCGCGCATTCCCGCGAGCTGGCCGATCAGGGCCACCTGCTCCGCCTGTGGCGTCCGCCGCTGCAGCCTGGCGAATGGCGCACCCTCGGACTGTTCGCCGCCGACGACGAGCGCCAGCTCGAGCAGGTGCTCGCCTCGATGCCACTGCGAGTCTGGCGCACCGACGAGGTCACGCCACTGACCCCACACCCCAATGACCCGGCTGGCCCTGCTTAGTCGTAGTTCGGTTCCCGCATGGTGCCGGCAGTACCGTCAGATCGAGAAGTCCTCGCCATGCCACACCCCGGCTTCGGGCGGCCGGATGACGCGGTCGGTTGCTTTGCCGTTCCCCTGGCTTTCCAGCCTTGCCACCCTGGTGAGCAGGGATTGGAGGCTGACGCCGACGAGGTCGGGCAGCATCGAGTCATCCGGGCCGCCCGGACCGGGGTGGCTGCGGCCGATGATCTGTCCGGGAACCCCGACCACCACGGCGCTGGACGGAACCTCTTTGACCACAACGGAGTTGGCGCCGATCCGGCTGTCGTCGCCGATCTTGATCGGGCCCAGAACCTTGGCTCCAGCGCCGATGGTCACCCGGTCACCGACGGTGGGGTGGCGCTTGCCGGTATCTCTGCCGGTGCCGCCGAGGGTGACGCCGTGGAACAGTGTGACGTCGTCGCCGACTTCCGCGGTTTCCCCGATCACCACGCCGGTCGCGTGATCGATGAACAAGCCGCCGCCCAAGACCGCGCCGGGATGGATATCGACACCGGTCAGAATGCGGGTGAGCTCTGCAACCACCCGCGCCGCCACCCGAGCGCCGCGGTTCCACAGCCGGTGGCTGATTCGGTGGCCCCACACCGCGTGCACGCCCGGGTAGGCGAAGATGACCTCCAGCGCCGTAGGGTTGGCCGGATCTCGCTCCCGGGCCACTCGTATGTCGCGCCGTATCGCTGCCAGCATCGCTAGTCGCTCAGTTCGGCGAACAGCACCGTGCTCAGGTATCGCTCGCCGAAGTCGGGGAGCACGACGACGACGAGCTTGCCGGCGTTTTCGGGCCGGCGGGCTACCTCGAGAGCGGCCGCAACGGCAGCGCCCGAGGAAATGCCGACCAGCAGGCCCTCTTCCTTGGCCAGCCGGCGGGCCAGGTTGAGCGCGTCGTCGTTGTCGACGGTGATGATTTCGTCGACCAAGTCCAGGTCGAGCACGGGCGGAATGAACCCAGCGCCGATGCCCTGGATCGGGTGCGGTCCCTTCTGGCCCCCGGACAGCACCGGCGACGCGGTGGGCTCCACGGCGACGAACTGTGCGGACGGCTTGCGTTCCTTGATGACCTGGGCGACGCCGGTGATGGTGCCGCCGGTCCCGATTCCGGAGACGAAGATGTCGACCTTGCCGTCGGTGTCCTTCCACACTTCTTCCGCGGTGGTGACCGCGTGTACTGCCGGGTTTGCCGGGTTTTCGAATTGCTGGGGGATGAAATACCGATCGTCGGTCTTGGCCAATTCCTCGGCCTTGGCGATGGCGCCCGGCATGCCTTCGGCGCCGGGAGTGAGGATGAGCTCGGCGCCGTACGCGCGCAGCAGCATCCGCCGCTCGATGCTCATCGTGTCCGGCATGGTCAGCACGCACTTGTAGCCCCGCGCGGCGGCCACCATCGCCAGCGCGATGCCGGTGTTGCCGCTGGTGGGCTCCAGGATGATGGTGTCGGGCTTGATCAGGCCCGCTTTCTCGGCCGCGTCGATCATGGCCACCCCGATGCGGTCTTTCACGCTGCCTGCCGGGTTGAAGGACTCCAGCTTGGCGACAACGTCGGCCACCGCACCGTCGGTCACCTTGCGCAGCCGGACCAACGGCGTGTTTCCGATCAGTTGTGTGATGTTCTCAGCAACGCTCATCTGTCATCTCCAACATGTCAGCCCAACAGTTGCCATCCCAGCTAATGTCGAACTCTATTGCCATTTCTGTGGGTATCGCTAGGGCGACGGGTGTCAGCCGGTGCTGCGCGCCCTCGAGCGCCACTCCGGTCAGCACTCGTCCGGTGAGATTGTGCAGGGTCGTTGCGGTCAGTGTCGTCGCCGACGCTCCCGGCGGGCGGCGCAGGTAAAAATCCGTTCCCGGCTGGATCACGTCGTCAACGGGGAATCCGTCCGCGTCGACGACCGTGTGGCCGTCGGTGGTGTTGAGCCGCAACGGGATTCGGACTTGGAAGGGGCCCACGAGTTCGGAATCGACGATGGCGTGGGTGTCGACCAGTGCGGGTTCGGCGGTTTCGTGGAGTGCTTTGCGCGCTTCGGTGAGCAGGTAGTTGTAGAGGTGTACCACGCGGTCGGCATTGCGGTAGTGGCGAGTCCCGCTCAGCCAGAAGCGGACGTGGTCGACTTTCGGGGTGCCGCTTTCTGCCGTCGCGATGAGCCGGTAATAGCGGTAGCCGTGTCCGCCACGGCCGTGGCTGCTACCCGCGAGCGTGCTGCCGATGCCCAGTGTGCGTTGATGGCGCCCCTTGCCGACCGGTGCGGTCAGATGTGAGCCGGAAACGTCGTGCCAGACAACGCCATCGGCTGACTTTTGCAGCTTCACGTCGACGGGGGAGTCAGACGTCGTGCACACCGAGTAGCCGCCGAACTGCGGTTGGCCGTCGAATTCAAAGGTGAGCGCCGGCCCCGGTGCTCGGTGGATGGCGAGCGGCACGTTCAGCGGCCGGGTGTCCAGGGCCAGGCCGTTGGTCAGATGCCAGATTGCTGCCTGGGTTCCGGCGATCGCTTCGTGCTCGCTGATGTTGGCCGGCCCCAACGGGTAACCGGCCTGGCGCAGCTGTCGGCTCAACTCGGTGATTGAGCGCATCGGGAAGGAGTGGCGCAGAATCCAGTCCACCTCGGCCTCGCAGACGCGGTTGCGCAGGTGCGGCAACGCCGACCAGTCTCCCAGGCGGTAGGGCGACGGGTGGTGTGGCGCGATGCCGGTGAAATCCAGCGAATAGGCATGCAGGTTGGGGTTGAGCCGGATCAGATCGGTGCGCGCACGGGTGCCGTCGGTGAACACGATCGTGTCGACGGTGTGCGAGTAGGTACCGCCCCGGTAGCGAGTCATGCGGGTGAGCTCGGTAGCCGGGCGCACCAGAATGCGCTGACGGGTCGCCACCTGCGTCAATGCGCGGTTGCGTACGGACAACACGGTCATAGATGGTTGATCTTCCTGAAGTTTGACTGGCACGCGTCTTGATGCCGCCGGGATGGGCTTTTAGGCACACCCGCTTGCGGGGGAAGCGCGAAGGATTTCTACAGCGTCAGAGGGCGTCAGGAAATCAACAACAGCAACAACAACAACACACGGCGAGGCAGCGCGAAGGGATGAAGCGCGGCTGTGCGGCCTGTTGCATAGCCCCACTATAGGACCCACCTCGGGGGATTGTCAGATCGCCCGCGCATTTGAGTCGGTTTAGGTCACCGGCGGTTTAAACCTTTCCCCGGAGATTTACACTTGCCTACGCTCAGCGCGCGTAACCGTTGCTCATGGGCGATCATGGGACCGCCCCATCCCGCTGCGGCATTCGACCAAGATGGAGGGTCCACCGTGACGTCAGCTCAAAATGAGTCTCAGGCCCTAGGCGATCTCGCTGCCCGGCAACTCGCCAACGCGACGAAGACTGTTCCGCAACTCTCCACGATCACGCCGCGCTGGCTGCTGCATCTGCTCGGCTGGGTGCCGGTGGAGGCGGGCATCTACCGGGTGAACCGCGTGGTCAACCCCGAGCAGGTCGCGATCCAGGCCTATGAAGGCACCGGAAACGAGGAGCCCCTCCCGCAGACCTACGTCGACTACGAGACCAGTCCGCGCGAATACACGCTGCGCTCCATCTCCACACTCCTCGACGTCCACACCCGGGTGTCCGACCTGTACTCGAGCCCCCACGACCAGGTCGCCCAGCAGCTGCGCCTGACCATCGAGACGATCAAGGAGCGCCAGGAGTACGAACTGGTCAACAGCCCGGAGTACGGGTTGCTGGCGCAGGCGACCCCGGAGCAGACGATCCAGACGCTCGGCGGTGCTCCCACGCCTGACGACCTCGACGCGCTGATCACCAAGGTGTGGAAGACACCGAGCTTCTTCCTGACCCACCCGCTGGGTATCGCCGCGTTCGGCCGCGAGGCCACCTACCGCGGAGTGCCGCCGGTGGTCGTGAGCCTATTCGGCGCGCAGTTCATCACCTGGCGGGGCATTCCGTTGATCCCGTCGGACAAGGTGCCGGTGGAAGACGGCAAGACGAAGGTCATCCTGGTGCGCACCGGCGAGGAGCGCCAGGGAGTGGTGGGGCTGTTCCAGCCGGGCCTGGTCGGCGAGCAGGCGCCGGGGCTGTCGGTGCGATTCACCGGCATCAACCAGTCGGCGATCGCAACCTACCTGGTCACCCTCTACACGTCTTTGGCTGTGCTCACCGACGACGCGCTGGCCGTTCTCGATGGCGTCGCTGTGGACCAGTTCCATGAGTACAAGTGAGTATCGGTCGGTAGACGCCGAAAGCGACCTGCCTATCAGCGCAGTAGAGCTGGCTGCACTGGCAAGCCAACTGTATGCGGCCAGTATCCGACCGGGCCCCGACAGTCCGCCACAGGCGGCGCCCGTCGCCCCTCGGGGCAACGTGCCCGACACGACAGCGGTGACGTCGGCCGCACAGACGGCCGTCGGCACGTCTGATCCGCTCGTCACTCCGGTGCCCTTCATCGGTTTCACCGACGTTTACGTCCCGGCGCCGACGTCCCCGGAGCCCGAGGTGCCGCCGCAGGCGGTGCCCGTGGCCCCGCGTGGCAGCGCGCCCGACACGACGGCGGCGCCGTCTGCTGCCGGTGCGGGTGCGGCCGTGGCCGATCCGTACGTCCCACCGGGCGTCGCCGACCTGAGCGCGTTTGCGGTGCCCAGCCAGGGCATCGTGCCGACCGTCCCGGGCGTGTTGGCCGGCTCGCCGCCGACCGTTCCGGTGGCCCCGCGCGGCTCGGCACCGTCCTGGCCGGGTGAGGCGCCGTCGGTTGGCGACCTCGGCTGGTCCGGCGCGCCACCGGCCGCACCGGTGGGTGACGAGGCCAATTACTACTTCCTCACCGCATCCGATCCGGTGCCGCGATTGCGTGACGAACACGAGGTGTTCGACGTCAATGCGGTGCGGGCGGACTTTCCGATCCTCGAGGAAACCGTCAACGGGAAGCCGCTGATTTGGTTCGACAACGCCGCGACCACTCAGAAGCCGCAAGTGGTGATCGACCGGCTGTCCTATTTTTACGCCCACGAGAACTCCAACATCCACCGCGCGGCGCACGAGTTGGCGGCCCGGGCGACCGACGCCTACGAAGAGGCCCGGGACACGGCTCGGCGATTCATCGGTGCATCGAAGGACGAAGAGATCATCTTCGTGCGCGGCACCACCGAAGCGATCAACCTGGTCGCCTATGCCTGGGGCGGCAAGCATTTGCTACCCGGCGACGAGATCGTCATCACTCATCTCGAGCACCACGCCAATATCGTTCCGTGGCAACTACTTTCGCAGCAAACCGGCGCCATCCTCAAAGTCGCGCCGGTCGACGACGCGGGCAACCTATTGCTATCGGAGTTCGAGGACCTGCTGGGGCCGAGGACGAAGTTGGTTGCCGCGACCCAGGTTTCGAACGCGCTCGGCACGGTGACGCCGGTGGAGAAGATCGTCGAGCTGGGCCACCGCTATGGGGCGCGGGTGCTTATCGACGGCGCCCAGTCGATTCAGCACATGCCAGTCAATGTCTCCGAACTGGGTGCGGATTTCTTCGCGTTCTCAGGGCATAAGATCTATGGCCCCACCGGGATCGGTGTGCTCTACGGGAGCGAGGAGGTGCTGGCAGAGACGCCGCCATGGCAGGGCGGCGGCAACATGATCGCCGACGTCACCCTGGAACGGTCGCTGTATCAGGGGCCGCCGAACAAGTTCGAGGCCGGCACCGGCAATATCGCAGACGCCGTCGGGCTCGGGGAGGCGCTGCGTTATGTCCAGCGATTGGACATCCAGCGCATTGCGGCCTACGAGCACGCGCTGCTGGAGTACGCGACCCCACGACTGGCTGACATCCCGGGTGTTCGCTTGGTGGGCACCGCAACCGAGAAGGCCAGCGTGCTGTCGTTCGTGCTGGCTGGACACGAACCGCTCGAGGTCGGTAAGGCACTCAACGCCGAAGGAATCGCGGTGCGCGCCGGTCATCACTGCGCGCAGCCAATTCTGCGCCGCCTCGGCCTGGAGGCCACGGTTCGCCCGTCGTTTGCGTTCTACAACACGTTCCAGGAGATCGACGTATTCATCAACGCGGTGCGCCGGATCGCGGAGGGCGGCACGAACGTCGGCTAGCGGGTGAGGCGCCTCGCATGCAAAGCAGGCGCGTTTGCCTGACCTCAAACGGGTTCGTCGTCGTCGGGGGCGAGGAGTTTTTCGGGGTGATGGTACGTGTTGGTTCTGGGTTGCCCGTGATCTAAGTGCGCCGGCGGTAGCCATTCGGTGTCGGCTTTGGCGTTTTTTCGGGTGGTCCAGCCTTTTTCGGCGAGCCGGTTGTGCGGTCCGCAGGCCAGGGTGAGGTCGTTGATGTCGGTGCGGCGGGTCTTGGTCCATCCTTGGACGTGGTGGACTTGGCTGTGGTAGGCGGGCGCGTCGCAGCCGGGCTTGGTACAGCCACGGTCTTTGGCGTAGAGCATGATTCGTTGCGCGGGGGAGGCCAGCCGTTTCGTGTGATACAGCGCCAAGGGCTTGGCGTTGTCGAAGATCGCCAAGTAATGGTGGGCGTGGCTGGCCCAGCGGATGACATCCGACATCGGCACCAGGGTGCCCCCGCCGGTCAGGGCCTTGCCAGTGGCGGCCTCCAGGTCCTGCAGCGTCGTGCTCACCACGATCGACACCGGTAGCCCGTTGTGCTGACCCAACTGCCCCGAGGCGAACAGGCCGCGCAGTCCGGCGAGGAATCCGTCGTGGTTTCGCTGGGCCTCGGATCGGTGATCGCGGCGCACCGCGTCCTCGTCGGGGGTCGCATCGACCACGGGGGTCTCGTCGTCGGGGTTGCACGCGCCGGGGGCGGCCAGTTTGGCGAGCATGGATTCGATGGCGGCTCGCAGGTCGGGGGTGAGCAGGCCGCTGAGGCGTGACATCCCGTCGAATTCCTGCTTGCCCAGCATGATGCCGCGCTTGCGGGCGCGCTCCTGGTCGCTGAATTCGCCATCGGGGTGGAGCCAGTCCATGATCCGTTGGGCGTATTTGGCCAATTCATCGGGCCGATACCCGCCGGCCTTGCCGGCCAGATCGGCGTCGGCGGCGTGGCGGGTGAACACGTCGACCTCAACGGGCAGGTGGGCGAAGAAGCCGCGGATAACCTTCACGTGTCCGTCGCCGATCAGACCGTCGCGTTGGGCGGCCGCGGTCGCGGACAACTCTGGCGCCAACGGCTCACCGGTCAGTGCGCGCCGCTCACCTAGGTCCTCGGTGTCAGCGATGCGCTGGCTGGCTTCGCTTTTGGTGATGCGCAACCGGTCGGCTAGCGCCGAGCGTATTGTGCCGCCAAGTTCTTCCTCGCTGGCTTGTCCGCTGAGCTGGTTGATGACGGCATGCTGCGGTGCGCGTGACCGGCGGGCGACGCGTTCAAGGCGCTCCAGCGCCCGTAGCAGTTCTGGGGTGGTGAACACATCAAACGACAACTCACACAATCGGTCCAGGTCGGCGTCGAGCGCGTCGAAGACCTCGACGATCTCTTCGCGACTGCTGCAACCCATGCTCAGATTTTACGAACGGCCACCGACAAAAATTGCCCAGTTGCGACTATTGAAGCGTAAGTGGCACAAGGGATTACCGAGGCCCGACCGCCTGACCGCCCGCTACGACAAACTCGCCATCGTCTACTTTGCCAGACACGCGTTCGCCCTATTTGCCTAGACCCCAATGGAATACGTTGGTGGTCAGCAGCACGAGTCCCAACGAGACCGATGCGACGACGGTGAGTCCTATGATCGCGACGACCAGCGGCCGCCATCCGGTGCGCGCGATTTGGCGGATGTCGGTGTTAAGGCCGACGCCGGCGAAGGTGAGCAGGAACGCCCATTTCGACACGTTGGCGAGGTTGGCGGTTTGGCCCTTGGTCAGCCAGTGCGCGGTCGCGATCGCCGACACGGCCAGAAAGCCGAGCACAAACTTCGGGAATTTCGCCCAGATGAACGCGGCCTTGGCTTTGGCGCCGGGAGCGATCTCGTCGGCCTGCCCGCGCGCGGCCCAATACAACGCGAAACCCAGGACGACGAACCCGATCAGCGCGTTGCGCGTGGACTTGACCAGCACGGCGATTTTGCCGGCGTGGTCGGAAAACAGGTAGCCGGTCGCGGTGGTCTCGGCGGTGTTGTCCACCGAAAGGCCCGCCCACAGCCCGAATTGGTAGTCGCTGAGCCCGATCGCGTGACCTAACGGCGGCAACGCGAACAGTCCCACCGCGCCCAATGCCAGGATCGCCGCGATGGCGTAGCTGACGTCGGAGTTGCGGGCGCGGATCGCGCCCTTGGCGGCCACGATGGCCGACACCCCGCAGATCGAGGTGCCGATGGCCAGCAGCGAGCCCAGCTTGCCCGATAACCCGAATGCGCGGGCAGCGACGAGGATGATGGTGCCCGCGACCGCCATGTCCACCAGAATCTGCACCAGACTGGCGGCGCCCAGTTTGGCGATGTCACCCAGAACGAATCGCGAACCCAGCGCGACGATCCCGACTTTGAGCCAGAACTCGTATGTTTGTACACCGGGCCGAAATATCCGATGTAGACCGACGGTGTTGGTGATGAGAAGCCCAATCACGATGGCCCACAACACGTATTCGATATCGGGCACTCGCCAGTGTTCGTGCTTGGCCAACGCGTTCCACCAGATCTGGGCGTATTTACCCAGCAGACCGACGGCGATCAGCAGCAGAATTCCCGGTACATAGTCCAGTGGCTGCCTGCTGGTGAAGGTGGGCTCTTCCAGCGTTTCTTCGGGCTCGATGCGAGTGGTGCTCATGCGATCACCACGGAATCTTCGGGAGCACATTGGCTACCGCCAATGCGGTGATCACACCGGCCACCAGAGTCGCCCACCAGTCCACCGACACCGAGGCGAGTCGGTCGCCCCAATCACTTCGCTGCGGCGCGTTGGTGTGCCCGCCGCTCTCCGTCGGAACGTCCTCGCTCACGATGATTGCTCCTCACGTACCAATAGCCGCTTCCACCAGGCCCGCTGTATCGGGGACATAGTTGCGTGCGGCGTGCCGCGGAGCAACCGATTGGCTCGTGGTGAATTTAGGTCACTGGTGCTGACGAGGACTGCGCTCGTTGAGCAAGGCGATGACCTGCGCAGCGAGATCATCGATGTCGGCGCCGGTCGTGTCCAGCACCAGGTCCGGCTGCTCGGGCGGTTCGTAGGGCGCGTCGACACCAGTCAGCCCTGTGAGCTCCCCGCGGCGCGCACGCGCGTACAAGCCTTTGGGGTCGCGCTTTTCGCATTCGGCCAGCGACGTGGCGACGTGCACCTCGATGAAGGGCAGTTTGGCGGCGTCGTTGAGGGCGCGCGCGGTCTCGCGGTCCGACTTCAGCGGCGACACCAGTGACGCCAGCGCGACCACGCCGGCGTCGGCGAGCAGCCGGGTCAAATGGCCGACCCTCCTGATGTTTTCGGTGCGGTCACCGGGGGAGAAACCCAGATCGTCGGAGAGGCCGTGACGCAAGTTGTCGCCGTCGAGCAGGTAGGCCACCCGGCCCGATTCGACGAGAGCACGCTCGACAGCGACCGCGACGGTCGACTTGCCGGACGCCGGCAGGCCGGTGAACCAGATCGTTGCGCCCGGCTGGCCGGTGGCCTGCCACCGGTGCTTGCGGTCCAGCGCTGACGGATGCCAGCGGATGTCGGTGCGCGCGTGAGTGCCGGGCTTGACCTCGCGGGCTTCGATGATGGTTCCGGCGCCGACGGTGTCGTTGGTGGTCTCGTCGATCAGGATGAATGCGCCGCTGTCGCGATTGTCGGTGTAGCTGTCGGCGATGACGATCGAGCTGGTGCGCAGTGTCACGGTGCCGATGTCGTTGAGCGCCAACTCAACTGGGCCGTCGAGTTCGTCGAGTGTTTCGGGATCCAGCCGCGAATGCAGTTCCTGCACGGTTGTTCGCACGGTCTTGGTGGTTTGTTTGAGTGCCAGTCGGGCACCGGCCCGCAACGGGGCGTCGATGAACCAGCACACGGTGGCGTCCAGCTCCCGGGCCAGCACCGGCAAAACCGCGTCGTCGGCTCCGCTGACCAGGACGTCCCCGCGTCCCACGTCGATTTCATCGGCGAGCTCGACCGAAACCGACAGCGGCGCTACCCCTGTCGTGCGGTCGTCGTCGAGGGTGTCCAACGCGGTCACGGTGGAGCGGGTGCCCGCAGGTAGCGACACCACCGGGTCACCGACACTGAGCGTTCCTGCCGCCAGCCGCCCGGTGTATCGGCGGCGCACGTCGGCGGTCGGCCGCGACACCCACTGCACCGGCAGGCGCAGCCGCGACGCTTCGGCCTGCGGCGCGCCCAGCTCAACGGCTTCGAGGTACTCGAGCAGGGTGGGGCCGTCGTACCACGGCGTGTTCTCGGAGCGGTGCACGACGTTGTCGCCGAGCTTGGCCGCGATCGGGATCACGGTGATGTCCACGTCGCCGAGGCGCGCCGCCGTCTGGCGCAGCTGGTCCTCCACGTCGGCGAATCCGGCCTGGTCGAAATCGATGAGGTCGATCTTGTTCACCGCGGCGACAAAGTGCTTGATGCCCAACAGCTTTGCGATCCGGGCATGCCTGCGGGTCTGGCGCAGCACACCGGCGCGCGCGTCGACCAACAGGATCGCCACGTGCGCGTTGGATGCGCCGGTGAACATGTTGCGGGTGTAGCGCTCGTGGCCGGGGGTGTCGGCGAGGATGTAGCTGCGGGTGTCGGTGGAAAAGAACCGGTACGCGACGTCGATCGTGATGCCCTGTTCGCGTTCGGCGCGCAAGACCATCGGACAGCGCCGCGAGGTCGGCGACGCCCTCCTCGTCGGTGACGGCCTCCAGGTGGTCCAACGGCAGGCTGTCGGTGTCGTGCATCAGCCGACCGATCAGGGTGCTCTTGCCGTCGTCCACCGAACCCGCGGTGGTGATGCGCAGCAGCTGTCGCGTTACGCCCTTGGGCGGTGCGGTTTTCGCGGCTTTCTCGGCTCTCTCGGTGGCGGTCATCAGAAGTAGCCCTCTCGCTTGCGGTCTTCCATTGCGGCTGCCGAGGTGCGGTCGTCGGCGCGGGTCTCGCCGCGCTCGGAAACCGTCGCCGCGGAGATCTCGGCGATGACCCGGGTGATGTCGACGGCTGTGGAGCGCACCGCGCCGGTGATGGTCAGGTCACCCACGGTGCGGTATCGCACCCACTCCGTGGCAGAAGTTTCACCGTTTTGCGGACTCGCGTAGTCCGAGACCGCAAGCAGGATGCCGTCACGCTCGAACACCTCGCGTTCGTGCGCGTAGTAAATCGACGGTATCTCAAGGTCTTCCAGCTCGATGTAGCGCCAGACGTCGAGCTCGGTCCAGTTGCTCAGGGGGAACACCCGCACCTGCTCGCCCTTTTTGATCCGGCCGTTGTAGAGCGACCAGGGCTCTGGGCGCTGGGCACGGGGATCCCACTGGCCGAATTCGTCGCGGAAGCTCAGGATTCGTTCTTTGGCGCGGGCGCGCTCCTCGTCGCGGCGGGCGCCCCCGAACGCTGCGTCAAAGCCACCCGCTTCTAACGCGTCGAGCAGGGTGCGGGTCTGCGCCCGGTTGCGTGAAGCCCCGGGACCCGGGTCGGGCACGCGCCCGTTGTCGATGGATTCCTGCACCGACGCGACGATCAGCTTGTGTCCGTGGCCGGTGACCCTGCGGTCGCGGAACTCGATCACCTCGGGGAAGTTGTGCCCGGTGTCGACGTGCATCACCGGAAAGGGCAGCGGCAGTGGCCGAAACGCCTTTTCGGCCAGGCGAAGTAGCACGATCGAATCCTTGCCGGCCGAGAACAGCAGGACGGGCCGTTGAAGCTCGGCGACGACCTCACGGATGATGTGCACCGCTTCGGCCTCGAGCAGGCGCAGTTCGTCGACGCGGCGTGCTTCCGTCGGTGTAGTGGTGACGGTCATGTTGGCAGCCCCTCTCTCTCGGCATCCGCTCGGTAGCGTTCCACCCACTCGTCGGACCGCTGGTCGGCCTGACGCTCGAGCACCGGTTCGGGTGCCAGTCGCCGATCGAGCCCCAGCGCCTCGAGGATGGTGGCAACCACCTCAGTCAGATTGCGCCACAACACCGGATATGAAACCTCCAGCGGTTTGATGTCTTCCTCGGCGAACCAGGTTCGCCAACCCTGTTCTTGGCCACGCAGCATAGTGACGACGTGGGCGATCGCCCCCGCGTGATAGGTGGCCCGCGCATCGCGGACCGGGTCGGGCCTGCCCCGCCACACCCGCGTCTGCACCGCTCGCCAAAACGACACCGCTTGCGATACCACGTCGGGTCGGTAGATATACACGAAAAGCGGCTCCTCGCCAACGACGTCGCGGATCGCGGCCAGCAGGCCGTCACCCGATCGATTCGGCAGGTCTTTCGCGCGGTTCAACAGCAGCGGCGTCTGGTTCCACATCAGCTTGCCGCCCCACACACCGTTCGGCGTTCGTCCGATCGTTTGGATGTAGTCGCGCCAGATCTCGGCGGTGGCCAGGTCCGGCGTTCCCGCGTCCAACGGATCGAGCAGGCTCAGGATCGACTCGTCCTCGACGCCGGCGAACCACTCCCGCGGTTGCGGGGCCTGGCTGGTGGTCGGCAGGTATTGGAAGAACTCTTGGGGTTCGCCAGCCACGCCGGTCGCCCGCAGCGATTCGACGAGCAACGTGCTGCCACTGCGCTGGGATGCCAACACCAGGTACGAGGAAGGGTTAGGCGGGCTATCAGTCACCAGAAAAGCCTAACCGGGCGGAAAACCCGTCGCTGACAATGCGTTTACGCTCACGCTGAACCAAACCCTTGCTTCCGACTCGAACGTGAACGCTCGGGCGGGTTTCGGCATGGCGGAGTCAATCGGGTAGCTGCGCCGGCGAAAATCTGTCGAATTTTATCTTCAAAGAAGTGCGTGGTGTCTGTGACTCCTGAGGTAAGTGGGATGTTTGCTACCGAACCATATCCAGATCCTCTACGACGGTGCGCTGGTCGGGTCCAAAATCGAGCGATCGACCAAGCCCGTCACGGCGGCGCGGCAGCTGGCCGAGCGCTTGATCGCCGCCCAGCGTTCCAGACAGGTTTAGACGTAGTCTCTCGCCGCGTCGGAGTCGAGGCTCCCGTGTTCGGTCGAAGCATCGCAGACGCATAGCTGTGCGGCGCCCGGCAACCATCGCCACAGCTCTGCTCCCCGCTTGCGCATCAGGTGCTGCCGGTAGACCTTGTCGCACTGTTGCTGGGAGAAAGCCAGGTCCAGGTCGATCGGCAACCCCGCCCAGTCGACGTGGTCCCGCGCCCGTGTTCGGCCGTTGGAGAGGGCGTCGGTTGCGTTGCCACGTCGCAGCCAGCACTGCAGTGGGCAGTCGCTGTTGATGGCGTCCCCTCCGGCCACGCAGATTCCTCCTCGAGCGCGCAGATCCTTGAGTGAATCGTGCGACGAGGATGTTTCAGCGACGGGTGTGTGATGTTTCCGGCGGATTACGGATTTCGCCAACCACACGACGGTTCAGTAGACGTCGCGGTGGTAGCGCTTGTCGGCGCTTAACGCCTGAACATAGGCCCTGGCCGCGTCCCGTCCCAGGTTGCCGTGTCGGGCGGCGATCTCGCACAGCGTGCGATCGACGTCCTTGGCCATCGGGTCGCCGTTACCGCACACGTACAGCTGCGCCCCGTCTTCCAACCAGCGCCACAACTGGGACCCGCGCTCGCGCATCAGGTGCTGTACGTAGACCTTGTGGCGCTGGTCCCGGGAAAATGCCAGGTCCAACTCGGTGAGGAAGCCGTTGGCGCGCATCTGTTCGATCTCGTCGCGGTAGTAAAAGTCGGTTGCGGCGTGCTGTTCGCCAAAGAACAGCCAGTTGGGTCCGGTGTGGCCGAGCGCTCGTCGCTCCTGCAGAAAGCCGCGGAAGGGGGCGATGCCGGTACCCGGCCCGATCATGATCATCGGCGTGCGTGGATCACTCGGCGGCCGGAAGTTGCTGGATGTGCGGACGTAGACGGCGGCCTCGTCACCGGGGGAGCGGTCGGCGAGGTAGGTCGAGCACACGCCGCGACGCGGGACGCCCTGAAAGCTGTAGCGCACCGGCGAGACCGTCAGGTGGACTTCTCCCGGGTGCTCCTTGGGGCTGGACGAGATCGAATAAAGCCGCGGCTGAAGCGGCTTGAGCACGCTCAGCCACTCGTCGACAGAGGCGGTGACCTTGCATTGACCCAGCAGGTCGACGGACTGGCGGCCCCACGTCCAATCAGCCAGCGCGGCTTTGTTTTCCGGTTTCATCAACTCGGCCAGTTGCGTATCGGCCGTGTGCCGCGCCACGAACCGAAGCAGGTCCGGACTGATGTGGGCGATTTCGAATCGCTCTGTGAGGGCAGCTCTTAACGACATTGACCCGTGATCGGCGACCTGGACCGCGGTCTCGCCGTCCAGCCGGGTCAGCGTCAACCATTCGTCGACGAGCCGTTTGCCGTTGCGCGGCCACACTCCGAGGGCATCACCGGCTTCGTAGCTGACAGTTGCCTCTGGCAGGCCGAACACCAAGTGCCGCACGTCCTTTGCCGACCGCGGTTGGCTGAGCGTGGTGTTTCGGACCAGGTTGGTGACAAGTGGATGCTTCTTCGAGTACTTCGGTCGTGCGCGCCTGCTCGACGGGCGAGACGGTGCCGCAACTGGCGCGGCGGTGCGGGTGAGCGCGTCAGTGATACTGCTGACCCACCTCGCTGCGGCGTCCTCGTAATCGGGTTCGCAGTCGACCCGGTCGATAATGCGGGTCGCTCCCAGTTCGGCCAGGCGCTCATCGAGTCTGCGTCCGTGCCCGCAGAAGTCGTCGTAGTTGGAGTCGCCGAGCGCAAGCACCGCGTAGCGGGTGCCGGCAAGCTGCGGGTGATTCTCGGCGGACAGCGCCCGCCAGAGGGCAGCGCCATTGTCCGGTGGCTCGCCGTCTCCGGTAGTGCTGGTGATAAGCAGTAGCTCCGGTGTTTTCGCGAGGTCGGCTAGCGCGAACTCGTCCATGCCGTGCAGCGCGACCGGCAACCCGGCCTCGCCGAGCCGTGCGGTCACGTCGGCGGCGAGCTCTTCGGCGTTGCCGGTCTGCGAGGCCCACAACAGCGCGATCGGGGCCCGCGGGGTCGCTGCTTCGGAATCGGCTGGCCCGGTGGCCGGTTCGCCGACCGTCGGCGCTACTTCGGGGACCGGGGCGCGCGCGAACAGCGCAGCGAGCAGACCGTCCACCCACAGCCGGGTGCTGGAATCGAACGGGGCGCTGAGCGGCAAAGTGGGCACGCCGGTCGTGCGCCGGCCGGCTTCCGAACGCAACCCGGTGATCAGACCCGCGAGGTAGGACCGGCCCAGCGGACCAAACTGCGGCGTGGGTTCGTCTGCCACCCCGAGTAATTGGGCGAGGACGGCGATTTGGGAGACCCGGCTGTCGGCGGGCGGGGGATCGGTCTCCAACTCCGGTTCGACGATGCCGACCTTTGAGCTGACCTTCGTCAGGCTGATCGCACACGCCTTGTATTCCGGCTGGCGCGAGATCGGATCGACGGCGTCACTGGTGACCGCATTGATCGAGAGGTATTCGCCGAAGATGTCATTCCAGTGGAACGGCGCAAAGCAGTTGCCGGGCCGCACCCGGTCGGTGACCACGGCCGGCAGCAGCGGCGCGGCCGCGCCGGGAAGCGATTTCCACCCGGTCGCCATCGCAGATGCCCAGCCGCGCGGCATCTTCGGGGTGAATCTCGATGAACGGCCCGGGATTGAGCTTGTTGAGCTTGGCGATTTTTCCGGTTTTGGTCATCGTGTGCCACTGGTGCGCCAGGCGTCCGGTATTGAGCAAGAACGGGTAGGCGGCGTCGGGCATCTCCTCCGGCAGCAGGTGCGGGCGGGCGAAGAACACCGCACGGCCGGTTGGCGTCGGGAACGCCAATCGGGGCACACTGCCGTCGTCGCGGACGAGCTGCGTCTGGCTGACACCGTCGTTGTAGTAGCGGATGGGGTTGCGGTCGGTGGCGCCGTCGGGGCACGGCCATTGCAGCGACGTCTGCCGCAGCCGGTCGTAGCTGACCCCGCGGAGGTCATAGCCGGTCTTGGGATTCCAGAACCGCTTGATCTCGTCGAACACTTCTTCTGCGGAGTCATAGCTGAACGACTCCGAATACCCCATCGCGCAAGCGATCCGGGCGATGATCTGCCAGTCTGGCAGCGCTTGCCCCACCGGCTCGACGGCTTTCTGGAACAGGGTCAGGTTGCGCTCGGAGTTGACCATCACCCCGTCGGATTCCGTCCAGAGCGCGGCCGGCAATAGCACGTCGGCGTACTCGTTGGTTTCGTTCTCCACGAACGCATCCTGGGTGATCACCAGTTCGGCTTTCTCCAGACCTGCGAGCACGGTCTTCCGATTAGCCACGGTGGCAACGGGATTGGTGCAGATGATCCAGCACGCCTTGATCTCACCGTCGGCCATGCGGGAGAACATGTCGATCACGCCGTCGCTCACATCGGTGCGCAGCGAACCGCGGGGAATGCCCCACTGCTCCTCGACGAATTCACGGTCTTCGACAGAGGTCACCGACCGCTGACCGGGCAGACCGGGCCCCATGTAACCCATTTCGCGTCCGCCCATCGCGTTGGGCTGTCCGGTGAGCGAGAAGGGACCGCTGCCGGGCTTGCAGATCGCGCCGGTGGCCAGGTGCAGGTTGCAGATCGCGTTGGTGTTCCAGGTGCCGTGGGTGCTCTGGTTGAGCCCCATCGTCCAGATGCTCATCCAGTTCTTGGCTTCGCCGATCCAGCGCGCCGCCGTGCGGATGTCTTCGGCTGGCAGGCCGGTGATTTCGCTGACTTTGTCGGGGGTGAATTGCTGCAGGAAACTCGGCATCACCTCCCAGCCCTCGGTGAATTCGGCGATGAACTCGTCGTCGGTGTGCCCGTTTGCGACGATCAAGTGCAGTAGCCCATTGAGCAGAGCGAGATCGGTGCCGGGGGCGATCGGCAAGAACAGGTCCGCCTTGTCTGCGGTCGCGGTGCGGCGCGGGTCGACAACGATCAGTTTGGCGCCCGCCTTGACGCGCTCCATCATCCGCAGGAATAAGACGGGATGGCAGTCAGCCATATTGGCGCCGATGACGAAGAAAACGTCGGCCGCTTCGAAGTCCTCATACGAACCGGGTGGCCCGTCCGCACCGAGTGACAGCTTGTAACCCGAACCGGCGCCGGCCATACACAGCCGCGAGTTGGACTCGATCTGGTTGGTGCCGATGAAGCCTTTGGTCAGCTTGTTGGCCAGGTACTGGGCCTCGAGCGACATCTGTCCGGACACATACAAGGCGAAGGCATCCGGCCCGTGTTCGTCGATGATCTCCCGTAACCGCTTGGCGCATTGAGTGATCGCGGTGTCTGCCGCGATAGGTTCAAGGGGTTCGCCGCGGTCGGGGCGCAGGTAAGCAGACTCCGCCCTGCCGGGCGCGGGAAAGAGGTCGGCAGTGGTTGCGCCCTTGGTGCACAGCCTGCCGAAGTTGGCCGAATGGTCTTTCTTTCCAGTCGATTTGGCGATGTGACGCCGGCCGCTTTCGGGATCAGTTGTGATCTGCAACACCATTCCGCAGCCCACACCGCAGTAGGCGCACAGGGTGTGCACGGTGTCCCCGGTGGGCTGGGCAGCCACGCGTAGGTCCCTTTCTCGAGCGCGCAAAAAGGATTTGCGCAAATCGTGCGCCAAGGATGTTTCAGGACCGGGTATCCGGTGCTTCCGCCGTTTTACGGCTTTCTCACAACGCACGGAGTGAAGCGGTGAAGTGGCGAGAAAATCACCGTTGCCCCAGGTCATCGCTGGTCGACTTTGACCCGTTGAGTTCAATTTCAGGTTACCCGCGAGAACGGTTCGGATGCCTTCTGTAACCAGGGCTCGAATGAAACCGACGGCACATTCACAGTCTTCGCTAAGCTCACCGTGTGCGTCGTCAGCTGGTCACGTTCCTGCTGATCGTGCTGGCCGCCGGATGCGGCTCGCAGCCGCCCGTAACCTCGCAGTCGTCACCGCCCGCCGACACCTGCAAAGGTTCCGACGGGCCGACGAGCGACACGGTGCGGCAGGCCATCGCCTCGGTTCCGGTCTCGGTGCCGGGTTCGATCTGGGTCGAAATCGCACGGGGACATACCAAGAAATGCCGTCTGTATTGGGTGCAGATCATCCCCAGCATCGCCGACGAGTCGACTCCTCAGCAGCTGTTGTTCTTCGACCACAACACGCCGCTGGGCGCACCCACCCCGAACCCGAAGCCCTACATAACCGTGCTGGCGCCCAGTGATGACACCGTCGCGGTTCAGTACCGATGGCAGGTCGGCAGCGATCAGGTGTGCTGTCCGACCGGCTCCGGGACCGTGAAATTCCAGATCGGACCCGACGGCAAGCTGCAGGCGCTCGGCAAGATCCCGCACCAGTAACCTTGGCGAGCAGACACAAAAGCGCCCAACACGCCGGGGTTGCGGGAGCTTTTGTGTCTGCTCGCCGAACTTCAGTCCGGCAGATTCTCCGGGTGCAGCATCTCGGCGTACCGCAGCGGCTCGGGGATGCCGAACCCGTCGACCAACGTTTCGGCGTAGGGACGCAGCTTCCGGCACCGATCGTTGATACCCCGGGTGACCGCCTTGGCGCGCTCGGTGGATAGGTAGGTGTGTTCGACGTACCAGGCCTTGTCGTCCTCGATCACCGACAGGGCATACAGGTCGCACAGGAGTTCCAGCACCTCGCGTGCCTCCTGGTCTGGGCAGGACTCGATCCCGGCGACGAAGGCCTCCAGCACCACTCGGTCGATGTGCGCGGTCGCGGCGTGCAACACGTGGTCCTGCACCGCGTTGAACGCGTCGAACGCCGACATTTCTTTGGATTTGCCTTGTAGCCGGCGAGCGACCGACGACAGCAGATAGTTTTCGCGCTCCTCGAACATGTTGACTTGGGTACCGCGGTTGAACAGGCTGCCCTCTTCTTCGCTGTCCTGCCGGGCGTCCACGATCCGCTGCATAATCGCTTCGGCCGCAGTGCGTTTCATCACACGTTCGCCGACGGTGTTGGCCGCAAAACGCACCCACTCGACCGGGCTCATGCTCTTGATGTCGTCGGCGTAGGCGGTCAGCAGCTCCTTGGCCACCAACTGGGTCAGCACGTGGTTGTCGCCCTCGAAGGTGGTGAACACGTCGGTGTCGGCCCGCAATGCGATCAGCCGGTTTTCGGCCATGTAACCCGCTCCGCCGCAAGCCTCCCGGGCTTCCTGAATGGCGCGGCTGGCGTGCCAGGTGTTGGCCGCCTTCAGTCCGGCGGCACGTGCTTCCAGCTCGCGTTGCTCATCGGCGTCCACCACGTCCGACGTTTGCAGGTCGTGGCACTTGGACACCAGCTCATTCTGGGCGAACTGCAGCGCATAGGACCGCGCTATCAACGGAAATAGCCGGCGCTGGTGTACCAGGTAGTCCATGATCAGCACTTCGCCGCCGTCGGGCGAATTGAATTGCTTGCGCTGCAATGCATATCGGATTGCGATGTCCAGCCCCACCTGAGTGGCGGCGCCAGCGCTGCCACCCACCGTCACCCGCCCGCGAATCAGCGTGCCAATCATGGTGAAGAACCGCCGGTTGGGATTGTCGATCGGCGAGCTGTAGGTGCCGTCCGGCGCGACGTCGCCGTACTTGTTCAGCAGGTTCTCCCGAGGGACGCGGACGTGGTCGAACATGATGCGGCCGTTGTCGACTCCGGGCAGGCCACCCTTGTACTGGCAGTCCGACGTTGTCACACCGGGCAGATCGTTGCCGTCCGCGTCGCGGATCGGAACCAGAATGCAATGCACGCCGTGGTCGACCGGCTCACCGTCCTCGGTGGTAATCAGCCTCGCGAAAACCGCTGCGATGCTCGCGGTCTCGGCCGCCCCGCCGATGTAGTCCTTGCGGGAGCTGGGGGTGGGCGAGTCGATGACGAACTCTTGAGTCTCGGCGTCATAGGTCGCGGTCGTCTCCAGCGACTGAACGTCGCTGCCGTGTCCGGTCTCGGTCATCCCGAAGCAGCCGCGCAGCTCCAGGTTGATGATCTGCTTCACATAGCCAAAGTGGCGCTCGGTGCCCAGGTTCTCGACGGCACCGCCGAACAGTCCCCATTGCACACCGGCCTTGACCATTAGGGACAGATCCGACATCGCCAGCATCTGGATCATCGTGATCGCCGCACCGACGTCCCCGGTGCCGCCGTGCTCCTTGCGGAACCCCTCGTCGGCGATGCCGGCGGCGGCGATGAGCTTCATCTGCTCGAATACCTTGGCGCGAGCGATCGCGGTGTTCGGGGTGTAGTGCGGGCGGAATTGTTCATTTTCGAACGTAGCCCGCGTCTGCTTCTTCACGTCACGCCAACGCCCGTCCAACGCGTCGCGCAGATGCTCGGCAATGCTCGTCATGTGTGGCGCCATAACCCGACCGTAACGCGCCGCTCGCGCCGCGGGAATAGACCCGGCGCGCTGGGGGGCCCTCCCGCCTCCGCGCCTGCTGGCGCAGACTAGAGGGCGATGCCGCAATATCTGGCCGCTCTGACGACTGTGCTGCTGTTGGGCACGGTCGTCGGTAGAGTTCTGCTGCTGCGCCGAACCGGCACTCGCGCAATGCATTTCGGGAAGCTCGATAAAACGGACTTCCTGATACCGCCGGTGGCACTGTTCTACTTCTATACGTTGTTCGCCACCGCGTTCGGTTGGCCCCTGGCCATTACCGACAGGTTCTTCCGGTCCACCGCTGTCGCATGGGTCGGAGTGGGGCTTTGCCTCGGCGGGGTGTCGATTCTGGTGTTTAGCCTGGTGTCGTTCGGGAGTAGCTTCCGGGTCGGCATCGATGCCGAACAGCCGGGTCGGCTGGTGACGACGGGCATATTCGCGGTGAGCCGCAATCCCATCTATGTCGGCTTCTTCCTGTTCCTGTGCGGTCAGTTCCTGGCTTTCCCCAGTTGGACCACCCTCACCGCCCTGGCCTTCGCGGCCGTGCTGTTTCATCGGCAAGTGTTGCGCGAGGAGGAGTTCATGCGGCAGCGGTACGGCCAGGAGTACACCGAGTACTGCAGGCGCGTGAGACGTTATGTGTAGCGGTGCGATTCGCGCTTAGATGGCGTCATGTCCGAGTCACAGCCGGCTTATGACCCGCCTTTTGACGTAGGGCACAGTCATCCCGATATCAGCGGGGGTTGGTTGCGCGCGGCCACCTTCGGTGCCATGGACGGCCTGGTCAGTAACACCGCCCTGATCGCCGGTGTGGCAGCCGCCGGCAGCGTGCACGCCGTCACGGTCAGTGGCATCGCCGGCCTGCTGGCCGGGGCGTTCTCGATGGCCATGGGCGAGTACACCTCGGTGACCACGGCCAACGAGCAGATCGATTCCGAGGTGTATGTCGAACGCAAGGCGTTACGCACTCGCCCGAAAGCCGAGCGGGCCGAACTGATCAGCATGCTCATCAGCCTTGGCATGACCCAGAAAACCGCCGAGGCCGCGACCGACGAAATCCACCGCGACGAGAACCACGCCATCAACGTCCATCTCGTCCGGGAGATTGGAGTGAATCCCGACGAGAAGCCATCGGCGCGGCTAGCGGCAACCGCGTCGTTCGCGATGTTCGCGGTCGGTGCGTTGATTCCGCTGCTTCCTTACCTGCTCGGGCATGGGTCGCTGGCGGCAGGTCTGACATGCGGCGCGGTGGGCCTGCTGATCGCGGGTGGCCTGACCGCCAGGTTCACCCGCAAGCCGGCGTGGTGGGCCGCGTCACGGCAGTTGCTGTTCGGCGTTGGTGCCGTCGCCGCCACATATCTGATCGGTCTGCTTGTCGCGTCGGTCTTGTAACGGCCGGGCCGCTAGCGCACCCGTGATCGCAGCCGGAACAGGACGAAGCCGGCCCACATCGCGCCGAACGCGAAAAGTATGACCATGTCGAACACCCACCAGCCCGAATAGTGGGTCCACGTCAGTGCATTCGTGGCCAGGGGGTCGACCCGGTGCAAATCAACGGTGGACCCCGACGCCGCGAAGCCCCACTGGGCCGGGACGATCCAGGAAATCTGATTGAAGCCCCACGTGCCCACCAGCGGAACCAGGCCTCCGGCGAACAGCAGCGATGCCAGGATCACCGGCGCGGCCAGCGGCAGGACCTCCCGTAGCGAGTTGCCCAGCGACGACAGCGCCAGTCCGATGATCGCCGAGACGAAAGCCGTGGCGGCCACAGCCACGTAGACCTCGACGTCGGGGTTGTGCAGCAAGACCGCTCCGTGGGCGGGTCCGCCTTTGACGCCGATGACGATGGCGGTCAGGATCCCCGTCTGGATCGCGGCGACCACGCTGAACACGATGAGCTTGGCGGATACGTAGGCCGACGTCGCCAGCCCGACCGACTGCTCGCGAAGAAAAACGCGGCGCTGCCCGACCAGGTCGCCGATGGTCAGAGCGGTGCCCAGGATCACCGCGGCGATGTTCAGCGCGGCCAGGATCTCGATGGCTTCATGCGGGTTGGTGCTGTTCGGGCCGGCCCGGTCCAGGCCCGCATGGCCGGGAATCAGCAGCGTCAGCCCCGCCAACGCGAACGGCAGCAGAACCAGTAAGAGGAAGTAGACGCGATTGGCGAACAGCAGGCGGACCTGGCGACGGGCCACCACGCGGATCTGCTGCTTCACGGTGAGCCCAATGGGGGGCGGCGCGGGCTCAGCCACCGGTGGCGGGGCCGTCAGGGCCGAGGCCTGCGCGCTGCGCGGATCGGCGCTCACCTGTGCGACGACCTGCGACCAGTCGGCAGTGCCCATCGCGGACTCGATCTGCGCGGGTGGCCCGGCGAAGGCAAGCCTGCCTGCGGGAGTGAGCAGCAGCACCTGGTCGCACATGTTCAGATGCGTCAGCGAGGTCTGCGACGTCAGAGCGACCACGACGACGCATCCAAGGTCGGCCTGGCGCCGCAGCATCGCCAGCACGTGGTGTTCCTGCGCCGCATCCAGCCCGGCGCTCAGCCCGTCAACCACGAGCAGCGTCGGCCTGGTGATCAGTTCGATCGCCATCGACGCCAACCGGCGCATCTCGGGCGCCAACTTGCCTATGCGGGTTCGGCGGTGCGGCGTCAGTCCGAGTTCGTCGAGAACCTGGTCCACCACCCGGTCGCGGTGCTCGGACGGGGTGTCGGGCGGCAGCCGCAGCTCGGCTGCGTATCCCAACGCTCGTTCCACGGTGAGGTTTGGGTGCGCGCGGTCGTCGCGTGACACGATCCCGATGCGTGTGCGCATCAACTCGGGCTCGGCATGCGCATCGTGCTCATCCACGGTGACTGTGCCGGAGGTGGGCTCGTTTGCGCCGGCGAGCAGCCCAAGCAACGCTGAGTTGCGCGCAGCCGACGGCCCGATGACCGCGGTCAGTGTGCCCGGGCGCGCTGTGAACGACACGCTGGTGAGCTGCTGCTGGCCGTCAGTAGTCAGCCCCAGCCAATGTGCGGCCACCCCGGCCGTGCGCGCGCCGGGTTGCTCACCGGGTTTCAATGGCAACCGACTGGTTGTGTTCGGTTCAGCGGACTGGGGCTCAGGACGAATGGCGCGCAGCTTCGTGGTGCTGATCTGCTCGATCAGTCCCGGGCTTTCCGGCCGCTGCCGCACGGGCGCAGGAATCGGGGCCGTCGGCGGCGCCGGCGCGACCGGTGGCAGGGGCCGCTCGACCCCGACCGGCGGAGGTTGGGACGTCGGCAGTCGCATGCGCTGGGTAGTGCGCTGTGTCGGGACGTGCTGGTTGGGCCTGTCAGGCCGGTCCGGTGCAGGCGGGCCGACGGCGGGACCAACACCGAGGATCAATCGCGGACCCCGCCGCGGGTCGCCGATTGTGATCGCCTGCCCATCGCGGACGTCGATCGTCGACATTCGGGCGCCATCAACGAACATGCCGTCGGGGCTATTCTCGATGGCCACCCAATGGGTGCCGCTGAACCGCAGCACAAGGACGGGGCGCGCGGTCTGCGATGTCGAAGCGGGGTTGCCCGGGCGATCCAGCGGGACGTCGCACTGGCTGCCGTATCCCACGATCACGTCGCGGCCAGGGTGAAAGATGTACCTCATCGGTCCGACCCACACGGTCAGGGGGGAGGCTGAGAAGGGGCCTGTCATCAGTAGGCCCCGGTCCGCATGGCCGCCACGTTCCTCCAGACCCTCCTGCTTCAGAGTGCCCCTCGTCGCTTACGTGTCTACCCGCTGCACGTGGTGTCTGCACCAGAAAGTGTGCTGATCAGAGTGTGTTGCGGCCCAATCCGGCGGAGGCATTGTCGAGAACACGGCGCAACACCTCGACCGCGTCCGCCAAGACCAGGCGGTCCCTCGGCTCGAGCAGGGCCAGTTGCGGCTCGATAGCGGCCGCGCGGTCGGCGCGCACCGCGGACAGTGTGCGCACCCCTTGCGGCGTGATCCGGATTCGCACCGCCCGGGCATCTCCGGGGTCGACGGTTCGGGTCACCAGGCCGGCCTCTTCGAGCCGTCGTACCTGCGTGGTCATCGTCGGTTGCGAGCAGTGATCGACGGACGCGAGGTCGCCGATTCGGGCTTCTCCCTGGGCTTCGATAGTGGCCAGCAGCCTGGCCTGCGCCGCCGGCAACGGCATCTGGATGCGCTGGGTGGCCAGCCGGTTGAGCCGCGCGACCACCGCGAGCAGATCCGCTCCCAGGCCCTGGCCGGGCTCGGTGTTTGCGGTGTCGCCGGCGCCGGCATCCTGGCTGGCGGGGTGAGTGGCGGCGGACGAATTCATCCATCCATCGTTGCATAGGTTTGCTAAGCGAGACCACGAGGACACCTGCAATGCGAAAAGCCATGTCCCACGGTGCGCTGCAGCGACTTAGCGCCGAGGCCTGGCACAATCGGTAAGGTGGCCGTGCCCGACCCTGTCCCTTCGCACCATCGAAGTGGAGCGCTGCAGCCGGTCGAATTGGCACAGGCCGCGGTGCTGGCGGCACTGTGCGCGGCAACCGCGATCGTCTCAGTCGTAGTCCCGTTCGCAGCGGGCCTGGCGCTGCTCGGCACCGTGCCCATGGGGTTGCTGGCCTTCCGCTACCGCTTCCGGGTGCTCATCGCCGCGACGGTTGCTGCCGGGATGATTGCCTTCCTGATCGCCGGGCTCGGCGGTTTGATGGCAGTCGGCAACAGCGCCTACATCGGCGGGCTGACCGGATTCGTCAAACGCACCCGACGTGGCATGCCGACGGTGATCGTCACGGCCCTGGTCGCTGGCTTTGTTGCCGGCTTCGGCAATGTTGCCGCGTTGGCCGTGCTGACCCGGCTGCGGTACCTGATCTTCAAAGCAGTGACTGCAGACGTGGATGGGATTGTCTCCGCCCTGACCTGGATGCATATGCAGGCGGGCGCCGCCCCCTTGAAGCGCTATTTCGCCGTCGGGCTGCACCACTGGCCGTGGGTGCTGCTCGCATCTTCGGTCGTCCAGGTTCTCGTCGTGTCGTTGATCGGTTGGTGGGCGTTGTCGCGGGTGCTGGAGCGGATGCGCGGCATTCCCGACGTGCACAAGCTGGAGCCGAGCCCCAGTGGGGCGGATATGCCGGTCGGACCGGTGCCGGTGCGGCTGGACAAGGTGCGTTTCCGTTACCCGCGCGCGGGCCAAGACGCGCTACGCGAATTCAGCCTGGATCTGCGGGTCGGCGAACATGTCGCGGTGACTGGCTCCAACGGTTCCGGGAAGACGACGCTGATGCTGATCCTGGCCGGCCGGGAACCGACGTCGGGCACCGTGGAGCGCCCCGGCGCGGTGGGTCTGGGCAAGCCGGGCGGGACGGCCGTCGTCCTGCAGCACCCGGAAAGCCAGGTCCTGGGCACCCGAGTCGCCGATGACGTGGTGTGGGGGTTACCCCCAGGTATGAGTGTCGACGTCGACCGGCTACTCGCGGAGGTCGGTCTCGAGGATCTGGCCGAACGCGACACTGGCAGCCTGTCCGGCGGTGAGCTGCAGCGCCTAGCGCTGGCCGCCGCGCTGGCCCGGGAGCCGGCGCTGCTGATCGCCGACGAGGTCACCACCATGGTTGACCAGCAGGGCCGCGATGCCCTGCTGGGCGTGCTCTCCGGGCTGACGAAACGACACCAAACCGCCCTGGTGCACATCACCCACTACAACGACGAGGCCGCTGCGGCGGACCGCACCATCAACCTCAACGACTCGCCGGACAACACCGACATGGTAGAAACCGCAGAAGCTCCCCTGCCGACCGTCGTTACAGAGCAGCGCGGAGAGTCGCCTGCGCTCGAACTGATCGGCGTCGGGCACGAGTACGGCAGCGGCACCCCCTGGGCCAAGACCGCGCTGCGCGACGTCAGCTTCGTGGTGGAGCAGGGCGACGGGGTCCTCATCCACGGCGGTAACGGCTCGGGCAAGTCCACGCTGGCGTGGATCATGGCCGGGCTTACGGTTCCCACCAGCGGCGCCTGCCTGGTGGATGGCCGGCCCATCTACGAGCAGGTTGGCGCGGTGGCGTTGTCGTTCCAAGCCGCGCGCCTGCAGTTGATGCGCAGCCGGGTCGACATGGAAGTTGCCTCCGCAGCAGGCTTTTCGCATCGTGATGAAGAACGTGTGGCCGCGGCGCTGGCCGTCGTCGGGCTCGATCCCACCCTGGCCAAGCGGCGCATCGACCAGCTCAGTGGTGGCCAGATGCGCCGTGTGGTGCTGGCCGGCCTGCTGGCGTGTTCGCCACGGGCGCTGATCCTCGACGAGCCGCTGGCGGGGTTGGATGCGGCCAGCCAGCGTGGCCTGCTGCGACTGCTGGAGGACCTGCGCCGGGAGCGGGGTCTGACGGTGGTGGTGATTTCGCATGACTTCGCGGGGCTGGAGGACCTCTGCCCGCGAACTTTGCATCTGCGCAACGGCGTGCTGGAATCCGTCTCGACCGCGGCGGAGGGGGTGCTGTGACCAGCACGTCGTTCACCAACGAACGCGGGACCCGACGTACCTCGCGTCCGGTGGTGTTGCTGATCCCGGTACCCGGGACTTCGGCCATCCACGAATTGTGGGCCGGCACGAAACTATTGGCGGTGTTTGGTTTTTCGGTGCTGCTGACCTTCTACCCGGGCTGGGTGACGATCGGGTTCGTGGCGGCCCTAGTGCTGGCGGCGGCCCGGATCGCGCACATTCCGCGCGGTGCACTGCCCTCGGTACCGCCCTGGCTGTGGCTCATCCTCGCCCTCGGCGGCTCCACCGCGGCGCTGGCCGGTGGCAGTCCCGTGCTCTCGATCGCCGGAGTCGACGTCGCGCTGGGCGGAACGTTGCACTTCCTGCGGATCACGGCGCTGTCGATCGTGCTTCTCGGGCTGGGAGCAATGGTGTCCTGGACCACCAACGTTGCCGAAATCGGGCCTGCGCTGGCGACTTTGGGTCGCCCGCTACGGCTGTTGCGGGTCCCGGTCGACGAATGGGCGGTGGCTTCGG
The DNA here is from genome assembly GCA_963708995.1 of uncultured Actinomycetota bacterium. GTDB lineage: Bacteria > Actinomycetota > Actinomycetes > Mycobacteriales > Mycobacteriaceae > Mycobacterium. Next base: position 99,623 of record CAVPUR010000016.1, read on the forward strand.
CGCTCGCGCTGCGCGCCTTTCCGATGTTGATCGACGAATTCCAGGTGCTGTACGCGGCTCGTCGGCTGCGGCCCAAGCGCATCCCGCGCAGCCGCAAGGCTCGGCGGCGTAGACATGCTCTGGAGCTGATCGACCTGCTGGCCGCTGCCCTCACCGTAACGCTGCGGCGCGCCGACGAAATGGGCGACGCGATCACCGCCCGTGGCGGCACCGGTCAGTTGTCTGCCAATCCGGCGCGCCCGAAATTGGCGGACTGGGTGGCACTTGGGATCACTCTCGCGGCCAGTGGCGCAGCGATCGCGCTCGAGACCATATTCCACGGCGTTTCTCTCATGTAGTCGCGTAGCGTGAGCGGGTGGCCGACATTCACCGCACCCGGACCATCGCGGCTCGCGCGCAAGAAATCTGGGATGTCCTCGCCGACTTCGGCTCGCTCAGTTCGTGGGCTCCCAACGCCGACCACTCGTGCATCTGCTGGGGGCCGCCGGCGTCGATGTCGAGTCGGCGGCGGCCAAGCTGGCCGAGTCGTTCTCCGAGGTGCACCAGTTGCCGGGGCGCAACCTCATGCCGGTGGTGGACGGGGCACAAGCCGACGAGTTACGGGCCGTCTACCTCATGACTCGCGACAACATGCTCGAAGGAGATACCGGCGCCTCGGGTCTGGCGCGCCGCCTCAAGCGCACGGTGAATCCGCCTGCGCCGCTGCGTACCCGGATCCCCGCCCACGTCGGCTCGAACTTCGAGGGAATGGTGGTGCGTGTCGATGACATCGCCGGGGGAGACGGGCAGCTGTGGAAGCTGGTCCGTACCTTCGACGATCCGGGTACGTGGACCGAGCCGGGGGTGCGTCACTTGGCGGCCAACGGGATGGGCGGCGAGGCCTACCGGACGTCGCCGCTCGACGACCAATGGGAGTTCTACGACCTGACCGCCGATCCGACCGAAGCCGCCAACCGGTGGACGGATCCGGATCTGCACGACCTGCGTGCGCACTTGCGGATGCAGCTGAAACAGGTCCGGGCTAGTTCTATACCCGAGCGAAATCAGCCGTGGCCCTATGCATCTCGCCGGCCACCGGGCGCCAATCCGTCAAAGCCGTCAACGCTGACGCGTCTGCTGCGTCGGGCGTTTTAGCGGGCGCCCCATCTGTCACTCGAGTCGCCCGAGGGTCGAGGGTGGCTTTTTGTCCACCTCGCAGCGACAACAATCGCCGGTTGTCGCTGCGAGGTGGACACGTCGGCATATGCCAAGTTCCCTGTGACGTATGGGGTTTGCAAGGCCGACCCTAGGACCGCATTCGGTCGATGAGGTTCGACAGCACGACGATGCTTTCACTGCGCTCGATGTCAGCGCTTGAGCGGATGCGCTCGAGGGCCGCCTCCAGGTGCCGCATGTCGCGGGCGAGTACATGCAGGATCGCGTCGGACGTGCCCGTCACCGTCGCAGCGCTGACGACTTCGGGCATGTCCACCCATGCCGCGCGCAGCTGATCGGGCGCAATCGTGCCGTGGCAGTACACCTGCACGTAGGCCTCGGTGTTCCAGCCCAGCGCGTTGCGGTCGACGACGGTGGTGAAGCCTTTGATCACGCCGGCCTCGCGCATCCGGTCGACGCGGCGCTTGACCGCCGGCGCCGACAGATTCACCTTCTGACCGATCTCGGCGAAGGTGGCCCGCGCATGCTCGGCCAATTCGGCCAGGATGCGCTCGTCGCTGGTATCCAACCGGTACATCGGCCCTCCCTGCCCATCGGCGCAATAAATCGCTGTATACCCGAATCTAGCGCAACTGATCACCCATAGACACGCAATAATCGTCGTTTGATTGTGCTATAACCCCCAAATATCGTTGATTCATGACGGATTACTATGTCGCCGGCATAGGCGCATGGCAAGACGCCGAAGTATTCAAGCGCAGCCGCACGCCGCGCCGGTACGCAATGACGCCACCGACTTTCTTCGCCGTCGAGTACGCGATCAACCCCTGGATGGACGTCAGCGAGCCCATAGATCTCGGCGTCGCGCACGCACAATGGGAACGCCTGCGCCAGACATACATCGATTTGGGCCACAGCGTTGATCTGGTCGAGCCCCTGCCCGGGCTGCCGGACATGGTCTATGCGGCCAATGGCGGCTTCATCGCCAACGACATCGCTGTCGTCGCTCGGTTCCGGTTCGCTGAGCGGGCCGGTGAGTCGAAGGCCTACGCCGAGTGGATGGCATCGCGCGGGTATCGGCCGGTGACGACCCGGCATGTCAACGAGGGGCAGGGCGATCTGCTGCTGGTCGGCCAGATGGTGCTGGCGGGTTACGGCTTTCGCACTGACCAGCGCGCGCACGGCGAGATCTCGTCGATGCTGGGAATGCCGGTGGTCTCCCTCGAGCTGGTGGACCCCCGCTTCTACCACCTCGACACCGCCCTGGCCGTTCTCGATGACCACACCATCGCGTATTACCCACCGGCATTTAGCGCGGCTGCGCAGCGACAACTGCACGTGTTGTTCCCCGACGCTATCGTGGTGGGCAGCGCCGACGCCTATGTGCTCGGACTCAATGTCGTCTCCGACGGTTTGCACGTTGTGCTGCCTGCCACCGCAACGGGTTTCGCCAAGCAACTAGGAGATGCGGGCTTCGAGCCGGTCGGCGTCGATTTGTCCGAGCTGCTCAAGGGCGGCGGATCCGTCAAATGTTGCACATTGGAGGTGTTTGCATGACCATACTCGGGGCTCGGCCGGTCCTGGAGTCCGAAGCCGCCATCGACTTGGTGGAAAGGCATGCAGCGCACAACTATTCACCGCTACCGGTGGTCGCGGCGAGCGCTGAGGGCGCATGGATCACCGATGTCGACGGGCGGCGCTACCTGGATTTCCTGGCCGCCTATTCGGCGGTCAACTTCGGCCACCGCAACCCCGAGATCACCGCGACCGCCCACGCCCAACTCGACAGCGTGACCCTGGTCAGTCGTGCATTCCATTCCGACCGGCTCGGGCCCTTCTGCTCCGCGCTGGCCCACTTGTGCGGAAAAGATATGGTGCTGCCGATGAACTCGGGCGCCGAAGCCGTCGAGAGCGGCCTCAAAGTCGCCCGCAAGTGGGGCGCCGACCTGAAGGGCGTCCCCGAGGGCCGCGCCAATATCATCGTGGCCGACAACAACTTCCACGGCCGCACCATCAGCATCGTCAGCTTCTCGTCGGACCCGGTCGCGCGCGGCGGATTCGGGCCGTTCACACCGGGATTCCGCTCAGTGCCGTTCGGAGACGCCGAAGCGCTGGCCGCCGCGATTGACGACCACACCGTCGCGGTGCTGCTGGAACCGATCCAGGGCGAAGCCGGCATCATCGTTCCGCCCGACGACTACCTACCGGCCGTCCGTGCGCTGTGCAGCCAGCGCAACGTGCTGATGATCGCCGACGAGATCCAGTCGGGACTGGCTCGCACCGGGCACACCTTCGCATGCGACCACTGGGGCGTGGTGCCCGATATCTACCTACTCGGCAAGGCCCTCGGCGGCGGCGTAGTTCCACTGTCCGCGGTGGTTGCCGACCGCGACATTCTCGGGGTGCTGCATCCCGGCGAACACGGCTCGACGTTCGGGGGCAACCCGTTGGCCGCGGCGATCGGCACCTGCGTGGTGTCCATGCTGGCCCGGGGGGAATTCCAAATTCGCTCGCGTGAGTTGGGTGCGCATCTGCACCGGCGGCTGCGCGGACTGATCGGACAGGGCGTGACGGCGGTGCGCGGTTTGGGACTGTGGGCCGGCGTCGACATCGAACCGACGCTGGCCAGCGGCAAGCAGATTAGCCTGCGGTTGGCCGAGCGGGGCGTTCTGGTGAAGGACACCCACGATTCGACGCTGCGGTTCGCGCCGCCACTGGTGATAACCGCCGAGGAGATCGACTGGGCGGTCTCCCAGTTCGCCGCCGCATTGAGGGAGGCCTGATAATCGGCTGATCCAACAACAGGGAGGTCAGATGGGAGCTCCTTCGATCAGCCTGACAGAGCAGATGCTGCGTCGCCGACCCGTCATCGACGCCCCCGTCGCCTCCGGGACCGCAGAGCACCTCAAGCGCAGTTTTGGCACATTCCAGCTGACTATGTTCGGGGTCGGCTCGACTGTCGGTACCGGCATCTTCTTCGTGCTGTCCCAGGCCGTACCGGAGGCTGGCCCCAGCGTCATCGTCTCGTTCATGATCGCCGGCATCGCGGCTGGGCTCTCCGCTATCTGCTACGCCGAATTGGCGTCCGCCGTGCCGGTTTCGGGTTCGTCATACTCATACGCCTACGCCACGTTGGGTGAGGCCGTCGCAATGGGCGTGGCGGCCTGCCTGCTGCTGGAATACGGGGTGTCAACCGCCGCGGTCGCGGTCGGCTGGAGCGGATACGTCAACAAGCTGCTGAATAATTTGTTCGGATTCCAAATGCCGCATGCGTTGTCGGCGGCGCCTTGGGACGTCGAGCCAGGCTATGTGAACCTGCCTGCGGTAATCCTGATCGGACTGTGCGCGGTGCTGCTGATCCGCGGCACCCGCGAGTCGGCCATCGCCAACGCGATCATGGTGCTCATCAAACTCGGTGTGCTGGGCATGTTCGTGGTGATCGCGCTCATTGCCTACGACGCCGGCCACCTCAAAGACTTCGCCCCATTCGGCGTCGCCGGCATCGGTTCGGCGGCGGGCACGATCTTCTTCTCATTCATCGGCCTTGACGCGGTATCGACCGCGGGCGAGGAGGTGACGAATCCGCAGAAGACCATGCCTCGCGCGCTGATCGCGGCGTTGCTGATCGTCACTGGCGTCTATGTTCTCGTCGCGCTCGCTGCGCTCGGCACCCAGCCCTGGCAGGACTTCGGTGAGCAGCAAGAGGCCGGGCTGGCCACGATTCTCGACAACGTCACGCACAGCATGTGGGCCAGCACAATTTTGGCCGCGGGCGCGGTGATCTCGATCTTCAGCGTCACACTGGTGACCCTCTACGGCCAGACCCGCATCCTGTATGCGATGGCTCGCGACGGCTTGCTGCCGTCGCGGTTCGCGACCGTGAACCCACGCACGATGACCCCGGTGACCAACACGGTGATCGTCGCGATCGCCACCTCGCTCCTGGCCGCCTTCATACCCCTCCAGAATCTGGCGGACATGGTGTCCATCGGCACGCTCACTGCATTCATCGTCGTGTCTATCGGAGTCATTATTCTGCGAGTGCGCCAACCCGACCTGCCGCGCGCGTTCAAGGTGCCCGGCTACCCTGTCACTCCTGTGCTTTCGGTGCTGGCGTGCGGGTACATCCTCTTCAGCTTGCACTGGTACACCTGGATCGCGTTCAGCGGGTGGGTGTCGGTGGCGCTGATCTTCTACCTGGTGTGGGGCCGCCACCGCAGCGCGCTCAACAACGCCGGCTAATGGCGTGCCGCCGCGTTGGCCGCCGCCTGAGCCTTTCGTAGGGTGGTCGCGACGTCGCCGCGGCCGAGGAACATTTCGTTGAAATAGCTTTGCAGTGCGCCATTTCCGGCGGCGAAGCCGGCGCCACCCGGGGCCGGAATACGCGGGCCGTCCAGCACGGAGAAGAACGGTGTGACGTCGACGCCCTTGGCTGCCCAGTAGCTGTAGTAGACCGGTTGCGCTGAAAGCACCGCGGGGATGGCCGCACCGTCGCGGCCCAAGTAGGCGTTGCCCTCGCTGCTGCCCATCCAGGCCAATACCTGGCGCACCGCATCCGGATGTTTGGACGCCGAATTGCCCGCGGCGGCAATGCCGTTGGTGACGCTCACCCGGCCTTTGGGACCGGCTGGCAGCATCGCCACACCCCAGTGGAACTGGGCATAGTGAGCCACCGGTTCCAGGTTGTACGTGCCGGACTGGAAGAGGGCCATCCGGCCGGCCAGAAACTGGTTGCGGGAGAAGTCGCCGTTGTCGTTGGTGTCCGATGCCGGTGGCGCGACATGGTCGTCGTTGATCAGGCCGACCAGATAGCGAAAGGCGGCGATCGCTGGGGGATTATCGAACGCGAACTCGTCGCCGCGCTGGAATATGCCGCCGGCTGACCCGATGTAATTGAGGTAGATGGCCTGAGGGTCGTTGGCGGCGTTGTAGCCCCACTGTCGGACTCGTTCTACCGTCGAAACCCGGTGTGCTTGCGGCTTTTCCGTCGGCGTCTACGGTGAGCCGCGCCAGCAACGGACGCAAGGTGTCGTCGCCGTCGGGGCTCCACCGCAGGGTGCTCAGCTGGGCGGGATCAACACCGGCGACTGCGAGCAGGTCGGCGTTATAGAAGACGGCGATGCCGGCGTCGGTCAGCTGCGGCACACCCCACAGCGCGCCGCCGCGGGTGAACTGGTCCACCACCGCCGGCTCCCAGGCCGAGGCCGCACCCGGACCGAGGGTCTTGCCGATGTTGATCAGACGGCCGCTGTCGGCGTAAGCGGCGAGATAGGCGTTGGACAGCCAGAAGATGTCGTCGGCGCTGCCACCGGCGACGTCGGTGCGCAGGGTGTTGAAGTACGTCGAGTAGGCGACCATGTTGGTGCGCACCTCGATATCGGGATGCGCGCGGTTGAACGCCTCGAACGACTGCCGATATGCCTCGGCGATCGGCTCGGCCCAGATCCGCACCGTCACCACGATCTTCTCGCCATGTGGTTGGCCGGACCAGTCCATGAGCACCGCCGTCGCGCCCAACAGTGCTGCGAGCAACGCAAGCGCAGCGGTGGCCAGCGTCGAATAGCGCGGCCGGCTCATTTGATCCCCGACACGACGATCGAAGCGACGATGTGCCGCTGGGATGCCACGAAGAGCACGATCAGCGGGACGATCGCTATCGTCGTCGCCGCCATCACCAGCGTCCACTGGGAGTTGAAGCGCGACTGCAGGTCTGCGGTCGCCACCGTGAGGACCCGCCACCGGTGGCCGCTGGTGATGACCAACGGCCACATGAAGTTGTTCCACTGCGAGACCACGGTGATCAGCGTCAAGGCGGCCAGCACCGGACGGCTCGACGGGATCACCACGTGCACGATCACGTCCAGGGTGTTGGCGCCGTCCAGGTGCGCGGCGTTGATCAAGTCGTTCGGGATGAGGCGAAAGTGCTCGCGCAGCAGGAATATCGCGTACGGAGAGCCGAACATGAACGGCAGCACCAACGCCCAGAACGTGTTGCGCAGGCCCAGCTGCGCCATCATCAGATACATCGGCACCACCGTGACCGTTCCCGGCACCATCAGTGTCGCGATGTAGACCCAGAACAGCGCGTCGCGTCCGGGAAAATGCAACCGCGCGAACGCGTATGCGGCCAGAACCGAAAAGGTCAACTGGCCCACCAGAATCACCGCCGTCATCAATGCGGTCACCGCCGCGGCGCGGCCGAACCCGGCGCCGGCAAGGTCGCCGTAGTTGTCCAGCGTGGGTGGTCGCGGCAGCTGTAGCGGCGTGCCCGTGACGAACTGGTGCTTGGAAGTGAACGAGGTGAGCAAGCCAAGTGCGAACGGCACCAAGGTGATCAGCGCACCGAGCAGCAAGCCGGCGTAGACAACGGCATTGGGAAGATTGGTCGAGGTGGCGACTAGGTGAGGTCATAGCTGATCCGCCGCCGGAAATACATATGCTGTACGAAGGTGACGCCGACAAGGATGACGAACAGCACCACCGCCATGACCGACGCCCGCCCGATCGCCGCCGCGCCGAACGCCTCGGCATAGATGCGATGTGCCACCAGGTCGGTCCGGCCTGTCGGCCCGCCGTCGGTCAGCGCGTAGACGGTGTCGAAAACCTGTGCTGTGCTGACGATTCCGGTGACCAGCACGAAGAACATCGTCGGCCGCAGCATTGGCAGGGTGATCCGCCAGAACCGCTGCCAGGCATTGGCACCGTCGGTGCGCGCGGCCGCGTGGATTTCGTCGGGGATCGCCAGCAGGCCCGCCAGGAAAGACAAGGCGACATAGCCGACGTTGGCCCAGACGACGACGGCCGAAACGACCGGCAACGCCAGGGTGGGATCGGAAAGCCATTCGATGCGATGCCCCAGCACGGCGCTGACCGCACCATCGGTGGGAGCCAGGATCCAGCGCCACAACACCGCGATCGCCAGCGGCGCGCAGATCCACGGCAACACATACAGCGTGCGAAACACGCCGGTGCCCGGGAGCCGGCGAGCCAGCATCGACGCGGCCAACAGCCCGAGCACCGTCTGCGCCGGAACCACGATCGCCACGAAGATGGTCGTGACAATCAGTGAGTTGACGAAGTCGGCGTCGGCCAACACCGACCGCCAGTTGGCCAGGCCGACATAGCGCAGCGGTCCCAGCAGGTCCCACCGATACAGGCTCAGCCAGATCACGACCAGAATCGGCAACAGCAGAAAGGCGAGGACACCGAACAGGCTGGGCGCCAGCAGGGCGTAGGCCAGCGCGGTGGATCGACGTTGTTTCCGCTGTATGGCCCCGGCCATGGAGGTAATTAAAGCGGGTGGCGCCGCAATATGTGGTGCACAGTCGTTACCGTGTAGCCGTGCCACCGAACCGGGGGATCGATGCCGACTTCCTAGACCTGCCGCGCCACGAGCTGGCCGAGGCTGCGTTGTCGGCGGCGACCGCGGCCGGCGCCAGCTATGCCGACCTGCGGGTTCAGCGGATCAGCACCGAGATCGTCCAGCTGCGCGACGGCGAACTGGAGACGGCGGTGATCAACCGCCAGATCGGCTTGGCGGTGCGGGTGATCGTCGACGGCACCTGGGGATTCGCCTCGCACGCCGAGTTGGCGCCGTCCGTCGCGGCCGAGACCGCGCGCCGCGCGGTGCATGTGGCCACCACGCTGGCGGCGCTGAACGCCGAGCGCGTCGAGTTGGCGGACGAGCCGGTGTACGCCGACGCCACCTGGGTGTCGAACTACCGGATCGACCCGTTCGACATCTCCGGGGCCGACAAGATCGCCGTGCTACAGGAATACTCCGGCAGGTTGCTGGCCTCTAAAGATGGCGGGGTCGGCGTCGACCACGTGTCGGCCGGACTGACGGCCGTCAAGGAGCAGGTGTTCTACGCCGACACGTTCGGATCGTCGATCACCCAGCAGCGGGTGCGGGTGCTGCCATCTCTGGAAGCGGTGACCGTCGACTCCGCGGCGGGAAGTTTCGATTCGATGCGGACGCTGGCGCCACCGATGGCCCGGGGCTGGGAAGTGCTGGGCGGTGACGAGGTGTGGAACTGGACCGACGAACTGGCGCAGCTGCCCTCGCTGCTGGCCGAGAAGGTCAAGGCGCCCAGCGTCGCCGCGGGGCCAACGGATTTGGTGATCGACCCGACCAACCTCTGGCTGACCATCCACGAATCCATCGGCCACGCAACCGAATACGACCGCGCGATCGGCTACGAGGCAGCCTACGCCGGAACCTCGTTCGCCACTCCCGACAAACTCGGGACCATGCGCTACGGCTCGCCGGTGATGAATGTGACGGCCGACCGCACCGTCGAATTCGGCTTGGCCAGTATCGGTTACGACGACGAGGGGGTGGCCGCGCAAAGCTGGGACCTGGTGCGTGATGGCGTGTTCGTGGGTTATCAGCTGGATCGGGTGTTCGCCCCGCGGCTTGGACAGCCGCGTTCCAACGGGTGCTCGTATGCGGACTCGCCGCATCACGTGCCGATCCAGCGGATGGCCAACGTGTCGCTGCAGCCTAGCCCCGACGACATCAGCACCGCGGACTTGATCGGCCGCGTCGAGGATGGCATCTACATCGTGGGCGACAAGTCGTGGTCGATTGACATGCAGCGCTACAACTTTCAGTTCACCGGCCAGCGGTTCTTCCGCATCCGTGACGGCGCCCTGGATGGTCAGCTGCGCGATGTCGCATATCAGGCCACCACCACCGATTTCTGGAATTCGATGGAAGCCGTGGGAGGTCCGTCGACGTGGCAGCTGGGCGGTGCGTTCAACTGCGGCAAGGCCCAGCCCGGACAGATCGCCGCCGTCAGCCATGGCTGCCCGTCGGCGTTGTTCCGCGGCGTCAACGTACTCAACACCCGTGCCGAGGGCGGCCGATGATCACCGCGCAGCACGTCGTCAACATCGTTTTGGATGAGGCGGCGAAAGCCGGCCGGGCCGACGAGACCATGGTGCTGGTCACCGACCGGGTCGGGGCGAACGTGAGGTGGGCGGGCAATTCGATGACCACCAATGGGGTTTCGGTCAGCCGCAGCACGGCCGTGATTTCGATTGTGCGCCAAGGTGAGAGCGCTTTCATCGGCACGGTGGTATCCGCGGAAGTCGATCCGCGGGTAATACCGGGGCTGGTGGCGGCGTCGCAGGATGCGGCCCGTTCCGCGCCGGCGGCCGGTGACGCGGCGCCACTGCTCGCCGATGCCGGAGTGCCCGCAGACTGGGACGCGCCCGTGCCCGGCACGGGTGCCGAGGTATTCGCCGACGTCGCCTCCTCGTTGAGCCGAGGGTTTCGCGGTTCCGACAGGTTGTACGGCTTTGCGCACCACAGTGTTTCGACGACCTTTCTGGCGTCGTCGACCGGGCTGCGGCGGCGCTACACCCAGCCCACCGGCGCGGTTGAGATCAACGCGAAACGCGGCGACGCCAGCGCCTGGGCAGGTATCGGTACGCCCGATTTCGTTGACGTGCCAACCGATCTGCTGCTCGAGGAGCTCGCGATCAGACTGGGTTGGGCGCAGCGCAGCGTCGAGTTGCCCGCCGGGCGCTACGAGACGATCATGCCGCCGTCGACGGTGGCCGACATGATGCTCTACATGGCGTGGGCGATGGCCGGCCGGGGCGCGCAGGAAGGCCGGACCGCTTTCTCCGCGCCCGGCGGCGGGACGCGGGTGGGGGAGCGACTCACCGAATTGCCCCTGACACTGTTCTCCGATCCGATGGCGCCGGGCCTGGCGTGTACACCGTTCGTCGCGACGAGCAACTCCTCGGAGACGGCGTCGGTGTTCGACAACGGGATGGAGGTCGGCCAGGTCGACTGGATCCGCGACGGGGTGATCAATGCGCTGGCCTATCCGCGGGCCACTGCGGCCAAGTTCGACGCCAAGGTCGCGGTGGCCGCCGACAACCTGGTGATGACGGGCGGGTCGGCCGACCTGGCCGACATGATCGCCGCCACCGAGCGCGGGCTGCTGCTGACCACGCTGTGGTATATCCGCGAGGTCGACCCGACCACCCTGCTGCTCACCGGGCTGACCCGCGACGGCGTGTACCTCATCGAGGACGGCGAGGTGACCGCGGCGGTCAACAACTTCCGCTTCAACGAGAGCCCGCTGGACCTGTTGGGGCGGGCCACCCAGGCCGGGGTCAGTGAGAAGACGCTGCCGCGCGAATGGGGCGATTGGGCCACCCGGGCGGCGATGCCGTCGCTGCGGATACCCGATTTCCACATGTCGTCGGTGAGCCAGGCGCAATAATGCTGTTGTGCTAGATCGGTTGGTGGCGTTGTCTCCCGGGTCACCCGGCTCCGGTCGTCTCACCGGGTTGGTCCGGAGTGTGTGCGCGCGAACTTTGTCTTTACCGGCGTTGCCGGCCGAGGTCGCGGTCGATGGGCCGCAATCGGAGGCCGAGGCCGTCGTCGCCGAATTCGCCGAGCAGTTCAGCGTCGACGTCTCGATGATCACGGCCGAGCAGCGATCGCGGTTGTGGAAGTCTCTGGGGGACAGCACCTTCGGTGTGGTCGTCGCCATGTACATCGCCGACTTCGTGCCCCGGGTGCGGGCCGGGTTGGAAGCGTTGGGTGTCGGCTCGGAGTATCTCGGATGGGTGCGGGGCGCGGTTGGAGTGGGATCACTCCTCTGACCCGTCGGACGTGGTTTTCAACGACTTTCTGCCGGCGGTGGCCAGGATGCGCGCCCTCGACCCGGTCACCTCCGAGCTGGTGCGGCTGCGCGGAGCCGCGCAGCACAACTGCCGACTGTGCAAGTCGCTGCGTGAGAGCACCGCACTCGACGCCGGGGGTTCGGAGTCGCTCTATGGCGATATCGAGCACTTTCAGGACTCGACGTTGCTCGACGCCCGCGCAAAAGCAGCGCTGCGGTATGCCGATGGGTTAATTTGGACCCCTGCGCACCTCGTCGTCGACGATGCCGCCGAGGTGCGCTCGGGGTTCTCCGACGACGAAGCCATCGAACTCACCTTTGACGTCATGCGTAACGCCAGCAACAAAATCGCGGTGTCGCTGGGTGGCGACGCCCCACGGGTTGAGCACGGCACCGAGCGCTACCTGCTCGACGCCGACGGTCAGACGGTGTTCAGCTGACGGCGGCGTCGGCCGCGAACTGACTACGCTTTAGTCATGTCGCTACGACGGTTCAGCCCCTACCGCGGCCGGCGTCTGCGCTGGGACGAGGCCCTCTTTGAGCGCATGGCCATGAGCCGCGCCGGCTCCTATCTGGGAAAGCATTTGGCGCCGCGCGTCGACAAGGTGTTAATACCTCGGACGAACGGCCACCTGAGCACCATGGGGAGAGACAAGGTCGGGCTCGTCACGACCACCGGCGCCAAGTCGGGTCGGCCCCGCCCGCAGCCGCTGGCGCTGATCGACGACGGTGACGGGCTGCTCGCGATCGGGTCGAATTACGGCCGCGAGAAGCATCCGGGGTGGAGCGCCAACCTCCTGGCGCACCCCGAATGCACCGTCGAGCTCAACGGTCCGCCGGCGCCATACCGGGCAGAACTGCTGGCCGGCGACGAGCGCGCCGCAGCCTGGGCGACGGCCGTCGACGTCTACGCCGGATACGAGAACTACCGCTTGAGCTGCGCCCCTCGGCAGATCCGGATTTTTCGACTTCGGCCATCGGACCGGCGACCACGGCATCGCCGGGCGTGGGAGCTGACGCTAAGGTCGAAGCCGTTAAGCGCCAGGGGCGGTAGCTCAGTTGGTTAGAGCCGCGGACTCATAATCCGTTGGTCGCGGGTTCGAGCCCCGCCCGCCCCACTGTAAAACGCCTGGTCAGAGGAAGTTTGTGCGTGTTCGGCAGTCGCGGTCAAGCTGCTCACCCCGGCGTCTGGGCGAAGTGCGGCCGGTGGGCGGCCGCCCTCGCTAACTTGCGCGCACGCCTTCGGCGCACTAAGCGATTCTGGGAGGAGCCATTCTTGCGCAATTGCTGCCATCTCATATTGGCGCTCAAGCGGGGTGGCGGACAGGTCTACCGATAAGAGGCGAACGGTGATGTTGCCGACCCGGAGCTCGGGCACCGGTGGAGGCTCCGCGAAGATGAGGGCGACTCGATCGAGCCCATACCGGGTTGCGTAGGCGACCGCTTGGTAGACATCGCCGGACGACACTTTGTCTGTCGATGGTCGTTTGTACTTGATGTCCGCGACGGCTGCGACCGAGCCGGATGTGTCACGCACGACGATGTCTGGCCGGATATCGACGTGGCGGTGGTAGTCCAGGTGGTCCGTGTGCTGCAGGAGAACTCGCAAACCAGTCCTCTCTAGGGCTTCATGGAGTTCAAGGCCGAGAATGACTCGCGCCGCTCGCGGGAAGTCCAGTGGTCGGACGCTCTCGGCGCCGCCTGGCGGCCGACATTGGCTTCCCTGACAACTCCGGCCGAATCCCAGGATCACGTTGGCGGCGTATCACATTGGTGTCCCCAGCATGTACATCTGTTCTGCCGCCACACCGCCCGGCCCCGGCGCACACGGTATGTGCGGCGCCCACGCCGGACAAGTCGCACTCAAAGAGCCCGGCACAAAAGGGCAAGCCTCATAACAGTGCATACGCGCGCCTGCCCGTCGCTCACCCATTGTCTGCGGTAGGGCGGTCGGAACGCCCGTGTCCCGTCCAGCGCAGCACCTGCAGCGCCGCGGCGACTTGAACCGGGTTCTCTGAGAGCGGTCGCGGCAACAGTGCTCCTGCTCGTGCGACCCGACGCACGACCGTGTTGCGATGTGTGTATTGCCTTGCCGCGACCCGATTTACGCTGCCGTGTTCCTCCACATATCCGAGAACCGTCTCACGAACGTCCCGAGGGGCGTACGCGAGGTCACCGAGGATCTGCCTGACGACCGATCCGCGCCCTCCGCGTCGCTGGTCATCAGGGCCACGAGTTGGACCTCGTCGAAAAACACGACGCGCTGGGCCGACTCCAACCGCGCCACCATGCGCTGTGCGGCGGTCGCATCCGCATGGCTTCGCCGAAATCCGTCCACACCCTCCGCCCGCCCGCCTACCGCCACGCGTACGGATCCGGTCGGATCGACGGCACTGCTCGCGGTGTGTGCCTGACTGAGCCGGTAGGCGAGCCTGGATTCGGCCCGCTGTTGTGTTATCGGCGCTCCGTCCAGCAGTAGGGCGACCGTTTCACGCAGTTCGGGTTGGCTGCCTCGCAATATCTCTGCTCGCTCACTGCGCATCAGCTCGGTGACGCGGGTAACCGTGCTCTCGACGAAGTCGCTGATTGACCAGGCAACCGTGTCGAGGAGCTCCCTGATCAGAACCGGGTCGTCAGTGAACTCGAATGCCTTACCGACGAAGTATCGAAGGGCCTGCGACTGCCCCACGCGGTAGGCGGTTGTGGCCGTCTCCTCCAGACCGCGCCTGATGAGATCGCGCGCGATATACACCACCTCATCGCCGAGGCCGGGCCCGACGCTGGCGCCGGGAAATTGCATGTTCTGTGTGGCCCAATGGAGAAAGCTGGCCCGGAAGGCGCGCGCCGACGATGCTCGCAGAACCGGATCCGCCGCGGCGGCTTCCATCCCGGCTACTTTCAGCGATTCGGTGGTCAGATCGTCCAACCAGGCGTCTTGGTTCTGCACGAGGGACTGGGCGATCGTGCGCAGTAGCTCACGAGCCTGCTCGCTCGGGTGCGGCGCGTTCACCGGCACAGCCTATCGGTCGATGTGTGCGCAGTGCACCACTGACGAGTGAACATGGTGCGCCCATACCCTCGCGCTTGGACCGCCGCCAGGTAACTATGGTCACATGACGTCCTCTTCCGCATCGCGTTCGGGCGCCGTCTCGGACGGCCGTCTGCGTGTCGCCCGGATATGGCGGCGGGCGATGGGCGGCGCGAAGACGCCGGGCGATGTGCCGGTGTACCGCGCCGATCTGTACTCCAAGGCCGCTATTCGCGATCCCTACCCCCACTACGCCGCGATGCGGGCCTTGGGTCCCGTCGTCTGGCTTCCAAAACAGAAGCTGTACGCGGTTCCGCGATTCGCTGAGGTCAAGGAAATACTCCGCGACGCCGATACGTTCCGTTCCGCCGGCGGCGTGGCGCTGAACAGCATCTCACGTACTGTCGGCAGGCGCAGCTTTCTGATGCTGGACGGCGCCGAGCACGACCGCGTCCGAAAGCTCTCGGCCCATCGGCTGATACCGCGAGCATTGCGTCCGCTGCAAACCCAGATAGATGACTTGGCCGAGGAGACGGTGCGTGCGGCTACGGCGAATGGCAGGGTCGACGGCGTCAGGGATATCGCGTTGAGGCTTCCGCTGTCGGTAGTTCCCGACCTTGTCGGGTGGCCCGAAGGCGACCGCGAGCACCTGGTCGAGTGGGCCGGCGCCACCTTCGATTTGCTTGGGCCTTTCAACAGTTTGGCCGTGCGGTCGTCTGGCAACGTCCTGGCGATGCTGGCGTTCGTGCATCGGCTTGCCCGGCGGCGCAACGTGATTCCGGGCAGTATGGCGCACGAGGTGGTGCAGGCGATCGAAGAAGGCGCGATGAAGCAGTCGCAACTTCCTTCGGTCTTCATCGATTATCTGGCGCCCTCCATCGACACGACGGCAAGTGCGATCGCCGCGGCACTGTGGCTGTTCGCTACCAACCCGGATCAATGGCAGCTACTGCGGCACGACCCTGCCCGGATACCCAATGCGGTAAACGAAGTCGTCCGGATGGAATCCGCGGTCAGGGCGTTCGGACGCCGCGCCGAGCGTGATACCGAGATCGCGGGGACGCGACTTCCGGCAGGCTCACGGGTGCTGGTCATGTTCGCGTCGGCGAACCGCGATGACCGTGTCTGGAGCGACCCTGACCGCTTCGACATCACGCACGACGCTTCCCGTCAGCTCGGCTTCGGGCATGGAGTTCACGCGTGCGCGGGTCAAGGTCTGGCACGGATGGAGATAGAAGCGATGCTGCGCTCATTGCTTCGACATGTTGAACGCATTCACCTCGACGGCACGCCAGAATTGGCCAGCAACAACGTGATTCGCCGCTTCGAAACCCTGCCGTTGCACCTCGTCCCCAAGGGTTGACGGTAGTCCAGTGTTAGGCGCAGTTGACGTGCCTTGCCCGTTGCCCACCGCGATACACCAACAGCTGAGGTCAGTGCCGTCACATCCTTCTCAGGCTTGGGTTCGACGCTGGTGTTTAGTGAGCGGGTCAGCTCGCCGCTCGGTCGTCCCGATGAGAAGCTTGCGTACAATCTGCTCGGGAC
Organism: uncultured Actinomycetota bacterium; assembly: GCA_963708995.1. GTDB lineage: Bacteria > Actinomycetota > Actinomycetes > Mycobacteriales > Mycobacteriaceae > Mycobacterium. The sequence continues at coordinate 115,997 of CAVPUR010000016.1, forward strand.
TGTGGCGTTTCCTTGTCGCCATGATCTTGTCGAGCTTTCCTGAAAACGTGGGCCGCAAGACTCTCATAAGCCACGGATCAACCGATCGGGGTCGGGCCAACCTTTCTCTTCACAGTGCAGCACCCCTCCAATCGAGGCTTCCATACACGTGTCTTTTGTCGTTTCCGCCACGCGCTCTCGTACCAACCCGGCTAGCAAAGCTAACAACCAGATGCCCATCTCGCCCCGGCATCATCCCACTACCGCGCCAGGACACTGCCTGCACGGAATGCTCGGAAAGTGGTCGACTCGGCGCTGGAAACGGCTTGCGCCTACCGACCAGATGAACGCGGTAGTTGGCCGCGGCACAGTCATGGCCGAAGAACATGCGCGCGTCGAACTACATCGCGGCGCTGCGGCTTGCCTGAGGTTGCCTCTAGAGGTTGGATCCTGCAGCCGCACCGCCTAGCTAACAACCCCGCCCACCATCTCACCCCGGCGTCACCCCGGCGTCTGGGGGCGATTTGTACCCGTACTCAAGGCGTACCGCGCCCGTACCGGCAACGCACGAATTTGTTGTCTTGCAGGTGATTTGAGCTATTTCAGCTAACCGTTTTCCCTGGTCACCGTGGTGCTGGTCGCGGACTCATAATCCGTTGGTCGCGGGTTCGAGCCCCGCCCGCCCCACCTCAGAGGCTATTTTTCAAGATCGCTGGTGTCTACTCATCGTTTATTCATCGTTTATGCGGACTGTGCGGTCCAGCAGGTCCGCTACCTGGGTGTGGATCCGTCCCCGGGTCATGTAGCGGTCCTGGGTCATGCTCACGTGGGTGTGGCCGAGGTGATCGGCGCCGATCCGAGCAGAGAGTCCTTCGTCGTCGATGAGTGTGGCGACGGTCTTGCGGAAGCTGTGGGTGGTCGCTTCGGCGACCCCCAACGCCTGCCTCGCAGTGCGCCACTCCTTGCCGAAGTTGTTCGGGTCGCGAAGGGTTCCCGTGGTCGAGGGGAAGATGACCCCTTGATCGCCCAGGTATGGCAGACTCCGGCGGCTCTCGAGCATATCGATGGCGAACCTAGGCAGCGGAATGGTTCGGCGGCCGGCGGCCGACTTGGTCTCTTCGACGCGCAATAGCCCCTGGCCGGGCACGCGGATGACCGGCGCGCCGAGCGTGTCCGCGCATCACATAACTGGAGTCGGTCACAACATCGACCACCACTACGCCGGTGACCAGTATCGGCGAGACGTCCTGGACTGGGCCCAGACTCTGCCCGTACGAGCGGACCACAGCTGACGCGGATGCGTCCAAAAATCCAAAGACCATCGGGACGACTTGCTCACTGCGATGGGGGTATGCACCGCTGGCAAGTGATTGAGTCGTTGCAAGGGGGCGCCCGGCCGAAGATTCATCAATGAGGTTCGTGCCGATCCCGTAGCTTCGGTCACCTGATGGGGGTGAGATTTGAGCATTGGAGTGGGCTGCCCACGTGTTGATGCCATCAACGCCTTTCGCGTATCCCCAGGTCGGTTCGCGTCGTTTCGCGTTGTTTCGCGTCCTCAAATTCTTCATTTCCCCAGTTCACGGCCATTTCTGGGACAGGTTCGATTCCCGGCAGCTCCACCGAGATAACGATGCAGCGTTCCCCGGTGGAGGCTCGGCCGTCCTCCTGGGGCCGTAAGAGGACCGAGTAGGGGTGCGATTGGTCACCGACCGGGGCTAGTTTCGCAGGATCCGTCTCGTGCCGGTTTCAAGACAAGGGCTATCTCCTGCACCCGTCAAGGTAGAGGCCACCTTGCGAGGTCGGCGATTGTCACTGCACCACCCAAAGGTCAGGTCGCAGAGATACCAGGTCGACGGCCGCGACCAGAACGGTGGGAGCGCGCGCCTGCTGAGGAGCCGCGGACTCCCTCGGCGAAGATTCGAGCCCCAAGATCTATCTGATCGCGGACCTCAGCCTCGGCAGTACCGAACCAGCGCGGACCGACGGTCGTGGTGAAGATGGTGAAATTGGCGAGCAGCTCGGCCACAGTAACAGGATCAACGTGGGGGGTGACTTGGCCGAGATCTTGATAGTGAGCGATGCCGCCGGCGATCACCGACACACGGTGCTCGTGATTCGGACGCATGACCCGAAGGGAGAAGGCGGGGTCCGATAACGCGCGCCCGGCTATGTCCCAGCCTGGCACCGTGTCACCGCGCGGTTTGACTATCAGCCGCGCAAGAAAGAGCTGCCTCACGAAGTCGACGAATCGGTCAGGCAACGACTCCATGACTTTGTCCTCTGCTTCGGTAACTCCCTCCGCGATCTGACGTGATACGACCTGTTCGAAAATGCCCTGCTTGTCACCAAAATAGTGAAACAGCATGGATTCTGAACAGCCAGCGCGGCGAGCTATCTCTTTCGTCACCGCCGCATCAAACCCCTGTTCGGCGAAAACTTCAGTGGCTGCCTCTAGTAGGGCGCGCTGCTTCCCATCCTTATCTCGGACTCGCTTCGCGCTACTGCTCATAGGAACACCGTAACGCCACGGCACACTTCACCATTGACATTAGGCTCCGCGGGTGCGTTGGCAAGTGCGACTATCAAGTGGCACTTGACAACAGCGTCGCAACGTCGTTAAATGCGTCGACAATGAAGATGAACGCGGCGGTCTTGTGGGATGTGCACCAGGAGTGGAGCGTCGAGGAGGTCGAACTCGATGGCCCCAAAGAAGGCGAGGTGCTCGTCTCCTTCGAGGCGACTGGGTTGTGCCACTCCGATCACCACGTCCGCGAGGGTGATCTGCCCCTCGCACTGCCTCTCGTTGGGGGCCACGAAGGCGCGGGCATCGTCCAAGAGGTCGGACCAGGTGTCCGGAACCTGAACGTCGGCGATCATGTGGTGGGGTTGTTCCTGCCGGCGTGCGGACGATGCCGTTGGTGTTCGAGCGGCCACCAGAATCTGTGTGATCTCGGTGCCCAGATGGCGACCGGCGAGCAACTGGACGGCGGCTTCCGCCGTCACGCCGGGGGCCGCGACATCGGCGCGCTGGCTTGGCTCGGCGCATTTGCGCAATACGGCACAGTGCCAGAGGCTTCGGTGGTCAAGATCGACGACGACCTCCCATTGAGCCGCGCCTGTCTCGTCGGCTGTGGCGTGACTACCGGTTGGGGCTCGGCGGTGAACACCGCGGGAGTCGAACCTGGCGACACTGTCGTGGTGATCGGCTGCGGCGGTATCGGCAGTGGCGCGATCCAGGGTGCGCGGTTGGCCGGGGCCGAGAAGATCATCGCCGTCGACATCGTAGAAGGCAAGCGGGACATGGTATCTCAGTTCGGAGCCACCCACTTCGCGACGTCGACGGAGGAGGCGACGGCCTTGGTCGCGGACCTGACTCGCGGCGTGATGGCCGACTCCGCGATTGTGACGGTCGGACTGGTCGAGGCCCCGATGATCGTCGACGCACTCAACATCGTCAGTAAGAACGGCGCCGTCGTTGTCACCGCACTGGGGTCGATGCTCGACACCACCACGACCCTGCCTATGTCGATGGTCGCGATGGTCACGCTGTTTCAAAAGCGACTGCTGGGAAGCCTTTACGGCGAAGCCAATCCGCGTTCCGACATTCCGCGACTGCTCAGCCTCTATCGCGAGGGCAAGCTTCTACTGGATGAAACAGTCACCACCGAATACAAGCTCGCAGACATCAACGACGCCTACGACGACATGCTCGCGGGCCGAAACATTCGCGGCGTGATCATTCACGAACACTGACTTCTCGAACTGAACGCGTCAGCTCAGCTGTACTCGCGGTCCGGGTGTGAACTCCACCGGAATCTTACGGAACCCTCGAGTCACTGAATTCCCATGGAAGATCGACTCAGCATCGGTCGCTACGGTGTAGTTGGGCATCCGGGCCAGCGTCTGCTCTACGCCGATGCGGAACTCCAGTCGTGCAAGGTTCGACCCCAGGCAGCGGTGAACACCGGCGCCGAATCCGAGATGGCGGTTGGTTTGACGGTCGAGGATGCATCGGTGCGCATCGGGAAACTCACGGTCGTCGCGATTGGCGGATGCGTAGTTGACAATGACCGATTGCCCTGGGCAAAGGTTCTGCCCACCGATTTCAACCTCCTTGGTAACCGTTCGCGGAATTCCGTGAATCGATCCGGCGAAACGGATCAGTTCCTCGACTGCAGTCGGCATGAGGTCGGGTTCGTGGATCAGCCGATCCCGTTCGTCGGGACGGCTGCCCAGGTAGTGGAAAGCGCACGACATCGCGCTTGCGGTCGTCTCTAAGCCCGCTTGCACCAACAGCATTGCGTTCGACACGACGTCATCAAATTGCAGTTTGACACCGTCGATCTCCGCCGATAGCAGGACGTCAATCATGTCGTCTTGAGGTTCGCCCTGCATCCGAGTGGTGACGGCATTGGTGATGTGCTGGTAGAGGCCGCCCCAGGCCGTTAGGCGGATCTGTTCTGTTTCCCCGTTCAGCGCTGTATCCGTAAGCTCGATGCACAGCGGAACGTCGCCGACCGGCATGCCGAGCAGATACTTGAAGAACACGATCCCCGGCTGCTGCCAGGCGACCACTGCCAAATCGCCGCGACCGTCCTCGATGAACTCGTTGATCAATGCATCGGTTTCGGCGCGGATCTGTGGTTGCAGCTGCTTCATCCGGCCCGGGGAGAAGTAAGGGTTGAGCACTTTGCGGAGTGCCTGTTGGCGTGGTGGGTCCAAGAGGATGACGACGTCGCCGGATAGCTGCATAACGTCGCCGGGTGGGGGCGTGCTCGAAAAGGTTTCCCAGTCCCTGAGGATTTCGTAGCACTCGTCGTATGTCATCGCCAACCAGGCGCCGTCGTGCCGCGTGCTCAGAAACGGGAAGTCGGTATGCGTGATCGCTGTCTTGTCGCGCATGTGCGAATACAGCTCGTACAAGAAGTCCGGATCCTTGAAATCCTCGTGGCGAAGATCGAAGTTCTCGGCATGGTCCTCGAGCGACTTGGGCACTGGGGCGTAATCCTTCGTCTCTTGTTGCGACCAGCGACGTCGGTGTCGCGGCTTCGCTACGCGGCCCTCCTGCAGCGGTCGGCCTCGGGCCGACCCATACGTCCGAAAGCCGTGTTTTCGCACGATAGATCGCGCGAAAAGAGTCGTCAAGTGGCACTCGATAACCGGTATCGTTACTTATCGAGTGTCACTTGACAAGTTCGGTGGTCGCTCATAGTGTCCGATGTGATTGGGACTAGAAGCGGGATTGAATGCGCTCGGCCCGACGGCCCGACGCACAACGGGCCGACGATCACACAACGGCCCTAGGGAGTATCCGTGGAACAGGATCTGCAGTGGCTCATCTCCGTTGACGATCACATCATCGAGCCGCCGAACGTGTGGGTCGACCGTGCATCTGCCGCTGACCGCGACCGCGTGCCGCACGTCGAACGCATCGACGGTGTTGACACGTGGGTCTACGAGAGGCACCGCGCCACAGTCATGGGTATCTTGGTGGCCGCCCATCAGCAGCCCGACGACTACTCTCCGCTGCCGGTCAACTACGACGAATTGCCGAAGGTCTACTACGACCCGAAGGCCCGAATCCCAGACATGGACGAGGATCACGTCATCGCCGGGTTGAACTTCCCGTTCTTTCCACGCTTTTGCGGACAGGTATTTTCGCAAGTTCAGGACCGGGAACTTGGTCTGAAGTGCCTCACCGCATACAACGACTACATCATCGACGAGTGGTGCGCGGCGGCGCCGGGTCGCTACATACCGATGATCATCGTGCCGTTGTGGGACACCAGACTGGCAATCGCCGAGGTACACCGTTGCGCGGACAAGGGTGCGAAGGCGATCGCATTTTCGGAGAACGTTCACGCGATCGGCTTCCCGTCGATCCACTCGGGGGAGTGGGACGGATTCTTCGCGGCAGCGAACGAAACGAAGATGCCGCTCTGCACGCACATCGGGTCGTCCTCAGTCAGCCCGAACACTTCACCGGACGCGCCGTTCGGTGTGCAATCGGTCAACATCGGTCTCAACCTGGCCCACTCCACAACAGACTGGCTGTTCTCGGGCAAGTTGCAGAAGTTCCCCGACCTCAAGATCGTTCTCGCCGAGGGCGGTATCGGGTGGATCCCGTATCTGCTCGAGCGGGCTGAGCACGTCGCCGCCGAATATCGCTACCTACGAGCGAACAACTGGACGGTCGACCCGGCAACCATGCGAATGAGCGCAATCGCCACGGACCCGGCCATCTTCCCGGAGTCGCCTCGGCAGTTGTTCCGCGATCACATCTACGGCTGCTTCATCGAGGACGAATTCGGCGCTGCCAATCTCGATTACATCGGCGTCGAGAACGTGATGATCGAAACCGATTACCCGCACACCGACAGCTTGTGGCCGCGTTCGCTGGAGGCCGCGCTCAAGAGCCTCGAGGGCCGATCGGACGCGGATAAGTACAAGGTGCTGCAAGGCAATGCTCGGCGCGTCTTCGACTTCGAGCCCGCTCCGTACCCGATCGCGAACTAGCGGTAGCCGCGCTGCGCATGGGCTCAGCTCGATAGACGGGCTCGACCGCGACACGAAGGGAACAGCGTGGCAATCCGCCAGTACGAGAATTTCATCGATGGCCGGTGGACCAGTGACAACGCCGGCGCACTGATAGATGTGGTCGACCCGGCCACCGAAGAAGTGGTCGGCCGCGTTCTCGACGGCGGCGCAAAGCAAGCTGTCATGGCAATCGAAGCGGCGCGCCGGGCATTCGACGAAGGTCCTTGGCCGTGGATGTCAGTGCGCGACCGCGCGAGAATACTGAAGCGCTTCAGCGAAATCATGGAATCGCGGCATGACGAGCTTCGCGAGCTCATTGTTTCCGAGATCGGCTCCGTCGGCTTCCTCACCGACTTCCTGCAAGTGGGTGGCGCGATCGAAGCATCGCACTATTACAGCGACTTCGTAGAGCACGACGTCACCTGGGTCGAAACTCCGGGAGGGCCGACGGTGTCACCGACGGGGCTCGGCGGCACTGTCGTCGTTCGGGAACCCGTCGGGGTGGTCGGCGTGATCACACCGTTCAACTTCCCCTTCTCGATCAACCTGCAGAAGTGCCTGCCAGCGCTGGCAGTTGGTTGCACCGTCGTCTTGAAACCACATCCGTGGACGCCGATGAATGCACTGGAACTGGCCAGGATCGGCGAGGAAGCCGGCATACCGGCGGGTGTCTTCAACGTCGTGGTTGGCGGCGGTGATGTCGGGGAAGAGCTGTCAACGAATCCCCTCGTGGACATGATCGCTTTCACTGGGTCGACGGAGACCGGAAAGCGCATCAGGGAGGTTTCGGCGCGGACGATGAAGCGGGCCCAGCTGGAACTGGGCGGCAAGAGTGCTCACATCGTTCTTGACGACGTGACCGAATCCGAGGCCGCGGGTATCGGTTTCGGACAAGTGCTCATGCATTCGGGACAGGCGTGTGTTGCTGCGTCGCGCCTGTTGTTACCGGAGCACTTGCTCGATTCCTACATCGACGGCGTGAAGGCCATGGCGCCGAACCTCACTATCGGTGATCCCCGCGACCCGGCCACGGTGGTGGGTCCGCTCATCCGTGAACAGCAGCGGCAGCGAGTCGAGAGCTATGTGCAATCGGCGCTCGACGAAGGAGCCACGCTGGTGGTCGGCGGCAAGCGGCCCCCACATCTGAGCAGAGGTTTCTACTACGAACCGACGGCATTCATAAACTGTCGCAACGACATGCGGATCTGCAGGGAAGAAGTGTTCGGCCCGGTTCTGACCGTGCTGACTTACCAGAGTCAAGACGAGGCGATACGGATCGCCAATGACTCCGACTTCGGGCTTGCAGGGGTAGTCATGACACGCAATGCCGCACGTGGCTTCAACGTAGCGCGCCAAATCCGGACCGGGACAATCATCGTCCAGTGCTGTGGCGGTGGTCCGGCTGATCCCGGCCCTAATCCGGGCAACGGTGCGGGCCCAGGCTGGTCTCTGCCCGCGCGTGGAATGTTCAACGGCGGCGGCCCGTTCGGGGGTTTCAAGCACAGCGGTCTCGGGCGCGAACAGGGTCGCTGGGGTTTCGAGGAGTTCACCGAGATCAAGTCGATCTCGTTGATGTGAGGCTGCAGTGCATACCGGCATCGGAATCGTGAAAGGTTAACTGTCGTGCTTCACGATGTTCGGGTGCTCGAGCTGTCCCTCTTCTCTCCTGACGCGCTGGGCGGACATCTCGCCGATCTGGGTGCCGAGGTGATAAAGATTGAACAACCCGGGGGAGGCGGTTTCCGCGGCGGCCTCTTTCCGCCCGACAACGTACAAAATCTGCAGTGGAACCGTGGAAAGAAGAGCGTCACGCTCAACTTGAAGACAGAGAAAGGAGTGGCGATCTTTCGCCGCCTCGCCGCAGAGGCCACAGTCCTGATCGACGGCTTGCGGGCGGGTGCCGCCGATCGACTCGGCCTCGGCTATGACGATGTCGTCGAACTCAATCCGACAATCGTCTATTGCAGCCTCAACGGAATGGGTAGCTACGGCCCGTACGCGAAACTTCCAACGCATGGCCTGTCCTTCGACTGCTTCGCCGGCCTGAATCCGCCGCTGATCCAGGCCGACGGAACGCCGCGCCTGTCGGCTGGTGCCACCGGCACCACCGGCGTGTTGGCCGGTCCGCTCTTCGCAGCGATGGCGGTTCTGGCCGCATTGCACAGCGCGCGCCGCGACGGAATGCCGCAGTACGTTGAGGTCTCTCAAGTTGACGCCGCGATCGCATGGAACTTCCAGAAACTGACGGCACTCGCCAATGGCCTGTTCGGCTACTCAGACGGTATGCAGGCTTCCCTCCGGTATCAGTACTACGAGACCAGCGACGGCAACTACGTGGTGTTCAACGCATTGGAAGACAAGTTCTGGCATAGGTTTTGCGAAGCCGTAGACCGAATGGAACTCTATGAGCTCGGATGCGCGCGCGCGGGCGACGATCCGCCAGTCGATGAACGACTGCGAAGCGAACTTACCGCTCTCTTTAAGAGCCGCACTCGTCGTGACTGGACTGAGTTCTTCATTGCCACCGATATCGCTGGTGCTCCAGCCTTCGAGAGCAGCGACCTACTTGACGACGAACACGTCAACGCACGCGGCATGGTGTATGAACCCTCCGCCGAGAGCCGCCCGCCGTTGCGGCTCATCGCAACGCCCGTCAAGACCAAACCCGGCCGTCCGTTCGCCGCGCCCCTTCCGCCGGACGTCGGGGCACACACTGATGAAGTGCTAACGACACTGGCCGGCTGCGATGAGGCGGAACTCGCACAGTTGCGCCGCGACGGAGTGATCTGAATGAACATTCTCCAAGGTGTGCGGATCATCGAGATCGCCGACGAGATTGCCGGGCCTTATTGCGGCAAACTGTTCGCGGATGTCGGCGCCGAAGTGATCAAGGTCGAGTCGCCGGACGGTGATCGGTTTCGTCGCCGGGGGTCGGGGCGGCGCGCGGAGGACGACGGAGCTCTCTTCACCTATCTGAACGCTGGAAAGCGTTCGGTCCTAGGGCATTACGGTGATCCACATATCGAGGATTTGATTGCCAGTGCCGACATCCTCATCGACTCTGGAGTCTCGGGCAGCATCGACCAAGACGAACTGCGTAGCCGTTCACCAGATTTGGTGATTGCAGCGATGTCAAACTTCGGCCTGACTGGTCCCTATCGCGACAAGCCCGCGACAGAGTTCACGCTGCAGGCCGAAAGCGGAACTATGGGTCTGCGAGCCCGGCCGGACCAGCCTCCCTTGCAAGCTGGTGGCCGCGTCTTCGAATGGGTCCTCGGTAGTTATGCGGCTGTCGGTGCGTTGGCTGCGTTCCTTCGCGCCCGTGACGGAGGCGGCGGCGACATCATCGACTGTTCGTTGATGGAAGCATGCCATCTCAGCGCCAGCGGCTTCATCGACTTGTACTACGCACTCGCCGGCAGTCCACCAATATCGGGCCCAGCGCGGATGACCGAACTGCCCTCAATCGAGCCGACGGCCGACGGCTGGGTTGGTTTCAACACCAACACCCGCCAGCAATTCGAGTCCTTCTTGCTGATGATCGACCGCGACGACCTCCTTGACCAGGATGCGGCCTGGGCCCTGGCTCCGACTCGATACGAGCGAATGGAGGAGTGGAACAAGATCGTGCGTGACTGGACCACTCGGCACACCACGGAGGAGATCGTCGAACTCGCCTCGGCACTTCGGATTCCGGTCGCGCAGGTCAACAACGGCCGGACCGTTCTGGACCACCCACACTTCGACGCGCGCGGCGTCTGGAGCATCAGCGCTAACGGCTCATTCACCCATCCGCTTCCGCCCTACCGAATCGGCGGGATGAGGCCGGGCAGCAGGCCCAAGCCAGCGCCGCGACTCGGAGAGCTCGACGCCGCTGAACTTTCCACGAACCCGAAGAGGCGGGACGTCATCCAATCGGCTGTGAACCTCCCCTTGGCGGGCATCCGCATCATCGATGCGACTGCTTGGTGGGCTGGGCCCTCGTCCACCCACATCCTCGCCGCATTGGGCGCCGACGTGATTCACCTCGAGTCAATTCAGCATCCGGACGGCGCGAGGATGACAGCCGCAGCATTCATCGACCAGCCCAACTGGTGGGAGCGCTCGGCCATGTTCTTGGCCACCAACACCAACAAGAAGGGTCTGACGCTCGACCTGTCATCGGTGAAGGGCCGAGAGTTGTTCTTCCGGCTTGTCGAGCAAGTCGATCTGGTGGTGGAGAATTTCTCACCGCGCGTCTTCGAGAACTTCGGCATCACCTGGGAAGCGCTGAGTGCTGTCAACTCGCGGCTGATCATGACCCGCATGCCCGCCTTCGGTCTGGATGGACCGTGGCGGAACAACGTCGGTTTCGCGCAGACGATGGAGCAGATGACCGGCATGGCCTGGGTGACGGGCCACGAATACGACCAACCCCGGATCCCGCGTGGCCCATGTGACCCGTTGGCAGGTATGCATTCCGCATTTGCGATGCTTGTCGGCCTGAGCCAGCGCGAGCAGACTGGTCACGGCTCTTTCATCGAAGTATCCATGGTGGAGGCGGCACTGAACGCTGCAGCTGAGCAAGCCATTGAGTACACCGCTTACGGCACCATACTGTCGCGGTTGGGCAACCGGAGTAGGGACGGAGCGCCGCAGGGGCTGTACCCATGCCGCGGTGACGAACAGTGGTTGGCCGTCTCCGTCGCATCCGACGAGCAATGGACCGCGTTGAAAAGCGTGCTCGGTCAGCCAGGCTGGGCGGATGATCCCTCCCTCGACACGCACGAAGGGCGTTGGCGTGCACATGATTTGATCGATAATCATCTGGAGATGTGGGCATCTGGCCAAGACTGCACCGAGGTGGCGGCCATGCTGTCGGCTTCCGGAGTTCCTGCCTCACCGCTTTACGACGCGCGGCTCAGCCCTCAACACCCGCAGATGATCGCGCGTGGCTATTTCGAACGCTTGGATCACTCGATCGTCGGTCAGCACCAGGTGCCGACCATTCCATTCCGATTCCGCAGTGTCGATCGATGGTGTCGGTCCCCAGCGCCCACCGTCGGAGAGCACAACGAGACCATCTTGAAGGAACTGCTCGGATTGGACGAAACCGCGATCGAGGCGCTTACCGCTGAATCTGTGATCGGCACTCGGCTCAAGGGCATCGATTAGCCGCGCGCGCTCAAGATTCAAATTGGCTTCGGCTGCAGGGGAGAGGAAACGATGCGTGTACGGATAGACCTCGATGCCTGCCAGGGGCACAGTCGCTGTGCCTTAACGTACCCCGAGATTTTCGACGTTGATGACGACGCCAAGGCATTCGTCCATGTCGAAAACATCCCGCCGGAATGGGAAGACAAAGCGCGGATGGCCATCGCGAACTGCCCTGAGCGCGCCATCAGCATGGACGAATAACGCCCGCCGTAGGGCCGTCGAGTTCACAGAGGAGCTGCCGTTCGTGTCGGAGTGCGATTCCGCGCTGTCAGTCGAGGCACACGCTGGGCACATTTTGGGCATCGGCGTGCGTGAGCCATGGTCACAGCAGCGATGCTGTGAGACCACCATCGACCACATACGCACATCGCGGCGACTCTCGGCCCCCTTGCCGAGGACAGCCCCGCCGCCGCCCGACTGCGAGAAACGCTGCGCGTCTACCTTGAGGAGGCCGACAACGCACCGCGCGCTGCAGCCCGGCTATACACCCACCGCAATACGGTCCTCAAGCGGATCGCACGTGCAATCGAGCTGCTCGGCTACCCGCCCGGCGAGCGGCGGCTCGCCGTCGGGCTGGCCCTGGAGCTACGGCGGCACCTCCTCCCGCCGGGTAGCTAACACCCATAAACCCACCGTCACCCCGGCGTCACCCCGGCGACCGGGGGCGATTTGTACCCGTACTCAAGGCGTACCGCGCCCGTACCGGCAACGCACGAATTTGTTGTCTTGCAGGTGATTTGAGCTATTTCAGCTAACCGTTTTCCCTGGTCACCGTGGTGCTGGTCGCGGACTCATAATCCGTTGGTCGCGGGTTCGAGCCCCGCCCGCCCCACTCGTTTTCGCTGTTCAGAGCCTCGCGGAACCGTCCGCCTGCGATCGAGAGCCCCGATTTACCGGCGTTTTACCGGCGACTGGGCGATGTACTACCGGCGCCAGCTATCGACACACACCACGTTGGCAACTGATGAGCGTTCTCTGGATGTGAGCCTCTCTTCAGCCCGCCCCGTCTGGCACTCGGTACGGAGAGGCCGCAACGTCACGACAGCGGAACGAACTGCAGCGACCAATCACCGCCGTTCTTGACATGGATGGTGACTGGCCCGGTGGAGGCGTAGGTGGTAACACCGGACGTCGAAGAGGCGTTGACGATCGACACGCCCGTCGATCCGTCGCGCTCTACGGGTTCCACGATCAGGTAGCCGGTGGTATCTGTGTACTGAACGGTGTAACCGCCTCGTTCAAGATTGACGGTCTTGACCTCTTCTCCGGAACCGCTGACCGTCACTGGCACAGCCGGAGCACGCACGACGGTGCTAACGGCGGTGCTGATTGAAGGGGTTGGTGCCGTCACCGCATTGGTCGGCGCCGGACTGGTGGTGTTTTTAGGGATCTGACATGCCGTTCCCGCGACACAGATACCCACCGCCATCGCGGTGGCCGTCACAACTTTTCTCACTCAATCCTCCTCATAGCCCCGCACAGGCTACTGGTGTATGCGTATCGACGCGTTGCCTTTCGCCGAACATCGGCGGCCTCGCCTTGTACTTGGACTCCTTGAATTAGGACAGCTTCGGCCTAGTCTTCCGGCCAGGCGCCTGGCTCCTGTCATATGTACTCGATATGAATGGCGCAGAACCCTGCGCGACGTCCCGTCCGACGCGCGTACCGTGTTGCGCGCTTGTGCTGCGATAGGGAGGTGGGACGTGACCGAGGACGCTATCAGCATCGGCGGTGTCGACCTTGCCGATCCGAACACCTATTCGGAGCGGATGCCGCACGACGCGTTCCGCAAGCTCCGCGAGTGCGCGCCGGTCGCATGGCACCCCTACAAGGACGGACCCGGTTTCCTGGCCCTCACCGGCTATGACGAGGTCCTGGCCGTGTCCCGCGATAGCGCCACGTGGTCGTCGGAGACGGACGGCGTGCACTTCGACGTGCCCGGTCCCGACGATCTCGCCGAAACACGGGGCGTCATGATGATCACAATGGACCCGCCGCGGCACACCGCACTACGCCAGTTGGTCAACAAGGGGTTCACCCCGCGGCGGGTCGCGAAGCTCAATGAGCACATCGCAGACATGGCGCGCGACTTGGTCGACCGGGTCATCGAGAAGGGTCAGTGCGACTTCGTCAATGACGTCGCCGGGGCGCTGCCGTCCTACGTGATCGCGGAAATGCTCGGCATTCCGCTGGAAGACGGCTACCGCCTCTATGAGCTGACCGAAATCATGAATAGTGGTGTCCCCGGCGACCACAACCCGCGCGCCACGGAGGCTGCAGTGCAGATGTTTGCGTACGCCGGGGAACTCGCAGCCCGCAAACGCGCGCAGCCCGGCGACGACATCGCAACGTCCCTGCTGCATGCCGAAGTTGACGGACAGCGCCTCACCGACATGGAATTCATCATGTTCTTCGTGCTGCTGATCGTCGCGGGCGGCGACACCACCCGTGATCTCGTCGCTGGCGGCATGGGCGCGTTGATCGAGCATCCAGACGAGCGGGCGAAGCTAGAAGCGGACCCGTCGCTACTGCCGACAGCCATCGAGGAGATGCTGCGCTATGTGAGCCCCGTCAACGTGTTCTTTCGCACGGCCACGAAGGACACCGAACTGCGCGGGGTGCGCGTCAAAAAGGGTGACCGGGCAGCGATGTTCTACCCATCGGCCAACCGAGACGAAACCCAATTCACCGATCCCGACCGCTTCGACATCACCCGAACGCCGAACCCGCACGTGGCATTCGGCGGCGGTGGCACGCATTTCTGCCTCGGCGCGAACCTGGCCCGGGTAGAGGCGACCGCCCTCGTGTCTGAAGTGCTGTCGCGGATGAAGAATCTGGAGCTGGCGGGCCCAGCCCAGCGCACGCCGTCGACGTTGATCAACAGCATTCACTCGATGCCTGTCCGGTTCATAGCATCTCGACCCCTAGGCGTTCGGTGACAAACACGGCCCGGCGCGGTTAGCGGGCGACAATCTCGCCGGGGTAGCCGCGCGCCTCGCCTTTCGGTCGCTTGTGTTGCCGGGGCGGACCGACACCACTGCGTGGCGGGTCTACGCGCGGTGCCTTGGGCATGTAAACGGGCTCTTCGACTTTGACCGGGCAATCAGCATGAAGTCTGGGTTGCGGCCCGCTGTTTGCGGGTGCAGTGGAATCGTATCCGGCGGGCCGAGTTGGGCCGGTTCCTGAACCCGCAGCCGGCGCGTTTGACCTGCTTGAGTAGCCGGTTGTAACCCTCGGTGCGGGCGTTGGTGATCCCGGTGGCCAGGAAGGCGTTGATCTCGGGCCACCAGGTATCGACGGTGGCGGCCAGGGTGAGTAGTTCGGGGATCTGCGAGTCAATACACCACGCCAGGAAACGGTGCAGCCGATGCCGCGTCAGGTGCGCATCCCCACCGACTCGCACCGTGGCCAGCAGCGTGCGCAGCTCCTCTTTGGCGATCCACGCCGACAGGATTTGCGCGCTGGGATCCTCAGCGCAAATGCGGTTCCACATCTTGGCGAAGCTCTTCTCCGACAAGCGTTCCCGGGCGGTCAACAGGCGCCTGCGGTTGGCCCACTCGGGGTCGAGTTTGCGGCCGCGGCGATCCCGCAGCTCCCAGGTCACTCGGCGACGCACCTTGGTTAGCGCATCGTTGGCGAGCTTGACCAGATGGAAATGATCGACCACGACCGTCGCGTTGGGCAGCAGTCCCGGGGTGCGGATCGCCGACGCGTAGGCCGCGGCGGGATCGATGGCCACGTAAGTGACGCTCTGGCGAAACTGTGGTGTGCGCTGCGACAGCCACGCGACCACAGTGGCGCCGCTGCGGCCCTCACACTGCCCTAATAGGCCCTGATCGCTGGCCAAATCGACGAACCCAGTGTCGTATGGATCGACCCGCATCCAGCGGCCCGTCTGGGCGCAGCGCTCCCAACGGGGCTTTCCCCGCCGGGTCTCGTCGATGCCCAGCACCGGGGTGGGCGTCGGCTCGGTCAACAGCGCTTCGGCGTGAGCGACAAACGCCCGGTGGGCGGTCGGCCACGACACGCCATGGGCTTGGGCGACCTCAGCCACCGAGCGGGCCGCGTCCCCGACCGCTTTGGCCATCTGCTGACGCAGCCGCAGGGTGCTGCGGGCGCGAGCCGGAACCTGGGTGATGGCCTCGGTGAACGACCCCCGTTTACAGTAGTCTTCTCGGCATCGCCAGCGAACTTTATTCCAGCGCACCACAATACGGTCTTCACCATAAGGGATATCTTTCGGTGAGGTGATCACCTGGCCCTTCACCGACGTCGACACCATCCCGCATGAAGGGCACGCCGCTGCGGTCGGATCTGCGGTCACCACATCCACAACCCGGGTCCCGTCGGCGCGGCGCTCGACACGCTCAACCCGTACTCCTGGCAGCCCGAACAACACTGTCGTAGCGTCAGACACAGCCCTTGGCTCCTTCCTGGCCTGAATGCTTCGCAACACTCAGACTTCAGAAGGCCAAGGGCCTTCAGCTGTTAGACACGCCGACCAAGATCAACGGGCTCGCTGCCCGCCTAAGGTTGAAGAGCCTGTAAACGCCGCCCTCGCTTGGGGGCCGGCCACGCTCAAGCACCACTGGTCGACGCTCCGCGCGGTGTTTGTGTACGCGCTGCGCCACAAGGCGATAACGTCGAACCCTGTTGATGGGGTGGACTTTTCAGGGAACAGCGCAAAACGTCGAAACAAACGGCACCACCCGCTCACCGCCGAACAGGTTGCCGCTGTGGCAGCTAGCATCGGTGAGCGGTACCCGGTCTATGAGTTGTTGACGTTATTCGCCGCGTACACAGGTCTACGGGCCGAGGAATTGGCGGGCTTAGAGGTGAGCGACCTGGTGTTCACCGGCACGCGGGCTCACATCGACGTTCGCCGTGCCAAGAAGCGCCGAGGCGGGAGCTGGGTGGTTGACACGCTCAAGAGCGCCAAGAGTCGGGGCACAGTCCCGCTGCCGGGTTGGCTCGGCGAGCGGATGCGCGACTACCTCACAGAGCACCCGGCCGCGGATACGCCTCAAGCGCCGTTATGGCCTAACCGTGCGCTCGGCGGTGCGCGGAGGCGGGGTTGTCGAGCGGTCGCACCGTTGGACTTCTCGGAGCCTATCGACTCCGGTGCCTTCTACAAGAACGTGCTGCGACCCGCCTTGGAGGATGTCGGGTTACCGGCGAGCCGCCCCGCCACGAAAGATGCACACGCCTTGCAGGGGGTGCGGCTGCACGACCTACGCCACACCTTCGCCACGCTCCAGCTGTCGGCGGGCGTTCATTTCATGCAGGTGTCGAAGTGGCTGGGGCACAGCACCTTCACTTTGACGCTGGACGTGTACGGCGACTACATACCCGAGCAAGACGGCGGCGCGCTCAACACCCTGCCGGAGCCGCCCGCCCCGGCGAAGCAAGCCGACCTACCGAGCAACGTGGTGAGTTTGTTTGGGCGGAAGGCGAATTAGCAGCTACTGCATAGGTGTTGCGTCCGGATCGTCCCCGAGCGCCTCCATGGCGGTTGTCCAGTCTTGGACCAATTCCATGATGGTGTCCATCGAATCAAACCCCCGATCAATTGAAGACATCGGTACACTTAGATCTCGACTCATACGACCGATCGCGGAGATTTGATCCCTGAATTGCCCGTAGTCGCCGAACTTTTCGGCGAGAAGGGCGGGCAGCCCCCGGACCTGCGACACGTTCATGTTCTCAATGTCGGCCACTCTGCGCAACACTGGATCTTGCAGTATGTCGATAAACTTGAACATAGTGTCGTTCAATCGGCGAGCTTCATCCTCCGCCTCTTTGAGGGATTGCTCGAATTTTTGAACGTAAGGTCCCATATCCTTCGATATGCGCTTGAAGTAGAAGAGTCGCTGGCCTGTGCTCGCGTTCGGGTGTAGCGGATCGGGCGCTAGGACTTGAGTCTGCATCTCTTGGAGCGCTTGGAATCCCGTCGTGAGATCGGCTGCAAACCGCTTGGCCTGCTCGGTTGCGTCATCCGCAAGGTCGACAAGTCCGGCGGGTCCCGGGTCGGTAGGGGGCGGTTCGGGGGAGTCCACCGGGACGGCCGCACCGCCGTCGTCATCGTCCGAGTCTGTACCGTCTTCTTCGGCAGCACTTTCTCCTTCGGAGACATTGGCGACCGTGCGCGCCGCTTCTGCGAGCCGTTCGCCCATCTCGTCTACGAGGCGTTCGTACTCAGGAGAGTCCTCTCCTAACTTTCGGACTTGGGTCCAGTCGAGATACTGGCGCCCCTTTACGATGTCCCAGACTTGGTTCTCTTCCTTTGTCGCGGGGTGTACGGGCGCCCACAAGATCGGCAGCAACAGTTCTTGCAGGTCATCGGACTTCTCTGCCTTCTCCCAGAATTCATTGAACTCGTCGCGGCACATCGAACTCTTCAAGTAGCTCGGCGAGATGACCGGAATGAAAAACGTGGTACCCCAGATTGTGCTGCTGATTTTGGAGCGCCATTCATCACCCCATACGAGCCGGTTATCACCGCTGCGATCAAAGAAGCTCGCCAGCGGGTCACCGCTATACCGCTTGAAGGCGTGGTCGACGCCTTCCTTTAGGCGTCTGATCTTGCCGTTGGTGCCGTCGTCGTCCGAGTGCGCGTAGCTCCAGAACGCCGTTGCCGTTGCAATCCCCGGAGAAGTCACCCGGTGATTGTGCCATCGGCTACCGACAACGCACCGGCGTTTTACCGGCGACCGAGGGCGATTTGTGGCCGTACCGGACCCGTACCGCGCCCGTACCGGCAACGCACGAAAGTGGTGCCTAGCAGGCAATAGGGTGCCTCCCGGCTAACCGTTTGCGCAGGTCGCGTGGGCGTTGGCTAGGGACTCATAATCCGTTGGTCGCGGGTTCGAGCCCCGCCCGCCCCACTATAAAAGGCCTGGTAGATGGCTTGCGAGGGTCTTTGTGATGACCGCTAGGCCGTGTTTTATACGTGCCTTATACGCGGGCAGGCGAGCCTTTCATTTGCCAGCTAACTCCAACAGGGAATCCCGGTCGCCGCGTTGACGGCGGGCCAAGCCCATGGACGTGGTGTAAGAGCTCGCTCGAACGCGTGACCCTTCGGATGGCAGTTAAGCGGTCAGTGCTGGTGTCGTGGTGGGCTCCTGTTCGGTCGGCGGGCTCGGTGTGATGCGTGATCGATTGAGCACCTCCAGTCCGAGGTTGCAGCCGCCTTCGATCCATTCGTCGTGCTGTTCGGCTAACAGGGCACCGACGAGGCGCTGTGATAGTTCCGAAAATGGAGTAGTCGATTACCTTTATGGGCTCATCCGTTTGGGCGGATGCTTGTCGCATGACAGATCTGCATGTGCAACCGCAGGTGACAACCATCGAAGTGCGCAACCCTGCCGACGGCAGCGTGGTCGGCGAAGTACCGAACGATTCGGCCGAGACCGTGGCCGCGAAGGCCCGCGAACTGAGGCTGTTCCAACCTGAATGGGAGGCCCTGGGTCCGAAGGGCCGCAAGCCCTGGTTATTGAAGTTCCAGGGCTGGGTGCTCGACAATGCCGAGCACATCAGCGACGTCCTGCAGTCGGAGACCGGCAAGCCGCGCGCCGAGGCGTCCATGGAACCGCCTCTGACAGCCGATCTGCTGAACTACTGGGCCCGTAACGCCGAGACCTTCCTGGCCGACCGCCATCCGAAGCCCCACAGCCCGCTGATGAAGACTAAGCGCCTGACCACCGTCTACCGGCCTTATCCGGTCGTTGGATTGATCATCCCGTGGAACTTCCCGTTCGTGAACGCCCCGCTCGACGGGGTCCCGGCACTGGCTGCTGGCGCTGCCGTGCTGCTGAAGCCCTCGGAGGTCACGCCGTTAAGCGCTGTTGAATTTGTCCGCGGATGGAACGAAATCGGCGCACCCCCGGTGCTCGCGTTGACAACGGGTTACGCCGAGACTGGCGTCGCCGTGATCGCCAGCTCCGATTACGTCCACTTCACGGGTTCGACGGCCACCGGTCGCAAGGTGGCCGTGGCGTGCGCGGAGCGCCTCACCCCTTGCAGCCTCGAACTTGGCGGCAAGGATCCGGCGGTGGTGCTGGCCGACGCAGATCTTGACCGCGCGGCCAACGGCATCGCCTGGGGCGGGATGTTCAACTCCGGTCAGGTGTGCGTGTCGGTCGAACGCGTCTATGTCGAGGAGCCCGTCTATGACGAATTCGTGGCGAAGCTCACCGACAAGGTCAGCCGGCTGCGCCAGGGCCAGGACGACGATCGCTACCGCTTCGATGTTGGAGCGATGGCCACTGCAGCCCAACGCGATATCGTGCGGCGCCACGTCGAGGAAGCTGTCGCCGCGGGCGCGCGGGTGACAACTGGCGGTCACCCAACGGGGATGGGCACCTTCTTTCAACCGACTGTGCTCGCCGACGTCGATCAGTCGATGTCGTGCATGACCGAGGAAACATTCGGCCCGACCTTGCCGGTGGTCAAAGTGGCGGACGAGGACGAGGCGATCCGATTCGCCAATGACTCCCACTACGGACTTTCGGCGACAGTGTGGACCCGCGACAACGCGAGGGGCCAGCGGGTAGCGCGTCAGCTCGAGGCAGGGGCGGTCAACATCAACGACGCGATGGCTAACGGGTTCCACTTCGCGCTGCCGATGCCCGGCTGGAAGCACTCTGGGATCGGCGCACGTAACGGCGGTGCCGATGGATTGCTGAAATACTGCCGCGCACAAGCCATCACGAGACCGCGGATCCCCACCCAGGAAAATGAGCCGCTCTGGTACCCGTATTCGCGACGGAAGTTCCGCGTCGCGCTGGGCCTCGTGCGTGCGGGCGCAGCGCACGGTCTGCGACGGATCGGCATCGCTCCGGGAGGACGCCGCAAATGAAGTGTCAGGCGGCGGTGCTGCGCGGCGTCGGCAAGGACTGGGAGATCCAGGAGATCACGCTTGACCCGCCGCGTGAGGGTGAGGTGCTGGTGAAGATGGCGGTGGCGGGCGTCTGCCATTCCGACGATCACTTTGCCACCGGGGACTGCATTTTCCCGCCTGAGCTTGTGGCGGTGATCGAAGCCACCGGGGCGCCGGTTCCGGAGTACTTCCCCCTCCTTGGTGGGCACGAAGGTGCCGGAGTGGTCGAAGAAGTTGGTGTCGGAGTGCGGTCCGTGAAACCGGGTGATCACGTTGCCATGTCATTCATCGCGGCCTGCGGTTCCTGTCGGTGGTGTGTGTCTGGCATGACTTATCTGTGCGATGCCGGCGCGATGATCTTGTCCAAGGAGATGACGACGGATGGCACCAGGCGCCGCCACCTCGGAGACGAGGACCTAATGGCGATGACGCAATTGGGCACGTTCGCCGAGTACGCCGTATTGGCCGAAGAGTCGGTGATCAAGATCGACGAATCGATTCCGTTTGAAGCGGCGTCCCTGGTGTCGTGCGGGGTGACGACCGGTTGGGGTTCCGGCACCGTCGGCGTCGGAACGCAACCGGGCGACACCGTGGTCGTGATTGGCACCGGTGGAGTGGGAGTCAACGCCGTGCAGGGTGCCCGCGCCGCAGGTGCCAACTCCGTAATCGCGGTGGATCCCGTTGAGTTTAAACGTGATACCGCCAAGTTCTTCGGCGCGACGGATACCAGTCCGTCGGTGTGGGAGGCCATCCCTCTTGTACGGGAGCTGACCCTAGGTGTGATGGCGGACCGCGTGGTGCTGACACCTAGCGTGCTCACGGCTGACCTCGTGACCCCGGCGCTGATGTTGACGCGCAAGGGCGGTACCTGCTTGATGACGGCTGTCCCGCGGGTATCCGAGACTTCGGTTCCGTTGTTTCTCGTCGACGTGATCCAGTCGTGCAAGCAACTCAAGGGCCTGTTGTACGGCGGGATGAACCCGCGCGCGAGCATGCCGATGCTGTTGTCGATGTACCAGAACGGCAACCTCAAACTCGACGAGCTGATCAGTCGTCGCTACCGGTTGGATCAGATCAACGAGGCAATCACGGATATGCGCGAAGGCCGAAACATCCGCGGCGTCATCGCCTTCGATTAGGATCTTTGTAACCCGGCCGGTTTGGCGTGTCGACCCACAGGTCCACGCCAGATCGGCCCTGACTTGGGCCACTTCTCGTTGATCTGAATGCCTCCGGGCTGCTGAGCTGGTGTTTCTGGTGGTGGCGGGCCGGAATGTATGCACTAATTGTGGGTCTTTAGTGTGCGGTGGTGGCGTATGTGCGCACCGTGAAGACCGCTTCGGGAGCAACAGCGGCGCAGATCGTGTGGTCCTCGCGCAAGGGATCACGCCAGATTGAGCACCTCGGTTCGGCGCGCAACGAGCCCCAGGCGGAGGCGGCTGCGGACCAGCGCCTGGTCGATGTGTCGCCCAGGCCCGCGGTGCAGCCGAACTCGAAGCGGCTAGGGGCGAGGGCTGTCGGTCGGCTTCCTGACGTATCGCCAGTGTGTCAGGTGTCCCGCCACCCCGGCCCCGGCGTAGCTAACACGTCCCAGCCGCATCTCACCCCGGCGTCACCCCGGCGACTGGGGGCGATTTGAAGCCGTACCGTAGGCGTACCGCGCCCGTACCGGCAACGGCCAAATCTGTTGGCTTCCAGGCGATATAGGCCATTTTGGCTAACCGTGCGCCGAAAAGGGGCTCATAATCTGTTGGTCGCGGGCTCGAGCCTTGGAGCGGCTGATTAGTTAATCGCGGTAAACGGAGCAAATTCGCGATCAGTTTCCTGATCAAAGTCCCACTGACCTTTGGCATCTCAGCCAACGACGAAAGGACCGATCCTGGCGATCTAACCGATACGCTGTGGTCGAACACCGTGACACTGGCAGCGACGTGACGGCTCAGCACGCGGATGGGAGTCCTGTGGTGAACCGACCGGGGGCTAGTCGACGATGACCATTTCGGTGCTTGGTGTCAACAGAATCGGACAGATCAGCGGGTCCACAAACAACGCATGGCCACTGCTGGTCGATCCCATGGGCAATCCACTGCTCACCGACACCGGTCATTGGTGGAACGTACAAGGAGTCGACGAGTGCAAATGCAAAGCATTCTGACGGCAGGACCTACTTTTTCTTCGGCGACGTCAACACCCTTCCATCACAAGAACCCAAACTGAATTCCGATCTGGTCGCCTGGACGGATGAGTCCGGACCTGTGCCAAACGGCGGCGACCTCGCGGTGGCCCTGACGATCGGCGATGAACCGGGTGATTAGTGAGCTGGCCGGTCGAGCTCGGCCGCGAAGAAAGCCGATGCTGTCTTCAAAATCGCGTTCGCCCTTCGCAATTCGGCGTTCTCCCGCCGCAGGCGCTTCAGCTCGGCGGACTCTTCGGTCGTGGTCCCGGGCCGTGCGCCGGCATCGACCTGGGCCTGGCGCACCCACTTGCGCCTGGCGACCAACTCGGTCGGTAGTCGTACTGCAAGTTGTCGAAAATCGCCATGGCCGGCCTCTCCTCTTTCGCTGCCAGCCGCCCAGATCAAGGTGCTTCTAGCCTCTCGCTATAGGCAATGAGGCTCCGCCTAGCCCCGTCGTCTAGCAAAGGGTCTTTTGACCCTCATGCATCTGTCAGAGTGCCCATAGGCTTGATGGAAGCCTAAACCCTCACATTTCAACGGGAGGTGCGATCAGCCGTTGTGCCCATGTTGGTCGGCGTCATGTGGATTGCTTTGAGCACTCTCCAGCAAGCCCAGGCGGCGCCCGAACTCGGCGTTTACTCAAAGAAACTCGGCGTTTACTCAAAGATCTGCCATCAGAAACAGAGGCGCCATCATGCTTGTCATTGTTGGATTAGTTGTTCTGCTCGTCGCCGTGATCGTCGCCATCGTCGGTGTGCTGAGCAATTCGGGGGCCGCCCACCCGTTGACGGAGAACTTCTCGGTATTCGGCTATCACGTCACCGGGTCGACCGGCACGTTGTTCCTTTTCGGGATCGTGATCGGCGCGGTGGCGATGCTGGGACTGAGCGTGCTGTTGGCCGGTGCCCGGCGCACCGCGGGCCGCGGGCGAGACGCCCGACGCGACCTCGCGAGGTCCCAACGCGAAACGGCGTTTCTGAACCAAGAACGCGACGAACGCCTCGAACACAGCCAGCAGGTCGGCGCAGCCGCGGGCGCGCCGGTGAACTCGCAGCTGGCCACGACCCGTTGGAACAGGGTTCCCCTGCTCGGTCGCTGGTCGCGGGGTCGGCAACCGACGGGCAGCACCGACGTCGACGAACCCGGTGGGCACCGAAGCACGGTCGATTCTGTCAGCCCGCAGTCGCGGTCTGTGCTCACCGAAACCGAAGGGAACCGCAATGAGCATCGGTAAGAAGCTCGCGCACAAGGCCGAAGCCATCAAGGGCGCCACCAAGAAATATTTCGGCCGCGCCACCGGCAACACCCGGCTGCGCACCGAGGGCCGCGCCGATCAGGCTAAGGCCAACGCCAAACAGGCAGGGGCCAAAGTCAAAGACGCCTTCAAGCACTGACTAACCGGCCCGGAACAGCTGCCTCGACATCGAAACTAAGGAAACACCATGATCATCCTCGGAATCGTCCTTCTCATCGCCGGATTCGTGTTCAAAATCGCCATCCTGTGGACCATCGGGATCGTCCTCGTCGTCATCGGAGCGGTGCTGTGGATATTGGGGTCGATGGGACGCGCGGTCGGCGGCCGCCGCCACTACTACTAACCGGCCACCCGCGAACTACGCGGCTGTTCCGATTCGACGGCACATGAATCGCCGCATTGCGAACACGGCCAGAACCACCGCCGCGGCCCGGCGACGGGATATCGAGAACACGCGACGGCAGTCACCAGATGACCCCGTCGCTTTTTTCATGACCCGCCGCCCGGGCCTCCCGGCGGTCGACTATCCAAGGAGACAGACATGAGGCGTATCGTCGGGCTGCTCGTGCTCGTATGGCTCGTCGTTGGCGCCGTCGCGGCCGGCCAACGTGGGTATTTCACCCACGCCGCACAAAACTGTGCCAACGCCGGGACGATCGCGGTGACCGTGATCGCCGGACCCCTGAATTACTTCGGGGTCAACCCCAAAGTGACGAATTGCACAGTGCCCCAACCCAGCTGATTAACCCGCACGGGCGCTTCGCCACCGAGGAACCCATCGACCATGCTCAACCACCATAAGGAACCGACATGACTACCAGCACAATCGTTTTGATCGTCGTCGTCGCGGTCGCGGCAATTCTGCTCATCGCAGGGCTGGCGTGGCTGGCGCGCACCAAACGCAACCAACACCGCCACGTCGAAGCCGACAAGATCCGCGGCGCCGCCAAGGAGGAAACACTCCACGTCAGGCAGCAGGAGGCACTCGCCGACGAGACTGCCGCCAAAGCCCGCGCCGCCCAGGCCGAAGCCGACGTCAAGGCGGCCCAAGCCTCCGGTCTGCAACAGCAAGCCGCCGCCCACCGCAACGAGGCAGCCACCTCCCGTGACCAACTCAACGAGCAGTGGGACCGCGCGAACGAGTTGGATCCGGGCTCACAGACACCCGAAACCCCGAAGTCCGCCGACCACAGTGATCCCCAGCACCAATGACGGGGTGATCGTCGACGTGTCAACGAGGACGTCGGACAGTGACGGTGTGGCCTCGTCGATGTCCTGGGACTTTGAGCCGTGAACTTGGCCTCGTCGTCCTCGACGAACCACACCGCACTGATGGGGCGTGGCCCTCGATGACGCCGGCCCGCGTGCGTGCACTGCAACACGAGCGCGTCGGGTACGACATCGAACGGGGCGAAGGTGAAATATCGGGGCGCCAGAGCGTGGCTCATCCTGCTCAGCTGGCTGGCCGCCAAACTCGGAGTCCCTGATGCTGCTGCCACGCGGGCGTCTCCGGTCTCGGGTCGACGTAACCAAAGCCACCAAGAAACGGACGTGACCACGATGTTGCCGCACTCGAATCTCCGCGGCGTGTCCGTCGGCCCGCGAGTGGGGCGGCAGGCCACCTCGCCTGAATGTTGGTGAGGCGTCGATGGCAATCACAAACGTCACCGAATACGCCCATCTGAGCCAGGCCGACCTCGAGGCGCTTGCGGTCGCATTGGAGGCGATCCGCCGCGACATCGAGGATTCGCGCGGCGAAAAGGACAGGACATACATCCAGCGCACCATCGCCTTTCAGCGATGCCTCGACGTTGCCGCGCGGCTGGTGATCGCCGGGAGCCGTAGCAAGGTTGGCTGGGCGCTCGGAACCACCGCACTCGCCGTGGCCAAGAGCATCGAAAATATGGAACTCGGCCATAACATCGGCCACGGTCAATGGGATTGGATGAACGACCCGGAAATCCATTCCAGTACCTGGGAGTGGGACATGGCGGGTGTCTCGTCGCAGTGGCGGTACTCGCACAACTACCGTCACCATGTGTTCACCAATGTCATCGGCGTGGACGACGACCTCGGGTACGGTGTCCTGCGGGTCACCCGTGACCAACGATGGCAGCCCAGTAATCTACTGCAGCCTTTGCGAAATGTGTTGTTGGCCATCATGTTCGAATGGGGCATCGCGTTGCACGGCTTGCACTCCGAGCATGATCGCGCGGGGACCGACGCTGAGAGATCCGCCCACACCAGAGCGCTGATCCGCAAGATTGCCCGGCAGGCCGGCAAGGACTATGTGCTCTTTCCCGCACTCAGCCGTCGACGGTGGCGCCGTACGCTCACGGCAAACGCCGCGGCGAACCTGCTACGCAATGTGTGGGCGTATGTGGTGATCTGCTGCGGACACTTCGCCGACGGCGCGGAGAAGTTCACTCCTGCCGCGCTCGACGGTGAGACGAAGCCCGAATGGTATCTGCGACAAATGCTGGGTACCGCGAACTTTCGCGCCGGGCCGGTGTTGGCGTTCATCAGCGGAAACCTGTGCTACCAGATCGAACATCACCTCTACCCCGATCTGCCGAGTAACCGCTACGCGGAGATCGCCCCACGGGTTCAGGCGGTCTGCGCCAACTACGACCTGCCCTATACCACCGGTCCGCTAGCCCGCCAGTACCTGCTGACCTTGCGCACCATTTCCAAGCTGGCGCTCCCGGACCGGTTCCTCACCGCCACCTCCGATGACGCACCCGAGACGGCGTCGGAGAACAGGTTCTGCAATGTCGGGAAACGATCGCACTTGTCGAGCGTGCGCGACGACAGCGCCCGGCGACGCGGATTGGGTACAGCAATACTGGACCGAACAAATCGGCGTCAGCGGACTGATCAGCGCAACCTGAAGGCCACCGGGTGGCCGCGTGCACG
Organism: uncultured Actinomycetota bacterium; assembly: GCA_963708995.1. Taxonomy (GTDB): domain Bacteria; phylum Actinomycetota; class Actinomycetes; order Mycobacteriales; family Mycobacteriaceae; genus Mycobacterium. Next base: position 142,934 of record CAVPUR010000016.1, read on the forward strand.
GTCGACCGGTGAAAGCAGGGGTATCGTGACCCCGCACCTACTTCTTTTTGAAGGCGTCCTTAACCTTCTCGCCTGGCTGAGATCCCATACCAGAAAGTCTCCGGACATCCCGGGGCGGTTCATAATCCCCGGTGAGCGGCACGGGGCACAATCCAGCCCGAGGATGCAAGCGGTTGGCCTCACGGTAGCTTGGCCACGGTAAGCAAGATCGCCGAGTCTTCCAGCGCCTGCAGGCCGTGACGGGCGTCGGGCACCTTCAACAGGTCACCGGACCGGCCCTCCCAGGACTGGCCCTCGGATGTCAAGCGGACCCGACCGCGCAGCACGTGCACCGTGGCCTCTCCGGGGTTGTTGTGCTCGCCCAACTCGGTGCCTTTGATCATGCCGACCACGGTCTGGCGCAGCACCCGTTCATGACCGCCGATGACGGTGTCGGCGGCAGGCCGCCCACCGTGGGCGGCAGCCAGTTCGAGTTGCTGAGTGGCCAGAGCGTCGAGAGAGATCCGTTGCATGACTCTCAGTATGATTGCTCGATCGCCCGAACCGGGCGATCGTCAGCGGCAGGGATCTGTAGACGTGTCTGGCTTCGCGACGCCGGTCCCGATGCGTGGATGGATCGCGTGACAGTGTTACGTGAACGGCGTAGCGTCGAAATCGCTGAGCAGCAGCCGTTCCGACCCTAAGGTGCCGCCACCAGGTCGCACGTTCGTTAGCGAAACCGCATCGCCGGAAACTCACATTCGTCGGAATCCTGGTCCGCGCCTCAATCTGCGCCGCCGCCCGCGACGTTGCTCGCGTCTTGTGGCTCAGCGCTTCGACCATATGGAGCCCTGATGACTGAACGCAGCACCGTGAACCACGGCGGCGACGGCGAAGGCCTCCCACATGCGGGGCGCGAACCGACCGACCCGCCGGCCGATGTGCCTGCCGCGCCGGACGCCAGCGTCACCCCAGAGGCGGTAGCGAGCTTTCGTTCGCAACTGACCATCGGCGAGGACGTGGTGGACCCGAACACGTGGGCCGGTTCGGTGCCGGTCGCGCACGGCATCGCGCCCCGCGTCCGGGTGGGACACAGCAGGTGGTTCAACCTGCTGTGGTTGCTGCCGATCGGATTCGTCATCCTGATCGTCGCGGTCGCCGCCGGCAAGGGTCTGCGTGACATGACCTCGGTGCAGCACTTCATCGGCAGCTACCCGGGCACCGTCGTGTCAGCCGACGCCGTACGCCATCCGGGGCTGCCGGTCTGGGTGGGGGTGCAGCACTTCTTCAACCTGTTCCTGCTGATCTTCATCATCCGCTCCGGAATTCAGATCCTCAGCGATCATCCGCGGCTGTACTGGACCCGGCACAGCACTCCGGGCCGCGACTGGTTCCGCATCCAGAAACCGGTTCCCGCCGACCCCTTGTGGACGGCGAAGAAGGACTCCATCAGCCTGCCCGGCCAGGTCGGCTTGCCGGGCATCCGGCATTCGATCGGGTTGGCCCGCTGGTGGCATCTGGGCGTGGATACCCTGTGGCTGCTCAACGGCGCGGTGTTCTACGTGCTGCTGTTCACCACCGGGCATTGGCGGCACGTGGTGCCGACCAGCTGGTCGGTGATCCCCAACGCGGTGTCGGTGCTGATCCAGTACCTGTCGCTGCAGTGGCCGGTCGAGAGCGGCTGGGTGGCCTACAACAGCCTGCAGCTGATCGCCTACTTCATCACCGTCTTCATCGCCGCCCCGCTGGCGTTTGTGACCGGGCTGGGCATGTCCCCGGCGCTGTCGACCCGGTTCAAGCCGATCAGCAGGCGGTTCAGCATCCAGCTGGCCCGCTCGCTGCACTTCCTGGTGTTGGTGTGGTTCCTGTTCTTCATCACGATCCACGTCGCGCTGGTGTTCACCACCGGTCTGCTGCGCAACCTCAACCACATCTACGCCGGGCGCGACGCGACGGACTGGGTCGGTTTAGCGGTCTTCGCCGCCTCGATGGTGGTGGTCGTGGTGGGCTGGGTGGCGGCCACCCCATTCACGTTGCGCCACCCGCGGGTGGTGCAGCGGGTCGGCTTCGCGCTGATCGGGCCGGTGCAACGGCTCTTCGAACAGCTCGACGCGACCCCGGGCGAGTACGGCGAGAAAGACATCTCGCCCTACTTCTGGCACAACGGCGAGTACCCCGACTCGCCGGAGTACGCCGCCCTGTTCGACGGGCACTTCGCCGACTATCGGCTGCGGATCAACGGCCTCGTCGAGCACCCCGTCGAGCTCACCCTGACCCAGCTGCGGGCGTTGCCCCACCATGAGCAGATCACCCAGCACTTCTGCATCCAGGGCTGGTCGGGCGTCGCGAAGTGGGGTGGGGTGTCGATGCAGACGATCCTCGACCTGGTCAAACCGCAGCCGGAAGCGAAATGGGTGGTGTTCTACTCGCTGGGCGATGGCCCCGACTCGGGCATCTACTACGACGCGCACCCCATCGAGCAGATGAGCAACCACCTCACCATGCTCGCCTACGACATGAACGACGAACCGCTCTCCTTCGGCCACGGCGCGCCGCTGCGGCTGCGCAACGAGATCCAGCTCGGATTCAAACAGGTGAAGTGGATCAAGGGCATCGAGTTCGTCGCGCACTTCTCTGAGGTCGGCGGCGGCTACGGCGGCTACAACCAAGACCACGAGTTCTTCGGCTACCGCCAAACCATCTAGCCGATCCGGCCAGCAACAGATATGGACAGGACCGAAGATGACTACCGCCGCACAGCAGACATTCCTGATCGTGGGCGCGGGCCTGGCCGGCGCCAAAACGGCCGAAGCTGAAACCGTCCGCGCTCTGAGCAAACCCAGCCAAGCTCCAGCTCACCCCGGCGTCACCCCGGCGACCGGGGGCGATTTGTAGGCATACCGGAGCCGTACCGAGACCGCACCGGCAACGCACGAATTTGTTGTCTTGCAGGTGATTTGAGCCGTTTCAGCTAACCGTTTCGCCTGGTCGTCGAGGCGTTGGCTAGGGACTCATAATCCGTTGGTCGCGGGTTCGAGCCCCGCCCGCCCTCACAGAAGATGGCCAGGAACCGAGTCCACATCCCAGATTGCTCAGCTGCTGGACCGCGCATAAGCGATGAATCAACGATGGTTCGTCGCATAAGGGTGCAGAAAATAGCATCGTGGCTACTGATTCGTCGTCATCGCGCGACAGACGACGGAATCAACTCCGCATGTACCGTGCGGCCGAACTTGGACCGCATGAGTCGGTGCGCCAGGGGCACCAGCACCCCATGCAGCAACGGATACTTCTGCCGTAGCAGACGTCCCGCCTTCCGATACTCAGCCCCATCCAGCAGGCGAACATCGCCAGGTTGTGCCGACCCCGTCGGCTTGCCTGATCCGGTCGCCGGACCGAATTCGACCATCGGGTTACGTTGAATCCGGCGCACTTTGATGGCCCGCTCGAAACTGCGAAAGTAGGCCCGATTGCCGTCCACCACAACGCTGATCGGACTGGAGCCGGGCGTGCCGTCCTTACGAAAGGTGGTGAGGCTGATGGTTTTCTGCCGGACGAATGGTGCCAGCGTCTGATTGGCTGCGGCGCCTACAGTGCCCAGGACGTAGCCAAGCTGGCGTAGCCGCAGCAGAAACGCCACGACCAGCGCCACCGACACCGCACCCAGCACCCACGCTTGCGCGACCGAACCGCCGAGGTCGAGGTCCGTGATGTGGTTCACCGTGTGCACAGTGTCGGCCACAATGAATCCGGCGAGGGCGGTGGCCAATGCGTCCGCCCATATCAGCGCAAGTAGCAGCGTGACACCCAGACCTAACTGGAACGCACCGACGTCGTGCAGGAAATGCAGGTGCGTCTCAAAGCCGACGACACGAGCGAATGAGGCCGGTTCGATCAGACACCAGATCCCGATCCCACCGGTGAACACCCCCACCAGCGCCGTCACCGCGACCAGGTATCCCCGCGCCAGAGCACTCAAGCGATTCATCATCCCGCCCCTTCACAATGCGTGTTTGTCTTCGTCAATCGTTAGACGGAGTAGGGCGCCGAGACGTGACATCGCGATCGACGGTGCGGCGGCGACGCAGTGTCGTCATGCCGAGCGCTTCGTGGTGAGGGCTTCAACGTGACGTCGAGTATTGGCGGTGCATAGCCTTTGTCGCCCCTGCAATCGCGCTGCTGGCCCTGCGGCGGTCGGGTCGTGAAGCCAGCGACGGCGTGTCTCCTCGGGACGGGCTGTGCCGGGCCCCGAGGACGCTAGCGGCTGAAAAAGTCGGGACATCCGAACCGGGAGGGTGAATATCGACATATGCCAGGCGTCGTCGAGGAACACCAGGCTTGCGCGAGAGAGAGCCAGCGGTACATCGCGGTCATCGCTTCCGGCGACGAAACGTGATCGTGCGCGGCGGCGCCGCCACCCGAGATCCGGTTCGCGTCAGGCGCTTCTAGGCGCCAGAAAAGATCGGGCTGGGTAGGTTCCCGGTCGGGTCCTGGTCGTCGGCGGTGGTGGGGTGTGGCGGTGTTGTCAGGGCGGCGTTCCCCTGTGTGGTTGTGCTCGCAGACGGTGCGCCCACGCCCGGCGAACGCCCGTTGGCTGTTTGGAGGAATAGTTCGGCGAATTGTGCGACCTGCTCCACGCTGGGGTCTGCGAAGTTGATGATGAGTTCCTGCACACCGGCGGCCTGGAAGGCGGCGATGCGGTTTTCGAGCGTGTCGGCCGTGCCGATCAGACCATACGAGGCGACGTCGCCCGGGTAAGCGAACTGGAGGTTCGGCGGGATGAGGTCGCGCGCCTTCTGGTTGGTGTCGGCGATCAGGGCAAGTGTTGTGACGGTGCGGTTGATCGTGTTGTTGTCGCGGTCGACGTCCTTGCAGTGTTTTTCGAGCACGGCGAACTTGTGGGCGGCCACCTCGGGTGAGTCCATGATGTTGCAGGCGTCGCCGTACCGGGCGACCAGGCGAAGCGTCATCTTCTCGCCGCCGCCGGCGATCATCAGCGGAATATGTGGTTTTTGAACGCCTTTGGGCTCGTTGACCGCGCCGTGCACCCGGTAGTACTTGCCTTCGAACGTGGTTTCCTTCTGCGTCCACAAGCCCAGGATGATCTGCGTTGCCTCGTCGAGTTTGCGCAGGCGCTCGATTGCGGTGCCGAACTCGAATCCGTACTGCAGGTAGTCGGGTTCCCACCATCCGGCGCCGATCCCGAAGACGAGGCGACCATGCGAGATAACGTCCACGGTGGATGCGATCTTTGCGGCGAGGGCAGGGTTGCGGTAGCTGTTGGCGGTGACCAGGTGACCGAGCCTTACCCGAGAGGTTTCGCGGGCCAGTCCGGTGATCAGCGACCATGCCTCGAACACTGTTTCGTGTGAAGGTGGGATGGTGGTCAGGTGGTCGGGCGCGAATAGTGTTTCATAGCCGGCGTAGTCGGCGAGTTTGGCGACCTCCACCAGCCGCTCATAGGCGGTGACCGGGCTGGGGATGTCCGCGAACTCCTGAGCGAAGCCGGACGGTAGAAAGATGCTGAACTTCACGATGCGCCGGTCCTTCCAGGCATGAGTTGAGATGTTCTACGGGGGACGGGCGGCGGCGTCGACGCCCATATTCGTTCAGATACGAGGACTGGCCCGATTTCATCGCTGAGCTGATCAGAGACCCGGGCCTTGCGTCCGCCGGTTTGTCTCACCGATCGCCGCCCGCCGCCTGATCGTGATCGCCTGCCGCAAATTGCGCTTCAACGCCCTAACGCGCGCGTGCTGCACTGAACAGGCGCAGACCGCCGGTGTCGTCTACAAAACGACACCGGACAAATGCGCCGTGCAGTGTCTGCACGCCGGACGCGGTCAATACTCCGGCGGTCATCGGAGTTGCCCCGGCACTTATCCGTACTCCCCGGGGAGTCGGGTGGTTGTTCGACTCGCTTAAGTTGTGGGCGTGGCAGTTCGCGCCGTCCTGGTTACCCCACTGTCGGGGCCGCTGGCCAGATTCGGGAAAGCAGGGGCGAGCGCCCTCGCTCTGTGGGCCGAGCGTTGCGGAGTAAGTCTGGAGGTGATCGACGCTGCCCCCTCCGCGGCGTCCGCGATACGGGCCGCCGAGGCTAGCCGGCCCGACGTGGTGTTCGGGCCCTACGGTTCGGGGCCCGCGCTCGCGGCCGCGGCCGCGGCCAAAGGGGTCGTCTGGAACCATGGTGGCGCCACCGCCCGGCTGGCGCGGCCGGCGTATCCGGGTGTCGTCAACGTGGAGTCTCCGGCTTACCGCTATCTCGCCGCGGTGCTCGAAAGCCTTGCCGCCGAAGGTCTTGGTGCGGGGTCGCAGGTGGTAATAATCCACGTCGACACGGGGTTCGGCCGCGAGGTGGCCGAAGGGGCGGCGGTGGCGGCCCGGCGACTCGGTCTCCTGTGGCGGTCGGTCACTTTTCGGCCAGCCCGGGCGAGAGACGTGCTGGCGCAGGTCCCGGCGGGCGATGTGCTGTTATCGGCCGGTTCCTTCGACGATGACGTCGCCATCGCGCGGTGGGCCAGCGAACGCCGTTGGCGCGCAGTTGGATTGGTCGCCGCCGGAGTCGATGAGCTCCGGCACGCCATCGGTGATCGCGTTGAGGGGCTGTGCGGACCGTGCCAGTGGTTCGACGACGGGACAGATGATCCCGCGGACGGGCCCAACAGCGAGTGGTTCAGCCACTGTTACCGGGACGCGAACGGTACTGAGCCGCCCTATCCGGCTGCTGCGGCCTTCGCCGCGGGTGTCCTTTGGCAGCGCTGCGTGAAGGAGGCCGGCACTGTTGAATCGTTGCCGGTGCGGGCCGCGTCACAACGACTCGACACCACCACCTTGTTCGGTCGGTTTCGTGTCGACCCGCTCACCGGCGTACAAACCGGCCATCAGATTCGCGTCGTTCAGTGGCGAGGCGGACAGCGGGTGCTAGTTGATCGGCCGCTTCGTCGGACGTAAGCGGCGAGTCACATCAGCTCGTGCATGGGTCGGCGTGTTGGTGGCGGTCGCGCCCCAGCTAGTTAACACCGTGCTGCCGCATCTCACCCCGGCGTCACCCCGGCGACCGGGGGCGAGTTGTAGCCGTACTCAAGGCGTACCGGAACCGTACTGGCAACGGCCAAATATGATGTCGTGCAGGAGATTTGATATGTCTCGGCTAACCGTTTCGCCTGGTCGCTGAGGCGTTGAATAAGGACTCATAATCCGTTGGTCGCGGGTTCGAGCCCCGCCCGCCCCACTTTAGAGGCTGTTTTCCAAGATCACTGGCATCGAGTCATCGTTTATTCATCGTTTATGCGGACTGTGCGGTCCAGCAGGTCCGCTACCTGGGTGTGGATCCGTCCCCGGGTCATGTAGCGGTCCTGGGTCATGCTGACGTGGGTGTGGCCGAGGTGATCGGCGCCGATCCGAGCAGAGAGTCCTTCGTCATCGATGAGTGTGGCGACGGTCTTGCGGAAGCTGTTAGTGGTTACT
>CAVPUR010000017.1:0-39899 GCA_963708995.1 uncultured Actinomycetota bacterium
TCGGACTGACCCGCGTAGGACGTGATCGGTCATCTCGGTACGGCGGGAACCATGAAGTATCTGGACGTCGAGGGAACGGAAACGTCAGACGTCGCCACCGCAGTCGAGGGCAAGCCGGCGCAGGTGGCGCGGGCCTGGCTGATCAGCCTGCCGGACGTGGTCGCCTTTCCCGGGGCGTCCAGTGTTGAGCGGCTCGAGTTCAACGTCGCCGGAGCCGAAATCCAGCTGAGTGCCGATTCGCGCAGGGTGCTGGCCGCGGCGAGCTCATCCTGCGCCCCGGCGAAAGCCACCTCGGCGGCTTCGCCAAGGCCGACGAAGTCTTAGAGTTCGTCCGCTCATTGCTCTGAACCGCAACGACTTTCGTAAAAACATGCCAAGCGGCGCACCTTTGAAGATCTGTTCGTCACGCGTTGTGCCTCACCGACGCCCTACTCGCCTTCGCCGCTAGGTCCCTCGTCGGTGTGGAGCTGGATACGGACCAGGTCCGGGCCGGTGGCGATCAAGGCCCAGCCCAAGTGTGCCTCGTGCACATCGCTGTGTTCGACATCGAACGCGGTAAGGCGTTCCATCCAGCGCAGCAACTCATTGTGGTTTGCGACACCCAGACCGAACAACGGATAACTGCCCAAAGCCAGCGGCGCGTCGACGCGCCGCAACAGCAGACGGGCACCGCACGGGTGCTGCAGCAACACGGTCATTACCTCGTTTTCGCGTTCCCCGACCAAGAGTTCAGCGAAATCGAAGACCCGCACATACCAGTCGCTGGCCGCCAGCGGATCGCTGGTCGGCACAGCGACGTGGTGTACACCAACCAACTGAGGCACTCGGTTATTCTCGCCCGCCGCGAGACAACTCGTTAACTCGGGCCCCTGGTGACCTTCTGCCCTTCATGCGCGACCCTTCCCAGCGGTAGGTTCGATCCGTCGTGTGGCGGCGAAGGGTGATCGATGAGCGGCGCATTGTCGGCGAGTCCGACATCGTCTGCGAGCCGGGGTCGGCTGCGCGTCTATCTTGCTATTGCCCCGGGAGCCGGGAAGACCTACGCCATGCTGGCCGAGGCCAAGCAGCTCGCCGAGCGGGGAGTGGATGTGGTCGTGGGGTTGGTTGAGACCCACGACCGGGCGGATACCGAGGCCATGCTCGCCTCGCTGGAGCAAATTCCGCTAGCCCACATCAGCCACCGAGGGTCCATCTTCGACGAGCTCGACGTGGACAATGTGTTGGCTCGACGTCCGGCGGTGGTGCTCGTCGATGAATTGGCCCATACCTGCGTGCCGGGCGGCCGCCACGAAAAACGTTGGGAAGACGTGCAGGAGTTGCTAACCGCCGGTATCGATGTGATCACCGCGCTCAACGTGCAACACATCGACAGCCTGAGCGACGCCGTCGAAACAGTCACCGGCATCGCCCAACACGAGACGGTGCCCGACGCGGTGGTGGCCGCCGCCGACGAAATCGAGTTTCTCGACATCACCCCGCAGCAGTTGCGCGCCCGCATCGCGGATACCGATGTCCTGCGGCCGGGCGCCGCCCCGCGCGCGCTGACTGGGTTCTACACCGCGGAGCGGTTGGCCGCGCTGCGTGAACTCGCGACGGGCTGGCTGCAGCAGCACGGTCACCTCGGTGCCGCTCCCCCGGTTACGGTGAGGCGGGCACCGGGAGCGGTTGCTTCGCAGCGGGTCGTCGTCGCGTTGACCGGCGACCCCGAAGGCGAGCACGTCCTGCGGCGGGCCGCACAGATCGCCACGCCGATCGGCGCCGAGCTGATCGGGGTGCACGTGCGGGAACCCACAGGCCTGGCGGAGGCCGAGCCCGCGTGGCTGTCCGGCCAACGCCGGCTCCTTGGCGAATTGGGTGGCCACTACACCGAATTGGCCAGCATCGATGTCGCCGCCGCGGTGCTGGATTTCGCACGCAACGAGAATGCTCAGCAGTTGGTGTTGGGCGCAACCCGGCGGTCCCGCCGTCAGGAATTGCTGCACGGCTCGGTGATCAACAAAGCGACCCGAACCGCCGGCCCGGTCGAGGTTCATGTCATTCCCGCCCGCCAACCACGCCGTCAAACACCGGCGATCAGGCTGACCGTTCCGGCCCTGCGGCAGGTCCCGCTTCCCGGGCTACGCCGACTGGCGGCCTTGATCCTCGCGGTCATCGCCCCCGTGGCGATCACACTCGGTCTCGTCCCGTTTCGCACCCCGCTCGGTCTTACCGGCGCACTGCTGTGCAATCTGCTCGCGGTGCTCGGCGTGGCCCTGCTCGGCGGGGTTCTGCCTGCCTTGCTAGCCACCGCCGTTGCGGTTCTGCTGTCCGACTACTTCTTCGCCCAGCCCCTGCACACCCTGCGAGTCAGCAATGCGGTCGATGTGGTCGCCCTGATCACCTTCGGGTTCGTCGCTCTGGCGGTCGGAGGTTTGGTCGACGTGCTCACCCGTCAAGGGGTCCGGACCGCGCACGCCGACGCCGAGGCGCGCAACCTCGCCAGGCTGGCCGCCCGTGCCATGGCCTCACCTCGCGACCTCAGCGAAGCCGCCGATTCGATCCGGCGAACCTTCGACCTCGACGCCGTCGCGGTGCTGTGTGACACCGGCACCGGCTGGAACGTCGAGACTGCCACCGGCGCAACCCAACTAGAGCACCCCGACCAGGCCGATTACCAGGTCCAGATTGGGACCGGACGCGTTCTGGCCGTGATCGATGCACGACGCACCGCCCGCAACACCGCGCCGCTGGAAGCGTTCCTCACCGAACTACGATTCGCCAGGGGACGTGCCCTGCTGCAAGCTTTCCCGGAGAACACCCCGCAACCGGCAACTAATCAAAGCCAAGCTCGGATCCAGCCATAGTGTCCATCAGTCAGCAACTCGGCCAAGAGCACCGCGTCGACATCCCGGTGGGCGCGATCAGCTACCGCGACTGCGGCAACGGCTCGCCGATCGTGTTGGTTCACGGTGTCGCCGTCAACGGCGATCTGTGGCGGCAAGTCGTGCCGCAGCTGGCACGCCGCCATCGCTGCATCACCCCCGACCTGCCGTGGGGCTCCCATTCGATCCCAATAGATCCCGATGCCGATTTGTCCCTACCTGGGATGGCGCGGATCACGGCGGACTTCCTGGACGCTCTGGACCTCGCCGACGTCACTATCGTCGCCAACGACACCGGCGGCGCGGTTGCGCAGGCACTCGTCGGGTCCGATCCCGACCGGATTGCTCGCTTAGTGCTCACCTCATGCGACGCGTTCGAGAAGTTCCCGCCGACCCCGCAGAAGTACCTCGTGGTGATGGCGCACTCGCGGCTGCTCACGTGGATCGTCGCCTACACCGCGCAGTTCAAGCTAATCCAGCGACTCCCGACCGCTTACGGGTTTGTGACTTCACGAGCGATGCCGGCGGACGTCATGCACTCCTATACCGACCCTGTGCGCCTGAACTCCCAAGTCAGGCGCGACTTTCGGCGCATGCTACGAGCAGTCGACACAAAGTACACATTCGAGGCCGCGGCTCGGCTCACCACCTTCGACAAACCCGCGCTGGTGCTGTGGGCCGAGAACGACAAGATCTTCCCCCGCGAGCATGGACGACGACTGGCGCAACTGTTGCCGCAAGGCCGATTTGACCTAATCAGCAACAGTCGCACCTTCATTCCGGAAGACCAGCCCGGCCTCCTCGTCGCCGCCATCGAGGACTTCCTCACCGCACACCCACCAGGCCGAGGCTGACATCGATAACCTACGACGGTCAGCGGCGCCGGCGTGTCGAAGCCGAACTTCCCGGTTCCCGTGATGCCATCTTGCATTCTCCGATCGTGCGAACGAGACCTCCCCGTTGGACCTGATCGGTCATCTCGGTACGGTGGGAAAGATGAAGTATCTGGATGTCGACGGAATCGGAAAAGTCAGCCGGATCGGGCTGGGCACCTGGCAATTCGGCTCACGCGAGTGGGGCTACGGCGACCGTTACGCCTCCGGTACCGCGCGTGACATTGTCAAGCGCGCCCTCGCCTCGGGAGTCACGCTGTTCGATACCGCCGAGGTATACGGATTGGGCAAAAGCGAACGGATCCTGGGCGAGGCGCTCGGCGACGCGCGCGCCGAGGTTGCGGTGGCCAGCAAGATCATGCCGATCGCGCCGTTCCCTGCGGTGGTCAAGCAGCGCGAGCGCGCCAGTGCGCGACGGCTGCGGCTGGACCGCATCCCGCTCTACCAGATCCACCAGCCCAACCCGGTGTTCCCGGATTCGGTGATCATGCCGGGAATGCGCAGCCTGCTCGACAGCGGCGACATCGGCGCAGCCGGCGTCTCGAACTATTCGCTGGCGCGATGGCAACGCGCCGATGCTGCACTCGGCCGTCCGGTCATCAGCAATCAGGTGGATTTCTCGCTCGCCCGCCACGGCGCGCTGGACGACCTAGTGCCGTTCGCGGAGCGCGAGAACCGCATCGTGATCGCCTACAGTCCACTGGCGCAGGGCCTATTGGGTGGCAAGTACGGCCTGAACAACCGGCCGGGCGGCGTTCGCGCGGTGAACTCGCTGTTCGGCACGGAGAACCTGCGCCGCATCGAGCCGCTGCTGCAGACGCTGCGCGACGTCGCCGCCGAAACCGGCGCCAAGCCGGCGCAGGTGGCGCTGGCGTGGCTGATCAGCCTGCCGGGCGTGGTCGCCATTCCCGGGGCGTCGAGTGTCGAGCAGCTCGAGTTCAACGTCGCCGCAGCCGAAATCGAACTGAGTGCGGATTCGCGCGACGGGCTCACGGCGGCGGCGCGCGCTTTTCACCCGGTGTCGACGAGCCGCTTCCTCACCGATACGGTTCGCGAACGGCTCGGACGCAACTGACCCAGCGCAACAACATATTTCGCGCGTTACGGGACGCTATCGCCCTCATAGATGCTTCCGGCGAGCCGGCCGAGTTCGGCCAGATCTCGCTCGGCGTGGCTTTGCCGAATGTAGATGGACAGGTCGGCGACCCGCTGGGCGTGCCGCCCGTCCTGGCAGAGGGGGCCCGGCCCCAATGCCCGGCCGGTGCGGGTAATGGCCTCGTCCACCGCGTGTTCCACGATGGTGCGGGCGCGCCGGGCCAGCAATTGACCGATGTCGGTCCGATCGAATGGATCGGCGTCGATCTGGGCCGCCGCGGAGGCAAGCATCGCGTCGCTGGCGGCCAGCGCGGCGTCGACGGCACCGAGATGCGCCAGGGAGTACGCGTCGGCCGATTCGCTTCCAGCGCAACGATATAACGGGGCGGCAACCCTGCGTGCGCCCCCGAGCCAGCATGCCGCCACGCCGATCGCCCCATGCCAGAACCCGGGTCGGTTCAGGTAGTCACCGGGTTCCCCGACTGCGACGGCGTGCGCGTTGGTGAACTGCACTGACCGGGTGTCGCTGCCGGCCATCCCGGGGTTCCACCACGTGCTCGGCAACGCTTTGACGATCGGATCGACAACAGCCACCGAAAACAGGCCTCGGCGATCGTCGGTGAGCCGCGCGGTCACCAGCGCATGAGTGCAGAACCCAGCCCCAGAACACCACACCTTCGTGCCGTTGAGGCTGAACACATCATCGCCCAGGTGGGTGGCAGTCAACACCGCGTCGGACGACTCGGCCGCCCACACACCCCAGAGTTGATCCGGCTCGGGCGGCTTGCCACCCAACTCGTCAAGTATTGCCACCGCGTCGAGGTGCGCTTCGGCGATCCGCGCCGCGACGATGTCCTCCTCGGCCAGCAACCCCAGACGCCGCCAGCGCTCGGCGGTACGCCCTGATGCGGGTAGCGGCAGATCCAGTCGCCCGGACTCAAGCCAATGCCGCACCAACCCTGCCGTCACGCGCAATCCCCCACGGTCGACCAGAAACCGCGGTCGTCATTTCGCGGCAAGGGGGCTGACATAACTCATTGGTTGCCCACTTGAGCGCGTGTTCAATCCTGATCTCGTCACAACCGTCTGGTTGCTGGTTGCGATGGGGCGGGTATGCCCCGTGAAGATGATGAACACAAACAACCGGCTGCCCGACCCGGCGCCAGCGCACCTTATGCCATTGCGCGCGTCCGAAGAACGCCAGAAGGCCAACCAGTAACTTGTTAGGCAGAAGGGCCCAGTCCGAGCTCGGACTGGGCCCCTTTCCTTCACATCAACTAAGGCCGATCGAGGCGAGCCGCGCGATCGGGGTTTCTTCGATATGCTTCACCAGGTCATCGGCATTCTCGAAAACCAGCACTGCACCGGCATTTTCGAGCTCAGCTTGAGATACTCCTCCGCTGAGCACCCCGATGCTTATGACGTGCGCGCGAGCACACGCTTCGGCGTCCCATATCGCGTCGCCGACGAAGACAGCCCGGTCGGCGGATACTCCCGCACGCTGTAATGCGACCTGGATGATGTCGGGCTTCGGCTTGGCGGTGTCCACATCGGCGGCCGAGGTGACTTCGGCGACAAGGTCGTCACAGTCGAGAACCTTTCGCAATAGTGCCAATTCAGTCTCTCAGGGGCTGCTGCAGCCTCATCAGCGCCTCTCGCTGCGAACTCGCGGTCGGTATTACGAAACTCGCGGTTCCCTTGCGCCCCCCGACAGTCGCGATCTTCGTCGACTACCCGTGCTGGGTCGGGGCAAAACCCTGGTGACGGCCGCTAGCGCGACGTGTCATCTTTGCCGAGGACGCAGACGAATGCCTCCGGTGTCGTCGAAGTGTGCCCATCGCCCGTCATCGTTGACCTCTATGCGCCAACCCAGCTCGGTGTTGTCGATGGAGTCGGCAAACCATGCGTGCGCACGCTCCGCGCTGTCGAAATCCCTGGTCGCGACGACTTTGCCGTACGGATCGATGACTCTGAACGCAACCATGCGAGATGGTTATCCCGGCCGATCGGTTTTCAACCCAGTTCAGCCGCGCTGTCGATGTTTTCGCTGCATGTGGAGATCTACACGGCCGCGCGTGCCAGCGTGGCCCCGGCGATGTGGTTCAGATGCGAGGTGGCGACCTCAACCGAATTCTGTCCGGAAAGCGCCGGAACGCTTTGGTAGCTGATATGCGGCAAGGTCGGCGGGTTGGTGCCGTAGAACGCAACCGCGAGGTCGATCGCCTCGACGAGCGCCGCACCGCCCACGATCGGATCCGTTACGAGGCCCAGGACCTGCTGCGCCAGGCTTCCCTGACCGGTGAGCCCGGCGATCAGCGCCACCATCGCGTTGATGTCAATGCCGAGTTGGATAGCCGCCTTGTACACCGCGGTGATGTCCGCGCCCGCCGTGTCATTCGGCGTTGTGGTGTACAAGTCGCCCGGATTGGCGAAATCCCACCACGTGTCAACATCGTTGGCGTCCTTAGGGATCTGCTCGGCCGTCAGGTTCGTACCGGCGATACCGCGGCCGCCCGGGTCGGTGCCGCCGGGGAACGTGTGGCCGGTCAGCCGCCATGGGTTGCCGAAGGTGTAGCCGCCGATCAGGTTTGGCCGCGCCGACTGCAACGACCCGGTCATGATCTCGGCGAGAATGCGCGATGCGGCCTCGGCGCCCTGGCTGTAGCCGCCGACCGCGAATGTCCGTTGCGGGTTGGCGTTGATCCACTCCGTCGCGTTGGTGACGGCGATCTCGACGGATTGGGCGTAGCTCGGCGAAGTCGGCGCGCCGGGCGGTATCGGCCCGAACGACCAGGGCGCGTCGATGGGTACCTCGAAGACAAGATCGGGATTGGCGGCATTGACCACATCGGATGGGTAGCCGGTCCCGGGAGCGGCCCACGAGCCGGCGAAGGTGAGCACCGCGTGGCGCACCAGCGTCACACCGGAGATCCTCTCAGTCACACCGTTCCTCTTCCGCCGCACACTTGACGTGTACGGCCAAGCGTAGGCGCGCGCCCACCAATTCGTACGGATCCACCCCGGAACATAGGCGGCGCACGTCGGTGTGTGTCATCGTGGTCGACGGATAATTGGACGGGCCGACTTCGAGTGGAATGCACATTGAATCTGTTCACGGTTCTGGACCAGGCCGCTGCGCGCTTCCCTGATCGCGGCGCCCTCTACCGCGGCGAGCGCCAGCTGTGCACGTGGCTCGAGTTGCGCGAACGCGCGCTGCGCATCGCCACGGCCATCCGTGCGCAGCACACTCCGGGGGCACGAATCGCCATCGCCAGCGAGAACTGTCCCGAGATCGTCGAGTTGATGTTCGCGGTCTGGGCAGCCGAGTGCGTCCTCGTCCCGATCAACTACAAGCTTCATCCCAGGGAGATGGTGCAAATCCTTGACGACGCGGGCGTTTCGCAGGTATTCGCCTCGGAGAAGATTGCCCCCGGCCTGGCTAACCTCACCGGCCTGACCGGCGTTGCCATCGAAACCCTGGACGCCGAAGGCCTTTCACGGTGGCGTGCGGCACCACCTGCCGTCCCACCCTGCACCGATGCGTCGACCTTGGCCTGGCTGTTCTACACCAGCGGAACGACCGGGCGGTCGAAAGGCGCGATGCTGAGCCACCGCAGCCTGACCGCGATGACGGTCGCTCATCTCGCCGACATTGACAACCCGGGGGACAACCCGGACGAGGAATGCAGCCTGATCCACGGCGCCCCGATGTCCCACGGTTCCGGGCTCTACGTTCTGCCCTACGTTCTGCGCGGCGCGCGGCAGGTGGTTCCCGCATCCGGTGCATTCGATCCCGACGAATTCCTGGATCTGTGCGAACACCACCCGGGCTCGAGCGCATTCCTTGCGCCGACCATGGTGCAGCGTCTTGTCGAGACGGGCCGGGGCCGGCCGGGCAATCTGCGCGCGATCGTCTACGGCGGTGGCCCGATGTACGTCGAGAGCCTGAAGAAGGCGATGACGACATTCGGTCCGGTCTTCGCCCAGATCTATGGCCAGGGTGAGTCGCCGATGACGATCACCGGTCTTCGCCGTGCCGATCATGAAAGCGCCGACGACGCGGTACTGGGCTCTGTCGGCTACGCGCGGTCCGGCATGGAGGTCGCGGTACTGCGCACGGACGGAACACCGGCGGCCGTCGATGAAGTCGGCGAAATCGTTTGCCGCGGTGACGCTCTCATGTCGGGATATTGGAACAACCCGACTGCCACCCGGGACACGCTCAAGGACGGCTGGATGTACACCGGCGACATGGGATCGTTCGACGCACGCGGCTACCTCACCCTGCGCGACCGTTCCAAGGACGTCGTAATCAGCGGCGGCAGCAACATCTACCCGCGCGAGGTGGAGGAAGTGCTTCTCGAGCACCCGGGCGTATCGGAGGCCTGCGTGGTCGGGGCACCCGACGCCGAATGGGGCGAGGTGGTGGTGGCCTTCATCGTCGGCCCAGCCCAAGCCGGCGAACTGGATGCGCACATGCTGCAACGCATCGCGCGGTTCAAGCGGCCCAAACGCTACCTGTTCGTCGACGAACTGCCGAAGAACAGCTACGGCAAGGTGCTCAAGCGCGAACTACGGAATCGGTGTCTTCCTGCTGACGATTGACGTCGACGATGGTCAGCATTCCAGCAGCTCTTTCAGCTCGTCCGGGAACGCGTCCGCGATGCCCCACAGTTCGGGCAGCAGCTCGGGACAGGCGATGATGCCGATGCCCAGTTCCCCATTGAGCGACATCACCGTGATGTTGAGCCCCGCTCCGCCGAGGAGCGGACCGAGGGGATACATCGTCTCCATCCGGCAACCCAGGAAGTACATCTGACCCTGCGGGCCGGGCACGTTCGACAAGATCAGGTTGAAGACGGGGCTGAGGGTCACCGGAATGCGCGGCAGGATGCGCATGACCGCGCCGAACACCGTCGGGCCGCCGAATTCGGTCCAGTCGTGCAGCAAGGTCGGGCCCATGGCCGCGGTGTGGTCCTTTGCGGCGGTGTTTCCGGCGGCGATGGTGCGGATACGCTCGGCGGGATCGCTGATTTGGCTTTCCAACCGGCAAAACATCCAGGTGGTGTGGTTGCGGCCCGGGCGGTCGGTCTTCGCGTGCACCGAGACGGGCACGGTCGCCACCAGCGGGGCCTCGGGCAGCTCGCCGCGCTCGAGCAGGAATCGCCGCAACACCCCGGCGCACAACGCCACGACCACGTCGTTGACCGTCACGCCGAATCGGTTCTTCACCCTCTTGACGTCCCGCATGTCGAGCTGGGTGTAGGCGATGTTGCGGTGCTTGCTCAGGGAGCCGTTGAACGGCGTCGGGGGCGCCGAGAACGGTGCCGCCATCGTTCGGCCCTCGCGGGCACGCACCAGCGTTTGCGCCAGCGTCAGCATCGTCGCCGGCAACACCGTCGCCAATCGCAGCGGCCGCTTCGCGAAACCCAGCAGCCCGCTCACCGCGATCTGCAACGGGTGGGCGCCGCCCGCGCCGGCGACGGGCTGCGGTGGCGGGGCGTCCGGCTGCGGGCTGCACAACTGGGCGAGCAGGTTCGCCCCGGCCACGCCGTCGACCACGGCGTGGTGCACCTTGAGCATCACCGTCACCGCATCTTCGCGGGCGCCGCCCTCGATCACCCACATCTCCCATAGCGGGCGGTCGCGGTCCAGCGGCAGCCCGGCGATATAGCCACAGATCTCGGCCATCTCGCGCCGCCCTCCCGGCGACGCCACACCGATACGGCGTACGTGACTCCGCAGCTGGAAACTCTCGTCTTCGACCCACACCGGGTGATCCAGGTTCAGCTGATTGTCGGACAGCTTCATCCGAAATTCGGGCACCGCGCACACGCGGTTGACCACTTCGCTGCGAAACCGGCTGTACGAATAGCCCCCCGGCATTGTCGAGGTATCCAGCTGGAGAACGCAGCACACATTCAGCGGCTGTGTCGGTGTCTCCAGGTAAAGAAAGAATGCATCGAGTCCAGTAAGTCGCTCCATAGCCGCCTGCTTGACTGGTTGCTTGAAAATCGGACCGGCCCCCACCACGCCGTAAGCACCGAGGTGCCGCACGCGTACCCGCGAAGGCAGCCCGCTAAACCCACGTCCGGAAAAATTCGCCGCGCGCCGATAGCCGCGGATCGCTAATATCGGACATCGTGAGCGTTTTACCGGGCCATCGATTTCCCGCGGTCATCGCCGCACCGCTGTTGGCCGCAGCGCTGCTGACCGCCCCAGTCCTGATTCCCGCAGGCAACCCCGGTGCGGTTGCACCAGCCGCCGCCGCCTGCTCCGATGCCGAGGTGGTGTTCGCCCGTGGGCGCATGGAATCGCCTGGGCCCGGCCAAGTCGGCAGCGCGTTCATCAGCGCGCTGCGCTCGAAGGTTTCCGGCAAGAACATCAGCAGTTACGCGGTGAGATACCCCGCCGACACCGAGATAGATCAGGGCGCCAACGACATCAGCCAGCACGTCCAGAACACGATCAACAATTGCCCGAACACCCGCGTGGTGCTGGGCGGCTACTCGCTCGGCGCGGCGGCCACCGACGTGGTGCTCGCCGTTCCCACCCAAATGTGGGGCTTCACCAATCCCCTCCCTCCGGGTACCGATCAGCACATCGCCGCGGTCGCGCTGTTCGGCAACGGAACTCAGTGGGTCGGTCCCATCACGAACTTCAACCCGATCTACAACGACAGAACCATCGACTTGTGTCACGGTGCCGACCCCATCTGCAACCCCGCTGACCCGCATACCTGGGAAGCGAACTGGCCAGAGCACCAAGCCGGCGCGTACATCTCCTCGGGCATGGTCAACCAAGCGGCTGACTACGTCGCAGGAAAGCTGCAGCCGCAGGCCAATTCGGGTCCTACTGGCGGCGCAGTAGTTACTCAGCCGTAACTGCGAGTACCGCATCGGCCAGCTCGGGCCGGCAGACCAGCAGGTCCGGCAGCTTTGGGTCCGGCTGGTTATAGGCCAACGCGGCCCCGTCGATGCGGGAAGTGTGCAAACCGGCGGACCGGGCGACCGCCACGGGCGCGGCCGAATCCCATTCGAATTGGCCCCCGGCATGCACGTAAACATCGGACAGACCTTGCACGATCGACGCCACTTTGGCTCCGGCGGAACCCATCTCTACCAGGGTGCCGTCCAAAGCGTCACGAACGGCCAGCGCGACAGCGGGTGGACGGGTGCGTGATACCACGATGCGCGGCTTGTCCGGCGCGACCGGGGGCGGCTCAACACGGGGTGTCGCCAACGTGATTCCTTGAGCCGGCAATGCCACAGCGCCAGCAACCAGTTCACCGGCCTGCCAGAGTGCGACGTGCACTGCCCAGTCATCGCGCCCGAGCTCGGAGAATTCGCGCGTGCCATCGAGGGGATCGACAATCCACACCCGCTGCGAGCGCAGTCGCACCGGATCGTCGGCGCCCTCCTCGGACAGCACCGCGTCGTCGGGGCGCTCGTTGGCGAGCGCATCCATGAGAAAGTCGTGGGATCGCTTGTCCCCCGCCGCTTTGCGCTCGCTCGCCTCAGCGTCGGCGAATTCCTTCCGGACCTCAAGCAGCAAGTGGCCGGCCTCGGTGGCCAACCGCGCGGCCAATGCGTGATCATTCATTGGTGGCTCCTTTTCAGGGCCCAACCGGGGGGCGGGCTTTCCATGAATAGTTGGTAGCTTTGACCAAATTTGGCCCAAATTTACCGTGCCACGACACTGCCGGCAGTTTGGGCCCCATGTGCGATCCACGCCATAATCTGTAAATGTGGTAAGAGTGAGCGGCAAGAGCGATGTCCGGTCATCGAGCCGGCACCGGTATCTCCCACAACTGCCCCACATCGCGACTGGTGTTGTCCTTGCCGTGCTACTGATCAGCGCGTTCACCTTTGTCGGAGTGAAGCACACACAGCGCACACAAGGCACACCGGTGCGGCCCACCGCACAACCGTCGTCGTCGCCCAATGCGGCCGCACCGGCGAACAGCTTCGCCATTCCGGGCTGCTACAGCCGATTAGTCCAGCCGGCCGCCCGCCCAGCGAGGCTCAATATTCTGGGCTGCGCCAGCGTAGCCGTTGCGCTGCAAGACATGTCGTGGAGTTCATGGGGCCCGCGTGGCGCCGACGGAAACGGCACCGCCGTTTTCAAGGTCTGCGAGCCGAATTGCGCGCTGGGCTATCAACTCACCGACCAGGTCGCTGTGCATGCCTGGAATCCACAGCCGCCGCGGAAGGACTCCGGCTGTCCCGGCGGTCTCGATATTTTTGCTGACATGATCTTGGCCTTCCCTAAGGACGTCCCCCCAGCCGACGTCGAGAAAATCACCACCCAGTACAACGGAATGCCGGCAGTGCACTATGTCGACTATTCCGTCGACGGCCATAGCGATGCCGAATTCATCGGCTTCACCTGGTGTTCGTGAGTAACCCGAACGGCACCCGAGTTTTGGGGTCGGCGGTAGGGCTGCACAGCGGCGCAATAGGATCCCAAGATGTCCAAAGCGCCTGAAGCGCCTGAAACGTTCGTGACCTCCGGGCCCGGCGGCGTTCGCATCGTCTCCGATCGCCAGGGGGATCCCCAAGCGCGCGCGGTGGTGTTCCTGCACGGCGGCGGGCAGACCCGCCGCTCGTGGGGCCGCGCCGCTACGGCTGTCGCGGAGCGCGGATGGCAGGCAATCACCGTCGACTTCCGCGGCCACGGAGAATCGGACTGGTCGGACGAAGGCGACTACCGCGTCGTCAGCTTCGCCGGCGACGTCCAAGAAGTACTGCGCCAGCTGCCGCCGCGCCCGGTGTTGGTGGGCGCCTCCCTGGGTGGGTTCACCTCGATGCTTCTCGCGGGGGAGATCTCGCCGGGCATCGCGAGCGCGGTGGTGTTGGTGGACATCGTGCCCGATATGGACCCGTCCGGGGCGAACCGAATCCACACATTCATGGCTGACCGCCTGGCATCTGGCTTTGAATCCCTCGACGAGGTCGCTGACGCGATCGCCGAATACAACCCGCATCGGCCCCGCCCAACCGATCTCGATGGCCTGCGGACCAATCTGCGCCTCCGCGGTGATCGCTGGTATTGGCACTGGGATCCGAAATTCATCAGCGGCAGTTCGCCTTTCCCCCCGAACGAGGTGACCGACACCGATCGCATGCACGCAGCCGTCGACGCGATCCTGCGCGACGGCGTGCCCATGCTTTTGGTACGAGGCCAGGTGAGCGACCTCGTCAGTCAGGAGCGGGCGGACGCATTCCTTTCAAGCTTCCCCAAGGTGGAGTTCGTCGATGTGCACGGCGCAGGCCACATGGTCGCGGGCGACCGCAATGACGTTTTTGCCACAGCCGTCTTGGACTTTCTGACCCGGCACGCTGATACCGGTTGACATGACGGTCTCAACTGTCGAGCTGGAGTAGATGAGTGGCGTTACGCCACAGCCAGTCCTCCAGGACGTCCCGCGGGAGCGGCAGCGCGCGCATCTCGTCGCACAATTGCTTGTAGGGGCGGTTGATCAGAAATGCGCCGGTACCGTAGATGATCTTGTTACGAATTGTGTTCTGCCCGAAACGCATCAGGGGCTCCCATCCGGCACCGGGCGACGTGAGGTACTTGGGACGGTGCGCGGCCAATTCGAGGTAGACGTTGGGGTGTTTCCATGCGATCAGGCATGCCTCGAGCACCCACGGGTAGCCGCCGTGGCTCATGAGGATGGTGAGCTCGGGGAAGCGACAGGCGACGTCGTCGATGTGGCGGGGATGGCCGAGATCGCTGGGTCGCGTCCTAGTCCAATTGGCCGAGGTGTGAATGGAAAGGGGAACACCGAGTTCGACGCATTTGGCGTACAAGGGGAAGTAGGCAGGATCGGTTGCCGGCCGACCAATCATGAACGGCCGCAGGCTCAGCCCGCGGAATCCCTGGTCGAGCACCAAGCGTTCGAACTCGTCGACCGCTGAGCTGCCGGCCATGATGTCTGCACCGGCGAACGGCAGGAACCGGTCGAGATGGCGGGCCGCGAGGGCGGCGACCGAAGCATTGGCCACGAAAGTGACACCACAGGTTGACTTTTCGTCGAAACCGGTGATCAAACTGAGAGTGATGCCAGCAGCGTCGAGGGAGTCCAATATCTGGTCATCCGTGCGGCGCAATGTATCTGCGTAGTCGCTGAACTGTTCGGCACTGATCGTTGTCTTGGTAAAGACCTCAAGGTACTGCAGCTGCTCTGCGGGGAATCCGGCCCGCAGGTCGTCGATGAACTCGGTACTCGGAACGAGAGGCGCCCACATGTCGATGACGGGCACCGGAGGTTCGGCGGTCATGACGTTGTCCGAGGGCCTACCGGCCCCTGTAAGAACTCATCGAAGACCGCGTCGTGCTCGACGGCGAAGGCCTCTTCGAATGTCGCGCTGGGGCTGCTGATCAGGTAGCGCTTTGTGCACTCGAGCGCCGCCTGGGGCGCCTCGATGATGGTGCGTGCCATCGCCAAAGCGTCGTCGAGCACCCTCGCGGGTTCACTGATGCTGTTAACGAGGCCGATGCGCATCGCCTCGCTGGCATCGATTCGCCGTCCGGTGAGGCACAGATCGCGCGCGACTCCCACGCCGACGATCCATTGCAGCGGCGTAAACAACGGCGGCGCACCGAACTTGATCTCGGGATGTCCGAATGATGCAGTGGCCGAGGCGATCCGGAAGTCGCATAGCACGCATAGGTCCATCCCGCCGGCCACCGCGGGACCGTTAACAGCGGCCACCAACGGCTTGGGGAAGTGCCACACGGCGAGGTGGTAGCGATGCGAGCTGTCCTTGATGCTTGGCGCAAGGGCTGCTTGCGCGAACTCGTCGAGGTCAAAGCCCGCGCAAAACGTCGATCCTTCCCCGGTGAGCACGACCGCGCGGACGGCCTGATCCGTCGCCCAGCTATCGAGCTGTTCGGTGATCTCGTTGCGAAGCTCGATCGATAGCGCGTTGCGTCGCTCCGGCCGGGCCAGGGTCAGCGTCGCGACGCCGTCGTCGGCTATCTGTGTGGCAATGTCCCGGCTCATCGCTCCTCCAATGTTGATCGCTCTTCCAAAGTAGACGGCCGGGGTCCGATTGGGACATATGTTTGTGGCTAGCATTGCTCAAAATTTGAGGCGGGACAGCGTTTGCTGTGGCATTCTGCGGGGGTGTCCGCTGATGCGGTGGGTCCACCGTCGGCGCGCTGCTATTGACAGTTCCACCGCCGGGGGTCTGGCGTCCGCCAGAGGGCAGGCGAGTCGACAGCGGACTGTCCCGGCTGATCGGGCAGTCCAAAAGCGCGAGCCACCGTGACCGGCACAACATCGGGATGAGTGATCGGCGCCAGGTCGACGTACCAGACGCCATCCTCGAAATCCGTGACGGCCCGTGCGGCAATCTCGACGGCTAGACGTGTTTTGCCCGCACCTCCGGCACCGGTCAACGTCACGAGTCGATTGCCCGCCAACAGCGTCCGCAGTTCGTCAATCTGCGCTTCTCGGCCGACGAAACTGGTCACTTGAGCCGGAAGGTTATGTACAGCAATGCTTCTGGATGTTCGCAGCGGCGGGAATTCGCTGCGAATGTCGGGATGGCATAACTGGACCACACGCTCTGGGCGCGGAACGCCGCGCAGCTCGTGGCTGCCGAGGTCGGTCAGCCAGGCATCGGCGGGCAACGCGTCGCAAACCAACGACTCGGTCGTGCCCGACATCACCGTTTGGCCGCCATGGGCGAGATCACGCAGCCGCGCCGTCCGGTTGATCGTTGGGCCAACGTAGTTACCCTCGTCGCGGAGCTGCACATCGCCGGTATGCACGCCGATACGCAAGGTGATCGGAGCGAGGGGCGCGCGCTGCAATTCCAGCGCGCACGCCACCGCATCGCCGGCGCGGCCGAACGCGATGACGAAGCTGTCGCCCTCCCCTTGCTCCACCGGCCGCACGCCACCATGGGCGGCGACGAGATCCGAAAGTGCGCGGTCCAGGCTCGCGAACGCCGCGGTCATCTCCTCGTGGTGGGTCTCCCACAACCGCGTCGAGCCCTCGACGTCGGCCAGCAGCAACGTCACCGTTCCGGTCGGCAGCTCGCTCACGCCCAGATCGCTCCAGTTCAACGGTGGCGTGTCCACCCGTGGGTCACTTGCGCTCATGCTAGCCAGCATGCGGGCGCAAGTGACCAGAAACATCGGGGAAAGCCCGTAGAGCACCCACGGCGGGCCCCTATGACGGAAGCGCCTGCCCGCGCGTCTCGGGCGCAAATGGAATGATGAACAGCCCGATCACGAAAGCGACCGCCGTCAGCGCAACGGGCAAGCCCAGCGTATGTGTGTGCAGCACTGCGGCGCCCAGCAAGAAGTTCACGCCCGCGCCGACAAAACGGCCGAAAGACGTGCAGAACGCAAACGCCGTCGCGCGCACGCGCGTCTCGAACTGTTCGGGCAGCCACAGACTGAAGAGCGCGAAGTTGCCACCGAAGAAACCGAGCACGAAAAGCCACGCGATGAACGGCGCGAGCCCGTTGGGCAGATAGAACGCCCAGCCGAAGCTGCCGGCAATCGAGATCGCCATCCCCGAAAAATAAATCGCGAGCGTCTTTCTGCGACCGACACGTTCGGCGATCACCGGCAAGATCAGACAACCCAGTATGGTGCCGATCGACAACAGGCCGGTGGCCAAGGATGCGGTTTTGGTCGCGTCGCTCTTACCCAGACCCGCCTTCTGCGCCAACTGAATCACGGCCGACGGTTCGTAGACCGCACCCGCCCACAAGCCCAGGATCGCGATCGTCACCAGTGCGGCAGCCACCCAGGTGCGGCGCCGGTAGCGCGGCCCGAGAATTTCGCGCAACGGCTTCACGCGTTCCCTAGTGTCCGCTTCGGCCTCCTGCCACTTCTCGGTTTCCTTCACGCGCGTCAAGATCAGAATGGCGACAACGACCGGCACCGCGCCCGTCAGGAACATCGCGCGCCAACCAAAATGCACGCCGATCGTGTAGTTCAGCGCCGCCGCCAGAAAGAAGCCTGCGTAGTAGCCGGTCTGCAAGTAGCCGGCGCCCATTTTGCGCCGGTCCTCGGGCCACGCCTCGGCCACGTAGGTCCCGGCGAGCGCCCATTCGCCTCCGATTCCGACACCCGCGATGAAACGGAATGTCGCTAACTCCCAGACGTTTTGGGCCGCGGCCGAAAGCCCGGTGAAGATGGCGAACGTGAAGATGGTCGCGGCCAGGACCTTGGTCCGACCGAACCGGTCAGCGATCGGCCCCCAAATAAACGACAGGCCCCAGCCCACCAGGAAAAGGGCAAACAGGATCGATCCCGCGAGCCCGACGTTGGACGTTGTCGCGGCAATGCCCGAACGCGGTAACAGCTCGGTCAGCGCTGGCGTGAGCACCAGTGCGTAGATGAACGAATCCATCCCGTCGAGCGTCCAACCGGTCCAGGCGCCCCAGAACCCGGCGATCTGCGACCGATTGAGCGGCGTGCGCGTGGGCTTGGCCTGATCCGTCATTGGACTCATCGTGCGCCTCCGGTTGATCCGGTTCTAACACATTTTCGAGTTCGGATCGTACGCCAGCCGCTCAGCCGAAGGCCTCGCGAAGGTCTTTCTTGATCACTTTCCCGAATTGATTGCGCGGCAGCGCATCCACGATCACGAGGCACTCGGGATGTTTGTAGCGGCTGAGCCCCTGCACCTGGCAATGCTGCACAAGGGATTCCAACGACACACCATCAACTGAAGCGGGTACCACCACGGCGCACACGCGTTCGCCGGCGCTACGATCGGGCACTCCGATGACCGCGACATCGGCAACCGCGGGATGAGCGGCCAGCACATTTTCGACCTCGAGGGCCGAGACATTCTCCGCGTTCCGGATGATCGCATCCTTGATACGGCCTGTGACACGGACATTGCCGTCCTCATCGATCATCCCGAGATCGCCGGTGCGCAGCCAGCCGTCCTTGTCGAACGCGTCGGCGTCAAGTTTGGCGTCCGCGTAGCCGAGGAAGCATTGAGGTCCCTTGAGCCGCAGCTCGCCTTCACGCCCGACGGAAAGTTCGATTTCCCGGTTGTCGACGACGCGAACGCTGACCCCCGGTACTGGTGCACCGACCGTGTGGTCGAGCACCTGCGGCTCGGCGGTGAGCGACGGTGAAGTCGCCACCGGAAACTCGGTGAGCCCCCAGGCGTTGGCGATGCCCGGCACTCCGAAGGTTTCACGAACCTGGCGCCCCAGTTCGGCGGTGATGGGCGCCCCTCCGGCCAGGCAACCCCGCAGCGATGGGAAAAGCGGCTGACTGCCGTGGGCCCGTTGGGCCTCCAGGAACGCAACGAAAAATGGGGTGGCGGTGCCCAGGAATGTCGGGTTGTGCGCCGCGATGAAAAGCGGTGTGGTAGCTGGATCGAACGTCTCAAAAAGCGCTAACCGCATGCCGGTCAGCAGGGCGGCGGCCAACATCGCGGCACCGCCGATATGCGCAATCGGAAAGGCAATCGGGTCCACGTCGCCGCTGCTGGCGCCGACCATGCCCACCACGCCCGCCGAGCCGGCGATCACCGACGCGTCGGTGTGACGGATCCCCTTGGGGGCTGAGGTGGTCCCCGACGAGTAGTAGATCCATCGGGTGTCGCTGGTGGTTGCGGGCGGCGGCGTCAGCGCATCGCTGCTTGCGCGGGGCAGCCGAAGCTCGCCACCGATCGGGGGTGTCGCCAGGTCAACGGTGATGACCTCGAGGCCCTTCTGCGAAGACAACGTCCGGGCAAGTCCACCATGGTCGAATCCCCGCCAAATTTCGGGCACCACAAGGTATTCCGTTGCCAGCTGCCCGGTGATGAAGCCGACCTCGTGTTCGCGCAGTATCGGGATGATTGGGTTTTGCACCGCGCCGAGTCGAGCCAGGGTCGCCATGACAACGATGGTTTCGAGCGTCGTGGGCAACTGCCAGGAAACGACAGTTCCCGCGCGGATACCACGTTCGGCGAACGCGGCTGCCGTCGCGCACGCGGCATCGTGCAGCTGACGCGCGGTCAGGGTGCGGCCATAGTCGTCGGCGAGAAGCGGCCGATTCGGTTGGCGCCGTGCCGCGTCGGCGATCAGCGTCCAGTAGGTGACTTCGGGTCCGGTCGTCATCCGCCCGGCGGTTGGACCGGCGGCGCACGAAATCCAGAGTGCGCGATCGAAACAGACA
Source organism: uncultured Actinomycetota bacterium (assembly GCA_963708995.1). Lineage (GTDB taxonomy): Bacteria > Actinomycetota > Actinomycetes > Mycobacteriales > Mycobacteriaceae > Mycobacterium. Next base: position 20,003 of record CAVPUR010000017.1, read on the forward strand.
GCGCACTGCCCACTGGACCTTTGTGGTCTACGACGACGGCTGAACCATTGGCTACCCCGTCGTCGCTGTAATGAGTGAGTGCGGCCAGTCCGATGTGGGGTCCTTCGGGCAGTCGGCTCAGCGTCAAGGTGTAGTCGACGTTGATGAACTGCAACGCCTCGGTGCCCCAGTTGGCGATTGCGGCCGTGACATCAGCGCACATCGCCACGCGGGTGAATGGGCTCAGCGGTTCGTCGCCGATCAACGGCCGCGTTTCGTGCAACCACGTGTATTTCGGTCCGGAGGTGTCCCAATCGGGATCGGGATTTTGAACCCCACCGCCCCAGCCATAAGTCCTCAGGAAAAGCGACGGGTTAGCGCCGTCAAGCTCGGTGGGCAGTGGCGGCATCTGCACTGGTTGCGACCACACTTTCCCCTCGGGCTGCGGGCCGCGCCGCAAAAACAGTGCACTTGCCCGCGCCACGGGTTCGCCACGCTGTGTCAGAACCGCTTCGACGAGCCGCAATCGACGCCGATCGTGGTGCACCCGGGTGTGCACCTCGACCGGTTCCAGCGCAGTCGGCGCGGGAAGATCAACGCTGAGCCGCGCAGGATGCAGCTGCGGGTCGTCGACCGCCCGTTCGACCGCCCAGGCCAACAGGCCGCCGACAACGTGGCCGCTGATCGATGGGCCCCATCCCCCGCGCGCGATTCTGGTTGGCACGTAATGGCTTCCGTCGCGAAAAAAGTACGGCGCCGACCCGGCCAGATCAACGTCGTCCGGCACCACATTCGGCTCCGTCACCCCATCACGACTTTCATGGAATTTCTCCTTTGAAGCTACCGAACCGTGGATCTTACAGTATCCCTTCCAGTCGCACGCCGGTTGACTTCGTGCGGCCCGATGCGTTGGGATTTCGAATGGCCGTCCTCCGTTCACCTATTGACCGTGGATAGTAACCGTAACCAGGGCGTATGATCTGGCGGCCAAGCCGCGAGGGTCAATCCCAGAGCGTAAAGGAGAGAAGTGAGCACATCAGAGACGACGGCTGAGGGTGGCGGGGGCCTCCCGCTAATCCATCTCTCACAGCTGCTGCGCGCCCCGGTGGTGAACAGATCCGGCGAGGCTGTCGGCCGGGTCGAGGACGTGATCGTAAGCCTGCGTGGCGCCGACGAGTACCCGCTGGTGACCGGGATCGTCGCGGGTGTCGGCGGGCGTGACGTGTTCGTCGGCAGCAAATCTATCCACGAGTACGCCCCGGGTCGGGTTACGTTGGCCAAGAACAAGATTGACCTTCGCGGCTTCGAACGCCGCGACGGCGAGGTGCTGCTGCGCGCCGACGTGCTCGGGCACCGGTTGATCGATGTCGGCGCCGTGGAGCTGGTGCGCGCCTATGACGTCGAGCTGGAAGATACCGGCGTCGGCTGGGTGCTTACGCGGCTGGACACCCGCCGCCCACCGAGGCTCTTCGGGCTGATCAAGGGGTCCGGCGGGCATGCGGCCCGCGATTGGAAGGCATTTGAGCCGCTGATCGGGCACGCCCACTCCGATGGCGTGCGCCGTCTGTCGGGCCGGTTCGGCGGCTTCAAACCCGCCGACATCGCCGATCTTCTCGAGGAAGCCGACAAAGCCGAGGGAGGAGAGATCCTCGATCGGGTGCACAGCGACCCGGAACTGGAAGCCGACGTCTTCGAAGAACTGGACCCCGAGAAGGCAATGCGGCTACTCGATGGCATGCCCGACGACGAGGTCGCCGCGCTGCTGGGCCGGATGCGCGCCGACGATGCCGCTGACGCCATCGCGGACCTGCGCCAATCACGGCGCCGTCGCGTGCTGGACCTGATGCCCACCCCGCAGCGCACCAAGGTGATCACCCTGATGGGCTTCAACCCGGAAAGCGCGGGCGGGCTGATGAACGTCGACTTCGTCTCCTGCGCCGCAGGCACAACCGCAACCGCGGCGCTGGCGGAGATCGCGGCCGCCCGCACCATGCAGCCGGAGGCGCTGATCAAGGTGCATGTCCTCGATGACGACAAACGCCTCGCCGGTGTGGTGTCAGTGATCACCCTCTTGCAGGCCGAGCCCAACGAAAGCGTTGGGACACTCATGGATTCCGACCCGGTGCGGGTCAGTACCGACGCCGACCTGACCGACATCGCACTGTTGATGGCCGATTACAACCTCTACTCCATCCCGGTAGTCGACGAGCAGGACCGCGTGCTCGGGGTAGTCACCGTCGACGACGTGCTAGAGGCCACCATCCCGGAGGACTGGCGCCGCCGCGAACCGGCTCCCCGTCCGGTCCGCGAAATCGCCCAATCCGACGACGGCCGCAGCGCGCCTGAGGGGGGAGGTGAGACGCCATGACCTCAGGCGACCACCCGACCACTGGCCCCGGGGCGCCCGCAGTCGAGATCGACGCCGAGATTGACGATGCCGAGCTGGCCCGGCCGCGGCGCTCCGCGGTGCTCGACAGCGCGCACTTAGGCGACATCGAGGGCGCATTCGGGCGTATCAGCGTCGGCGACACCGAGCATCCCCACACGTGGAAGACCCGGCTGCTGACCCTGCTGGCCATCGTCGGTCCCGGGATCATCGTGATGGTCGGCGACAACGACGCCGGCGGGGTGGCCACCTACGCCCAGGCGGGCCAGAACTACGGCTACTCCCTGCTGTGGGTGCTGCTGCTGCTGATCCCCGTGCTCATCGTCAACCAGGAGATGGTGGTCCGGCTCGGCGCGGTCACCGGAGTCGGACACGCCCGGTTGATCAACGAACGCTTCGGCCGCGGCTGGGGCTGGTTTTCCGTCGGCGACCTGTTCCTGCTCAACTTCTTGACGATCGTCACCGAGTTCATCGGCATCAGCCTGGCCGCCGAGTACATCGGCGTCTCCAAATACATCGTGGTGCCGATCTCGGCGGTGGCGTTGGTCGCGATCATGGCCAGCGGCAGCTTCCGCCGCTGGGAACGAGCCATGTTCGTTTTCATCGCCATCACCCTGCTGCAGATCCCCATGCTGCTGATGTCGCACCCGCAGTGGGGGCACGCGGCGAAGTCCTTTGTGGTACCCAGCATCTCGGGCGGTATCAGCTCGGATGCGGTGCTGTTGATCATCGCCATCGTCGGCACCACGGTGGCGCCTTGGCAGCTATTTTTTCAACAATCCAACGTCGTCGACAAACGCATCACCCCCCGGTTCATGGCCTACGAACGCGCCGATACCGTCCTGGGGGCTTTCGTTGTGATCGTCGGTGCCGCAGCACTACTGATGACCGGCGACTGGGCAGCGCGCTCCACCAACTCCGTGGGTAATTTCATCGACGCCGGCGCCATCGCACACCTGCTGGGCCAAAACAACTCCACGCTCGGGTCGTTCTTTGCGATCGTGCTGATGGACGCTTCGATTATCGGCGCTGCCGCGGTGACGCTGGCCACCAGCTACGCCTTCGGCGACGTGTTCGGCCTGAAGCACTCGCTGCACCGCGGGTTCGCCGACGCCAAACAGTTCTACCTGTCCTACACCGCGATGGTGGCGTTGGCCGCGGCCGTCGTGTTGATCCCCGGCGCCCCGCTCGGGTTGATCACCACCGCCGTGCAGGCCCTTGCCGGTCTGCTCTTGCCCAGCGCCAGTGTGTTTCTACTGCTGTTGTGCAACGACCGGGAAGTGTTGGGGCCCTGGGTCAATCGGCGCTGGCTCAACTGGGTTGCCGGGCTGATCGTCGGCACCCTGCTGCTGTTGTCGGGCATCTTGATGGCCACCACCTTGTTCCCGCACATCAACGTCGTCACGGTTGCCGGCTACCTGGCGCTGGCCTTGGTCATCCTCGGAGTCGGCGCAGTACCGGTGCTGCGTTGGATGGCCCGACGCCAACCTGCGCCACCAGCCCCAAAACTTCCGGCACGCGGAGTCGACCGCAATACCTGGCGAATGCCACCTTTGACTCTCCTTGAACCCGTCGTCTGGTCACCATTCACCCGACTCGGGATGATCGCCCTGCGCAGCTATCTGGTCCTCGGCGCGCTTTTGCTAGTGGTCAAAGCCATCCAGGTCGGCCGCGGATAACCCGCCGCACACATGATTCGCGAGATCGCAGGCTTTTCTCCGCTCTTCGCCTGACGGCACGTGACTTTGAGTTCCGGCATGTTTTCAAGCCTGCCGAGGTAATCCACCGAGGTGCGACCGACGGCGCTCATACGGCGGGAGCTACGGATCCGCCCAAAGGATTTGCAGCGGTGCGTCACAGCGGATCCATAGACAAGCTATTTAGCGTGTGGGTATGTCGGGGGCTTGTTCCACATGCTCGCTAGAGATAGGTGAACGACTATGAAACTGAAACAACTGGTTGCGGGGGCGACGATTGCCGGTGCGTTGGGTGCAGCGGCAATGGGTATGGGCGCCGGTTTCGCAAACGCCGCTCCGGGCTCGCCGCCCTCAGCTCCGGGTGGCGGCCATGGCGCGCCGGCGGGGGCTCCTGGCGGGTCCGCGCCCGGAGACTTCCACGCCAAGAATGGACCTGGCGATCCCGGTGGACCCGGTGGCCCAGGCGGACCCGGACCGGGCGGCCCCGGACCGGGCGGCCCCCGGGTGGGCACGGGGGCCCGGGCGGACCCGGGCCGGGCGAACCCGGGCCGGGCGGACACGGTGGGGTCGGCGGACCCGGCGGACCCGGCGGACCGGGCGGCCCTCCGGGCGCACCCGGCGGACCGGGCGGCCCTGGTCACCCCGGCGGCCCCCCGGGCGCGCCGGGCGGCCCATGGCATGGAGATCCGCAGCGTGGCTACTTCCACGGGGCCCCGTGGGGCGACGGACCCGCACCTTGGGGACCGGGCGCACCACCGCGGCCTGAGTGGGGCCGGCCGCTCCCGCCGCCCGATGGGCAATGGGTAGGTGGCCCGATCAACTACTGGGGCTACCAGGAAAACCCCGTGTGGGACCGCGGGTTCAACCAGTGGGGCTTCTGGTTCTTCGGAGTTTGGGTCCCGCTGTAAAAAGCCTGTAAGCAGGGCGTTCACCCGACGCCCGCTTCGCCGGTTGGCGAGGCGGGCGTCGCGTGTGCCAGGGTGCATCGACACGCTTTAGACTTCTCACGTGAAGCTGCGGGCGACTGCCGAGAGTTTGCGACGCACCGGTGAAATCATAATGACCGCACGACGTTTCGTCGCCATCGCCGCCGTCGGGTTGTTGGTCGCAAGCTGCGGATCGGCGGGGGCTGCCGGCCCACACACCATCACCTTGACGCTGGTGCGGCACGGCCAATCGGCGGCCAACTCGTCGGGCTTGATCGACACCTCCACCCCCGGCCCGGAACTCACCCCCAAGGGTTGGTGTCAGGCGACAATCGCGGCCACCCAATTGGCCCCCAACCACTACGACGGCATCTACGCCTCGAGCATGGTCCGCACCCAGGAGACGGCCACGCCGACGGCGCAGGCGTTGGGTGAAGCCATCACCGTCCTGGCAGGGCTGCGGGAGATCGAGGCCGGCCAGTACGAAGGCACAGCGGAGGCCGACATCCCGCAGACCTACTTCGTCGCCCCGAGGCGATGGCTGCAGGGCGACCGCAGCGCGCGGATCCCGGGCTCGGTGGACGGTAACGAATTCAACGCGCGGTTCGACGAGGCCGTCCAACGCATCTACGACAGCGGCGAACAGAACCCTGTCGCGTTTTCGCATAGCGCGGCGATCATGCTGTGGGTGCTGATGAACGTGCGTAATGCCGAACCGTCACTGCTGGGCAGCAAGCCGCTGCCGAACGTCGGCCGCGTGGTGCTCACCGGAAACCCTTCTGACGGCTGGACATTGACCGAATGGGACGCCGATCCCCCGCCGTGCTGACGTCGGTGCACAGCTCAATCTCTAGCTCTTGATCCCGACCGTGATCAGATCGGACACGATCCAGGTCCAGGCCGGACGCCGGATACGGTGCTGGTCGTTGACGGTGAACCCTGCTTTTCCGAACAGCTTCCGCATCTCGGCCGGCGATGGGTTGTGCCGGGGTTTCCATCCATTGGCCGCAGGCGGCTGCATGGCGATTGGCGCGTGCTCAAAGCCGGGACTGCCGCCAGTCCACCGCGGGCGAGGACGCGATGAAATTCGCGTAAAGCCGCCCTCGGTCATATCGATTGTCCTCCCTACGCGACTCAGTTGGCGGGCATTCGACGGAGAAGGTCGTGGCAAACCTTGATGGTTCGGGACTAGGAGATGGGGGTACCGTTCCCAAAAATGCTGTTGTGGATCACTTTTGAGTTGAAGCGTTCGCGGTGGAACCATCTCGCAAGTCACCGTTTGGAAAAGATGCGGCTACGGTGCGGCTCGTGTTGGGTATCGGCTGTGCAACAGATTCGGTCGCCCGTCTAGGAAAGTGTTCAGGACAGCGATACAGTTCGGCCGCATCCTTTGGTTGCGGAAATACCCTCTCAAACCGATATCGGAGAGATTGCGTTGAAGATTGTTGATTTATTTGGCATTACGGTCGCCGCCAGTGCTGGGTTGTGCGGGGCCGCTTTGACGTTCAGCCCGGACGCGTCAGCAGCCCCACGGCCAATGGGCGGCGGCGCGTGTGCGAACACGTTCGCGACGGCACCGGGCGGCGCCCCTTGCGTGGTCCCGATGTCGGGGCTCGCAGCGCCGGCAGCACCGGTGGTCCTGCCTGGCCCGCCGGCCTATGCGGTTCCGGTGCCGGCGGCCGTCCCTCCGGTGCCGGCGGGCGTGCCGGCCGGTGGTCCAGTCCTGGGCGCTCCGGTTCCTGCCCCGGTGGCAGTGCCTCTGATGACGCAGTCGGGCAAAGGTAAGGGTGTGCCGACCAATCCCTCGTTGGCAGCTGACCCGGTTGTTCGGCCCGGTCCGGCACCGGTACCGACGCCCCCTCCGCCGGCGCCTGCGTCTCATCCGACATTGGTCACGGCTATTGGGCCTCTACCCGCTGGCTCGAACCCCTGATTTCAGCCAGCCCCGGCGGTCATATGTGCAGGGTCGCCCTCAATCCATTTGTCTCCTAACGGAACCCCTTCCTGAACGATGACCGGGTCACCGACCTTGACAGCGTTGAAATACCACTCTGCGTCGTCGGGACTCAGGCTGATGCAGCCGTGGCTGACGTTCTCTATACCCATTGCGGGGACCGCCCACGGAGCTGAATGCACGTAGAGGCCATGGTTGTCGATGCGGACGGCGTAATCCACCGTGAGCCGGTAGCCGTCGGGATCGTCGACGGGGATGCCTACACTGCTCGAATCCATCGTCACCGAGCGGTCCTTGGACATGACCGCATAGGTACCGACAGGCGTCGGGTAATTTGGCCTACCCAGCGATGCCGGCATCACTCCCGCCTCGCCCCAATGCGGCCGGTGATGTGGTGCTGGTAGTTGAGACGGCGCTCCGGCCGGGACTCCGTCGATGCTCACGGTGAACGTGCGCTTTGAGATATCGGCAACTCCGAGGACGACTGCGCCGGTTTGGAACTCGGTCGGCAGGCCGCCCACCGAGAGTGCCACTGTGCTGTGCGCGGGCCAGAATCGATCGGGAACCCATTGCACAACATCGTTGTCGAGCCACTGAAACTTGCCGGTCATCGCGGGCGCGGAGTTCACTTCTATCGCGCGCTCGGCCGCGGGCCGGTCGGCTAAGTTGGCTATGGGCCTGCCGAACGTCACCACGACGGGATGTGCGACACCCACTAACTCGCCCCGCATGGGTAGAACCGATGCGATGGCGAAGTCGCCATGCGGCAGGTTCACGGACGCCAGCCGCACGTCAGTTGGCCCTCCGACCACCGTCGCGGCGATTCCCAGCATCCCCAGAACAGAACGAACCGCAGACCGCATCGCTATATCACCCTCTGAAGTGACTAGATCGTCCTAGACAAAGCTTGTCGCTTGACGATGTTAGGGGCGACACGATGGGCCGTGGGTAAGCGCGCGCTAGCACCTCGATCAAGTCTTGGACAAGGTTTGATTACGAGTAAGTCGTTGCACCCCTTGCGATTCCTGCTGAATGATTGTTCTAGTGGGTGCTCACCTGGCGCGGGACGTCCAGGGCGGATGCGATGATGTCGTATCTCTGTCCCGATCAGAAAGCCTGCGATGTGTGCTGTGGACGCCAAGATGGTTGGCTCAGACGCGCGAGGTCGGATCGCCGTCGCCTCGATGGTGGGCACGACGGTCGAGTTCTACGACTTCTACCTCTATGCCACGGCTATGCCACGGCCGCGGTTTCCGTCTTCCCGCACCTGTTCTTCCCTAAAGGCAATGGCACCACCGCGCTGCTGGCCTCGCTCGGTCTGGCGTTCGTGGCGCGCCCGCTGGGGTCGGTGTTGTTCGGGCATTTCGGCGATCGCGCAGGGCGAAAGGCCACGCTCGTCGGCTCGCTGCTGACCATGGGGATCGCCACTTTCGCCGTCGGACTGCTGCCGACCTACCAGCAGGTGGGCGTCGCAGCGCCGGTGCTGCTGGCGCTGATGAGGTTCAGTCAGGGCCTCGCGGCGAGTGGAGCGGAGCGGCACTGCTGGTCACCGAAACCGCCGAACCCGACAAGAGGGCGCGAGCGGCGATGTGGCCGCAGCTGGGCGCACCATTCGGTTTCCTGCTGGCGAACGGGCTGTTCCTCATGTTGATCAGCTGGCTGGGTCACAGCAACGTCGAAGCCGACCCGGCTTCCCGGGCTGGCACGGCCCCTTTCAGTGCTGGTACGGATAAGCGGACGCGAAAGGACAACTCCAAAAAGCCGTCAGGGGCGGCCCGCAGGGGATGCCCCTGTTCGATTTGTCCGTTTCGGCCATCCGCGGACCGCGGCGATCGCTGTCTTGAGCCCGCGTCGGCGCCCCGTTGCCGGGTCGGTCTTGGCGAAACCAGGCCCAAGTTCGGTGAACATCCGCTCGCTGCGGGTTTCCGGCGCATCGTCAACGGTGTCGCGGAGGTACTTATTCGGCAGCGACAGTTTGGCGAGGGTACGCCACGTCTTGACGCATTGCATCGCGAAAGAGTCTGTGGTGTAAGGCAAGTCGTACTTGTCGCACACCGCACGCACCCGCAGCGAGGTCTCGTGCAGCCGGTTGCTCGGCAGATCGGGATACAGGTGGTGCTCAATCTGATGGCAGAGGTTGCCGCTCATGAACCGCAGCACCGGCCCGGCCTCGAAATTGGCGCTGCCCAGCATTTGGCGCAGATACCACTCGCCCTTCGATTCGCCCGCCATGTCGGTCTCGGTGAATTTCTCTGCGCCATCAGGGAAATGCCCATTGAAAATCACCGCGCTGGCCCAGATGTTGCGGATCACGTTGGCCATCACGTTGGCCGTCAGCGTCGATTTGTAGGTCGCCGCCGGCGACAACGAGGTGAGTGCGGGGAGCGCGACGTAATCCTTGACCAGCTGCCCGCTGACCTTGGTGGAGAACTCGCGCATCTGCTCGAGGGTGAAGTCGCGCTCGGGACCGGCCTTGAAGATTTTCTCGACGTCGATGGTCTGCAAGCCAATTCCCCACTCGAACCCAAGCGAAAGAAGGATCCCGAACAGCAAGTTGCCGATGTTGTGGGGCTCCCAGGGCTGGTCACGCGTGACCCGCAGGATGAAGTAGCCAACATCGTCATCCATGCCGAGGATGTTGGTGTATTTGTGGTGCTTGGCGTTGTGGGCCGAAACCCAGTGTTTTGACACCGCATTCATGTCCCACTCCCATGTCGTGGAGTGGATCTCGGGATCGTTCATCCAGTTCCACTGGCCGTGCATGACATTGTGGCCAATCTCCATGTTCTCGATGATCTTGGCCAGACCAAGGGTCACGGTTCCGGCCCACCACGTCGAGCGTTTAGAGCTACCGGCCAGCAGGAGTCGGCCGGCTACCTCGATGGCACGTTGTGCGGCGATGGTGCGGCGGATGTAGCGGGCGTCGCGCTCGCCCAGGGAATCCTCAATGTCCAGCCGGATCGCGTCCAGCTCGAAGGCCAGATTCTCGATGTCGGCGTCGGTTAAGTGGGCGAAGGCCGGAACGTCAGTTATCGCCATGGTTCCCTCCCTTTGCGCCCTTCGTACTGCTTATGTCGGGATCGCAGCGTTGATGTGCCGTCGGCAAGTGGCTGATCGACGGGCGAACGCTTTCCCTTGATGGCTCAACGCGGGTTAACGGTTCAGCGGTTCCTTGCGGCTGATGGACTTACGCGATTCACAGGTCCCCGGGGTGGATCCAATTTGTCTGCGCGTTAACCCTGCTCGTTGCCTTGATGGTTGCATACCTCACGAGATGAGAGGCGCCTTAGACCAGGATACGCGACGGCCTGGTAATAGTGACGGAGGCCGTCGACGGCGCGGTCGCCGATGGTGATCCCGCGATCATCGCGTGCGGTGCGCTGCTAGCACGTCGGCGTTTGCCAGCGTTTGTGCCTGAGCGGCCAGCACCGATGCCCGGTTGGCATCGGCAATTGCTTCGGCGGCGTTTGTCGCCTCCTTGCCGTGCGCCGCTGCCACATATCGCTTCGTCTCGTCGAGCCGGGCCTTGGCCTCGGCGCCGATGGACTCGCGATGCCTGGCGACGTAGTCGGAGATTTGGCGCAATCTGGCGTCCGCCGTGGACAACGCCGGCCCCAAGGAATCAACACGCCCGCCAATGTTCGGCTGCCCATCGCTGGGGCCGACCCGCCGCGCGGCGCGCTTGCGGCGGCGCGCGCGAAGGAGCAGCAGAAGCACCACGACGACGACCACGACAACGACGACGCCGATCCCGATCTGCAGCCAGATCCGCTTTGACGAGCTTGCCGAGCTTGTTGATTTGTTCAACCCGTCAGCCGCAGCGACCGCAGCACCGCTCCAGTCTTTAGCGCCCACCGCCGGTTCAATTTTGTTGCTCTGCAGACTGTTTAACTCGGCTGGTGTGAGGCCCTGCACCTTCGGCGGCACGACGAACGCGTACAACTTAGTGTTGGTGGCCACGGCCAGCAGCACGTCGTTGTCGCCCATCCCGCTTTCGCTGCGGGTTTTGTCAGCCCAGTTCTCGGGCTTGAACTTGGAGAAGTTGTCGACGTAGACCACCCACAGTTGAATGTGCTGATCGTGGTAAAGCCGGTCGATTGCCGAGCTGACCGTCGCCCGACTGGAATCCGTCAGCACCCCGGCGCTGTCAGTGATGTGATCCGTGAGCTTGGACGGCGGTTGCGCGCCGGCGGGGGTTGCCAGCAACAACCCCGCTGTGAAGACCGCCAGGACTACACCGAACAGGCGAACAATGCGCATGCGAGTAATCTAGCCCGCCGCCAGCCGCGATCCAGGGTTGCGCGTCGAACGAGGTCAGCTTCGAGCCGATTCCGCGTCGAAGGCTTGAAACGATGCCTAGAGGCAGCGGGTTCGCCGGATGAGCACATCGCGGCGACGGGCGCTTGAACGACGCAAGCAGTGCTAGCGTCATCGGCGTGACCCTCAAAGACATCGCCCTGAAAACCCTCGACGGCAAGCCGGCCACGCTAGCTGAATTGTCCGACGGCGCAACGCTGATCGTGAACGTAGCGTCCAAGTGTGGACTTACTCCGCAGTACACGGCGTTGGAGAAGCTGGCCAACGACTATGGCGACCGTGGCCTGACGGTCGTCGGCGTCCCGTGCAATCAGTTCATGGGCCAGGAACCGGGCACCGCCGACGAGATCCAAGCGTTCTGCTGGACGACCTACGGGGTGACGTTCCCGTTGCTGGAGAAGACCGACGTCAACGGCGACGACCGCCATCCGCTCTATACCGAACTGACCAAGGCCGTCGATTCCGATGGGCAGGCAGGCAACATTCAGTGGAACTTCGAGAAATTTCTGGTCGCGCCCGACGGTGAGGTGGTCAACCGGTTTCGGCCCCGGACCGAACCAGACGCGCCCGAGGTCATCAGTGCCATCGAGGCCGTGCTGTCCCGATAGGCGGCGTGCCGTTTGTACCCACGTGCGTCCCGGATCGTCACATACAACGAAAAGCAAAGGCCACGGAAGTGGCCCCCGAAGGAATCTCCGGGGATTCGCGTCGAAGTCCATACCGTGTGACGATTAGACAACGCCGATCAACCGCTTACCGATGGCCTTCCGTGCTCGCGACACCGCCCCAAGATCGGCAGATACTCCGCAGAGCTGAAGGAGCAAAGATGGCACCTCAGGTTGTTCTCGTTACGGGCGCGCTGACCGGCATCGGGCGCGCCACCGCTGTGGCCTACGCGCACAAAGGCGCTGGCCTGACCCCGTTTGGTTGATCCAGATCGAGTGAGAGTCTTGCTGCCCAAGGATGCGGGCAGGAAAGGCTCGATGACGATGACGACGAGGAAGAGACACAATCCGGAGCAGGTCGTGCGCAAGCTGGCGACCGCGGATCGGATGCTGGGCGAAGGCAAGGACATTGCGGACGTCTGCCGCGAGCTCGGGGTGTCGGAGCAGACGTACTACCGCTGGCGTAACCAGTTCGGTGGGCTGAAGGCCGACGACGCGAAACGTCTGAAGGAACTCGAGCGGGAGAACTCCACGCTCAAGCGTCTGCTGGCCGATGCGGAATTGGAGAAGGCCGCGTTGAAGGAGATCGCCAAGGGAAACTTCTAAGCCCGGAACGCCGGCGGGCAGCCGTTCACCGCCTCATCACCGCGATGGGTGTGTCGGAGCGGTTTGCCTGCCGGGTGACCGGGCAGAACCGAACCACCCAGCGCCATCAGCGAGCCGCAGCGACCCCGGCCGACCCCGATGCCAGGCTGCGGAGCTGGCTTCGCCAGTACGCGAAAGACCATCCACGCCGGGGGTTTCGCCCCGCATACCACGACGCCGTGCCGAGGGCTGGATGGTGAACCACAAAAAGATCCAGCGGCTGTGGCGCGACGAGGGCCTGCGGGTGCCGCAACGCCGACGGCGCAAACGCCTGGGCACCTCCACCGCGCTTGCGCTGCCGACCGCGTATGCGCCAAACAGGGTGTGGGCGGTGGACTTCCAGTTCGACGCCACCACCGACGGCCGCCCGATCAAGATTGTCTCCGTCATCGATGAGCACACCCGTGAATGCCTGGGCGGTCTGGTCGACCGCTCGATCACCGCCGAGGTGCTCATCGACGAACTCGACCGCCTCGCTTCCAGCCGCGGCTATCCCAGCGTGCTGCGCTGCGACAACGGCCCCGAATTGGCTTGTGACGCGATGGCCGACTGGGCCAGAGAACGCGTCGACCTGGCCTTCATTCCGCCCGGCCAGCCCTGGCGCAATGGATACATCGAGTCGTTCAATGCCCGCGTCCGCGACGAATGCCTCAACATCAACATCTTCTGGTCCCTGATCCACGCGCGGGTCGTGATCGCCGACTGGAAGCAGGAATACAACCACCACCGGCGGCACTCCGCCCTGGGCTACCAGGCCCCGGCCAGCTACGCCGCCGTCTGCACCCACCATTGAAACGACTCTCACACCTGGACCCGTTTGGGGGTCCCGTCCGTCCGCGTCGGGCCGGAATCACTGCTGCCGTAACGCATTCGGTACCACCGATTGCGACGTAACACGTTGTGTCGCAATGGGAGCGCGGTGACGCCGACGACGCCGATGGTCTTGACGCCTGTTTCGTTGCTTCTGGCGCCCCAGCTCCAACCCTCATGGCGCACGAATGTGCGACCAGATGGAGACGGGCCGGGTTGGGGCCACTTCTGACGGCCGAAGCCAGCCGAACTTGAGGTGTCCAAACGAGCGACATTCGGAGGTGACCGTTGCCGAGTCGCGTTTGGTCAAAGGGGGTTTGGTCGACGTTCAACAACTGGCACCGGCCGCCCAGTGGACATTCGCAACGAACTGGCCAGGCACTTCGATTACCGGCGACATACACCGTACAACTGTGCACGCTGCTGCGGCTGCCGGCACGGGTCGCTGCGGCATCACCGGCTGCGGTGGAACGTCTTGCCGCGCGTTTGGGGATTCCGGTGGAGGCGCTGGAGGGGCGGCGGGGCTGGATCACCCGTCGCGAGGCTCGAGCATCGGCAGCAGCACGTTGCGCACGAGCGCCACGATCGTCTCGTCGTCGTCGAGCGTGATTGTTCCCTCACGTGTGAGGAGGAGCGAGATCGCGAGCCGCGCGAGCACCTCTGCGGCCTGGTCGACGTCGGCTGGCGCAGCACGTCCGGCGCGCACTTCGGTGCGCAGCCGCTGACCGATCAACTCGCGGTACAGCGCAAGCGCCGCCGTGCCGTCGATGGTGAGCAGCGGCAGCAGCAACTCAGGTTCGCTGCGCAGCAGGCGGTCGAACAGCGCGTGCCCGCGGACGAAGTTCACGGCGAACGAGAAGCCGAGCACGACCCGCTGCTCGAGGGTCTGCTCACGCTCCCAGACACGGTCGAGCTCGGCCATGCCGCGACGGATCTCGCGTGCGATCACGACCCCGACGAGCCCTTGCTTGCTCTGAAAGCGCCTGAACACGGTCATCTTCGAGACGCCGGCTCGGCGCGCGACGTCGTCGATCGTCGCGCGGCGGATCCCGTACTCGGCGAACATCTCGAACGCCGCCGCCGCGACGCGGTCGACGGTCGCGTCCTCGCCCGGCGCCGGGCCTTGGTCGAGCTGCGCGATTGACAGCGCCATTGACTGCATGTTTCGATGTTATCAAATGACGCACTCGATAACACAACAGATGGTTGACCTGCCGCGGCTGCGTACTCCGGCGCTCCTCAACGCAGCCGAGTACTGGCTGGCGCCCGAGCGCTTCGCCCGGCGCTGCGAGTCGCTCGGCGACCGCTTTCTCGTGGCGATGCCCGCATCGCGGCCGTGGCTGTGCCTCACCCACCCCGACGACATCAAGCGCGTGTTCAGCGCCGACACCGGCGTGCTGCGCCTCGGCGCCGCGCTTGCAAAGAATTCGCCGCATCCGCTCGTCCTCGGCCCGACCGGGCTGACGAACGTCGACGGTGACGAGCACATGCGCAGTCGCAAGATGCAGCTGCCGCCGTTCCGCGCCCGGGCGCTTGCCGAGTACGAGAACGTCATGGAGCGCAAGACCGAAGACGCGCTTGCGCGCTGGCCGTACGGACGGCCGACCCGTGCCGACTCCCATATGCAGGCGATCTCGCTGGAGGTGATCATCGCCGTGGTCTTCGGCGTCACCGACCCCGACCGCGTCGAGCGCCTGCGCGCGGCAACACTGGCGCTGATGCGCGTGGGCAACTCGCGGCGGTTCTTCGTGCAGACGATGATCGTCACTGCCCGCAACAAGGGCTGGGACGGTCCTTTCCCGCGCATCCGCGCCGCGATGGCCGCGGTCGACGCGATCGTGCTCGAAGAGGCCGCCGAGCGGCGCCACCGCGGTGACCTCGACCAGGACGACGTCCTCGGGATGTTCCTACGCGCCCACGACGCGAACAGCAAACCGATGCCCGACAGCGAGCTCTGTGACGCGATGCGCACACTTCTGCTAGGCGGACACGAGACCACGGCCTCCACGCTCGCGTGGATCCTCGAGCGCATCACCCGCCACCCCGACGAGCTCGCGCGCCTCGAGGCGGCGGCCCTCGCCGGCGACGACGACTACATCGACGCCGTTATCAAGGAGGCGATGCGTCTGCGCCCGGTGTTCCCGATCACTGGGCGGCTCGCCGCCGAGGACTTCGCGTTGGGTGATCTCACGATCCCCGCCGGCACCCTCATCATTCCGCACATCACCCTGGTGCACCGCCGCCCCGACCTATATCCCGACCCGCTCACGTTCCGCCCGCAGCGCTTCCTCGACAGCCGCGCCGGGACCTACACGTGGATCCCGTTCGGCGGCGGAGCAAGACGCTGCATCGGCGCCGCGTTCTCGCTCGTCGAAATGCGGATCGTGCTGCGCACAATGCTCCGCCACGCGCGGCTGCTCCCGACGAACCGGCGCGCCGAACGCGTCGCACGACACACGGTCACGATCGCCCCCGCCCGCGGCGCGACCGTCACGCTCAAACGGCGGCCACCCTTCGCGCACCTTGACGAGCCCGGCACCACGCACCTACACGCACCGGTCGTTTAGCCGGATCCACCCTTCAGCCTTCGCAAAACACGCGCTGCCGACCAAAGTGCGAAACAGGCTGGCCTCGGCCGCCGTCAATTTGGCGGATGTTCGGTGGATCCGGCCTGGGCCGTAGAGCCACCAGCTCCGGCCAGCTACGCTGCCGTCTGTACCCACCGATGGACCACTCTCACTAACCGTGGATCAGTTGTCGGGGTCCGGCCAGCGCCAAGGTGGTCGTGTCCGGGCGCCACGACGACAAGGGGCAAGCCCTTATCGCGGAGTTGAAAGCGCTTGGCGCCGAGGCAGAGTTTGTTCGGGCCGACGTTACGAAGGAAGACGAGGTCCGCAACCTTGTCGACAAAGCAGTCGCGAGATTCGGCCGTCTCGATGTTGCCGTGAACAACGCCGGCGTCGAAGGCGAGACCGGACCCATCCAGGACGCCACCGTCGAAAACTTCAGGGCCGTCCACGACACGAACGTCCTGGGCGTGTTCCTGAGCATGAAGTACGAACTACGTGCGATGGCCGGCCAAGGAAGCGGCAGCATCGTGAACATCGCCTCGACCTACGGGCATAAGGCGGCAGCTGGGGCAGCGGCCTATGTGAGCAGCAAGTTCGCGGTGGAGGGTCTGACCAAGTCGGTCGCGCTCGAGCAGGGGAATTCGGGTATTCGAGTGAACGCAGTTGGACCGGGTCTGACAGACACCGATATGGCCGATCGCTTCACCGGCACCGCGGAAGGCAATGACGCGCTGATAGCGACCGTGCCTTTGCTTCGCAGGGGGAATCCAGAGGAAATCGCCAACGCCATCGTGTTCATTTCGTCCCCCGAAGCCTCCTACATCTCTGGCACGGTGTTCGAAGTCGACGGCGGCATGTCGGCAGCCTGATCTTGGTGAGGAATGCCTGGCAGGACTGGGGATGCATGCGCCGGGCGGCTTCCTTGTGATGCCGTGTTGGAGAGCCATCGGAGCCTCCGTTCGCTCTCGCCTGCCACAGCATGGAACTCGTTGGCGTTGAGACCGGAGCGCCTCGGATCCACCTACAAACCGCTCTCGACAGCACTCCACGATCGCGCACTAGTATTGAACCTTCAATGGGGGCTTAGGGAGCCGCGTAGCGGCGATGGGCCGGCAATGACAATCTCGACGCAGGACGCGAACCGGCGACGCTTGTTCGCCACGAGCGCGGCCGCTGTGTGGATTGCCGCAGGACTCGGATACGTGATCCTCGAAGCCATTGCGGCCGCCGGCTTTCGGAACCCTTACAGCTACGCCCACAATTTCATCAGTGATCTCGGGATCACCTCGCGTGGCATGTTTCAGGGTCGCATGATCGACTCCTCGCTAGCCTGCCTGATGAACACCGCGTTTTGTCTGCAGGGAGCTCTGTTTCTCGTTGGTGCCGTCCTCATCGTTAGGGCTCTCGAGGCCCAGTGGGCGGGATTGTTCCTCACTCTCGCCGCCGCCAATGCGGTCGGCAACATTGCGGTGGCAACGTTCCACAGCGGACCCGCGGCGCACGCCGACGGAACCATATGGGTTCATCAGACCGGCGCGCTGCTTGCGATCGTCGGAGGCAACGCGGCAATCCTGGTTGGGCCTTCGATTGTTCGGCACGCCGATGGGGCGCCGTGGTATCGCCGCGTATCGGCCGGGCTCGGTGTGTTAGGCCTACTGAGCTTCGTGTTGCTTGTTGTTGGATCGAACGTCGCGGCAATAAACATTCTGCCGCCCGCAGTGTGGGAACGATGCAGCGTCTATTCGATCATCGCGTGGCAAATGTTCACCGCCGCTTACCTACTCACTTACCGTCGCGCGTCGGCAGTAGTTCCGTGAACGCTCGTCGCTTGCCAACGTGCCCAACCAACGGGCAGAGCTGCCGACCCTCGCCGTCAGCGCAAGGCGGGGCGCGGCGGCCAATGGCGGGCGGGCAGGCAAATTCCGTCATGCGGAACGATGGCCGGAGCAAGATGTAAGGCGTGAGTTGGACGAGGTACGAGGGAAAGGCACTCGCGGATATAACGCTTAACGGCGGTGCGCTGCTTGCTGAGCTCGAAGGCTATATCCGGGTGCATAATCCGCATCTGACGGACGTTCGGGTGGAGCAGGCAACCGCGACTGAGGGGTATGACACCGATGACCGACCGTCTAGGCGGTGGTACAAAGTCACCTACTTGGCCGACAATGGCCAGGGCCATTGAGCCGGACCGACCTCGCACGGCCGTGCAATGTTTCGAGGGACGACGACCAGCGCGGACGAGCTGGTGGCCTGTGCGGGTCAACAACACGCATGCGCACTCGCCCGTGACGACCGCGGCATAAGGTTCGCGCGGTGCGCTCTACTTGGGTAAGTGATTCAGGTTGATGTCGGGCATGTCCCCGGGGTTGATCCGGTCACCCGGGGCCCTTCGGCGGCCGGGCGCGCCAGTGCAGTTCGTTTGACCTGTCGGCGAATCGTCTGGGTTCCTGAGTTAGCCGGGCCCCTAGACGCTATTTCCGCCGCCGCACGGGCTTTCGGCTCGCAGTTAAGCACCCTCCTGTCATGTCTCACCCAGCCAGGACTGCGACGAGGCGCTCGGCGAAACCTTACGGATTCGTGAGACTGCTCTGGAACATCTGGCGCGGCGATGAATCGGGGCCGCCGGCCGTCTCCTCAAATAAGGACGAAACCGACCGCGCCAAGTTCGCCGGTAAGGCGCGGTACGGCAGGGGCAAGGTGCAGCACCCACACACGAAGGCGCAAGGGCAAGTAGCCGCCTCTGGTTTTTAAACCAGCGTGTCGACCGTCGGCTCGGGTTTGTCGGACATATCTGCCTCCGACGGTTCGAACACCAGCAGCGGTTTGCCCCCGTGTGCGGGGGCTTCGGCCAAATAGACGGCTTCGCTGAACTTTTCGACGGGGATCGGTTGGCCCTCGGGCACGCGCAGCGCGCCGCTGTCAGCGAGCTGAACTGTCCGGTCGATCGCTGCGGCCATCCGATCCTTCGGGGTCTCGGTGAACCAGCGGAACAGCCAAAACCCCCGAACGGTCTTCGTTTCATAGATCAGCGAGCGCGCGAAGACGGGAATGGTGAGCTTGTCGGGATCGGTTTGTCGGTGCGTGGACAGCGCACCGTAGACGACCAGCTCACCGTGCGGTGCCAGCGCACGCGACACGTCCGCACCCACCTGACCGCTGACACAGTCGATCGCCTTGGACACGCCGTCGTGGCCAGCGATGTCGGCCACCCGTTCGCGCAGGTCCTCATCCTCCGTGCAGATCACCGCGGTGCCCCCCAGCGCGAGGATGTCCTCGACCGCGGATCGACGGCGGACCACGTTGAGGGTCTTGAAGCCGAGGTGGGCTCCGAGTTGGATGACCGACTGGCCCACGGTTGAACCGGCCGCGGTCTGCAGGAGCCATTCACCCGGTCGAACATCGAGCTCATCACCGGTCAAGATCACCGCAGTGAGCGGATTGCTGAGAAGCTGAGCGGCCGTGGAATCGCTCATGCCGGCCGGAACAGGCAAGACCCGCGAGGCATCGGCAACGACATACTCCTGCCACGTGCCCGTGACTCCGATCGTGATGACGCGTTGCCCGACGATCAGACCGTCTGTGCCGCTACCGAGTTCGTCGATCACACCGACGGATTCGATTCCGGGTACGGTGGGGAACTCCGGGGTGAATCCGTATCTGCCGCGGACGGTATGCAGATCGCTGGCATGGACAGGTACAGCTGTCACCCGCAACCGGACCTCGCCAGGACCGGGCTCCGGAATCGGGCGAGTCTGCAGGTGCAGGACCTCGGACGGTTCGCCCAACGTCTCGGCGACAACAGACCGCATGGTTGTCATCTCCCTGGCTCTCCTTCCGCCGGATCACAGATCTCACACGGTTCGGTGTGCATAGCGTCGGCCCCGCCCGTTGACGGCGAAGATTCAAATCGGCGCGGCCCAATTCCTGCCCTACGAGCTCTAATGCTAA
>CAVPUR010000018.1:0-76388 GCA_963708995.1 uncultured Actinomycetota bacterium
CATCTGGCGCGGATGGAAATGAACGTCGTCGTGACCGAATGGCTCAGCCGCATACCCGATTTCGAGCTTCCGGACGGATACCGGCCCGAGATCACCTGGCCGTCCCCGACCTGCACGTTGCCCCGGCTACCGCTGCGCATTTCCGCAAAGGAAATGCCGTGACGTCGAGGCATAGCGAGCAGTCTCCGCTTCGAGTTGTCCAGTGGACCACCGGGAACGTCGGCAAGCGGTCGGTGCGGGCGGTCGCCGCGAATCCCGCACTCGATCTAGTGGGGTGCTACGCCTGGTCGCCCGACAAGGTGGGCAACGACGTCGGTGTACTGGCCGGTATCGAGCCGCTCGGCGTAACGGCGACCGACGACATTGATGCGCTCATCGGGTTGGAGCCCGACTGCGTCATATACAACCCAATGTGGCCCAATGTCGACCATCTTGTCCGGATACTGTCGGCTGGGGTCAACGTGGTAACAACGGCCGCCTTCATAACCGGCCACTCCTTCGGCGGCGGTCGTGACCGCATCATCGACGCGTGCGAGCGCGGTGGGTCGACCATCTTCGGCAGCGGCATCAATCCGGGATTCGTCGAGATGATGGCCGTCATGTCATCCACTATCTGCGATCGGATCGACAAGATCACAATTACCGAGTCCGGAGACAGCACTCTGTACGACTCTCCGGCGACCGAAATGCCAGCGGGCTTCGGTCAACCCATCGACAACCCCAACCTGCAGGCGATGACGGCGGAAGGCACCTGCGTATTCCGCGAAGCACTACTCATGATGGCCGATGCATTGGGCGTCGAGCTCGATGACGTGCGTTGTGAAGCCGAATACACCCAGACGACTGAGCCTCTCGATCTTCCCGGCCCGTGGAGAATCGAAAAAGGCTGCGTTGCAGGAATCGACGCACGCTGGCGAGGTTTCGTCGGCGACCGCGACGTCGTCGAGATCCGCGTCCGGTGGCGCAAGGGTCAGACGTTGGACCCCGACTGGAAGATGGACACCATGGGGTATGAGCTGGAAGTCCAAGGGCTGCCTACGGTCAAGACCTCGATCCAACTACTCCCACCACCGGACTTCCAGTTCGAAACCCTGGCCGACTTCATGGTGCTGGGCATGATTATCACGGCCATGCCCGCTGTCAATGCAATTCCGGCCGTGGTCGCTGCCCGGCCAGGTATCGCAACATACAACGACTTGCCGCTGACGCTTCCCCGCGGCGCGATGAGGACCAAATAGATGGCCTACCAGATCGATCCCGAAGTGCTGGCTCGGGAATGCCAGGAGCTTCTCGACATCCCGCTCAACACCGGCGAGCGGTTCTCCGCACTCATCGGGAGGCTGTCGCGGGTCTATCCGGACATCATGCGGCGTCGAAGTCCGCGACGTCGTCCACGAAGCCGCCGGTGTGCGCGTACGACTTGTGCGGCACGTCGGGATCCGGGTCGAATAAGCCGGCCAGATCCCACCCACGGTCGGTCGGAAACTCCGTGATCACGTCCCGGCCTTCGGCTACCATCTGCCACAGGGCGTCCGGGGAATCGACCCCACCGGGGAAGCGGCAAGACATACCGACGATGGCGATCGGCTCATTCGACCGCTCCAGCAGGGCACGGTTGGTCCGCTTCAGACGCTCAACCTGGACCAGCGCTTTGCGCAGCGCTTCGGTCGCATGCTGGAGTTGATCAACCATCGCTACCTCGTCTATTTCGCCGAGTCACGTCGTGCTGCTCTCCGGCCCAAGAATGTCGCTGGTGAGTATGGCCAACTCCGGCAGGATTTCAAAACGTCCGATATTCCCTGCAGTTATAAGAGGAACGGCGTCGCTGCGCTCTTGGCACCTGACCCACCGTCCATGGCGCGACTGTACCTGAACGCCGCGGTCAGACCCCCACTCGTCGCCAGCCGTCGGCGGCCCTGGCCGCCCGAATCAGTGCATCACACAGTTCGCGCAGCTCGGTTGCCCCGGCCCCCTCGTCGAGCGCGGTGGCGACGTCCTCGGCGGCGCATCGCACCTGGTAGACGCGATCCGACAGGTCGGCTGCGTCGTCGGCCGACAGCACAACCGCATCGGCGGGCAGCGCGGGCACCCCTCCAGCCTCACCCCGGGTGATCATGGCCCGCTGTTCGTAGGCGCGTTGGCGACAGGATTGCCGGCAGTACTGGCGACGACGGCCCATCCCGACCTCGGTGACGTCTCTGCCGCACCAGCGGCACGGCTGGGGCCCCGAACCCCGTTTTCCCAGACTCACGCTTGCCGACTTTAGCCCGCGGGAAGCATTTCGAGCCCGCGACACCGCGTATCATTGATGGTCGCGCCGCATGCGCCGCGCGCCAGGTCCGGAAACACTACTCGGGAACTAGACAGCCCGTCGTAACGTTTTGCCAACCGGAACAGTATTGGAATTACGGGAGAGCCCGAGAGCTCACAGCCCACATAAGGAGTAGCGCTGATGGCTGATCGCGTCCTCAGAGGCAGTCGCCTCGGAGCCGTGAGCTACGAGACCGACCGCAACCATGACCTGGCGCCGCGCCAGATAGCGCGGTATCGCACCGACAACGGCGAGGAGTTCGAGGTTCCCTTTGCCGACGACGCCGATATCCCCGGCACCTGGCAGTGCCGAAACGGCATGGAGGGCACCCTGATCGAGGGTGATCTGCCAGAACCCAAGAAGGTCAAGCCGCCGCGTACGCACTGGGACATGTTGCTGGAGCGCCGCAGCGTGGAAGAACTCGAAGAGCTGCTCAAGGAGCGCCTCGACATCATCAGGTCACGCCGCAGGGGCTGACTTACGCCAGGTCGTGGGTGTGCGCGCTGCCGGTTCGGGCGAAGCGCCCCTCGATGCCCCATCGGGTGACCTTGGCCAACGCTTCGCGGATGTTGGATCCGCTCATTTTTGACACGCCGAGTTCGCGCTCGGTGAACGTGATGGGCACCTCGGCGACGACGAACCCGTTGCGCACCGTGCGGTTCGTCAGGTCGATCTGGAAGCAATAGCCCTTGGAGTCCACTCCGTCGAGATCGATCGCCTCGAGCACTTCGCGGCGGTAGGCGCGGTAGCCGGCGGTGATGTCGTGGACGCTGACACCGAGCGACAGCCGTGCGTAGGTGTTTGCCGTCCAAGACAGCGCCCAGCGCCGCCAGGGCCAGTTCCGTACCGTGCCGCCGTCGACGTAGCGCGAACCGATGGCCAGGTCGGCTCCGGCGTCGACCGCCTCCAGCAGCCGATGCAGCTGCTCGGGCGCGTGGCTGCCGTCGGCGTCCATCTCCACGAGCACCGAGTACTGCCGGCTCAGACCCCAGGCGAAGCCTTCCAGGTAGGCCGCGCCCAGCCCGTTCTTGACGGTGCGGTGCAACACGTGCGTGCGACCGGGATCGGCGGCTGCCAGTTCGTCGGCGAGTTGGCCGGTGCCATCTGGGCTGTTGTCGTCCACGACGAGCACGTGCACGTCGGGGCACGCGGTCTTGAGCCGCCCGTGGATCAGCGGCAGGTTCTCCCGCTCATTGAAGGTCGGGATGATCACCAGGACGCGCTGGCTGGGGCGATTCCCCGGGATCGGGGGCGCCGGCTGGCCGGTGGTCATGTAGCTCCTCTGTGTCGCCCGAAATGATGTGGTCGCCGCCCTCCTCGGCAGGGGTGTCGGGCGCAACCTCTGCGTCCTGAGATTCGCTCGGGGCGCTTGACCGTCGGCGATTCGGACGCAAGGACCCTCTATTCTGCCAAATTCCGATCAAAATAACCGCTCCAGCCGTCCCGACCAGCATCCATTGGATGATCGGACCCCAGCGGGTTGCCGGCGTCAGCGTTGTCTTGAGGCGGACCAGGGTGTCCAGGTAGGCGGGCTGGAAGAACTCCGTGCGGGCCAACTCGGCGCCATCCGGCGCGATGACAGCACTGATCCCGGTGGTGGCGGCAACCAGGACGTATCGGTCGTGTTCGACGGCCCGTACCTTGGCGAACGCGAGCTGTTGCTCGCTCATGGCCTGGTTGAACGTGGCGTTGTTACTGGGCACGGCCAGCAACTGAGCGCCGTTGAGGAGCGCCTTGCGGGGCTCGCGATCGAAGACCACCTCCCAGCAGGTGGCCACCCCGACCGGTACTCCGGCGACGTGCACGACGTCGCTACTCTTGCGAGGCACGAAGTGGCCGGCGTGGCCGGCGTACCCGGACAGATGCTTGAAAAGCCAGGGCATCGGCAGGTACTCGCCGAACGGCTGCACGATTTCCTTATCGTGGCGGTCGGCGGGTCCGGTGACCGGATTCCAGACGATCAGCGTGTTGGTGTATTCGGGAGTTTCTTGCATCGGGCCGCCGGCATCTAGCACGGTGCCGACCAGGATCGGTGCACCGATTGCCTGGGCCGCCGCCTGGATCTCTTGCCCGGCGTCGACATTGAGCAACGGATCGATATCCGACGAGTCCTCGGGCCAGATGACGAATTGAGGTTGTGGGGCGCTGCCCGCGCGCACGTCGTCGGCCAGCCGCATCGTCTCGCGAACATGGTTGTCCAGCACCGCGCGGCGTTGCGCGTTGAACTGCAGCCCCAGCCGGGGCACATTGCCCTGCACTACCGCGACCGTGACCGCGGGTTCACCACCCGACCCGGTACCCGCGTGCCGCACATGCGGCCAGACGACCACCGCCGTGAGCAACACCAAGCAGATGCAGGTACCGGGCAGCAGCACGGCCGGCGGGTTCGAGGCAGGCGTCTGGGGGCTGGTCCGCAGCCACCTCACAATCTCCAGGGTGATGGCGGTCAGGCTGGATCCCACCAGCACGATCGCCGTGGAGAGCACAGCAACTCCGCCGAGCTGGACCAGCGGCAGCAGGGGGCCACTGGTTTGGCCGAACGTCACCGCCCCCCAGGGAAATCCGCCAAACGGGAAGACCGACTTCAACCACTCCTGCGCCGCCCACACCAACGCAAACCAGATCGGCCAGCCGGGCAACCGGCGCACCACGACGGCGAACAGGCCGAACAGCGCGGAAAACAGCGCCGAAACCGTCGCGAGCGCAACCCAGGGCATCGAGCCCACCAGCATGCTGATCCACGGCAGCAGCGCCAGGTAGAACACCAGACCGAACAGGAATCCGTAGCCCAGGCCGCCCAGCAGCGTGGTGGCCGGGCGGGTCAGCACCCACGCCAGCAGCGCGAAGGCGACGACGGCGCCCCACCACCAGTTCCTGGGCGGGAAGCTGGCCAAGAGCAGCCAGCCGGCCACGATGGTGACCACCAACCGCGGCAGACGCGGCACCAGCCACGCCCGGACTGCGGTCAGCCGCGCCACGACAGCCGCGGCCGCCCACGTCCGTGCCTTGCGTGCCCGGTTCGGCACCGGAGCCTCGGCGTCCTCGACAGTGGCGTCGGGATCATCCGGCTCCACCGGCGGATCGGACGAATCACTAGCCATAGATGACGGCACCCCGATGCACGGTTTGTCGGCAGCGCGGCAAGGCGTCGGTCGGGTGCATTCGCGGCAGGGCGGGCACCCGGGACCGCGGGTCGGTGGACCAGCGCTGGACGGCGTCACGCGGTGCGGTGACGTCGAGGGGGCCGGCGTCCCACACCGCGTAGGAAGCGGGCGCGCCGGGCACCAGGGTTCCCGTCGCGCCGTCGCGGACACCGGCTGCCCGCCAGCCACCGCGGGTCGCGGCAGCGAAGGCCGCCCGCGCCGAAATCGCACTGCCCGGGGTGTGGTGATTGACCGCCGCGCGCACACTTTCCCAGGGGTCGAGCCCCGTCACCGGGGCGTCCGAACCTAGCGCGAGGGGCACGCCTTGGGATGCTAACAGCGCAAAGGGGTTGAGTTCACTGCCTCGCGCGGCGCCGAGCCGACGGGCGTACATGCCATCGCCGCCGCCCCAGAGCGCATCGAAATTGGGCTGCACGCTGGCAATGACGCCCCACGCGCCCAGCTTTGCGGCCTGATCCGCGCTCACCATCTCCAGGTGTTCCAGACGGTGCCCGCACCGGGCGACGGCAACCGCGCCGAGGTCGGCGACGACTCGCTCGAAGGCACGGAGTACCGCCGAGACCGCGGCATCGCCGATGACGTGGAAACCGGCGGTCACCTCCGCCTCGCTGCATGCCCGCACATGCGCTTCGATGGCGTCGGGCTCGAGGTAGCAGGTGCCGGTGCGGTCCGGAGCGTCGGCGTAGGGCTCGTGCAGCCAAGCGGTGTGTGAGCCCAGCGCCCCGTCGACGAACAGGTCACCGGCCAGGCCACGGGCTCCGGTCTTTTCCATCAGCGCGCGGGCCTGCGCGGGTGTGGTCACCGCCTCGCCCCAGTAGCCGATGACTTCGACACCGTGGTTCATGGCGCGCAGCTGCAGCCAATCGTCCAGCCCGCCGATCTCGGGGCCGGCGCATTCGTGCACCGCGACGATCCCGGACGCGGCGGCGGCACGCAGCGCCATGGCCCGGGCTTCGGCCAGCTGCTCGGCCGTCAGCAGGTCACGGGCAACCGCCCGAACCAGGTGGTGCGCATCGCCGGTCAGCGGCAGCTCGGCTGCGACCGGTAACCCCGGGACCAGCCGTCGCAGCCCGGTTGAGGCGAGCGCGGAGTGGACGTCGACACGGGCCAGGTAGGCGGGCCGGTCGCCGAGCACCGCGTCCAGTTCGGCCGTGCTCGGCGCGGTGTTCTCCGGCCAACCGGACTCATCCCAGCCGTGTCCCCATACCGGCTGACCCGGGTGGGCGCCGGCGTAGTCGGCGACCAGCTGAAGGCAGTGCGCGCGCGACGTCGCCGGCCGCAAGTCCAGGCCGCTGACTGTGAGGCCGGTCGCGCTCAGGTGAATGTGGCTGTCCACGAATCCCGGCGCCACGAAGCCACCGTCGAGATCCACTACCTCAGCGTCGGGGAACTGGCTGCGGCCGACGTCATCGCTGCCCAGCCACGCGATGACACCGTCGCGTACCGCCATGGCGGTCGCGTCGGGGTGGGTGGGGCTGTGCACCCGCCCGTTCACCAGCAGCGTGGTGCGGATCTGCGTCACACCGCCAAGTTACGTGCGCGGGCCCTGCGGCAAGATGGGCGGCTCGACGTCGATCACGTCGATCACTTCGCCTTCTATGAAATCGCGGCCGCCGCCTGCACCGGCCGTGTCGGTGCTCAACGGCACCTGCCAGTGGAATCTGCGCATGGCGATAGCGGCCAATCCGGGCCGAGCGGCCGCCCGTATCGGCGGCACCAGCAGCAACAGCCCCAGAGCCGTGGTGGCCAGCCCCGGGACGAGGATCAGACCACTGGCAAGAGCAACCACCGCGCCATCGCTCAGCGCAACGCGCGGATCCTTCAGACCCGATCGCAACTGCGCGATTTGACTGCTGAGCTGCCACCCGGCCAGCGGCGCCCACAGGACTAACCCGAGTACGAACGTGGCCAACAGCACCAACAAGGTCCAGCCGACGCCGATCGTCGCCGCAAGCCCGATGAGCACAATGAGCTCGACGACGGCGTAAGTGAGTAACAACCGCCGCATCATGTGCAGCCAACGTCCGCGGACCGAGCGGAAGTTCCTGTTTCGGCGCACATCGCGACTGCAGTTAGATAACGGTTTGACGTCCTCCACCGCGCTTAAGCCGGTGGATTCCAACCCCGTGTCGCCTAGGCGGCAGGAGAACAGAGTTGAGGTTCACGGTTCGCAGACCGGCTAGCGCCGAGGTCTCCCCGTGCTGTCACCGCCCGTCCGGCGGCGATGTTGCGTGCGGCGTTCACGTCGGCATTGCACGGCCCCGCACCGCAGGCGACACACCGGAAAACCGCTTGGCTCTTGCGGTTTTCGGGCGTGACGTGCCCACAATAAGAGCATCGTTGCGACGTATACGCTGCGGGAACAAATTCCAGTCGGCCTGCGGCCTTGTGCTGCAACCGGGCCACCAGCACTCCCCACCCTTGGCGGCTGATCTCACGGTTGAGTCCGCGTTTCTGCGCGACGCGGGTGCCCGGGCATTCAGGAGTGCCGCGTGCCGAGCGGGTCATCGCGCGCACCTTCAAGTCTTCGACGCGGATGGTGTCGAAGCGGCGCGCCAGATCGGTGCTGGTCTTTTCCACCCAGTCACGGCGGCGATCTGCTTCGCGGGCGCGCACCCGCGCAATAGCCAGCTTGGTTCGTGCACGCCGATGCGATCCGCGCCGCGCCCGGGCCAAACGCTGCTGCAACCGGCGCAACCGCTTGGTTTCGCCAGCACGAAGACCAGGAACACGCAGCAGCTCCCCGCTGGACAGCGCCACCGAGACCGCCACGCCGCGATCCACACCCACCACGCTGCCATCGCCAGGCCCCGGGATCGGGTCGGGGAGGGCGGCAAAAGCGATGTGCCAGCGCCCCGAGCGATCCACTGTGACGCGGTACGACTTCACGGTGTCGGCAATCGTGCGCGTCCGGCGGAATTTCACCCAGCCGACCTTGGGTATCCACACCTGCCCACAGCGGCGGTTGAGCCGTTTGATGTGGCGCGGTTTGACTCCGACCTGCCGGAAACCTTCATGCGTGCCGGCTTTGCGCCAGGTCGGGCGACGATGGGTGCCGTGAAAGAAGTTGCACATCGCCTGGGCGAAGTCCCGCAACGCCTGCTGCTGCACAGTCTGCGACCCGGCCGCCAGCCAGTCGTATTCAGCGCGCGCCGCGGTCAACTGGGCGCATTGCTCGTTGTACCCGGGCGATTGGCGGCCCGGCTGCCAGTGCAGTTGCTGCTCGATGGCAAGATTCCACACATACCGGGCATGGCGACAGTGTTCGGCCAATACTGCAGCTTGCTCAGGGCTGGGAAGTAACCGAAACCTGCACACACCAACAACCTAGGCAACACCACCGACAAGCTATCCATAGAAAGGAGGCGGCGTTTCCTCCTCCGGCTAAAGCCAGGGGTTTCCACGCCGCAAATCGGATGACCACGATTGAGATCGACACCCCCGACGGACCGATCGACGCGTTGCTCAGTATTCCCCCGGGCAACGGCCCGTGGCCAGGCGTGGTGGTGATCCACGATGCGATCGGCTACCGCCCCGACATGGAGTCCACCAACGACCACATCGCGCGGGCCGGGTACGTCGCACTGACGCCGAACATGTTCGCGCGGGGCGGCCGGGCCCGCTGCGTCATGCGAGTCATGCGTGAGCTGCTGACCAAACGAGGCCGCGCCCTTGATGACATTCTGGCCGCGCGCGATCACCTGCTGGCGATGCGGGAATGCTCCGGGCGGGTCGGCATCGCAGGCTTCTGCATGGGCGGCGGATTCGCACTCGTCATGTCGCCCAAAGGTTTTGGCGCCTCGGCACCGTTCTACGGCACTCCGCTGCCGCGCAATCTCGCCGAGACGCTGGACGGGGCCTGCCCGATTGTGGCGAGCTTCGGCAGCCGCGACCCGCTGGGTGTCGGCGCACCCAAGAAATTGCGCGAAGTGACCACGAGCAAGCACATCACCGCCGATATCAAGTCCTACCCCGGCGCGGGGCACGGCTTCGCGAACAAACTCCCCGCCCAGCCGATGCTTCGCATCGCGGGGTTCGGCTACGACCAAACCGCGACCGAAGACGCGTGGAGCCGCGTCTTCACGTTCTTTAGCGAGCACCTGCGGGCGGACGCGAGAACCTAGGCTCGAACCGGTGTTAGCCAAGTACCGCACGCGTTCACGGCGAAACAGATGGGCCCTTACGACGTCTGAGCCTGCAGCTTCTCGGACAGGACCGTCGCAAAGGTGTGGGTGTCACCCGGCCAGCGCGCCGACACGTAAGTGCCGTCGTCGACAACGAACGCCGGACGCGAGTCGGTCGCCGTGTCTCGGACCATGCCGGAGGTCTTGAGCCGCCACTGCGGCGATCCGCGGGTGACGTCGCAGAAATCGGCCGGATCTTGAAGGGCCCGAGTGACTTCCGACTGCACCGACATGTACCCGCCGGGTTGGCCGGGTTCCTCGGTGTAGGTGCGGTAGTAGTTGGGATCCCAGAAGCGGGTGACCCGGGTGAGGCGCCAGGCGGTACGCTCCAGCGCCCAGGTCAGCGCGGTGGTCTTGCGTCCGTAGAGCACCGAGTGACCGGTGGCGGGATCCACGCTGCGCGCGGCGAGTAGCACGCCGTGACAGATCGCGGCCACGACCATCCCGCGGGCAAAGGCGTCGATGACGAGCCGTTGCAAGATCTCGCTGTCGATGAAGCTACGCATTCCGCGGGCGCGGTGACCGCCGGGTAGCAGCAACGCGTCGATGCCGTCTAAGCTGGCCTGAGCCCAGCTGACCGGATGCTGAAATTCGTTGGAGCCCAACATGTCCCGGTATGCTTCGCGACCGTCCTTGTTCGCCCGCAGCGCCAGTCCGACCAGCGGAATGGCGCCCAGTCCCGGTAGCGCGGACCAGATGTCCAGGCCACGGCCGCTGACCATGATGTCGTCGGCAACCCCGGGCGTGCCGGTCTCGGTGGCGAAGACGACACGGTGACCATTGCGGGTCAAGACACGCCAGCTGACCGCGACCTCCGTCGGGTCGAAATCACGGTCCGGGATCGGGATCAGGACGGTGCTCATCGGCGTCAGCTCAGGCCCGTGGCGATCGCGAGCGCGGCTCGCCGGGCGAAGCGGGTCGCCACCATCAGGCCCGTGGCGATCGCGAGCGCGGCTCGCCGGGCGAAGCGGGTCGCCACCATCAGGCCCGTGGCGATCGCGAGCGCGGCTCGCCGGGCGAAGCGGGTCGCCACCATCAGGCCGGGGCCACTTTGAGCTCGAGACCGACGTTGTTTTCCATGCCGCCGCGCAGCTTGCTAAAGAAGTTGAATACCTTGCCCACGATGCCGTACCGCTTGCCGATCGCGTCGTAGACCGCGCCCGTCTGCGACGCGTCCAGGACGGCCGCGGTGCCCTCAACGGCCTCGCTCGTCGGGCGGCCACCCATGGTGCAGGTGGCCATCGTTACGCGGGGCGTGTTGCGGATCCGCTTGACCTTCCACGAGCCTCCGCCGGTGATCACCAGCAGCCTGTCACCATCGACAGCCGCCCAGATCGGAGTGGGCTTGGGCCGGCCGTCCTTGGTGAACGTGGTCAGCAGGATGTATTGCGTCTTGGCGAGGTCGGCGAACGTGGGCGTCACCGTGCCAACCTACCCCGTTGACATTCCGCTCTGTTAAATGAAAATATTGTTTTCAGTTAAAGTACTTAGAGTTCCTTGGGCCGACGGAAGCAGGGACAACGTGAGCGACCCGAAGCCGCTGGCATGGTTGCCGTTCTCGATCGCGGAGGCGGCATTAAATTCCGGGTCGGGCGACCCTGAAGACGTCAGCACCGGTCCGGTGTCGGCGTGGTCGCATTTGTTGGATCGGCTCCGTGAATCCGCGCGGGTGGTCGAATCAGACCCGGCGAATCGAAATCCGGCCGATCTCGCCGCGGGGATGCGGCACCTGCTCGTGCTGCTCGCGGCGGGTATCGACGAGGTGTTGCGGTTCGACCCGGATCCGATCCTGTCTGTCGCCGCCACCAGCACCGACGACGCCGTGACCTGGGGAATGGAGTGCCCCGACTGCATCTACACCCGCGCCGTACTGCGCGGCGGCGAGAGCTACCGACTGTTCGGCAACCGCGGCACCGCGCGGTACGTCGGGCTACAGACGATGAACGGCATCGCGGCAACCGCGAACGAACTGGTCGACGAACTTGAGGTTGACTCCGACGGAAACTTCGAGGTGGTGCTGTCTGCCGATCAGCAAGCCGGAAATTGGATGCGCATCGATGGCGACCATCCCACGCTGACGGTGCGGCACTTCTTCTACGACTGGGACATCGAGGTGGCATCGTCGCTGCGCATCGAGCGGCTGGGCGACGCGGTGCAGTCCGACGAACGTCCGGTCGACCCGGGGGTGGCGGTGTCGCGACAGCTGGTCGCCCTGGGCGACTTCGTCCACGACAACCTGAAGTTCTTTCTGCAATTCGGCGCCGCAGCACCGACCAACGGCTTCCTGCCGCCGATCGATCGCAGCGAGATGGGTGCCGCCGCGGAAAACCGGCCGGTGATCGGTCGTTGGGAGCTGCGTCCAGACGAGGCGCTCATCGTCGAAGTCGAACCACCCGAAGGCATTTACTGGAGCTTCTCGATCGGCAATCCGTGGTGGGAGACCATCCACTATGGGCGCCACCAGTCCAGCCTGAACGCCCACCAGGCTGTCGTCGATTCCGACGGCCTGGTGCGCGTGGTGCTGTGTGCCCGCGACCCGGGGGTGGCGAATTGGCTTGATACCGCCGGCCACAGCAACGGGCCGATCATCCTGCGCTGCGTGCGCACCGCAACCGCGCCCACGCCGTCGACGCGGGTGGTGGCGTTCGATGCCATTCATGCGGAATTGCCCTCGGACACAACCACGGTCACCCCAGAAGAACGGAAATCCATCCTCGCGGCACGCCGCCGCGCCGTACGGGAAAGGTTCGGACAATGACGTTCGATGCCAACGAGTTAGAAGAAGGAGCTTGTGCCGCAACGGGTCTCGAGGACTTCGGCTCGCCTTATTATCGCGAGGGCCTCGAACGCATCGTGGAAGCGCTGAACACCGAAGCGGACCTCAACGACATCGGCCAGGTCATCCAGCACGCGACCATCAGCAACGCCCTGATTCAGCGCCTCAAGATCGAGGACGCCTACCGCGAGCACCCCGAGATCGACGACCAGGAGGTCGGCGGCCCAGTCTTCGTAATCGGCTTGCCCCGCACCGGGACCACCGCGCTGAGCCAACTGGTGGCCGCCGATCCTCAGTTCCGGTCCCTGCGCACGTGGGAATCCCAGGCACCCACACCGCCGCCGGAGGCCGCCACCCAACACACCGACCCGCGGATCGCGCAGGCCGAGGACGGCCTGAAGATGCTCGACGACATGTTCCCGCTGATGAAGACGATGCACAACTCCGAGGCCAGCGCCCCGACCGAATGCCAGGACCTGATGGGCATGAGTTTCCGCACCTTCCACTTCGACGGCGTCGTGCGCGCGCCCGCATATCTGGCGTGGGTGATGCACTGCGACATGCGCGAGACCTACACCTTTCACCGGCGGGTACTCAAGCTGCTGCAATGGCATTGCCCACCGGTGCTGTGGCACCTCAAGACGCCCGTGCACATGTTCGCGCTCGAGGCGCTCGTCGAGGCCTACCCCAACGCCAAATTCCTGTGGAGTCACCGCGATCCGGCCAAGGTGTTGGGCTCGGTGTGCAGCCTCATCCAGTACGTGCGCAGCTGGAGCAGCGACCGCAACGACGCGAAGGAGCTTGGCGCCGAGCAACTCGACAGCTGGGTCGAAGCTGTCCGGCGCGCAATGGATTTCCGCCGCCGGATGGGCGACGATCGATTCACGGACGTCTCCTTCGCCGATCTGCAAACCGATCCGATAGGCACGCTGCAAACCAGTTACGAGTCGCTGGGTTTGACCTTCACCGATGCCACCCTGCAGGCCGTCACGCAGTGGGCGCAGGGGCACAGACCCGGCTCCCGTGGCACTCACGAATACGACCTGGCCGACTACGGCCTGACCCCCGAAGGCGTGCGCGAGCGGTTCGCGGACTACCTCGACACCTACGATGCAACTGCCTGACGCGAGCGCACCTCGCACGCGGCGAAGAGACAAACTGGGTCCCGACCCCACGGTGCGCCGCGAGATCCTCGCTGCCGCGTCAACGACCTTGCAGGAACAGGGAGTTCGAGGACTCAGCGTCGCCACGGTCCTGGAACGAGCCGGATTGAGCACCCGCGCGTTCTATCGCCATTTCGACTCCAAGGAAGAACTCGTTGCCGCGGTCTTCCTGGAGACCGCGCGAGTCGAGAAGCGGCGGTTACGACGCCGGATGAGCACTGCCACAACGGAGATCGAGGCGGTGACGGCGTGGATCGACGGCCGACTGGACCTGGCGTTTGATGAAAGCATCGGATCCGATTTGCGCCGCCTGTCGCTGGAAGCTCAATCGCAGTCCCCCGGCCTGGTTCAGCCCGCCTACGCAGAAATGCTCAAGCCGCTGCGCGACGCGCTTCAGCGCGGTCTGCGGGCCGGGGTGTTTCGCCACATCGACCCGGAGACCGACGCCCAGTTAATCCACGGCGTGGTGTGGGCGGGTATCAACGAACACTGGGCGACTGGCGATTGCGACCGCGATGAACTGCGTGAACGCATTCTGCGTTTCTGTCTGCGCGGGCTGGGTGTAACGCGCTAAGCAAGGATCAAAGGAGACTATCGATGGATCTGGGTTTCGGTGGGTCGACGGCCGTGGTCACCGGCGGCAGCAAGGGAATGGGGCTGGCCGTTGCCCAAACCCTGGCGGCCGAAGGAGCCAACGTAGCGGTGATGGCCAGAGGGCGGGAAGCTCTCGACGACGCGGTGGCGGTGCTGCGCGAGGCCGGCGCCCCGGACGCCGTGGGAATCAGCGTCGATATGACTGATGCCCAGTCCATCGCCGATGGATTCGCCGCAGTGGCCGAGCGTTGGGGTCGACTCAATTGTCTGGTCCACACGATCGGGCCGGGCGACGGCTATTTCGAGCAGATGGACGACGCGGGGTGGGGCGATACGTTCGCGCTTGGCACGATGTCGGCGGTGCGAGCGATCCGCGCCTCGTTGCCGCTGCTGCGCTCGGCGGAATGGGCCCGCATAGTGACCTTCTCCGCACACTCGATTCAGCGGCAGAACCCGCGGATCGTCGCCTATACGGCATCGAAGGCGGCCTTGGCGAGCATCACCAAGAACTTGTCCAAAAGCCTTGCCGCCGACGGTATCCTGGTAAATTGCGTCTGCCCTGGAACTATCGTGACCGCCAGCTTCACCGAAAACCTCAAAGACATTCTCGCCGCCGACGGCCTGGACGCCACTAACCCTGTCGACGTTATGACCTGGATCGACAATAACTTTCACCAGCCCTGCGACCTCGGCCGTGCCGGACTGCCCGAAGAGGTCGCCTCCCTCACCGCTTACTTGGCGTCCCGCCGAAACGGCTACGTCACTGGGGCCACGGTCAACGTGGACGGCGGCTCGGATTTCGTGTAAGGCACCCAGCGCGAGCAGACGCAAAAACCCCCGACACGCCGGGGATTTCGGCGCTTTTGTGTCTGCTCGCGCTGGGAATTAGCCCTCCAGGTCACCCTCAGTTTCCAGCAGCGCCTGGCGCAACCCGTCGAGGGTGTCCGGTTGCGGATCGGCCCACATGCCGCGGCCGGCGGCCTCCAGCAGCCGTTCGGCCATGCCGTGCAGCGCCCACGGGTTGGACTCGGCCATGAACTTGCGGTTCTCCGGGTCCAAAACGTAGCGCTCGGTGAGCTGTTCGTACATCCAGTCGGCCATCACCCCGGCGGTGGCGTCGTAACCGAACAGATAGTCGACGGTTGCGGCCATCTCGAATGCGCCCTTGTACCCGTGCCGGCGCATCGCGGCCATCCAGCGAGGATTGACCACTCGGGCGCGGAACACCCGGGTGGTCTCCTCGGACAGCGTGCGGGTACGGATCGCGTCGGGCCTGGTGTTGTCGCCGATGTAGGCAGCCGGCGCCTGGCCGGTGAGTGCCCGCACCGTGGCCACCATGCCGCCGTGATATTGGAAATAGTCGTCGGAGTCGGCGATGTCGTGTTCGCGGGTGTCGGTGTTCTTGGCGGCCACCGCGATGCGCCGGTATTGGCGGTTCATGTCGTCGACCGCCTCGCGGCCGTCCAGGCCGCGGCCGTACGCGAATCCGCCCCACGCGGTGTACACCTGCGCGAGGTCGGCGTCGTCTCGCCAGTTGCGGCTATCGATCAGCTGCAGCAACCCGGCACCGTAGGTCCCCGGCTTGGAGCCGAAAATCCTTGTGGTGGAGCGCCGTGCGTCGCCGTGCTGGGCCAGGTCGGCTTGCGCGTGCGCGCGCACGTAGTTGTCGTCGGCGGGCTCGTCGAGGTCGGCGACCAGCCGCACCGCATCGTCGAGCATGGTCACGACATGTGGGAAGGCGTCGCGGAAAAACCCGGAGATCCGCACCGTCACATCGATCCGCGGGCGCCCCAGCTCGGCCAGCGGGATCGGCGTCAGGCCGACGACCCGCCGCGACGCGTCATCCCAGACCGGCCGAACGCCCAACAGCGCAAACACTTCGGCGATGTCGTCGCCTGCGGTGCGCATCGCCGAGGTACCCCAGACCGACAGGCCAACCGACTGCGGCCACTGCCCGTGGTCGTTGCGGTAGCGATCCAGCAGCGAGTCCGCCAGCGCCACACCGGCTTCCCACGCCAGCCGGGACGGTATCGCCTTGGGGTCGACGGAATAGAAGTTGCGACCCGTGGGCAGCACGTTGATCAGGCCGCGCAGTGGGGAACCGGAAGGGCCGGCCGGGATGAAGTGGCCGTCCAAAGCTCGTAATACCTGCTCGATTTCGGACGCAGTGCCGGCCAGCCGCGGCACCACCTCGGTGGCCGCGAACCGCAGCACCGCTGCGACGTCTGCGTTGTCGGTGAGCCGGTCGACGGCATCCGGATCCCACCCGGCGGCCTGCAGCGCCGCGACCAGGTGCCGGGCGGCGGCCTCAGCCTGGTCCACCGAGGACCGCTCGTCGGTGCCATCCTCGGCCAAACCGAGCGCCTGCCGCAGGCCGGGGAGGACGTGCTCGCCACCGAACAGCTGGCGGGCCCGCAGGATGGCTAGCACCAGGTCGAGTTCGGCCTCCCCCGTTGGCTTTTGGCCGAGGATGTGTAGCCCGTCGCGGATCTGGACATCCTTGATCTCGCACAACCAGCCGTCGATGTGCAGGATCATGTCGTCGAACGAGTCTTCTTCCGGTCGCTCGGTCAGTCCCAGGTCGTGGTCCATCTTCGCTGCGCGGATCAGCGTCCAGATCTGCTGGCGGATCGCGGGCAGCTTGCCGGGATCCAGCGCGGCGACGTTGGCGTGCTCGTCGAGCAACTGCTCCAAACGCGCGATGTCACCGTAGGTTTCGGCGCGCGCCATCGGCGGGATCAGGTGGTCGACGAGAACCGCGTGTGCTCGCCGCTTGGCCTGGGTGCCCTCTCCGGGGTCGTTGACCAGGAACGGGTAGACCAGCGGCAGGTTGCCCAGCGCGGCGTCGGATCCGCAGGCCGCCGACATGCCCAGCGTCTTGCCCGGCAGCCACTCCAGGTTGCCGTGCTTGCCCAGGTGCACCACGGCGTGCGAGCCGAATCCGGCATCCAGCCAGCGGTAGGCCGCCAGGTAGTGGTGGCTGGGCGGTAGGTCCGGGTCGTGGTAGATGGCGACCGGGTTTTCCCCGAAGCCGCGGGGCGGCTGGACCATCAACACCACGTTGCCGGCTTGCATTGCGGCGATGACGATTTCGCCGTCGGGATCGTGGCTGCGGTCGACGAACAGCTCTCCCGGGGGCGGCCCCCAGTGCCGCTGCACGGCCTCGGTGAGCTCGTCGGGCAGGGTGGCGAACCATTCGCGGTAATCCTTGGCGGACACCCGAATGGGGTTGCCGGCGAGTTGGCCCTCGGTGAGCCAGTCGGGGTCTTGTCCGCCGCGTTCGATCAAGGCGTGGATCAACGCGTCGCCGTCGGCGTTCTCGACACCGGGCAGGTCGCCCACCTGATACCCGTGATCGCGCATGGCCCGCAGCAGTGCGACGGCGCTGGCCGGGGTGTCCAGGCCGACCGCGTTGCCGATGCGGGCGTGCTTGGTGGGATACGCCGAGAACACCAGGGCCACCCGTTTGTCGGCGGGGGCGACATGCCGCAGTTGCGCGTGTCGCACCGCCAGACCCGCGACCCGCGCGCAACGCTCCGCGTCGGCAACATAGGAGATCAACCCGTCGTCGTCAATCTCTTTGAATGAGAACGGAACTGTGATGATGCGGCCGTCGAATTCGGGCACGGCGACCTGACTGGCCACATCGAGCGGGCTGAGGCCGTCATCGTTGGCATACCACTGGCTGCGGGCGCTGGTCAGACACAAGCCTTGCAGGATCGGAATATCCAGGGCCGCAAGGTGTTCGACGTTCCAGCTGTCGTCATCGCCACCGGCGGAGACCGTGGCGGGCTTCAGTCCCCCGGCGGCCAACACGGTGACCACCATCGCGTCCGCGTCGCCGAGTCGTTGCAGCAGGTCGGGTTCGGCGGTGCGCAACGAGGCACAGTAGACGGGTAGCGGCCGCGCGCCCGCATCGTCGATCGCCCGGCACAGCGACTCGACGTAGGCGGTGTTGCCGGCTAGGTGCTGTGCGCGGTAGTACAGCACCGCGATCGTCGGGCCGGTTGCACCGGCGTCCGGCCGGTCCAGCACACCCCAGGTGGGGGTCACCACGGGCGGCGTGAAGCCGAAGCCGGTCATCAGCAGGGTGTCGGTCAAGAAGGAGTGCAACTGACGCAGGTTGTCCACGCCACCGTGTGCCAGGTAGATGTGGGCTTGCACCGTGATGCCGGCCGCGACCGTGGACAGGCCGGTCAACTCGGCGTCGGCCGCCTGTTCGCCGCTGACCAGCACGGTCGGGATGCCACGGGCGATCACCGCGTCGATGCCGCTTTGCCAGGCGCGGTAGCCGCCCAGGATGCGGACCACCACGATCGCCGCGTCGGCCAGCAGGTCGGGAAGTTGTGTGTCGGACAGGCGCGACGGGTTGGCCCACCGATAGTTCTTGCCGCTGGATCGGGCGCTGATCAGGTCGGTGTCAGACGTCGACAGCAGCAGGACGGTTGGCTCGGCCACCCATCATTCGTACCGTAGTGTCGCTGCGATCCGAGCGGCGACCTCGCCCGCCACGAGTTGCGCCTCTCCGCCCGTCGCAGGTAGGTAGCGGTCGGCGACCTGGTCATACTCGGCGCCGGCGATCGACCCGTGATCGGCCGCCAACTCCACCAAATCTACCGGCCAACCGATTCGGTCGAGGCTGGCGGCGAACGCTCGGCTGGCCGCCACCGGCACCGCATCATCTGCGAGACCGTGCATCAACGTGAACGGCGCACCAACGTGGTCTGGTGACAGCGAGTCGGTCACTGGTCGACCGGAGATCGGGTCGCGGGCCATGAACGCGCCGGCTAGGCAAATCGTGTGTGAGAGCTCGACATCGAAGCGCGCTGCATCGATCGTCAAGCCCGCCGCGGCAGCACCGCCCAAAGACCAGCCCACCAGCACGATGCCGTGGGAGCCGTTGGCACGTTTTCTGGTGAAGTCAACCGACCGCAACAGATCCGCGCGCCCGCCGTCGCGGGCATGGGAGTTCCAATCCGGCGCCACGACTGCCGCACCGTGGCCCGCGAGCAAACCGGCTAGGGGCCGGACGGCCGCACGGGCATCGCTCTGCATGCCGTGCCACAGCAGGATCGTGGGTTGCGATGAATCGCCAAAGACGTCGGCTAACCGCCCCGGGGCGTACTCCACCGTCCGCACGGGAACGAGTGTGCCCAAATGACATGGATCCAACCCCGGAATCGGAGTAGAAAAACCCTGTGGTGAAACCTGGGTCTGTTGCCGGAAAGACAGTCGCCGTCACTGGTGGTGCGCGCGGAATCGGCCTTGCTATCGCCACGGCCCTGCACAGTATGGGCGCCAAGGTCGCCATCGGAGATATCGACGAAGCCGCCGTCAAGGACGCCGGTAGCCGATTGGGGTTGCGGGTTTGCCGCGGATTGGACGTCACCGATCGCCAGTCGTTCACCGAGTTCCTCGACAACGTCGAAGACCAACTGGGACCGATCGACGTATTGGTGAACAACGCCGGCCTTATCGCGGTCGGTAACGCGGTCGACGAGGACGAAGCAGTCTCGAGGCGGGTGCTTGATGTCAACATCTGGGGCGTGATGCTGGGTACCAAGCTGGGCGCACAACGGATGTTGGCCCGCGGTCGCGGTCACGTCATCAACATCGGCTCCTTGGGTAGCGTGCTGCCGGCCGCGGGTCTCGCAACCTATGGCGCCACAAAGCATGCCGTGCTCGGGTACACCGACACCGTCCGCATGGAAAACCGCGGACGCGGCGTGCACTTCTCGGTGATCATGCCGACCTTGACGAATACCGAGATGATTGCCGGTTTCGGACACGCGAGGGGCTTCAAGAATGCCGAACCGGAAGACGTGGCCCGGGCGGTAGTCGGAGTGATCGCCAAACCGAAACCACGCGTTTTCGTTCCCCGTTCGATCGGCATCGTCATCTCGGCGCAGCGTTTCATGCCGCAACGCGTATCGGAGGCGATTGGACGCGCGCTAGGGACGGACCGCGTTTGCACCAGCGAGCTCCGAACCGACGAGCGCACGGCCTATGCCCGGCGCACGGGGACGTCCTGAATTTGTGTCCACCACGTTTCATCCAGATGTCAAACTGATTGCACCGCAGGTCATCTCGAAGAAGTCATATCAAACTCATACCGCACCGGCGGCACCGACTTGATAGCTTGAGGTCGGAGTTCACCCGCCCCGTCGGAGGTGAAGTGAGGACCCTGTACATGGCCGGGCCGCTGCTCGCCGTCGCGGCCACTTCCATGCTCGCTCCGGCGGTGGCTCACGCCGGCCCCCTGGACGACTACGTCAGCCGCAACGGTAAGACGGTGTGCGCGGCGCTCGACAAGGCCCAGACCGGTGGGGACATTTTCCGGCTTTCCCTCACCATCGCCCACGACGGCGGATTCAGTCTCAAGGACGCCGCGAGCGTCATCGGACGATCGGCCGCCAGCGACTGCCCTTGGGAAGAATCGAAGATGAGCTCGGCGACTGCGCCGGCCCAGCTACCGGACCACTGAACGTACCCCGTCAGGCGGTGCGCACGTCGAAGTCGGCGGGCTCGGGTTGGCGCAAGAGCTCGCGGTGGGTGTCCGGTGTCCAGGGGAACAGCTCGGGTAGACCGTCCTTGCCGAGGTACCAGCTGCTGCAGCCAGTGACCCAGATCGTCTGCGGCATAGCGGCTTTCATGCTTTCGTTGTATTCCTTGGTGGCCGCTTCGGTCGGTGCGGCGGTACGCACCACACCGTCGCGGAGCTGATTGATCCACCACATCGCATAGTCGGCCTGGTCCTCGGCGATCGGGACGAGTGACTGGTTGCCGATCGGTGAATGCGGGCCCATCAGCATGAACAGATTGGGGAACCCAGGAACCGCGACCGACCGGTAGGCCATCGGACCGTCGGCCCAAGCCTCGTCCAGGGTGAGCCCACCTTCCCCGATCACCGTCAGCGGGCGCACGTAGGCACGGGCGTCGAATCCGGTGGCATAGACCAGGAGGTCCAGTTCGTGCAGGGTGCCGTCGGCGGTGACGACGCCGCTGGGCTCGATGTGATCGAGCGCGTCGGTGATCACCTCGACCCCGGGCTGGCGGACGGAGCGGTAGTAGTGGCCGGCGAAGATCATCCGCTTGCACATCGGCAGGTCCTTCGGAGTGAGCTTCGCCCGCAACTGCGGGTCGCGCACCGAGAGCCGCAGGTTCCACCGGCACAGGAATGTGAACCACTTACGCGGGAAACCCGGGCGGATCGGCGCCGAGCCGAACATAGTCCGCACGTACTTCCCCCAGAACCGGTAGGGCAGCTCGTTCAGCCTCGGCCAACGACGCAGCGCGGCCCGGGTCAGGGCTGAGTAGCGCAGGTTGGGTACCGGGCAGACCCACTGCGCGGTGCGCTGGAAAACCTTCAGACCATGCACCTTGCCGCCGAGCTCCGCGACAATCTGCACACCCGTCGAGCCCGTCCCAATCAAACCAATCCGCTTGTCCGGCAGGGAAATCGAATGATCCCATCGCGATGAATGGAACGCGGGGCCGGCGAACGTCTCCAGCCCGGTAATCTCCGGATAGCGAGGCACCCGCAGGACTCCGGTCGCGGTGATGAGCACGTCGAACGTCTCCTCGCCGTCGGCGGTGGTGAGCCGCCACCGCCCGTCGTCGTATTCGGCCCTGGTGACGTCGGTGCCGAACCGGATGTGCGGACGGATGCCGCGCTCCTCGGCCACCTGCCGGAAATACACCTGGATCTCGGGACCGGGCGGCAGCAGGCGCGACCAATCGGGGTTGGGCCGAAACGAGTAGGAGTAGTACCGCGAAGGGACATCGCAGGTAAGACCGGGATACGTGTTGTCGCGCCAGGTGCCTCCGACGTCGTCGGCCTTCTCGAAGATGGTGAAGGAGTCGATGCCGGCGTCCTGCAGCTTGACCGCCATGCAGATGCCCGACATTCCGGCGCCGATGATCGCGATTTTCAGTGCACGCTTCGGTGCCACGACAACCACCTGACCTCTCGCTGGTCTGCGCAAACAGTATCGGCGCCGCGAACCAAAATGTGCAGGTTCACATCTTTTCGAGTTATCCACAGTTGGGCTTTTATCCACAGGCGAAGGCTTCGATGCTCTCGGTGTCATCCTGTTGCCTCATGTCAAGATGCGCGTGAAGGCGGATTCGTTGCCTCACGTGAACGTGCGCGCTTGTTAACTTGGGCTTTGGTGGCGGGTCCAGCTTTGCTGGTGGTCAGTGTGAGGAGCTGAGCGGTCAAGGCTTGGATTTGGCGCTGGGTGGCGGCGGGATTGATCAGGGAGTAGGTCCGGGTCAGCGCCACTATGCGCTCCACGGTCATGGTCGGGTGATCGATCGCGCGATGGAACGGGGTGGCGGCGATGTCGTGCTTCTTGGCCACCTTGGCGCCGTTGCGGACTTTGGATATCAGTTTCTGTTGCGGGTAGAAGTAGTTGGTCATCTTGGACTGCAGCTGCCAAATTTCGTTGAGTAGCAACAGTTCTGTAGCGGTGTCGTAGCGGTGGTAGCCGACCACGGTGCGCACCACCGCCCAGTTCTTCTGCTCGACGTGACAGCCGTCGTTCTTGTTGGCCGGCCGCGCGCGGGTGAAGGTGATCTGGTGGCGTTGGCACCATTGCAGCAAGTGGATGTTGATGAATTCTGATCCGTTGTCAGAGTCCACCCCCTGGATTGGGAACGGCATCTTGTAGGCGATGTCATTGAGTGCGCGAAGGACGCACGGGGCGGCCTTGCTGGGCACTGAGCGGTTCTCGGTCCAGCCGGTGGCGATGTCGGTGACCGTCAGCGTGAACGCGAACGCACCGGCGGGGTTGCCGCCGTCGTGGGAGACGAGGTCGATCTCGACGAACCCAGGTCGCGCGTCGTCCCATTCGGCCCAGGTGCGCACCGGAATCTGACTTTTCAGCAGCGATCCCGGCTTGGTGCAGACACGTCCTTTGAGTTGATACTTAGCTCGTTCACCGGCCAGGCGGCGATCGATGGTGGCCGCCGACATCGACACCAACAGTTTCGCGGTGTCCTGGTCGATGGCCAGCTCCCCGAAATGGCGCAAGACCGCCACGAGTTCGCCCAACATCGGCGCCAGCCGCTTACCGGCTGGCATTCCGAGCACGGTCCAGCACACCGCCAATGCGGCAATCACATCCGGCCCGTACTTCGATGGACGAGGACTCCTTGGCGTCACGATTTTGGGCTGCAACGCTGCTTTGAGCGCCTTACGGGCATGGTTGCGGTGCCAGCCGGTGTTGGCGCACAACTCGTCGAGGATCGCGCCCTTACCGCGCTTACTCGCCCCCTGGTAGCGCGTCGCGGTCGTCTCGGTGATTGCCATACGCTCGGCCAACGTCAACCCCATTTAACGGACGTACGCGCGCATTCTCAGTGAGGCAACGAAGAGGCGTTTCGCGCGCATTTAAGACGAGTCAACGCGGCTCTCGGTGTCATCCGCACCCAACTAAAATCGAACACATGCGCGAATGCTGGTTGGATACTCGGTTTGATACTGAGGCACTGCAGAGCGCCGACGACGCTGTGGTGGTCGCCGCGATCTCCGAGTGGGCCCGGGCGGAAGCCGTCGCGTCAGCGCGTCGACTCGCCGCCATCGCCGAGTGGGTGCGCCGCCACGCCGATGGCCCCACCGACTGCGCGCACTGGTCGTGCGATAACTGGGATGCCATGGCCGCTGAAGTCGGCGCCGCACAGGGCATCAGCCACCGGATGGCATCGGGCCAGATGTATCTGGCTGTGGCACTACACAATCGGCTGCCTCGAGTGGCGGCGCTCTTCGCCCAGGGGACGATCAGCGCACGGCTGGCGTCGACCATCGTGTGGCATACCGATCTCATCAAGGACCTCGAGACGTTGCGGCTGGTCGATGAGACATTGGCCCAGGACGCGGCACGATTCGGACCGCTATCGGCAACCAAGACGGCACAGGCCATCAACACCGTGGTGGATTACTACGACCCGGGCGCATTGCGGCGCACCCATGAGCATCGCAGCCGCGAATTGGTCATCGACCAGGCAAATGACGAATCCGGCACCGCCGCCCTGTGGGGCCGGATGTACGCCACCGATGCCGCCGCGCTCGACCGGCGCCTCACCCAGATGGCCCACGATGTCTGCGAGCAGGACCCGCGGACCTTCAGCCAGCGCCGCGCCGACGCGTTGGGCGCGCTGGCCGCCGGGGCCGAGCGGCTTGCCTGCCGCTGCGAAAGCAGTAGCTGCGCCGCCGGTGCCGATCACGACCAGCGGGCGTCCTGCGTGGTTATCCACGTCGTCGCCGACGCGTCAGCGACCGACGCCCCACCCGAACCAGCGCCACCCAAGAAGCGGCCGGCTGCGTTGATCACGAGTGGTGGTGTGGTGCCTGCGCCGCTACTAGCCGAGCTCATCCGAAA
Organism: uncultured Actinomycetota bacterium; assembly: GCA_963708995.1. GTDB lineage: Bacteria > Actinomycetota > Actinomycetes > Mycobacteriales > Mycobacteriaceae > Mycobacterium. Next base: position 24,575 of record CAVPUR010000018.1, read on the forward strand.
TGGTGCACAGCTTCGGCCGACGATCCATCCGGGCAACCGCGTCGAACCGGAGTCGGGTTACCGCCCGTCGGCAGCGCTGGACATGTTCGTGCGGTGCCGCGACATGACCTGCCGGTTCCCCAACTGCGACCAGCCCGCAGAGTGCTGCGATGTCGATCACACGATCCCCTCTCCGCTAGGCCTGACGCATCCATCGAACTTGAAATGTTTATGCAGAAAACATCATTCCTCAAGACTTTCTGGACAGCGTGGCACGACGAGCAACTCCCCGACGGCACCGTGATATGGACATCGCCAAGGGGGCAGACCTACACAACTCGCCCGGGTAGTCGGCCGGTGTTGCCCGCCTTGTGCCTGCCCACCGGCGAATTACCTTCTGCGCCAACGTTGATCCGACCACCCGGCGAGCGGGCGTTGATGATGCCCAAGCGCCACCGGACCCGCGATCAAGACCGCTCCTACCGGATCAACGCCGATCGCGCTCTCAATGCCGCTCACGTCGCTGCTCGAAACCAGCCGCCGGCCTTCTAGACGAAGGACGTACCGTGAACCATGCCCCGAGGTCGCGACACCGATGCCTGCCCGGGTGCTCTGCAGGTGCACCAGGCGGCCGATGGCGCTATGGCGCGGATCCGGCTGCCCGGCGGCATGATCACCGCCGCGCAATTGGCGACGCTCGCCGACGTCTCGACCCGGTTGGGCTCCGGAACGCTGGAGCTGACCGCCCGCGGCAACGTGCAGGTGCGCGGGATCACCGACGTGGCAGCGGTTGGCGACGCTATCGCTGCTGCCGGGCTACTGCCGTCGGCGACGCACGAAAGGGTCCGCAACATCGTCGCGTCGCCACTGTCTGGCCGGGTCGGCGGGAATGTCGACGTTCGGGAGTGGGTCGGTGAGCTGGACGCGGCGATCTGCGCCGAACCCAGGCTCGCGGAGCTGGGCGGGCGGTTTTGGTTCAGTCTCGACGACGGCCGCGCCGACGTGTCCGGCCTGGGCGCAGACGCCGGTGTGTACTTCCTCGACGATGACTGCGGGCTGCTGCTGGCAGGGCAGGACACCGGGGTCAGGGTGGCGGTCACCGACGTTGCCAGCACGCTGGTCGGCGTCGCGATGCGCTTCCTCGAAATCCGTGGAAAAGCTTGGCGGGTAAACGAATTGGATGAGCTCCGCGAACTGGTCCCCGGTGCCGAACTGAGTTTCGAATCCTTCCCACCCGTCACCAAAGCACCGGTCGGTTGGCTACCCCAGATAGACGGCCGCGTCGCGTTGGGCGCCGCGGTTCCGCTGGGGGTGCTGCCCGCCCGCGTCGCGGAGTACTTGGCCGCTGTTGAGGCCCCGCTGGTGATCACACCGTGGCGATCGGTGCTGGTGTGCGACCTCGACGAAGGGGTGGCGGACGTCGCGCTCCGCGTGCTCGCGCCGCTGGGCCTGGTGTTCGACGAGAACTCCCCCTGGCTGACCGTCAGCGCCTGTACGGGCAGCCCCGGTTGCGCGCATTCGGTCGCCGATGTGCGAGCGGACGCCGCTCAGGCGTTGCACCTGGAATCTCCTGTTCTCGAGGGGCGCCGCCACTTCGTCGGTTGCGAACGGGCCTGCGGCAGTCCGCCGTCCGGCGAAGTGCTGGTGGCCACCGGCGACGGGTATCGGCTGCTTCGCAAATCAACGCCGTAGGGTGAGCGAGTGCTCGACTATCTGCGCGACGCCGACGAGATCTACCGTCAGTCGTTCGCGACCATCCGGGCCGAAGCCGATCTGACCCTATTCCCCGCCGACGTCGCGCGGGTGGTGGTCCGGTTGATCCATACCTGCGGACAGGTCGACGTCGCCGAGCACGTCGCCTTCGCCGACGACGTGGTCACCCGGACCAGCGCCGCGCTGCGCGGCGGCGCCCCGGTGCTGTGCGATTCGTCGATGGTGGCCGCCGGGATCACCACCGCGCGGCTGCCCGCCGACAACCAGGTCGTGTCCCTGGTCGCCGATCCGCGGGCGGCCGATCTGGCGGCCCACCGGCACACCACCCGCTCGGCGGCCGCCGTGGAGCTGTGGGCTGAGCGGCTGGCCGGCGCGGTGCTAGCGATCGGCAATGCGCCCACCGCCCTGTTCCGGCTGCTGGAACTGATCGACGAGGGGGTCTCGGCGCCGGTCGCGGTGCTCGGCGGCCCGGTCGGATTCGTCGGCTCGGCCCAGTCCAAGCAGGAGCTCATCGACCGACCGCGCGGGATGTCCTATCTGGTGGTGACAGGCCGCCGCGGAGGCAGTGCCATGGCCGCCGCCGCCGTCAACGCGATTGCGGCCGAACGCGAATGACGACGCGGGGCACGCTCTGGGGGGTCGGGCTGGGACCCGGCGACCCGGAGTTGGTGACCGTCAAGGCCGCCCGGGTGATCGGCGAGGCCGACGTGGTGGCCTATCACAGCGCCCGCCACGGCCGCAGCATCGCCCGCGGAATCGCGGAACCCTACCTGCGGCCCGGCCAGATCGAGGAACACCTGGTCTACCCGGTGACCACCGAAACGACCGATCATCCCGGCGGCTACGCCGAAGCGCTCGAGGACTTCTACGCCGACGCCACCCGGCGCATCGCCGCACACCTCGATGCCGGACGCAATGTGGCTCTACTGGCCGAGGGCGACCCGCTGTTCTACAGCTCCTACATGCACCTGCACACGCGGCTGACGCAGCGGTTCAACGCAGTCATCGTGCCGGGTGTGACGTCGGTGAGCGCCGCGTCGGCGGCCATCGCGACGCCGCTGGTAGCCGGGGACGAGGTGCTGTCGGTGTTGCCGGGCACGCTGCCGGTCGCCGAACTGACCCGCCGGCTTGCCGATGCCGACGCCGCCGTGGTGCTCAAGCTGGGCCGTTCGTATCACAATGTGCGTGAGGCACTTTCGGCGTCAGGACAGCTTGAGGACGCGTTCTATGTGGAGCGCGCCAGCACCCCGGGACAACGCATATCGCCCGCCGCGGACGTCGACGAAACCAGCGTGCCGTACTTCTCGCTGGCAATGCTGCCGGGCGGGCGGCGCCGCGGATCAACGGCCGGAGCCGTCTCGGTAGTAGGTCTGGGACCGGGCGACCGCGACTGGATGACACCGCAGAGCCGACGAGAGCTGGCGGCCGCGACGGATCTGATCGGTTACGGCCGCTACCTGGACCGCGTCCCGGTCCGCGACGGCCAGCGGCGTCACGCCAGCGACAACACCGACGAACCCGCTCGTGCGCGGCTGGCCTGCGCGCTGGCAGAACAGGGGCACGCTGTCGCGGTGGTCTCCTCGGGCGATCCGGGGGTGTTCGCGATGGCCACCGCCGTTTTGGAAGAGGCCAAACAGTGGCCGGAGGTGCAGGTCCGGGTGATCCCGGCGATGACCGCCGCCCAGGCCGTCGCCAGCCGCGTCGGCGCCCCGCTGGGTCACGACTACGCGGTCATCTCGTTGTCCGACCGGCTCAAGCCGTGGGAGGTGATCGCCAATCGCCTCGCCGCCGCGGCCGCCGCCGATTTGGTGCTGGCCATCTACAACCCGGCCTCCAAGGCGCGGGCCTGGCAGGTCGGCGCGATGCGCGATCTGCTGCTGGCCCATCGCGAACCCGGCACCCCGGTGGTGATCGGCCGCAACGTATCGGGCCCGGATGAAGAGGTCAGCGTGGTGCGGTTGGCCGACCTGAACCCCGCCGACGTCGACATGCGCTGCCTTCTGATCGTCGGGTCCTCGCAAACCCAGTGGTATGCAGGCGGTTCCGGCGATCGGGTGTTCACACCTCGGCGTTACCCGGGCTGACTTGAGTACGATGCATTGATGCGGTGTGAGGTTGCACGCGAGGCGCTGTCGGCGCGTCTGGACGGCGAGCGTCCGCAGGTGCTCGCGCAGCAGGTCGATGCGCATCTGGAATCGTGCGGCCGGTGCCGCACGTGGCTGATCGGCGCGGCCGTGCAAACTCGCCGGCTGGCCTCGGTCGAGCCCGGCGACGGACCGGACCTGGCCGACAAGATCATGGCGAGTCTCAGCGCGGGCTCCACAGCGCGGCAACGCTGGATGCGCGCGCTGCGGTCGCGCTACCGGCGGTGTGGCCTCATTGCCATCGGTGTGTTCCAGGTGGCGATCGCAGCGGCTCAGATCAGCGGACTCGATTTCGGCATGGTGTCCCACACGCACGGGGCGATGTCGGGTGAGCATTTAATGCACGAATCCACCGCGTGGTTGCTGGCGTTGGGGCTGGCTATGATCGCCGCCGGCTTCTGGCCCGTCGCGTCGATCGGTGTCGCGGCGATCGTCGGCGCGTATTCCCTGGCACTCGTGGGCTACGAGGTGGTTGACGTCTTCGAAGGCGAGGAGACCGCGGCACGCATCGCCAGTCACCTACCCCTGCTGGTCGGCTTCACGTTCGCGCTACTGGTCGCGCGGGAACGAATCGGGGCGCGCAGGCCACGGTCCGCTGACACGTCGGTCGCCTCGGATGAACACGCCGACGTCCCCGCCCAGCCCACGGGCCGACGGCGCGGGCATCTGTGGCCCATCAACCGGTCCATCGCGACCTCTACGACAACCCGTCGTAGACTCTCCCGCCGCGCGGGACTAAGGTGGATGGCCATGACCGCGTCAAGCGATGACGAGGCCGTTACCGCACTCGCCCTGGCGGCTGCACGCGGGAACGAGCGGGCGCTCGAGGCGTTCATCAAGGCAACCCAGCATGACGTGTGGCGGTTTGTCACCTATCTGTGCGACGCGGGCAACGCGGACGACCTGACTCAAGAAACCTTCCTTCGGGCGATCGGCGCCATCGAGCGGTTCGGCGGACGATCCAGCGCCCGAACCTGGCTGCTGGCCATCGCGCGCCGCGTCGTCGCCGACCACATCCGCCACGCACAGTCGCGGCCCCGCACCGCCGCGGGCGCCTACCCCGAACACCTGCCTTACGGCGACCGCCACGCCCGCGGATTCGAAGACCTCGTCGAAGTGACCACGATGATCGCCGGGCTTAACACCGAACAGCGGGAAGCCCTGTTGCTTACCCAGCTTTTGGGGCTGCCCTACGCCGACGCCGCGGCGGTGTGTGGTTGCCCGGTGGGCACCATCCGATCCCGCGTCGCCCGCGCCCGCGATGCGCTGTTGGCCGACACAGAACGCGCCGGACGCGACGACCTGACCGGTTAGCGGATTTCGGCGACCCAGTCGGCGGCCTCCTGCACGGTACCCACCGCCGTCACCCCGTCCGGGAGCCGCGGGCGCGCCACCATCACCACCGGAATATCAAGCGCCGCAGCAGCATCCAGCTTCGCCCTCGTCATGTCGCCGCCGCTGTTCTTGGTGACCAGCGCCTCGATCCGATGCCTGCTCAGCAGCGCGAATTCGTCGTCGTAGCGATACGGCCCGCGGGACAGCACCAGCTGGTGATGACGCGGCAACGAGGCACTGTCCGGCTCGGTGACCGCCCGGATCAAAAACCACGCGTCGCTGGCGGCGAAGGCCTTCACACCCGAGCGGCCGGTGGTGAGAAATACCCGCGAAAAATGTTGTCCGGCAACGGTTTCTGCCGCTCCGACATCCGATGTGACGACGATGGCGCCGCCCGGATCCCATGGGGGGCGGGCCAGCACCAGATGCGGCATTGTCAGTTCGCGACATACTTGCGCGGCATGCGCGGTCATGGTGGCGGCGAACGGGTGCGTCGCGTCGACGACGGCGTCGATGCGTTCGTCCTGCAGCCAGCGCCGCAGTCCGTCGGTGCCGCCGAACCCGCCGATGCGCACCGGGCCGACCGGCAGGGCTGGATCGGGCACCCGGCCCGCCAGCGAGCTGATGATGTCGACGTGCGGGTGCAGCCGTGCTGCCAATTGCCGGGCCTCAGCGGTGCCGCCGAGCAGCAGCACCCGCATCAGTGGGCCGGCCCGCTGCGACGTGCGACCGAATACAGGTAGCTGTCCGTGAATCCCTCGGCGGCCAGCACAGCGCCGACGACGATGACGGCAGTCTTGGTGATGCCGGCGTCGTGCATCTGGCCGGCGATGCTGGAAAGCGTGCCGCGCAGCACCGTCTGCTGTGGCCAGCTCGCGAAAGCCACTACCGCAGCGGGTGTTTCGGGCGTGTAGCCGCCGGCCAGCAGCTGCGGGACGATGTTGTCGATCTGCGCCGCGGCCAGGTGCAGGACCAGGGTGGCCCCGGTGCGCGCGAGGTTGGCCAGTTCTTCGCCGGGCGGCATGGGCGTCGACAGGGTGGCCACTCTGGTGAGGGTGACTGTCTGCGCCACTCCCGGCACGGTGAGCTCACGTTTGAGGGCGGCGGCGGCCGCGGCGAAAGCCGGTACGCCAGGGACGATTTCGTAGTCGATGCCCAGCGTATCGAGTCGGCGGCACTGCTCGGCGAGCGCGCTGTAGAGCGACGGGTCACCGGAGTGCAGTCGCGCCACGTCGTGGCCGGCGGCGTCGGCGTCGGCGAGTTCGGTGACGATCTGTTCGAGGGTCAGCGGACCGGTGTCGACGATTTTGGCGCCGGGCGCACAGTGCGCCAGCAGCTCGTTGGGCATGATCGAGCCCGCGTAGAGGCACACTCGGCAGCTTTCGAGGAGCCGCTGGCCGCGGACGGTGATCAGGTCGGCGGCACCCGGGCCCGCGCCGATGAAATACACCGTCATGCTTGATCAACGCCCACTGGGTGACGGGCATCTGCGGGCGCCAACCGGTGAAGCCGCCCAGCGGCTGGCCCTGATAATGCTGGAAGCGCTGCAGTTCGCCGCCGAAGCGCGAATAAGCCTGCGCCAGAACGGCTTCCGATTCGAGTGGTGACCGCGTTGGCGACGAGGCGTCCACCGGAGGGCAGGTTGTCGAGGCAGGCGTCGAGGAGTCCGGGCTTGGTGAGGCCGCCGCCAATGAAGATCATCGACGGCGCTTCGGCTCCGTCGAACGCGTCGGGCGCTTCGCCGCGCACGTCGATGCTGACACCGAACGCCGCGGCGTTGTGCCCGATGTTGAGGCGGCGCCGCTCGTCGCGTTCGAACGCCACCGCGGTGCAGCTTCGCCAACTGCGGCACCACTCGACAGCGATGCTGCCTGAGCCCGCACCGACGTCCCATAACCGCTGCCCGGGCCGCGGCGCCAGCGCCGCCAAGGTCACCGCCCGGATCCCGTGTTTGGTGATCTGTCCGTCGTGGACGAACGCGTCGTCGGGCAACGGCGACATGCGCTCGTCGGGCAGAGTAACGCACGGCGATCACGTTGAGGTCGTCGACGTCCTGGGGCGCGTCTATCGGCCCATTCCCGTGCGGTGCCGTCGCGGCGACGCTCCCTTGGGCCGCCGAGCTGTTCGAGCACGCTGAATTCGGAATCGCCGCGGTCGTACGCGTTGAGCAGTACCGCAAGCGCTTTCGGCGTGGACCGGTCGCTGGACAGCACGATCGCCTGGCCGCCGCGACGTACCGCGGTGGCCGGTTCCGCCGTGACCAGACTGATCACCTCGGTGTCATGAACGTTCCAGCCCATCCGCGCGCAGGCCAGCGTCACCGCCGAGACGTGCGGCAACACCGCGACCCGCTCGGGCCCGAACAGCCGGATCAACGTGCCGCCGATGCCGTGCATCAGCGGGTCGCCGCTGGCCACCACGTGTAAGTCCTCGCGGCCGTGATCGTCGAGCAGGCGCCGCAGCGCGGGCAACATGGGTGACGGCCACTCGCGGCGAGGCGCACGCACCGTGTCATCCAGCAGGTCCAGTTGCCTCTTAGACCCGTAAATGACTGTGGCTCTGTGCAATTCGCGTCGCGATGCTTCGGAAAGTCCCGGGATGCCGTCGGCGCCGATCCCGACAACGACGATCATCGCGGCATCCTGCGCCAGACGAACTGCGGCAGCAGCCGCACCGCAGTCCACGACCGCAATGCCCACGGGATCCAGACGGTACGCCGCCCCTTGGCCAGCGCCCGCGCGGTGGCGGCGGCCACCTGCTCCGGGGTGCTGGACAGCGGCGCGGGCGTCATGCCTTCCGTCATACGCCCAATGACGAATCCCGGCCGCGCGATCAGCAGTCGCACTCCGGTGCCGTGCAGCGCGTCGGCCAATCCGCTGGCGAAGCCGTCCAGGCCGGCCTTGGCGGAGCCGTAGACGTAGTTCGCGCGGCGCACCCGCACGCCGGCCACCGAGGAGAACACCACCAGCGATCCGTGGCCGGCGGCACGCATGGCGGTGGCCAGGTGGGTGAGCAGGCTGACCTGCGCGACGTAGTCGGTGTGCACGATGGCCACCGCGTGCGCGGCGTCGACCTCGGCGCGGGCCTGGTCGCCCAGGATCCCGAAAGCCAGCACCGCGGTGCCGATGGGGCCGTGGTCGTCGATGACCGAGGCGATCAGCGGGCCGTGCGAGGCGAGGTCGTCGGCGTCGAACTCCCTGGTGTGCACCGCCGCGGCCCCGGCCGCCGTGAGGGTGGCCACTTCCTCGTCGAGCCGGTCGGCGCTCCGTGCGGCCAGGATCAGCGTCGCGCCGGTTGCTAGCCGTCGGGCAAGCTCGACGCCGATTTCGCTGCGGCCGCCCAGAATTAGTATCGGGCCGGCGCCCGTGTCGTCCACGGCTGCGATTATCGCCTGCGCTAGCGTGAGGGGCGATGCCGCACACCACCACCCGACTCACCGACGACGCGCTGGCGTTTCTCTCCGAACGCCACCTGGCGATGCTGACCACGCTGCGGGCCGACAAAACGCCGCATGTGGTGGCGGTTGGCTTCACCTTCGACCCCAAGACCCACATCGCGCGGGTCATCACCAGCGGCGGCTCTCAGAAGGCGATCAACGCCGACCGCGGCGGGGTGGCCGTACTCAGTCAGGTCGACGGCGCCCGGTGGCTGTCGCTAGAGGGCCGATCCATCGTGAACAGTGAGATCGACGCCGTCCGCGACGCCGAGTTGCGCTACGCCCAGCGCTACCGAACCCCGCGCCCGAACCCGCGACGGGTGGTCATCGAGGTCCAGGTGGAGCGGGTGCTCGGGTCGTCGGACCTACTCGACCGCAGCAGTAGCGAGTAGCTTTCGGCTGGCCTCAGCGTCTCCTCAGTTTGGTTGCCGTAGTCAGGAACGGAGACATCGGCGAAGTCACCACCCGAGACCGAAAGATCAAACCTGATGAATGACGTGACGAAACAGGCGTTAACCAAGGTGCCGGCCGTCACCCTGGGCTTTTGGGTCATCAAGGTCTTGGCGACCACATTGGGCGAGACCGGCGGCGACACCGTCACGATGACGCTCAATTGGGGTTACGTGGCCGGGGTTGTGCTTTTCGGGGTCACGCTGGTAGTACTGGTCGCCGCGCAGATCTTGGCCAAGCGTTTCCACGCGAGTCTGTACTGGGCGACGATCGTGGCCTCGACGACGTTCGGCACAGTGTTGGCCGATTTCGCTGACCGATCGCTGGGGATCGGTTACACCGGCGGATCGCTTCTGCTTTTGGGTTGCCTCTTGGCTACCTTGGGGCTTTGGCGTTGGTCGCAGGGCACGGTATCGGTGAGCACCGTTTCGACGCCGAAAGTGGAGGCGTTCTACTGGGCGACCATCACGTTTTCACAAACGCTGGGCACCGCTCTCGGCGATTGGCTCGCCGACACCCGCGGATTCGGTTACGAACGCGGCGCATTGGTATTCGCGGCGGCTCTCATCGCGGTGGTGGCCCTGTATTACTGGACCGCAGTGTCGCGGGTCGCCTTGTTCTGGGTGGCATTCATCCTGACGCGGCCGCTGGGCGCAACCGTCGGGGATTTCCTCGATAAGCCCGTCGCCGATGGCGGCCTGGCCTTGAGCCGCCCGCTGGCCTCGGCGGTCATCGCGGCGATCATCGTCGCGTTGCTAGTTCTCCTGCCGCAACGCGCCGGGCGTCACCCCGGCCAGCCGGAAGGCCGTACACCGGCGGACGCGGAATCAACGACATGAGAGTCCTGCTCGTCGAGGACGAGCCACGATTGTCAGCGACCCTGTCCAGGGGACTGAAGGCCGAGGGTTTCGTCGTCGTCGCTGCCAGCACGGGCGTCGACGGCCTACACGAGGCGATCTCACACAACTTCGATGTCGTGGTTCTCGACATCATGCTCCCCGGCCACAGCGGGTATGAGGTGCTGCGTCGAATGCGGTCGCAGGACGTGTGGACACCGGTGCTCATGCTGACTGCCAAGGACGGTGAATACGACGAGACCGATGCGTTCGATCTCGGAGCGGATGACTATCTGACGAAACCGTTTTCGTTTCGGGTGCTCGTGGCGCGGCTGCGCGCGTTGGTGCGTCGCGGTGCGCCGGAGCGGCCGGTGGTGTTGACCGCTGGATCGCTGTCATTGGATCCGGCTCGGCACACGGTCCAACGTGGTTCGACCCCAATCACTTTGACTCCCCGTGAGTATGGGCTGCTGGAATTTCTCATGCGCAACAAGGACGTCGTGGTGACGAAGGCCGAGATCTTGAACAACGTGTGGGATGCGCACTATCAGGGTCCGGACAACGTTGTTGAGGTTTACGTGGGCTATCTACGGCGCAAGATCGACGTTCCCTTCGGCAGCAACACCATCGAGACGATTCGCGGTGCCGGTTACCGGTTGTTGTGCTGAGGCTTGTTTTGGGGCAAGGCCACGGTCATTTTGGTTCCGCCGCCGGGTCGGTCGTCAATGGTTACTGTGCCGCCGTGCGCGGCCACGACCTCGGCGACGATTGCTAGCCCTAGGCCGGTTCCTCCGCTGCTGCGGGCCCGGTCTGAGTCCAGACGCACAAACCGTTCGAAGACCCGGGCTCGCTCGGCTGGAGCGATGCCGCGGCCATCATCACTCACCGAGATGATGGCGTCACCGTCTCGGCTGTCGACGTGGACATCGACGCGCGATTTCGCATGGCGCACAGCGTTATCCACGAGATTGCGAATCACACGCGACACCGCAACCGGGTCACCGATATAACACACCGGTGAGATATCTGTGTGGATCGTGCATCCGGCGTCACGGCGTGCGCGATTCACCTCGACCTCCGCAACATCGCCGAGGAGCACCTGCTCTTTGCGCAATGTCAGACTTTGCTCGTCCGCGCGGGCCAGCAGCAGCAGATCCTCGATCAGCGTGCGCATGCGTTGCGCCTCCGGAAGCAGGGTATCGATCGCTAACTCTGCATCGAGCAGCTCAGGGTGAACCTCGGCGGCCTCCAGCCCGGAGATGATGGTGGCCAGCGGGCTGCGCAGTTCATGAGAGGCGTCGCCGAGGAACCGTTGTTGCGCGCGGTGGCCGGCTTCGAGGCGCGACAGCATTTCGTTCATGGTGACCGCCAAGGCCGCAATCTGGTCGCGACTGGTGGGCACGGGTACCCGTTCGGCTAAGTCGGACGTGGAGATCTCAGCCACCCTGTTGCGGATCGCGTCCACCGATTTCAGTGAGCGGCGTACGAGCCAGTAGGTTGCCGCCGCCACCACCGCGATGATGATCGGGGCGCCGGCAGCCAGCAGCAGCGCGACGGTCCGCGCGGTCGCCTCGACCGCTTCGCTACCCCCTCCGACGAGCACCGTGTATTCACCGGATGGAGTGTTGACCCTTTGACCGCTGAGACGCATGTCATCGTTGGGCACCGCATCGTCGGACATGCCGCGCCGCAAATTGAGGTCAAAGAGGGTTACGGGAACTATTGGTGTGTTAGGTGCGGATCCGGCCCGCGCTATGACCTTGCCATCGGGCGCGATGAGTTGGATTGCGACCACGCGTTGGTTGGTGGTCAAAAGCGCGCTGTCCAGGTTGTCAGGCGAATTGGACCGCAGGGCCTCCACAATGTGGCTGACTCTGCCGGCGGTGGCATCGTCGACACCCCCCAACAACGACTGGTACAGGACCGTGACGAACCCCCCGCCTGCCAAAGCAAGCGCAAAAAATACGACGATCGCCGATACCGCGGCTGAGCGCGCGGAGATGCCCAAGTTAGGGAGGCGCACGGAACGCATGATCGTGCTTCGCCGAATCGGCCGTACGACAGACACTCCCATAGTTTGATTCTGCAGCGCTGAGGATCGGCTGAGAACACCCGCACCGCGGTATGTACATCAAGGTCAGCGAGATTCTCAGCGGCCTCTCAGCGGCCCGCTCATACGCTGGCGCTCCCATGTTGAGAACTGGACGCTTAGGGGGAAACAGTGAGCTACCAGGCTGATTTGGTCTCGCAGCCAGAGTCGATTCGGCCGGCCACCGTTATCGACGATGTCACCGGCGCTGCCAACCCTCTGACCCCGCCGCGGCTGCGCGGCTGGATCCATCTCTGCTGCGCCGTCGCGGCCTTCTTTGCAGGTACTGCACTAGTGGTGATGTCGTGGGCGGTGGCATCCAAGCAAGCCGGGTTCGCGACGCTGGCGTATGCCCTGGCTATCGTGGCGATGTTTGCTGTCAGCGCCATCTATCACCGCGTTCACTGGGAGTCGGCGGACGCCAGGAAATGGATGCGTCGTCTCGACCACTCGATGATCTTCGTGTTCATTGCTGGCACTTACACACCGTTCGCGACGCTGGCCATGCCGCGCGCGACCGGGCATCTGGTGCTGGCGATCGTGTGGGGCGGCGCGTTGGCCGGAATCGCGGTCACGTTGTTTTGGCCGTCGGCTCCGCGTTGGGTGGGCGTGACGCTTTATCTCCTGCTCGGCTGGGTAGCAGTCTGGTACGGCGGAATGATTGTGCACGAGGTCGGAGTGGCCGCCGCGACGCTGCTGGCTTCCGGCGGCGCGCTGTACAGCATCGGTGCAGTGTTCTACGGGCTGCGCTGGCCAGACCCGTGGCCGACGACGTTCGGTTTCCACGAGTTGTTCCACGCTTGCACCGCGGTCGCGGCGATCTGCCAATTCATCGCCATATGGTTGGTGGTGTTTTAGTCGGCCGCAAAAGACTTCAATGGCTGGCACTAGGATCCATAAATCGTGGTTAGCTGTCTTGAGGGCGTTCATACTCGGTACCTGAAATGTCGTCCCAGAATTTTGGTGAGATCTCTTTTGGTCGATCTTCCTCGGCGACGGCCTCTACTCGCTGCTGAAACTCATCGAATAGCTTTCGTGCGCGAGCCAGCTCTGCTTCTGTCGGAGGAGTGACGCCGGCCTCTTCGGGCGTCGAAAAGATCTTTCCCGCAATCTCTTTGCTCATTGTTGACTCCCGTCGTCCATTGGCTGTCCAGTTGGTCAGTGACCTAGTTCAAGCATTTCAATAACCGTCCGCCCTGTTAGCGGGTCGAAGGTCTTGTTTACAACATAGAATTTTGTACCCGCTCGAAATAAGATTTCTTGCTCCTCAGGAAACAACGAAACGGAGGAAATATCGCGTCCCGTGCTGGACAGAATCCTAAACTCCACGTTGCCCGCGAATGCTGGCGAATGCGCCACGGCGGGGTCAGTTGTGGTGCTTAGGAAAGCTTTCTCTGTAATGACTTCACCTGGTTGATATCGCGCGAGCACATCGGGCGGGAGATTCGAGCCACGAACCACTGGGCCATCATGCGCTGGGAGCTTCTCCAACGCATTATTAAGTGCGGCAACACGAGCGTGTTGAGATGCGTCCAAAGCATCGCTCCTCAACGCGCTGTTTAGGTCCTCATATCCAGATCCAGTGTAGTCGGCGAGTGCCAACTGATCATCCCAGGAAAATGGCGGGACAACGGTCGGATGATCGCCGCCGTTGGCGGGCCCGCCATGATCGCGGCCGCCATTATGAGGTCCGTGAGGCGTGTTGTCGCGCGACGGTTGTTCTCCGGGTGAGCGACCGCCCGGCGAATTGCCGTCACCAACGTCGTGCGGTGGCCCATGTAAGGGTCTATCCGTAGGGCCGCCGTTGCCGGGCCCATGTGTTGCACCGCCATGCGGTGCTGGAAGTTCGGATGGGCGGCCGCCCGAGGGCGTGAAAGGCTGCGCTGACGCGCTTAGCGCCGGATCATGCGGACCGACCGGCGTGCCCGGCGGCTCCGGAGGCTCCCACCCGGGCGGAGCCGTTGGCGGGTCGAAGGGGCCCTTGCCCCCGGCCGCCGCGGGCGAAGCGGGCGGCGGATCGAATGGCGCCTTACTCGACATCGCGGAATCCATCGGGCGAGGTGTGGGCTCGACCGGCACCTCCAGCGGCTTCGGGTCCGACAAGCCCACCGGACGGCCACCCAGCGGAGGATCGGTCTTGGGCAGCTCTCCCCCAAGGTTTTCGAAGTCCTTCGTCAGGCCGCTGCCCGCCCTGCCGATATCGGCCAGCGCACCGCCGGCGCCCGCGGCTTCTCCCACCTCGCCGGCCACCCGCCCAGCACGCCCCACCGTGCCAGCAGCATCCGCGGCCTCAGCGGCGGCCCGCGTTCCCGCCGCAGCCCCTTCCGCCCCGGCGCCGGCTTCCCCCGCTCCCGGAACGAAGAGGGTCGCGACGTCGAAGAGGTTTTCCCCGAACCCCAATCCCGGCCGATCGCTGCGCCAATCCTCAGCGTGCACTAGGCCTTTCACGAGGCCCAGGTCGTTTTTGACTGCGCCGCCCGGATCAAATACGGCGTACAACGGATTGGCTTTAACGACGGTCTCGCCCAGACCGGCCCAAGTGGACGCCGCGCCTTTCGGATCGTAGAGAAACCGCGTCGGGTCTAGCTGGTCGACGGTGTGTACGAACCCGACTGCTCCCTTGAAAACTCCCTCTTCAATGTTGACGTAGGTGTCGAAAACAGTCGCCACTTGATTACCGACGGCCTGGCCCAGGAAATGAGTGAACTCGCCGCGCATGTATTTCTCCATGTCGCGCACCCAGCCGTCGATGATCTGCATCCCATCCTTCATGACCTGCGCTTTGGCCTCGGCTTCGCGTGTCAGCCCGTGCAGTAGGGCGTTGATGTCCGAGGCGATCTTTTTGATCTCCTCAAGCGCGTCGCCATCGAGGAACGACACCACCTCATGCCACAGGCCCGACACCGTCCCCAACCGGTGCAAGAGATCGCGAATCGCATTCTGCGCGTGGGCCACTGCATCGGCGAAAGCGTCCAGCTTGGTGGCCAACTGCCCGCACTGCGCGCCCAACTCGCCCATATGCGTACCGATTGTGGACAGGACGGGCTGAATCAACGCTCCTTCCGGAATCTGCTGCCCGTCGACCGCTGACTTGGGCTTGTTCAGCGCGTCCTGCCCCCCGGCGAGCGCCCCACCAAACCCACGCCACCGGCCCGCGGCAGCGCGCATCGCCGCAACATCGCCGTTGGGCCACACATCGTCGATCAACGCCTCCACCAGCGCCCACAGCAGTGGAGCGGCCACCCCGGGACCCAGCGTCCCTGGCGGACCGGGAGCCGCGATCTTGACCGGTTCGCCCGGGGCGGGCAACTCACCGCCGCCGCCGCCGAGCGTCGAAGCCGCTTCGGCCTTCGAATAATTCGATGCGCAAAGTTGTATCTTGGCCCCGTTGAAGCGCAGCGCATTGATCGCGCCCGCCGCGGCCTTCAACAGCGCCTCCGCGGCATCCTGATACGCCAGACCGAACACCTCGCCGGCCGCGTCCTGGCCAGTGTTGGCCGAGAACCCGCCCGTCAACACGCCCAATGCCGCAGCCAGATCATCGCCAATGGCAACCACGGCGGCGCCAGCAGCCGACAATGCCGCTGGATCAACCGCCAAGGGTGCCACGTGCGGAATTCTCACCCAAGTCGTCCCCCGCCGCTATTCACCCCAGTCGCCCAGCAAAGCCGCCAGAACCCGCCGCCACCACCAGCCAGATGGCAGGTGTGAGACCCCTATCGCGCTCGCGGCCCGACGATTCGCCGGTCGCCCGGGGCCCCGGAAGACCGGCACCGGATTGACCCGCAATTGCGAAGTAGCTAACCTCACGAGCTATAGAGGGGGGCGATGTGCGCTCACTACCGCGGGCGGTGCGATGCAACTCCAATTCATCAGCATCGCGCGGCTCATCATCGATGCCGGCGGCGATCCCTGGGCGATCAACGACAGCCTGCAGGCCGGCCGCCCGGCCCAGATATCCGATCTGGCGCAGGCGTTTCATGACGCGGGCCAGTCCACCACCGAGTCCAACACCGCCTTCGAGGAGGCCGGTGGCCACTTCGCGGCATCCTGGAATCGGGAGAACGGCCAGCACCCAATCAACGACGCCGCCGAAGTGCAGCGCGTGACCAAGTCGCTGGGCCTGCAGGCCGCGCAACTGCCCAAAATCGCCGTCGACCTGGAAAACATCGCCGCGGCCCTGGCCGAAGCGCAACGAGAATCGGGCTGGTACATCTCGGCGCTAAAGCAGGACCTGGCAGATATCGACGACGAGATCGGCGAGGCACTCGACGACGGCGACGAGGACGATGCCAATGATCTCTACGAGGACGCCGTCGAGGAGACCAATGCGGTGCTTTACCAGGTCACGCAGATTCGCGACGCCTACGCAACGACGCTGCAGAACGCGCTCGCCGTCCTGCGCGCCGACGGAGGCGACCCGGCGGAGATAAAAGGGGCGGACGAGCTGTTGATTCCGCCGCCGGACACCAACCCGGAGCAAGTCAAACGCTGGTGGGATTCGCTCAGCGAGGAGCAAAAACGCCTGCTGATCGATCAGCACCCGCAGGAGTTGGGCAACCTCAACGGAATTCCGGCTGGTGTGCGCGGACACGTCAACGTGGACGTGATGAACGACGACCTACACCGGGTCGAGGATGTCGCGGGCCAGTTCGGGCTTACGCCCCAAGCGCTGAGGGACAACGCGCTTCACGACGCGAACAACGACGTGTTCACCAACCCGGAAAAGTATGGCCTCACAGCCGCCGACATCACTCGATACCAGAATGCTGTGAAGACCAACGAGGGACTCGACCACGACCGGGGTGACCCCAAAAACCCACGGCCCGTGATGCTTTGGGCATACGACCCGCTCGCCTTCAACGGAAAGGGCCGGGCGGCGATCGCGATCGGCAACCCCGACAAGTCCCGGAACACCGCCGTCATCGTTCCGGGCACCAACAGCAGCGTGAAGCGCGGCTGGCTGTTCGACGGGCACAACGACGCCATCAACCTCTACAGCCAGTCGTTGAAGGCCGATCCGAATGAGCCCACCGCGGTGATCGCCTGGATGGGCTATGACGCACCGGAATTCGACTTCCAGCATCCGGAACAAGCCCTCGCCGATCCGACGAAACTGCAACAGGTGGGCAGCCCATGGATGGCGCGCGAGGGAGGTGCGCTGCTGGCCGCCGACGTCAACGGCCTGGCGGTCACCCATGATGGCTCGATCCCGTCGCACGTCACCGTCATCGGGCATTCCTACGGGTCGACGACGGTGGCCGACGCGTTCGCCAACAGCGGCATGCGCGCCAACGACGCCGTGCTGATCGGCAGCCCGGGAACAGATGTCGCGCGGCAGCGCCACCGACTTTCACCTCAACGGCGGACAGGTTTACGTAGGTGCGGCCTCGACCGACGCGATCAGTTGGATTGGCGAATCAGGCAGCGGTGCAAGCAATGCAATCAACGACGCGCTCGGCGACCCGCTCGGGCCGTTGGCGGGGCTGGGCACCGACCCGGCCCATTCCGGATTCGGTTCGGTGCGGTTCCGCGCCGAAGTCGCGGGCACGCACAGCGTTGCTCCCTGGTTCAACGATCATTCGCACTACTACGACATGGGCAGCGAAGCGCTGCACAATATGACCGAAATCTCCACCGGCCACGGCGGTGACTTGGCCAACCAGGGCATGCTGGCTCCGTTCAGGGACGAAGAACGGTTCTCGACGCCGACCGAGGTGAAGACGCCGTTTGGGACGATTCCCTTGCCGCACGTCGAGATTCGAACACCCGTCACCGTTGACCCGGAATGGGACCGGCAGGGAAATTCGGTTACCAGGGATCATGGTTTCAAATAATGATCGAGGAGGTTACTCGCCGATGTTTGACGCTGAAGCGGCGTCGAGATTGAAGCCACGCACACTGTTGCCGGCGTGTCGTGTGCCTAGGTTAAAAGTCGCGATAGCCGCGGCGGCGCACCGCTTCACGGATCGCCCCATGAAGGCCCGCAGAGTCGCCGCCGCGCTGTTCGCGGTCACCGTCGTCTTAGGAGGATGTTCGAAGATGAGTCCGTTCGGACAGGATCCGGGTCGCCCCGCAAACCCGCTCTCCGACGAGCAGACCAAGGCCCAGGTGCTCGACCCGGCCCGGCAAATCGCGACGATCGCCAACTTGCCGAACGTCTCGGGAGTCTTCGGCTGGGAATCGTGTAACGACCAGGGCGACCCGCCTTTTCGCGGCCGAGTGGACGTGTCATTCGACATTCCCGCCGGGGCCGAACGCAACGCCTATTTCGAGCAGATCGCCACGACGATGATTGGCCACGGCTGGTCGGACGGTCCACCGCCGGGCAAGCGACCCTTCGGCCGGGTCATCCACACGGGCGGCGTCATGGCGATCATCGGCAAGAGCAGCGGGACGGCCAAAGACGGTTCGGTCGAACTTTCCGGCGAGTGCCGCAACATGGGTGACCACCGCCACGACGGCGCCTGGTATGACGTCACCGACCAATTGCTACACGGATGACGCGCGGGGTGAATTGACCGCTCACCGCGCCGTTATTAGCGTCATCACGATGTTTGTCGACACTGGATTGCTGCACTCGGGGGCCAACGAGTCGCACCGCGCGGGTGGGCACGCCCAAGAAGGGGCCGACCGCCTTTCGCGCGGCCCACTGATGTCGGGGATGTTCGGTGAGTTCGCCGCGGCCGAGGAGTTTCACGACGCGGTCCGCTCGGCACACACTCAGCACGTGAAAACCCTCCAGGCCCACCGGGAGGCGCTCACCGCGGTCGGCAGCAAGGCGCACCTGGCCGCCAACGAGTTCGTCGATATGGATGCGCGCAACGCCGCGGCCGAGCGAGCGGTGCGAAACACCTAGGGCGTCAAATGCTTTTCTGATCAGGTCGATGCGGTGCCGCCCCGGCAGCAGCGCCACGCTCGGCCCGGCTGGTTGGCCGTCGACTTGTACCACGACCCCGGCGCCTAGCCCACCGAGCGTGATCTGGGTGGCGGTGTCGGTCGCCACCGAGAGAGTCGACGAGGGCAACGCCGCCAGGCCGGCCCGCTCGACGTCAACAGTGATGCTGGCGCAGCGGCCCGACGGGAGGCCCCACCCGCCAGTCCAGTTCGCTGTACAACCCGGGGGTCGGGTCGAAGTGCCCGGCCGGGCATACGACCGCGCGTCGACTTCCGCGACGGCCCCGCGGTCGGTCCAGAACAAAGCGCCGCCGGCGAGTCGGGCCGTGCCGCAGGTGCGCGGAAACTCCTCGCCGAACGGCCACCCGGCCGGCGTGGGAAGCCGCGGCTCGGGCCGCCGCGCCGCCGGCGGTACCCCCTCGGGCATCCCGTCGACCACGACCACGACCAGCCCGGCCGGCGGCGCTGGTGCAGGCGCCTCGGGGCGCACTACGGCGTCAGCGATGTGACGTGCGATCCGGATGGGAAGGAGTGCGAGGTCCAGGAGTGACACCACACCCAACGTACGCTAAGCCAGGGGCACCACAATGAGCTCGTGCGGCCGGTTGTTGACCGACAGCGCCCCGTCCTCGGTCACGATGACGATGTCCTCGACCCGGGCACCCCAGCAGCCCGGGAAGTAGATACCGGGCTCGATCGAAAAGGCCATGCCCGCAACCAAAGTCAGGTCATTGCCGGCGACGATGTAGGGCTCCTCATGCACTGACAGCCCGATGCCGTGCCCGGTGCGATGCACAAAATACTCTCCCAGGCCGGCCGCAACGAGCACGTCGCGAGCGGCGGCGTCCACCTGCTCGGCGGTCACGCCCGGACGGACCGCGTCATACGCCGCGCGCTGTGCCCGTTGCAGTATCGAATAGTGTTGGGCCACATCGTGACTAGGTTCGCCGATGCTGTACGTGCGAGTGGAGTCGGAGTGATACCCGGGTTCGTAGCTGCCGCCGATGTCGACGACGACGATGTCACCGACCTGCAGTTCGCGGTCCGAATACCCGTGATGCGGGTCGGCCCCGTGCGGTCCGGAGCCGACGATGACGAATGCCACCTCCGAATGTCCTTCCGCGACAATCGCTTCGGCGATATCGGCGGCGACGTCGGCCTCGGTCCGGCCGGGTATCAAAAACTCGGGCACCCGGGCGTGCACCCGGTCGATGGCCGCACCGGCCTTGCGCAGCGCGTCGATCTCGGCCGGCTGCTTGACCATCCGCAGCCCGCGCATCACGTCGGTGGCCAGCACCGGCAGCGCGCCGAGAACACCGGCCAGCGGCAACAGGTGCAGCGCCGGCATGGAATCGGTGACGGCAGCGGCGGCGGGGGCGCCGCCCAACGCGTCACCCACCAATTGGTAGGGGTTGTCGCCGTCGACCCAATCCCGCACGGTGAGGCCCAGTTCCGTAATGGCCGACTCGTTGAGCGAGGCCAGTTCCAGCCGGGGCACCACGATCGTCGGCTCGCCGGCCGCCGGCAACACCAACGCGGTGAGGCGCTCGAACGTCTGCGCGCGCGAACCCACGAGGTAGCGCAGGTCATAGCCCGGGGTGATCACCAGACCGGCGAGACCCGCGTCGGCGGTGGCGGCGGCCGCCACGGTCAGCCGGCGGGCATATACCCCTGTGTCGAAACGGCGAGAATCCATCGCTGGCAGGATAACCCGCATGCCCGCATCCCTCGCCCTGCTCGACGGCGCCAGCATGTGGTTCCGCTCCTACTTCGGGGTGCCGTCGTCGATCACCGCGCCCGACGGCCGGCCGGTCAACGCCGTGCGCGGGTTCATCGACTCGATGGCCGTGGTGATCACCCAGCAAAAGCCCAGCCGGCTGGTGGTGTGTCTCGACCTAGACTGGCGGCCCCAGTTTCGCGTCGACCTCATCCCGTCCTACAAGGCGCACCGCGTCGCCGAAGAAGAGACCTTCTTGCTGGCAGGGGTGAGCCCGACGTCGAGGAAGTGCCCGATGACCTGACACCACAGGTCGACATGATCATGGAGCTGCTGGACGCATTCGGGATTCCCACGGCGGGCGCGCCGGGGTTCGAGGCCGACGACGTGCTGGGCACGTTGGCGGCAGCCGAAAAAAACGGCCCCGTCGTCGTGGTCAGCGGCGACCGCGACCTGCTGCAGGTAGTAGCCGACGATCCCGTCCCGGTTCGGGTGCTCTACCTGGGTCGCGGGCTGTCCAAGGCCACGTTGTTCGGGCCGGCGGAGGTCGCCGAGCACTACGGCGTGCCGGCGGATCGGGCCGGGCCGGCCTACGCCGAACTCGCGCTGCTGCGCGGGGATCCGTCCGATGGCCTGCCCGGGGTGCCCGGCGTCGGCGAGAAGACGGCGGCCACCCTGTTGGCGCAGCACGGCTCGCTGGAGCAGATTCTGGCCGCCGTACACGACCCGAAATCCAAGATGGCCAAGGGATTGCGCGCCAAACTGCTGGGCGCCGTGGATTACATCGAGGCCGCGGGCCAGGTGGTGCGGGTCGCCACCGACGCGCCCGTCACGCTTTCAACTCCCACCGACGGGCTACCACTGGCCGCAGCCCACCCGAAACGCACCGCCAAGCTGGCGACGGCACTGGGCGTGGGGTCGTCGATCGCGCGGTTGCAGAAGGCGCTGGACGCACTGCCCGGGTGAGGGCTACTGGGGCCGGCCGACCTCGTAGGTGCCCTTGTTGTCCTGGAAGGTGACCGTCACGTGCTTCTGCGCGCCGTCGATGCTGACGGCGCAGTCGAAGGTGGCACCCTTTTTGACCGTCGGGTCTGAGCCGCCGTTGCACTTGACGTCTTGGACGTTCTTCGCGCCGTAGCCATTGGCCTCGTCGGTGAGCACCTGCTGCACACCGGCCTGAGCCTTGTTGACGTCCAGCTTGGTGGTGACGAACCATGCCGGCCACAGGAAACCGAGCACCAGAACGGCCCCGATCAGGACCACACCGATTGCCGCCGCGATGCCGCCGATCAGCGCACCCGAGCGCTTCTTGCCCGGTTGTCCCGATTGGTCATAGGGCTGGTACTGCTGCGGGTACTGGCCGGGCTGAGCGTACTGACCGGGCTGACCGTATTGGCCGGGTTGGGCGTATTGGCCGTACTGCCCCGGCTGGCCGTACTGGTCGGGCTGGCCGTATTGAGCGGGCGTGCCGTACTGGGTGGGCTGGGAACCAAACTGCTCCGATTGCCCGTAGCCAGGCGTAGCCGGCGGATATTGCTGTTGATATGGCTGTTCGGCCGGCTGTTGGTACTGCGGATACGCGGAGGGCGTGTACGCGGGGGCTTGCCACGTCGCGTCCTGGGCTGGCTGCCCCTGCTGCCCGTGTTGCCAGGGTGATCCCGTCGGTGCCGCCTGGGTCGGCTGGTCCGCGGACTGCTGATCGGCCTCATGGCCGGGCGGCTGCCACGACTGATTCGGATCTGACCCCTGCGGTCCGCTCATCATTTCTCTCGTTTCTTCTGCGTCCTAAAAGTCCCGGGTGTAACCGTAGCCCCGGCTCAGCTTACCCAACGTCAACTGCGACAACGCCGCGCCGAACGTCATTGATAGCGCGTTTGGCGGTAGCCCGCAGCTCAGGGTCGGGAGCGGCGTTGCGGACTTGGTCCAGCAGGTCGAGCACCTGGCGGCACCAGCGCACGAAATCCCCCGCGGACAACGGTGAACCACCGCCGCCCGCGTCGGCAGCGTCCAAAGCCGCGGCCAGATCACCGGTGCGGGCCCAGCGGTAGATGGTGCTGGCGAAGCCGTCGTCGGGTTCACGACTCGGGGCGAGCCGATGCCGTTGCTCGTCGGCGCGCAGCGTGGCCGACAGCCTCGCCGTCTGCCGTAACGCCTGCTGTAGACGCGGGGTGGGCGCCTCGGCGGCAAACGGGGCACTGGGGCCGTCACCGCCCCGCGTCTCGTACAGCACCGCCGAGACCACCGCCGCCAACTCCGCGGGACCCAGGCCCGCCCACGCGCCCGTGCCCAGGCACTCCGCGACCAGCAAGTCGCTCTCGCTGTAGATCCTGGCCAGCAACCGGCCGTCGTCGGTCACCCGCGGGTCCGCCGCGGAACCTCCGATAAAGCCACGTTCGGTGAGCAGCCCGACGATCCGATCGAAAGTACGGGCCAGCGAATTGGTGGCGGCGGCGACCTTCTGCTGCAGCTGCGCGTTGTCGCGTTCGATGTGCAGGTAGCGCTCCGTCTGGCGGATCTGATCCTCGAGCTCGGGCACATTGTGGGCGGGATGACGACGCAAGTCCGCCCGCAACGACGCCAGTTCCGGATCGTGGAATGCGCTGTCCTTATCCGCGGCCTTCTGGCCGCGAACGGCGCGGCGCCCAGCAGGAACCGACAGCCCCTCCCACCCTTCCATGGCCGACAGCAGCGCCGAGGCCAGGTCACGGCGGACCCTCGGCTGGCGGTGTTCGACTCGCTTGGGCAAGGTCATCGAACCGACCGGCGCCGACGCACCCGAATAATCCGCCGACGAAATCCGTCCCGCCCATCGGTGTTCGGTGAGCACCAGCGGCCGCGGGTCGTCGCCGTCGCGCGCCGACTCCAAGACCACCGCCAGCCCGCCGCGACGGCCGTGGGTGATGTTGATGATGTCGCCTCGGCGCAGCGCAGCCAGCGCATCGCTGGTCGCCTGCCGTCGTTGCAGCCGCGACGCACGCGCCTGCGCCCGCTCCAACTCGGAAATCCGCCCCCGCAGCCGCGCGTATTCCAGGATCGGCGCGTCGTGACCACCCAGTTCGGCAGCGATCCCGTCGAGCATCTCCTTGCCCCGCTCGATGCCACGAACCAGGCCAACGACGGATCCGTCGGCCTGATACTGGGCGAACGACTGCTCGAGCAGCTGGTGCGCCTGCTCGGGGCCCAGCTGGTGCACCAGGTTGATCGTCATGTTGTACGACGGCGCGAACGAACTGCGCAGCGGGAAGGTGCGAGTGGAGGCCAGCCCGGCCACCTCGGACGGCTCCACGTCAGGGTGCCAGAGCACAACCGCGTGGCCTTCGACGTCGATGCCGCGCCGGCCGGCGCGGCCGGTCAGCTGCGTGTACTCCCCCGGCGTCAGCGGCGCGTGCTGCTCGCCGTTGAACTTCACCAGCCGCTCGAGCACCACCGTGCGGGCGGGCATGTTGATGCCGAGCGCCAGGGTTTCGGTGGCGAACACCGCCTTGACCAGGCCCGCGGTGAACAACTCCTCGACCGCGTGCCGGAACGCGGGCAACATCCCGGCATGGTGGGCCGCCAGACCGCGCAGCAGCCCTTCGCGCCACTCGTAGTAGCCCAGCACTGCCAGGTCGGCGTCGGCGAGGTCACCGCAACGGTGCTCGATCACCTCAGCGATCCGCGCGCGTTCCTCCTCGGTCGTCAGCCGCAGCGGCGAGCGCAAGCACTGACCGACCGCAGCGTCACAGCCCGCCCGGGAGAACACGAACGTGATCGCCGGCAACAGGCCTTCGGAGTCCAGCTTCGCGATCACGTCGGGGCGCGGCGGCGGGCGGTAGAACCGCGGCCGGTCCTGACCTCCGCGACCTCCCCGGCCAGCGCCACCTCTTCCAGCCTGGCGGCGGGGGCCACGCCAGTCCGACATCCGGTCGGCCTCGCGGCGATGCGCGATGTGGCGCAGCAGTTCCGGGTCGACGCGCGATTTGTCGGCTGTGCTGTCGTAATCGAACAGGTCGAAGAGGCGCTTGCCCACCAAGACGTGCTGCCACAGCGGCACCGGCCGATGCTCGTCGACCACCACGGTCGTGTCGCCCCGCACGGTCTGGATCCAGCCGCCGAACTCCTCGGCGTTGCTCACCGTCGCCGAGAGGCTCACCACCCGCACCTCTTCGGGAAGATGCAGGATGACCTCTTCCCACACCGGGCCCCGCATCCGGTCGGCCAGGAAATGCACCTCGTCCATCACCACATACGAAAGTCCTTGTAGCGCAGGCGAATCGGCGTAGAGCATGTTGCGCAGCACTTCGGTGGTCATCACCACCACGGGCGCATCGCCGTTGACCGACACGTCACCGGTGAGCAACCCGATCCGGTCACGGCCGTAGCGTGCCGTGAGATCAGTGTGCTTTTGGTTACTCAGGGCCTTCAGTGGTGTGGTGTAAAAGCATTTGCCGCCCGACGCCAGCGCCAGGTGCACGGCAAATTCGCCGACCACCGTCTTGCCCGCGCCGGTCGGCGCGCAGACCAGCACGCCGTGGCCGTGTTCGAGTGCCGCGCAGGCCCGCTGCTGGAAGTCGTCGAGCGAAAACGGCAGCTCCGCGGTGAACCGGGTCAGCTCGGCCAGCTCGGTCACGCCGCCGCCATGGGCTTACGTGATGTCGTCATGGGTCCCGGCAATTATCGGCTCGGGAGCTTCGATGGTCGACGCTTCGTCGTCGGGAATCAGCGCTTCGCGCTTGGCTTTTCGCTTGTCGTGCAGCCGAGAGATCTGAATGGCGAACTCCAGCAGCACCGTCAGCGCGAGGCCCAGCGCCGTCATCGAAAACGGGTCGGATCCGGGCGTGAAGATCGCCGCGAACAGGAACATCGCGAAGATCAGGCCGCGCCGCCAGGATTTCAGCCGCTCATAGGTCAGCACACCGACCATGTTGAGCATCACGATCAGCAGCGGGAACTCGAAGCTGACCCCGAAGACCACCAGCAGATTCATCAGGAAGCCGAAATACCGGTCGCCGGACAGCGCGGTGACCTGCACGCTGTTGCCGACGGTCAACAAAAAGCCCAGCGCCTTGGACAGCACCAGGTAGGCCAGCAGGGCGCCGACGATGAACAGCACCGCCGCCGGGATGACGAACGCCACCGCGAAGCGGCGTTCCTTCTTGTAGAGCCCGGGCGTGATGAACGCCCAGAGCTGGTAGAACCACACCGGACAGGCCAGCACCACCCCGGCCGCCATCCCGACCTTGAGCCTCAGCATGAACTGGTCAAACGGGGCGGTGGCCAGCAACCGGCATTGCCTGTCGGCGCTGATATCCGCACGCGCCGACGGCGGCAGCGAACAGTAGGGATGCCGCAGCCATTCGCCGAGGCTTTCCAGCCCAAAGATCGAATGCGAGTACCAGACGAACCCGAAAGTCGTGGTGACCAGGATCGCGGCCAGGGCAATCAGCAGCCGGGCACGCAACTCGGTGAGATGGTCGACCAGCGACATCGTCGCGTCGGGATTGGTGCGACTGCGCCTGTGGCGCGGGTCGAGTCGTTTGAATAGCCGGCCGCCGCGCACTGAAGATCTAGAACCGTTCACGACGTTCGGTCAGCGGTGCCCGATGGTGCTAAGCGGGCCGTGCCTCGGAATGACCCTGCTCGGTGGCCGTTGGGTCGACCCGCTGCGACTCCACAGGCGCGGGGCTCTCAATAGCGTCCGTTTTGTTTTCGGACTGCATTTCCCGCATCTCGGACTTGAAGATGCGCATCGACTTGCCCAGCGAGCGCGCTGCGTCGGGGAGCTTCTTGGCGCCGAACAGGACGATCACCAGGATGGCGATGATTGCCCAGTGCCACGGACTAAGACTGCCCACTTTTGTTACCTCCAGACGTCCATCCGATGCTACCGCAGCAGGCCACGACACCGGTGTTCTCGCACTACGGCGTGGTGGACTCCGCCACCTGGTAGGACTCGACGGCGGCCGCGGCAGCATCCCTTACACGCAGCGCGAGCGACTCGGGTTCAAGCACCCGCACGGCGGCCCCGAAGCCCAGCACCAAACGCGTCATCCAGTCTTCGGAGGCGTAGGTCATAACCGCCTCGCACGATCCGTCCGGCAGCTCGAGCACCTCCCGCAGGGGGTAGTACTCGAACATCCAGGCCGCCGAGGGCGCTATCCGCAGCCGCGCCGACGGCAGTGCCGGATCGCCGTCGAACAGCGCCGTGTCCGGTGGCGCCTGCAGCACCGGCGCGGGTGGGGCGGCCGGCTCGTTGAGCTCGGTGGCGTCCACGATTCGGTCGAAGCGGAACAGCCGAACCCCTTCGGATTCGCGTGACCAGGCCTCCAGGTAGCTGTGCCCACCGACCAGCAGGACCCGGATGGGATCGACGACGCGGCTGGTCAGGGTGTCGCGCGAGGCCGCGTAGTAGTCGATGGCCAATGCCTTCTTGCCACGCACCGCGGCGCGGACCGCGGCCGCGGCCCGGCTCTCCAGGGGCGCCGGTTCGTCGAGGGCCGACGCGGTGCCGTCGTGCCCGGCCGCGCCGGCGGCGGCCGCGATCTTGGCGATCGCGCTGCGCGCCGCCTCCGGATCCACCACTCCCGGGATGTCGGCCAGCGCCCGAAGCGCCACCAGCAGGCCGGTGGCCTCCGGCGACGTCAGCTGAAGGGGCCGGTCGATGCCGGCCGAGAACGTCACCTCGACGGTCTCGCCCGAGAACTCGAAGTCGATGAGATCGCCCGGGCCGTAGCCGGGCAGGCCGCACATCCACAGCTGGTTGAGATCCGCCTCGAGCTGTTTGCTCGTGACCCCCAGCTCAGCGGCGGCCTCGGCGCGGGTGATCCGCGGATTGGCCTGGAAGTACGGCACCATGTTGAGCAGCCGCACCAGGCGATCGGACACGTTTGTCATCGGCGCCGCTCCTCCTCATCGCTTCGCTCTGCATCGTCGCCAGCGCGTGTCATCGGCGCTCCCCCGCTTGGGCGCGTAATCGGATCAACACGTCGTCGCGCAGGGACTGCGGCTCCAGCACGATGGCGTCGGCCCCATAGCCGGCGATCTCACGCGCCAGTCCGTCGGCGGAGCCGATGTCGAGTTCGATCACGTCTCCGTAGCGCCCGGCCAGTTGGCGCGCGCTGACGGGCCGTCCGGCGCGCCGCAGCGCGGTCGCCCGCCCGTCGGCGACCCAGACCACGGCCTGGCCGCCGGCGGGCGTCTCGCTGACCGTCTCGGCCACGATCTTGCGCAGGTCGACATCGTTAGGCACGGTGATCGCGCCGTTGGGGCCGATCGGGGTGACATCGGCGCCGATCCGCGAGAGCCGGAACGTGCGGGTGGCGCCGCGGTCGCGGTCGTGGCCCACCAGATACCAGCGGCCCTTCTCGGTGATCACCCCCCACGGTTCGACGGTGCGGATGGTGTATGGCTCCGCCCGAGACGGTCGATGCGGGAACTGCACCGCCTGCCGAGAATCGATGGCCGACAACAGGATTTCGAGGACGTCCTCCGACCCGCGCAGACCCGGCACCCCGGCTGCAGAGGCGATGGCCACCTGCGCGTCCGGATCGACCTCCACCCCGGCCGCCCGCAGCTTGAGCAGCGCGCCCTGGGTCGCGGTGATCAGTTCGGGCGATTGCCACAGCCCGGTGGCGACGGCGACCGCGGCGGCTTCGTCCGGGGTCAGCTCGACGGGGCGTAGTGCGTAGGCGTCGCGATTGATGCGGTAGCCCTCGGTTGGGTCGAGCGCCGACACCCTGCCGACCTCCAGCGGGATGCCGAGGTCGCGCAACTCGTTTTTGTCGCGCTCGAACATCCGGGAGAACGCCTCGGCGTTGGGGCTGTCCGAATAACCCGCGACGCTGGACCTGATTTTTTCCGCGGTGATGAAGCCGCGAGTGGACAGCAGGGCGATGACGAGATTGACCAGCCGTTCGACTTTCGAGGTCGCCACCAGTAGTAGCTTAGGGGTGCGGCAAAACCAATTCGAGATTGGCTGCGTCGGTCACGTCCGCCAGTTGCGTTACCAGGCTGCAGGCAACCCTCCACTGATCATTGGTCCGCGCTACGGGCCATTGAGGCGGAGCCGAGGAGGGAGTGGTGGACTTGTCAGAATATGACCTCCAGCCCGGCCGCAGCACAGTGCAGCTGACGGAACTCACGCACGCACAACGCGAGGCGGACGAGGACGATTTGCGTGCCGGGCTGACCGGATTGAGCGGCATCGTGATGGGTGCCTCCACCGTGAGCGAGTTGCTGGCCCAGGTGGCCGAGTTTGCCGCACATGCGATTCCGGGCGTCGAGGGTGCCGCTGTGACAGTGGCCCACCCGTCTTGGGCGCAATTGCGTATCCAGGCCTGGGCGGTGACCGCGGAGTTCGTCCGTGAGGTTGACATCCTTCAGTACGAGGTCCACCAGGAAGGGCCGTGCATCACCGCTATGCGCACCCGACGGCCCTGTGTCAGTGGGTCAATCGGGGACGACACACGTTGGCCACGCTTCGGCCCCGCGGTTGCCCGCTCGGGCTTGAACTCGGCGTTGTCTCTTCCGCTGATGCTCGGCGAGCAGGTGATCGGGGCCATCAACGCCTATGCGTACGGCCTCGACGCGTTCGCCGAACACGCCGTGGCGGTCGGCGCACAGTTCGCCCGACCCGCGGCCGTGTGGGTCTACAACGCGCGGTTGTTGCTGGAGGCCCGGTACCACGCCGAGCAACTGCAGCGCGCGTTGAGTAGTCGGTCGGTCTTTGACCAGGCGATCGGTATCGTCCGTAGTCGGTCCGGAGCGAGCGCGCAGGAGGCCTTGGACCGGCTGGTCAAGTTAAGTCAGTCCGAGCACGTCGAGCCGCGCGTCATCGCCGAGCGACTGGTCGACGATTCGGTACGCCGCGCCCGCGCCCGCGACGAACAGGCCTGACGGCGGCTATCGGGGACGAGAGAGTCACGCCGGCGGGGCCGCTTTCATTGTTGCCATGGCCGCCAAGATCGCGGAGCGGCAATCGGGCACGGTTATCAGCCGCCGCGAGACGTCAGTCAAATGATCGTCGTGGGACCGTGCGTACCGACGCAACAACGTAAACGCGTCCTCCACCGACACGTCCAGTCGCTCGCGCACGAAGCCCTTGGCCTGCTCGACGACGAGGCGGCCGACCAGTGCGGTGCGCATTCGTGGCACCACCGCTGAGGCAATTGGCGCGTGTTCCTGCAATATCGCCA
The DNA here is from genome assembly GCA_963708995.1 of uncultured Actinomycetota bacterium. Taxonomy (GTDB): domain Bacteria; phylum Actinomycetota; class Actinomycetes; order Mycobacteriales; family Mycobacteriaceae; genus Mycobacterium. The sequence continues at coordinate 54,344 of CAVPUR010000018.1, forward strand.
CACACGCGATGTGCGCCAGGCTTTGACCGACCAGTAGATCGGCGTCACTGAGTTCGCCCGAATGGGTACCGAACAGGCCCAGGGCACCCAATACGCTTCCGGCCGCACGCATCGGCACCGCGTGCACCGCGGCGAAGCCGGACTCGACAGCCGAGGGCACGAACCGCGGCCAACGCGACGCCGCAGCCGCTAAGTCGGCCACCGAAACCGGGCGCCCGCTGGTGTAACACTCCACACACGGTCCTTCGTCGGCCTGCAGCTGGAAGAGCTCCAAATCGCGCGCCTTCTCCGAAGTCGCAGCCAACAGATGCAGCTTCTCGAACGGGTCAGCGAGCAGGAGACCAGCCGCGGCAACATCCAGTAGCCCTGCGCAGCGTTCTGTGAGCTCGGTCAATAGGTCAACCACGTCAAAATCGTCGAGCAGGCTGTCGACAAGCGATACGACAGCGTCCAAGACTCGAGATTCACGAGCAGTATCGGTCACCTTCGGCTCCCTTCTTGGATGGTCCCGCGGGGCGTGCCGAAGGGGTGTCCCACTTGAGATGACGCATCAATCATCCTCCAGTCGCAGTCGACGGTCCAGGATGTCGCGCGCGACGTCGATGGCGCTGCGGTCGGTGGCGTACGCATGCGCCCGCAGCCGGACCAGGGCCTCTGCGGCGTCAATTTCGAGCTGAGCCATCACCATGCCGGTGGCCTGGCTGACCTCTGCGCGAGACAACGTATTCAGTTCGGCCCAGGCGTTGCTACTGGGATCGGAAACCGCAGCCTGCAGGTCTGCATTCATGAGATCGAGTACGGGGATGGCTGCCAACTCGGCGGCCGCAACCGCGCCGGCCAGTTGCTCGGTGCGCAATGGACCCGGCTCGGCGCAAAACAGGTCTAGTGCTCCGACGTATTCGCCAGCCACCAGCACCGGCGTCGCGTACACCCCTCGGATCTGGTGGGCCACCATCGCTGGCCCGTATGCGGGCCACCGGGTGTCGTTTGGGTCGGCGAGGTCGAGAACGAGGATGGGAGCCCGAAGGGCCACCGAGTCCAAGCACGGCCCCTCGCCCATCGTGAACTGCAGCTCGTCATAAATCCGCGCCGGCGGTCCGCTCGACCCCAGTGTTGCGGCGTTGGAGCCGTCGAAGACCAGCGAGATCGCCGCGGCATCGACCTCGAGCAGCGTCACGCAGGCCCGGCACAGCCGGTCTGCGGCCTCGAGCCGGCGTTCCCCGCCGACCGCGGCGAGCAGTTGATCATGAATTGTCAACATTTGTCCGAACACAGGTCGGTCGGGTCAGCGCGACCGCCCGGGTACTTCGTCCGCGGAGTCATCCGACCACCATTCACTAACCTCGCGCGCGAGCTGTCGTGTCCGGGTGATTCGGTCAGCTGTTCGACGACCCGGGACTCCGAGTATCGGAACGGCCTCAGCAGCGAAGAAAACGATTCCATGACAACCAGCTCCAAGCTGTAATCACCAAAATACCAGGTTCATCCGGCGTCGCGATCGGGATGCCCTCGAGCGAAGCACTCTGGCTGGCTGGCGTGTCAACCGACATAAGGAATACCCGGTTTTCCATGTCCGAACCGGCGCAGCTGTAGCCAATTGCTGGAGTGGCCAAATGATCTACCTGCGCGTAGGGTTGAGTCCGTTGGTCCTCAGCAAGTCCGGAGCGGTTAAGTCTGAGCCGCAAGCATCTCTTCAGCCGGATATCTAACAACCAGTCAACTGCGGTGGCGCCTATTCGCGCGCCTCGGACGTGACTGGGCGCATCCAGTGATGCGATTTTGAACCAACACAGTCTATGTGATAGCAGCTCGAAACACAGCTTCTATCAATGGCTTTCGCGAAACCTCTGTCAGGCTTACACACAATTTAGGAATAGAAATGACGATCAGCAACCACGCCGCCACACACCGTCCCGAAGGGCCGAGCGCCTACAGCGCCGAAAACACGGACATCAGTCGAGTTCGCCCACGCCGCGTCAACGAGACCAAGGCATCCTTCAAGACATCCGAATTCGCCGTGTTCGTCGCCGCGGTCATCGGCGTGCTGCTCGCGTCGTACTTAGTGAAGGCGACCGACGGACATGCCGACTACTTCTTGGCGGATCGGGCATGGTTCTACGTCGTGTTGCTCAGCATCGGCTACATGGTAAGCCGGGGTCTGGCGAAGTGTGGCAGCCGTCACCGCGATGACGCCTGATTGTCATTGCAGCGCAAGGGATAACACGATCTCTCGCACCCGGGGCTAACCCGGGTGCGGGTCCAGGGCGCCCCCACCTCGGGGTCGTTCCACGGTTATCCGCGGTTCGCGGCTGACCACATCAGAAGGGACACACCCATGGGAATCACCGATAAGGTCAAGAATGCCGCCCAGGACGTCGCGGGTAAAGCCAAGGAGCAGGCCGGAAAGGTCACCGGCGACAAGGGCACCGAGGGCGAAGGCAAGAAGGACCAAACCAAGTCCAGCGTGAAGAAGGCCGGCGAAAACGTCAAGGACGCATTCAAATAACCGTTCTTGTTGTGGCCTGCCGCCGACCACGGCGGCAGGCCACAACGCTTCCGGTGGCATCGGAAGGATTCAAACTTCCAGCCCAACATCCAAGCAGCCCAGTACAAAACCCGAAATCTTCAGGAGAAAACCGTGACTCACACCAACACCGATAAGCTCATAGGCCAACTTCGCACACTGCATCACCTCACCAACAGCGAAATTCAGATTGCGCAAACCCGGTTGGCGCAGGCCCGCAATGATACTGTGCGCCAACAATTCACTACGAACGCGGCCAACGCACAGGAACGTGCAACGCTGATCGCAGCGGCACTGCGCGAACTCGGCGGTGTTCCCGACGTGATCACCCCCGCGCTGGGCCGCGCTACCGCGCTGGCGAAGGCTGTAGTGGAACAGGGGCAACCCCTAACCGGCGCGTTGTTCGGTGACCTTGCCCTCGAACACCAATTACTTGACCGCGCACGCTATCTCGAGGCCCTCGCCGACGCGGCAGATAACATCGACATCCGACTGCTGGCGCGGCGTCTACAGGCCGCACATCAAGAAACTGTCGAGTGGATTACCTCGGTGCTCGCCCAAGAAGCCTCCGGAGAGCCCACCGCAGTGCAGCCCACCCCGGTGCAGATTGCAGTGGGTCGACTCACCAGGGCCGCCAATTATCCGACCCGCTGGGCGGCCGAGTGGATCAACGAAACCGCCGAGGCCGCTGCCCGCACCCGTTCGCGCGTGACCACCGTCACCGAAGCGGCCGTCGACTCCTTGACCGCCAGCCGCGACGCTGGGCTCCTTCAGGCAGAGCAGATCGCCACCCGAAAAGGCGCACGCAGGTTCGCGACCACCCTGCACCGCACCCGCGTTCTGGCCGGGGGCCTCTCCGAAGGCGAGCTACCCATCGACAACTACGACGACCTCACCGTCAGTGAAGTCGAGGGTTCAGTACAAAAGCTCACCGATCTCGCCGCGCTGACCGCGCTGCTGCGCTACGAGCACAGCCACAAGGACCGCGCGGGGGCGACCACCGCCATCGAGAATCAACTGGCCGCACTCGAGACCCAGCACAGCAGCAGAAACTGACGAACGTCCGGACGACGGGCGGGTTACCCGGCTTGCGGCAGCACCCTACATGCTCGCGATCAGCCGCTTGACCCGCTCGTCGACCGCCCGGAACGGGTCTTTGCACAGCACGGTGCGCTGGGCCTGGTCGTTGAGCTTGAGGTGCACCCAGTCGACGGTGAAGTCGCGCCCCGCCGCCTGGGCGGCGCTGATGAACTCACCGCGCAGCCGCGCGCGGGTGGTCTGCGGTGGTTTCTCGACGGCCTCCGCGATCTCCTCATCGGTGGTGACGCGTGCCGCCAGGCCCTTGCGCTGTAGCAGGTCGAACACGCCGCGCCCGCGCTTGATGTCGTGGTAGGCCAGATCCAGCTGGGCGATCTTCGGGTCGGACAGCTCCATGTTGTAGCGGTCCTGGTAGCGCTGGAACAGCTTGCGTTTGATCACCCAGTCGATCTCGGTGTCTACCTTGGCGAAATCCTGGCTCTCGACGGCGTCGAGCTGACGGCCCCACAGGTCGACGACCTGCTCGATCTGCGCGTTGGGCGCCCGGGTCTGCAGGTGTTCGACGGCGCGGGTGTAGTACTCCCGCTGAATGTCCAGGGCGCTGGCCTGACGGCCACCGGCCAGCCGCACCGGCCGCCGGCCGGTGACGTCGTGGCTGACCTCCCGGATAGCGCGGATCGGGTTGTCCAGCGAGAAGTCGCGAAACGCCACGCCCGCTTCGATCATTTCGAGCACCAGCGACGCGGTGCCCACCTTGAGCATGGTGGTGGTCTCGCACATGTTCGAGTCGCCGACGATGACGTGCAGCCGCCGGTACTTTTCGGCGTCGGCGTGCGGTTCGTCGCGGGTGTTGATGATCGGCCGGCTGCGGGTGGTGGCCGACGAGACGCCCTCCCAGATGTGCTCGGCGCGTTGCGAAAGGCAGAACGTCGCGGCCTTGGGCGTCTGCAGCACCTTGCCGGCCCCGCAGATCAACTGGCGGGTGACCAGAAACGGCAGCAGCACGTCAGAGATCCGAGAAAACTCGCCGGCGCGCACGATCAGGTAGTTCTCGTGGCAGCCGTAGGAGTTGCCCGCCGAGTCGGTGTTGTTCTTGAACAGGTAGATGTCGCCGCCGATGCCCTCGTCGGCCAGGCGCTGCTCGGCGTCGACCAGCAAGTCTTCCAGCACCCATTCGCCGGCGCGGTCGTGCGTGACCAGCTGCACCAGACTGTCGCATTCGGCGGTGGCGTACTCGGGATGGCTGCCGACGTCCAGGTAAAGGCGTGCGCCGTTACGCAGGAAAACGTTCGAGCTACGCCCCCAGGACACCACCCGCCGGAACAGGTAGCGCGCCACCTCGTCCGGGCTGAGCCGACGGTGGCCGTGGAACGTGCAGGTAACGCCGAACTCGGTCTCGATGCCCATGATTCGTCGCTGCACGTAATCGAGGGTACAAGTTGTGCGAGCGCGACGGTGCGCAGCCGCGCCTATGGACGGGCAGCGGCGTCTAATCCGATGATTCGCCGTCGGATTCGGAGCCCAGGTGCGTCTCCAATACCGAGCGGCTGATCCGCCGGAACGCACGGCGTGGACGGTTGGCGTCCAGGATGGCGACCTCCAGGCTGGCCACATCGAGGCTGGCCTGATCGTTGCCCGAGTTCTCCGCACCGCCCGCCCGCAGCGCGTCGACCGCGATCCGCAACGCGTCGGGCAGGTCGGCGTTCTCGGCGTAGGACTCCTTGAGCGCGGTGGTGATCGGCTCGGTGGTGCCGCCCATGACCACAAAATGCGGCTCGTCGGCGATCGACCCGTCGTAGGTGATCCGGTAGAGCTCAGGCGGCTTCGTCTCGCCGTAGTGCGCGACCTCGGCGACGCACAACTCGACCTCGTAGGGCTTGGCCTGCTCGGTGAAGATGGAGCCCAGCGTCTGCGCGTAAACGTAGGCCAGCTGCCGGCCGGTGACGTCGCGGCGGTCGTACGCGTAGCCGCGGGTGTCGGCGAACTGGATCCCGCCGCGGCGCAAATTGTCGAATTCGTTGAACTTGCCGGCGGCCGCAAAGCCCACGCGGTCATACAGTTCGCTGATCTTCTGCAGGGACCGCGACGGGTTCTCCGCGACGAACAGCACACCACCGGCGTAGGCCAGCGCCACCACGCTGCGTCCGCGCGCGATGCCCTTGCGCGCGAGCTCGCTGCGCTCGCGCATCGCCTGCTCGGGCGAGATGAAATACGGGAAGCTCACTTCTCACCGCCATCGGGGCCGAAAGTGTCTGTGCGCGAACGGCTTTCGATGATTTCGCGGGCCAGTTCGGCGATGCGGCCCTCCGTCACGTCGACCGCCCCGTCGGCGCCGATGGTGACCGCCGTGGGATAGATGCCCCGGACCAGATCCGGTCCGCCGGTGGCCGAATCGTCGTCGGCGGCGTCGTACAGCGCCTCCACGGCCACCCGCAGTGCGGTGTCGGCATCGGTGACTTGCGGATACAGCTTCTTGATCGAGGACTTGGCGAAGATCGACCCGGACCCCACCGACTGGTAGCCCTCTTCCTCGATGTTCCAGCCGCCGGCGGCGTCGAACGAAACGATGCGGCCCGCGCTCTCGGGGTCGGCGGCATGGATGTCGTAGCCGGCCAGCAGCGGCAGCGCGACCAACCCCTGCATCGCGGCCGCCAGGTTGCCGCGCACCATGATCGCGAGCCGGTTCACCTTGCCGGCGAACGTGAGCGGCACGCCTTCGAGCTTCTCGTAGTGCTCGAGTTCGACCGCGTACAGGCGGGCGAATTCGACGGCGATCGCGGCGGTGCCAGCGATGCCGGTGGCGGTGTAGTCGTCGGTGATGTACACCTTGCGCACATCACGTCCGGCGATCATGTTGCCCTGGGTCGAGCGGCGATCGCCGGCGATGACTACGCCGCCGGGATATTTCAGCGCGACGATGGTGGTGCCATGCGGCAACTGGGAAGCGGCCGCGCCCGCGTCTGCGCCGCCGCCCAGGCTCGCCGGTAACAGCTCCGGCGCCTGGCGACGGAGAAAGTCAGCGAACGAGGACAGGTCTACAGCGGAAGAGTTAAGCGACAGGCGATCGGAGAACTGCCAGGTCACTGTCCGCCCTTTTGGACATAAGCGCGGACGAAGTCCTCGGCGTTCTCCTCCAGGACGTCGTCGATCTCGTCGAGCAGATCGTCGGTGTCTTCGGCCAGCTTCTCGCGACGTTCCTGGCCCGCGGCCGTCGTGCCGGTGAGGTCGTCGTCTTCGCCGCCACCACCGCCACGTTTGGTTTGCTCCTGCGCCATCGCCGCCTCCTGCTTCGTAATACGCCGCGGCGCTTCGAAACGCACGCAAGCTTTTCTCTACCTTACCGGTCAACACCGACGTTTCCCGGGTTAACGGCCCTTAGCTGGTGAGTTGTTCCACCAACTCGGCGGCGCTGTGCACCGAGTCCAATAGCGCTCCGACGTGCGCCTTGCTGCCGCGCAGCGGCTCCAGCGTCGGGATCCGAACCAGCGAATCGCCGCCCAAATCGAAGATCACCGAGTCCCAGCTGGCCGCGGCGATGTCCGCCCCGAACCGGCGCAGGCATTCGCCCCGGAAGTAGGCGCGCGTGTCGGTCGGCGGGTTGTCCACCGCTTCGATCACCTGGTGTTCGGTGACCAGCCGCTTCATCGAGCCCCGCGCGACCAGCCTGTTGTACAGGCCCTTGTCCAGCCGCACATCGGAATACTGCAGGTCGACGAGGTGCAGCCGAGGCGCCGACCAGCTCAGGTTCTCCCGCTGCCGGAAGCCTTCCAACAGCCGCAGCTTGGCCGGCCAATCCAGTATCTCGGCGCAGTCCATCGGGTCACGCTCGAGCTGGTCGAGCACGTGCGCCCAGGACTCGACGATGTCGGCCGCGCGCGGGTCTGGGTCGCGGCCGTCGACCAGCTTCGCCACCCGGTCGAGGTAGATCCGTTGCAGCGCAAGGCCGGTCAGCTCGCGGCCGTCCACCAGCGCCACGGCGGTCCGCAGCGACGGATCCCGGCTGATCGCATGGACCGCATGCACGGGCCGTGCCAGCGCCAGATCGGACAAGTCGATGCCGTGCGCCGGGCCTTCTTCGATCAGGTCGAGCACAAGTGCGGTGGTGCCCAGCTTGAGGTAGGTCGACGTCTCCGCCAGGTTGGCGTCACCGATGATGACGTGCAGCCGGCGGTAGCGGTCGGCGTCGGCGTGTGGTTCGTCGCGGGTGTTGATGATGCCGCGCTTCAGCGTGGTTTCCAGCCCGACCTCGACCTCGATGTAGTCGGAGCGCTGGGAAAGCTGGAAGCCGGGCTCGTCGCCCGAGGGCCCGATGCCGACCCTCCCGGAGCCGGTCACCACCTGCCGGGACACCAAAAACGGGGTCAGCCCGGCGATGATGGCCGAAAACGGCGTCTGGCGGCTCATCAGGTAGTTCTCGTGCGACCCGTAGGAAGCGCCCTTACCGTCGACGTTGTTCTTGTAAAGCTGCAGTTTCGCTGCTCCGGGCACGCTGGCGACGTGGCGGGCGGCGGCCTCCATGACGCGCTCGCCGGCCTTGTCCCAGATCACCGCGTCCAGCGGGTCGGTGCACTCGGGCGCCGAGTATTCGGGGTGCGCGTGGTCGACGTAGAGCCGCGCCCCGTTGGTCAAGATCATGTTGGCCGCGCCCACCTCGTCGGCGTCGACCACCGGCGGCGGGCCGGCCGAGCGGCTCAGGTCGAAGCCGCGGGCGTCGCGCAGCGGCGATTCCACCTCGTAGTCCCACCGGGTGCGTTTGGCGCGCTGAATGCCCGCGGCGGCGGCGTAGGCCAGCACCGCCTGAGTCGAGGTGAGGATCGGGTTGGCTGTCGGGTCCGACGGCGACGAAATGCCGTACTCGACCTCCGTCCCGATAATCCGTTGCATGACTTAAACACTACGGGCCGTCAACAGCCCGCCGGGGCGGGGATCGTGCGCGTGGCAGGCCGAACGATTTATGGTGACCCCTGATGAGCCTTCCGCCGCGGCGCACGCAGCTATCCCAAGCACCGGGCCCTGCCCGTGGTTCTGCTGACCGCGCTGGTGTTCTTCAACACCTACGTCTGGATCATGGCCGCGACGATCAGCGGCATGCGGCTGCTGGTCGCAATGGTGTTTCTGGTCAGCGTCGCGGCGGTCTTCGTCATATCGGGGACGGTGGAACGCGTCAGACCGATGCTGCGGTCCAGCGCGGTCGTCCCCGCTGACAGCGAAAGGCTCGCCGACACACCGTTTGCCACGATGCCCGATCCCAAGCCCGACCCAGACGGCTCGGACCCCTTTCGGCCGACCTGGATCGAACGTCTCAACGTCGTCTTTGTGCTGGCCACCTCGCAACTGGTGCAGATCTCGGTGGTGGCGGCGCTCACCGGCACCCTCTACTTAGTTCTCGGGCTGATCGTGCTCACCCCCGAGCTGCTCAACACTATTTCCGATGTTGACGCCCGGTGAGGTCAGTCACTACGTTCAGGTGTCCCCCCGAATCCGCGATGAAGTGCGAGAACAAATGACCGACCTGTCCGGAAAACGCTACGGCGAAGTGCTTCTCGTGACCCCTGGCGAGGCCGGCCCGCAGGCCAACGTCTATAACAGCTTCCCGCTCAACGACTGTCCCGCCGAGCTGTGGTCCGCGCTGGACCCGCAAGCCATCGCCACCGAAAACGGTGCGGCCGCGGCCCTGCTCAACGGCCCGCGCTACTGGCTGACGAACTCCATCGAAAAGGAACAGCAGGGCCCCCAGATAAGAAAGACCTTCGGCGGAATCGAGATGATCTTGCAGGCCACGGTCCTGCTGTCCTCGATGGACCCCGCGCCCTACAGCATTAACAAGGTGACCCGCCACACGGTGTTCGTGTTCAACGCCGGCGAAGAGGTCTACGAGCTACAGGACCCGCACGGCCACCGCTGGGTGATGCAGACCTGGAGTCAGGTGGTGGACCCCAACCTGACGCGGGCCGACCTCCCCAAGCTGGCCGACCGGCTCAAGCTCCCCGACGGATGGTCCTACCGGACACAGATGCTCACCGAAGACCTGCGGGTGGACACCACGTCGCGCGCCGCCCAGGTCACCCAGGACGACCTGACCAACAGCTATTCGCTGGTGACCGTCTGACCCTTACAGGTACTGACCGAGGTTGGACTCGGTGTCGATAGCCCGCGACGCGCTCGACGACTTGCCGGTGACCAGGGTGCGGATGTAGACGATCCGCTCGCCCTTCTTGCCCGAAATCCGTGCCCAGTCATCGGGATTGGTGGTGTTGGGCAGGTCCTCGTTCTCGGCGAACTCGTCGACGATCGAGTCCAGCAGGTGCTGGATGCGCAGGCCCGGCTGGCCGGTGTCCAGCACCGACTTGATCGCGTTCTTCTTCGCGCGGTCGACCACGTTCTGGATCATCGCCCCGGAGTTGAAGTCCTTGAAGTACATGACTTCCTTGTCACCGTTGGCGTAGGTGACCTCCAGGAACCGGTTGTCGTCGATCTCGGCGTACATCCGCTCGACGACCTTTTCGATCATCGCGGCAATGCAGGCCGCACGGTCGCCGTCGAACTCGGTGAGATCATCGGCATGCAACGGAAGAGTCTCGACCAGATACTTCGAGTAGATGTCTTGCGCCGCTTCGGCATCGGGCCGCTCGATCTTGATCTTCACGTCGAGACGCCCGGGCCGCAGGATGGCCGGGTCGATCATGTCCTCGCGATTGGAGGCTCCGATCACGATGACGTTTTCCAGTCCCTCGACGCCGTCGATCTCGCTCAGCAGCTGCGGGACCACCGTCGTCTCGACGTCCGAGGAGACCCCGGTGCCACGGGTGCGGAAGATCGAGTCCATCTCGTCGAAGAACACGATCACCGGCGTGCCCTCGGAGGCCTTCTCGCGGGCCCGCTGGAAGATCAGCCGGATGTGGCGTTCGGTCTCGCCGACGAACTTGTTGAGCAGCTCGGGGCCCTTGATGTTGAGGAAGTACGACTTGGCCTCGCGGGCGTCGTCGCCGCGGACCTCGGCCATCTTCTTGGCCAGCGAGTTGGCCACCGCCTTGGCGATGAGCGTCTTGCCGCAGCCGGGCGGGCCGTAGAGCAGCACGCCTTTGGGCGGGCGCAGCGCGTACTCCCGGTACAGGTCCTTGTGCAGGAACGGCAGCTCCACGGCGTCGCGAATCTGCTCGATTTGCCGGGTCAGACCGCCGATGTCCTGGTAGCTGACGTCCGGCACCTCTTCCAGCACCAGGTCTTCGACCTCGGCCTTGGGGATGCGCTCGAAGGCATAGCCGGCCTTGGTGTCGACCAGCAACGAGTCGCCGGGGCGCAGCTTGCGGGGCTTGGTGTCATCGTTGAGGGCGTCGGGAACGCCGTCCGGCAGATCCTCGGCGACCAGCGGCTCGGCCAGCCACACGATGCGCTCCTCGTCGGCATGGCCGACGACCAAGGCCCGGTGACCGTCGGCGAGCACCTCGCGCAACGTGGAGATCTCACCGACCGATTCGAACCTGCCGGCCTCGACGACGGTGAGGGCTTCGTTGAGCCGAACCGTCTGCCCCTTCCGCAGGGCGGCGACTTCGATGTTCGGGGAGCACGTCAGGCGCATCTTGCGACCCGACGTGAACACGTCGACCGTCTCGTCGTCGTGTGCGGACAGCAGGACGCCGTAGCCGCTGGGCGGCTGTCCCAGCCGGTCGACTTCCTCCCGCAGCGCCAATAGTTGTTGGCGCGCTTCTTTAAGAGTTTCCATTAATTTGGAATTGCGGGCGGCAAGCGAGTCGATACGGGCTTCGAGCTGATGCACATCGCGGGCAGAGCGCGCACTCCCGTGCGAATCAACCGCATGCTCTAGTTGCTCGCGCAGCGCCGCTGCCTCACGGCGTAGTTGTTCCAATTCGGCAGCATCGTCGCTGGACATGTCGGTTTCACGGGGTATCCGGAATGCTTCAGAACGCTCTGACTCACCCATGTTGCGCTCCTTTCCCACCCCGAAATGACGCGGTGGATACTTCAACGCTACCGGCGATTCCCCCTTTACGTGTGCAGTCAAACCCGGTCCAAAAGTTACGAATATGGTCACGCTGGTAACCTCGGCATCAAATCCGGCCGAGCGAAAGGACGGCGGTGACGACAAAACCCCTCGCCACGGGCGTCTCAGCCGTCGCCATCGTTGCCGGAGCCGCCGCAAGTGTGACTTCCGTTGCACCCGTTGGCCCGTTCGGCGCGCCCCCCGATCAGACGCCGCCCCCCACCGGCTGAATGCACCGGCATCCCGCCAACCTCATCGGAGCCCTCAGCGCCGTCATCGGCGCGGCGGTGTTCGTGCTTGCGGGATGTTCGTCGCACGAGTCCAAGCCGTCGTCTTCGGACGCCCAGTCGGAGGCTCCTGCCCCTGGGGCGACGTCGAGTCCGCCGGCTGTCCCTCCGGCCGCTCCCCTGCCCCCGCCCGAGGCCCTCACCGACGTGTTGGGCCGGCTCGCCGACCCCAACGTTCCGGGCACCAGCAAGCTCAACCTCGTCGAGGGCGCAACCCCCGAGAGTGCGGCCACCCTGGATAAGTTCACGAACGCGTTGCGGGACAACGGCTACCAGCCGATGACGTTCGTGGCGGACAACATCGCATGGTCGGACAAGAATCCGGCTGATGTGGTGGCCACCATAACCGTCAAGACCGGCCGCGCGAACAACGGCGTGTTCACGTTTCCCATGGAGTTCACCCCCTCCGCAGGCGGCCCGGGGGGGTGGCAACTGTCGAAGCGAACCGCCCAGCTGCTGCTGGCGCTGGGCAACTCGCCCGGTCTGAGCACGCCGGCACCGGCCCCGGCCCCGGCCCCGGCCCCGGCCCCGACCGAGTCTCCGGCCCCGGCGCCACCACCGCCTCCGCGGTGACCCGCGGGATGTGGATCGGCTGGCTCGAGTTCGATGTGTTGTTGGGCGACGTGCGATCACTGAAACAGAAGCGGTCGGTGATCCGCCCGGTGGTCGCCGAGCTGCAGCGCAAGTTCAGCGTGTCGGCCGCCGAGACCGGTGCGCGCGATCTGCACCGCCGGGCGGGCATAGGCGTGGCCGTGGTGTCCGGTGACCGCAGCCACGTCGTCGACGTTCTCGACGCGGCCGAACGTCTGGTGGCCGCGCGTCCGGAGTTCGAGTTGCTGTCCGCCCACCGGGGCCTGCACCGCAGCGACGACTAGCGCAGGGCTTCTTGGTGTTCCGATGCGATGCTCGTAATCCTGGTCTCCTAATTGATAATCGTCGGCTGTGGCACCAGCCAGAACACGGCAATGATCGTGCTGGCGAGGATCGCCAGGACGCCCAGCACGACGCCGGTCATGGCGACATCTCCGTTGCTGGCTTGACCATGCCTGACCTGCGCACGCGCGATCAGGCCGAATATCGCGGCAAGGACACCGAGGACCAGACCACCGACAACAGTCAAACTTGCCAACAGGGCAACGAGGCCGATGACCAAAGACGCGACACCGAGGCCGTTGCTGGGCCTGCTGGCCGGCGCCTCCGAATTCGGGGGCGGACCCGAGGGCGGCGGGTGTTGTGGCGATCCCGCAGACTCGTACGGCTGGCCCGACGATGAGCCCCACGACCCGGTCATGGCCTGCACCCCAAAGATCTCTCGACAGCCACACTTCCGTTCGGGCGCGGCGCGCCATGTGTGGCGGATAACGGCCCCCCAACTCTAGCCGCTGAGAGGCCGAGTCGACGCGACGAGCTTGCAGCTAATCGTCGCGGCCCGGGCGCTTGCGGCCCAGCGGTGCGGGGGCGACCGCGCCCGGCGCGAGCCGGCGCGTCGTGATCAGGAACGCGGTGTGCCCGCGCATCGAATGCTGCGGCCGAACGGCCAGGCCGACGACGTTCCAGCCTCGCTGCAACGTCTCCCACGACCGCGGCTCGGTCCAGCACTGCTGAGCCCGCACTGCCTCCACGGCCCTCGAAAGCTGCGTCACGGTGGCCACATAGATCACCAACACACCGCCGGCGGTCACCAGCCGCGACACGGCGTCCAGCACGTCCCACGGCGCCAGCATGTCCAGCACCGCCCGGTCGACGGAGCCGTCGGGCAGTTCGGAGTCGGCGAGGTCGCTGATGATCAGCTGCCAGTTGTCCGGTGGGCCGCCGTGGAAGACCGAGACGTTGCGGCGGGCGTGCTCGGCATGGTCGGCGCGCTGCTCGTAGGAGATCACGCGTCCCTGCGGCCCGACGGCGCGCAGCAGCGAGCAGGTCAGCGCGCCGGAGCCGGCGCCGGCCTCCAGCACGCAAGCACCCGGAAAAATGTCGCCCTCGTGCACGATCTGGGCGGCATCCTTGGGGTAGATCACCTGCGGCCCGCGCGGCATCGACATCAGGTAGTCGACCAGCAACGGGCGCAACACCAGAAAAAGCGCACCGTTGCTGGATTTAATGACGCTGCCCTGCTCCAACCCGATCACCGCGTCGTGGGCGATCGAGCCGCGATGGGTGTGAAACTCGCAGCCAGGGGTCAGTTCAATCGTGTAGTGGCGGCCCTTGGCGTCGGTGAGCTGGACGCGCTCCCCGACGGTGAACGGACCGGTTGCTGGCACGCCATCTAGCGTGCCAGCCGACGCGCCGTCAGCGGTGCTCGGGGTTGTCGGCGTGCCGCCCTAGGCTGCATAGAGGAGGAAGCCATGACGGACCAGCCGGACGCACCGCGGTCCCGTCCCGCTTCGAGACCGGCACTATCGCCGTCGCGGGCCGCGGACTTCAAGCAGTGTCCGTTGCTGTATCGGTTCCGGGCGATCGATCGGCTGCCCGAGGCGCCGTCCGCAGCGCAGCTGCGTGGATCACTGGTACATGCCGCGCTCGAGCAGCTCTACGGTCTGCCGGCGACGCAGCGCGGCCCGGACACCGCGCGCTCGCTCGTGGAGCCCGCGTGGGACCGGATGATCGCCGAGCAGCCCGCGCTGGCCGCCGAGCTGGATCCCGGGCTGCGCACCCAATTGCTCGAGGAAGCCCGCGCGTTGCTGTCCGGCTACTACCGGCTCGAAGACCCGACGCGGTTCGACCCGGACAGCTGCGAACAGCGCGTGGAGGTCGAACTGGCCGACGGAACGCTGCTGCGCGGCTTCATCGACCGCATCGACGTCGCCGCCACCGGCGAGCTGCGGGTGGTCGACTACAAGACCGGCAAGGCGCCGCCGGCCGCGCGGGCACTGGCCGAGTTCAAGGCGATGTTCCAGATGAAGTTCTACGCGGTGGCGCTGCTGCGTTCACGCGGTGTGCTGGCCGCCCGCCTGCGGCTCATCTACCTGGCCGACGGGCAGGTGCTTGACTACACCCCGGACCGCGACGAGCTGCTGCGCTTCGAAAAGACGCTGATCGCCATCTGGCGCGCGATCCAATCCGCAAGTCAGACAGGCGACTTCCGTCCCAGCCCGTCGCGGTTGTGCGAGTGGTGCCCGCATCAGGAACACTGTCCGTCATTCGGCGGGACGCCGCCGCCCTACCCCGGCTGGCCCGAGCAGCTGCTGGCCGGCTAATCGAGCGGCGACATCTCCTGCAGCATCGTGGGAATGAGCTCGCTGACCGTGGGGTGGATGTGCATGGTGCGCGACAGCGTGGTGTAGGGCGCCTTCGCGGACATGACGTCCAGGATGCAGTGAATGGACTCGTCGCCGCCTACCCCGAAGATGGCCGCTCCCAGGATCTCCTGCGTGTCGGCGTCCACCACGACCGTCATAAAGCCTTGTGTCTCACCCTTTTCCACGGCTCTGCCGACCCTGGTCATCGGCCGCTTGCCGACCAGCGCCTTGCGGCCAGACGCGCGGACCTGGTCGACGGTCATGCCGGCGCGGCCCAGCGGCGGATCGATGTACAGCGCATAGGTGGTGATGCGATCGCTCACGCGGCGTGGGTCATTGTCGAGCAGGTTGGCGGCGACGATTTCGAAGTCGTTGTACGACGTGTGCGTGAACGCGCCCTTGCCATTGCAATCCCCCATCGCCCAAATGTGGTCGACGTTGGTCTTGAGCGCATCGTCGACGACGATGTAGCCGCGGGCGTCGGTCTGCACACCCGCCGCGTGAAGACCCAGATCGTCGGTGTTGGGTTGCCGGCCCACCGCCATCAGCAGATGGCTGCCCTGGATCGGCGCGGCACCGGCGCCGGGTGTTAGTTCAAAGCCTCCAAAATTACTGTCGCGCTTGGTGATCCGGATATCTTCGGCGCCGAGGACAACCTCGATGTCTTCGGCCTCCAGGATCTCTTTGATGGTGGCGGAGACATCTTCGTCCTCGCGCGCTGCCAGCCGCGGGCCTCGTTCGACGACGGTCACCCGGGCCCCGAAGCGGCGGTACATCTGCGCGAACTCCAGCGCGATGTAGCTGCCGCCGACGATGACGAGATGGGATGGCACCGTGTCGAGTTCGAGGATCGACACGTTGGTGAGGAACTCGATGTCCGAGAGTCCCGGAATGTCAGGCACCACCGCACGACCGCCCACGTTGAGGAAGATCCGGTCGCCTCGCAGCAGCTGGTCGTCGACCCTCAGCGTGTGTGGGTCTTCGAAGCGGGCGTGACCGCGAACGACGGTGCAGCCGTCCATGCCTTCCAACCAGCTTTCGACGCCCTTGCGGTCGGCGAGCATGACGCCGTCCTTGCGGGCCTTGACTTTCGCCATGTCCACACTGACCGGTCCGGTCCCGACGCCGTATTCCGCGCCGCGCCGTGCCAGTTGCGCCGCGTGCGCGCTGGCGACAAGCGTCTTGGTCGGGATGCATCCGGTGTTGACGCAGGTGCCGCCGACGTGTTTGCGCTCCACTATCGCGACGCGCTGCCCGGCGGCTGTCAGGCGACCCGCCAGCGGGGGCCCGGCCTGGCCGGCACCTACGATGATCGCGTCGAAATGCGCTGTCACGCTGTCACAGAGCGGCCGTCGCCGCAACGACGGCGAACCCACCCAAGACCGCGACCGCATCCTCGAGCAGCGCGATCGGCAAGTCCTTACCGCCGGTCGCGGCCACCAGCCGCTTGCGCGCCTGATAGCCCCCTAGGGTGCCTAACACCGCACCGACGATGCCGGCACCCAGTCCGCCCCACTTGTAGCCCCACACGGTGCCGATGACCGCGCCGGCGAAGGCCCCCAAGATGATCCGGGCCGCGAACACCGGCGGCGCCGTGCGCGGCGGCGTCTTGGGAAGTTTGTCGTTGACCAGTTCGGCCACCGCAAGCAGGGTCAGGACGACCAGCGTGATCTTGCTGCCCATCCACGACGCCCACGTGTGGTCCAGGTTGAACCAGGTGAGCACGGCGGCCCAGGCGACCACGGCAGGAGCCGTCAGCGAACGCAATCCGGCGACGACGCCGATCAGTAAAGCCATGAGCAGGACGAGCAAATGATGTGTCACGACGACCCTCCTGGGTTCTTGGTGTCACTCGGCCCCTTGCCGGACGCTAACACAGTCGCGGCGCCCTCACACCTGTCGAGCAGTCAGAATCGGCAGAACCGGATATCGGAAGCCAGAATCGCTTTGGCCCCGATGGCGGCGAGCTCATCCATGATTTCGTTGACGCCGCGGCGGGGCACCAGTGCCCGGACCGCGACCCAGTCCGGGTCGGCGAGCGGAGCGATGGTCGGTGATTCCAGTCCCGGCGTGATCGACGTGGCTTTGTCCAGCACCGAGCGAGGGCAGTCGTAATCCAGCATCAGATACTGCTGACCGAACACCACACCCTGCACGCGCGCGACCAATTGGTCGCCCGCCGCGCTTTGCTGCCGGTGGCCGGCCTCGGCGCGTTCGATCAACACCGCCTCCGAATCACACAGCGGCTCACCGAATGCCACGAGATCATGCATGCCCAGCGTGCGCCCGGAGCCCACCACGTCGGCGATGGCGTCGGCCACCCCGAGTTGCACGGAGATCTCCACGGCTCCGTCCAGCCTGATGACTGTCGCGTCAATACCCTTGCTGGCCAGATCTTTTCGGACCAGATTCGGGTAAGCGGTGGCGATGCGCTTTCCGGCCAGATCGGCCGTCGTCCACTCCTGCCCGGCGGGGCCGGCGTAGCGGAAACTGGACGACCCGAAGCCCAGCGCCAGCCGTTCCCGCACCGGCGCATCCGAGTCCAGCACCAGGTCGCGTCCGGTGATACCCAAGTCGAGCTCTCCCGAACCGACGTAGATGGCAATGTCCTTGGGCCGCAAAAAGAAGAACTCGACGTGGTTGACCGGGTCGATGACGGTGAGGTCTTTGGGGTCGGTGCGACGCCGGTAGCCGGCCTCCGCGAGAATCTCGCTGGCCGGCTCGCTCAGCGTGCCCTTGTTGGGAACGGCAACGCGCAGCATGTTCATAGCTTCCGGTAGATGTCGTCGAGCGACAGTCCGCGCGAGATCATCAGCACCTGCGTCCAGTACAGCAACTGGCTGATTTCCTCCGCCAACGCCTCGTCGGGTTCGTGTTCGGCGGCCAGCCACACCTCGCCGGCCTCCTCCAGAATCTTTTTGCCCAGAGCATGTATCCCGCCGTCCAGCGCGGCGACCGTGGCGCTGCCGGGCGGGCGGGTGCGCGCACGATCACCGAGTTCGGCGAACAGCTCTTCGAAGGTCTTCACGGCCAGCGATTGTTTCACGTGCGGGCGAGCAAAGTCACGGCGGTTTCTTTGCCGCCGTACGGTGAGGCATGCAGTTCTCTGAAATCGCAGTCAACGTCGACGGCCCCCGCGGCGACATCACGCTGAACCGCCCAGCGAAGCTGAATCCACTCAGCACCACCACCCTGAACGAATTGGTCTCCGCCGCACGTTATCTCGACACACTGGCAGAGGTGAAAGTTGTGGTGGTGGCCGGCAACGGCCGGGCCTTCAGCGCCGGCGCGGACCTTGCGTCATTCACGGCAGCCGAATCATCCGCCGCCGTGGCACGTGATGCGGCCGATGCCGGGCGTCGGATGGCTGAGGCCATCGAAGCGATGCGGGCGGTGACTATCGCCAAGATCCACGGCCATTGCGTCGGGGGTGGCGTCGTGCTGGCCTGCGCCTGCGACTTGCGTATCGCCGCCGACGACACGCGCTTCTCGATCCCGGAAGTCGACCTGGGCATTCCGCTTGCCTGGGGAGGAATCCCCCGCCTGGTGCGGGAGATCGGCCCGGCCAGGACCAAGGAACTGGTGATGACCTGTCGGCCCTTCGGTGCCGCTGAAGCCCTTGCTGCAGGCTTTCTGAACCGGACGGTTCCCGCCTCCGACCTCGCCGCCGCGGTCGATGAACTGGTCGGGCGGCTGACCGGCAAGTCTGCTTTCACGCTGACTGCCACCAAGCGTCATACCAACGCCGTCACCGAATCCATGGTCGGCACCGTGCGGGCGTGGAATGACGCCGACTCGCTGGTCACCGCGTTGCGCGATGCTGAGTCGCGCGCCGCCGGCGCGGCCTACCTGAAGGGATTAGGACGCTAGACGTTGAAGTACTTGGCCTCGGGTTGGTGCAGCACGAAGGCGTCGGTGGACTGCTCGGGGTGCAGCTGCAGCTCCTCAGACAGCGTCACGCCGATGCGTTCATGAACCAGATGCGCGGACTCAGCGCCGAGTTACTCATGCTCGATCGATGAATCTCAGCCGCCGGACGGCGCGCCGGAACCTACTCTGTTGGCCATGCTTGCTGCGCATCTGCGGAATGTGAACTCGCTGGCGGACGGCGGCTCGGCAACCCAGGCTGCAACCGGAGACCTGCCGTCCTGGTTGGTCGAGCTCGGCCCGTTGGGATTGAGCGCCATCATCGGCGGCGTCGTGGTGGCGGCGGTGAATCACTTTCTTACGAGGCGGCGAGAGCGCGGCGCGTGGCTCCGAGAGCTCCAGGTCGAAGCCAGCGAGAAGTTCCGCGCAAAGGCGGCGGCGCTGAATAACCACGTCGCAGGCGGGGCGGTGGACAAGGCAATTCAGGCCCCGCACTTCGAGGGCCTCGACACGGCGATCGAGGGGATACAGCCGCTAATCGAGGCATTGGTTGATGAGTGCCAGGAGATAACCTTGATCGCCGAGCGGCGGACCGTGCTGTTGGCGGCGAAGGTGATGCACATCTTTCCAAAGCTTGCGTGGCAGGCAGCAATCCTGCCGGGCACGAATTGCGAAGCCGCCCGTAAACAGCGGGAAACAGCAATTACGGCGATGGCCGCGCTGAATCTCGACATGAGCGCGGTGATGCGTGCGGACATTGGCCTTGAAGATATTCGACCACCGCAGTCACCGCGGCCAAACTGCTGGCGGCGCATCGGAAATAGGCTGCGTGCCCTGACATCGCGAAAATCGCTCGACCACCTGCTTCACTACACATCTATGTACGAACCGCTCGCCTTTAGCCCGGTGGACCGTGGTATCGCCGGTGTGAAGCCGCTCGATGTGCTGCAGAGCTGGCAGGTTCGACGCCTGCAAACAGATGTCATCCCTAACAACACCGAAGGATATCGAATGGACCAGATTATGCAGGCGGTCCCGCACGCCTCCGGGGCCATCACACAGATTCTGACATGCAACGGGATGTTGGCTAAGAAGGCAAACGGCCCTTGGTCTTTCGGTGTCGTCCGTTACCAATCGCCCTCCGCGGAAGCTGCGATCGTCAAGGATGCCGTCCAACTGGTCACCGGTCACCGTCATGCATTCCCGACGAGCAACCTGGACGGCTGGCTCGACGCCGATGACTCCATTGTCTACCGATGGGGCACCACCATCAGCGCTACCATCATCAATCCCCCGCAGCCCGCACAATCACCATCCCCACCGGGTGACTGACTCCTGACGCGCAACAGCGACCAAAACCGCAGGTGACTCTATGGCAGGGAGACCCTGGCAACGGACCCCCGGCAACAGAGGCCAACGGCGCCACCAGCAACCCGGGCGATCGACACCACCAGCCCAACGAAACAAGCTCAACAAAACCCGCCCCAACCAGCACCAACCAGCACCAAACACCGTGCTGGGGCGCTGCGGTGGGCAGCGTTTGGTGGCTAATCAGGCTGTTCCGCTTGGCGGATGATGACAGCAGAACCCGGGCGCGGATTGGGCAGCCGAGATTTGTCGTACCCGGCTGCGATGATGAGGTTATGTCTTTGACCGCATCGTTGGGCTCTGCGGCAACGCGCCCCGACCAGCGCCTTGAGGTGCTGCTCGAGGAGTTGGCGGAGTTGGCCGGTCAGCGCAACGCGATTGATGGGCGCATCGTGGAGATCGTCGCCGAGCTGGATCGCGACGAGCTCTGCGGTGCCACGGGCGCACGCTCGGTGGCGGCGTTGGTGGCCTGGAAGATCGGCTCGTCATCGGCAAACGCCCACACGATCACCACCGTCGCGCACCGGCTTGAGGCGTTTCCGCGCTGCGCCCAAGGCATGCGGGAGGGTCGGCTGTCGCTGGATCAGGTCGGCGTCATCGCGGCGCGGGCCGGGGAGGGATCTGATGAGCATTACGCCCAGTTGGCGCGCTGCGCCACGGTCAACCAACTGCGCAGCGCGGTCAACCTCGAACCGCGACCCGAACCCAATTCTCGGCCGGAACCGCAGACCTCGATCACCAAGACCTCAAACGAGCATTCCGCCTGTTGGCGGATCACACTTGCGCACCCCGACGCGGCGAAGTTCGACGCGGCGCTGGCGTCTCATCGTGATGCGCTGATCGCCGAATGGAAGCACGATCGCGCCAATAGCGGAGGCGCATCCGAGATTGCGTCGCCCATGCCGGGCACCCTCGATGCGTTTATGCGCCTGGTCGAGGCCGGATGGGATGCCGAAGCGACCCGCCGGCCACACGGGCATCACACCACTGTGGTGGTGCACCTCGACGTCAACCGGCGCGCCGCCGCGCTGCATCTGGGTCCGCTGCTCACCGATGCCCAACGCCGATACCTGACCTGTGATGCCACCTGTGAAGTCTGGTTCGAACGTGACGGCGAGGTCATCGGAGCCGGCCGAGCGACCCGCCAGATCAACCGGCGGCTTCGCCGCGCACTCGAGCACCGCCAGCCCACCTGCGCGGTTCCCGGCTGTGGTGCGACCCGCGGCCTGCACGCACACCACATCCGGCACTGGGAAGACGGCGGCCCCACCGAGTTGGCCAACCTGGTACTGGTATGCCCCTATCACCACCGACTGCACCACCGGGGCCTGATCACCATCACCGGACCCGCAGCCGATCTCACCGTCACCGACAGCTGCGGGCGACCACTGAGCGCAGGATCACTCGCGCGGCCGCCCAACCTGGCCCCTCCCGCCGTCGCGCCGTACCCCGGACCCACCGGCGAGCGCTCCGATTGGTGGTGGTACGAACCCTTTCAGCCCCAACCACCACCAACAAACAACTAAGCTGCTCAGCAGCATAATATCGAAGCTGAAACAGGTTGAGGCATAAAGAATTTCGCTTGCGCAATCCCCTGCTATCGAACCTTGTTAATCAAGACCGACAACCAGGTCCGCACCGCCGCCGACCCGATACCCAGTGCCCTCAACACGATCCCCCGCTGCCTGCGCACCAATTTGAGCCAAATCGGGTCAACCAACGT
>CAVPUR010000019.1:0-374135 GCA_963708995.1 uncultured Actinomycetota bacterium
GGCTGCGGTGTTCTTGGTGGTAGCCGCGGTGGTGTTGACGTTGGTGTGGCTGCAGTTTCGGGGCCAGCTCACGCCGAAGACGACCTTGACGATGGTGGCTCCCCGGGCCGGCCTGGTGATGGATACAGGGTCGAAAGTCACCTACAACGGCGTGGAGATCGGCCGGGTAGCAAGCATTTCGGAGATCCAGCATGACGGCATGCCGGCGGCCAAGTTCGTTATGGACGTGAATCCGAAGTACATCAAGCTGATTCCGGCCAATGTGGACGCCAATATCAAGGCGACCACGGTGTTCGGCAACAAGTACGTGTCGTTGACCTCGCCGAAAAACCCTACACCGCAACGTATCACCCCGCAGCAGGTGATTGATGCGAGGTCGGTGACGACCGAGTTCAATACGTTGTTCGAGACGCTCAACTCGATCGCGGAGAACGTGGATCCGGTCAAGGTGAACCTGACGCTGGCCGCGGCCGCGCAGGCATTGACCGGGTTGGGCGACAAGTTCGGGCAGTCGATCGTCAACGGCAACGCGATCCTCGACGACATCAATCCGCAAATGCCGCAGATCCGTCATGACATTCAGCAGCTGGCGGCCTTGGGCGACACCTACGCCAACGCCGCACCGGACCTGTTCGACTCCCTCAACAACGCGGTGATCACGGCGCGCACGCTGCACCGGCAGGAAGCCGAACTCGATGCCGCGTTGCTGGCCGCGACCGGGTTGGGCAACACCGGGGAAGACATCTTCCGGCGGGGCGGGCCCTACCTGCAGCGGGGGGTCGCCGATCTGGTGCCCACCGCCCAGCTGCTCGACACCTACAGCCCCGAGATCTTCTGCACCATCCGCAACTATTACGACGAGGAACCCGCGGCCTATGCGACGACGGGCGGCGGCAACGGCTACGCGCTGAAAACCATGACCGAGCTGACGTCAGGGTTGGGAGGCCTACTGACTCTCCCGGGGTTGGCCGGCACAGTGGCCACGATGGGGCTCCTCGGGCTGGCCGGAGTGGTGGGCGGGGCGCCGAATCCCTATGTGTTTCCGGACAATCTGCCGCGGGTGAACGCTCGCGGCGGGCCGGGGGGTGCGCCGGGTTGCTGGCAGGCCATCACCCATGATCTGTGGCCGGCGCCGAGTCTGGTGGTGGACACGGGAGCCAGTCTCGCGCCGTACAACCACCTAGAAACCGGCTCGCCGTACGCAATCGAGTACGTGTGGGGCCGCCAAGTCGGGGACAACACGATCAACCCATGAAAATCACCGGCACCGCTATCAAGCTCGGCATCGTCTCGTTGGTGCTGCTGCTGATCACCGTTTCGATCGTCGTGGTGTTCGGTCAGATGCGCTTCAACCGCACCAACAGCTATACCGCGGAGTTCAGCAATGCCAGCGGCCTGAAAGACGGCCAGTTCGTCCGCGCCTCCGGAGTGGAGATCGGCAAGGTCAAAAAGGTGCGGCTGGTCGACGGCGGCAAGCGGGCGCAGGTGGACTTCGCTGTCGACCGCTCGATACCGCTCTACCAGTCGACGACCGCCCAGATCCGCTACCTCGACCTGTTCGCCAACCGCTACCTGGAGCTCAAACGCGGCGAGGGTGAGGGCGCTGACCGGGTCCTGCCGCCGGGCGGATTCATCCCGCTGTCTCGAACTTCACCGGCGCTGGATCTCGACGCCCTGATCGGTGGTTTCAAGCCGCTGTTCCGGGCGCTCGATCCGGAAAAGGTCAACACCATCGCGTCGGCGATCATCACCGTGTTTCAGGGTCAGGGCGGCACCATCAACGACATCCTCGACCAGACCGCGCAGCTGACCGCGCACATCGCCGAACGCGACCAGGCGATCGGCGAGGTGGTCAAGAACCTGAACGTCGTGCTGGACACCACGGTTAGGCATCGCAAGGAGTTCGACCAGACCGTCGACAACTTCGAGAAATTGATCACCGGGCTGAAGAACCACGCCGATCCACTGGCCGCCGGCGTCGCGAACATCAGCAATGGCGCCGGAACGGTGGCTGACCTGCTGGAGGACAACCGCGCTCTGCTGCACAAGGAGATCAACTACTTGCAGGCCCTTCAGCAGCCGCTCGTCGACCAGAGTGATCAGCTCAGCGACCTGATCCACAAGACGCCGACCGCGCTCAACCTGATCGGACGCAGCATCGGCCTCTACGGAGACTGGGTGAACTTCTACCTCTGCGACCTCACGATCAAGTGGAACGGGCTGCAGCCCGGCGGGCCGGTCCGCACGGTCAGGATCTGGCAGCAGCCCACGGGTAGGTGCGCGCCGCAATGAGAACACTGACGGAATTCAACCGCGGCCGTGTCGGGCTTATGGGCGCCACAGTGCTGGTAGTCGTCGTCGCCGTCGGCCAAAGCTTCACCAGCGTCCCGATACTGTTTGCCAGTCCGAGCTACTACGGGCAGTTCACCGACACCGGTCAACTGAACAAGAACGACAAGGTGCGCATCTCCGGCGTGAATGTCGGCACGGTGCAGGCGCTCGACATCGACGGCGACCACGTCGTGATCAAGTTCTCCATCGGCGCCAACACCATCGGCACCGAGAGCCGGCTCGCGATCAAGACCGACACCATCCTGGGCAAAAAAGTGCTCGAGATCGAGCCGCGGGGAACCCAGACGTTGCGGCCCGGGGGCGTGTTGCCGCTGGGCCAAAGCACTACGCCCTATCAGCTCTACGACGCGAACTTCGACATCACCAAGGCCGCCGCCGGCTGGGACATCGACACCGTCAAGCGGTCGCTGAACGTCTTGTCGCAGACCATCGATCAGACCTACCCGCACCTGAGTGCCGCCCTCGACGGTTTGACCAAATTCTCCGACACCATCGGTAAACGCGACGAACAGATCAAGCACCTGCTCGCTCAGGCCAACCAGGTAGCCAGCGTGCTCGGTGACCGCAGCGAACAAATCAACCGGTTGTTGGTCAACGCGAAGACGCTGCTGGTCGCGTTCAACGAACGGGGACGGGCCATCGACGCCCTGCTGCAGAACATTTCCGCCTTCTCGACCCAGGTGCAAGGGTTCATCAACGACAACCCGAACCTGAATGCCGTGCTGGAGCAGTTGCACGCCATCAGCGACGTGCTGGTGGCACGCAAAGACGACCTGGCTCAAACCCTCACGTATGTCAGCCAATTCGCCGCATCGCTAGGAGAATCCGTCGCGTCAGGACCGTACTTCAAGATAGTCCTGTCCAATCTGCTGCCGTACTGGATCTTGCAGCCGTTTGTCGACGCCGCCTTCAAGAAGCGTGGTATCGACCCGGAGGACTTCTGGCGCAGCGCCGGCCTGCCCGAGTTCCGCTGGCCCGACCCCAACGGCACCCGGTTCCCCAACGGCGCGCCGCCGCCCGCACCTCCGGTGCTGGAAGGCACCCCGGACCATCCGGGACCGGCCGTCCCACCGGGAACAGCGTGCTCGTACACACCGCCGGCCGACGCGCTGCCGCGGCCGTGGAACCCGCTGCCGTGCGCGGGCGTAGACGTCGGACCGTTCGGCGGCAGTTTCCCGGCACCGATCGACGTGCAGACGTCGCCGCCGAACCCGAACGGCCTGCCGCCGACACCGGGGATCCCGATCGCCGGGCGGCCGGGCGAGCCGGCTCCGGACGTCCCGGGCACACCGGTGCCGCTGCCGGCCAACGCGCCGCCGGGGGCGCGCACCGAGGGCCTGCAACCGGCCGGCCCCACCCCGCCACCGTCGACGTTCGCGCCGGCGCTGCCGCCGGGGCCACCCGCGCCTCCGGGACCCGGGCAGCAGCTGCCGGCCCCGTTCATCACACCGGGTGGCACGGGAGGTAGCGGCGCAACTGGAGGTAGCCAGAATTGAGCACCATCTTCGATATCCGCAAGCTGCGGCGCCGGCAGGTCATCGGATCGCTGGTGGTGGTGCTGGCCCTCGTCGCCGGGTTCGTCGGCTGGCGGCTCTACCAGAAGTTGACCAACAACACCGTGGTCGCTTACCTCCCATCGGCGAACGCGCTCTATCCCGGGGACAAAGTCCAGATCATGGGCGTTCGCGTGGGTTCGGTCGACAAGATCGAGCCGGCCGGCGACAAGATGAAGGTGACGTTTCACTACAAGAACAAATACAAGGTGCCCGCCAACGCGTCCGCCGTGATCGTGAACCCCACCCTGGTGGCATCGCGGACCATTCAGTTGGAGCCACCCTACAAAGGTGGTCCGGTGATGGCCGATAACGCGGTGATCCCCATCGAGCGCACCCAGGTGCCGACGGAGTGGGACCAACTGCGCGAGAGCGTCGCCAATGTCATCTCCAAACTCGGCCCGACACCCGAGCAGCCCAAGGGCCCCTTTGGTGACCTCATCGAGGCCTTCGCCGACGGGCTGGCCGGCAAGGGCAAGCAGATCAACACCACGCTGGACAGCCTGTCGCGGGCGCTGACCGCGCTGAACGAGGGTCGTGGGGACTTCTTCGCGGTGGTGCACAGCCTGGCGCTGTTCGTCAACGCCCTGCACAAAGACGACCAGCAGTTCGTCGCGTTGAACAAAAACCTGGCCCAGTTCACCGACAAGTTGACCGGGTCTGACCGGGACCTCGCCAATGCGATACAGCAGTTCGACTGCCTGCTCTCCACACTGCGGCCGTTCTTGGCCAAGAACCGCGAGGTGCTCGCGCACGACGTCGACAACCTCGCCAACCTGACCACCACGCTGGTCCAACCCGAGCCGCTGAATGGTTTGGAGACCGCCCTGCACGTCCTGCCGACGCTGGAGACGAACCTCAGCCAGATTTACCACCCGTCGCACGGCGCGGTCATGTCCATCCCGGCAATCCCGAACTTCGCGAACCCGATGCAGTTCATCTGCAGCATGATTCAGGCCGGTAGCCGGCTGGGCTATCAAGAATCCGCCGAACTGTGTGCGCAATACCTGGCGCCAATTCTCGATGCGATCAAGTTCAACTACTTACCGTTCGGGCTGAACCTGTTCAGCACCGCCGAGACGCTACCCAAGGAAGTCGCCTACTCCGAGCCCCGGCTGCAGCCGCCCAACGGGTACAAGGACACCACGGTTCCCGGGATCTGGGTGCCCGACACCCCGTTGTCGCATCGCAACACCCAGCCCGGCTGGGTTGCCGCGCCGGGCATGCAGGGCACACAGGTGGGGCCGATCACGGCGGGCCTGTTGACCCCCGAATCTCTGGCCGAACTGATGGGCGGCCCGGATATCGCACCCCCGCCGTCAGGGCTGCAGACCCCGCCGGGACCGCCGAATGCGTACAACGAGTACCCGGTGTTGCCACCCATCGGCCTGCAGGCCCCGCAGGTGCCGATCCCGCCGCCGCCACCGGCACCGGGTGTGGTCCCGGGACCGGTCGCACCGACGCCCGCGCCTTGCGCTGGACCACCGCTACCCGCGGAGGCGGCCGTGTCGACAGGACCGGGCTCGTGAGGCGCGCGACGAGCGCGGTGCGGACGCGCTGTGCGCTCGGCTCGATGACCGGGCCTGGCAGGGGCTGGCTCTACTGGTGGCTGCCGTGGCGCTGACGTCGTGCGCGAACTGGCACGGAATCGCGAATGTGCCGATGCCCGGTGGCCCGGGCAGCGGGCCCGGCTCCTACACCGTCTACGTGCAGATGCCCGACACGCTGGCCCTGAACGACAACAGCCGGGTGCGGGTGGCCGATGTCTTTGTCGGCACGGTGCGTGCGATCAGTCTGAAGAACTGGGTCGCCACGCTGACGCTACGTCTGGACAAGAGCGTCAAGTTACCCAAAAACGCCACCGCCAAGATCGGGCAGACAAGCCTCCTGGGTTCTCAGCATGTGGAGCTGGCCGCGCCGCCCAACCCGTCCCCGGAGCTGCTGAAGGACGGCGACACCATCCCGCTGAAGAATTCGTCCGCTTACCCCACGACCGAGCAGACGCTGGCCAGTCTCGCCTTGATCTTGCGCGGAGGCGGCATCCCGAACCTCGAAACGCTGCAGAACGAGATCTACAACATCCTGAACGGGCGGGCCGACCAGATCCGTGCCTTCCTCGGCAAGCTGGACACCTTCACCGCCCGACTCAACGAGCAACGCGATGACATCACCCGAGCCATCGATTCCACCAACCGGCTGTTGGCGTACGTGGGTCCCCGCTCGGACGTTCTGGATCGGGTCCTCACCGAATTCCCGCCGCTGATCAAGCATTTCGCCGACAAACAGAACCTTTTGATCAACGCGGTCGACGCGACGGGACGGCTCAGCCAGGTTGCGGACCAATACCTGTCCGCCTCGCGCGAGCGACCTCCACCAGGACCTGCTGTCGCTGCAGTGCCCGTTGAGGGAACTCGGCCGTGCCTCGCCGTATCTGATCCGCGCACTCAAGCTGATCCTCGTCCGGCCGTTCGATGTCGACGCCGTGCCGAAGTCGTTCCGCGGCGACTACTTCAACCTGTCGCTGACGCTCGATCTGACCCTCAGCGCTGTCGACAACGCGGTCCTCACCGGGACGGGATTCTCCGGAGCGCTGCGCGCGCTCGAGCAATCGTGGGGCCGCGACCCCGAAACGATGATCCCCGATGTCCGGTACACGCCGAACCCTAACGACGCCCCGGGCGGGCCGCTGGTCGAAAGGGCGGATAGGCAATGCTGACCCGCTTCATCTGGCGCCAGCTGATCCTGTTCAGCATTCTGAGTGTGATCACAGCGATTGCGCTGGGCGGGTACTACCTGCGGATTCCCACCGCGGTAGGGATCGGCCAGTACACGCTGAAGGCGGACCTGCCCGCGTCGGGCGGTCTGTACAAGACGGCCAACGTGACTTATCGCGGTGAAACCATCGGAACGGTCACCGCCGTCGAGCCGACCGAGACGGGCGCGCAGGCGACCATGAGTATCGCCAACCGCTACAAGATCCCGATCGACGCGTCGGCGAACGTGCATTCGGTGTCGGCGGTCGGTGAGCAGTATCTGGACTTGGTGTCGGTAGGCAACCCGGGCAAATACTTCTCGCCGGGACAGACCATCACCAAGGGCACCGTGCCCACTGAGATCGGGCCGGCGCTGGACGCCGCGAACCGCGGGCTGGCCGCGCTGCCCAAGGACAAGATCGCCGCGCTGCTCGACGAAACAGCCCAAGCGGTCGGCGGGTTGGGCCCCGCACTGCAACGACTGGTCGACGCGACGCAGGCGATCGCCGGCGACTTCAAGACCAACATCCCCGATGTCAACGACATCATCCAAAACTCCGGGCCGATCATCGACAGCCAGGTCAACTCGGGTGACGCGATCGCAGCGCTGGTCGCACAACCTGAACATCCTGGCCGCGCAGAGCGCGGAAAACGACCAGCACGTGCAAAGCATCCTGACCCAAGCGGCGCCGACCGCCGATCAGGTCAACGCGGTGTTCAGCGACGTCCGCGAGTCGCTGCCGCAGACACTGGCGAATCTCGAGATCGTGCTGGACATGCTCAAGCGCTACCACAAGGGCGTCGAGCAACTGCTGGTGTCCTATCCGCAGGGCGCCGCGGAGGGCCAGGCGGTAACGGCGCCTTTCCCGGGCTACGCCGCGCTCGGCACCTCGCTGACGATCAACCAGCCGCCGCCGTGTCTGACCGGCTTTCTCCCGGCACCTCAGTGGCGGTCTCCGGCGGATACCAGCCTGGCGCCGATGCCGTCCGGAACATACTGCAAGATCCCGCAGGACACTCCGGCCAACGCCGTGCGCGGGGCACGCAACATCCCGTGTGTCGATGTCCCCGGTAAACGCGCTGCGACGCCGCGGGAGTGCCGCGACCCCAAACCCTACGTTCCGTCGGGCACCAACCCGTGGTACGGCGATCCGAACCAGATCCTGACCTGCCCCGCGCCGGCGGCGCGCTGCGACCAGCCGGTGAAACCCGGCCTTGTGATCCCGCCGCCATCGGTCAACAACGGCCTCAACCCGGCGCCTTCCGACAGGGTGGCGGGGACACCGCCTCCCATCAGCGATGTACTGCAGCGGCCGGGTTCGGGGACCGTCGAGTGCAATGGGCAGCAGCCAAACCCCTGCGTCTACACCCCCAGCGGGCCTCCCCCGGCCGTTTACAGTCCACAGAGCGGTGAACTGGTAGGGCCCGACGGTGTCAAGTACGCGGTCGAAAATTCGAGTAAAACAGGAGACAACGGATGGAAGGACATGCTGGCGCCGTCCGGCTGAATCCCCACCGACGTTGCTGACGGCCCGTCCAAAGAGCGGACCACTCACTGAAAAGCTGGCTGATGATCCCGGGGCGCAAACCACGTATCTGCTTCTCCCTAAGAGACCACCCAACAAGCGCGACAACCCCCCGCAAAGCAGGCCGCTCTGGCTCTCCCAACCCCCCACCGCCCACCCAAACCCCCCCAAGCCCCCCCCCCCCCACCGGCGCGCCCCCGCCCCACCCGCCCCGAGACTTCGATGGCTTTGAGATGTTGCGGATACGTGAACTCAGGTCGGCTCGATTGTCCGTTGTGCGTTCAATCCTGCTGATTTACAGTGCTTTTCGCCTCAGTCTGGACCTGATGGCGGTGAGAACCTCGCCCGTCCCGCCCAACCCCACTCATTCGCACGAAGCTCGTCGTGCAGCCTCCCCGACTCGTCGTTTAGCCTTGGCAGGACCGTTGACACTGACCGCACGTACAGTCATATACTTAGCATGACGGGTGGCAGGGTCGGAACGCTCTGAGTGCCCTGAATCGGAGCGCGCCGCGGCTCTACGCACTGGTTCAATACCCCGCGGCCAGCCCGTGGACACAGAGATCGGAGCGAAATGCGGGAAGTGATTGGCCTAGGCCAACTCCGGAGTAACGCGTGTACGTATCTCGAGCGGGTTGCCGCCGGGGAGACAATCGATGTCGTCCGTCGCGGCAAGTTGGTGGCACAGATCGTGCCAGTCGGTGACTGGAGGCTGGCTCCGATCCCGGCGCGATCTGTCAAAGTCGCGGCACCGGACGCTGGTGGGTGGGTCGGGCTTGACGAACTGCGAACGCGTGCCGGGCGGTGCTTCGATCGGGTTGCGGCCGGGGAGACGATTTATGTCGTCCGTGGCGGCAGGTTACTGGCGCGGATCGTGTCGGCCGGTGACTCGAGGATGACCCCGATCCCGGCGGACGCTGGTCGGCGGATCGAGCTTGACGAACTGCGAAAGCGTGCGGGGGGTTATTTCGATAGGGTTGCGGCGGGGCAGACGATTGAGGTCATCCGTAGCGGTAAGGTGGTTGCTCGCATCGTGTCAGCCGCTAGGAACGACGCCCGCACAGCGTAGTCGCTGGCGCTACGTCCCGCACCATGAAAATCGGCTTGCTGCAACCACACGAATCGTACGAAAGCCATCATCCTGCTGCCGATTCCGCAGCAGGCGTTAATGTAGCGGCTTTATTGCCGATCGACTAGCACGACCTCGATGTCCGGTGCCTGGGCAGCGCCGTTGCGATTTCGTTGAAGATAATGTTTGGACCGCGAGGCGCACTAACACAGACATTGCCAGTCAGCTGTCGCCCACGATGCGGATGCCAGTGACGATGTGGGGTTCGATCGTGATCACGGTGTCCATGAGCGGCTGTTCATTGCGACGGGGTACTTTCCACCAGCACTGGGGCCCGCGTGGCATGCCTCGCGGTCGACACCCGGCACCCGCCGCGACTGCCGTGTGGGATGCCAATCACGCGCAAGCGGGCGCCGCTAACGCGGACCTGAAGAAGTTCATCCGGTCGCAGGTGCGGGATCAGCCGACTGCTGGCTGACCTTTGCGGGGCGAAGCGCCACCAAGACTGCCCCGACGGAGAAGACAAGCGCGGTGATCCACGGAAAGCGCCCGTCCGGAGCGAAGCCTTTTGCGGCGACGAACGCCAGGCCATATGCCGCCATGGCGGCACCGGTCAGCATGATTTGTTCGGACCAGCGCTCTGCGAGCGGCATTCCGAGCATGGGAAGCGGGGCCGCGAACGGACGGCGTCCCCACCACAACAGCACCATCTCGACCGCTGTCACGAGGCTGAGGATGACCACCCATTCCAGCCGTGCCAGCCACCACTGGACTGTTCCCTCGGTCGGCTGCGGCAACAATCCGGCCGGGTAGCCGATGATCGCCACGATCACCACAGGAATCATGTGCCAAAGGTAAAGAGCCATAACATTGCTATTGGCTACCGACAGCACCCGCTGGACGAGGCCGGCACGCAGCGCGCGGTTGAGCGCGGGCGCGAGTGTTATGACCAGCCCGGCCTGCGCCCATGCGAACGCCAACATCGCCACGGAGGGCGGCGTCGAATTGTCCACGGTCTGCCCGGGAACGCCGATCATGCTGACCGGGTACGGCCCCAGCCAGATCAGCAGCGCTAGCGCGACCGCCGATCCAGCAGCGAGCAGCACCGGCCTGCGACCGGCTAATAGCCCACCGTGCCAAGCGATTCCGAGCTGGTACAGCGTCCCCCAACACAGCACGTAATTCAGCCAGCCCAGGTAGGGCACGTGGCCGGCGAGCGAGACCGCGTCTACCACCGCGACGCCCACGGCGAGCACCGTCGGCACTAAGAGGCCCCAACGGCGTTGTGCGGCAATCGCAATCGGCGTCAGCGACACCACCACCAGGTATACGGCCAGAAACCACAGGTGCATCGCAACCGCCCAACCTGCGTATTCCAGCACGGAACCGGCGACGTCGCGGACTTCCAGAACCACCACAACAACCGACACCAACGCGGCGTAGACCGCCGTCGGACCGAGGACCCGAGCCAATCGGCGCCGAAGCCAGGTCTGGCGCGACATGTCATTGATGTCGCGCCGGTGCGTCCACGACACGGCGCCGGCGTAACCGGCCACCAGGAAGAACGTGGGAACAGCCTGGAAGGGCCAGGTCAGCCATTGGGTCCACGGCTGGTCGACGAGCGGGTTCTGCCGACCGAACTGTCCGTCGTGATAGGTGACGGATCCGGCGAGCCAATGCCCTAGCACGATGAGGACCACACCCGATACCCGGTAGAAATCCACAGCCAGATTGCGGACCGGTCGCGCGCCGTTTGCGTGGTCCATCAGATGGGGGGAAGCTCGACGCGGTGCACAGCGTCACGGTACCCGTCTAGCTTTCGCCGAGGTCTCAGCGAACCGCATCCACCCAGAACAGGAGACGCATTCCGGGCACCAAGCGCGTCGCGCGCCTGGAGGAAAACATCGCCGCCGATTCCGTCGAACTCACCGCCGAACAGCTGACCAGACTCGATCGACTCACCCCACCCGTCGGCGGTCACCACGCCGAAGCGCAGATGCGATGGATCGACCGGTGACCCAGACCCCGCGTCGGCTGCGACGGTCACGCTGAATGCGCGGTCCGAAGTGGGTAAGTTCACCGAGATGAGCATTCCTCGGCGACGACCCTTCGGCTCGCGTCGGTGATCGTTCGGTGCTGACATGACTGACCTCACCGTCGCGATCGCCGACGGCATCGCGCTGTTGACCCTCAACCGCCCGGAGCGCCGCAATGCCTACACCGCGGAGATGGGCACCCTGCTCAGCCGTGCCTACCGGCAGTGCGACGACGACGATGCGGTGCGCGCGATCGTGCTCACCGGGGCTGGTGATGCGTTCTGTGCCGGCGCCGACTTCTCCATGGCAGCAAGACCCTTCGATGCTCCGCCGGATGACGCCGGGTTTACGGCCGCACCCACAGATCCGGCCGCGTTCGAGTTGCGCACCCCGGTCATCGCGGCGGTCAACGGGCACGCCATTGGGATCGGCTTGACGATTGCCTTGCAGGCCGACATTCGGATCATGGCCGACGACGCCAAATACGCTGTCGCGCAGGTGCGTCGGGGCGTCATACCCGATTGCATGTCGCATTGGACATTGCCTCATCTGGCAGGCGGTGCCGTGGCCGCGGACATCCTGCTGACGGGGCGCACCTTCGACGGCGCCGAGGCAGTGGCCATGGGCATCGCCACCCGGACGATGCCCGGCAGCGAGGTGCTCGACCACGCGATGGCGGTCGCGCGCGACATCGCCGTCAACGTTGCGCCGATGTCGGCCGCGCTGAGCAAACGGCTGCTCTGGGACACCCTGATCAATGGCTACACGCCACGCCAAGTCGCCGAACTAGAGACGGAACTGCACCGCCGGGTGATGGGCAGCGCCGATGCGCGCGAGGGCGTCGACGCATTCCTGCAGCGCCGTGCTCCGCGTTGGAGCGTGTCGGTGTCGGAGACGTGGGAACCGTTGCCCGAAATCTGATCCAGAAGGAGGCAGGTATCGCATGAGTATTCCGGACCGTCAGCAGGCGATCGTGATGAACGGCCCCGGAGCACCCCTCGAAAAGGTAGAAAGGTCGGTCGAGGAGCCCGGCCCCGGGCAGGTGCTGGTCAAGGTCAAGGGCTCGAGCCTCAACTTTCACGACAACGTGAATCTGATGGGCCTCCTCCCTGGGCCCTGGCCACGTGTGCCGATGAGCGACGGCGCCGGCGAGGTAGTGGCAGTCGGGCCAGGCGTCGACGGGCTGCAAGTCGGCGACCGCGTCATGGGGGCGTTTCACCCCAGCTGGCTCGACGGGCCGCCGACACCGGAAGCCAAGCGAGAGCTGCCCGGCGACACCGGCGACGGGTGGCTGCAGCAGTACCGCGTCGCCGACGTCACCGGCCTGGTCCGCACGCCCGATTACCTCAGCGATCTTGAAGCCGCGACGATCCCGTGTGCCGGTGTGACGGCGTGGAGTGCTTTGGTGGAAGGCAACATCGGCGAAGGCGACGTCGTAGTCACCCAGGGAACTGGCGGCGTGTCGCTGTTCGCCGTGCAATTGGCCCGGGCTCTGGGCGCCACCGTGATCCTGACGTCGTCGTCCGATGACAAGCTGGAGGTTGGATCAGATTTGGGCGCAACGCATCTCATCAATTACCGGACGACCCCGCAATGGGACACCGAGGTGAAGCGACTGACCACGGGACGGGGTGCCGACCTGATCGTCGACCTCGGTGGGCCCGCCACGTTGGCGCAGTCGGTGCATTCGGCACGGGTGGGAGGCACGGTCGCGGTTATCGGCGTGCTCAGCGGATTCGACATGGTGCCCATCTCGGTCGCCGAGGTGATGCTCAATAATCTGCGCGTCATCGGGATCACCGTCGGCAGTGTGCGCGAACACGCCGAATTGTGCGAGTTGATGTCCAAGGCGGGCATCAAGCCTCATATCAGTCATGTCTTCGATTGGGAAAAGCTCGAGGAGGCGCTGGGGGTAATGCGGGCCGGTGAGCATGTCGGCAAGATCGCACTCACCATCCCGTGATGGGCGGGCATGATTCGCGATGCGGCTGGCAGTCGATGACCTCGCGCACCCCATGCTGGTGGCTGACCAGCGGGGTGGGTGAGTTCCGCGCTCTCATGATCGACGCGGGAAAGCGGTTGCTGGAACTCGCAATCGCGGACTGAACCTCCGCGATTGGCGGAGGGGCCGACGCGTTGGGTAGGAACGGGGCGGACACCACCGATGCAGGGGAGGACTAGAAACCCCAATCATGTGTCGTTCGTCGAGGACTTTCGCCTCTGCCCGCGGATGCCGGCTGCAGGCACCATTACCGAACAGGCCAAGCGGCCTCGCCGCTTCAGGCCTTAAGCCGCCACAACCATCTAGGAGCAGAACGTGATCGAATACGACCTGGATACCGCGCATTCCATCCTGCTGGTGAGACCAAAGTCTGCGCTCGACGAAAACGATTTCGTCGAATTGGCGAAAGCGGTTGACCCCCAGATCGAGGCAACCGGCGATCTTGCCGGTCTCATTATCAGCGCTCCGGCCTTCCCGGGCTGGCACAGTTTTGGTGCTATGGTGACCCACTTTCGCTTCGTACGGGATCATCAGAAGTACATCAAGAAAGTCGCCGTGGTCACTGACTCACACCTCGGGGACGTCGCCGAGCATCTGGCATCGCACTTTGTGTCAGCGAAGATTCGGCATTTTCCCGGTGAGCAGATCGAACAAGCACGACATTGGATCATCAACGGCTCATAGCGCGTCGAGCCTGTCGGTTGCCGACGTGCTCGGGCCGGCTGACCGACATAGCTACGGGCCGGCTGGTGCGCGTCGGCGATGCGCAGTTGACGCGGCAGGCCAGGAACGCCCTCGCGGTTGATCGACTTGGCACCGTGAAAGCCGGGTGATGTGCGCATGAGTGTGACCGAGACATTTCCCAGCCGGGATGTGGCGTCGCGCCCGGCGCGCAGTCGCGTCGCCGATTTGGCGGTTTTCGCTGGTGTCGCGGTGATTTTGTGGTTGGTGCTGCGTGTCGGCGGTGGGATGGGCGTGCCGTGGGTGGTGGCAGGCGCACCGTCGGCGGTGGCCACCGACCCGTTTCAGTTGCCGTATTACGCGGCGCGTTCGCTGCTGCGCATGTTCGCCGCGCTCGGCTTGTCGCTGGTGTTCACCTTCTTCTACGCCACCGCGGCGGCGCGCTCGCGCCGCGCCGAGAAGGTGCTGATTCCGCTGCTGGACATTTTGCAGTCCGTGCAACCGACGCCGAAATCCCTGCGCCCGCATTCACCGGCGGCGTCCTATAACTGCGTATCGGGCGACGGGGTTTTCGTATAATCCCTCGACAATGATCGCGAACCAACTGGAATTCATGATGTTTGGCGGTCCTGCTGCTCCTGGGGCCAAGTGCCTTGGCGTAGAGGCATCTACCGGTCCTTTAGCGCAGTCAACGCAAGACGACTTCGTGGTGACCGGGATGCGCCTCAAGGAGCCGGAAGGCCTTGTGGGCTCGCCGCCGCCGAAAGGCCGCTGACGTGCACGGGTTCGGCTTCCACACGCTGGCGCTGCTGACCGCCGTAGGTCTCGCCGGTCCGCTGCTGGCGTCACTGCCGCGCTTGCGGATTCCGGTAATCATCGGTGAGCTGGTCGCGGGGCTCGTCATCGGCAAGACCGGTTTCGGCGTCGTCGATGACGCCAACCCAACGTTTCAGTTGTTCGCGAATATCGGCTTCGCGCTGGTGATGTTTGTCGTGGGCACCCATGTTCCGGTCCGCGACCCCGCAGATGCGCTCGGCGGTGCCGCGGGCGTTGGCGCGGGCGGTTCTGGTCGGTGCCGTCGCGGCGGCGCTCGGTGTCGGGATGGCGGCGGTGTTCGGCACCGGCCACGCGGCGCTTTATGCGGTGCTGATGGCTTCGTCGTCGGCGGCGCTGGCATTGCCGGTGATCGATTCGCTGGGGCTTGCGGGGACCGCAAGTGCTATCCGTGACCGTGCAGATCGCGATCGCGGATGCCGCGTGTATCGTGTTGCTGCCCTTGGTGATCGACTTCCGGCGGGCGCCGACGGCGGCGCTGGGTGGGCTGGCGATCGCGGGCTGCGCGGTGGTGTTCTTTATGCTGCTGCGCGCGGTCGACAGCAGGGGCTGGCGTCGGCGCATGCACAACTATTCCGAGAAACATCGGTTCGCACTGGAATTGCGGACCAACCTGCTCGTGCTGTTCGCGCTGGCGGCGCTGGCCGCCAGCACCCACGTGTCGATCATGCTCGCGGGCTTCGCGTTGGGTTTGGTGATCGCCTCGGTCGGCGAACCGCGGCGGCTGGCGCGTCAGCTATTCGGGATCACCGAAGGGTTCTTCAGCCCGCTGTTCTTCGTCTGGCTGGGCGCCTCGCTGCAAGTGCGCGAGCTGGGTTCGCATCCGAAACTCATTCTGCTGGGCGTGGGCCTGGGGCTGGGTGCTGTGCTGGCGCATTGCGCGGGCAGGCTGCTCGGCCAGCCGCTGACACTTGCGGTGCTGTCGGCCGCGCAGCTCGGCGTGCCGGTGGCCGCGGCCACCATCGGCACCGAGGAACATCTTCTCGTCGCGGGCGAAGCGTCGGCGTTGATGTTCGGCGCATTGCTGACGATCGCCTGCACCTCGATCGCGGGCGCGTTGGCGGCGCGCGGCCAGACTGCCGCAGAAGCGGACAAACCCGCTGAGACCGACAAGTCCAGTCAGCGCGGGCCCTAGTTCGAGCCTGCTCCGCCTTCCTGTGCTGCTGCTCTGGCCACAAAGGCGTCATACGTTGCGTGTCGGTTAGCAGCCCGTGAGTGTAAGCTCAGGCCGGCAGGATCATGTCCAGGAATCCGCCGCCACCTCTCGTCGCAAGAAACCTCGGGCGGGCTTTGGGGTCGCGGCTAGGTTTTGATGGTGCCAGCGCGTACCGCGTCCTCGATATAGCCCTCGGCGTTTAAAGCCGATAATTGCGACCAGTTAGGGCCATTGGGCCTTGGGACCCCGGTGACGAAAGGCCTTTGGGGCCGGGACTTCGGCGCGGTGAGAAGGGCGACCGAAGCACTGCTTACCGGTTTCGTTCGGCTCTACTGGCCGGATCAGGGAAGTGGTCGGATCACCTAGGCTGATCGAGGAGGCTACGAAGAGGTTCGCAGAGTATGTGACGCGGGTAGAGACGATGTACTGCGTTACCGACCGCTTGCACAACGGGCGCACAGTCCAGGTGCCTGGTCACGAGATCGCACCCATAGTGTCGGCTTGGCTTGCGGAGCTGGGCGCCCACAGCCCCCTGGTTGAGGATCTCGCGCGAGCGGCGCGCGTCGGTGACTGGGCGGCGGCCTATGCCGTCGGCGACCAATTATCCGTTGATGTGACAGTTGCGGCCGCAGCCTAGCTTTCCAGCGAATACACCGTGTCTTGCCCACACCGGTCGTGGCACAAAGTCCTTTTGGACTGGGGACGTCGTGCTCTCGTGCGGCCGGTGTGATTACGCGATCGTTGACATGACACGACGTTTACCGAAGGGACCAATAGCCATGAACGCGCGCTTTCCCGATGCCGGCACAATCCGGACGGTCCTGGCTCTGGCGTCTCGGGCTCCCTCGGTCCATAACACGCAACCGTGGCGGTGGCTGGTGGGTGCGGAGAGCCTGCATCTCTACTCCGACGCGGACCGGCAACTGCCCAACACCGATCCCGGATGGCCGAG
Organism: uncultured Actinomycetota bacterium; assembly: GCA_963708995.1. GTDB lineage: Bacteria > Actinomycetota > Actinomycetes > Mycobacteriales > Mycobacteriaceae > Mycobacterium. The sequence continues at coordinate 16,915 of CAVPUR010000019.1, forward strand.
ACTTGATCTTGAGTTGCGGTGCGGCGCTGCATCACTGCGTCGTTGCTTTCGCGGCTGTTGGGTGGCGAGCCAAGGTGACTCGCCTGCCGAATCCGGCCGACCCCAGTCACCTTGCCGCGATCGAATTGTCCCGCTCCACCGCCGATCCCGTCGATATAGCGCTCGCCGCGGCGATACCGCGGCGCCGAACTGATCGGCGCCACTACAGTTCCTGGCCGGTGCCGGTAGGCGATATTGCACTGATGGCCGCGCGGGCGGCTCGCAATGGCGTAACGCTGTGCCAAGTCGAAGACACCGACAAGCTGCATAAGATTGTGGCTCGAATCCGTCTGGGACCACATGACCCATGACTATCTTGCCGAGCTCACCGCGTGGAGTGGGCGCTACGCTTCGGTGGCCGGCGTCCCGGCCCGCAATACGCCAGAATCCGACCCGACGGCGAAGATACCGAGTCGGCTCTTTGCCGGTCCTGCGCTGGCTATGCCATCGGGCTCGTCGGCCGCCGACGACAATGCCGTCGTGCTTGCGCTCGGAACCCGGGCCGACGACCGGTTGGCCCAGCTACGCGCCGGTGAGGCCACCAGCGTCGTGCTCCTCACCGCGACGTCGATGGGCTTGGCCAGTTGCCCGGTCACCGAACCGCTGGAGATGGCCGAAACACGCGAGGCGGTGCGCTCCGACGTCTTCGGTGGTAGCAGCTATCCGCAGATGCTGCTGCGGGTGGGCTGGGCGCCGATCAACGCGGACCCATTGCCGTCGACACCGCGACGCGAACTCGCCGATTTCGTCGAGTGGATGGCTGACCGCGAACAAATCGCGCGAGTGGCTTTCCGAGCGTTCACGATTATCGCCGGGGGGCTGATGTCGCCGAATTCGCAAGCGTTTTGCGCTGCTTCGCTCGCGATGAGGAAGGACCGCCGACGCGAGGCTGAGTTATGGCGACTCCCGGCCTTTGCGTAAGGGGCCAAACGGCTCTGGATGCCGGAGGGGCGGCAACCGACGATTGTCGAAATGAAACGTCGGAATCGTTGGGGCTCAAGAGAGTTGTGATGGAGACGTTCACGTTAGACCCACGCTGCTGGCGCATCGGCCGCATCTTTCGGCCGCAATCCGTTGCTTCGGCGCACCGATCGCATCGAAGCCTTGGTCACGTTGGTCGCACTCGTCGTGTCGCTAGTCGCGATACCCGTCGCCGGTGTGGTGGGCGCCGTGGTCTATGGCGCTCGTGACCAGCCAATACGCGCCAGGAGGCACATGAGCGACACACCGTCACGGCAACAGTCACCGACGCCGGAGTCGACGGCTCGGGTGCGACTGTGGTGCAGGCGAGGTGGCCGGTCGCGGCTGGCGAGCGCACGGCCGCGCTTGAACGCAGCACTGCAGCCAAGGTGGGTGACCGCATCGAAATTTGGGTGGACAAGGACGGCAATCCAGTGGCCCCGCCGACCCCGACTTGGCATGCCGTGGGCGACGCGGTTGGTACGGCAGTGGCGATATTGCTGAGTGTGGGTTTCTGGATGGCATCACTCGTGACTGCGCGTGCGTTCACGGCTGGATCGAGCACGCGACGCTGAATGGGAGCGTGAGATCAGGTGCTTGCAGGAAGACGGTGGCCGGAGCAATTCAGCACTAATGCTCGTCGGACCTGGGGTCGTGGGACGAAGCCGCTATGCAGAGCACGCTGAGTCGGGCGGATGATGTGTCGATGAGCGGACACGGCGAAGGCTCCGATGCCGCGTTGTTAGAGGTGGCCGGGCTGCACCGCCTTGTCGAGGTGCTGATCGAGCGAGGCTATCGCGTGGTGGGTCCGACATTGCGGGACAACGCGATCGTGCTGGCCGAGCTCGAGTCGGCGGACGATCTGCCGCGCGGCTGGGGTGTCGATGTCGGCTCCGGGGCATTATCGGGTGCGCCGTCGCGACGACGATGCGGCATTCGGGCACTCGGCCGGGCCGCAGTCCTGGAAGCAGTTCCTCCACCCGCCCCGGCAGCGAGCTGTGGGCCGGTACCCGGGACGGTGCGCGACGCTGAGCCGAAGAGGAGGCCCCCCGGTACGCATTCCTCGGAGTGCGTGGGTGCGACCTGGCCGCAATCGCCACCCTCGACCGGGTGCTCGGCCGTGCCGAGTATCCCGACAACTCTTTCGTCGGCCGTCGGCGGCAGGCTTTCGTGGTCGCGGTGAACTGCACCGAACCGGGCGGGCTGTGCTTCTGCGCATCGATGGGCACCGGTCCCGCGGTCGGGCCGGGCTACGACCTGGCCCTGACGGAGCGCCTCGACGGTGACGCGCCGTCGTACCTTGTCGACGTCGGTAGTCCGGAGGGTGCCGATGTGCTCGCGGCGGTGCCGCACCGGGCGGCCGATGGCGAGGAAATCCGTTGCGCGCGTGCCGATGTCGAGGCCGCGGCCCATCGGATGGGCCGCCAGATGCCGGACGCGGATCTGCGGGACCTGCTGATCCGGTCGCGCGAGTCGCCGCAGTGGGACGAGGTGGCCAGTCGCTGCCTGACTTGCGGCAACTGCACCATGGTGTGCCCAACGTGCTTTTGTACCAGCACCGAAGACGTCAGCGACCTCACCGGTGAGCACGCCGAGCGCTGGCGGCACTGGGCGTCGTGTTTCGAGTCGGATTTCACCTTCATCCACGGCGGCGGCAGCGTCCGCCAGTCCGGCGCATCGCGCTACCGGCATTGGTTGACCCACAAACTGGGCACCTGGCACGACCAGTTCGGCATGTCAGGCTGCGTCGGTTGCGGGCGATGCATCGCGTGGTGCCCCACCGGTATCGACATCACCGCGGAGATGAACAAGATGGCCGGCGATGACTGACGGCGGCGACCAGCTCTGCTGCTCGGCGTCGACTCGGTCTCGCCATGGCGCCGGTGCCGTATCGGGTGCGCAGCCGCGTTGTGGAGAGCCCGGATTCGGCAACGCTATGCCTGGTGCCGGTCGGCGAAGCACTGCGGACTCCGCAACCCGGGGAGTTCATGATGCTCTACGCGTTCGGTGTGGGCGAAGCGGCGATTTCGATCAGTGGCGATCCCACCGTCACCGACGGCTCGATCACCCACACGATCCGCGCGGTCGGCGCGGTCAGTCGAGCCTTGCACGATGCCGAGCCGGGCGCAGTCGTCGGGGTCCGGGGTCCGTTCGGCACCACGTGGGGATTGGCCGAGGCCGCCGGCCGGGATTTGGTCATGGTCGCCGGCGGCGTGGGTTTGTGCCCGTTGCGCCCGGCGGTGCTGGGCGCGCTGGCGCAGCGGGCGCGCTACGGCAAGGTGACGCTCATCGTCGGTGCGCGTTCACGGGCTGACTTCGTGTTCGCCGCTCAACTCGAAAAGTGGGCCGATGACACCGCAGATCGAATTACATCTGATCGTCGATGCCCCGACGCCAGGGCTGGACGCGGCGAAGTCGGTTTGGTCACTGCGCCGCTGAGCCGGCTGGAGTTGGATCCCGATCGCACCACCGCCTTCCTGTGCGGGCCGGAGCCGATGCTGCGCTTCGGAGCCGAGGCCCTGGTAGCGAAAGGCGTGGCCGCCAAGGATATTCGCGTCTCACTGGAACGCAACATGCAGTGCGGAATCGGTTGGTGCGGTCATTGTCAGCTGGGGCCGCTACTGCTGTGCCGCGACGGGCCGGTCGTCGGTTACGACGTCGCCGGCCCGCTGCTGCAGGTGAAGGAGCTTTAGATGAGCCCGACCCACGTCTGGCCGTGTGGAAGTTCGCCTCCTGCGACGGATGTCAACTGACCCTGCTGGACTGCGAGGACGAGCTGCTCACCCTCGCCGACCAGGTCGAGATCGCCACCTTCGCCGAGGCCTCCAGCGCAATGGTCGGCGGGCCCGTACGACGTGTCACTGGTCGAGGGCTCAATCACTACTCGGCACGACGAGCAACGCATCCGCGAGATCCGGGACCAGTCGAAGCTGCTGGTCACCATCGGCGCGTGCGCGACGGCCGGGGGAGTGCAGGCGCTGCGCAACTTCGCCGACGTCGCCGAATTCACCTCTGTCGTCTACGCCAAACCGGAGTACATCGACACGCTGGCCACATCCACGCCGGCGTCGGCGCACGTCAAGGTTGATTACCAGCTGCCGGGCTGCCCAATCGATCGCGGCCAGCTGCTCGACACCCTCGCAGCATTGCTCATCGGACGCAAACCGCGACTGCCGGCCAAGACGGTGTGCACGGAGTGCAAACTCCGCGGAGTGACGTGTGTCCTTGTCGCCGACGGCATCCCGTGTCTCGGCCCGGTCACCCACGCCGGCTGCGGGGCGCTGTGTCCCAGGCATCATCGTGGCTGCTACGGCTGTTTCGGCCCGTCCGCGGCGCCCAGAACCGCGACGTTGATCCCACTGCTGCGCCGCGACGGGATGTCCGACGGCGACGTCGACCGGGTGTTCTCGACCTTCAACGTCGCCAGTTTCACCGCCGAGCGGAAGCAAGCAGTGACTGCGGCTAACCGCACGCTGAGTGTCGGCACACTGACTCGGGTGGAAGGCGAAGGCGCGCTGCACGTCACGCTGAAGGACGGAGCGCTGGAGAGCGTCCAGCTCAACATCTATGAACCGCCACGGTTTTTCGAAGCGTTCCTGCGCGGACGCGCTTACACCGAGCCGCCCGACCTGACAGCGCGGGTCTGCGGCATCTGCCCGGTCGCCTACCAGATCAGTGCCTGCAACGCGATCGAAGACGCCTGTGGCGTCCAAGTCGATGACGATCTCGTTGCGCTGCGGCGGTTGTTGTACTGCGGCGAATGGATCAACAGTCACGCTCTGCACATCTACCTGCTGCACGCGCCGGATTTCCTCGGATATGCCGACATCGTGGGCATGGCCCGCGACCACGCCGAGGCTGTCGAGCGCGGGCTGGCGCTGAAGAAGGCCGGTAACCAGCTGATGGAATTCGTTGGCGGGCGGGCCATACACCCCATCAATGTGCGGCTGGGCGGGTTTTATTCTGTGCCAACCCGGTCGGAGTTCAGGCCGATCGCCGAGCAGTTGCGTCGAGCGCTGGACAATGCGTTGGCCACGGTCGAGTGGGTGTCCGGGTTTGAGTTCCCCGACCTCGAGCTTGACCACGAGTTCTTAGCACTTACGGCGTCCGGCCGGTACCCGATCGAGAATGGCGCCATCGCGCGCAGTGCCGGCCCGTCGTTTCGGGTCGCCGACTTCACCGACCACGTCGCCGAATCGCAGGTGCCGTACTCCACCGCCCTGCACGCGACACTCGATGGCGGCCGCTATCTGACCGGTCCGTTGGCGCGGTTTTCGCTGAACTCATCGGCGCTATCACCGATAGCATCGCAGGCTGCGGCCCGAGCCGGGCTGTCAGAAGAATGCCGAAATCCCTTCCGCAGTATCGTTGTCCGCGCCGTCGAAGTGGTCTATGCGATCGAAGAGGCGCTGCGGATCATCGACGACTATCAGCGTCCGTCGCGCCCATTTGTCGATGTTCCGGCCCGTGCCGGAATCGGACATGGCGTCAGCGAGGCACCCCGCGGCTTGCTGTATCACCGATACGAGATCGACAAGAACGGCCTGGTCTCCGCCGCGACCATGATCCCGCCGACTTCGCAGAACCAGGCGGCCATCGAAGCCGACTTGGCCCGCGTCGTTTCCGACAACCTGTCTCTCGATGATGCCGCGCTGACCACCCTGTGCGAGAAAGTGATTCGCAGCTACGACCCTTGCATCTCATGCTCGGCGCACTTTTTGACACTGACGGTGCGGCGTCGGTGACCGGTGAGATCGTGGTTGTCGGCCTCGGCAATAGCTACCGGAGCGACGACGGCGTGGGCATCGTCGCCGCCGCAGCGCTAAGCGATCTCGCGTTGCCGGGTGTTCGTGTGGTGACCGGCATTGTGGAACCAATGAGTCTGCTTGAGGCGTGGTCGGGTGCCAGGCTGGCCGTGGTGATCGATGCCGCGGTCATGATTCCGTCAATGCCAGGCCGCGTCCGCCGATGCACCCTAGATGGTGTGGTTACCGCATCCGAGGGGCTGAGTTCGCACAGCATCCATATCGGTCGCACCCATGCGCTGGGTCAGGCGCTGGGACGAGTACCCGACGCGCTGGTGGTGTTCGCCATCGAAGTAGCAGACACCGGTCATGGCGTCGGTTTGACCCCACAGGTCGCAGGCGCCGTGCCGGAAGTGGTCGGCATGGCAGTGGCCGAAATCAATCGCACCTGCGGGCCAGCGAGGCGATCGCGTCACCCAGCTTCGCAGCGACCTCATCGGCGATCGCTATAAGGGTTGGCTCGCCGGTTACCTCGACCAAAATGCCCGGATCCATCGCCTCAACGATCACCGTGCCTCGTATGCGCTGGTCGGCGCGCACCAAGATGCTGCAGGGGAGCAACAGTCCGATCTCTCGATCTACGCTGATGGCTCGATAAGCCAACTCCGGATTACATGCACCGAGTATCAGGTAGTGCTCCATATCCACGCCGACCATGGCCTTCAATGTCGCTTTGATGTCGATTTCAGTCAGCACGCCAAACCCGTGTTCGACAAGGGCTTCTCGGGTACATGCCACCGCGTCTTCGAGCCCCGTAACACGACGGCCTCGGGGTCGTTATTGAAAATTCTCAAATCCCGTAGGGGTCATCCGATCGTTTGAACGCCGCGTGCGGTAGGGGCGGAAGTCCCGAAGATATGGGGCCTCCGTCAACTCCGCGTGCGATGTGGCGCGTCGCGCTGGTGACTTACGGCACTAGCCCGTCTTCGATGCCACATACAGGTTCAAGAGTGTGCGACGCAGCTTCCCATTGCGGCGCTGCCTGGTGAGCGAGGACAGATCATGACATCCTCGCCTATCCCGAATGCCGCGTCTTCGTAGCAGCCGTGCGGAGTTCTAGTTGCTCGGCGACGGAATGACTCCGTTGCGAAGCGCCGGACCGATGTTGGTCATGACCCGTTCCAGCAGGTCGTCGTACGCGGATCCGTCCGTTAGCAGCGCAGCCGGCCCGCGATGAAGTAGGTAGGCGTTGAGGCGCCGATCAATAGGCCAGTCGGCGTAGATCGGTCCGGCGAAGTCGGAAGCGAGAAATTCCCAAGCGATGGCGTCGAGCTGAGAGGTGGTCATCGTCCTGCGGTAGATCGGCGTCATCACCATTCCCTTCCTAACCGGCGACGCATTTCATCGTCTTCGAGCTGGCCGGTGCGCCGGTAGAGACGAAAGTCATCACCGTGGGCGTGCTCGCCCCAAAGTGGGCTCGGATGCGCTCCAATGGCCGCGTCGACTACCCGGTCCCCGAGTTGGGTGAGGCTCTGACGACATTTCCCATCCGCGAACATGTGCAGAGTCCCACTCGCGATCCCGCTTTCGTTCGAGGCCGCTTCTGCTCGCACCGGGTCCGGTGACCTTTGGCCCTGGCCCGCAGCCAGTTCCGTGACGTACCACGGTAAGTATGCACCACAGAACAGAATTGCCACCGACCATCGACGTCGACGTCGCAACGCACGACGAGCTTCCGGGAGCCGCGGATTACGCGCGCAGCAAGATCGCCGAGCTCGGGCGCTACACCAGCCGACCGGTGCTGCACACCCGCGTCAAACTGACCAGGCATCGCGATCCGGCGGTGCAGCGACCCGTGGTCGCGCAGGCCAACCTCGACGTCGATGGTCGGCCTGTCCGCGCCCAGGTCCAGGCAGAGACCGCGCGAGAAGCGATCGATCTTCTCGCGGCGCGGCTGCGCCGCCGCCTGGAACGCACCGCCGAACACTGGGAGGCACGCCGCGGCGAGCTACCCGCGGCCCGTTCCCATGAATGGCGGCACGAATCCGAGCGCACACACCGGCCCAACTACTTCCCTCGTCCGGTAGATGAGCGCCGCATCATCCGCCGCAAGTCGTTTACGATGGCGCCCTGCACCATCGACGAGGCCGCGCGTGAAATGGACCTTCTCGACTATGACTTTCACCTGTTCACCGAGAAAGGCACCGGCACTGCGGGTGTCCTGTACCGCGCGGGCGCGACGGGCTACCGCCTTGCGCTGGTAGCGCCCGCTTTAGCCGACCAGCTGAGCCCGTGCGGGCTGCCCGTGACCATTAGCCGACACCCCGCGCCGTGTCTGACCGAAGAGGAAGCCGCCAACCGGCTGGGCCTGCTCGGCCTCCCGTTCCTGTTCTTTATCGACGCCGCCCAGGGCCGCGCCAGCGTGTTGTATCACCGCTACGACGGGCATCACGGCTTGATCACCCCGGCGGGCTAGGCGTCTTGTACATCAGCACACCAAGTGACCAACGTCCAGTGCCCAGGTGTCTTTGCGCCCTTTCGCCCCTAGGGCAGCTTGACGGAACGTTGAGAATGCCGAGATGGTTCGGGGTTGCCACCGGCTCACGGTGAAAGGAGTTGTTGAGTCATGACTAGTCGGAATTTCGGCCTGGGGCCGGCGGCAGGCGAGTACAGCGCGGAGGACGACAACCAGCTTCAACCAGAGGATACGCTGATCGACCGCGGCATCGATGACGTACTCGACGAAGGATATTCGCCGCCGGAGCGACCGTACGGACCCGGCGCCTTCGGGCCGGCCGAAAGCATCGACCAGCAGCTTGCAGAGGAAGAGCAAGACCCGGTGTCGCGACTCGACAACCCGCTCGACAACGATGAGCAACAGCGCTCCGATGAAGCCGAGCGCGAAACCGAGTTTCCACAGCGACGCGAGGTTGGGCGTGTGCGAGCGGGCCGACTTGTCGCGCCGGACGCGGGATTTGGCGAAGATACAGAGGCAGAGCTGGTGGCGGAGGACGTCGGTATCAGCGGCGGAGCAGCGTCTGCCGAAGAGGCCGCTGTTCACATCATCGATAACTAGTTCTGCTCGCGCCCGCTCAGATGTGAGTGATGACTTTCGGCGTTATGGTTTCCTCCATCCGTTGGAACATCCCGTTGGGTCCGGTCCCGACACCGGCAGCCCTCGCGCGCATGCCCCGGGGAGGGCAACCGGATAACAGTCACCGTTCGATAGGCGCACACGGCGAAATCGTTTCAGCCGGATCAGATGTGCCCATCAACTCCAACCTGCCCACCATTACACCTGACGAACCTGTGCTCGCGGAACAGCAGACGAACGACCTCGACATAGGGGACTTCCGCCCCTACTCCGCGCCTGACTGGTGATGGTCGGATTGCAAGCGTAGGCAACAGATAACTATCAGGTCATTCGGGCAAATCAGCTGGCAAGGCAAGGAGACTCAGATGACGGGCGACGAGGACGGCACCAAGACCTGCCGAATCGACGTGCTGCTCGAAGAGCATGAAGAGCGCACTCGGGCAAAGGTGCGACTGTCTTGGGCAGGCAAGAAGTTCGTTGGTGTTGGTTTGTCACGGCTCGATCCGGCCGACCAGCCGGTGACCCAGATTGGCGACGAACTTGCGATCGCCCGGGCATTGTCCGATTTGGCGAATCAGCTGTTCGCTTTGGCATCAACCGATATCCAAGCCAGCACGGACGAGCCGGTCACGGGTCTGCACCACTGAGCAACGCCGCAGGGATGCGCGATCGCGTATCGCGGTCGTGATGACCTCGGCCCTACAGCAAGGGTTTACCAGAGCGTGGCAACGAGTCATGAGACAGCGGCGCGGTTTTACCAGCCTTTCTCGACGCCGAGGTACGACGCATGGCCAGCTGGCCGATACCTCGACGGCGCAGGTCGAAGGCGCCACGGCGCGGGAAGCCGCGGCGGTCCCGGAAAACCCCCTGTCCGGGACCGCCGCTTCAATCTCATCCTTTGACGCACCCCAACGGAACCAGGCGAGCGACTTTGCGTGCGAGGCCGCCATGATGGCTAACTTCGATGGCGAGCCCCCCGCCGGAGGTGCCGCGGACGAGGAGCTTTTCATGGCCTTTCGAGCGTCTACTGCCCCGGGGGGCTGAGGTGCTCGATGAACCAGTCGCGCGCCAGCACTGCCACTTGCTCGAGCGTGCCCGGTTCCTGGAACAGGTGATTAGCGCCCGGGACCACGGCGACTTCGCACTCGGCGGGGATCGCCGCTTGTGCCTGCCGGTTTAGCTTAAGGACCATCTCGTCGCGTCCACCCACGATCAACAGGGTCGGAGCGTGCACCTCGCGCAGCGACTCGCGCGCAAGATCAGGCCGTCCGCCGCGGGATACTACCGCCGCCACCTTGACACCGGGGTGCGCGGCGGCAGCCAGGGCAGCACCCGCACCGGTACTGGCACCGAAGTAACCGACCGGCAAGGACGCGATGTCGGGTTGGCCGGCCAGCCAGCCCGTGACTTCCACCAATCGGCTTGCAAGCAAAGCGATGTCGAAGACGTTGGTGCGGTTGCGTTCTTCATCAGGCGTCAGCAGGTCGAAAAGCACGGTGGCGAACCCGGCCTTGTTGAGTACTTCGGCGACATTCCGATTGCGCGGGCTGTGTCTGCTGCTTCCGCTGCCATGCGCGAACGCGACGACACCCTTCGGGTGCTGGGGAATCGTCAGATGCCCGGCCACCGAGACCCGCCCGGCAGTCACCCGGATTTCCTCGTCACGCAGCGGCAGATCGTGGGCGCCGGCCCTGGCGACCGTACGAAAATCGTTGCGGGCGCGGTTGAGCAGGGCGACCACCTCGTCATCGGAGGTCTGTGCGAAGTTGCGGTATCCCTGGCCAACGGCGAAATATGGGACCGGTGTTGCGAGGCACACCACCTCGTCGGCGTACTTGGCGAACCGTTTGGCGGTGTCGGTGGCCCCGATAGGAACTGCCAACACCACCTTGCTCGCCCCCTGGGCGCGAGCCACCTGACAGGCAGCTTGCGCGGTGGCTCCGGTCGCTATGCCATCGTCGACGATCACCGCCGTTCGCCCCTTGAGCGGAATCCGATCATGACCGTTGCGGAAGCGCTCGGACCGGCGTTGCAACTCGGCCCACTGCTTGGTTTCCACAGCAGCCATTTCCTTGTCGGTGAGGCGGGCCTCGCGGACCACGTCGTCGCAGACTACCCGCACGCCGTCCTCACCGATGGCACCGAAAGCAAGTTCCGGCTGAAACGGCACGCCAAGCTTGCGTACCAGGAGCACATCGAGGGGAGCTCCAAGCGCCTTTGCGACCTCGAAGGCCACCGGAACTCCGCCTCGCGGCAGGCCGAGCACCACTATGGCTTGACCGCGCAAAAATTCCATGCGTGACGCCAATTGCTTTCCGGCATCGGCACGATCAGTGAACTGCTTCATAGGTCGAGTCTGGATGTCGCTACAGGCCGCCGGTATGGCCATAAGTCCCTTAACCAAGCGACGAAGATCCCTAATGGTGCTCATCGCGACGACTGCCTCCGCAACTAGGATTGTTGGCTGGCAAGTCTGTCGGTTGCGACGTATCGGAGCAACGCGCCGACTCCGTCTGCGGGTGCGATCCGGTTGTCGGCCCGAACCAATGAGGCGCCAACCGCGATTGCGGTGAACGGCAACGCCTCGTCGGCCCTTGCCACACGTTCCACCGGTTCGCCGAAGTTCGGACAGCACGTCGGCATCGGGCGCGACTGTGGTAAGCGCTTTGCCGGTGACCACAGTGGCGTCGCCCAGCTTACCGACAATCAGCGTTTCGACGTCGCCGTCACGCAGCGCCGCGCATACGGCAGCGAGCCCTTCGGCCGCCAACCCCGAGCCGCGCCCGATTTCCGCTTCAAACCGATCAGCGATCTCGGTCATCTCGCTGCGGTGGCGCCGAGCGAATTCCGCGGCCGTCAGCCGGCGGACCTCATCCTCATCGATACCGCTCTTGCGGGCTCCGGCATGTAGTTGTGATACCCGCCGGGTCACGCGCTCCGGTAATTCGGCAATCACATCTGTGCGCGAACGAACCTCGCCGCACAGGAATACCACCTCAGGATCCGCTTCGTCCACCAGTCGCGTCAGGTGGTCGGCGACCGCGCGGCAGTTCATGCGGATGGCTTCCTCGGTCGTGTGCTGGAAGTCGCCGTAACCGTTCCAGCCGGCAGTGACCGGCTTGTGCACCGGGTAGCCGCCGCCGTCGATGCTTGTGGAGCTGACGGCGCCCCCTCGATACAGGGTCACGTCCGCGCCGGTGCGATCAACCGCGGCAAACACGTAGGTCGGTCGCTGCATCTCCAGGTCGATCAACGGCACGATGTAGGGGTAATCCGAAAGGCGAACTACCGTTGCCGGTGGTGGGCTGATCAGCTGCTCGTTGACCAGCACCTGATCGCTGGTCGCGATCACCGCGCGGCCGCGCCGACCCACCGCCGGTCGATGGTGCAACACGGCTTCTTCGAGCTTGCCGAGGACTTCCGCACCGCGCCCAGGTCCTCGAGATGCTTGCGGATATCGCGCCATTTCGCTTCGAGCTGCTCGACGGCGTCCAGGGTGTCGTGTGAGTCGTCGAAATACACCGAGGCAAACGGGCCTTCTGCTTTTACCAGCCACCTGAGGCGTTCTGATCGCATGCCATCCCTCTCCGCTGTTTGACTTGTGCCTGCTGTTCGCCAACCGTATGAAGGGCGAACGTGGCGCCGCGAGAGTCGTTAGCCCCCACATGTGGGCCTTAAGTCCCGCTTACCAACGGCCTCGACTTGGTCGCAGCGTATGCTGATATTTCTGTCCTTAACCATCGACTAGCTCTTCGTGATAGCTTGAACCACAATGCATTCGGGACATCACCTACCGTCTGGTGACGCCGCACTTCGCACTGATGATTGTTCGTAGAGAGCCGAGAGGCGGTCGGCGAACTTCTCGATGACTACCTTGCGGCGCAGCTTCATGCTCGGCGTCAGGTCGCCGGCTTCGATCGAGAGTTCGCGGTCGAGGATCGTGAATTTCTTGATCTGCTCCCAGCGATTCAGTTCCAAGTTCAGCGCGTCGACGTATCCGGCGATCAGTTCCTGGGTCTTCTCATCACGCGCTATCTCGGCGAAGGACTTACCCGCCAGACCATGCTTGCCGGCCCAGTCGGTGATCGCTTCGCTGTCCAGGCTGACCAGCGCCACGCAGTAGGGCTTCGCCTCCCCGTAGACGAGAAGCTCGCCCACGTACGGGCAGAGGCCTTTGAATCTCGCTTCGATCGCCGATGGCGCCACGTACTTGCCCTGCGAGGTCTTGAACATGTCCTTCTTGCGGTCGGTGATCCGCAGGAAGCCGTCGGCGTCGATCTCCCCGATGTCGCCGGTGTGAAACCAACCGTCCGGGTCGAGTGCCTCGGCAGTGGCGTCGGGCAGATCGTGGTAGGAGGTCATCAAACCGGGCCCCCTGAGCAAGATCTCGCCGTCGTCGGCGATCTTGACCTCGGTGGCCGGGAATGGCCAGCCGACCGTTCCGAACCGATAAGCGTTGGGGCGGTTGATAAATGATGCGGCCGCGGTCTCGGTCAGCCCATAGCCCTCGAGCACGATGATGCCGACAGCGTCGAACCACTGCGCGACGTCACGGTCCAGGGCGGCGGCCGCGGAGACGAAGAACCGCACCCGGCCACCGAAGCGCTCCCGGATAGTGGAGAACACCAGCCGGTCTGCCACCTTGTAGGCCAGCGACGACGCCAACGAAGGCTTCTTCCCGGCTTGCCGGGCCTCCGACACCTTCAAGCCGACCCCGATCGCCCAGTCGAAGATCTTCTTGCGTGAGCCCGCCCTGCTCGGCGACCATCTGCTCGATGCGGGCATGCGCCTTTTCGAAGATGCGCGGCGCCGCACCCATGATGGTCGGATGCAGGGCCGCGAGATTGTCGACGATCCTCTCGACGCGGCCGTCTATCGCGGTGGGGAAGCCGATCGCCAGCGGCAGCGCCAGCATCACCTTGCCGAATGCGTGCGCCAGCGGCAGCCACAGGAAGTTAAGGTCATCGGGGCCAAGGACGTTCAGCGAATCAATGGCCGCGGCGGTGTACGTCCATGCCCCGTGGGTCAGCCGCACGCCCTTCGGCCGCCCGGTGGTGCCGGAGGTGTAGATGAGGCTGGCGAGCTGGTCCGGACCGACGGTTGCGACACGCTCTTTGACGGCATTGGGGGAGTCGGCGAGCAATTGCTTGCCCAACTGCTCCAGTTCGTCGAGGGTGATCACCCAGTCGCCGTCGCCCGTTGCCGTCGATGATCACGACCTTGCTCACGTCGGGCAGTTCGGTGCGATGTTCGAGCAGCTTGTCGAGCTGGGTCTGATTCTCGGCGACCACCACCCGGCTTCCTGAGTTGGCGACGATGTACGCGACATCGGTGGCCATGGTCGTCGGGTACACGGTGGTGGTCGCCGCGCCGGCGCACATCACGGCGAAATCGACGAGCACCCACTCGTAGCGCGTCGACGATGCCAGCGCGACCCGATCCTCCGGGTTGATCCCCAATGAGATCAGCCCCGCAGCGATGTGGTGCACGCGCTCACCGACCTGCTGCCAGGTCACGCTCTCCCAGCCGTCGTCATGCGGATATCGGAAGGCTTCCGCATGCGGGGTGGCGGCGACGCGGTCGAGGAACATCCGTCGCCACCGACGGCGCGCGATTCTCGATCTTGGCGAAGTCGGGCTTCTCTAGGGAGGCGAGTGGTGCGTTCATGTTGCTAATCCGTTGTTGCCGAATCGAATAGCGGCGGGTGGTGATCTGGTAACGCCTTCGATCCTGCTGCGGTCTCGAGGTCGGGAATAGAGACCAAAGTCATCCGGATGTTCGACAGTCGTTCCTTCCGACGCAGCCGCCGCGTTAGTCAACTCGCAATGGCTACCTCAACGGATAAGCACTCACCCAGGGCATGCGCTGCCGGCCAATCGCCGACACGCACCGCGCGGGCAAGGTCGTCAACCAACGGGCTGTGGGCGCCCAATTCCGCCAACCATGCGGAAACCGTGGCCGTGATCTCGTGAGCGGGCACTCGGGCCATATGTCCGTCGTGCAGACGATCGGTCAACTGATAGATCGTGGTCGTCGGCCTGCGCTGTGGCCAATGATGGCGCCATATCGGTGAATTCATCGTCGTCTCCCTGTTAGCCTTACCGCTCCATCCGACCACTGCCGCCGGCCGAGACGTAGAGGCCAAGAGCACGACTACCGAAATGCTTTGGTCTCGCTTTGGATCTGCCGAAGTCCCAGCCCGACAGGGTCCTTTGTCACTGCGCTTACCCGCGGAATGCCCAGGCGATGGCCGCGCCGGTCGCGTACCGTACATCGGGTGACGGCGCATTGCGGAGGTAACTGGCGTCGGGAGCGCAGCGACCCAGGAATTGGCGAGATGACCTCTGCATCAACCGATTACCGTCGCAATTGCCGCGCGAGCGGCGCAAATCGGGCTCGTTCGCCGGGCTGCCGAGCGGGCCGGCGTGAGCGCCGTTAGCACCGAGGAGCTGGCGGCGCTGCAGGTGTTCGCCGATATCCCGGCGCAGGACCTTGCGGCATTGGCCGCCAACCTGGAGCCCCTGCACGCGGCCGCCGGCGAGGTCCTGATGCGGCAGGGTGAGCAAGCGGAGTCGTTTTCGATCATCGCATCCGGTCGAGTCGAGATCAGGCACGTCGGCCCGGACGGCCAGGTCGCGGTAACCGAGCTGTCGCCAGGGACGATTGTCGGCGAAATCGCGTTGCTGCGAAACGCACCCAGAACGGCGACGGTGATCGCGAAAGATGACGTGTGCGGCTACGTCGGATACAACGGCGCTTTCGAGTGCATGCTGGCCATGCCGGTCGTCGCCGACCGGATGGTCCGCACCGCGCGACAGCGGTTGGCCGCATACATCGCCCCGATCCCGGTATCGGCCAAAGACGGCGCCGGGCTGTTGTTGCGCCCAGTCCTGCCCGGCGATGCCGAGCGCTTCAAGGCCAGCGGGGCATTCTCGCGGGAGACGCTGTACCGGCGCTACCAGGGTGGCGCCCCAACCGAGGCGCGGTTGGCCTACCTGTTCGAGGTCGATTACGTCGACCACTTCGTCTGGGTCGTTACCGACGGCGTGGACGGGCCGGTCGTCGCCGACGCACGCTTCATCCGGGATGAAGACGACCCGGCCTCGGCAGAGGTTGCACTCACCGTGGCGGACGCCTATCAGGGCCGCGGGATCGGGACACTGCTGCTCGTTGCGCTGGCGGTTGCTGCACGCGTCGACGGCATCGAGCGGTTTCATGCCCGGGTGCTTTCCGACAACCCGCCCGCGCGTGCATTGGGCGATAAGGTCAACGCCCGCTGGGAGCAGGAGGAACCCGGGGTGATCACTACGACGGGGGAGATCCCGGCCCTCGATGACCTACCCCTCGATTACGACACGCGCCGGCAGATCCAGCACGTAGCCCGCCAGGTGATCCAAGCGTTCGACTGACCCGACCAAAAGTGACCCGGAAGTGACTTATGCCCCGGGCCTTCGTGCCTTTGCGCCCTTACCGGACGGCGAGGTGCCCACGCAGCATGGACCCGTCCGGGCCATGCTCGCCGAAAGGAGTTGGGCCATGAAGTCGCTCATCATCTGCAGTTCGAAATCGCACGGCAATACCCGCCACGTAGCCGATCGGATGGCTGAGGTGCTTGATGCCGAGGTCGTAAGTCCCGAGTCGGTCGATCCCGCAACGATTCGCGAGTACGACCTCGTCGGCTTCGGGTCCGGCATTTACTACATGACCGTGGACGCGAGGCTGCGGAAATTAATACGTCGCCTACCGGCCGTTGACCACATCCGAGCGTTCACCTTTTTCACCAGCGGCGCCCGGGAGGTTCCGCTGTTGGGCTACAACAAACCGGTTCGGAAGCAGCTCGAATCGAAGGGCTTTGAGGTGATCGGTTCGTTTTCTTGCCGCGGGTTCGACACGGTTGGGCCATTCGGGTTCATCGGCGGGATCAACAGGGGACGGCCTAACGACCACGACCTCGATCGGGCCGCGAAATTCGCGGCGCGGCTTCGCGAAAAGGTCACGGGCTCCCGGACCGCTTCCTGACCAATGGCAAGCGAAGAGCGCGCCGCTCCCATCCTGCGCTGTGCGCGGCCTCCGCAGACCCCCCCCAGAGAGCAGTCGACATCAGTTCGGTGAGCTGATCTGGCCTCGGGCACCGAGTGGCCTGCGGCAGTCGAACTGCAGCGCACCGCGCGGAACGCCGTCTTAGACCTGTCGGGGAGCCGGACGTCGAATGACAAGCGCATGAAAAGGCCGATGGCCGGGCGGCGGCGCGGCGGCAACCGTTCGACCATCGGCGTTGGATCTGGTGAATCGTTACGACTACTTGCTGCCTACCGCCTGGCCGGCGCTTCGCACCACGCTGCGGAAGAACTCGATGCGCGCGGTGACCAACTCCTCAGCCAAGTCCAGGGCGGCGTCGATGACGGTCTTGCGCCGCGACTGATCGGGGATCTGCGCACTCGACCTGATCGACGAACTTGCGGATAGCCTCGATGGCTTGCTTACGGCCGGCCTCGACCGATTCGAGCACCTCGTCGGACAGTTCGGCCCAGCGTGGCTCGGCCTTTTCCGGTGCCTTTGTCATGATCCCATCTCCTCAACTTCCTGTGTACGCTGCAAATGCGATACGAACTTTGGCATTTTGCGGACGCTCCGACGTTACGACTGCCTGAACACCGCACGAGTGACCAAAGTCCCTTCGCGCCTGGTCATTGGTCCCGAATCGGTGCCGATGATCTGCGGTTGCTGGTCAAGGACTTTCGTGACCTTCGGCCGGGCCGTAAGTCCCTAACGCGCCGGCTCGATGGGCTGTTAGCGTGCCGTCATGGCCGATACCCGCCAGCGACGACCGCCAACGGCAGGGCGCTTCTCAATTGGAGCGCACCCGCTGTCGGTGGTTTGGGCGGGGCCGTCACACCGTTCATGCATACCGGCCTGTACTTCGCCCAGTCGTGGCGCGATTACCTTGGTCAAGCGCCGGACGAACTTCCGATCGCACGGCCCACCATCGCCTTGGCGGCACAGGCTTTTCGCGACGAGATCGTCCTGATGGGCCTGAAGGCGCGCCGCCCGGTCAGTCGGCCTGATGTGTTCGAGCGCATCACGCGCGAGGTGGTCGCCGGACTGGAGTTCTACGGGAACAAAGGATGGCTGGAAAAGCCGAAAGGATTTTTCGTTGAACCTCCGGCGCTTTCAGACGTCACGGTCCGAAAGGTCAAGGGGCACAGACGCTCCTTTTATCGCATCTTCTTCGACAGCGGCTACATGCCGCATCCGGGCGAACCGGGTGCGCAACGGTGGCGGAGGTACACCGCGAACAACCGCGAGTACGCACTGTTGCTGCGCCACCCGCAACCGCGCCCCTGGCTGGTGTGTGTGCACGGAACCGAGATGGGCCGGGCTGCACTCGATCTCGCTCTGTTCCGCGCCTGGAAACTGCACGACGAACTTGGTCTGAACGTCGTCATGCCGGTCCTCCCGATGCACGGCCCCCGGGCGCGCGGCCTGCCCAAGGGTGCGGTTTTTCCGGGAGAGGATGTGCTCGACGACGTGCATGCGACGGCTCAGGCGGTGTGGGATATCCGGCGGCTGTTGTCCTGGATCCGGTTGCAGGAGCCGGAGTCGCTGATCGGATTGAACAGTCTTTCGCTCGGCGGCTACATCGCGTCGCTGGTCGCCAGCCTCGAAAGAGGCCTCACCTGCGCGATCCTCGGTGTTCCGGTGGCCGACCTGGTCGAGCTGCTGGGGCGCCATTCCGGCCTCAGTCACGATGACCCCCGCCGTCACACGATGAAATTGGCCGAACCCATCGGGCGGATGGTGTCGCCGCTGTCGCTTGCTCCGCTCGTGCCGATGCAGGGCCGTTTCATCTACGCCGGCGTCGCTGACCGGCTCGTGCATCCACGCGAGCAGGTGATCCGCCTCTGGGAGCACTGGGGCAAACCGGAAATCGTCTGGTACCCCGGCGGTCATACCGGATTCTTCCGCTCGCAGCCGGTGCAGCGGTTCGTGTGGGATGCGCTGCAGCAGTCAGGGCTTCTGGACGGAGCCAGCGGTGCGGCGCGAGCGCCCTGCTAGTTGCCGAGGACGAAAATGAATCCGCTGGATCCACTGGACGCGGCGATGATGACCGCGGAGTTGGTGTCCAATCCGATGCACGTCGGCGCCGTGCTGATCCTGTCGCCGCCGGAAGACGCCGGCCCGGACTATGTCGACGAACTGTATCGCGAAGCGCTCGCCGGCAACGATCCGATCGATCCGAGGCTTCGCAGATATCCGCATCGCGGTGTGGATACCGGCGGCATGTGGGTCTGGCGTGACGCTGACACCGTTGACATGAGCCAACATTGCCAGCGCCGCACGGTGTCTGGGGGCCGTGACGAGTTCTGGCGGCTGATCGGTGAGCTGGATGCAGAGCGCCTCGACCGGTCCCGTCCGATGTGGATGTCGTATCTGATCGACGGCCTTGACGGACGGCCGATTCGCCTTCTATATCAAGGTGCATCACACCGTCATCGACGGTGTGGCCGGCTTCCAGATGATCGCCGACGCGCTGAGCACCGATCCGAAGCGTCGGTCGATGCCACCTTTCTATGCCGACCGCCGTGACGAATCCGCGCCGCCGCCGGCACCGCCGGGCTGGTGGCTCGTCTGGTGGCACCGCTGCGGTCGCTGGTTGGCGCGGCGGCGTCGAGCGTTGGGCTGATCGGGCGGGTTGTCACAGGCGAGATTATCGACCGTGGTCGACAGCCTGGTCGGGCACACGACCGTGCTGCCTTTCGGAGCGCCCTACACGCGGTTCAACGGTCGTCTCGGGCCCGAGCGTGCGGTCTCTGCGGGCAGCTGGCCGAAGGATCGCATCCAGGCCGTGCAAGAGGCGGCCGGTGTCACTGGCAACGATGTGGTAACCGCCGATGGTGTCCGGCGTTCTGCGCCGCTGGTTGCTTGACCGCGGGGAACTGCCTAAGCAGTCACTGGTGGCCGTCTGCCCGATCACGGTGCGTGATCGCGAGCACGATGCGGCAAATGACCAGCATGGCAACATGTTCGGTCTCTGGCTGTGCCCGTTGGGCACGAACTTGGATGACCCGGCTGCGCGGCTGGATCTGATCCACCGGTCGATGTCGGAAGGAAAACACTGGGTGGCCAAGCGCGGATCGGCGGCATCGCTGCTGACGGTCGCGGGAAGCATCGCCGCGACAGTGGTTTTCCCGCTGCTGCCGTTCACGCAGAAGATCCGCACCGGATACAACCTGCCGATTTCGCATGTTCCCGGTCCTCGGGCCGAAATGTATTGGAACGGCGCGCATGTCGACGAGATCTATCCGGTGTCGACGGTCTATGACGGTCAGGCACTCAACGTGACGACGTGCTCGTACGCCGACCGGGTCGGATTCGGCTATGCCGCGGGCGCCGATGCGGTGCCCGACATCGACACGCTGATACCGCTCACCGAGCAGTGTCTGACCGAACTGGAATCTGCCGTGGGTGTGGGGCGCATGCCGCGACCCCGAACCGGTCCACGTTGACCGGTTCGGGGTCGGTCGCGCCGACCCCTTTGTCGGGCGCGAATAGTGTTGCGATCAGGCGGCGCGTGGCAGATCTGGAGTTGAACTTGCCGGTTGTGCCGTTGGCCGGCTGGGTGCTGCGCTTAATCATCCCGATCATCGACCGCCTGTGGCGGGTTTCGTTACGCATCGTGACCATGCCCATCCAATCGCAGGGCATTATCACCCGTGACAACGTCAGCGTGGACATCGCCGCGGTTGCCTATTTCCGTGTCATCGATGCCCGCAAGTCCGTCGTCGTCATCGAAAACGTCAACGCCGCCATCGATCAAATCGCGCAGACCACCCTGCGTAACGTGGTCGGGCAACATTCCCTCGACGAAGTACTCGCCCAGACAGAGAAGATCAACGGCAGCATCCGCCAGATCCTCGACACCACCACCGTGGAATGGGGTGTGGAGGTCACCCTGGTCGAGCTCAAGGACATCCAGCTTCCCGATAGCATGAAACGCGCGATGGCCCGCGAGGCCGAAGCCGAGCGGGAGAAGCGGGCCAAAATCATCGCCGCAGAAGGGGAAGCGCGTGCCGCCGCGGCGCTCGGCGACGCATCCGACACCATGATGGAACATCCGCTGGCCTTGCAGCTGCGCAATCTGCAGACCCTGCTGGAACTCGGGGTGGAGAAAAACACGACCATCGTTTTCCCCGCTCCACTGATGAGCGCGATCGGAGAACTCACCGGCTTCCTGACCCGTGAGTCCAACGCCTCGAAGTCCACCCAGCCCAACGGTCTGCCCGACGAGAAGCTCGTCCCTGCCGCGACGCTGCATTGAACGCTGCCCGGTTGATCCGGACCTATTTGCCAAGAATCCTTGTGAAAATTTCACCGCCGGCCCGCAACTTTGGCCAGCCTGGAAGGCCGCTGGCTCCGCTTGGCCTCGATTGCTTTCGTGCCAGGGCGCGGGTGAGCAGGCGAGCAACCCCGAGTTCGAGGCCGCGGGCAAGCTCGTCGACGTCGGGTGTGGCGTCGTAGTCGGCGGTGATGCCGAACACAGCTCATCGACAGTGCCGTTAGTCCCGAACCGGTTGTGCCGGACCTCCCAAGCCTGAGGCGATTATTAGGACGGACCGGGTTCAGTGAACCGGGTGGGCACCGACCGGCGACTCTTCCGCCATGTCGTGCAGGCTGCGAGGCACGATGCCCACATAGCCCATGATGCGATCCAGGACGATGTTGGACAGATCGCCGTCGTCGGCGACGCGGGCAAGGCCGCGTCGCCGCAGGAAGGTGTCGAGGCGCCGATCGGGCGACCAGTCGGCATAGATTGGGCCGACGTAAGGCGAGTGCAGGAATTCCAAAGCTAGGGTGTCGACGTCAGAATCGGTCAGCAACGGTGGGTTACCGCCCATAACCGCCATACTCCTTTGCTTAGCCGCAATCGCCCGCAGCCAAGCTACGGGGACCAGGTCATCGTTTCGTCACGCACAGATTGCGGAATAGGGTCGAAAGTCACATGTCGGGATGCGGCGCGTCGGCCCTGATCTGGCCGCCGGCACCGCACTTCGATGCCCTCGGTACACACTCGAGCTGGGGCATATCGGCGTGGCCGCCGAGGACCATTGACCCTGGCGGACAGCACACCGCCCACGCAGACTGGCGCCATGGGTAACGTGGCAAAGCGGATCACTGAGACGGCGACGCTGCTCGCAGTGCTTTATGGCGCGCGACGGTACTACCGCAATTGGGGTGCAACCAAGGCGGAGTGTGAGATGCGGCTGCCCGGCGACACTTTGGTGGGCGATCCGGCTGTTCAGACAACCGAGGCGGCATACATCGACGCGCCGCCATCCGCTGTCTGGCCATGGCTGCTGCAGATGGGCCAGGACCGGGGTGGCTTCTACGGTTTCGAAGGACTGAAGAACCTAGTGGGCCTACGCCATCGCGACGCCGATCGGGTGCACTCGGAGTGGCAGCAACTTGCGGTGGGGGATGTCGTGCGCCTGGCCCCCGAAGGATGGATGGGTCTGCCTGACGGGGTGACGTTGAGTGTCACTGAGATCGTTCCCGAAAAGTACGTCGTGCTCAATGCGGCGGGCGAGGACCTGCCCTGGAACGCGGTGTGGTCATTCCACCTTCAGCCGCACTGGGAGGACCGGGTCCGACTCCTTACCCGCGCCAGAATCGCCTTGCGCCACCCGGGTGAAGTGTTCGCTCTGGAGCTGGCCAGGCCGGTGATCGCTCTGGGTACGCGAGGATTGTTGCTTGGAATCAAGCACCGGGTCGAGCGACTGCCCATAGCCAATGCGACACAGACCCGTCCGGCTGCTGAAATTAGTTGACAGGCTTTGCTTTTGTGAGTGCAGACCGGGCCCGGGCTACCGGCCCTCCAATCCGACTAGTTGGTGGCTACCTGAATGTGCTTCTCGGCGGTTGCGGGTTCCGAAACCCCCACGGAGACAGTCAGGATGCCCTTGTCGTAGGTGGCCTTGATGTCGTCTTCGTTGGCGCCCGCCGGCAGTGACACCGTGCGGACAAACGAGCCGTACGAGAACTCCGATCGGCCGTCGAATTCCTTTTTCTCACTGCGTTCGGCCTTGATAGTGAGCTGCCCGTTGTGGACGGTGATATCGACGTCCTTGGCCGGGTCGATGCCGGGAATCTCGGCGCGAACTTCGTACCGACCGTCGGCCATCTCGTCTTCCAACCGCATCAGCCGGGTGTCGAACATCGGACGGAGTCCGGCGAACGACGGGAACCCCGCAAAGAACTCCGAGAACTCGGGGAACAGCGAATGCGGCTTTTGTGTCGCGGGAAGGGTGGCCATTGTCTTCTCCTGAGGTGCTTTGATTCGGCTATCACGACGCCTTAGATCCGACCACGTCAGCCGGTGCCGCGGTAGGGGCCGAAGTCCCTACTGGCCGCTCAATCTTGTGTCCGGCTTTGGCTTTCAAGCGATACGGCGCCACGGCGATAGCTGCGAACCAGGGCCCAGTTGGATTGGTCCCAGCTGCGTCGGCAACCAGGGTTTCGCGTGCCGAGTTTCTGTCAATGGCGGGGATACCCAACTGATGAACAGGCCACCGCGGGACACTGAGTGGCTGGCGAGCGTGCGACGCCGCGACGGACGCCTGCTGCCCTTCGACCTGTCCCGTATCGAGTGTGCGGTCGCTCGGGCCGCCCGTGAGCCGGGCCACCGGGACCCGGATGCACCGGGCGCGGTGGCCAAGTCAGTGGGCGCCGCGGTGGCGCGTCGGCCCCGTGGCGAGGTTGCCACGGTCGAGGGGATCCGAGACCTGGCGGAGGCCCAGCTCGCGCCTGCAGGCTTGGATGATCTTGCCCGCGCCTACATCGTCTAGCGCCAACACCGTGCCGAGTTGCGCGCTGCCAAAGGGCTGATAGGCGTGCGCGATGAGCTGAAGTTGAGCGTCGCGCGGTGACCGTGCTCGCGGATCTGACCCGGGTCCATTGACCCGCGACCAGAAGGTCAAACGACCCTAGTGTCCGCTACGGCGTCGCCTTACCTTCGGCAACAGGCGAAATCGATCCGGCCTTTGGGAGGATGCCATGACCACCGCACGCGACATCATGAATGCCGGTGTGACCTGTGTTGGCGAGCACGAGACGCTAATCGCTGCTGCCCAACACATGCGTGAGCACGACATCGGTGCGCTGCCGATCTGTGGGGACGACGACCGGCTGCACGGAATGCTCACCGACCGCGACATTGTGATCAAAGGCCTGGCGGCGGGCCTGGACCCGAACACCACCACGGCTGGGGAGCTGGCCCGGGACAGCGTCTACCACGTAGACGCGAACGCAAGCATCCAGGAAATGCTCAACGTCATGGAAGAGCATCAGGTCCGGCGACTTCCGGTCATAGAAGAGCACCGCCTGGTCGGCATCGTCACCGAAGCCGACATCGCCCGGCATCTGCCCGAGCACGCCGTTGTGCAGTTCGTCAAAGCGATCTGCTCGCCCGCGGCGATCACCAGTTAGTAGTGTCGGGAGGCCAACACCTTCGGTCGGTCACGATCATCGGTCGATGCCGAAGAACTTGTCCGCTCTTAGTTTTGGGAGGTTTTGAGGTGCGCGATGCGATCCCGCTGGGGCGTATCGCCGGGTTTCCGGTGAGCGTCAACTGGAGTGTGCTGGTCATCCTGTGGTTGTTCACGTGGAGCCTGGCAAGCACGTTGCCCACCGCCGTCAAAGGGTATGCACCCCTGGCTTATTGGCTGGCCGGAGCGTGTGGAGCGCTGGTGCTGCTGGCGTCACTGTTGGCCCATGAGCTCGCGCACGCCGTCGTCGCCCGTCGTTCGGGGGTAGCGGTGGGAAGCGTGACACTCTGGCTGTTCGGCGGGGTGACCACGCTCGGCGGCGAGGCAAAGACACCGAAAGCGGCCTTCCGGATCGCAATCGCGGGCCCGGCGACCAGTCTTGCGCTTGCGGCGACGTTCGGCGGGCTGGTCGCAGCGCTGCATACGGTGCGGGCCGCTCCCATCGTGGTCGGCGTTGCTTCGTGGTTGGCCTTCATCAACCTGCTGCTGGGCCTGTTCAACCTGTTGCCGGGTGCCCCGTTGGACGGTGGCCGGGTTCTGCGGGCCTATCTGTGGCGCCGCCATGGCGACAGCGTGCGCGCCGGCATCGGCGCGGCGCATGCCGGACGCGTGCTCGCGTTCATTTTGATCGCGTTGGGATTGGCCGAGTTTGTGGCGGGCGGCCTCGTCGGCGGCGTCTGGTTGGCATTCATCGGCTGGTTCATCTTCGCTGCCAGTCGCGAGGAAGAGACCCGGATATCGACCCAACAGCTCTTTGCCGGGGTGCGCGTCGCCGACGCGATGACCGCCCGGCCGCACACCGCTCCCGGCTGGATCAGCGTCGAGGATTTCATCCAGCGTTATGTGCTCGGTGACCGTCACTCGGCATACCCGGTAGCCGACCGGGATGGTTCGATCGTCGGGACTGGTCACACTGACGCAGCTGCGCAATGTTGCGCCCAGCCGGCGCACCACTACCAGCGTGCGGTGAGATTGCTCTGCCGTTGCAGAGCGTGCCGACCGCGGCACCGCAGGAGCCGCTGAGCGCTCTGCTTGAGCGGATGGCACCGGTCGGTCCCCGCAGCCGCGCGCTGGTCATCGACGGGCGCGGGGTGATCGGCATCGTCACTCCTAGCGATGTCGCGCGGCTGATCGATGTCTACCGGCTCGCCCAGCCGGGGCTGGCCCTGACAGCGCCGGGTCGATCATCGGAGAAGTATTCCGACGCTGGGTGATCCGGCATCGGGTCGATGTCCGGGTGAGAGGAGAGCGACGATGAGACCGATCGTTGTCGGTATCGATGGTTCGCGCGCGGCGATCGACGGCCGCATTCTGGGGCGTTGACGAGGCCATCAGCCGCGGTGTGCCGCTGCACCTAGTCTCGGTTCTCAAGCAGACGCATCCATCCCCGGATGACTACGAACGCGACCTCCGGCATGCAGAAATATCCCTTCGGGAGGCCCAATCCGCCGTTGAGGCCAGCGGAAAGCTTGTCAAGGTCGAAACCGAGATACCGCGTGGCCCGGCCGGCCCGGTACTCGTGGAGGCATCCCGCGACGCCGAGATGATCTGCGTCGGCTCGGTCGGGATCGGGCGCTACGCGCGCTCGATTTTGGGTTCGACGGCAACCGAGCTCGCTGAAAAGGCGCATTGTCCGGTAGCGGTGATACGTGCAAAACCGGATCAGCCGCCGCCAGACATCAACTGGATCGTGGTGCGGATAACCGACGCCCCCGACAACGACGCCGTCGTCGAATACGCTTCGTGGGAGGCGAAGTTGCGCAGGGCGCCCATGCTCGTCCTGGGCGGCCGACCAGAGGAACTCACCGAGCACGCGGACGGCGAGTTCGAACGTCGGGTACAGGATTGGCGGCAGCGTCATCCCGAGGTGCGCGTCTATCCGATCACCACCAAGGACGGTATCGCCAGCTTTCTGCGCGCCAACGACGAGCGAGTTCAGCTCGCGGTTATCGGTGGCGCCGAGGCCGGTCAGTTGGCGCGCCTCATCGGGCCTTCCGGACATCCGCTCTTCCACCACCCCGAATGCTCAGTGCTCGTCGTCCGCGGGTGAGCGGAGCACATAGTTTCCTGCGCAAAGCAGGGCTGTTTGGTGACGTTTGGCTCTTATGCGTCGGCCATTGCGGAGCAATGATCGCCAGATGCGAACGCATGCTCGGCCAAACGGGGCCTGACAACCACCTACCAGGGAGAGTGGTCAGTCCGTGAACCATGAGCGTGCATCCCGGGTTTGGGCATCGATCGCGTTGTTCGCGCAGCGTGACGGCTCATCGATGTCGCCAAATCACGCATGCCTAGCGTGTGTGGAGGCGGTCGGCGTCAGCGGCGCCGGCCTGATCTTGACGGGTCGTATGCAGTCCTTAGAACCGGTGTATGTCACGGATTCGCGTGCCGCTGAGGTGGAAGAATTGCAAGCGACCCTGGGCGAGGGCCCAGGAATCGATGCGCTGGAGTCAGGCAGGCCGATCCTGGTTGAGGATTTGGCTGCGCCTATGAGCACCCATCGGTGGCCAATGTTCGCACCCGACGTGGGTCGGCTGGGGGTACGTGCCATGTACAGCCTTCCGCTGGCGCTGGGCGCCATCCGGGTGGGGGCGCTCGACCTTTATAACGACACCCCAGGCCACCTCAACCAGGACCAGTTGGTCGACGCCTTGGTCTATGCCGACACTGCGTTGCTGCTGGTGCTCGACGCCCAGACCGGCATTACCACACCGGCGGACGGTGACCACGCCGACGGTCTCGGTCCGGTGCTTTGGCACGCCCAGGTTCACCAGGCGGCCGGCATGATTTCGGTACAACTCGGCGTCTCGCCCCTGGAGGCGTTGGTGCGGCTGCGTGCGTATGCGGACAGCCGCGATAAGCGGCTCACCGATGTCGCGCGCTCCGTGGTGGAACGACGGCTGCGATTCCGCGTAGACGATTTCAGACCCACGACAGATCACGATAGGAGGGATAGTGATGACCGGTCCACAGCCCTCCATCGCGAATACCTTTGTCGAACTGGCCGACACGCTTGTCGCCGACTTTGACTTGGTCGACTTTATGCACCTGATAAGCGTGCGCACCAAGCGAGCCCTCTGGGTCGAGGCGGTCGGACTCTTGCTGGCCGACAACCACGGTGGCCTCAATGTCATCGCCGCATCCAGTGAGCAGGCCCGGGTGCTCGAGTTGTTTCAGCTGCAAAACGCCGAGGGTCCGTGCCTGGACTGCTACCGGACTGGACGACCCGTCAGCTGTCCGGATCTGTCGACCGAATCTGACCGGTGGCCGCGTTTTGTTCCAAAGGCACTCGAGAGCGGGTTCGCGGCCGTGCATGCATTGCCAATGCGGTTGCGCGAGGAGACTATTGGAGGCATGAACCTGTTCACCACGACGCGCGGTGGTCTTGATGCCGAGCGACTGTCGGTTGGGCAGGCGTTGACCGACGTGGCCACCATTGGGCTGCTGCACGAACGCGCCACACGCCAGCGCGATCTGCTGACACAGCAACTGCAGACCACGCTCAACCACCGTTTGACCATCGAGCAAGCCAAAGGCGTTCTGGCTGAACGTGGTGGCATCACGGTCGATGAGGCGTTCGAACTGTTGCGTTCGTACGCCCATAGTCGTAACCAGAAATTGACCGATGTGGCCGACGCCGTCGTGCGTAAAGATCCCGCCGTCGCGGACTTGGTGAATGTCGCCGGCGGCAGCCCGACTCCTTGACGGGTGGCTCAGCGGATCCTGAACTCGGCGCCGTCGCTGCCCCACGACCCGAATGGTGGATGCTCGCCCCGGTCGATTGCCCGAATGCTCGGCCGGCCGATGTGCGCAAAGACCAGTCGCCGCACGCCGGCGCTGCGCGCCACCGCTGCGACGTCGCGGACACATGCATGTCCGCCGACACCACCGGCGAAACGAATCGGCTTGTCCCACCCGGCTGCGTCGGCGAACATCAAGTCCACATCAGCCGCCCACTCGGGGAAGGTCCAGAATTCCGGCGCCCAGGCCGCACGCTGGTGTGCGGTTTCGATCAGGTACCCGTGGGTCGGATGAGATGTGTGCCGTACCGGTAGCGGCCGCACCGCTACGCCACCGGCTTCGAACGGCCCAATCGCGGCGCGCACGCCCAGCTCGCCGGCCCGACGGCGAATCTGGGGCATCAGCTCAGCGCGCTCGTCGCTGACCAGCCAGGCGTCCAATGTCGGGGCGGGATCCGCGCTACCTCCGCCGTCGAGCATCACACGGCGGCCGGCCCAGCTCACCAATAATCCAGCCGGACGGTAGCGGGGCGAGTTCATCGCTCCGACACCAAGCAGCGCCAGCCGCGGCACCTAACTACTCAAAGCCCAAGCCCTGCAGTTCATTGCGACTCGCGCGCCACGATTACCGGCACTCGCGCCATTTGGGCAACGGTCTCGCCGACGGAGCCGACCAGCATTCCGGCGAATCCGCCGCGGCCCCGGCTGCCGACCACGACCAGCTGGGACGCTTCGGACTGCTGGACGAGCTGGCGTGCCGGCTGAGCCTGCATGACGGTACGGGTTACCTGCACGTCGGGATACTGTTCTTGCCAACCCGCCAAACGCTCGGCCAATACCTCTTCGGCCATGGATTGTGTTGCCGGCCAATCGACTCCCGGCCACTCCGATACATCCAGATCGCTCCATGCGTGCAGAGCGAACAGTCCCACCTGCCGGCGCGAGGCCTCATCGAAGGCGATCGCGGTAGCCAATTCAGATGCCTGCGAGCCGTCGATGCCGACCAAGACCGGCGCCCGGACCGCAGTCGGCGTCGACGGGTCCTCTTCGTGGACGATCGCGACAGGGCAATGCGCATGACGGAGCAGCGCCGAACTAACCGAACCCAGAAGCCGACCAGGCCAGCGCCCACTGCCTTGTGACCCCGCGACCACCATCTCCGCGTCTTTGGACAAGTTGATCAACGTGGGGACGGCTCCCGACGCCAAGATTTCAGTGTGGACCCCGGCGGGACCGCCATGCCGGCAAACCTCTTCGACGAGCTTGAGCCCCTCGTCGACCAGTCGGCGCCCGTGATCTTGCTGCCAACGCATCACGCCGGCAGGCAGCGGCGTCGTCAGCCACGTCGAGACCTCCGGTGAAATCGCATGCACGAGCGTCAGCGGGATTTTGCGCAGCTCGGCGTCGTGTGCCGCCCACTGCACCGCCACTCTGGCGGTCGGCGAATCGTCGATGCCGACGACAATTCCCAAAGGTGCGTTGCGCGATGACATGGCTTGTCCTCTATTCGTTGACGTTTTAGTTGGCTCCGCCAAAGTCGGCTTGGCCGGCAATACATGACTGTATCGAGGGTGGGTGTTTTCGGTCAGAGGCGTTTGTCACCAGCCGCACGGCAACACGCCCCACAGGCAATCATGGCGGCTTTGTGTCGAGCATGGCGACGGCCGCCAATCGCTAAGGGTGCTAGCGAAATGTGCGGTGCGCGTCGGTTTCGGAGTCTTCAGCTCGGTTTAGTGGCGTAGCACCAGCACCGAACACAACTCAACAACCGAGATGGCCGCGGCCGGATCGAACCGCATTAGTGGGGCGACCTGGCCACTGCCGACGACGGCCAATTGGACGGGTTCTGTGCTGGTCGAGACGAATTCAGCGACACCGTCGGGTGCCGCCACCGCGCGCATCCGCACCTCGGGGTAGCGGTCGCGCAAGGGATCCAGGCGGTGGTCGAGCTGGTCACAACCATTGACGGCAAGCCCTATCCCGAGCGCCAATAGCGGGGCGTGACGGAGCCTGGCTTCGGCGAACCCGTTCTCAACGATGAGATCGCTGTCGGGTGAGCTATCAATGCTGACAGCAATCCACCCCTCATCGGCTGTCGGCGTTGTCACATTGGGACGGATGATGGCTACCGGACAATACCCTGCGTTGCCCAACGCGGCGGCCGTCGAACCCGGGACGACGCCGGCCCGCCCCACCCCGACCGACCCCACGCATATCATCTCTGCTTTGCGTGATTCGTGATCAGGCTGGACCGCGGTCCCGCTCCGACAACTGCGGTTTCGACTTTCACCGTCTTACCGGTCGCGGCCACCGCCGCCTCGGCGGCGCGAAACAGCGGTTCGGCCTCGGTGATCTGCAGCCTGAAGTCTTCGTGTGGGTGGACGGAGGCAACGTCAGCGGCGTGAACCAGCCGAAGTGGCACATCCCGGGCGATTGCCTC
This sequence comes from uncultured Actinomycetota bacterium, assembly GCA_963708995.1. Taxonomy (GTDB): domain Bacteria; phylum Actinomycetota; class Actinomycetes; order Mycobacteriales; family Mycobacteriaceae; genus Mycobacterium. The sequence continues at coordinate 47,475 of CAVPUR010000019.1, forward strand.
GTCAGCGGCCCACACGGCTGCGGCGACACCCGCGTCGGAGCCATCGATGCCCACGACGAGAGACGAAAGCGCGGCTGGGTGGGTCATGTCCTTCCTCCGGGGTCGCGGATATCGGCGAATCTGCCTTGCTCCGTCGATTCGACCACTCTCCACGGGTTGGTCTGTAGGGACCGAAGTCATCGACCCGGGGGCGCTCATCTACGCCGTGAAGGAGCGGAACGCCGACAGTCGGCTCAGCCGAGCCGTTCGATCTCGTCGGCCGCATCGGTCAGCGCCGCCGCCAGTTCACGGGCCGACGCCGCGTCCAGTCCGTCCAATGGGCGGGAATGCACCGCGATCCACCGCCGCGTCGAGCCGTCGGCCTGTTGTCGGCCGTAGATTTGAACGCGGGCCGGCCCGCCGCGGCGCGTGGTGCCCTCGAAGTCGCGGAACCAGTTACTGTCACGCTGCCAGGCGAACGTGCGAACCGCGCCGGCGGGCGGCGCGACATCGTCGAATGGCACGGCAGCGATCATGTTCTTGGCCGCCCACTGCCGCGCCATTTCCAGCAGCGTCTGCGGTTCGTCGCGTTCGAGGCGCTCGAGCTGGGCTATCTGTGCAGCGGTGAGTTGGTTTGCCACGTCGTGCCAGGTTTGGGCGGTGTCGTCAGATGTGGTCATGGTATGCAGTGTGTGCGGCGGGAGCACGGCGAGCCAGAGCCGAAGGTCGTATCTTCGGTCCATTTACTTGGTGGGGAGCTGACGCCTTGAAGTTGTTTGGTCATGGACGTCCTCCCCCCGGATCCATCTGAGGGGAGGACGTCAATCACGCCTCGGTTCGAGGCGATCCCTGCGCGTACATCACGCGGCGCGCGGGAGGTCCGGGGTTGATGCTTCCACTTGTGCCTCTGCCGGGCTCGGTGTGGGGCCCCGGCCGACATAGGTTAAATACAGTCCGACGAGTCCGATGAAGACGTCGACGCTCGTCCACAAGGCAGGCATGTCGATCGCGGCGTTGGCGGCCGCCATGAAGGCATGCGGAAAAGCCATCAGAAACACCGCGCGTAGCGCGAGGACCCAGCCCACCACAGACACGGTGATTGCCGCTGCACCTCGCCAGTACTGGTGAAGCGCAACGATGACAAGGGAGGCCAGGAGCAGAAAGCCGCCTGTCATGAACGGCCACGCGGCGTTGGCCTCGAAGTCGGACAGCAATGTTCGCATATCCGATCGGGCCACCGTCGTTCCGGCGACGATGACAAAGAACGGGCCGAGCACACGCGCGAACATGCGCGTCCGGAGCTGCTGTAGTTGTGGAGTGCTCACCTGCCACACCTCCATTGAAACCTGGCGTCCGTGACGATGACAGGCCAATCTGGTTTGGGCCCCTTGCATCCCATACGGACATCTGAGCATTCGACCGAACCCCGGTAGGAGGGACTGAAGTCCCGCACGGTTGGGACATTCGTCGCCAATCGCGCCGCGCTAACAGTTGGTCAGTCACTCAGGGACTTAGGGCCATAACCCGAGGACAAACGGCTCTCGCGGGTGCGCTGGCCGCGCCGATACGGTCGTAGACGATTCCTTGCGATCGCTCGAGAAGAAGGTTTACCCGTGTCTGACCAGCCCTCAGCTGCCCCTCCGAAAGCGGCTGCGATGCCAACCCGGATGAGCGACGTCAGGACACACCGGAGTCACACGAATGGCGTTGACATCCGGAATGTTTCGGCTGTCGCTCCCGATCCGGAGGAGGCCGCCGATCGGCTGCTGCGGGATCTGCGAAGCACGCCGGAGGGATTATCGACGCGCGAGGCGGACCGGCGTTTGCTGCAGTACGGGCCAAATACCCTGCGGCGCCGGCGACAGCGCCGCTGGCCTGCCGAGTTGGCGCGTCAGTTCACCCATCCACTGGCCCTATTGCTCTGGCTGGCGGCAGGATTGTTGCTGATCGTCGGCTCGAATGTCGTTGCCGCCGCGGTGGTATTAATCATCGTGCTCAACGCAGCGTTCTCATTCGCCCAAGAGTTGCAGGCCGAGCGAGCAGTGGAGGAGTTGGCCAAGTATTTGCCGCAGCGTGCCCGGGTCGAGCGTGACGGCGCGGTCACCGAAGTCGACGCGACCGAGTTGGTGCCCGGTGACATCGCGTTGATCCAGGAGGGCGACCGCATCGCTGCCGACGTCCGTCTCCTCAGCGGTGCGATCGAAGTCGACATGTCAGCGTTGACGGGGGAATCGGTGCCGGTACTGCGGTCGGCGGCGCCGGTGGATGTGAATGTGCCGCTGCTGTCCGCGCACGAGTTGGTCTTCAGCGGGACCACCTGCACCGGGGGGGAAGCGCGCGGTGTGGCGTTTGCGACCGGAATGGCAACCGAGATCGGCCGCATCGCCGCGCTATCCGAGCGCGTCAAACCCGATCCCAGCCCGCTGGAACGGCAGGTTCGCCGTGTGGCGTGGCTGATAGCTGCGGTGTCGGTGATGCTGGCGCTGTCGTTCATTCCAGCGGCCACGCTGGCCGCCCATCTGACTGTGATCAACTCGCTGGTGTTTGCGGCGGGCCTGTTGGCCGGGATGGTGCCCGAAGGTTTGCTACCGGTGATCACGCTGGCGCTGGCGGTGGCGGTGCGGCAATTGGCCGGCCGCGGCGCACTCGTCAAACGCCTCTCTGCGGTGGAGACGTTGGGGTCCACCGACGTGATCTGCACCGACAAAACCGGCACGCTGACCGAAAACCGGATGATCCCGGTTGCCGCATGGGTGCCCGGGCGACGAATTGATCTCGAGGGCGACACTTTTGATGCGTTGGGGAGTGCCGCGCCGTCGTCGATCCAGGCGCTGGGCCGCGTCGCGGCCAGCTGCAACAACGCGTTGCTTGACGATGGGGCTGAGCCGACCGGAGACCCCACCGAGATCGCGGTCCTGAAAGCTGCACGCACATTCGGCGCGGACATCGACCACGATCACCGAGAATCGCAGCGCCGATGGCAGTTTCATTTCGACCCAGAACTCAAGCTGATGTCGACACTCGATCAGCTGACCGACGCGTCGACCGTCGTGCACACCAAAGGAGCACCCGAAATGGTCCTTTCGCTGTGCAGTCGCATCCTCGACACTCACGGCCGTCCGGTCGCCCTCGACGACCCGGGGCGTCGCCGGGTCGAGGCGGCAGTCAATGCGTTCGCCGTCGAAGGGTTACGGGTGCTTGCCTTCGCGTGGCGCGAGGTGGCCCCCGACGAACCCGTACCGCAGCATCGCGCCGACGCGGAACGGGACCTATGTCTTACCGGCTTGATTGCGATGCTCGATCCGCCGCGTGCGGGCGTCACCGACGCGGTCGCGCGATGCCATACGGCTGGGATCCGCATCATCATGATCACCGGCGATCACCCGCTCACCGCAGCGGCCATCGCTCAGCGGGTCGGCATTACCGGGGATCATCCCACCGTCGTCACTGGTGATCAGTTCGAGCGGCTCACCGAGCAACAACTCGCCGAGCTGATCCAAGAAAATCCGGAGGTGATTTTCGCCCGCGCCTCCCCAGAGGCCAAACTGCATATCGCCGAGGCGCTGCGCGACAGGGGACATGTAGTCGCGATGACCGGCGACGGCGTCAACGACGCTCCCGCGCTGCGCTGTGCGGACATCGGTGTGGCGATGGGCAAGTCAGGCACCGATGTCGCCCGCGAAGCCGCAACGATGGTGCTCACCGATGACAACTTCAGCACCATTGTCACCGCGGTACACGCCGGTCGGCGTATCTATGACAATGTCCGCAAGTTCATCATCTATATCTTCGCCCACGCCACGCCGGAAACGGTCCCGTTCTTGGTGTTTGCCCTCGGTGGTGGTCTGATACCGCTGCCGCTCACTATCTTGCAGCTGCTGGCTTTCGACGTGGGCAGCGAAACGCTGCCGGCTTTGTCGCTGAGCCGTGAACCCGCCGAACCGGGCATTATGACTAGGCCGCCGCGGCCGCGCAACGAGGGCGTGATCCGCGCGCCGATGCTAGTCAGAGCTTGGCTATTCCTGGGTGCAATTGTCGCCGCACTCGCGATGGCGGGGTTCTTTTACGTGTTGCTCAAAGCCGGCTGGCATCCGGGTGCGTCAGTCGACGTTGGCGCTCCGCTACACCATGCTTACCAGCAAGCGACCACGATGACGTTCTTGGGCATGATTGCCGGGCAGATTGGCACGGTCTTCGCCGTGCGCACCCAGCGGGCCTCTTTGCGGTCGGTGGGCGTCTTCACCAACCGATACCTGTTGGCCGGCATTGCTGCCGAACTCCTACTGGCCGCCGCGTTCGTCTACGTCCCACCGATGCAAGCCTTGCTGGGCACCGCGCCGCTGCCGATCTCGGATCTGCTTCTGCTGCTGGCGTACCCCGTGATTGTCTGGGGCGCCGACGAATTCATGAGGTATGTACTCAGGAAGCGAGCCCGCCGTGAAGACTAGGCAGAGAAGCGGTGGGGCAACCACGGCGCGGGGCCGCGAACGGGTCTTGGTCAGCGCCGATGTCCGGGCGGCCCGCTTCATCAGCGTGGTGATGCTGCTGTGCGTCCTGGGCTGGTTGGCGGTGCTGGTCGCCCGCGAACACCTCGGCTATGGCCGGGTTGCCCCCGGCCGGTTCGGGTGGTCATTGGCGTTACTTGCCGCGGTGGCCCTGATCGCGCGGGGCATTTTTCTCGGCCGGCCGGTGACCACCGGGCATGCGATGGCCGCGGCCGCCGCGGTGGGCGCGGGGGTGTGTGCGCACTTCCTGTCGCTTGGCGTGCTCGGCAACTTTCTGGTCGCCGGCAGCGGGCTCGCACTCATGTGGCCTACCACGGCGCAACCGCAACCGGAGCTGCTGGAGCAGGTGTGGGCGCTGGTCAACGCCACACGCGGGGATCCGTTGGCGCCGTTTGCCATGCACTCGAGCAAGAGCTATCACTTCAATGCCGACAAGTCCGCGGCGATCGCTTACCGTACCCGGCTTGGGTTCGCCGTAGTCAGCGGCGACCCGATCGGCGATGTCACCCAATTCGACGATCTGGTCGCCGATTTCGTCCGGATGTGCCGCAGCCGGGGCTGGCAGATCATCGTATTGGCCTGCGGTCAGCGGCATCTCGGGCTGTGGCGCAGCGAGACGGTCGGACAGCCGATGGTGGCAGTGCCGATCGGGCGCGATGTCGTCGTCGATGTTCGCCACTTCACCCTGAAGGGGCGCCGTTTTCGCAATTTGCGCCAAGCGGTGCAGCGCACCCACAACTGCGGGGTCACTACCGAGATCGTCGACGAGCAGGAACTCGACGCGCCGCTGGCCGCCGAGCTGACCGAGGTGTTGTACGCCGCGCATCGCGCGGCGCGCACCGATCGCGGGTTTTGCATGAACCTTGACGGGGCCCTGCAGGGCCGCTTGCCCGGCATCAAGCTGGCCATCGCACGTGACCGGTACGGGCGGGTGGTGGCCTTTCACCGATACGCCACCGCCGGCGAAGGATCAGAAGTCAGCCTCGATGTGCCGTTCCGCCGCCCAGACGCCCCCAACGGCGTTGACGAGCGGCTCAGCGTCGACATGATCGCCGACGCGAAAAGCCATGACGCGCTGCGGCTTTCGCTGGCGTTCGCGGCGTTTCCGGAGATCTTCGATGCCGCCGCCCGGGCCCGCTGCAGCGGGTCGCGCTATCGGTTGATCCATTTGCTGGATCCGCTGATCCGGCTGGAGTCCCTTTACCGCTACCTGCGCAAGTTTCACTGCGCTGGCCGAGCGGCGCTACGTGGTGTTGTGTGCCCACCACATCCCGGCTGCGCTGATGGTGTTGTTGTCGCTGGAGTTCGTGCCGCGCCCGCGCCATCGTTCGGCTGAACTCGGGCGTGGCGCCGAGAATCAGGCGCGATCAGACTTCTCCAGCGGCGCGCCGAACTGGAACCGGCGGCCCGTGACCGTCTCAGGAATGATCCGCACATAGTGCGACTTCTCAGACGTCGTCCACGGCAACACCTGGGCACGCTCGGCGTCCTCGATCTCCTCGTTGGTGCGAAGCGAGCGCGCGGTGCCCTTGACGATCACGCTCCATCCCTCGGCGACGTTATGGTCGTCGACCTCGAACAGCACGTGATTGTTTATCGCGGTGCTGACCAACTTGGTGCCCTCCGCGGTGCGGAACAGCACCGTGCGGCGCTGGACGACGTAATTGACCGGGAAGATCTCGGGCTGGCCGTCGACGCTGGTGACCAGCCGCCCCAGCGTCACACCTGCCAGCAGATCCCAGCATTCGTGCACCGGCAGGATGGTGACCCCATTATCGTTTCGGGTTTGATGCGTTCATAGCGATGAGCCTATCGGTGAAGGTTGCGAGATAGCGCCGGCCGAAAGTCCTGCTTGGTAGGGACCAAAGTTGTTCAGCCGCTTGGCCGTGCGTGCGAGCCTCGCACTAGCGGATCTGCAACACATCGGCCAACGCGACGCCGCGGCGTAGGTGCCGGAAGATGCTTCCATTGGCGGTGCTATCCCGACGCGGATCAGCACCTGCGGCTGGCCGCGCTGCTCGATCAGGCTACGCACGATGTCGCGGCTTTCGTCCACCTCGATCAGATGGGTCAACGTGCAGGTCGCCATACCGGCCATCGTGCATTCCAGCAACACTGTCGACAACACTTCGCCGCACCTCAACACATCCGTTCTGGTGTCTTCCGGGGTAGACAGCACCAGGATTTTCGACCAGTCCACCTTGACCTCGGGCCGCCGATCCTCGTGGCTCCTGATCGGGAAATCGCGTCCCACGTCGACGCGGTGGCGTTCTTTGTCAGACGCCAGCGCGCTCGGGCGGCACGCCCTCGTCTACCACGAACGGCGAGGTCCACCACTCGAGTTCGGCGTGATATGACGAATCATCGCGGCGAAGCGCTTCGGTGAGCTGTGAGGCCTCAACCAGATCGCGGTCGCGCGTCATCGGAGAGCACGTCAAGCGTCACCAGGCTGTCATCGAACGTGCTGCGCAGCACGGGTTCGAATAGGTCCCAGAATGTGGGCCGCCCCAGCGGAAGGCGATCGGTTCTGCGTTGCAGGATCGCGTCGGCGCGGTCGCGCTGGGCGTCGGTGACGTGCTCGACGGGACTGGAATTCGATCGACGCCAGGTGGTCGGGATCATTCGGGTTTGGGAACCGTTCAATTACTGAGTCCCAACCGGCAGCGAGCATGGCGACGCGAAGGTGATCGAGGACAGCGCCGCAACTGATGATCGCTTCTCGACCAGAACGGTCCGTTCCCGGCACCGTCCGGTGACGGTCGACGAACAAGCGCAGAACATCGCCCTCGGCCACCCACCGCCAGGGCTGGCTGTTGTGCACCGATGGAGCTCTGCACGCGAGCTGCACCGCCCTTTGGAGAACCCGTGTGTCTAGCATCGACTGCATGACGTCAACCCCTCGCCGAGTCTAAGCCGGGCTTGGACGCGTTCTTTTCGACATAGCCGACCACATCGGCCAACGTCCGCAGCGACGCGTAGTCCGCCTCTGGGATGTCGACGTGCAGCCGTTTGTGGATGCCGCGCAGAAAGTTCAGCCAGTCCATGGAGTCAAGATCGACTTGATCGCGCAGCAGGACGTCGTCGCGAATGTCATCGGGCTCGATTTCGGGGGCAATGGTTGTCAGCACAGACAGGACCACACCGCGCGTGTCTTCTTCAGTCATCGCACATCACTTTTCTAGGAGGTCGGGCTGCTGGAGCAGCTCGTTGATCGCGCTGAGGAACAAGGCGCCCCGGTGACCGTCGCTTGCCCGGTGGTCGGCGGCGAGCGTGGCTTGCACGGCGGTGACAACGCGGATCCCGCCGTCGATGACGCACACCCGCTGGGCTGGCTGGCCGAAACCGACGAGGGCCACCTGCGGTGGGTAGATGATGCCGAAGACCGCGTCGACGCCTTTGTCGCCCAGGTTCGTGACCGTGATGGTCGGGTCAGACATTTCTGAACTCCGCAGCGAGAAGGAGCGTGCCCGCGCCACGAGATCGGTGAGATCGTCCATCAATTCGTCGAGCTTCTTGTCCGGCACGTCGTGTATGGCCGGCGCGACGAGGCCACCGCCGCGCAGCGAGATCCCGACGCCGACATGAACTCCAGTCGCGGGCTGGAACCCGTCATCTCGCCAAAATCCGTTGAACTCGCCGAACCGCTGCGCGGCGATGCCGACAGCCTTCAACAGCAAGACAGCCGGCAGTACACGTTCGTCGATGGAACGCTGTGCGTTTCGCGTGGTCAGCCAGGTCAGTGCGTTTTCCAAGATGATTTCGTGGGCAAGGTAATAGTGCGGAATCTCCCGTTTGGACCGGCTCATCGCGGCCGCGATCGACTTCCGCATCTGTGCTGCACGGTCGGCTGGCGTCGGTTTGGTTATCGGTTTGGTGGCTGGTTCCTTCGCTGGAAGCGGCGGCGTGCTCGACGTCGCTTATGGTGACTGCCCCCTGCGGACCGGTGCCGCTCACCGTGTCGATATCGACGTCGAGACTTTGGGCCAGGCGGCGCGCGGCCGGTGATACCCAGCGACGTCGTTGCGGGACCGTCGGGGGAGTGACGGCACCGGACGGCGCCCTCGACGGTGCCGCCGCCGGCTTTGTGGCGGCTTTCTTCGACGGCCGAGGCCGTGCGCGAGGCCGTCGTTCTGCACGCTCACCCGGTGCCAGCAGCGTGGCCAATACCGTTCCCACTTGGACGGTTTCACCGACGGGGACGACTAGCTCGCTGACCGTGCCCTCCTGCCAGCATTCGATTTCGACCGCGGCCTTGGTGGTTTCGACGACCGCCACGATTTGGCCGCGAGTCACCTTGTCACCGGGTTTGACCAGCCATTCGTCCAGGGTGCCTTCGTCCATATCGGCGCCCAGGGCGGGCATTTTGAACTCGATCATTGCTGCTCACCGAATAGGTTTTGTACGGCGGCGACGATCTTGGCGGTTTGGGGCAGGGCGGCCTGTTCTAGGTGCTTTGCGTACGGCATGGGAACTTCGGCGCTGCACACTCGAGCAACTGGGGCGTCGAGGTCGTAGAAGGCTCCCTCCATCACCCGTGCCATGACCTCTGCCGCCAGGCTGCCAGTGCGCCAAGCCTCGTCGATCACGACGGCACGATGTGTCTTGCGAACGGATTCGAGGATGGTGTCATCGTCAAGTGGTCGCAAGACCCGCAGATCGATTACTTCGCAGTCGATTCCGGCCAGTGATAACTCGTTCGCCGCGTCGAGCGCTTTCCAAAGAGAGCCGCCGTAGGCCACCAGGGTGACGTCGGTCCCGCTGCGGCGGACCGCTGCCCGGGAGATATCGGTAGGGGTAAGCGCCTCGACATCGGCCGAGGTGTTGTAGAGCTGAACGTGCTCGAAGATCACCACCGGGTCCGGGTCCGCCAGGGCCGGCCCGAGCATGCCGTAGGCATCTTCGACGGTGGCGGGAGCCACCACCTTGATGCCCGGGATGTGTGCGTACCAGGGCTCCAGGCTGTGCGAGTGCTGGGCGGCGAGCTGGCGCCCGGCCCCGGTCGCCATTCGGACAACGAGCGGAACCGAGAACTGCCCACCCGACATATGGCGAAGGGCCGCAGCGGTATTGACGATCTGATCGAGCGCCAACAGGCTGAAGTTCACCGTCATGACTTCGACTATCGGGCGTAGTCCGTTGAGGGCCGCACCGATTCCGATACCGACGAAGCCCAACTCCGACAGTGGGGTGTCACGTACCCGGTCGGGGCCGAATTCCGCCAGTAGACCTTTGGATGCCGCGTAGGTTCCGCCGTAGCGCCCGACGTCTTCGCCCATCAGCACAACGCGCGGGTCGTCGCGTAAAGCGTCGCGAAGCGCGTCATGAACGGCGGTCCGGTAGCTGGTCTTCATCGCGCCGACGCTCCTCACCGGAGTCAGCACGTCACGCTCGAGATCCGCTGCGTCCTCCCATGTTCCCGCCTCAGCGAACGCCACCGCGGCCTCGATCTCGGCGGCGGCCGAATCTTCGATTTCACGCACGTCGGCCTCGGAGAGCGTGCCGTCGAGCAGGCACTGCTCGGTGAATAACCGGATCGGGTCACGCTCGCGCCATCGCTCGACCTCGGCCTTGTCCCGGTACAGTTCCGGGTCGAACATCGAATGCGCCCGGAAGCGATACGTGCGGAACTCGATGAAGAACGGGCCCGCCCGTGTCGCGGACGTGGTCGACGCCCTGTTGCGCGGCGGTGTGGCATGCCTCGACATCCATCCCATCGACGGCCAGCGTGGGAACGCGGTACGACGCCGCTTTGACGGTGAGATCGGTCTGCGACTGCGCCCGCTCCAACGCGGTGCCCATCGCGTAAAGGTTGTTCTCGCAACAGAACAACACCGGCAAGTTCCACAGCGCGGCCATGTTCAACGACTCGTGAAACGCGCCCTCGGCCACGGCGCCGTCACCGAAATAGCAGGCAGTCACCCGCTTTTGCTGCAACATCGCATCAGCGAGCGCGATGCCCACCGCGAGTGGCAGGCCACCGGCGACGATCGCGTTACCACCGTAGAAGCGCTTGGACGCATCGAACAGGTGCATCGACCCGCCGCGGCCACGCGAGCAGCCCTCCTGCTTGCCGAACATCTCGGCCATGATCGAGGTCATGGGGATGCCGCGCAACAGTGCGTGCGCATGCTCGCGGTAGGTCGCGACGACCGCGTCATCGTCGGCCAATGCGCGCAGTGACCCGGCGGCGACGGCCTCTTCCCCGACATAGAGATGAAGGAATCCACGAATCTTGGCTGCGCTGTAGAGTTCCGCGCATTTCTCTTCCATGCGACGCACGCGAACCATATCCGACAAGAGTTCATGCGCCAGCTTCGTATCGGTCATGACGGAACCCCCTCGGCGTGGTGGTCATGGTGTTGTTCGATGGTGGAGGTATCGCCTTCGGGCAGCCCGAGTTCGCGGGCCTTCAGCAGCCGGCGCATGATCTTGCCGCTGCTCGTGTGCGGCAACGTGTCGACGAACTCGAGCTCCTTGGGCGCCACGGCGGCCCCGAGCCGCTTGCGCGCGTGGCCTATCAATTCCAGGCGCAGGTCTTCGTCGCCGACCACACCATTTTTCAGCGTGACAAAGGCTTTGATCATTTCGCCGACCGTTGGGTCGGGCTTGCCGATGACTGCCGCTTCGGCCACCGCCGGATGATCGGTGAGCGCGCTTTCCACCTCGAACGGGCCGATCAGATGCCCCGCGGACTTGATCACGTCGTCTTTGCGTCCGACGAACCAGAAGTAGCCGTCGGCATCTTTCTTCGCGAGATCTCCGGTCAGGTAGAGCCCGTCCGTGAAGCAGTTCCGATATCGCTCCTCGGCGTTCAGATAGCCGCGGAACATCGATGGCCAGCCCGGCTTGAGCGCGAGCTCACCCTCGACCGCCGGGTTCGTCGATGACCGTGGTTGTGCCGTCGTCGTTGTGGCGCACGATGTATGCGTCCACGCCGGGCAGCGGCCGGCCCATCGAGCCGGGCTTGATGTCGAACGCCGGGGTGTTCGCGATCATGATGCCGCCCGTCTCGGTCTGCCACCAATTATCGTGAATTGGTAAGCCCAGCACCCGCTTTCCCCACCAGACCGCTTCGGGGTTGAGCGGCTCACCCACACTTGCGATGAAACGAAGCCGCGGAAAATGGTATTGCGCCGGCAGTTCGGGGCCCGCTTTGATCAGCATCCTTATTGCGGTCGGTGCGGTGTACCACACCGACACGCCCTGGTCCTGCAGAATCCGATACCACCGCTCGGCGTCGAACTCCGCCTCGTCGACGATGGAGGTGACCCCGTGCAGCAGCGGACTGATGATGCCGTAGGACGTTCCGGTTACCCAGCCGGGATCGGCTGTGCACCAATAGATGTCGTCGGGATGTAGGTCAAGCGCATACAAGCCGGTGACGTAGTGCATCGCGACGGCGCCGTGCACGTGGATGGCACCTTTCGGTGTGCCGGTGGTACCGCTGGTGAAGTGCAGCAGCGCCGGGTCATCAGCGGTCGTGGGCTCGATCGGCGTGTTCTCGTCGGCTGCGTTCATCCAGCGCCAGAAGTTGAGCGTTCCGGGCAGCTGGTCGCCGGCTTTGTCTTCGTCGACGACGAAGATGTGCCGCACCGACGGCAGCCGATCACGAATCTTGGCGATCTTGCGCTGGTAAATCGCCCTGGTGGTCACCAGCACGTCGGCTTGCCCGATGTTCACCCTGGTGGCGATCGGCTCCGGCCCGAAGGCCGAAAACAACGGCGAGACGACGCTGCCGTTGCGGAGCGCACCCAGCATCGTGATGTAGAGCTCAGGGATGCGGCCCATGATCGTGAACACGCGGTCGCCCTTGTTGATGCCGAGCGAGCGCAGCACGCCGGAGAATCGCTTGGCAAGCCGGCCGAGCTCCGCGTAGCTGAGATCTCGCGTGGCGATCGCACCGTCCCAGCCCTTGTCGGTGACGAACCGTAACGCTGTGCGTTGTCGCGGCCGGGCCCGCCGCGTGCCGGTCGACGGCGGCGTAGGCGATGTTGCACCTGCCGGGCCCCATGCCTTCGCACAAGCGCCGGCACATCGGACCAGCGGAATTGCGCCCGCGCCTGCTCGTAGTCCGAAAGGTTGGGCCGGATGCCCCAGTCGTGAGGTGTTTTGCGGATGACATCCATGAGGGGTCCTAGTGATGTGGCCTAGTCCCATGCCGGTTGCTTGGTCGTCTTTATCGTTTGCCCACGCGCTCCATCCCGCAATAGAGACGAAAGTCATCAGTCAAGACACGTTTGTCCTTGGGTCGAAGCGCTTGCGCATGTGTCTCGGCGATGCCGAGGGTCCAATGACCTCGCTGGGGACCAAGGACTCTGGCGACAGATCTTCACGTGCCGAGGGTCGTAGCCAAACAGGAGGCAGGTGAAGAGTGATGACCCAAACGATGGCGGACACCACGGTGATCACGACGGCGGTCGAGTTAGCATGCCGTGCTCCGTCGCTGCACAACAGCCAGCCTTGGCAGTGGGTTGCCAGCAGCACGAGCGTCGATCTATTCGTTGACCCACACCGAACAGTGACATCGACCGACAGGTCAGGTCGCGAAGCGATCATCAGCTGTGGCGCCGCGCTCGATCACTTCCGGGTCGCGATGGCCGCCGTTGGTTGGGACACGAACGTCGAACAGTTTCCCAACCCGAACAATCTCGACCACCTCGCCTCGATCGACTTCGCGTCCGTCGACTACGTCGCGCAGGCCCGGCGCGACCGCGCCGACGCGATACTGCGTCGCCGGACCAACCGACTGCCGTTCCGTGCGCCGAAGCACTGGGCGTCGTTCGAACCCGTACTGCGCAGCTCGTTCGACAAGCGATTTGGTCACCCTTGACGTATTGGCCGCCGATGCGCGACCGCGGTTGGCGGAGGCGTCTCGACTGACCGAAGCCTTGCGCCGCTACGACGATCACTATCACCATGAATTACGTTTGGTGGACAGCACCATCAAGAGAGTCAGAAGGGATACCCGAAAGCGCGCTGGTGTCAGAGGCGGACGGCCGCAGAGTCGACGTGAACCGTCGGTTCCCCACCGACCCGTGATGAGCGGAGTTCTGCGGGCACCTACGACCAAGCGAAGATCCTTGTGCTGTCCACACCCGGCGACACGCGCGTCGATGCCCTGAATTGCGGCGAGGCGCTTTCGGCGATCTTGCTGGAGTGCACGATGGCTGGACTGGCGACTTGCCCGGTAACGCACATCACGGAACTGGAAGCCAGTCGAGACATCATTCGGGATCTCACCAGCGATGCCGCAGCGGTACCTCAGGTTTTGATCCGAGTCGGCATCGAACCTGAGGGCGAGTTGGCTCCCGAACCGACGCCGCGGCGACCCTTGAGCGAGGTGTTGAAGATTCGCCGCTAGGACCTGGCCGTCACGACGTGATCGCGCATGCCGCCGCAAGATCCACAACAAGTCGGGCTTACAGGGTTACCGGTGAGTCGGAATCGCGCGGCCGTCTTCCGACGCCGAGCGGCTAGGCCGGTTCAGACTTCACTTGAAGATAGTTCTTCACTCCGAACAGGTCATAGGTGCGTCGCCGTTACGGGCCGAAGCTGCGGGGCAGCCGCTTCTGCGGAGATGATCTCGGGTTGCACCACTCGGTAGGTTTGGCCATGAGCCCGGATGGTCGCGTGCCCGGCGGCGAGGACAGTTTCGCAGCCAGTCGACACCGACGCCGTAGGGCAGGGGAATGACGAAGCCGTCCGGGACCCGTTCTGTCGCGACCGGCGTCGCATAATTCTTGCCGGAGTGCCGCCAGTGTGCTCAATCACCGAGGCATACCAGTATTTTCGTCCGGCTAACCGCAGCATCAGCGGATTGAGTGCAGACGCTTGTTGAACACCCGAACGTTATCAAGAACCGCCACTGTTTCTCCTAATGCTTCCTGCCGCGAGGAACCGCATCCGATGCTGCAGCGCAGTGGGTCTCGATCGCCTACGGTGCGATGCTGGTCCGATTCAATCCGCGCTCGCGGATAGGGCCCGAAGTCCTCAAGTTTCGCGCCGAGCGGAGGTCTGCACCGCGCCTAGCGCGCTGGCACCTTGGAATGCAAGGGGGAATAAGGGATCCAGAGGTGAGGACCAAGGCCTCTGATCGGCCACCGGCGCAATCTCGTACCGTCTTGCATAGCTTCTCTGATGCCCTTCGTTGCCGGGAGTTCACGATGTTCGACAGGTATCCACCGAAGTCAGTAGTCGTCGGTGTCGACGGATCGCAGGCGGCGATTCGCGCCGCCCGGTGGGCCGTTGACGAGGTAGCCGGCACCGACATTCCGCTGCGTCTGCTCTATGTCACCAAAGCGAACCCGAGCGCTAGCCCGTCGAAGCGAGAGCGGCACTAGCGGCGGCGGAGGAGGTTGTGCACGACGCGTACAGCGCTGTTGATGAAATGGGCAAGCCGGTGAAGGTCGAGACGGAAGTCCTCCACGGAGCACCCGGTGCCGGAGCTGATTGCTGCTTCACGTTCCACGACATTGCTGTGTGTCGGGGACACGGGAGCTGCGCAGCACCCGGACGCCTGGTTAGGTTCCACTGCAAAGGAATTGGCGCAATCTGGCCATTGCTCGGTCGCGATCGTCCGAGGCGACCGCCGCGACACGGGCGCAATGGATGACCGTTGGATCGTTGCGCTTGTAGATGAGTCACCAGATGGCATCGACGTTCTGGATATGGCGATCCACGAGGCCCGGCACAGACGCGCTCCCTTGCGGGTGCTGACGGCAGCGCAATCGCCATCCAGTGACATTCACAAGGATCGGGGTCCCGTAACCGGTGATTCTCATTTGAAGCGCTGCATGGACAACTATCCCGAGGTCGAAATCGACACAGTTCCTTTGGAGGGCTCCTTCCTCGACTATCTCGTCGAGCATGCCGCGTCTATCCAGCTGGTCATGGTCGGTGCTGCCCGGACCGGTGAAGTACAGCAGCTGCTCGGCGCCGCTGGTGCTCACGCCTTGCGTGACAGCGATTTCTCCCTGCTCGTCGTCGGTCTTGAACGGCCGGGCCGCTGATACATCGGACGCTTGGCCGTCGCTAGCGGGCCCTGAAATCTTCGCCCTAATCGGAGGGCAGAGCACCGAAGCCTGACGCGCGGTGCTGGCCTTCACCGATGCCCCTTGAGCGTCGCCTTCAAACGACGAGCGATCGTCGGTGAGAGAGCTGACGAATGACCCACGAGCCGGGGACTTCGGTCCCTATCGCCGATTGCGGCTGACTGGTCGGATGGACATCGTCAATACGGCAAATCTCGAGATCCAGGAGACATCCATGAGCACCCTTCCCGTTCAGCGTCAGCCGAGGTCGCTCTTCCCGGAGCTCTCGGAGCTGTTCGCCGGCTTCCCTTCGTTGGCCGGACTCCGTCCCGTCTTCGATACTCGCGTGATGCGGCTCGAGGACGAGATGAAGGACGGCCGCTACGTGGTGCGCGCGGAAATGCCGGGTGTCGACCCTGCGAAGGACATCGACATCACGGTGCGCGACGGACAACTGACCATCAAGGCCGAGCGCAGCGAGAAGAAAGACTTCGATGGGCGGTCGGAATTCTCGTACGGCTCGTTCGTTCGCACCGTGTCGCTGCCGGCGGGCGCTGACGAAGACAACATCAAGGCCACCTACGACAAAGGCATCCTCACTGTCTCGGTGGCGATTTCCGAGCCGAAGCCGGCCGAGCGGCGCGTTCAGGTCCAGTCCGCCAACTGACAGTGACCGTGGTGCGCAATGACCAGAGCAGCTGATGTCACCCGGCGCTCGCCGCGGCGCGTGTTCCGCGACCGCCGCGAGGCCGGCCGGGTGCTGGCAAACCTCCTCAGCGCCTACCGCGACCGACCGGACGTGATCGTCCTGGGCTTGGCGAGGGGCGGGGTACCCGTTGCGTGGGAGGTGGCGGCCGCGCTGCACGCCCCGCTGGATGCCTTCATCGTGCGCAAACTCGGCGCCCCCGGCCATGAAGAGTTTGCGGTTGGAGCGTTGGCGAGTGGGGGCCGCGTCGTGGTCAACGACGATGTGGTGCGGGGCTTGCGGATCACGCCGCAGGAACTGCGCGCCATCGCCGAGCGTGAAGGTCGGGAGCTGGTCCGGCGCGAGGCCGCCTATCGCGGCGGACGTCCACCGCTCGACGTGACCGGCAAGACGGTCATTCTCGTCGATGACGGTTTGGCCACCGGCGCAAGCATGTTCGCGGCGGTGCAGGCGTTACGCGAAGCCGAGCCCGCACACATCGTGATCGCGGTGCCGGCGGCCCCGGAATCCACCTGCCGGGAATTCGCCGGCCTTGTCGACGACGTTGTCTGCGCGACGCATGCCCACCCCATTTTTCGCGGTCGGGGAGTCGTTCTGGGATTTCCGCCAGGTCTCCGACGAGGAGGTTCGTCAGCTGCTCGCCACCCCGACGACAGGGGTCTCGATCAGCCGACCCGCGGCGCGGACGCCGGCCGAGGTGGTCAGCAGCGTGGCTATCGATGCCCCGGGCGGTATTCCGCCGCGCGAGACGTTGGAGCAGCTGATCGGTGACGCGCGGATCGTCCTGATCGGCGAGAGCTCGCACGGTACGCACGAGTTCTACGAGGCTCGGGCCGCGATCACGAAATGGCTGATCGAGGAGAAGGGGTTCTGCGCCGTCGCCGCGGAGGCGGATTGGCCCGACGCCTACCGAGTGAATCGGTACGTTCGCGGCCTCGGCGAGGACGAGAGCGCCGACGAGGCGTTGAGCGGATTCGAGCGCTTTCCGGCGTGGATGTGGCGCAACACCGTCGTTCGTGACTTCGTCGATTGGCTACGCATGCGCAACCGACGGCACGAGTCAAACGGTCAGCGGCAGGCCGGCTTCTACGGACTGGATCTCTACAGCCTGCACCGGTCGATGCACGAAGTGATCACCTACCTCGACAAGGTCGACCCGAAGGCGGCGGCGCGGGCGCGGGAGCGCTATGCGTGCTTCGACCACGCTTCGGCCGACGATGGTCAGGCGTATGGCTTTTCGGCGGCGTTCGGCGCCGGTCCATCGTGTGAAAATCAAGCGATCGAGCAGCTGGTTGACATCCAGCGCAACGCATTGGCCTATGCGCGCAGGGACGGACTGCTCGCCGAGGACGAGCTGTTCTACGCCCAGCAAAATGCGCAAACGGTGCGCAACGCGGAGGTGTACTACCGTGCGATGTTCAGCGGGCGTGTCACCTCGTGGAACTTGCGTGACAAGCACATGGCGCAGACCCTTGACGCACTGCTGAAACATCTGGACCGCCACCATGATGTGCCATCGGCCCGAATAGTGGTGTGGGCCCACAACTCTCACGTCGGGGACGCGCGGGCGACCGAAGTGTGGGCCGACGGACAGCTCACGCTCGGTCAACTTGTCCGCCAGCGATATGGCGATCAGTCGCGCCTCATCGGGTTCAGCACGTACAGCGGCACCGTCACCGCCGCCAGCGAGTGGGGAGGCGTCGCCGAACGAAAGGCCGTTCGGCCGGCGCTCAACGGGAGCATCGAAGAACTCCTGCACGAGACCGGCAGGAGCACCTTCCTGGTGTCGGCACACATCAGCCCGGAAGCCGCAGAGCCGCTCAGCGTCGTTCGGTTGGGGCGCGCCATCGGCGTGATCTACCGGCCGGAGACGGAACGGCAAAGCCACTACTTCCACGTCCGGCCCGCCGACCAATTCGACGCGATGATTCATATCGATAGGACCCGGGCGCTCGAACCCCTGGAGCCGACGAGTCTGTGGATTGCCGGCGAAACGCCGGAAACATACCCGAGCGGGCTGTAACCAACGAGCGGAGTCAACGAATATGGAGGCGCCAGCCGAGCCGGCTCCCAGCCGAGCGCAGATCGTCACGTTGACCATGAACCCAGCGCTGGACATCACGACAAGCGTTGACGTCGTGCGGCCGACCGAAAAATTGCGCTGCGAGACACCGCGTTACGACCCAGGCGGCGGCGGCATCAACGTTGCTCGCATCGCGCACGTCCTCGGTGGATCGGTGTCAGCGGTGTTTCCCGCCGGCGGGCCGACCGGCGGTCTGATCACGACGCTGCTCAGCTGATGCAGGAGTGCGGTTTCGAGAAGTCCCGATCGCTGCGTCAACGCGAGAGAGCTTCACCGTCAACGAGACCAGTACCGGCCAGCAGTACCGGTTCGTCCTTCCCGGGCCGCAGCTGACATTCGCAGAACAGGCGCGATGCCTCGACCAATTGCGGATGGAAGCGGAGTCGGCCGAATTCGTTGTGGCAAGCGGCAGCCTGCCGCCGGGCGTACCCGCTGACTTCTATCAGCGGGTCGCCGACGTGTGCCGGGAGTGGGCGCCCTCCTGATCCTGGACACCTCGGGCGGCGGCTTGCAGCACGTCTCCTCCGGGGTGTTTCTCCTCAAAGCGAGCGTGCGAGAACTGCGCGAATGCGTGGGTCGCGAACTCGCTCACCGAGGCCGAGCAATCGGCCGCCGCACACGAACTCGTCGAAAGCGGTCGCGCAGAAGTCGTGGTGGTGTCGTTGGGATCTCATGGCGCGCTGCTGGCGACACAAAACGGAAGCCATCGTTTTTCGGCGATCCCGATGGCGAGCGGGAGCGGCGTTGGGGCCGGCGACGCGATGGTTGCCGCGATCACGGTAGGCCTCGGTCGCGGATGGCCGCTGGTCAAGTCCGTTCGGTTGGGAATTGCCGCGGGCGCGGCCATGCTGATGACGCCTGGCACGGCGGCCTGCGAGCGCGCGGATGTCGAGAAGTTGTTCGAGCTTGTCGCCGAACCCTCGGAGATCAATCACGTGTCTGCCGCTGACGTCGTGATCGTCACGGAATCGTCGCCGCCATTCTGGGGACGAACGGCAGCACAGGTAGGGCCTAACGACCCCTCCGTAACGAGCGGCGGCGCAATAGCCTGACATTGAGCGAATCGAACTAATCAGGAGCCGACATGAACCAGCTGGACCGAAGTCCGTGGTCGTCGGGGTCAACGGCTCGCAAGCCGCGGTCAACGCCGCCAAGTGGGCGATCGACGAGGCGATGAGCCGGCAGGTGCCCGTTCGCCTCGTCTATGTCATCCCGCGCGCAGGAGGCGCGAATCGCATCGGCGCGCAGCGAGTGGGAGGTCGAACGCGGCGAAATGGCGCTGTCCCAGGCGGAGTGCGCCATCCAGAGCGAAGGGAAACCGGTCGAGGTCGAAACGGCGATTCTCGCAGGGGATCCCGAGCAGGTGTTGATCGACGAATCACAGGATGCAGCGCTGGTTTGCGTGGGCACCTCCAGGCGAGGATGGGCGGCTGACGGGTTGTTGGGCCCAACCGCCACCGCGTTGGTGGCGCACGCGCAATGCCCGGTGGCGATAATCCGCACTAATCCCGACGGATCGCCGACGGAGCTCGGTGTGATCGCCGTCGTGCTCAATGACGAACCCGACAATGACGAAGTCGTGCACCAGGCGATGGAGGAAGCACGGCGCCGCCACGCTACGGTGCGGCAGATCGATCGCCGACTGGACAGCTGGGTCCGCCGGTATCCCGATGTACCCGTCCAGATCGTTGCCGCGGGCACCGGCGTGAAAGCGCGTGAGAACCACAGCACCGCAATTGACCTGGCCGTTGTGGGCGAGGCCGACGCCGATGAGCTGCCGGGCTCGCCACCCCGAACTGTCATCCGATTCTGGGCTATCCCGACTGCTCAGTGCTTCTGGTCCGGCACTAGATCTGGAAGCGTTCGTCACTCATCTTCAATCGACAAAATCTTGTGAAATGGGGGCGATTATGAAGATGTGGGATATTGAATCAGGGTTCCATGATTCTTGCCTGGAACGGTCAGCAGGAAGGACTCGCAATGGTTAAGGTTTTCTTGGTCGACGACCATGAAGTCGTTCGTCGCGGCCTTGCCGATCTGCTGGCATCGGACCCTGACCTCGAAGTCATCGGCGATGCCGGCTCGGTGTCCGAAGCGATGGTGCGGATACCCGCGGCGAATCCCGACGTCGCCGTGCTCGACGTGCGTCTTCCCGACGGCAACGGAATCGAACTGTGCCGCGACCTGCTGTCTGAGCTCCCAGAGCTGCGGTGTCTGATGTTGACGTCGTTCACCTCCGATGAAGCGATGCTCGAGGCGATCCTGGCCGGTGCCAGCGGCTACGTCGTCAAAGACATCAGGGGTATGGAGCTGGCTCAGGCGATCAAGGACGTCGGTGCCGGTAAATCGCTGCTGGATAACCGGGCCGCCGCCGCCTTGATGTCAAAACTCCGCGGCGCCGCGGAGCACAAAGATCCACTGTCGGGATTGACCGAGCGCGAGCGAACGCTACTCGGACTCCTCAGCGAGGGATTGACCAACAGGCAGATCGCCGCCCGGATGTTTCTGGCCGAGAAAACGGTGAAGAACTACGTATCGCGGTTGCTGGCCAAACTCGGCATGGAACGGCGGACCCAAGCAGCAGTGTTCGCCTCGAAGTTGGACCAGCAGTCTGCCCCGCCGACCAGTCACATAAACAACGCCTGTTTGGCCAGCCACACCGACATAGTGGCGCGAGTCGCCTCTGGAGGCGGCTTGCTGGCCGATGGCGCCGACGGGCCGCTTTCGGAGCAGCTGATCCGTGGTTCTTGGGGTGCTGATCTCGAATGGGACTAAGCTGACCGAAGGCACCTTCGCGTTGCTCGGTTCGTACTGTTGTTGTTGCTTTGCGCAACACGCAGGCTGCCAGAGGGCGAAGGGTCGTGGAGGTATCGGGTCGGGTGGCCAGCGACGATAGCGGCTCGGCTTTTGCCGGGCTTGGCCAGCGTGGACTGGTCGGCAGGATGCACGAGCAACTCGATGAGTTGCTGGCGGCGCGCGATCAAATGGAGCAATTGCTGCAGCGTGATCGTCGAGATCGGTTCAGATCTCGATCTGGACGCGACACTGCGGCGGATCATCCGGGCGGCCAGGGAGTTGACCTCCGCCCCCTACGGCGCGCTGGCTATACGCGATCCCGACGGCATGTTGCTCTCGTTTGTCCACGACGGAATCGATGCTGATGACGGTGCGGCGAATCGGGCCGCTGCCGGTTGGCAAGGGGGTTCTCAGTCTGTCGCTCCTCGATACGCCGGCTTTGCGTCTGGATGATCTGACCAAGCACCCGGCTGCGGTCGGGTTCCCCGAGCACCATCCTGCGATGCGAGCTTTTCTCGGTGTGCCGATCACCATCCGGGGGACGGTATTCGGCAACCTTTATTTGACCCACGACGAGCCAGGTCGGCTGTTCTCTGAATCCGATGAGGTCGCCGCTCGTGCATTGGCGTTCGCGGCTGCGGTCGCCATCGATAATGCGCAACTATTCGAGCGCGAGCGCATGTCGGTGAAGTGGATGGACGCCAGCCGGGAAATCACGACCGCCCTGCTGTCCAGCGTCGAGCCAGGCTTTGCGCCTTTGCAGTTGATCGCTGAACGCGCGTGCGCCCTCACCGAAGCCGAACAGGCGATCGTGCTTGTTCCGGTCGACGCGGACCTACCTATTGAAGAAATCGACACGCTGGTGATATCCGCGGCGGTGGGGCTGAATGCCTCCGAGGTCATCGGCCAACGGATTCCGGTGGATGCCTCCACCAGCGGCGGAGTTTTCCGCTCCGGCAAGCCGCTGATCACCGAGGCGTTGAGTTACCCGATTCAGGCATTCACCGATGTCGGGCAACGCAGCGCGATTTTGATGCCGCTGCGTGCCCACGATGAAGTCGCCGGAGTGATCGCCGTCGCCCGCAGCGCGGACCGGCCACCATTCGACGACAGTTACCTCGACCTGGTGAGCGATTTCGCCACCCACGCTGCGATAGCACTCATGCTTGCGTCGGGCCGCGAGCACGCGCGCCAGCTGAGCACTTGTGGCCGAGCGTGAGCGCATCGCGCACGACTTGCATGACCACGTCATCCAAAGGTTGTTCGCCGCAGGCATGGATCTGCAGGGCACGGTCGCCCGGGCACGTTCACCGGAGGTTGCCGACCGACTCAACCGCACGCTCGACGATCTCCAAACCATCATCGAGGAGATCCGCACGACCATCTTCCAGCTGAAATCCCCGTCGGAGGACGACGGCGGCTTCCGAAATCGGATTCAACAAGTGGTTACCGACCTCACCGAAAATCGCGACATTGTCACCACCGTGCGCATGCACGGGCCGACGACCGCCGTTGGCGGCGAGCTTGCCGAGCACGCCGAAGCGGTTACCGCGGAAGCTGTCAGCAACGCCGTCCGCCATTCCGGTGCCTCACGACTGACTGTCGAGGTCAGCGTCGCCGACATGTTGACTCTCGACATCATCGACAACGGTTGTGGCATGCCCGTCGACAATTCTCGCCGCAGCGGCCTGGCCAATATGTCGTACCGCGCCGAACAGGTTGGTGGCCGCTGCGAGATCACCAATCAACCCGAGGGCGGTACTCGGGTTCACTGGACCGCTCCGCTGACCGATCACTGACACCGACGAATCCACACACCCCGCACACAGCGCTTGTGGCATCACAGATCTGTTGCCGCGCTTATATCGCGCGGCGGCCGATATAAACCCAAGCCTCCGAACGGGGACCAATGGCGCAGGCGCGGGGTCTAACGGCCCTGCCGAACCGCGCGGACCAGGCATAACGTCGATGTGCAGGCTAATTGGCATGACCGTCTGATTGGACCGATCGAGATGGCATCGAGGAGGGATGATGAGCAGTCCAGCGGTGGAAGTCACGGCTACATGTCAATTGCTCGGACGGACGGCTCGTCTCGTTGCGTCGCCTCTGCTGCCGATGATGCCGAAGCCGTTGTGGCACTTCATCAAAACCTCAGCGATCATGACCGCTACCTACGCTTTTTCACGCTGAATCCGGTTCACCTGGACGAGCTCGTTGGCAAGCTGATTGAGCCTGCGTGATGGGCAGTACGCTCTGGGCGCATTCGATGCGCGACCGACTCATCGGTGTAGCGAACTATGCGGTCTCCGATGACCCGACCGTTGCTGACATCGCGATCGTGGTCGCTCATGAGGACCACTTGCGCGGCGTCGGAACGGCATTGCTCCGACGTCTGGCCGAAATCGCCGAAACCCATGGGATACGGCGATTCGTAGCCGACATCTTGGCCGACAATCGCCTCATGCTCAAGGTCATGTCCGATCTCGGTTGGCCGTGTGAGCGATTGAGCTACGGGGCGGTTTGTCGTCTGGAGTTCGAGCTGCCCAATTGCCGTCCCGGGGCGTCAAATGCCGCCATTGAGGTTCCAGAGCAAGGAGTGCGAGATGTCTGAGACCACAACAAAATACGGAGTGCTGGTTTGCGTCGACGGATCGGCGGCATCTGACGCTGCGATAGCTTGGGGGGCCCGCGAGGCCGCCATGCGCCACGTGCCTATCACGCTGCTGCACGCCGTTGCTCCCGTGGTTGTCGGCTGGCCGGTCGGCCAACTGTATACGGAGATGCCCGACTGGCAGAAGGACGAGGCACAGACCGTTATTGAGCAGGCTTACAAGACGCTGAGCGGCCAGCCTGGGCGATTCCAAGCCATCCGAGATCCACACCAAGATGGTCTATTCCAGGGTGGTGCCGGCACTGATCGATGCGTCCAAAGACGCGTGGATGGTCGTCGTCGGCAGTCAGGGGCTAGGAGCGCTGGGCCGACTGCTGTTGGGTTCGGTCACTACGGGACTGATTCATCACGCCCACTGTCCGGTCGCGGTCATTCGTTCGGAGGAAATCGCGGTTCCGGATTCGAATGCGCCTGTGTTAGTTGGGATTGACGGATCACCCGCGTCGGAGGCGGCGACAGCCCTGGCCTTTGATGAAGCCTCCCGCCGAGGAGTTGGTCTGATGGCGCTTCACGTGTGGAGCGATGTGGGGGTGTTTCCCATTCTCGGGATGGATTGGCGCGAGCGCGAGAGTCAAGGGCAAGAGGTCCTGGCCGAACGTCTCGCCGGTTGGCAAGAACAGTATCCGGATGTGCGCGTCGAGCGGTTACTGTTCTGCGACAAGCCTTCCCGGTGGTTGCTTAACGAGTCCGAACGCGCTCAGTTGGTGGTGGTCGGTAGCCGTGGGCGCGGCGGGTTTCCGGGCATGCTTCTGGGCTCGGTCAGCTCTGCTGTTGCTCAGGCGGCAAAAGTCCCGGTGATCGTGGTTCGCTAGTCGATCGGCGCTGTGCGGTCCGTCGTGTCGGCCGCTTGGATGTCGCCGAGCGAGCCCGCGCGTGATGGCTGATGGCCTGCTGCCGGCAGGCGGCACGAGCTGCGCGCGATTCGCGCAGCGTCTTGGCATTTTGGTGCCGCATCGCCTTTGCGCGCTCAATGGTCTCTCGTGCACTCCGGCGCGTTGCGGCGGCGTAGTCCCTGGCCGCGGCGCGGCGTGCCTCAGAATCCACCAGACGTCATCATCACGGACATCATGATGCCGATCATGAGCGGAGACCCGCGCGGGCTGACGAGTCGCTTTGTGAGCACTTGTTGGAACACGGCGCCACGGATTACCTGAACAAACCATTCGGGCGCGCAGAGCTCCCGGCCCGCGTCGAGAACCACATGATGATGCGGAAGTACATCGAGGCACTCGAGGAAGAGGTCGCGGCACGAACCGCTCAGCTCGCCCAAACCCAGGAGCGCATCGCCCACGAGGTCAAGAGCGCTGTGTTTGACCTCGGAAACAGGTAAGGGCCAGTGACCTGATGGGCCATGCTGGGGATGCGCGGTTATGCGCGTCTAGCACAAAGGAGCGGCCCATCGCAGCCAGGTGCCGCCACTGGGGCCGCCGCCGATGGTGAGGGCGCCCCCAGCGGCTTCGGCGCGTTGGCGCAAGTTGACCAGGCCGCTTCCGGTGATGTTGTCGGGGATGCCTCTGCCGTTGTCGACGACGTCGATGCACAGCTCGTCTGCGACATCGATGGCGACCGTTAGCTTGGTGGCCTCGGCGTGCCGTACCGCGTTGGTGATCGCTTCCTTGACGACGGCTTCGGCATGTTCGGCGAGTTGGGCCTCGACCACCGACAGAGGTCCGTTGTATTGCACGGTGGTAGCCAAATTCCCTGATAATTGGCCGATTACCTCGTCGAGACGCTGGCGCAGTCCGGTGATATCGGTGGGATTGACACGCAGGCCGAAGATCGCCGTGCGAAAGTCTTGGACCACTGCGTGCAGGTCATCTACTGCCGCGTTAAGACGCTGCTGCACCTCGGCCGAGCGGGCCCGCGGGATGGTGCCCTGTAACGCGAGCCCAACGGCGAAGACCCGCTGAAGTGCATGGTCATGCAGCTCGCCGGCGATGCGGTCGCGTTCAGCGGACACTTCGGCCTCGGCGCGCACTTCGGCTAGCTCGGACTGAACGGCCAGCTGTTCGGTGATGTCGCGGATCGCCGCCGAGACCAACACGCCCTGGTTAGTGCGCAGCGGGCTGAGACAGACGTCGATCGGGAACTCGGTGCCGTTGCGACGCAGCCCCCACAGCTGCAGACCGACCCCCATCCGCCGTGGCCGAGGGTTGGCGAAGAAGCTGGTGCGATGTTGCTCATGGGCGCCTCGAAACCGGGGCGGGATGAGCATCTCGACCCCCATGCCGATCAGGTCTTGGCGCCGATAGCCGAACATCTCGTCGGTTTGGGCGTTAGCGAGCATAATGCGCCCGTCCGACGAGACGATGACCATCGCGTCCGGAGCCGACTCCAGCAGACCATGAAACATGGTTTCGGCCCGCTGATGTTCGGCGGTCACGTCTCGGACCACTTTTGTGAAGCCGGTGATGGCGCCCGTCTCATCTTGAATCGGGGCCAACACCACGCCGGCCCGGAACCGCTGGCCGTCCTTGCGAATCCGCCAGCCCTCGAACTCGAGTCGGCCCGACTTGCGTGCGACGGCCATCTCGCGTTCGGCCAGCCCGGCAGCGCGGTCCTCCTCGGTGTAGAGCATCGACACCGGCTGGTCGAGGGCCTCGGCCGCCGAGTAGCCCATCAACGCCTGTGCACCCGGGCACCAGCGGACCACGTTCCCATTCACGTCGAGCTGGGTCGATCGCGTAATCAGTGATTGCGTCCACCATCGCATCGACGTCGCAAAGGCGCTCTCGTAAGCTCTTATTCAGTAATGCCGCACTTAGATAGCGTTCAGCGCCTGCGCGATGTCATCAGGCCCGGCCTCCCTTGTTGCCCCTTGCCGATGCATGCCCACCGGGTCGGGACACTGTCCAATCGACAGCACCGGCTGGGCGGCCTGTTCGTCTCAGCGTCATCCCTGCCCTGGACGCGCCCCGACAGCACGTCGAGTTCTCGTTTCCTATGCACAGCCCAAGATCGTTCTCGTGCTCGTTATTTGCGCACCACGAGTACCGAACACCCGGAGTGCCCGAAGTGGGGAGTGATCGGACCGACCATTCGCGCGACCTTGCTCGGCGTCCGCGCTGCTCACCACCGCGAGCTGAACGGGTTCCTGTGTGCTGGCAAGAAATTCGGCGGCTCCGCGCCTTGCGGCGGCTGGATGACGTGCACTTCGGGATACTGAGCGACCCAGCGGCCGAGCCGATGGTCCAGCTGATGGTAAGGAATTTCACCGAAACCCCATCGCCAGACTCCCATCGCCAAAATCGGCGCCTTACGAAGCCGCGCTTCCCGGAAGCCATGCTCGAGCACCGCGTCGTTGCCGGGTGAATCGTCGACGACGACGGCGATCGATCCGGAAGGTGACTCCGCGGCTTCGCGATTGCTGCGAATCACCGCCACCGGGCAATGTGCGTTCTGGGCGACAGCTGTCGGCGGTCGAACCGAGAACCTTGCGGGCGACCTGCCCGATCCCGACGGACCCTATGCAAATCATTGCCGCGTGGCGCGATTCGTCGATCAAAACGCTCTTCGGCGATCCGTGCACGAAGCTCGGTTTCAATTTTGACTTGCTCGCCCATGGCATGGAGCGCGGCGCACGGCGGCGCGCAGCGCCGTTTCGCCGTATTCGACATCCAGGCTGTCATCACCTGCGGGCGCATCAGCCTGCCGTTCGGGGATCGCGTGGATCAGCCGCAGCGGGATGTCGCGGCTGATGGCCTCGGTGACTGCCCACTTGGCGGCGTTGATCGCCGCGTCTGAGCCGTCGATACCCACAACGATCCACTCTGGTGATTGCGGATGGTTCATCTGCATCCTCCCGGTCTGACGGCTGGGCTACCGGGACTGTCCCGAGCCCATCAATCCAAGACGTTATTGGGCGTCGCCGGCTGCCAGCAGGGCCGTTCGACCCCGTTTCGTCGGCAAATGGTCACCTGCCGGCGGCGTCAGCCGACCTCGATGGTGCGCCCGGGCAAGAGACGTTGCACGCGACCACGGCATTCGACGTCGATCGGTCCGGCGTTCCCGCCCTCGGCGGTCAGAGCGGCGGTTCGTCCGCTGATCCGAAGGTGAAGGCGGTGGCCGCGGTACACGAACGGGAACTCGATGGGGCCGAGGCTTTCCGGCCAGTGCGGGCCGAGCACCAGCCGGTCGTCGCGTGTTTCCAGTCCGGTGAAACACCGTTGCAGCAGATCGACGCTGCCGGCCATCGCCGCCAGGTGTATTCCTTCCGATGTGGTGCCGCCCTGGATGTCGACGATATCGGAAGCCAGCACCTGCACGAAGTACCGCATAGCGTGGTGCCGGTTGGCGCGGGCAAGGACCCACGAATGGACGATCGCGCTCAGCGTCGATCCGTCCGAGGTGCGCGACAAGGTAGTAATCGATCGTCTTCGGGATCTGCTCGGGCGCGAAGTGGTAGCCGAGCCGGCCGAACACACCCAGCAACTCTTCCGACGACAGCAGGTAGAACAGCATCAGCGCATCGGCTTGCTTGGACGCCTTGTAGTTGTTCACGCTGTCGTCCTCGGCTTCCAGGATGCGATCGAGTCGCTGGATGTTTCCGTACTCGCTGCCGATAGTGCTCCCAATCCAGTTCCGCCAGTTCCGAATAGCCCTCGAACTGACTGATCACATCGTCGTGGAAGGGGACGAACATGCGCCGGCTGACGTGATCCCATCGATCGCGCTCCTGCGTTGTCAGGCCGATCTTCCCGACGAGATCGAGCCGATCCCGCAGCGGCAGCAGGTCCAGTGCGTCCATCGCCCGCAGGATCACCCAGACCGCCATCACATTGGTGTAGGCGTTGTTGTCTATCCCGTCGTATTCCTTGCCGGGGTAGCCCGAATGGAACTCGTCGGGGCCGATGATTCCCCGGATCGTGTAGCGGCCGCGGTTGTCGTCAAAGTTGGCCAGGCCCACCCAGAAACGTGCGATCTCGACCAGCATCTCGGCTCCGTAGTCGATGAGAAACTGGCGATCACCGGTCACCTGATAGTGCTGCCACGCGTTGTACGCGACGGCGAGGCCGACATGATGTGCCCGCGCACTGGCATCCGGATTCCACCGGCCGGACTGCGGATTCAGGTGAAGTTCCTGGCTCACTTCGCGCCCGTCACTGCCCGATTGCCAGGGATACATCGCGCCGAGGTGGCCCGCCCGGCTGGGCCGCGCGCCGGGCCTCGGGAAGCCGCCGATACCGATAAAGCAGCAGCGACCGGGAAACGTTCGGCATGCGCAGGTTCAGCACCGGGGAGACGAACAGCGCGTCCCAGAAGACATGTCCGCGGTAGGCCTCACCGTGCAGCCCCCGCGCCGGGACTCCGGCGTCGAGTTCGGCGGTGTGCGGCGAAATGGTCTGCAGCAGGTGCACCAAATGCAGCCGGAGGACCCGCAATGCCGCCGTCGCTGTCGGTAAGGCCGATGTTGCATTGCTCCCACAGCCGGGCCCACGCCCGGGCGTGCTGCTGATGGAGGTCGGCGTATCGACCGGCCGCGTCGAGATATTGCTGCGCGGCGCTCGCCGGTTCGGATATGGCGGTGTCGCGACCGGTGAAGATGGTCGCGACCTTCTCCAGGGTGATCGATTGCCCCGCGGACAGCGCGACCTGGATGTCGTGACCGCCGCGGTTGGCTTCCCGCACGACGCGCGTACTGTGCGTCGGCCGGGGCAGATCGTCGACGCCATACGGTGCTGCGGGCGGCCACCGCGATCGAGATGCGCGACTGCGACGTTTGGGTTCGCAACAGCACTGCAGTCGGGCGGTATTTCGTCTATCACCGATTCGGTGAGGTGGGTGCTCGACAGCGAACGATAGCGCTCAACCATGGTATTCGCACCGTTCCGTCCAGCAGCGATCTGAACTCCACTGTGCCCGACCAATTCTCGGCGCCGATCGTGGTCTGCATGGCAAGCACGTGAGGCTGCGTGCATGGACGCGAAGCGCTGCTGGGTCAGCGTGGTGATCCGGCCTGCGCTGTCCCGGAATCGCAGCCTGCGGGTCAGCGTCGCATGCCGTAGGTCGAATGTCTGCCGGTAGAACAGCAATTCGGTGTCGTCGACGCTGAAACCATGGCCCACCGTCGATGCGGAACGTCAGTGATAGCCAGTTGGGCAGGTTGACGAGGCTTTCGTTCTCGATCGTCCGGCCGGCGATCCGGTCGGTCAGGATGTTGTACACGCCGGTGGCATAGGTGCCCGGGTAATGCGCCTCGGATGCTGCCGCCTCCGGCGCGCAACCACGGGTGGCGACGTAGCCGTTGCCGACCGTGCACAGCGCTTCGCGCAGCCGCTCGTTCGTCGGGTCATAGCCTTCGTAGACGAGTTCCCACGGATCGCCGGGCTCGCTGCCGCATGCTCCAGATCGTCGGCCAGGCGACGGATGAATTCGACAACCGCGGAGGGGCTTTCGAGGCTGAACGAGGCGGCGGAGGGTCGATCGCCGTCCTCGTCGTGACGCACCACGATTCCCACGCCGTCGAAGCGGACCGCGTCGAAGGCGTCTTCGTCGGTGATGTCGTCGCCGATGTAGATCGGCAACACGGCTCTCGGGGTCGGCGGCCGTCGCCGCCCGGCGATGTGTTCGAGCATCCAATGGAGCGTCTGTGCCCTTGTCCCAGGCGATGTTCGGGCGAAGTTCGATGACTTTGCGACCGGTCGTGACCCGCAGACCTTCGGAGCGCCCGAGTTCGCGGACCGCCGCGATCACGTGGTCGACGTCGTTCGGATCGACATTGCGGTAGTGCACAGCGACGGCAAAGCGCTTGTGCTCCACCACTATTCCCGGGATATCGCTGAGGTCCTCCGCCAATCGGCGTGGCGGCATGCGCCAAGGTGGCGATGACGCCGGCGGCGGCGGCATTCTGGTGGTGGCTGCCATCCGGTGCGACCAGTTCGAAGCCGTGGCTGCCCGCGAACCACAGTCCGTCGACGTTGACCCGGTCGCGGACATCGGCCAGGTCGCGGCCGCTGATCACCGCTACCGGGCATTGTGCTGCCAGCGCTCGCAACGCTTCGGCGGCACCGTCGACCAGTGTTGCGGAGTCCGGGTGCTCGACGATGTCGGACAGCGTGCCGTCGAAGTCGAGGAACACCACGGGTCGCCGGGCCGTCACCAGTTCTTTCAGCTGGCTGTAGACCTGCAAGGCATCGGGGATGGTCGACATGGCGGCGTCACCGCTTCGCACCGAGATCTCAGCGAGGTCGGCAATCACGGTGTCGGCTCCGCAGGACAGCAGTTTGTCGGCGTTTCCGTCCCGGTCGAGACCAATAACGAGGCTGAATCCGCCGTCACTGCCGGCCCGTCACACCGGCTTGGTCGCGGTCGATAACCACGCAGCGAACGGGACGGACACCCAGGCGGCTTGCCGTTTCGATCAGGACCGCCGGATCGAGTTTTCCGCCGGTCTCACTTCGGTGACAGAACGCTGACGAGTTCGTCGATGCCCGCGGCGCGCAAGACCTCGCGCGCAGTCGCGGCCGGATGAGTAGACGGCCGTAGCGGCACCGACGTCTCGCAGCCGGCGCAGCAACGGGACGGTCGAATCGAAGGCGCGAACGTCACCCGAGGCAGTATCGGCGACCACGCTGTCGAGGTCGAAGATCACCGCGTCGTGGTAGCGCCTGTCGATGGTGGCGGCCCATTCGGTCACCTCTGTGACGATGCCACAGTGAGAGCCCGATCAACCCCGTCGACGCAGCGAGGTCTCAGGGCCATGCGGTTGGGGACTAAAGCCTCACGACCGACGACTCTTCGGCCAATAGCGTTTTCGGTGACTGACAGGGAGAACAGAAATGTCCACAACCGTGAAGCGTTATGGCATCGTCGTCGGGGTTGATGGATCGGCTGCATCGGACGCCGCCGTCTTTTGGGCGGCGCGCGAGGCGGCTATGCGAAATGACCCGCTGACCCTGGTCCACATGTTCAAGACATTCGTGCCGACGTTTCCACAGATCCCGATGCCGAGCGGGGTCGCGGAATGGCAGGAAGACGACGGCCGCAAGGTTCTCGAGCAGGCGGTCAAGATCGCCGAAGACGCCGTGCCGAAAGACCAGGAAGATCTCGATCAGCAAGCGAGGTGAAGTGTTCACCCCCGGTGCCGACGCTGGTCGAAATGTCCGAAGAGGCGGAGATGATCGTCGTGGGCAGCAACGGGCGCGGCGCGGTCGGCCGGGTTTTGCTGGGTTCGGTCAGTTCGGGTGTGGTGCACGGCGCGAAGTGTCCGGTCGCGGTCATTCGCGCCGAAGCTTCGCTACATGCCGCATTCCGATCAGGCTCCCGTGCTGGTGGGAATCGACTGCTCGCCGGCGTCGGAGCTTGCGCTGGCAATCGCATTCGAAGAAGCGTCGTTTCGCGGTGTCGAGCTGACGGCATTGCACGCGTGGAGCGACATTGCGGTGTACCAGCTCCCATGGGTGGACTGGCAGGAGGAAGCGGAGCGGAGTCTGGCCGAGTATCTGGCGGGCTGGCAAGAGCGCTACCCCGATGTCAAGGTGCAGCGAATCCTCGTTCTTGATCACCCGGGCCGAGCGCTGATCGAAGAGTCGGAATCCGCTCAGCTGGTCGTCGTCGGTAGCCACGGGCGAGGTGGCGTGGCCGGCATGCTGCTGGGTTCGGTCGGCAACGCGGTCGTTCACTCGGTCCATACGCCGGTGATCGTGGCGCGGCCGTCCTAGAGGTCGCGGCTGCGAGCAGCGCTGGCTGCGCGTGGCCGAATGGAATTTCGGTGATTGGCAAGACGGAGTCTGTGGCCGGCGGTTGGATATCGCGGCTGCGCCGCTGATCGAACCGGCCTTGGTGGTGTTCACGGTGGGTGCGTTGGCCGCCGGTGGCGTCGCCTGGCTGGCGGGTTGGCGCGCCGTGGCCGACGGCTGCTGGATCGCCGGCACGGTACTCGCGGTCGTGCCCGCGTTGGTATGGGTATTGGTTGCGTTGCGCCGGGGACGGTTCGGCGTGGATGTCATTGCGGTGCTGTCGCTGGTCGGCACCCTTTGGTCGGCGAGTATTTGGCCGGCGCATTGATCGCGGTGATGCTGGCCGGTGGCCGTGCGCTGGACGCCGCGGCTCAGCGCCGCGCGTCACGCGATCTGCGGGCGCTGCTCGAGCGTGCGCCACGGTTCGCACGGCGACGCGTCGGAACGCAGGTCAGCGTGATACCGCTGGCGGAGGTAGCCGTCAACGACATTCTGGTCGTCGGCCCCGGCGAGGTGGTGCCGGTGGACGGACGCATCGTCGACGTGGTGGCCGTGCTGGATGAGTCCGCGCTGACCGGCGAGCCGCTGCAGGTCGAACGGGCGGTCGGTGAACCGGTCCGCAGCGGTGTGGTCAACGCCGGCAGCGCGTTTGAGCTGCGTGCCACCGCAACCGCCGACCAGAGCACATACGCCGGCATCGTGCAGGATGGCTCAGCAGGCCGGCGCCGACAACGCGCCGATCGTGCGGTTGGCCGACCGCTATGCGGCATGGTTTCTGCCGCTGGCGCTACTGTTGGCCGGAGCGGCGTGGCTCGCGAGCGGGTCAGCTGTGCGAGCCGTCGCGGTGCTGGTGGTGGCGACCCCGTGCCCGTTGCTGCTGGCTGCGCCGGTGGCGATTGTCTCCGGTTTGTCCCGGGCGTCCCGTGCCGGAGTGGTGATCCGCGGCGGAGGCGCGTTGGAAAACCTCGGGCATGCAACGACTTTGGTGATGGACAAGACCGGCACCCTGACGATGGGACGTCCGGTGGTCGTCGACGTGGTGGCCGCACCCGGCGGTGACGCGACCGAGGTGCTGCGGCTGGCCGCCTCGGTGGACCAGCTTTCCCCGCACGTGCTCGCCGAGGCCATCGTCACCGAAGCACTCAACCGGGGTTTGCAGTTGTCACTACCGACAGATGTCGTCGAGCAGCCGGGCCGCGGTGTCACCGCCACCATCGACGGGCGTCGGGTCACCGTCGGCAAGCTGCCGGCCGACGCCGTGACAAGCACGTGGGCGCGAGGCGGCGGTCAATCGGGCCCGCTTGGACAGCGCGGCGATCGCGTGGGTCTGCGTCGACGGCGGGCCGGCGGGTGCGGTGTTGTTGCGGGACCCATTGCGCCGGCACGCGCCGCGCACCGTGCGGCGGTTGCGCGAGGCCGGACTGACTCGATTGATCCTGCTCACCGGCGACCGAGCCGAACCAACCCGGGAGGTCGCCACCATCTTGGGCCTAGATGAGGTCTACGCCGACCAGACCCCGGCTGACAAATTCGCCGCGGTGCGCGCCGAACGCGAACGCGCGGTGACGGTGATGGTGGGTGACGGCGTCAACGATGCTCCCGCGCTGGCGGCGGCCACGGTGGGGGTGGCGATGGGCGCACGTGGAGCCACCGCGTCTTCGGAGGCCGCTGACATCGTCTTGACCACTGATCGGCTCGACCGACTCGCCGATGCGATGGATATTGCTCGCTGGTCGCGGCGCATCGCCATGCAAAGCGCCGTCGCTGGCATGAGCCTGTCGCTGCTGGCCATGGCGATCGCCGCGCTGGGCTGGTTGCCGCCCGCAGCGGGTGCGCTGCTGCAAGAGGGCATCGACCTCGCGGTGATTCTCAATGCGCTGCGGGCACTGCGCGGTAACCCGGCCACCGAGGTGCACGTTGGCCGCAGGCACCGAGCAGATGCTGCACCGCTTCGCCGCCGAACATGACGAGCTCCGTGACACCATCGGACTGCTGCGCGACAGCGCCGATCGGCTGGCCGCCGGCCCGGATGCTGCGGCACTGGAGTCGCTGACTGCGGCGCATGCCTTGCTGACCGAGCGGATTCTGCCTCACGAACGGGCTGAGGAAACTCAGCTTTACCCGGCGCTGGCGCGCCCTCTGGGTAGCGGCGAAGCCACCGCCACCATGAGTCGGACGCATGCTGAGATCCAGCGGCTTGCTGATCGCATCGCCACCCATCTGGCCCTGGCACAGTCGGCGGGGGCGATACAGCACGACCAAGTCGATGACCTACTGGCGTGCCTATACGGTCTGTATGCGCTGTTGCGGCTGCACTTCGTCCAGGAAGAAGAAAGCTACTTCACCCTCGCCGAGGACGACGTCAAGAATGACGAAACACGCTGCTCGCAAACGCATCCCGACATCAAGGCCGTCCCGACGTGACCGAACCGTTCCGAGCGGCGTTACAGCCGAAATCTGATTGTTCAAGTCGCAGTCCAACGAAGGTCTCAGGGCCGTGTGGTTGGGGACTAAAGCCTCATGACCGACGGCCGTCGGGCTAATAGCGTTTTCGGTGACCGACACCAAGGGAGAACGAAAGGTCTGAACCCATGAAGCGTATGGCATCGTCGTCGGGGTCGACGGGTCCGCCGCATCGAATGCCGCCGTCTGTTGGGCAGCGCGTGAAGCGGCCATGCGACATATTCCACTGACCTTGGTCCATATGGTGAAGACAGTCGTGCCGGCTGTATCCGGAGATGTCGCTGTCAGCTGACGCTGCGGTATGGCAGGAGGACGAGGGCCGCCGGGTTCTCGAAGAGGCGGTCAAGATCGCCGAAGACGCCGTGAAGGCAGACCGCGGAGATCGCAATCACGAGCGAGCTGAAGTGTTCACCTCCGGTGCCGACACTGGTCGAAATGTCCGAAGAGGCCGAGATGGTCGTCGTAGGCTGCAACGGGCGCGGCGCGGTCGGCGCGGGTTTTGCTGGGTTCGGTCAGTTCAGGCGTGGTGCGCAGCGCGAAGTGCCCGGTCGCGGTCATCCGCGCCGAAGCTTCGTTGATGTCTCATCCCGAGCAGGCACCGGTGCTGGTGGGAATCGATTGCTCGCCGGCCTCGGAGCTTGCGACTGGCTATTGCATTCGATGAAGCGTCGCGTCGCGGTGTCGAGCTGACGGCATTGCACGCGTGGAGCGACGTTGAGGTGTACGAACTCCCGGGGTTGGACTGGGAGGCGGTGAAGTCGGAAGCGGAGCGCAGTTTGGCCGAATATCTGGCGGGCTGGCAAGAGCGCTACCCCGATGTCACGGTGGACCGAGTCGTCGTTTTTGACCAGCCCGGGTCGAGCAGCTGATCGAAGAGTCGGAATCCGCTCAGCTTGTCGTCGTGGGCAGTCACGGCCGAGGCGGCTTGACCGGCATGCTGCTGGGTTCGGTCAGCAACGCCGTCGTTCACTCGTCGCATACGCCGGTGATCGTGGCGCGGCCGTCCTAGGACGCTCCGCGAAATGCCCACCGATAGGAACGTTCGAGCCATGGAGGCCATGATCGCCGCCGACCAGACCTGCCGAGTCACCGACGACGGCTGCGGTGCCCTACGTCGATGTTCACGAAACTCACACGGGTGTGGTGGTGCTGGCCGGCGACCGAGCGTACAAGGCGAAGAAGCCGGTGTTGACCGACTTTCTCGATTTCCGCACACCGGAGCAGCGCGAGCGCGCGTGCTTACGGGAAGTCGAGTTGAACAGCCGGCTGTCTCCGGGCAGTTACCTTGGGGTCGCGCATCTCGACGACCCGGCCGGAGGTCCCGCCGAACCGATCGTCGTCATGCGGCGGTATCGCGACGACGACCGGTTGGCGTCCATGGTGACACGCGGCGCCGACGAGTCCGTCGAGGGTCGTACTGGACCCATCGCCGGCGTGCTGGCGAGCTTTCACGAGCGTGCCGAGCGCAGTCGGGTGATCGATGCCCAGGGCAAGGTCGGTGCGATCGACCAACGCTGGCGCGAGAACCTGTCGGAACTCCACCGCTATGCGGGGATGGCGATTTCGGGGGTCTCGGACGAGTCGATCGAGCGGATTCAGCACCTTGCCGCCGAATTCATTTCGGGCCGTGAACCTCTTTTCACGCGCCGGATCGAAGAAGGGCTGCATTGTCGACGGCCACGGCGATCTGCTCGCCGACGATATTTTCTGCGTGGACGGCGAACTGGCTCTGCTCGACTGCCTGGAGTTCGACGACCAACTCCGCTACGTCGACCGCATCGATGACGCCGCGTTCCTCGCGATGGACCTGGAGTTCTTGGGCCGCAAAGACCTTGGTGACTACTTCCTCGAGCGCTACGTCGCCCACTCGGCCGATTCGGCGCCGTCGTCGCTGCGGGATTTCTACATCGCCTATCGCGCGGTGGTACGGGCGAAGGTCGACTGCGTGCGATTGTCGCAGGGTAAATCGGAGGCCGCGGTGGACGCCGCTCGGCACCTCGCCATTGCGACCCAGCACCTGGAGAGCGGCGCCGTTCGGCTGGCGCTCGTCGGTGGAAATCCCGGAACCGGCAAGTCGACTCTGGCGCGTGCGCTTGCCGAAAGAGTTGGAGCGCAGGTCATCTCAACCGACGACGTGCGCCGGGAATTGCGGGAATCGGGCACCATCACCGGGGACGCGGGTGTTCTGGACGCGGGACTGTATAGCCCGGACAACGTCGCGACCGTCTATGACGTGGCCCTGCGCCGAGCGCGGATGCGTGTTTGGGCAATGGGCAATCGGTGATCCTCGACGGCACCTGGCGGGATCCGCAAATTCGCGCTGATGCTCATCGCCTTGCCTCCGAAACGCATTCGGCGGTAGTGGAACTCATGTGC
Source organism: uncultured Actinomycetota bacterium (assembly GCA_963708995.1). Classification (GTDB taxonomy): domain Bacteria; phylum Actinomycetota; class Actinomycetes; order Mycobacteriales; family Mycobacteriaceae; genus Mycobacterium. The sequence continues at coordinate 84,762 of CAVPUR010000019.1, forward strand.
ACGGCGGCGGTTGACACGGCCGCCGGCAGAATCAGGACGAGGCGGCCAGGCAATTCCGATGTGACGCCGGAGATCGCCGCAGCGTTGGCTGCTCAGCACACCGGCTGGGACACCGCGCACCGGATGGACACCTCTCGGCCGCTCGAGGACTCAGTGCGAGAGGCTCACGATATCTGGCGTCGAGCTGATCGTAGAGCCGAGCATTGTGCGAGGGAATCACTTCGGTATCGGTCAACCGCACGCGGTCAACATGTTGCCGGCGCCGAACGCCGGTGCGCTGGGAGCAGAATCGAGACGTTATCGACGGGGCTCCGGGTTCGACACCCAAGTACTCCCGTCGTTGAGGACTAACGGCTCTGTCCGGGCGAAATACGAAATTCCTAGTGTTCATGGTGTGCGGGTCACAGATTCATTGAGGTGGTTGACATGACGGCGAAGGCGCCGGATTCCGAGGTCATCCGGGACGCGGTGATGCTCGCCTGTCGTGCGCCTTCGCTGCACAACAGCCAGCCCTGGCGGTGGGTTGCCGAGGGCGCGACGCTGCAGTTGTGGGCCGATCACTGCCGGGCGATGACGGCTACCGATCACACCGGCCGGGAATTGATGTTGAGCTGCGGCGCTGTCCTTGACCACCTGCGGGTCGCCATGGCCGCCGCCGGCTGGGAAAGCGCCACCGAGCGGTTCCCCAATCCGGACGAACCGGATCATCTGGCGACATTGCAGTTCCGGCCCATTGAGGCCGTCACAGCGGCGCACCAGCTCCGGGCGGATGCGATCCGTCGACGTCGCACCGACCGGCTGCCGTTTGGTGCGCCGGCCGCATGGCCGGCCTTGCAGTTGGTGCTGTGCGGCACGGTGAACCCATATGACGTGCTGCTGGACGTAGTGGCCGACGATGACCGTCCACAGTTGGCCGAGGCGTCCCAGCTCACCGAGACGCTGCGCCGTTACGACACGACCTATCTGTCCGAACTGCGTTGGTGGACCTCGCCATTCGAGTCGGACGCCACCCATGTGCCGGAAAGTGCTCTGGTGTCCACCTCGGAAGCCGCGCGAGTCGATGTCGCCCGCGCGTTTCCCCCGGCGGGCGGGGGCCAGCGCCGCTCCGCCATCGACCACGACCGCTCCAAGATCGTGGTTCTCTCCACTTACGACGACGAGCCCTGGAACGTGTTGCGCTGCGGTGAGGCGCTGTCGGCTGTGCTGCTCGAGTGCACCGTGGCCGGCATGGCCACCTGCACGTTGACCCACATGACCGAAATGGCAGAGAGCCGCAACATCATCGCGCAGATCACCGGAACTGCCGGCCAGCCGCAGCTGCTGATCCGAGTGGGTAGATCACCGGCGCACGACCAACACGTCGAACCCACCCCTCGGCGTCCATTGACCGAAGTTCTCGAGATTCGCCGTTGACCAACGGCCACCGGAAGGAGGTAGCGCCGATGACTCGCCACTGGCTGGTGATGGAGACCGACGGCGAAGGGGCTCGGGCACCGTTCATCGCCCGGTTAGCGGGTGCCGGCCGGCACCTGCCCGAGACTCACCTCACCACAGACGAATTGATGGCGACTACACGCCACCAAACCCACATCGACCTGGAACGGCTGACCGGGATCCGCGAGCGCCGGGTGTCGGTGGGCGACGAGGATTCCTACAGCCTTGCCGTCACGGCGGCGCTGAACGCCCTCGCCACCGCGCAGCAGGACCCGGCGTCGTTAGACGTGGTCATCAGCTGCAGCATCACGAAATTCCGTGGCGGCCTCACCCAATGGCTCGAGCCGACGATGAGCCGTGCAGTGGCCCGCGGCATCGGCGCACACAAGGCGATGACCTTCGACGTGTCCAATGCGTGCGCCGGGATGCTCACCGGAGTCACGATTTTGAACAACTGGATCCGGCAAGGGGTCGTCGAGCGCGGACTGGTCGTCAGCGGTGAGTACATCTCGCAGCTCAGCCAGAACGCGGCCCGTCACATCCGCAACATCATGAGCAAAGAACTCGCCTCCCTGACTCTCGGTGACGCCGGCGCGGCACTTCTGCTGGAGCGGGCTCCCGCCGGCTCCGCGGGAATCGCCCTTGCCGGATTCACCACGGTCGCCGACTACAGCCGGCTCTGCTTGGCCTATCCACAGGGCCACGATCCGGGCGCGCGAATGTTCACCAATTCCCGTGCCATCCAGAAGGCCGCAATCGCTAACACCCCGCTGCTGCTGCATGAAGTGCTTGAGGCCGTTGGCATTTCGTTTCACGACATCGACCACGTGATCACACACCAGACCTCGGCACGTGCTATCCGCAAAGGAATGGCCCAAATTTCGGCGTCGCTCGGCGACAGCGCCGGGCACGACTGGGTGATCACCGTCGACCGGTACGGCAACACGGCATCGACGACCCACACGGTGGCCCTCGTCGAGGAACTCGAGGCCGGACGCATCGTGGCCGGAGAAAGGATCGCACTGGTTGCGTTGGCCTCCGGGCTGGAGATCGGCATGGTTTTACTGACCCTGGATGAGGATTTGGTGAGCCGCTATGGGCACAGTCATTAATCGAGTCGAGATCACGCAACCTCGGTGGCATGACCGGCACAGCGCGCTGCATCTTGCCGTCACCGCCGCTAAGGACTGTCTGAAGCGGGCCGGATGCGACCCCGGTGAGTTGGATCTTGTGGTCAATGCGGGGATCTACCGTGACCGAAATCTGGGGGAGCCGGCACTGGCCGCGCTGATCCAGGACGACATCGGAGCCAACCCCGAGGATCCGCACGCTGGCGCTCACGGCACGTTCTCTTTCGACATCGCTAACGGCGCCTGCGGAGTGCTGACAGCGCTGCAGATCGTCGACGGGTTCCTGCGGACGCACAGCATCCATCGCGCGCTTGTGGTGGCCAGCGACGCCGATCCGGGTCACGGCATGAGCGATCACTTTCCGTTCTCGGCCGCCGGTGCAGCCTTACTCTGCGGATGGTCCGACGACCAGTGCGGCCTGAGCCGCGTGTCCTGGGTGAATAGGAACGATGCACCAGATGAGGCCGAGATATTCTCTGCAACAGTGGGATTCGCCGACAGGCGTAACGTTTTGCGGTTCGATCAGTCGGCGGCGATGGACGAGCAATTCGCCGCGGCCGCCGCAGAGGCCGCGCGGGCTTGCCTGGATGAGCATTCCAAGCGGCTTTCGGACATCGACATGATTGTTGCCGCTCCCGCCCGGCCCGGGTATCGCGCGGCGCTGAGCAGCCGGCTTGGGGTACCGGTCGATCAGATCACCGTCGCCGACGATGAGCGCATGCACACCGCCGCGTTGGCGGCTGCGTTCGAGTGGCCAAGTCGAGCGGCTCCCGGCGGGTACCCAGGTCCTGTTTGTCGTCGCGGGCGCGGGTATCACCGCCGGTGCCGCGCTATACCGCCAGCCGCCGCGGGTCGGTAGCACAATCTGAACGCGGGTAACTCAGGCTCAGCGCTGGCGCCCGAACCGAATTCCAGGGCATGCGCGTTTCGCCGGCGTAGGGTTTGCCTCGTGAAATCCCCCGTCAAACGGGTCGCTCTGAGCACCGGTGGCGGTGACGCGCCGGGACTCAACGCGGTTATCCATGCGGCCACCCTGGCCGCGCGAAACCGCGACTGGGATGTCATCGGTATCCGCGACGGCTTCAACGGATTGCTGTTGCCGGACGACTATCCCGATGGTGGGCTGGTCGAGCTGACTCGTGACAGGGTTCGCGGCATCATCCACAAGGGTGGGACGATCATCGGCACCACCAATCGCGGCAACCCGATCGCCTACCCCATGCAACAGAGCGACGGCACCTGGATCGAGGTGGACCGAACCGAAGAGCTGATCAGCCGCTTCGAAGAGCATCGAATCGACGCGTTGATCACGATCGGCGGCGACGGAACGATGTCGATAGGCTGCCACCTGCACGAGGCTGGGCTGCGTTTGGTAGGCGTGCCCAAGACGATCGACAACGACCTGGAGAAGACGACGTCGACGTTCGGCTTCGACACCGCCGTCGGCTTCGCCTCGCAGTGCATCGACCGGCTGTTCACCACTGCTACGTCGCATGGCCGGATCATCGTGGTCGAGGTGATGGGCCGTTACGCCGGATGGATCGCCCTGAACGCCGGCATGGCGTCGGGTGTGCACGCGATCCTCATCCCCGAGATCCCGTTCAGTCTGCAGCCGGTAGCCGCCGTGATCACCCACCGCGAGCGGCACGGCGCGAAGTTCTCTGTCGTTTGCGTCGCCGAGGGCGCCCGGCCGGTCGGCGGAGGGGTTTCGATCGTGGGCAAGTCGCGGGGACAGGCCGAACGCCTCGGCGGCATCGGCGCCAAGGTCGCTGCCGAGCTCGAACGAATGACGGGACGAGAGGCACGAACGGTCGTGCTCGGCCACTTGCTCCGGGGCGGTTCGCCTACCTCGTTCGACCGGTTGCTCGGCCTGCGCTTCGGCGCGGCCGCCGTGCGGGCCCTCGACGAGGGACAAAACGGGGTGATGGTGGCTCTCAACCCACCGATGGTGGACTACGTACCGCTCGCCGAGGCGACCCGCCGGCACAAGAAGGTCCCGCTCGACTGCGACTCGATGCTGACCGCCCGCGATATGGGGATCAACTTCGGAGACGAAATGCCCAGCCACAGCACGATTGGACGATGACCACGACCTGGCGGCGAAGTCAGCGACGATATGTCGACGCGACTCCCGCATTCGTGAGCAACCGACTTCCGAATTAGCAGGCTAACCATCGATCTCGCCCGCGGTAGATTCGGCGCAACGGCCGTTGTCTGGAGGTGCCCATGCAACAACGCCCAGCCGATCCGGGCGGGCACCGGTGGCTCGCCTTGGGTGAGGAGGCGCTGCCCCCGGAAGAACAATGGCTGGCGCCCGGCGAGGCGGCCAGCCTGGCCGGGCTGCGGTACACCAAGCGGCGCACCGAGTTCTTGCTGCGCCGGCTTGTCACCAAGCACGCCGTCGCTTCGGTCACCGGCCGGCCCACCGACCCGGCGACGCTCGCCGGTATCGAAGTCCGCAATGCGCCCAGCGGCGCCCCCTACGTGTGCGTCGACGGCGCTCCGATCGAGGTGGGCGTGTCGATCAGCGACCGTGCGGGATGGGCGGTTTGTGTGACGTCGCCGACCGGGCCGCTGGCGGTCGGTTGCGACCTGGAGCTGGTGGAGCCGCGCACGCCCGGCTTCGTCCGCGACTTCTTCACCGCGGCCGAGCAGCGGTGGATTGCCTCACGCGCGGCCGGTGACGAGCGCGACATGGGCGCGAATCTGGTGTGGTCGGCGAAGGAAAGCGCGCTGAAGGTGCTCCGCACCGGGCTGCGCCGGGACACCCGCACCGTCGAGGTAACGGTGGCCGCGCCGCGCGCCGACGGCTGGGGTGAGTTAACGGTGCGTGCCTCCGAGGGGACGGTGTTCCCCGGCTGGTGGCGGCGCGAAGGCCGATTTCTGCTCACCTTCGCCGCGGAGGTGGCCGCTCCACCGCCGCTCGCCCTCGGCGACCCAGCAGTGCTGGCGGCAGCAGAACCCCGGCACTCCTGGCTGGAGGGGCCGCTATACCTGTGACATCCCCCGGTTGAGGGCATCGACAATGTAGGGCCGCAGCGTCTCGGCGGGGACGATGCGGTCCACCGAGCCCACCGCGAGCGCCCGCTGGACGGTGTGGATCTTGTCGAACTCGTCGGCGACTTCGCTGAGCTTCGCGGCGCGGACCGTCGCAGTGATCTCGGCGAGCCGGGCCCGCGCCGTGCCCGCGTCGGACCCACTCGCCTCGCGCACCGCATCGGCCGCCTCGCGTACTTCGGGATCCCGCTGGGTGCGCGCGTTCACCTCTCGGGCGAACACGGTGGCAGCGGCCGGCGCGCCGCCGATCACCGATGCGAATGAGCCCTCCACAGCGGCGATCTCCAGCCCCTCGTTAAGCGGCTTGGAGAACACCACGAAAGCACCCCCGTGGTAGCGGGAGACCACCACGAACACGAACGGGCCGCGGAAGTTGGTCACCGCGCGGCCGATCTCGGCACCGTACTCCAGTTGCCAGCGGCGCATGGACTCCGGCGAGCCGTCGAAGCCGGACAGATTCGCCAGCACGACGACCGGGCGGTTGCCGCTGGCGGCGTTGATCGCGCGTGCCAGCTTGCGCGACGACTGGGGGAACAGGGTGCCCGAGGACCACTCCAACGGGCCGCCAGCCGGCACAAATCCGCGCCGCGGCACGTTGTGCGATTCGATCCCGAGCAGACACACCGGAATGCCGCCGACGTGCGCATCCCACACAATCGCGGTCTCGGCGGCGCGCCATTGGCCCCACCGCTCCAGCGGCACCGAGTCGGTGTCGGCCACCGCCCGCATCACCGAGCGCATATCGAACGGCTTCTTGCGTTGGGCGTTGTGAGAGGCGGAGAAGATCTCCCCGACCGTCGCCATGTCGGAGCCCGCGACCCGGGCGTGCGGCGCCGATCGCACGTCACGGTCTACCGGGTCGGCCGTGGTGCGCCTACGCGGCCACCTCTCACCGGGCACGACGTAGGTGTACTCATAGTGGCGCAGCAGGATGTCGCACGCGTCGGCGAGGGTGGGCGCCCAGTACTGGCCCTGGCCGTTGGGTCCCATGATCCTGTCGAAGCCGCCAATACCAAAGTTGTCCTCGGCCGACACACCGCCGGAGAAATCCAGCGCCTGCTTACCGGTCAGCACCATCGCGCTGGCAGGTGTCATCACCAGGATGCCGCGGGTGTGCATCAGCATGGTTGCCTCGGCCATCCAGTACGGCTGGCCGCCCACGGTCACCCCGGTGATAACGAGGTTCACCTCCCCGCCGCCCTGGGTGAACTCGACGAGGCGTCGCAGCACCGCGGCAATCCAGTCCATGTTCTCGACGCCGCTGTCCATCGCGATCAACGCCCCAGACGACAGCGCGAACCATTCGACCGGTATTCGCATCCGCTCGGCCAGGTCGAGCCCCGCGATGATCCGCCGGCACTCCGGCTCGGCCAAGTTGCCCAGCCCGCGGATCGGGTCACTCAATAGCGCGACCCTGGTCATCCCTTCCGGCACCTTCCCGGTGTCGTTGCGCAGCACGCCGACAACGACGTTGGCGGTGTTCATCCCATACGGTCGCGACACCTGTATGAGGTCCCCGTGCTCGTCCAGGTCGTACTCGACGAACTGCCCTGGGGGAAACCGCGATACCGCCTCGGCCGGAGGGGTGAGCATCCGCACGATCTCATACGGGTACGGCGCGTTGAAGCGGTTGGCCCGCAGCACCTTCTGCCGGTACGGCGTCATTGACTTGATCGGCTCCTGCCCCGGCGGGCGTTCGCGCACCGTCACGCCCCCGTCCAGCCCCTCCACCTCCAGCACATGGTCGCGACCGTCGGGGAACCGTACTCGCAGCACGACTTTTTCCAGGCCGGCACCGACGGCCAGCGGCGCCAACGACCGGGCCAGTTCGGTCCACGCGTCGCGCGGCACATCCCACGGCGGCCGGACATAGAGCACTATCCGGTTGGCCTTCGGCCGGTCCCGCTCGTCGAACGTCGCGAGCGCTTCCCGCATCGCCGACAGGGCCTCCAAGCCCATCAGGTCCAGCCGCGGGTAGCGCATCGCACCGCTGGCGTCCCGGGCCGGGGTGAGGTCGCGCACTTCGGCCAGCGCGAACAGCCGTTGATCGGCGGGATTGTCGTGGGCCACGCCGTGGAACACGTACACGTCCTCGGCCGAGCGCAGCCGGCGCAGCTTGAAGTTCCCCAGGCGCCACAGGTCCAGACGCTTGGCGAGCATCGCGTGCAGATTGCGGTAGAGCGGGTCCTCGACGAACTGCCCGTCCCGCTGGCGGTAGGTCACGTGATGGGTGCGGAAGCGCTCCGGTGCCGCCCCTTCGACGCTGGTCACGGTGAGGTCAAGGCGGTGCAACAGGCGCCCGAAGTCGCAGCTGGCCAGGAGCTTGTCGGCCTCGGCGATGACGGCGTCGATATCAACGTCCTCGCCGTGCCGCCACAGCGCCAGACTCACTACGACCTCCCGCCCGACGTCGACCGTGGCCAGGTGCCCGGCTGATCGCCCGGGACAGCTCCGGCAGTTCGGTCAGCGACGCGTACGCGGTGACCAGGTGGATGGTCTTGCCCTCGTCGTCGTAGTCGGCGGCACCCAGCAGCCACCCGTCATGTTCGTTGACCGCCAGGTCACGCAGTTCCCTGATCCGGTAGAACCGGCGGATGTTGACCTCCAGCAGCGCCCGGCGCGGTCCGGGGTCGCTGCTGCTGCGCCACCGCCGCAACAGCTCGGCGCGCAGCGGCTGCGGGCAGGCGACAAGGCGGTCGATCCGCTCGGCCCGGTCGGCGCCGTCGGGATCGTCGAGCAACGCATCGAGATCGCGCTCCGCCCGGGCGTACTCCTCGGCGACGACGACCTCGAGCAGCGGCTCATCAAAGTAGTGGAACCGCACGTCGCGGGCCAAGTCGGCGACCACCCGTTGGCGACCCTGGATGGCAGCCAGACGGTCAAGCCGGGCCCGCATCTCGGCGTCGGCCACCTGCGCCAGCTCGGCTTGGTGGCGGAGCCGGCGCTCGAGGATGGCGGTCACTGCCGGTATCAGCTCATTGGCCCGGCGGAACGAGCGGAACATCCAGACCACGGCTTCTTCGAGTTCGGGGGTGCGATCCAGCCCGCGCACGCCGTAGCGCAGCAGCGCACGCTCCAACCGCTGCCGGTACGCGTCGGGCAGGCCGGCCCGATCCGCGTCCAGCCACTGCAGGTAGGACAGCAGGTACTCCTGGGCGCTGCCGGCGACGAACTCCTCCTCCGGCTCCATCTCGCCGCGCGGCCGGTAGAGCGAGCCGACGTCGGCGAACAGATCCAGCAGGCTGTCCTCGCAGCGCAGCAGTTCGGTGTCGGCCGGCGGAGCGATCTCGCCGAGCCGGCGCTGCCGGGTCAGCATTGCACTCACCGAGCCCGGGTCCAGGTCGTAGCCGAGCAGGTAGGAACCCAGTGCCCCATACACCCGCTCGCAGGGTGGTGTGCCGGGTGGCTCGACCGCGGCGAGTCCGGTGAAGTCGACCGCGCCCCGCGACGTGGTCTGGTCCTGAGCGGCTTCGGACGTCGTGATGCGGACCACCGGCGCACCCGCTTCGATCTGCACGTTCGCGGCGGTTTCGACGGAAGCGACGGTGCCGGCGAACGGTGCGGTGATGGTGGTTTCCATTTTCATGCTTTCCACGACCGCCAGTGGGTCACCCTCGCCGACCTCATCACCGGGTTTGACGAGGACCGACAGCACGAAGGCCGGTCCGGGGCAGCGCACGACGCCACCGTCGTCGCGGAACACGGCGTGGGCCGCGCCGTCGACGTCGACCCGCACGGTGGCTCCTTCCACGACCGAGACCACGCGGTGCACCCGGTCGCCAACGACCACCCGCCGCTCGTATCCGTCTCGGTAGGACACCGTGACATCCGCGGCGCCGACGCCGGATGTGACACGGTAGGTTTCGCGGCCGGTGCGGTAAATGTGCAGGTCGTACTGCTGGCCCCGGTAACGGAGGCGGGACCGGTGACCCACCTCGGCCGCGGATTCGGCACCGCCTCGCGCCGCGCGGGCATGGAACGCGGCCTGCTCGGCGGCCTCGTCGAGGTCATACGCCTCCACCGCGGCCACCAGCAGGGCAACCGGATCCGGCGCCGGCAGGTGCGCCGCCTCGCCGGTCAGCCGGTCCAGCCAGTGGTTGTCGAATTGCCCGCCGCGCACCTCAGGCCGGTCGAGCAGGGTGAGCAGAAACGACCGGTTGGTGGTGCCGCCTTCGACCACCACCGTGGTTTCGAACAATGCCCGACGCAGCCGGGCGATCGCCTCCGCGCGATCCTTCCCCCACGCGATGATCTTGGCGATCATCGAGTCGAAGTCGGGCGGGATCCGATCGCCTTCGCGCACGCCCGCGTCGACGCGGATCCCGCTGCCGGCCGGCAGGCGGAGCCGGGTCAGCCGGCCCGGCGCGGGCGTAAACGCGTTCTCCGGGTCTTCGGCATTCAGCCGGGCCTCGATCGCGTGCCCGAACACCCGCGGCGGCGAGCCGGTGAGCCGGCCGCCCTGCGCGACGTGCAGCTGCAGCTTCACCAGGTCCAGCCCGGTGGTCACCTCGGTGACCGGATGCTCCACCTGCAGCCGGGTGTTGACCTCCATGAACAGGAAGCTCCCGGTGTCCGGGTTGACCAGGAACTCCACTGTGCCCGCGTTGCGGTAGCCCGCCGCGGCGGACAGCCGGACCGCCGCATCGCGGATCCCCTGTTCGCCGTCGGCGTCCAGCACCGTCGACGCCGACTCCTCCAGCACCTTCTGGTGCCGGCGTTGCAGCGTGCAGTCACGCACGCCCACCGCCCACACGGTGCCGTATCCGTCGCCGATCACCTGGACCTCGACGTGGCGAGCGGCCGGCACGAGCTGCTCCAGAAAGACCGTGGGGTCGCCGAAGAAGAGCTGCGCCTCGGCGCGCGCAGACGGCAGCGCCGCGGCGAGCTCATCGTCGTCGCGGACCATCCGGATCCCGCGCCCACCCCCGCCCGCGGCCGCCTTGACCATCACCGGGTACCCGAGCCGCGCCGCGGCCGCGGTCGCCGCGGCGACGTCATCGACCGGCCCGCCGCTCCACGGCACCACCGGCACGTTGGCCTGCTCGGCGACCCGTTTGGCGGCCACCTTGTCGCCGAGCCGCCGGATCGTGGCGCTGTCCGGGCCGACGTACACGATGCCGGCCTCCTCGCATGCCTGCGCGAATGAGGCGCTCTCGGCCAGGAATCCCCACCCCACCCACGCCGCGTCCACCTCGGCGCCGCGCAGCACCGCCATGACCGCCGCCACGTCCAGGTATCTCGACTTACGGGTGCCGTCGACCGGGTCGACGAACGTCGCGGTCCCGAGCGGCACGGCCTCGTCGGCCTGCCGCACAAACCACGCGTCGGCGTCCGAGTCGGTGTAGAGCACGATGGTTCGGATCGGTGGCTGGTCGCCGGCCTGGTTGAGTTCCGCCACCGCGGTCAGCGCGCGGACGGCGGACTCACCGCGGTTGACGATCGCCAGCCGTCGGATCTGCCTGTCCATATCGGTACGTCTCCTCAGCCGCGCATCACAGACTGCATCGGGGCGACGACATCCGGCGGCGGCGGGTTCGGCAGTGGCACCGTGCGGTACCCGTCGAGCCGCAACACGAGCGTGCCCTTGTCGTCGCGGACGGTGCAGTCGAAGCCCCCGTGCCCGTCCGGCCGTGCGGTGGCGACCAGCCCGGCCCGCTCCGCCGGCGCCCCGTTGAGCCGCACCGCGTCGACATGCAGCGGCAGGGCCAGGACGCCCTCGGTGCCGGCCTCGAGCAGCCCGACGATCTGGAAGCACAGTTCCACCAGTCGTGGCCCGATCAGCACCGGCTGATCCACCTGCGGCGGCAGATCGGCGGCGAACCGGGCGGCCGCGCCGTCGCCTTGCCTCCACGCCGAACCGACCACCTGGTAGGCCGGGCCGTGGAAGTACAGCCGGTAGACCTGCTCCGGCGTCAGCGACGGGGTTTCTTTGTCGGAATCGGCCCCGGAATCGGTGTCGCCGGAGTCAAGCGCGGGTGGATCGGTGGTCAGCCGTACCGAGCCGGTGAAGTGCACGGTGTGCTGCGGCTGGTCGGTGCCGGGCAGGATGCGCTCGGCCGACAGGCGGCACTCGGCCAGCAGGTCGTCTCCGTCGGGGCGCAGCAGCGCGGTGATCGTCACCGTGCGCGGCTCGTCGCGGTAGAACTTGAGCGGCGCGCGGAAATCCACGTCTTCGACGGCGGCCACGTGCAGCTCGGGCGCGAGCAGCCGGGCGGCCTCGGCGAACGCCTCCATGCCCATCACGCCGGGCAGTACCGGCGTGCCGTCGATCCGGTGGTGATCCAGGAACGGCCGGGCGGTCGGGTCCAGCGTGGTGCGCACCACCAATCCGTCGTGGACACTGGCGCGGGCGACCTCACCGACCATCGGCCCGTCCACCGTCAGCAAAGCCGGGTCGATCCCGCCGGTGTCGTGGAACTCGGCGGCCATCGCGCCCAGCGCCCCGGCGACGACGACCTCGCTGTCGGGCACGCCGGTGCCCAGCTCGCGCCGGATCCACGCCACGCCCGCCTCCGCGGGCAGCATGTCCACCCCGGCCGCCGCCATGATCTTCGGGATCGATCCGCGGGTGGCCATCCCGATGCCGCCCCACGCGGTCCAGTCGATCGCCAGCGCGCGCACCCCGGGACGGGTGCGGCGCAGGCTGCTCAACACCTTGCACTGCAGGTCGTTGGCGGCGCTGTAGTCGGTCTGTCCGACGTTGCCGAAACGACCGGCCACCGAACTGAACGCCACGACGGTTCCCAGTGGGAGCGCGCCGACGGCATGCAGCACGTTGAACAGCCCGTCACCCTTGACCCCGAGCACCAGGTCGAACTCGCGGGGCTTCTTGTCGGGCAGCGCGTGGCTGACCTCGACCCCGGCGGCGTGCAGCAGGACGTCGATGCGCCCGCTGGTGTCGCGCACCTGGGCCATCACCTTTTCCACCGCGCCCGCGTCGGTGAGGTCGACGCTGTGGTAGTGCGCCGACCCGCCCGCCGTCTCAACGGCGCGGACCGCGGCCAGCGCGGCCTGCAGGCGCTCGAAGTGCGCCAGCTCCCGCTCGATCAGCACGGGTGTCGGGCGTTCGCCCCGCTCGCGCATCCGGGCGGCCAGTTCGGTCTTGAACCCTTCCCGGTCCTCGGTGTACCGGCGCAGGTCGGCGTCGGCCGGGTCGGGCTGCGGGGTGAGGTCGAGCAGGTGGAACGTGCCACGCCACGCCGCGGCCAGGTCGGCGGTGATCGCGGACACGATGCTGCCGGCGGCGCCGGTGACGACGAAGACCGGATCGGGGCCGAGCACTTCGCCGGCCTCGTGTGTGTCGGGGAACGGGCGCTCCACCAGGCCGATACCCCAGCGCCGTCCGCCGGCGTGGCCGACCTCGACGCAGCCGGGATCGCGCAGGGTCTCGTCGATCAGCACATCGGCCAGCGCTGCCGTCTTCCGGCCTGGCGGGAAGTCGACGGCCTTGACGAGGGCGTCGGCCCGCTCTCGCCGGTACGCCTTGGCGAACCCGGTGACCGCGCCGCCCAGCGGGCAGGTCGCCCCGGCCGTGTCGTAGCCGTGGTATCCGCCCAACCGGGTGGCGACGACCAGGAACGGGCTGCGCTCGTACAGCCGCCGCATGGTGGTGTAGAGGTTGCGCACCCGGCACCGCAGTGCTTCGTGCCAGCCGGCAAGGTCCAAGTTCTCCAGGGGGCCCTCGTCGTCCAGCGCCGGCAGCCAGTACACGCCGTCGACCGCAGCATCGGCGAGCACGGTGTCGATGTCGTCGTCCGGGCGCATCGCCAGCACGTCGACGCCGAGCCGGGTCAGCCGGGTGATCAGCGCGTCTGCGACGCCGCCCTGGTCGCGCATGACCGCGACACGGGTACCGGCGCCGAGGGTGACCCCGGTCGGCACGCAGTCCGCCAACTTGGGCCGCAGCGCGGGTACCGGCACCCGCCGCGGGATCTGGTCGGTGGCGGCGATGTCGCCGGTGATGGTGGGGGTCGAGGGCACTTCGCTTCGGGCCGCCGCGGGTGCTTCGGTGCCGGACGGCGGTGCCGGTTGCGCCACGGGCGCTTCGGCGGGCGGGGCGAGGATCCCGGTTTTGTCGCGGATCCAGCCGATGGCATGGGTCAGGGTGGGGAAGTCGCGCAGGTTGACGGTGTCGTCGCGGGCGACGCCGAAATGCTCGCGGATGCCGGCGAAGATCTCGGCCTGTTTGACGGTGTCCACGCCGAGGTCGGCTTCCAGGTCAAGATCCACGTCGAGCAGCTCGGGGGGGTATCCGGTGAGCCGGGAGACGACGCCGACCACGACGTCGGTGACCTCGTCACCGGCCGGTGCCGCCGCCGCCGGCGCTTGGGCCGCTGCGGCGGGTGCGGGCGCCGCGGCCGGTGCGGGGCCGCCGCCGGTGCTTCGGTGCTGGGCGCCGTTTGCGGTGGCGCGGTGGCCGCCGGTGGGCGGGGATCCCGGTTTTGTCGCGGATCCAGCCGATGGCATGGGTCAGGGTGGGGAAGTCGCGCAGGTTGACGGTGTCGTCGCGGGCGACGCCGAAATGCTCGCGGATGCCGGCGAAGATCTCGGCCTGTTTGACGGTGTCCACGCCGAGGTCGGCTTCCAGGTCAAGATCCACGTCGAGCAGCTCGGGGGGGTATCCGGTGAGCCGGGAGACGACGCCGACCACGACGTCGGTGACCTCGTCACCGGCCGGTGCCGCCGCCGCCGGTGCCGGGGCCGGCGCTTGGGCCGCTGCGGCGGGTGCGGGCGCCGCGGCCGGTGCTGGGGCCGCTTCGGCGGGCGGGGCGAGGATCCCGGTTTTGTCGCGGATCCAGCCGATGGCATGGGTCAGGGTGGGGAAGTCGCGCAGGTTGACGGTGTCGTCGCGGGCGACGCCGAAATGCTCGCGGATGCCGGCGAAGATCTCGGCCTGTTTGACGGTGTCCACGCCGAGGTCGGCTTCCAGGTCAAGATCCACGTCGAGCAGCTCGGGGGGGTATCCGGTGAGCCGGGAGACGACGCCGACCACGACGTCGGTGACCTCGTCACCGACCGGTGCCGCCGCCGCCGGTGCCGGGGCCGGCGCTTGGGCCGCTGCGGCGGGTGCGGGCGCCGCGGCCGGTGCAGGGGCCGCCGCCGGTGTTCGGTGCTGGGCGCCGTTTGCGGTGGCGCGGTGGCTGCCGGTGCGGGGATCCCGGTTTTGTCGCGGATCCAGCCGATGGCATGGGTCAGGGTGGGGAAGTCGCGCAGGTTGACGGTGTCGTCGCGGGCGACGCCGAAATGCTCGCGGATGCCGGCGAAGATCTCGGCCTGTTTGACGGTGTCCACGCCGAGGTCGGCTTCCAGGTCAAGATCCACGTCGAGCAGCTCGGGGGGGTATCCGGTGAGCCGGGAGACGACGCCGACCACGGTGTCGGTGACCTCGTCACCGGCCGGTCGCCGCCGCCGGCGCTTGGGCCGCTGCGGCGGGTGCGGGCGCCGCGGCAGGTGCCTCGGCCGGCGGCTCGGTGGTCGGCGCTGCTGCAGGTGCCGGCATCGGCGCCACAGGGGCGGGTGCGGACGCCACCGGTGTAGGCGCCACGGGGGCGGCCTGGGTCGTCGGCGCGTGCGTTGCAGCCGGCACCGGGACCGCCTGCACCGGCGCACCGGTGTCGACGATCCGCAGCCGGTGCTGGACGACCTCCAGCTCGGCGTCGGCCCTCCCAGCCACTGTCGTCAGCCAGCGCCGCCAGGCAGCCTGGTCCACAATCCGGTACTCATACCCGAGTTCGTGCGGCGGGCGGTGGCGGCCGTCGGGCATCGGGGTCCAGCGCATCAGCGTCATCGCAATCTGCGAGCCGAATCCGGCGCCCAGCCTGAGCGCGTAGCGCACCGGATAGCTTCCGCCCACCGACAGGTTCAGCTGGCCCAGCTCCGGATCCGGTTCTTTGTAATTGGGCACCGGAGGGACCAAACCGGTCTCCAGGGACTTGATGGCGACGACATCCTCGATGCCGGCGCCCATCGCGTGTCCGGTGAAGCCCTTCGTGTTGGTTATGACGACGGCGTCGGCGTCCGGCCCGAACACCCGGCGCAGCGAGTGGATCTCGGCGGCCGCGCTGCCGCCGCGGGCCGGCGTGTACGTCTCGTGGGACACGAACACGGTACTGGGTGCGATGGCGTGCCGGTCCACGCCGCGAGCCTCGGCCTGGGCAAGCAGGTGCTCCATGAGCCCGCCGATGTGCTCGACGTCGAGCCGGGTGCCGTGGAAAGCGCTGTTCGCGGTGAGTGTGCCGAGGAGTTCGCAGATGGGTTGCAGCCCGCGTTCCCGGGCGGCCTCGGCGGACTCCACCACGTAGGCCGCCGCCCCCATGCCGACGATCATCCCGTGCCGGCGCCGGTCGAACGGGGTGGCGGCCTCCTCCACGATCTCGTCCGTGGCGGCGGCCCCGGACGCCAGGAATCCCGACCCCAACCAGGGCAGCAGCGCGTCGGAGGTGATGTCATCGGCGGACACCACGATCACCCGCCGACAGCGGCCGGCCCGAATCCAGTCCTCGGCGACCGAAGCCGCCTGGGTGCCGCTCGCACACGCCGCATTGATCTGGGTGTTCGGCCCGCGTGCACCGATGATCTCGGCGAACTGCGAATGGCCCATCGGAAGGATGCGGAATATGAAGCGCCGGTCGAACATGTACGGGTCGGACTCGAGAGTGTGGCGCAGCTCGAGGATGCGCCGGTCAACCTCCGCCGCAGCCGGTTCGTCACCGCTCATCCGGGCGCGCACAGCCTCCAGCGCGAGCAATTGCTCCCGGTTGCCCCGGTCGGTGAAGTAGCGCTCCAGGTCTTGGGCGAAGTTGTCGTATCCGGGGAAGGCGGAGGCGAAGATGACGCCGGTGTCGTCACGCATCGAATACGGCAGCCCCCACCGGTCCGGCAGCTGGGTGCCCAGTGTCGTGGTCTTGTAGTGCATGACCAACGGGATTCCGGCGTCGCGCAGCGCGTCGAAGCCGGCTCCGATGGCCAGCCTGGTGGTGGAGTCCAGCGCGGCGTCGCGGGCGGCGTCCACCCCGAACTCGGTGACCACATCCAGCGGCGCGCCGCGGGCGGCCAGTTTGATGACGTCGGCCTCGTTGTCGATCGTCTCGAAGCTGGGGCCGCCGGACTCGCGCTTGACCAGGCGGGTGATGTGCCGGTCGACCATCGCGCGGCGCAGTGCGTGCGGGATGGTGTCGATGAACTGCTGGCCGCCCAGGATACGGGCGACGTTTTCGTCGTCGAAGACCCGCTCCACACCGGGCAGGCCGAGCGCCGCGCCGGTCACCACCACCGGTTCGGTAGCGGCCGGCGCCGCAGCGCCGGAAGTCAGGGAAGCGGCTGTGCCGGACGCGGCATCCATCCCGTGTTCGACGACGTCGACAAGGTGGCGGCCCAGTGCGGCGTACTGTTCGCTGGTCATCGCGGTCCTCCCGCTTGGGACTGTAGGTGCGTCAACGGCCGGGACCGCCACGGCGGCGACGGCCGGGGTGTCCGCGGCCGCGGCGGGCAGCGGAGCGAACCCGAGCCCGGCGGCGTACAGCCCGCACAACGCCTGGTTGAACGAGGCGACATCGCCGGTTTTCGGGTGGTTGGTGAACAGGGCGAGCACATCGTCGCCGAGGACGTCCTCGACGAAGCCGTGCAGCGCCTTCTTTGGGCCGACCTCGACGAAGATGCGGGCACCCGCCGCGTACAACGTGCGCAGCCCGTCGATGAACCGGACCGGCGACGCCACCTGGCGGCCGAGCAAATCGAGCATGGTGTCCACGTCGGCGTCCGGCGGATAAAACGCACCGGTCACGTTCGACACGATCGGCAGGCGTGGCGGCCGGATGTCGAGCCGACGCAGTGCGACCTTGAGCGGTTCGCTGGCCGGCGCCACGATCTTGGTGTGAAACGCGTGGCTGACCGGGATCCGACGAGCGTCCATGCCGGCGGCCTTGAACGCCGCGACCGCGGCCTCTACGGCATCGCTGACACCGCCGATCACGGCCTGGCTGGTGCTGTTGATGTTCGCGATGACGACGTATCCGTCGGTCTCGGCGACGATCCGCTCGATCTCGGCCAGCGGGGCGGACACTGCCGCCATGGCGCCGTTGTCGTCCGTCGACAGGCCCGCCATCCCCCGGCCCCGGGCGCTGACCGCATCCAGGGCGGCGTCGAACGACAGCGCGCCGGCGGCCACCAGGGCGCCGTACTCGCCCAGGCTGTGGCCCATTACCATGTCGGGCCGCACGCCGTATGCGTCGAGCATCCGCGTCAGCGCCAGATCCGTGGCCAGCACCGCCGGCTGGGTGATCTCGGTCTGCAAGAGCTGCTGTTCCAGCCGCTGCGCGGCGGCTTCGTCGGTGCTGTCGGCGAAGATGTACTCGGTGAGCGGCTTGCCCAGCAGCGGTGTCATGATCCGGTCGGCCTCGTCGAACGTCGCGGCCACGATCGGCTCGCGCTGCCGCAGGTCGCGCAGCATGTTGACGTACTGCGACCCCTGGCCGGTGTAGAGGAACGCGACCTTCCCCGGTGCGCCGCGACCGACAAAGACACCCTGGTTGCGCAGCATCCGCCACATGGGCGGGCTGTCGGCCCGCAGCGCCTGCACCGCCTTTGCCGCCTTGGCCGCCAGCTCGGCGGCATCGGCGTAGTCGATGGCGACTCGAACGGCCGCGCTTGCCAGTGCGGGGTCCGGTGCGGCGGGCGCGGGGGCGCGGCCGGCCGACGCCTCGGCGCCCAGCCGCTCCAGTTGCTCGGCCACCTCGGCCGCGTCTGCACCGCCGACCACGGCAGCCCCCCGCAGCGGAGCTTTTGCCCCAATTGGCGCAGCGGTCGCCGAGGCGCCCGTGGCCGGGGACCTGTGCTCGACGGCAGGGGCGGCAGGTGGGGTCACCGTCGGCGAACCGGTGGCGATCGTCGCGCCCGGATATGACCGGGCCTCTTGGGGCGGGCGGTGCCGGCCGGGCACGTACTCCTCGACGACGGCGTGGAAGTTGGTACCCCCGAACCCGAAGGCGCTCACCCCCGCGCAGCGCACGCCGCTCTCGGCTGCGGGCCACTCACGAAGTTCGGTGTTGACCCGGAACGGGACGTCGTCCCAGTCCACGTTCTCGTTGGGGTTCTCGAAGTGCAGGCTAGGCGCCAGCACCTTCTCGTGGAGGCTGAGCACCGTCTTGAAGAAGCCCGCGGCACCGGCCGCGCCTTTGAGGTGGCCGATGTTGGACTTGACCGACCCCAGCGCGATCGAATGGTTCGCCGCGCCGGCCTTGCGGAACACATCGGTCAAGCTGGCCAGCTCGGTTGCGTCGCCGACGCGCGTGGAGGTGCCGTGGGCCTCGATGTAGCTGGCCAGCGCCGGGTCGACACCGGCGACCTGCCAGGCGCGCTCCACCGCCAGCCGCTGCCCGACCGGGTTGGGTGCCGTAATACCCTTGCCGCGGCCGTCGCTGGAGCCGGCGAGGCCGAGCAGCACCGCGTAGATCCGGTCACCGTCGCGCTCGGCGTCGGACAGTCGCTTGAGGACGAACAACGCGGCGCCCTCGCCCATCACGAAACCGTCGGCGCCGGCGTCGAACGGGCGCGTGCCGGTCGCCGAGAGCGCGCCGATCTTGCAGAACTTCACGAAAGCCGCTGGGTCCATGTTGCGGTCGACGCCGCCCGTGATCGCGGCATCGAAGTCGCCGGCTTGCAACCCGCGCACCGCGGCCGACATGGCGGCCAGCCCCGACGCGCACGCCGCGTCGGTGGTGAAGTTCGGGCCGCGGAAGTTGAACAGGTTCGCCACCCGGCCGGCTGTTATGTTCGCCAGTTCTCCGGGCATGGTGTCTTCGGTGATCTCGTCGAACATAGCGACAAACGAGGCCCGGGTCTCGGCGAGCACGGCGTCGCGCACCGGCTCCGGCAGGGCCACGAACGACGGTGCGGCGCGCAGCTCGCGGGCGAACCTGGGATACGCGATCCGCAGGTTGCTGGCGTGCTGTTTGTCGCCGCCGATGGCGTTGCCGATGATGACGGCGACTCGCTCCGGGTCCACCGTCCAGTCCGGCCAGCCCGCGTCGAGCAGCGCTGAACGGGTGCCCGCCACCGCCCACTGCTGGCCAACATCCATCTGCGCGCTGACCGCCGGCGGTATCGGCAGCCGCCACGCCAGCGGCTCCCACGGGAAGTCGCGGACCCACCCGCCGATGCGGGAGTACGTCTTGTCCGTCGCGTGCGGGTCGGGGTCGTAGTAAAGCTCCGGATCCCAGCGCACGGGCGGCACGTCGGAGATGCTGTATCGGCCAGCCTTGATGTTGGCCCAGAAGGTGGCGGCGTCGGGCGCGTCGGGCATGATCGCGCTCACGCCCACCACCGCGATCGGCTCGTGCATCGCAGTCGTCATGATGATCCGGCCTCCCGTCCGTAAAGCGCATCCGCGACCCGGTCCATGTCAGCGAGCAGGCCGGCCTGCGCGGCCCGCACCCGATCAAGCGGCAGGGCGGCGGCCAGATCGGCCCCGGAGCCCGCGCCGACCACCCACCGCAAGCCCTCCTCGGCGACCTTCAGCGCCGCTTCTCGGGCGAAGACGCGGCTGATCGCGGCCAGTGCCGCGGGCGTGAAGCGGGTGTCGGACTTTTCCGGCAACGCGCCGGCGGCGGACGCCGCGGCGCGGCGGGCCAGTGCGCCCGCGCACTCGGCGTAGGCGATCAGTTCACCCAGCCGCAGCAAAACGTGCTGGCTGCGGGTCAGCCGGCCGGCCAGGCAGGCGTCCAGCACCGCGGTAAGGCATTCCAGCGCCAGCGCCGCCGTGGGCCCACCGCATTCTTCGGGTACGCCGTCAAGACTGCGCGCCGCGTCGCGGTAGTAGCCGCCGGACGTCTTGAGGAGATGCTGCCAGCGGTCGCGGGCGATGGTCATCTCCAGGATCTCCGAGGTCCCCTCGTAGATCGTGGTGATCCGGACGTCGCGCTTGATCTTTTCCACCAGGTACGGACGGGTGTAGCCGTACCCGCCGTGCGCCTGGATCGCGGCCTCTGCCGCCGCGTTGCCGGCCTCGGTCGCCAGATACTTCGCAATCGCGCCTTCGGTGTTGAGCGCGCCGCCGGCGCCCTCGCCGTCGTCGAGTCGGGTGGCGGTCTCCTCGAGGAAGGCGCGCGCCGCCTCCAGTCGTACCGCGTGCGGCACGATCAGCTTGTGCGTATAGCCCTGCTTGTTCGCCAGCGGTGCGCCGCCCTGCACCCGCTCGGTGGAGTAGTCGATCGCCCGGTCCAGGGCCGACCAGCCGCCGCCAAGGCCAAACGCGGCGACCATCACCCGCGTGTAGCCGAAGACCTGCTGGGCCTGGGTGAACCCGCGGCCTTCCTCGCGGCCCACCAGGTTCTCCGCCGGTACCGTCACGTCGTCGAGGAACAGCGCGGCGGTGTTGGAAAGCCGGATACCGTGCTTGTCTTCCGGGGGTGCCGTCGAGAAGCCGGGGGTGCCCTTCTCCACGACGAACCAGGACGGGCCGCCCGGGGCGCGCGCCAGAATCGTGTAGACGTCCGCGATCGAGCCGTTGCTGATCCACTGCTTACGCCCGTTGAGCCGGTAGCTGGTCACCTGCCCGTCGGTCTCGACCGGTGTGGCCGTCGTCGTCATGGCACCAAGGTCGCTTCCGGCCTCCGGCTCGGTGGCGCCGTAGGCGAACACGATGCCCTGCTCTGCGACGCGTCCGAGCCACTCCTTACGCTGCTCCGGGGTCGCGCCGACCAGGATCGGGTCGGTGCCGAGGAAGGTGGCGAACACCGAGGTCGCGATCCCGATGTCGACGCGGGCGAGCCGTTCGCAGACCCGGTAGGAGTCGAATGCCCCGCCCCCGAATCCGCCGTACTCCTCCGGGATGAACACAAGGTGCACGCCAAGGTCTTCACCGCACATCGCGCGGATGGTTTCCTCCGGACAGATGTCCTCATGGTCGAGTTCCAACCGGCGGTCATCCGGGAGCGCCTCGGCGACAAACTCGTCCAATGAGTCCAGCATCATGTCGAGGCTGTCGCGGTCCAGGCCGACGTTAGTGGTCATCGAAAAGTTCTCTTCTCACCGAAACGGGCTCCAGAGTCCGATACATGCCCGCTGTTGACTGAATTGTGCAACCGGCGGGCGGTGCAGCCTAGAGGCGAAAGTCATGCGGTTAGAGGACAAGGTCACCTATATTGGCCCACCATCCGGCAAGACCACCGCTAGCGTGCGACCTGCAGACCTAAGTGATCCCGCAGCGTGTGACCTGTGTATTCGGTGCGATACGTGCCGCGTTCCTGCAGTACTGGCACCACGTTGTCGACGAAGTCGTCCAAACCGTGCGGTGTCAGGTGCGGCACCAGGATGAAACCGTCGCAGGCGTCGGCCTGGACGTACAGGTCGATCTCCTCGGCGATCTGCTCGGCGGTACCGACGAACTGCTGCCGGCTGGTGACGGCGATGATCAGCTCGCGGATCGAGAGCTTCTCCGCCTGGGCGCGTTCGCGCCAGCGGCGGGCCACCGCGACCGGATCGCCGTGCCGTACCCGGCCCTGCGTGATGCCGGTGTCGCCGGCCGGGTCGAAATCGGGCAGCGGGCCATCCGCGTCGTAGCCCGACAGGTCGCGGCCCCACACCTGCTCGAGCATCGCGATCGCCGTCGCGCCGCTTACCTGCTGATAGCGGATGTGCCGGGCCTTATCCTGCGCATCCTCAGCGCTGTCGCCGATGACGAACGTCGCAGCCGGAAAGACCTTGATCTGGTTGGGATCTCGACCATAGGACTTCGCCCGGCCCTTGACGTCGGCGTAATAGCGCTGGCCGTCTTCGAGCGACGCATGCAGGGTGAACAAGGCGTCGGCGTGGCGGGCGCCGAAAGCCCGGCCCTCGGGAGAGTCGCCGGCCTGCAACAGAATCGGATGACCCTGCGGCCCGGCGGGCAGTGTCGCGAACCCGCGCACGCCGAACTGCGCGCCGGAGAATTCGACGCTGCGAATCCGCTCCGGGTCGACATACGTCCCGCTCTCGATGTCGGCCACCACCGCGTCAGCGGCCCAGCTGTCCCAGAACTTTTGCGCGACCGCGAGAAACTCCTCGGCCCGCAGGTACCGGTCGGCATGTTCGAGAAAGCCACCGCGCCGGAAGTTGGCGCCGGTGAACGCGTCCGACGAGGTAACGATGTTCCATCCGGCGCGGCCGTCGGACAGGTGGTCAAGTGTGGCGAATTGTCTTGCCACTTCGAATGGTTCGTTGAAGGTGGTGTTGATAGTGCCGGTCAGCCCGATCCGATCGGTGACGCCCGCCAGTGCGGCCAGCACGGTGAAGGTGTCCGGCCGGCCCACCACGTCGAGGTCGTAGATACGTCCTCGATGCTCACGCAACCGCAGACCTTCGGCCAGGAATAAGAAGTCGAACAGTCCGCGTTCGGCGGTGCGGGCGAGGTGCACGAAGGAGTCGAACTCGATCTGGCTGCCCGCCCCCGGGTCGGTCCACACGGTGGTGTTGTTGACGCCCGGGAAGTGCGCGGCCAAATGAATCGGCTTACGGGTCAAGCTGTCAGCCCCCATTTTTGCGCGATCAGCTGATGGGAACGCAATCGGTCCTCGTGGCGGTGGGTCACCGACGTGACGACGAGTTCGTCGGCGTCGGTCAGCCGCTGCAAGGCGGACAGTCGCTCCGCGACCTCATCCGGGTCGCCGACGAATTGCGTTTCCAGCCTGTCTTTCACCACCGGCAGCTGTTCATCGGACAGCGGCGGACAATCGTCGGGATCCGGATAATGCATGGCGCCGACGCCGGTGCGGATGGAATACACCCATTGCCCGTAGCCGGTGGCGAGATGCTTTGCGGTAGCGCTGTCGTCGGCAACGACGATGTCGGCAGAGACCACGACGTAGGGCCGCTTCAGCGCGGCTGACGGGACGAACGTGTCACGGTACGCCTCGATGGCCTCCAGGGCCGTCGCCGGAGTGATGTGATAGCTCGCGACGAACGGCAGCCCACGCGCGCCGGCCACCCGGGCGCTTTGGCCCCTGGTGCTGCCAAAGACCCACGGTGTCAGGCCGGATCGCTCGCCCGGCACCGCGTGCACGTCGAAACCCTCGGCTTCGTAGGTACCGTCGAGCATGGCGAGGATGTCGGCGAGTTGCTCGGCGAAGTCGGGCGCCACCGCTTCGGGTTGTTGCAAGATCCCCATGGTGGCCTGCACCCGCTCCGTGTCGAGGAGCCCACGCAGATCGAACGGCAGCGGAATCACCACGCCGTCGACCTCGCGCCACTGCCGCGGCGGACGCGTTCTGGACGACGGCTGCTTGGGCTTGAACCCGGTATCGCGCCGTTGTCCCCGGCCAACTCCCAAGTCGATGCGCCCCGGATGGAAGGCTTCCAGCATCCCGAAACTTTCGACCACCGCTGCGGCCGTCGTATGGCCGAGCTGGACGGCGGCGGCGCCCACGCGAATCCTGTTGGTAGCGGCCGCGATTTGGCCGATCAGCACCGCCGGCGCCGAGCTGGCGACTCCGACGAAGTGGTGCTCGGCGATCCAGAACCGATGAAAACCCCACCGCTCGGCGTGCTGCGCCAGATCGATGGTGTTGCGCAAGGCCGTCGCGGCGTCGCTGCCGGCGCTGATCGGCGCCAGATCCAGGATCGAGAGCGGGATCATTGGTTCACCGCCGCGTAGCGGTTGGCGGCCACCGGCAGGCCGAGCCGTTCGCGCAGCGATTCGCCCTCCCGGTAACCGGCACGAAATCGTCCGGCTCGCTGCAACATCGGCACCACGTCGTCGACGATCACCGGGAGGTCGGTGGCGTTGACGGCCGGCCGCAACCGCGCCCCGTCAATGCCCAGCCGCTGCCATTCCAGTAACATATCCACCAATTCCGTTGTGCTACCGGCAAAGACGAGCGCATCGGACTTGAAGTCGCAGTCACCGCCGAACGCCACCACCACGTCCGCGAACACTTTCAGGCGCCCGCCGTCGGCGGCGCGCACCTCGTCGAGGATGGTCCGCACCGTGGCTTGGAGATTGGGTGAGTCGGTGGGCGTGATGAACACGAGATCGGCGCTGGCCGTGGCGAATTCGTAGACCGGTCCGGCGTGCGCGAGCGCGGCCACCACCGGCTGGCCCTGCGGCGGCCGCGGTGTGATCGACGGCCCCTTGACCGAGAAGTGCTTTCCGGTGAAGTCGATGTAATGCAGTTTGTCCGTGTCGACGTAGCGGCCCGTGCTCACGTCCCGGATCACCGCGTCGTCCTCCCAGCTGTCCCACAATCGGCGTACCACGTCGACGTACTCGACGGCCTCGTCGAAAAGGGGAATCTGAGATCCGTCGCGGCGGCCGAATAGCGCCGCCTCGTGTGTGGTCGCGCTGACCCGCGGCTGCCAGCCCGCCCGGCCGTGCGAGACATAGTCAAGGGTGGCAACGGCTTTGGAGATGTGGAAGGGCTCGGTGTGGGTGACGGTGGCCACCGGAATCAGGCCGATGTGTCGTGTGGCGGGCGCGATACGGGCCGCGACAAGCACAGCGTCGCCGCGACCGGCCAACCGTCGCGGATCGATCCGCTCGCGGCGCCCCGGCTGCGGCATCAGCGTGTCGTCGATGGTGAGGAAGTCGAGCAGCCCACGCTCGGCGGTGCGCGCAAGCTCGGCCCAGTAGCGACCGCTGAGTACGGGCGGGGCACCGGCATCAGCTGCCAGCGTGGCGCGCCAAGCCTGGGGGTGCCAGCCGTAGCCGTCCAGCGCGACGGCCAGATGCAACTGATCCGTCATGCGAGCCGCTTCTCGAACGCGATCGGAAGAACCAGGCCCGAGGTGGGCAGCGGCGCGGGCAGCCGGGTGTACCCAGTCGCCCGGTAGAGCTCCTCGGCCTCGGGCTGGCGATGGCCGGTCACCAAGTAGACCTTCCGGTAGCCGCTGGCCGCGATCTGGGCTTCCAGCTCGGCCAACAGCGCCATGGCGAAACCGCGGCGCCGATGCGCGCTGTCCGTCCAGACTCTCTTCACTTCGGCGGTCTCGGCATCTAATCGCACGAATCCGCCGCCCGTGACCGCCCGACCGTCCAACAACCCGATCAGCATGCCGCCGTCGGGTGGTGCGAATTCGCTAACAGGGCCCTTTTTCAGCCACGCCAGTATCGTCGGCGGCGTGCTGCCGTAGCGGTCCGCATACTCGACGGCCAGCTCGTCAAACAGTGGCTGTGCCAGCGCGTCGTCCAACGCGGCGGGCACAAACTGCAGCTGAGATCTGGTCATCACCTAACCTTCTAACGCGCATCACCAAAAAGCATTCCAACTGAATTCCAGGCGGAATTAAACCCGGGTCGCGGTGACGTAACGCGGGCTGTTGCCCGCGTCACTGTCGTCGGCCGCCAGCCCTCCATGAATGCCCGACCGGCCTCCAGCTGAGACGTGGTCCAGGTGGGCATGTGATCGGCGGCGAACGCGGTTACCACGGGATCGTCGCCGCCATGCCCATACCGCAGGTTCTCGACCACCTGAATGACGTACTCCACCCCTACCGCGCGAACCAAAGGCTCGGCGAACGGATCGTCGATCAGCCCTTTGTTGCTGGCCACAGCCCTGGCCGCCGCGCGGAATGTCGCGGTCATTCCGACGCCGGTGGCGGGATCCCACGTGTCGCCGTCTCTGCGTGTCATCGGCGCCGCAGGGCCAGCCCGACACTCGCTCGCCAACCGAGCAGCAACACCGCGGTGACCAACGATGCCACCACCACGAAACTCGCTGCCACGCTCGCCGAACTGGCTTTCCGCAACAGCATGCCGACCGCCACGGTGCAGATCCAGACGACCACCCCGGTGGGGACCACAGCCCTGGGGCGCCGCCAGCCGCGCGACGCCAGCCAGCCGATGACGGTCCCGGTGAGAAACGGCCATGCGGTCGACGCGACGCCGGTGACGCTGAGACCCTCGGCGTGGCTGCGCCGCCCGACAGCGCAAAACACCAGCACGCCGATGACGTCTGTGGCCAGCCATGCCAGCCACGCCGGACGTGCCGGTCCATGCCGCGATTGCATTCCGCGAGACTACGCAATCCTTGACCCCGTCGCCGCGGCGAACCTAGATTCGTGAGCAATGAATGCCTATTCACACGGCAGGCTCGCGGTGGTGACCGGCGCCGGATCGGGCATTGGCAAGGCGATAGCGCTGGCGTTCGCCGCGCAGGGCGACCGGGTGGTCGCCGCGGACCTCGACGAGGCGGCGGCAGCCGCCACCGCCAAGGAGCAACCCGAGCTGATCACGGCGTTGCCGGTGGACGTCGCCGACCCCGCCCAAGTCGACACCCTGCGGGAGAGGACACACGCCGAGGTGGGCGTGCCCAACATCGTCATCAACGCGGCCGGTTGGGACCGAACCGACCAATTCCTCAACTCCACACCGGAATTCGCCAGCAAGGTGGTAGCCATCAACTACCTGGGGCCGGTGCATATCTGCCGAGCGTTTCTGCCCGGGATGATCGAGGCGCAGGCCGGCGGACGCATCGTCAACCTGGCCAGCGACGCCGGCCGCGTCGGCAGCGCCGGCGAAACCATCTACGCCGGCGCCAAGGGCGGAGTCATCGCACTCACCAAGTCGCTGGCCCGGGAAATGGCGCGCCACCAGATCACGGTGAATTGCGTGTGCCCCGGCCCTACCGACACGCCGCTGTTTCACGCACAACCCGAGAAGCTGAAAGAGGCTCTGGTGAAAGCGATTCCGTTCCGCCGACTGGCCCGACCCGACGAGGTCGCCGCGCCGGTGCTGTTCTTCGCGTCGGAAGCCGCGTCGTTCATCACCGGCCAGGTGATCAGCGTCAGCGGCGGACTTACTATGGCCGGTTAGAAGGGCTGAATTCTATGAGCACAAAGACACCACCCGCTTTCGACCGGGACGACCCGCTGGGCCTGGACGCGTCCCTGTCCAGCGACGAGCTTGCGGTGCGCGACACCGTGCGAAAGTTCTGCGCCGAACACGTCATCCCGCACATCGCCGAATGGTTCGAAATCGGTGACCTACCGGCCCGCCAACTGGCCAAGCAATTCGGCGAACTCGGCCTGCTCGGCATGCACCTGCATGGCTACGGATGCGGCGGGGCCTCGGCCGTGCACTACGGTCTGGCCTGCGTGGAACTGGAGGCCGCCGACTCTGGCGTTCGGTCAATGGTCTCGGTGCAGGGATCGCTGGCGATGTTCGCCATCTGGAACTTCGGTTCCGAGGAGCAGAAGCAGCACTGGCTGCCGGGCATGGCCGCGGGCGAGCTGCTTGGGTGCTTCGGGCTGACCGAGCCCGACGCCGGCTCCGACCCGGCAGCGATGAAAACCCGGGCGCGCCGCGATGGCTCGGACTGGGTGATCAACGGTCGCAAGATGTGGATCACCAACGGCTCGGTGGCCGACGTCGCGATCGTGTGGGCCGTCACCGACGACGGGATTCGCGGCTTCATCGTGCCGACCCACACCGCGGGTTTCACCGCCAACACCATCCACCACAAGCTGTCGCTGCGCGCCTCGATCACCAGCGAACTGGTGCTCGACGACGTGCGATTGCCCGCCGACGCGATGCTGCCCGAGGCCAAGGGCCTGCGAGGGCCGTTGTCCTGCCTGTCGGAAGCGCGTTACGGAATCATCTGGGGGTCGATGGGAGCCGCGCGCTCGGCGTGGCAGGCCGCGCTCGACTACGCGATGCAGCGCACCCAATTCGGCCGTCCGATCGCCGGATTCCAGTTGACTCAGGCGAAACTCGTCGACATGGCGGTCGAATTGCACAAGGGCCAGCTGCTGTCGCTGCACCTGGGCCGCCTCAAAGACAGCGGCGGACTGCGCCCAGAACAGGTCAGCTTCGGCAAACTGAACAACACCCGTGAGGCGATCAAGATCTGCCGGACGGCCCGAACGATACTGGGCGGCAACGGAATATCGCTGGAATACCCGGTTATCCGGCACATGGTCAACCTGGAATCGGTGCTGACGTACGAGGGCACACCCGAGATGCACCAGCTCGTCCTCGGCCAGGCGTTCACCGGCAGCGACGCCTTCCGCTGACAGAGTAGGAAGTAGCCATGGGATCTATCACTTATCGGATCGGTGTGGGTATGGCGGCGTGTGGCCTTGCCTTGGCCGCCGGAATGTCCACCGCCGGCGCCGACCCCGTCACGCTGCCCCCGATGACATCCACCAACGGCGGACCGATCATCGGTGGCGGAGGCGCCGCCCAGCAGATGTCGCAGCAACTCAAAAGCCTGGGCGATCCCAACGTTCAAGAGGTCGACGGCCCGGACGCGGCTCAATTCATCGCGGCCGCAGCCGCTGTCACGAACCGCGACCTCGCCTCCCCCTTCATGGCGTTGCAGCGAGCGTTGAGCTGTCAGCAGAACAACGCGGGTTTCGGGGCACGCGCCTACCGGCGCAACGACGGGCTGTGGGGCGGCGCGATGCTGGTCATCGCCAAAAGCGCGTACCCGAACACCGACGCGATGAAAGCCTGCGAGATGTCCAATTGGCGAAGGCCTTCGGCGGGCAGCACCACGTCAATGTGCAACAGCGGCTGGACCTATCCCCCGCTGACCTTCAACAAGCAGGGCGGCGACTATTCCGTCTTGCTCGCCGGCACGAACTCCGACTTCTGCAACGCGACTGAACGGGAACTACAAGAGCAACGCCTCCGCCTGGCCGTGAGTTACGTGAGTTGAAAGGGCGGCGGCTCGTCCGGATTGGGCGGCGGGGCGTGCGCGGACTGGACAGCGTCGGCGGCCAGCCGGGTTCGGCGGTTGTGTCTGCGTTCGGCTTTGATGCGGTTGGCGCGGTTTTGGGCGCGGGTGCGGGCGCGCTTGGGCCCCATCGCCTCGCGGCTCCCGCAGCGGTCATCACTGCGCGGCCGGGGTGGGGGCAGATCACCAGTGGGCCGACACAGACTGGGGAACGGCAGCGCACTGCCCGGGGTGGTGACATAGGTCTGCCCCGATGGGAATGTCGGGTTGATGCAACCCGTTGCTGACCTGCCCTCCGGGGAGTCCAGGTGCCGCGTAAGGACCAGTTCGTGAACGCTAGCGGCTCGACGCCGACGAGGCGGATGATGGAGACACCCCGGCACCAGGCCGGGATTGCGCAAGTAACAAGCGATGAAGAGGGCGATCGCGGCGATGAATCGATGGCGCGGTACGTATACGGGTTACAGCATCGGTTGTGCGATCGTGTGGGCCGTAATTTTGGGTGTTGTCGCGGTTACTCAGCCTGGCCGCCTCTACACCTATGTATTGGTCTGCGCTGGGTGGCTGATCGGGTGGATCTCCGCAACGATCGCCAGATCGGTCTATCCGCCACCCAAACGGAAGCAGTCGGCGACGTAGCAGCCGCCCCAACCGGACGGCCCCGCGAGTCCGCACGGCTCGTCGCTGAGTACGAGTGCCCCCTAACCGAGGCCCAACGGTCCCGCTCCTCGGCGGGGATCTGGAGGGCAGCCGATGGCAGAGTCCAGATGGACCAGCTGCGATGGCAGTACAGCAGCAAACTGGCTGTGGTTGCGCCTGGCGCTGGTGGAACGCGCTACCTGCGTAACACATCGCCGTAGTTCGCCGATGTTGTCTGTGACTGTGGACAGATTGGAGGCATGGCGTGGGCACGCGGCGCGTATCGGCGTACGCGGCTTCACCTGCGCCCATCGTGGATCTGGTGGACGCGCGGCACGGATAGGCGGGCCAGCGGGTGAAAAGTTGGAACAAATGTGGAAAACCCTTGCGATATTGTGCCCGCACCGCAGTATGGTGCGACCCCGCCAATTCCTCGCTGGTCAGGGGAATTCCCGGCCCGGGTATGACGTATCGGTGATGACGTGTTGGGAACACAAGTGAAGGTAGTCGATGAATAAAATCTGGCTCGTTCCGATAATGGTATCTAGTGGGATTATTATTTTCCCGCCCGCGAGGTCCAATGCCGGTTTGTGTGATTATCCAGCTGTCCTTACCGGAGCAACCGTTTTCTTTGCCCAGGGGTCTTACTGTGATTGGCCTACTGAAATCAATGGATCACATTTGCACTGTGAGGCAGGGGGCCTGGGTGTTGACGCTGGCGCGGCTACTCAAGGGGGTTCCACTCTCGGCCTTGGCGGCGCGGGTGTCGGCGGTGTCAGTTGCACATGGCGGTGCCCCGACAACAGCATGGCACCGGCACCAAATCCCCCTGGCGCTTGGAAATGGTATATGGTCCCTGTTCCGAATGCGTGCAAAGATCATATGGATCCGGCTGGATTTGCGAGTGCACCCGTTCTTCCCGGTGAAGGTTTGCCAGTTCCGGCACCACCTCCCGCAGCGGTAGGAGGACCCGAAGGAGGACCGGTATTACCGGAGCAAGTACCGATAACAGAGCGTCCTTAATCCATAGGAAAGAAGATGGAAAGTGCGGCAGCGTGTCTGTTGTGTCATTCCTGCCCCGCGATGTTGATGGGATGTTGGTGAAAAAGACTGCTGGTCACGCCATTGACCAAGTCGAATTCGCAGTCGGGAGGATCGGGTAGGGCGCGGCTGTTCGTTGCCTGCCCCGATGGCCTGGGGCCGACCGGGACGTCGTGGCTCGGGTGGAGTAACTACCGTCGTGGCCGCGCCATGGCTGCCAGGTTCCCGCATCGAAGGAGCACGAAAGCTTGCGGGCTGGTGGCGTTTGACGCCAGGTCGCACCGAGAATCATCAGACCGTTTGCGCGGTGCTGCTGCCTTCGTTTCAGTCGCCCATCCCTGGCGAATCCATTGCCGCCCAACATCATCGGGTACGTCGGGTGTGTCGCCTTTGGTGTAGCGGGTGCCGTCCCAGACGACCTGAACTGGTTGCGTGACTTTGACTTTCATGTCGACATATGCTGCCAATCGGCCTCGCGTCAGTGACGCCCAGCGCCGCACCTTGGCGGCCAGCTCGGCGTCGACAGCGGCCAACGCGTCCGTGTCGGTGATCAAATTCGTGCGGTAGACGATCGTCTGAAACATCGCATAGCTGATATCGCCGGCCAGCAACGCGGCCCCCACCTGCAGCGCCGCACACGCATCGCGCGCGCATAGTCCAAAAGGCTCGATGCCAGCGCCACACTGATCCCCAACGCCGCAGCCAGCTCCGCGCCGATCGCATCCCAGGTATCGGTCGACCACGTCTCGCGTCTCCGCATTCGCGCAACCGCAACAGCGCGGTTCTCCGCCCGCGCCGCCGCACACATGCGATCCACGACCGCTGCGGCATCCTGCCGATCTTCGAAAATACTTTCGGTGATACCGGCTCCGGTGACAACTTTTTGGCAGTGGCCCGTCCGGCGATGGACAATCAGCCGTGCGACCGTTCCAAAAAGGAGAAGCATGTCCCGCCATCGCGTCGTCATCATCGGAAGCGGATTCGGCGGCCTGAACGCGGCCAAAGCGCTCAAACGAGTCGATGTGGACGTCACGCTGATCTCGAAGACGACCACGCATCTGTTTCAGCCGCTGCTGTATCAGGTGGCGACGGGAATCTTGTCCGAGGGCGACGTCGCCCCGACGACCAGGATGATCCTGCGCAAGCAGAAGAACGTCCAGGTGTTGTGGGGCGAGGTCAACGCGATCGATCTGAAGCGAAGACGGTCACGTCGCACCTGATGGGCATGGAGACGGTGACGCCCTACGACAGCCTCATCGTGGCCGCCGGCGCGCAGCAGTCCTACTTCGGCAACGACGAGTTCGCCACCTACGCCCCCGGCATGAAGAGCATCGACGACGCCCTGGAGGTGCGCGGCCGCATCCTCAGCTCGTTCGAGGCGGCCGAGGTCGCCACCGATCCCGCCGAGCGCGAGCGGCGGCTCACCTTCGTCGTGGTCGGGGCCGGGCCCACCGGTGTCGAGCTGGCGGGCGAGATCGTCCAATTGGCCGGGCGCACCCTGGCCGGGGCATTCCGCACCATCACACCCAGCGAGTGCCGGGTGGTCCTGCTCGACGCCGCGTCCGCCGTGTTGCCGCCGATGGGTCCCAAGCTGGGCCTCAAGGCACAACAGCGACTGCAGAAGATGGGTGTCGACATCCAGCTCAACGCGATGGTGACGGCCGTTGACTACAAAGGCATCACGATCAAGGAGAAGGACGGCGGCGAACGCCGGATCGACTGCGCATGTAAGGTGTGGGCGGCCGGCGTTGCGGCCAGCGGGCTGGGCAAGATGATCGCCGAACAGTCCGACGGCACCGAAACCGACAGCGCCGGAAGGGTAATCGTGGAGCCCGACCTCACCGTCAAGGGGCACCCGAACGTCTTCGTCATCGGCGATCTGATGTCCGTCCCGGACGTGCCCGGAATGGCGCAGGGCGCGATCCAGGGGGCGCGCTACGCCACCACCGTGATCAAGCAGGCTGTGAAAGGACACGACGACCCGGCCAACCGCAAGCCGTTCCACTACCTCAACAAGGGCAGCATGGCCCTCATCTCCCGATACAGTGCGGTCGCGCAGGTCGGCAAGCTGGAGTTCGCCGGCTTTATCGCCTGGTTGGCGTGGCTGGCGCTGCACCTGTATTACCTGGTCGGCCACCGCAACCGCATCGCCGCCATGTTCTCCTGGGGCATTTCATTTTTGGGTCGTACTCGCGGCCAGTTGGCCATCACTAGCCAGATGATCTACGCCAGGGTCGTGACCAACTGGATGGAAGACGCACTGGACGCCGCCGAACGCGTCGAAGAGGACGAAAAGGCGGCGGGCTAAGGGGGCTAGCCGAGGGCCTGGTCGATATCGGCGATCAGGTCGTCGGTGCCTTCCAGCCCGACCGAGATGCGGACCACGCCGTCGCCGAGCCCGATCGCGGCGCGACCCTCCGGACCCATCGCCCGGTGAGTCGTGGTGGCCGGGTGGGTGATTAGCGATTTGGCGTCACCGAGGTTGTTGGAAATGTCGATCAGCCGCAGCTTGTCCAAAAGCTCGAAGGCTCGTTCCTTCGCTGTGCCTTCCGCCGTGTCGAGCTCGAAGGTGACCACCGTCCCGCCGCCGGACATCTGCCGCTTGGCCAGATCGAACTGCGGGTGCGACGCCAGAAACGGGTAGCGCACCCACCGCACCGCCGGATGACCCTCGAGGAACTCCGCGATCCGGTGCGCCGAGGAATTGCAGTGCTCGACCCGAACCGCAAGCGTCTCAAGGCCTTTCAGCAACACCCAGGCATTGAAGGCACTCATCGCCGGACCGGTGTGCCGCATCAGCTTCTGCACCGGACCGTCGATGTACTCCTTGTCGCCGAGGATCGCACCACCCAGCACGCGACCCTGGCCGTCGATGTGCTTGGTGCCCGAATACACCACCACGTCAACACCGAACGGAAAGCCCTGCTGCAGCAGCGGTGTGGCAAAAACGTTGTCCAGCACCACTTTTGCGCCTGCAGCATGGGCCATTTCGGTCACGGCGGCGATATCCACCAGCGACTGCATCGGGTTCGACGGCGTCTCGAAGAACACCGCCTGCGTCGGCTTGGACAGCGCCTGCTCCCATTGCGCAGAGGTCGTCGCCGTCGACGAAGACGGTCTCCACGCCCCACCGCGGCAGGATCTCGTTGCACACCACGAAACACGATCCGAACAGGCTGCGCGCGGCGACCAACCGGTCACCGGCGGCCAGCAGCGCGCCCAGCGAGGTGAACACCGCGGCCATGCCACTCGCGGTGGCGAAGGCCGCGGGTGCTCCCTCGATCAGGCGTAACCGTTCCTCGAACATGGTCACGGTGGGGTTGCCGTAGCGCGAGTAGACAAAGTGGTCGAGCTCGCCGGTGAACGACTTCTCCGCGACGGCCGCCGACGGATAGACGTAGCCGGAGGTCAAAAACATCGCCTCGGCGGTCTCTTCGAACCCGGATCGCAACAGGCCGCCGCGCACGCCGATGGTGGCCTGGCTGACGCCGTCGGGCAGCTCCTTGGGCGTGCGGACCGAGGGCTGGTCGGTCATCCCTGCTACCCCTGCTTCCAGGGCAACCCGACTGCCCGCCAGCCGGTTTCACCGCGGTGGCCGTGGGCATCGAGCTGGCCTTCGAAGCCGTCCAGCACGTTGTAGGACGGGGCGATGCCCGCCTCGGTCGCGACCTCGGCGGCGCCGATGGAACGGTTGCCCGAGCGACACAGGAACACCACCGGCCGCTCCCCCTGACCGGACGGGATCTGGTCCTGCAGTTCGGTCAGGAAGTTTTCGTTGCGCCTCCCGTCGGAGGTGTTCCACTCGATGTAGACGACCTTACGGCCAAGACTGGATAAGTCCGGCACGCCCACGAACCGCCATTCGGCGTCGGTGCGCACGTCCACCAGGACCGCCTGTGGGTTGTCACTGAGCAGCTTCCAGGCTTCCAGCGGGGTGATGTCTCCTGCGTAGCTCACCCGCGTGAGTCTCGCACATTCAGCGCGGCCGCGACTTGTCGGGCACGGTCGCGTGCTGTTGCGATATCCGGTGCGGTAGCCAGTGCCACCATTTTTGGAGCACCCGACACGCGGACATCGCTTTCCGGCACACCAAGCGCAGCGGTCAGCTCGTCGGCGCTCGGCGCGGCGGCATCGGGATATCAGCACGCGGGCGGCGCCCGGCGACACCATCATGGTGTCCACCGGAAGACCCAGAATGGCGCGGGCCTGCAGTTCGAACGCCGAAAGCCGCTGGCTGCGCAGCGTCACCCAGGCGCTCGGATGCGGGCACGCGGTGACGTCGGCGAAGTACACCTCGTCGCCGTTGATCATCAACTCGACGCTGAAGACGCCGCGCCCGCCGAGCGCCTTGACGATCCGCGCGGCGACCGACTTGGCGGCGTCGGTAGCGGCCGGACTCAGCTCCTGCGGCTGCCAGGACTCCAGCACGCCCGCGGCGCCGTGATGCCCGATGGGCGCGCAGAACTCGATCACCGGACCCGCCGGGCCATCGGTGCGCACGGCGAGCAGGCTGACCTCGAATTCGATGTCGACCGCCGTTTCGGCCAACACCCGCAGAGGCGCTGTCCCCTGCCCCACCGCAAGATGCCAGGCGAGCTCGATATCGTCGGGCCCCGCGACCACCTGCCGCTGGCCGGCCGCGCCCGCCGGCTTCAGCAGTAACGGGAACCCGGCGTGGACGGCCACCTCCTTGAGCTCGCCGACCGACCCGACGAACCAGAACGGCGCGGTGGGCAAGCCCAGCTCGTCGGCGGCCAGCCGGCGCAAGCCCTCCCGGTCGGTAGTGAGCCGAACGCTGCGGGCGCTGGGCACCAGCTCGGTGAACTCCTCGTCGGTCCCGGCCAAGACCGCCTCGATGGCCTCGACGGCCGCAAGCGTCGCGTCGGAGATGTTGTCGGTGACCGTCACCACGAAATCGGGTTCCAGCCTTGCCAACTCGGCCGACACCCCCGGCGGGTCGGCGTCGGCGACGTCGTCATTGACGGCGGTCACCTCCGCGCCGAGGTGCCGCAAGGCGGTTGTCAGCTCCCGGCTGAGCTCACCCGAACCCAGCAGCATCACCCGGGGACCGGTGGGCTCGCTCATGGCTGGCCGGGCAGCAACCGCACCATCAGGCCGTTGCCCTCGGCCAACACCGTCTCGCTCGCGTCGACCAATTCGGCGGACACGAACGCCTTGCGGCCCTCGGTCTTGGTGACTCGTCCCCGCATCAGCAACGGCGCCTCGATCGGCGTGATCTTGCGATAGTCGACGTGCAGGAAGGCCGTGCGGCTGATCGGCCTGCCGGCCGCGTGCGAGACCATTCCGAACGTGTGGTCGAACAGCAGCGGCAGCACACCCCCGTGCACCGCCATGTTGCCGCCGACGTGAAACCGAGTGAAATATCCCGTCATTTCGACGCCGTCGGGGCCGTACTGGGTCAGCATCCAGGGCGGCAGCAGCAGGCTGCCCATGCCGGGCAAGCCAGGGGTCCGGCCGGCCGGCGCCGCACCTTCGGCGGCCCGGAACGGCTCCAGCAGCTCGACGAGCGCCTCAGCGCGGTCCGCCGCGTCGTCCCACACCGAGTCTCCGGGGTCGGCGGACACGGCCAGGTCCTGCACCCGGCGCATCGCCGCCACGAATCGGCCGAAACCCGGGCCG
Organism: uncultured Actinomycetota bacterium; assembly: GCA_963708995.1. Classification (GTDB taxonomy): domain Bacteria; phylum Actinomycetota; class Actinomycetes; order Mycobacteriales; family Mycobacteriaceae; genus Mycobacterium. The sequence continues at coordinate 121,348 of CAVPUR010000019.1, forward strand.
GGGCTGGCCGGGCCGTATTCCGGAAAACCGCCGTGGTGGTGGTATTCGGGGTCGAGTTCTTCTGGATCCTGGATAGCGTCCGTCACGCGCGGGCCGCCAGGACGTCGCGGCGCACGATGGTCTGATCCCGCCCCGGGCCGACCCCGATGCACGAAACATGTGCTCCGGCAAGCTCTTCCAGGCGCAGCACGTAGTCGCGCGCCTTGGCGGGCAGGTCGTCGAACTGCCGCGCCCTCGAGATGTCCTCCCACCAGCCGGGCAGCTCTTCGTATATCGGCGTGGCGCGGTGCAGTTCGCTTTGCGTCATCGGCATCTCGGAGGTGTGCTTCCCGTCGACCTCATAGCCGACGCAGATCGGCACCGTTTCCAGGCTCGACAGCACGTCGAGCTTGGTCAGGAAGTAGTCGGTGATGCCGTTGACCCGGGTGGCATACCGGGCGACCACGGCGTCGAACCAGCCGCAGCGCCGCCGTCGTCCCGTCGTCACGCCGAACTCTCCGCCGGTCTTGGACAGGTATTCGCCGTTCTCGTCGAACAGCTCGGTGGGGAACGGACCCGAGCCCACCCGGGTGGTGTAGGCCTTGAGGATCCCCAGCACGGTGCGGATGCGCGTGGGGCCGATACCGGAGCCCACCGCCGCGCCGCCCGCAGTCGGGTTCGATGACGTGACGTAGGGATAGGTGCCGTGGTCGACGTCGAGCAGGGTGCCCTGCGAGCCTTCCAGCAGGACCGTTTCGCCGGCCTCCAGTGCGTTGTTGAGCAACAGCCGAGTGTCGGCGATGCGATGCCGGAAGCCTTCGGCCTGTTCGAGCAGGGCCTCGACCACCTGCTCGGGCTCCAGGGCCTTGCGGTTATAGATCTTGACCAGTATCTGGTTCTTGAGTTCCAGCGCGGCCTCGATCTTGTGGGTGAGCAGCTCGGGGTCGAGCACGTCGGCGACCCGGATCCCCATGCGGGCGATCTTGTCCTGATAGCACGGCCCGATGCCGCGGCCGGTGGTGCCGATCTTCTTGCTGCCCATGTAGCGCTCGGTGACCTTGTCGATGGCCACGTGGTAGGGCATCAGCAGGTGGGCGTCGGCGGAGATCAGCAGCTTGGAGGTGTCGACGCCACGATCCTCGAGGCTTTTCAGCTCGTCGAGCAGCACACCGGGGTCGACCACCACGCCGTTGCCAATGACGTTGGTGACGCCGGGCGTCAGTACCCCCGACGGGATGAGGTGCAGCGCGAAGTTCTCGCCGGTGGGCAGGACGACGGTGTGCCCGGCGTTGTTGCCACCCTGGTAGCGGACCACCCACTGGACGCGCCCGCCGAGCAGGTCAGTGGCCTTACCCTTGCCCTCGTCACCCCATTGGGCGCCGATGAGGACGATTGCCGGCATGACATGCTCCCTGCTTAGTGTTGTCCAGCCGGTGACACACCCTATCCCAGCAGGTTGCGAGGAGTCTCTTGATTTCCAGTGTGGCGGTGTTGCTGTTCGGCGATCACCAGCCCCGGAGTCAGCTCGGGAGTCTCGGGGGCCTGCCCACCCATCGGGTCGCTGGTCCGGCCGATATCGATGCCGCGATCGGGCCGTACCGACGGCTTGCGGTGGTCGGCGGCGATGCCGACCTGGCCGCGGTGCTGAATCGGCTGTTGCGCGCCGAGCGCCTCGACATCGAGGTGGCCTACGTGCCTCGCCGGCGCACGGCGGCGACCCGGGTCTACCGGCTACCGGCCGGGCGTCGGGCAGCGCGGCGCAGCAGGAGCGGTTCGGCGCGGCGGGCGCCGCTGATCCGCGACGAGACCGGGTCGGTAATCGTCGGGCAGGCTAATTGGCTGCCTGACCCGTCCACCAGCGAGCGGCTGCTGCACGGCGAGGCGATCGTCGACGACAATCCGCTGTTCGACGGCGACGTGGCCGGCGTGTGCATCGAGCCGACGCCGTCCCTGCCCGGCCTGCGGGCCAGGGTGCACGGCCCCGGATTGCGGCGCCGGTGGATCACCGGGCGCGCGGTCCAGCTGGGCAGCACCGGTGTCGCCGTGGTCCGGGACGGCGTCCCGGCTCCCCGCGCGGCGCGCCGCTCGACGTTCTATCGCAACGTCGAAGGCTGGCTGCTGGTCAGGTAGTCGACCCAGGTCAGAGCGCAGTCGGGGGTGGCGCGGTCACAAAACACTGATTTTCCAGCGCGGATGAAAAGCATGTGATTAAGCTCACATCGCCTTGGTGACCATTGGGCAACCGTCGCATCGGGTCGATTGGAGATGCATATGTCGTTTGTGGTCGCGGCGCCGGAGCAGATGCAGGCGGCAGCTGGAAATTTGGCAGATATCCGCTCAATGCTGGCCGAAGCGTCTACATCCGTTGCGGTTCCCACGACCGGGGTGGTTCCCGCGGCCGCGGACGAGGTGTCGGCCGCGATCGCGGCGATGTTCGGCAACTTCGGCCAGGAATATCAACTTCTTAGCGCCCGAATGGAAGCGTTCCATGCGGAGTTTGTCGATTCGTTGAGCGCTGGCGCGGGTGCCTATTTCAGCACAGATATCGCCAACGCCGAGTCCATCGGCGCGGCGGCCGGTGCCGCTTCAGCCCCTGCCGATCTGGTCCAGGCCATTTATCTCCCGTTTCATGGGCGCGGCGAAGCGTATCTTGCCAGCCCGCTTGGTAGGGCGATCGACCCGATTATCAATGCGCCCACTCAGTTGCTGTTCCACCGCGATCTGATCGGCAACGGCACCGCCGGAACACTGACACACCCCAATGGCGGTCCAGGCGGGTTCCTGTTTGGTGACGGCGGGGCCGGCTACGACGCCGCAGGCAACGCCGGCATGGCCGGCGGTAACGGCGGGGCGTCGGGGCTGATCGGCAACGGCGGTGCCGGCGGTAACGGGGGCAACGGCGGGGCTGGCGGCGCCGGCGGGGCGGGCGGCATCGGCGGGTTCCTGATCGGCAACGGCGGCGACGGCGGCAACGGCGGTGCCGGTAGCGCCGGCATGAACGGCGGGGCCGGCGGGGCCGGCGCCAACAAGGGGCACTTCATCTTCGGCTTCGGCAACTTCTTAGGCAACGCCGGCAACGGCGGCAACGGCGGCGCCGGCGGGGCCGGCGTCTCCGGCATGGACGGCACCGCTACCAGTCCCGCCACCGGCGGCAGCGCTGGCGGCGCCGGTGGGGCCGGCGGCACCGGCGGGGCTGCCGGGCTCCTGTTCAGCCTTGGCGGCAAAGGCGGCATCGGTGGCGACGGCGGGGCCGGCGGGGCCGGCGGCAACGGCTTCGACGCCAGCACCGTCGCGGGCATGAACGGCGGCAACGCCGGCAACGGCGGCAACGGCGGCAACGCCGGGGCCGGCGGGGCCGGCGGTGTCGGCGGCCTTTTGGGCGGGGGAGGCAACGGCGGCGACGGCGGCACCGGCGGCGACGCCGGAATGGCCGGCATCGGCGGCGACGCCGGCACCGGCGGGGTCGGTGGCAACGGCGGCAACAGCGGGGTGGGTGGTAACGGCGGCACAGGCGGGAATTCCGGCCCAGTCGGCTATACCCATCCCGTGGGCGGCAACGGCAACGGCGGCGACGGCGGGGCCGGCGGCAACGGCGGCGACGGCGGAACCGGAACCACCACCGGCATCGGCGGGACTGCCGGGGCCGGCGGGGTCGGCGGGGCGGCCGGTGCCACCCCCAACAGCGGCGGCACCGCCGGCACCCCGGGCCTCCCCGGCGCCATGTTTATCGCGCATCCCCTCAGCGGTGTCCATCCCCTCGCGGGTTTGGATGTGAGCAGTTTTGTGCACACGGGCGGTTTTGCGCTGCCGATCGGCTCACCGGTCGTTGCTGCACTGGTTAACGGCGTGGTCCAGGGCATCTACCTCCCGGTTCACGGGCTCGGCGAGGCATATATTGCTAGTCCGCTGGGCCAACTGATCGATCCGATTATCAATGCGCCCTTCCAGTTGCTGTTCGGTCGCGGTCTGATCGACAACGGTGCTGCCGGAATCGTCGGAGGGACGTTGGCACAAGCCAATGGCGCTCCCGGCGGGATCCTCTTCGGGGACGGCGGGGCCGGGGCGACCGACGCGGCCGGTGTGGGTGGGGCCGGCGGCAAGGCCGGGTTGACCGGCAACGGCGGTGCCGGCGGCGCCGGGGCCGACGGCGGCGCGGGCGGCGCCGGCGGCAGGGGCGGCTTCCTGATCGGCAACGGCGGTGACGGCGGTGACGGCGGCGCAGGCATGAACGGCGGGGACGGCGGGGCCGGCGGCAACAGCGGGTTCTACTTGGGCATGGGCGGCAACGGCGGCAACGGCGGGGCTGGCGGGGCGGGCACGGTCGGGGAACCGGGCACCGCGAGCGTCCCCGGCACTAACGGCGGCAACGGAGGCATGGGCGGGGCCGGCGGCGCCGGCGGGGCGGCCGCGCACCTGTACAGCATTGGCGGCAACGGCGGCGACGGCGGCGACGGCGGGACCGGCGGGCCCGGCGGCACCGGCTTCGACGCCAGCACCGTCGCGGGTATGAACGGCGGCAACGCCGGGGCCGGTGGCAACGGCGGCACTGCCGGGGCCGGCGGGGTCGGCGGCGAAGGCGGCCTGTTGAGCCAGGGCGGCAACGGCGGTGACGGCGGGGTCGGCGGCAACGCCGGAACAGCCGGCACCGGCGGTGACGCCGGGGCCGGTGCGGTCGGCGGCAACGGCGGCAACGGCGGGCTCGGTGGTAACGGCGGCGCCGGTGGGAATGCCGGCGAACTCGGCCTTTTGGGCCCCCCGGGCGACAACGGCAACGGCGGCGACGGCGGGGCCGGCGGCACCTCCGGCGGCCCTGGAACTGGATCCACCGCCGGCACCGGCGGGGCTGCCGGCAGCCGCGGGACCGGCGGGGCGGCCGGCGCCGGGGGCTACGGCGGCACCACCGGCGCGCCCGGCACCCCCGGCTAGGGGGCCCTGCTGCCGCCGGCCGAATCGATTGGCTGCACGGGGCGTCCGAGGACGCCGAGAGGGTGCGCGTGGTCGACGAGCCCATAGATGTTGAGGAACGCGTCGTAGCCGATTAGCCGAAGGAAGTCGTCGGGGAGTTCTCGTGCCACTTCCTGCGGGATGGCGAGGTATGGGTTCTCCTGCTGTCGCAGCCAGGCACAGTTGTAGTTCACGTTCAGGCCCAGCCGAGCATGTGGGGAGTGGTTCGCACCACCACCGTGAAACAGGCCTCCGTTCCAGAGCAGGACCGAGCCCGGGTCCATTTCGGCGCTGACCGTCTGACAAGCATCAGGCAGCGTAGAGAGATCTTGGCTCTTGGGGACCAGCATCGTGGCGCCGTTCTCCCGGGTGAATTCGGTGATCGCCCACATCGTGTTCACGATGAGCGGCGGATGCGGGCGCGAGATGGGAAACAGCACATCGTCTTGGTGAAATGGCTGCGCCGTCTCGCCGGGGTGGATCTCGATCGCATTGACGATCGAGACCTGGGGATGGCCCAGCACGGTGCGCACGAGCTCGGCAACCGCCGGATGGCCTACCAGACAATCGGTTGCACGAGTTTTCGCCAGGACGTTGTGGAGCCGGCGGGTCCGGGAGCCGAAGAACTCGCCCCGCGCCCACGTCTGTCGTGCGAGGAGCGCGGTGAGGGCGCGCCTGATCTCTTCGACCTCGAGCGCGGAGAGCAACCCTGGCATGATCACGTAGCCGTCGGTTTGCAGCTGCCGAAGCGCCTCGCTCATCGTCATTGCCTTTTCTCGACTGCCAGCGCGCACGTCAGGGCGCCAGCGACATTGTCGCTCATGGGTGCACCACGGAGTAGGTGATCGCAACGTCGAACGCTGGCTGCTGGTCAGGTAGCTTCAGGTAACTTCGATGGGTGCGCGAATCGGTGCGGCCCAGCCCGGTGTTTCTGGGCTTGATCGGGTTGACGGCGGTCGGGGGCGCACTGGCCTGGCTGGCCGGGGACAGCGTGCGGCCGATGGCCTACGCCGGAGTGTTCACCTTCGTCATCGCCGGCTGGCTGGTGTCGCTGTGTCTGCACGAATTCGGGCACGCGCTGACCGCCTGGCGATTCGGCGACCACGACGCCGAGGTGCGCGGGTACCTGACCCTGGATCCGCGGCGCTACAGCCATCCCGCGCTGTCGCTACTGCTGCCGATCATCGCTATCGCGCTGGGCGGGATTGGCTTGCCGGGCGCCGCGGTGTACCTGCGGACCTGGTTCATGAGTCCACGACGCCGCACCCTGGTCAGCCTGGCGGGGCCGGCGGCCAACCTGGTGCTCGCGGTGCTGCTGCTGACGCTGACCCGGTTGCTCTACGACCCGGACCATTTGGTGCTGTGGTCGGGGGTGGCCTTCTTGGGATTCCTCGAAATCATGGCGGTGTTGCTGAATCTGCTGCCCGTCCCGGGCCTGGACGGATACGACGCCCTGGAACCGCATTTGAGTCCCGAGACGCAGCGCGCGCTGGCACCGGCCAAGCAATACGGCTTTTTCATCCTGCTGTTCGTGCTCCTGGCGGCCAGCCCGTGGATCTTCGGGATTGTGCTGTGGTTCTTCGATTTCTCCGGTGTGCCGGAGGTGCTGGTGAGTTGGGGCAACTCGCTGACCCGGTTCTGGAGCCGCTGGTTCTGACCCTTGCGATATATGCGTTAGTACGCATATATTACTGCCATGGGCGCCGGTCACAGTCACACCCCGGCCGAGGCCGATACGTCTCGAATGATCCCCCGCATGATCGTCGCCGCCGCGATCCTGGCGACGTTCTTCGTTGTCGAACTCACCACATCGCTGCTGATCAATTCGATTGCGCTGCTGGCCGACGCCGGGCACATGCTCACCGACGTGGTTGCCGTGTTCATGGGGCTCGCCGCCGTCACGCTGGCCAGGCGCGGCAGCTCGTCACCCGCGCGCACCTACGGCTGGCATCGCGCCGAGGTGTTCACCGCGGTCGCCAACGCTGCGCTGCTCATCGGGGTCGCCGTTGTTCATCCTCTACGAGGCGGTGGAAAGACTCAAGCACGGCTCCCGACCATCCCCGGCGTGCCGATGGTCGTGGTGGCGCTGGCCGGCCTGGCCGCGAACTTCGCGGTGGCGCTGTTGCTGCGTTCGCACTCCGAGGACAGCCTGGCGGTCAAGGGCGCCTACATGGAGGTCGTCGCGGACACCGTCGGCAGCATCGGTGTGCTGATCGCCGGCGTCGTCACCATCACCACACACTGGCCCTACGCCGACGTGGTGGTCGCGGTGCTGGTGGCGCTGTGGGTGCTGCCGCGGGCGATCTCGCTGGCTCGGGCGGCGTTGCGGATCCTCTCCGAATCGTCGCCGGCCCACATCGACGTCGAGGAGCTGCGTTCGGCGCTGGGCGCCGTCGACGGCGTGACCGAGGTGCACGATCTGCACGTGTGGACCCTTTCGCCCGGCAAGGACATGTGCACCGCGCACCTGACAAGCGCCGCCGACTCCGCCCGGGTGCTCAGTGACGCGCGCGCGGTGCTGCACGAGCGCGGACTGGACCACGCCACCGTCCAGATCGAGTGCCCGGACGGCTCCGGGCACTGCGAGGAGACCTTCTAGAGCCCTTCTAGAAACCCAGAGCCTTGCGGGCCTCGGGGTCGCAATCGTCGAGCAGATCCAGGCAGCGTCGGAACTCGTCGGTCTCGCCGATGTTGTCCGCGGCCCGCGCCAGCGCCGCCACGCACCGCAAAAATCCCCGATTGGGCTCGTGCGAATACGGCACCGGGCCGAAGCCCTTCCAGCCGTGGCGGCGCAGCTGGTCCAGGCCCCGGTGGTAGCCGGTGCGCGCGTAGGCGTAGGCCGTAACGGCTTTGTCGTCGGCCAGCGCCTCCTCGGCGAGCGCCGCCCAGGCCACCGACGCCGACGGATGGGCGGCGGCGACGATGGCCGGGTTCTCGTCGGCCAACAGTTCTTCCTCGGCGTCAGTGTCACCGGTCAGCAGAATCGGATCAGGTCCCAGAAGGTCACCCATCGGCGTCATGGTTGACCATTCTGCCGTTCCGCCCTTCACCGCAACCCGGGGCCGGGTCGCTAAGCTCCAACTACCGACTCGATAGCGGGAGGAAAGCCGCACTCATGCCCAATCCACCCGAGCCCGACCGCGACGAAGAGCTCACCGAGGCCCAACCCCTCGTGCCCCACGACTCCGAGACCGAGACCGTGGTGTTCCAACCCGATCCCGAGGGTGAACCGGAGGCGACATCCGAGGGACAACTGCGCGAACGGCGGTTCACAGCACCTGGCTTCGACGCCAAGGAGACCGCGATCATCGCCACCCCACCCGATCCGGCGACGGAAGTCTTTGCAACGCCGCCGGTTCCGCCCGGCGCGCCAGGGCAAGGCGCAACACCCCCGGCGGCTCCACCAAATCTCCAGCACCCCCAGCATCCCCCGGCCGGGCCGAAAACCGCTACGCCACAATCGATCCCGCCGCGGCGGGGCATGAAGCTGCCGACATCGCGGCAATACAACTGGGGCTGGGTGCTGGCGATCGTGGTGATCGTCTTGGCGTTGGCCGCGATCGCGATCCTGGGCACGGTGCTGCTGACCCGGCATAAAAACGTGTCGGCCTCGCCGGAAGACCGGGTGCGCCAGACCATCCAAAGCTTTGACGTCGCGGTGCAACGGGGCGACCTGAAAACGTTGCGCAGCATCACATGTGGCGCCACCCGCGACGGGTACGTGGATTACGACGAGCACTCGTGGGACGAGACCTACCGGCGGGTTTCGGCGGCCAAACAATTTCCGGTGATCGCCAACATCGACCAGGTCGTCGTCAACGGCCAGCACGCCGAGGCGAATATCACCACGTTCATGGCCTACGACCCTCAGCTCCGGTCGACACGCAGCCTGGACCTACAGTTCCGCGACGATCAGTGGAAGATCTGCCAGTCCCCCAGCGGCTAGCGCGCACCTTCCGGGTCAGGCGCTGACTGACTTCCCGGCGCAGTGCAGGTCGTTGCACGCCTCGATGACCCGCTCGGTCATCGACGCCTCGGCTTTCTTGAGGTAGCTGCGCGGGTCGTACGCCTTCTTGCTGCCCACGTCGCCGTCGACCTTGAGCACGCCGTCGTAGTTGGTGAACATGTGGGCGGCGATCGGGCGGGTGAACGCGTACTGGGTGTCGGTGTCGACGTTCATCTTCACCACGCCGTAGCGCAGCGCCTCTTCGATCTCCGACTTCTCCGAGCCCGAACCGCCGTGGAACACGAAGTCGAAGGGCTTGGCGTCATCGGCCAATCCGAGCTTGGCCGCCGCCACCTTCTGGCCCTCGGCCAGGATGTCGGGGCGCAGCTTGACGTTGCCGGGCTTGTAGACGCCGTGCACGTTGCCGAATGTCGCGGCCAGCAGGTACTTGCCGTGCTCGCCGTGACCCAGCGCGTCGACGGTCTTCTCGAAGTCCTCCGGGGTGGTGTACAGCTTGTCGTCCATCGCGCCGACCACGCCGTCCTCTTCGCCGCCGACCACGCCGATTTCGACCTCCAGGATGATCTTGGCGGCCGCCGCGGCCTTGAGCAGCTCCTGGGCGATGGTGAGGTTCTCATCGATCGGGACCGCGGATCCGTCCCACATGTGCGATCCGAACAGCGGATTCTTGCCCGCCGCGACCCGCTCCGCCGAGATCACGAGCAGCGGGCGCACGTAGGTGTCCAGCTTGTCCTTGGGGCAGTGGTCGGTGTGCAGCGCGACATTGATCGGGTATTTGGCCGCGATCGAGCGGGTGAACTTGGCGAGCGCAACCGCACCGGACACCATGTCCTTGACCCCGAGGCCGGACGCGAACTCCGCGCCACCGGTGGAGAACTGGATGATGCCGTCGCTGCCGGCGTCGGCGAATCCTTTAATGGCGGCGTTGACGGTCTCCGAAGACGTGCAGTTGATGGCCGGGAAGGCGTACGCGTTCTCCTTGGCGCGTCCCAACATCTCCGCGTAGATCTCGGGCGTTGCGATAGGCATGGACTTCCTTCCTGACGACTGGGTCCGTTCAGTATTGCAACGCCGGTATGTTGAAGCATCATGAGCACCACCGTGATGGCCTCGGGGGGCATCCTCGACCCGATGTTCTGGATCGGCCCTCAGGGTCTGTTCGCGTCGGCGGTATTACCGACCATCCTCGTCATCGTCTTCGTGGAGACCGGGCTGCTGTTCCCGCTGCTCCCGGGTGAGTCACTACTGTTCACCGGCGGGTTGCTGGCCGCCCACGGCACGCTCAACATTTGGGTCCTGGCACCGGCCGTCGCCGTCGTCGCCATCCTCGGTGACCAGACCGGGTATTTCATCGGGCGCCGGATCGGGCCGGCGCTGTTCAAAAAGGAAGACTCCCGGTTCTTCAAAAAGCACTACGTGACCGAGTCGCACGCCTTCTTCGAGAAGTACGGGCCGATGGCCATCATTCTGGCCAGATTCATGCCCTTCGTGCGGACATTCACGCCGGTGGTCGCCGGAGTGTCCTACATGCGCTATCCGGTGTATCTGGCGTTCGACATCGTCGGCGGCGCCCTCTGGGGTGGCGGCGTGACGGTCGCCGGCTACTTCCTGGGCACCGTGCCGTTCGTTCACCAGAACCTGGAAAAGATCGTCCTGGCCATCCTCTTCGTGTCAATGATGCCGGCGATGATCGCCGCCTGGCGTGGCTATCGGGGACGCCGCAACTCGGCTCGAAAAATCGGGGAAGCGGTGCAGGCTGCGGACGAGCCGGACCGGCTGGTGCTACCCGAGTGAGTCGGTGACGCTGTAGGCCGCCTCCATCAGCATCCAGCCCGACAGCTGCACCGACAGGTCTCGTTCGGCGACCTCGGAGCTGCTCACCGCGCCCGCAACGAACTGGGCCTCTGCGCCCTCGTCGCTGCCGCCTGCCGTGGGCAGCTCCGCGTCGCGGTCCCAAAACGCCCCGAACACCGGCAGCCCCTCCACCGTTTGCCGGTAGTCCCACGCCGATTTCGCGCTGGCCAGCACTATCTTGCGCGCCATAGCACGGGCCGCGACGTCCTCGGCCCGCTCCCCCGGCAGCGCGGTGGCGACCAGCGCGAGATAGCGGGCGGTGATGCCCGAGAACAGGCCGCCGTCCCCGCCACCGCTGCCCTGCAACACACCCGACGGCGCCATGTGTTCCTTGACGGCGGCGACCAGGCGGTGCACCCGTGCCGCGTGCCCCTGGCGGGCAGCCGAGTCGGTGCGGGCCGCCAACTCGGTTTCCAGCCCGAGCACCACACCCTGGCAGTAGGTGTACTGGGCGCGCACCAGCGAGCCGGCCTTGATGCCGTCGAACACCAGGTGGGTCTCCGGGTCGATCAGCGTTCGGTCGATCCAGTCACCGATCTGCTCGGCCCGCCGCAGCCGGTCCCCGTAGCGGGCCAGAAAAATCCCCGCCGGCCCGTTGGCCGGGGCGTTGAAGAATTGGTCTTGCTTGCGCCACGGGATCCCGCCACCGTCCTCGGGCACCCATGCTTTGACGAGCTCGTCGGCGAGCTTCGGTAGGGCGCGGCGCCGCTCCACGCCGGTCAATCGGGCGGCACGTTCCAGCGCCAGCGCGAGCCACGCCATGTCGTCGTAGTAGTTGTTGGTCCACGAGAAGTTGTTGCGCAGCCGGTGCGAGCGGATCTGCCGGTTGATCTTGGCGCGCCGTTCCGGCTGCGGGTCACGCAGCTGGGCATCGATCAGGCAGTCCAGCAGATGCGCCTGCCACCAGTAGTGCCAGGTGCCGAACAGCCGATCCTTGCGGTCCGACGGCCAGGCCACCACTCCCAACTGCGTTCCCGGTAACGCCCACAGCCGCTTCAGGTGCCTTTGGGTGACGGCGGTTTCGGTGGTGGCCGCCCGGTTGGCCCATACCTGTTCCATGCTTGCCGATCCTGCCTTATTTGAAAGCTGGCCAGCGCCAGCAGGAATTCGCGCAGGCCGGCCAGCGAGTGCGCGGGCAGGAACAGGTCGCAATATGGCAGGGCCGCCGCCATCGAACCGGCCAGCGGCTGGAATTCGCTGTGGGCCGCACGGGGGTTGAGCCACACCAGCACTTCGGCGCGGCGCCGCAGCCTGGCTATCGCGTGCTCGAGCACATCGGGCGGGTCGCTGTCCCAGCCGTCGGACGCGATGATCACCACCGCGCCGCGCAGCAGGTTGCCATGCGGCGGGGCCAGCAGGGCGCCGACACTGCGGCCGATGAACGTGCCGCCGTATCGGTCGGTCACCTGGGTGTTGGCGCGTTCCAGCGCCACCTCGGCAGAACGGTGGGACAGCACCGCGGTGAGCCGGGTCAGCGAAGTCGAGAACGCGAAGACCTCCGGGCGCATCCGTGCTTGGCGCAGCACCGCCGCGCGCATCAGATGCAGATAGATCGCCGCATGGGGCTGCATGGAGCGGCTCACGTCGCACATCAGCACGACCCGGCGCGGACGGCGGCGGGGCCGCGTTCGCGCCAGCCGCACCTGCTCCCAGCCGGTCCGGCGCGACGTGTTCATCGTCGCCCGCAGGTCGATCCTCTTGCCGTGCGGGCTGGGCTCCAACCGCAGGCTGCGGCGACGGGGCCAGCGCGGCACCGCGCCCTCCAGCCAGGAGCCCAGCAGCCGGAGGTCGTCGGGATCGAATTGGTCGAATGGTTCGTCGGCGAGCGCGGCGATGCGGCTGGGTAGGAGGTCCGGCAGCACGACGCTCGCGGCTGCCGCCACGTCCTCCTCGCGCGCAGCCCTGGTGGCCCAGGGCAACTTTTCGGCGCCCCGGCCGGCCGGGCTGCCCGCGGGTTGCACAATGCCAGCCGCGGGTGTCTTGGGGCCCGGGATCGGCAGGACCGACTCGGGGCTTCGGGTGTCGCCGGGCTGGATGCTGCCGAACACCGCGGCGAACACCGCGTCGAAGGAGCCAAGGTCCTCGCTGCGGTTGACCAAAGTCAGCCTGGCCGCCCAGTACAGCTCCGACGTGGTGTGCGGGACCAGGTGTTGCAGCGCCTGCACGAAAATCGCTTGGTCACTTGCGGATACCAGGACCCCGCCGCTGCGCAGGCGGGCCACCAGGGCGGCGGCGAACGCCGCCAAATCGACGCCGCGAAACAGCAAGGGAGTATTCATGTTTAGCGTCTGCGGCGCATCACCCAGAACAGCAAAAGCGCCGCGAGCACCGCCGCCGCCACCGGGGCGTACTTCTGGAGCTGCCCAGCACCGGCGAGCTCCAGTAGATCGATGGGCGCGGGTTCGGCAGCGGCCGGGACTTGGCGCGGCGCGGCGGCCCGCTCGCCGTTGGGTGTGATCGCCGGAATCTCTGCGCTCTCTGTGCTTTCGGCGCTCTCTGGGTTCTCGGGGCTGCCGGCGCTGTCGGCGGCGAGTTTCGCTTCGAGCGAGTCCACGAACTGGCCCAGCAATTTCTCCGACACCTGCTGCAGCATTCCGCTGCCGAACTGAGCCAGCTTGCCGACGATCTTCAGGTCGGTGTCGACGGTGACGTGGGTGCGCTCCCCCGCCTCGTGCAGCTGGGCGGTGACCGTCGCGGCCGCGTTGCCGGTGCCGCGCGCTTCCTTGCCCTTGCCGTCGATGACCGCGCGATGCTGGCCGCGGTCCTGCTCGACGAAGCGCACCTTGCCGGCGAACTCGCTGGTGACCGGCCCGACCTTGACCTTGACCTTGCCCAGATACTCCTCGCCCTCTTGGCCGACCAGCTGCGCCCCCGGCATCAACGGGATCACCTGCTCCAGGTCACACAGCACGTCCCAGGCCTGCTCGATCGGTGCGCTCACGTCGAACTGGTTGGCGATCTTCATCTGTTGATTCCTCTCAGGTACGGCTGTACTCAGTGAAAGTTTTGAACGCGTCGCGGATCAGGGTGCGGTCGTCGGGGGTCTTGGCCAGCGCGCCCAGGCTGACCAGCGCCGAGTCGAGCGGATCCGCCAAGACCAGATCCGCCACCCCAAGCGACACGAGGGCGGCGACCCAGTCGATGGTCTCGGCCACCCCGGGAGGCTTGTCCAGGTCGAGATCGCGTGCGCTGCCGACGAATTGGGTGGCATGCTCGATCAACGGTGCGGTCGCGCCGGGCACCGTCCGGCGCACAATCGCGGCGGCCCGGGCCGGCTCCGGAAAGTCGATCCAGTGGTACAGGCAGCGGCGGCGCAGCGCGTCGTGTAGGTCCCGACTGCGGTTGGACGTCAGCACCGCGATCGGCGGGCGCTCGGCGACGAAAGTGCCCAGCTCGGGAACGGTCACCGCGGCTTCGCCGAGGAACTCCAGCAGCAGCGCCTCGAATTCGTCGTCGGCCCGGTCGATTTCGTCGATCAACAGTACTGGAGGTGTCGGCCCGCGATGCCGCACGCACTGCAGGATGGGCCGGTCCACCAGATAGGTTTCCGTGTAGAGGTCGGCTTCTTCAATGCCGGTGCCGTGGGCCTCGGCCAAGCGGATGGATAGCAGCTGGCGTTGGTAGTTCCAATCGTAGAGCGCCTCGTTCGCGGTCAATCCCTCGTAGCACTGCAGGCGGACAAGGGTGGTATTCAGCACCGCCGCAAGCGTTTTCGCCGCCGTGGTCTTGCCGACCCCGGGCTCACCCTCCAGCAGCAGCGGCCTGCCGAGAGTAACCGCCAGATAGATCGCCGACGCCGTTCCGGTGTCCAGCAGGTAGTCCTGGGCGTCGAACCGGCGGACCACGTCGTCGGGGTTTGTGAATGGGCTCATGAGGGCACCGATTCCAGGAGGCGCCGGTAGTCGTCCCAGGTGTCGACATCGAGTGGAACCGGGCCGTCCACCGGGAGTTCGCACACCGGGTACCGGCCCGATTCCATCAGCTTCCAGATGCCCTTGTCGCCGTGCAGTTGCGAAAGGTCGTCAAACATGTTGCGGCCGAGCCAGAACGGATGCCCGATACAGTCGGCGTAGCGGCACACCGTGACCGCGCTGCCCGGCCCGGCCGTGCGCATCCGCCGCAGCGTCTCCGGGTCCATCCCCGGCTGGTCGCCCAACATCAGCACGATTCCGGCGGCGTGCGGGTCCACGTGCTGTAGCGCGACGCGCAGCGACGCCGAACAGCCAGTGCCGAAAGCCTCCGACTCGTCCGAGACGACCACCACTTCGGCCCCGCCGAGCGGCACCGCATCGCGCACCGCGTCCGCGGCACCGCCGAGCGTAACGATCAGCTGGTCGAATCCGGCTCGGCGGGCAATATCGAGGGTCGCCCCAAGCACGGTCGTATCCCCGTATGGCAGGACCTGTTTAGGCGTCCCCAGCCGCCGTGAGCTGCCGGCCGCCAGCACGACACCGGTGACGCGATGGGCGGTCATATGCTGTTTTTCTGAGCCGCGAACGCCGTCCGGCATCCGGAGCAGCAGAACCAATAGTCGGCGCCGGCCAATTGCAGGTGCTCGGTGGCGGGTCCGATCGGCACTGTCATGCCGCATACCGGGTCGATCGCCTCGATCGGGGCGACGTGCACCGCGGCATCCGGACGCGTCAGGCTGCCGTCACGCACGGCGGCGATGAGTTCCGCGGCGATCGACACCGCGATCTCCGCTGGCGTCTTGGCGCCGATGGGCAATCCGACCGGGGTGTGCACGCGGGCCTGCTCGGCGTCGGTGAGCTCGAGCTCGTTGAGGATCGAGGCGCCGCGCACCTTACTGGCCACCAGCCCGATATACCGAACACCGCAATCCACTGCAGCGCGAACGATTTCGGATTCCGGGCCGCCGTGGCTGGCGATCACCACCGCGCTGGTCTCGGCCAGATCCCAGTCATTTTGAGCATCGCGCTGGGCGTCTCGTCTAGCTTCATAGCCCAGCACGCCGCACAGGTCGACGAGTGCATCGGCGATCGGTGTGGCTCCGTAGATCCGGATCAGCGGTGCCGGCAGCTGCGGTGTCAGGAAGATTTCCAGCGATCCACCGGACAGGCACGGGTTGACGACTACGCAGGCGCCCGGGGCCTCGGGGAAGTGCACGTCGCCGTCAGGGAGCACACGCAGCAGCACACTTTCACCGGCCTGCAGCACTCCCAGCGCCGCCTTACGGACGGAGTTCTGGGCGCACTGACCGCCGACAAACCCCTCGATTGTGCCATCCGCCAACAGGATCGCTTCATCTCCCGGGTGAGCGGAGGTGGGCGGCTGGGCGCGCACCACCGTCGCATGCACGAATGGTGTTCGTGCCGCCAACAGCTGTTGAGCTCGCTCGCTGATCTTCATCTGCGACTCTAGATCGGCGGTCTGGCGCGGCCCTGCATGGCCTCCCAGACCCGAGATGGTGTCAACGGCATATCGGCATGACGAACCCCGAACGGCGCCAACGCATCCACCACCGCGTTGACCACCGCGGGTGGGGATCCCACTGTCGCGGATTCGCCGATGCCCTTCGCGCCGATCGGGTGGTGCGGCGACGGCGTCACAGTGTGCCCGGTCTCCAGATGCGGCACCTCCAGCGCGGTCGGAATCAGGTAGTCCATCAACGACCCGCCCAAGCAGTTGCCCTCCTCGTCGAAGGCGATCATCTCCATCAAGGCCATCCCGATGCCGTCGACGATGCCGCCGTGTACCTGGCCCTCGATGATCATCGGGTTGATGCGGGTCCCGCAGTCGTCGACGGCCAGGAAGCGCCGCACCTTGACCACCGCGGTGCCCGGGTCGATATCCACCACGCAGAAGTACGCGCCATACGGGTAGGTCAGGTTCTCCGGGTTGTAGCAGACCTGGGCGTCCAGGCCACCCTCGATGCCCTCGGGCAGATCGCCCGCGCCGTGCGCACGCATTGCGATGTCCTGGATGGTCACCGCCGCCGACGGGTCGCCCTTGACGTGGAATTTGCCCTTCTCCCAATCCAAGTCGGCGACCGAGACCTCCAACATGCCCGACGCGATGATCCTGGCCTTGTCGCGGACCTTGCGCGCCACCAGGGCCGCGGCCGCGCCCGATACCGGCGTGGACCTGCTGCCGTAGGTGCCCAACCCGAACGGCGTCTGGTCGGTGTCGCCGTGCACGACATCGATGTCGTCGGGCGGGATCCCGAGCTCCTCGGCGACGATCTGGGCGAACGTCGTCTCGTGACCCTGGCCCTGGGTCTGGACCGAAAGCCGCACAACGGCTTTGCCGGTCGGGTGCACGCGCAGCTCGCACCCGTCGGCCATGCCGAGGCCGAGGATGTCCATGTCCTTGCGCGGGCCGGCGCCGACGGCCTCGGTGAAGAAAGACATCCCTATGCCCATCAGCTCGCCGCGCGCCCGTCTTTCCTTCTGTTCGGCCCGCAGCGCGTCGTAGCCGATCATGTCCATGGCCAGCCGCATGGTGG
This sequence comes from uncultured Actinomycetota bacterium, assembly GCA_963708995.1. Taxonomy (GTDB): domain Bacteria; phylum Actinomycetota; class Actinomycetes; order Mycobacteriales; family Mycobacteriaceae; genus Mycobacterium. The sequence goes on from CAVPUR010000019.1 coordinate 138,558, forward strand.
TCTCGTAGTCGCCCGAATCGTAGACCCAGCCGGTCCTGCTCTTGTAGGGAAATTGCTCGGGCCGCAACAGGTTTCGCAGCCGCAGCTCGGCCGGGTCCATCTTCAGGTCGAAGGCCAGGCAGTCCACCAGCCGCTCGACGAAGTACACGGCCTCGGTGATCCGGAACGAGCAGGCGTAGGCCACCCCGCCCGGCGCCTTATTGGTGTACACCGCGGTCATGTGGCAGTAGGCGGCCTCGAGGTCGTAGCTGCCGGTGAACACCCCGAAGAATCCTGCCGGGTATTTCACCGGTGCCGCAGTCCCGTTGAACGCGCCGTGGTCGGCGAGCACGTTGGTCCGGATCGCCAGGATCTTGCCCTCGTTGGTGGCGGCGATCTCGCCGACCATGATGTAGTCGCGCGCAAAGCCCGTCGAGGTCAGGTTCTCGCTACGGTCCTCCATCCATTTCACCGGCTTGCCCAGCACCAGCGAAGCGACGATCGCGCACACATAACCGGGGTAGATCGGCACCTTGTTGCCGAAGCCGCCGCCGAGGTCCGGCGAGATCACCTGAATCTTGTGTTCGGGTAGGCCGGCGACCAGCGCGTAGAGTGTGCGGTGCGCGTGCGGTGCCTGGCTGGTGGTCCACAGCGTCAGCTTTCCGGTCACCGGGTCCAAATCGGCCACCGCGCCACAGGTTTCCATCGGCGCCGGATGCACCCGCGGGTAGACGATCTCCTGCTTGACGATCACGTCGGCCTTCGCGAACACCGCCTCGGTGGCGGCCGCATCACCGGTCTCCCAGTCGAAGCAGTGGTTGTCGGTCTTGCCCTCGAGGTCGGTGCGGATCACCGGCGTCGAAGGATCGAGCGCAGTGCGGACATCCACGACGGGGTCCAGCGGGTCGTACTCGACGTCGATCAACTCCAGCGCGTCGCGGGCCGAATAGCGGTCCTCGGCAACAACGAACGCCACCTCCTGGCCCTGGAAGCGAACCTTGTCGGTGGCCAGCACGGCCTGCACGTCGTTGGACAGCGTCGGCATCCAGGCCAGACCCTTCTCGGCCAGGTCGGCGCCGGTCACCACCGCCTTGACCTTCGGATGTGCTTGCGCGGCAGTCACATCGACGCTGACGAGCCGGGCGTGCGCGTACGGCGAGCGCAGGATCGCCAGGTGCAGCATCCCCGGCAGCGCGATGTCGTCAACGTAGCGGCCGCGGCCCCGGATGAACCGGGGATCCTCCTTGCGCAGCATCCGGCCGTAGCCACAAGGCTTTTGGTCGTTGTCGGCTCGATCTTCCGGACGGGACTCGATGGTGGTCATGACGTGGCCTCGGCCGCTACGTTGGAATGCTTCGCCGCCCATTGGATGGAACGCACGATCGTGGTGTATCCGGTGCAGCGACAGATCTGCCCGGAGATCGCCTCCCGGATGGTCTCCTCGTCGGGGTCCGGGTCGCGATCCAACAGGGCGCGGGCGGTGATCATCATGCCCGGCGTGCAGAAACCGCATTGCAGGCCGTGACACTGCATGAAGCCTTCCTGCACCGGGTCAAGCTGGCCGTTCACCGCGAGGCCCTCGACGGTCCGGACGCTGTGGCCTGATGCCATCGCGGCCAGCATGGTGCAGGACTTCACCGGCACGCCGTCGACGTCCACCACACACGTTCCGCAGTTGCTGGTGTCGCAGCCCCAGTGAGTTCCGGTGAGCCGCAGCTGATCCCGCAGGAAATGCACCAGCAACATCCGGGGTTCGACGTCGGCGGTGACTTGCTCGCCGTTGACTGTCATGTTCACCTGCATGGCGCTTCTCCCTCTGGTGGCGACCCGCTGCGCCCGGCTGTGCCGCGCTTGCGATCGCTACTAGCTCCTTTGCTCGCGCACCCGCTCGGCGGCGGAACGCAATGTGCGGATGGTCAGCTCGGAGGCCAAGTGCCGCTTGTACTCGGCGGTGCCGCGCACATCGGTCACGGGCTCGCACGCTTGGGCGGCCCGGCGGCCCGCGTCGGCGAAGACCTCTTCGGTGGCGGGCTTGCCGACCAGGGCCGCCGAAACCTCCGCCAGCGCGGTCCAATCGGCATTCACCGCGGTCAGACCCACCCGGGCGGCTGCTATCGCGTCGCCGTCGAGTGTGAGACTCGAGCCGGCTGCGGTGACCGCCCAGTCACCAACGCGCCGTTCGACTTTCGCATAGGCGCTGGACGTGTGGTGCCGCACCGGGATCCGGACCTCGACCAGCATCTCGTTATAGGCGAGCGCGGTCTCGTACGGCCCGACCATGAAGTCGTCGATGGTGATCTCGCGTTCACCTGATGGTCCCCGCGCCAAGCACACCGCATCCAGCACGGCGCACACCGTCGACAGGTCCTCGGCCGGATCCGCTTGGCAGAGCGAACCGCCCAGGGTGCCGCGATTGCGGACGACCGGATCGGCGATCACCCGTTCGGCGTCGCGGAATATCGGGCACACCGCGGCCAGGGTGTCCGACTCCAGCAGCTCGCGGTGGCGGGTCATCGCGCCGATGCGAACCAGGGTCGGATCGGTGATGACGTATCCCAGCTCGAGCGCCAGGTCGTTGATGTCGACGAGGTACTCGGGGTTGGCGATGCGCAGCTTCATCATTGGCAGCAGGCTGTGCCCGCCGGCGACGACCCGCGCCGTGTCCCCCAAACGATCCAGTAGTCCGATGGCGTGGTCGACGCTCGTTGCGCGTTCGTACTCGAAGGGCCCAGGTACTTGCATTGCTGCAGTGTGGGCCGCGTCACAGCCGGCGTCAATGTCGAGTTAAGTAATCCTTTAACTCGCCCTCGACCTGCGCGTCATGGTGGATCCGCCCCGCTATTTCGGCCAGCCGCTGGCCGCCGCCGCCCCAGCGCCGGGCGATGATGTCGGCCGCGATCGAGACCGCCGTCTCTTCCGGAGTGCGGGCGCCGAGGTCCAATCCGATGGGGCTGGACAACCGTTTCAGCTCGGCGTCGGTCAGCCCCACCGCCCGCAGCCGCTGGATCCGGTCGTCGTGCGTTCGGCGCGAGCCCATCGCCCCCACATAGCCGACGTGGGGCAGCCTCAGCGCCACCTCGAGCACCGGGACGTCGAATTTCGGGTCATGGGTGAGCACGCAGATCACCGTGCGATCGTCGATAGCGCCCGCCTCCGCCTGGGCGGTCAGATAGCGATTGGGCCAATCGACGACGACCTCGTCGGCCGTCGGGAAGCGAATGGGCGTGGCGAACACCGCGCGGGCGTCGCAGACCGTGACCCGGTAGCCGAGGAAGGATCCCTGCCGCGCGAGGGCGGCGGCGAAGTCGATCGCACCGAACACCAGCATCCGCGGGCGCGGGGTGCAGCTGGACACGAAGACCTCCATGCCCTCGCCGAGACGCTGCCCATCGGGCCCATAGGTCAGGACTTGACTGCCGCCCAGCGCTAGCAGCCCGCGCGCGTCGTCGGTGACCGCAGCGTCGGCCCGTGGCGAACCGAGCGTTCCCGTCACAGTGTCGGGGCGGACGACGAGCCGGCGGCCCACCCACTGCGCGTCCGGATGGGCGATGACGGTCGCTACCGCAACCGGCCGGTCCGCATCGATATCCCCGGCGACCGCAGCAAGTTCGGGAAACGTGGGCTGCGAAATGGATTCGACGAAGATGTCGATCATGCCGCCACAGGTCAGGCCCGCGGCGAAGGCGGTGTCATCGCTGACCCCGTAACGTTCCAGCCGCGCCGTCCCGGTTTGAGCCACCTCGGCGGCAAGTTCGTACACCGCGCCCTCGATGCAACCACCCGACACCGATCCGCTCACCGCGCCGTCCGGCGCGACCACCATCGAGGCACCGGGCGGCCTGGGCGCCGACCGGAATGTTCGCACCACCGTCCCGAGCCCGGCGGTGCCACCGGCACGCCAGATCGACATCAGCTCGGCAAGCACGTCACGCACACCTCCTAAATTAGTTCAGAAGTAGGCTCTTTCCATGACTCCGGCGCAACTTCGGGCCTATTCGGCGGTGGTGCGCTTGGGCTCGGTGCGGGCGGCCGCCGCGGAACTGGGCCTTTCCGACGCCGGAATCTCGATGCACGTCGCGGCGCTGCGTAAGGAGCTCGACGACTCGTTGTTCACCAGGACCGGTGCGGGACTGGCGTTTACCCCCGGCGGACTCCGGTTGGCGAGCCGCGCGGTCGAGATCTTGGGTCTGCAACAGCAGACCGCCATCGAGGTCACCGAGGCCGCTCACGGGCGCCGACTGCTGCGCATCGCCGCGTCCAGTACCTTCGCCGAACACGCCGCGCCGGGGCTGATCGAGCTCTTCTCGTCGCGGGCCGACGACCTCTCCGTCGAGTTGAGCGTGCATCCAACGAGCCGATTCCGCGATCTGATCTGCTCGCGCGCCGTTGATATCGCGATCGGCCCGGCCAGCGAAAGTTCGATCGAATACGACGGCTCGCTCTTCGTGCGTCCCTTCCTGAAGTATCAGATCATCACCGTGGTAGCGCCGAACAGCCCGCTGGCCGCCGGTGTTCCCCCGCTTGCGCTGTTGCGACACCAGCCGTGGATGCTGGGCCCGTCAGCCGGAAGCGTGGACGGTGAGATCGCAACGATGTTGCGCGCCTTGGCGATTCCTGAGTCGCAGCAGCGAATCTTTCAGAGCGACGCCGCGGCTCTCGAGGAGGTTCGCCGGGTCGGCGGTGTCACTTTGACGATCGGTTTCGCGGTCGCGAAGGATCTTTCCGCGGGGCGGTTGATTCACCTGACGAGTCCGGGGCTGGACAGGTCAGGCGAGTGGTGTGCGGCGACGCTGGCGCCGTCGGCGCGCCAACCCGCGGTGTCGGAATTGGTCCGCTTCATCACCACGCCGAGGTGCATCCAGGCGATGATCCGCGGAACCGGCGTGGGGGTCACCAGATTTCGACCAAAGGTGCACGTCACACTGTGGAGTTAGCTACCACGCTGACAAACATGAGTGTCTACAAGGTGATCGACATCATCGGCACCAGCCCGGTGTCGTGGGAGTAGGCGGCGACGGAGGCGGTGCAACGGGCGCGCGATAGCGTCGACGACATCCGCGTCGCCCGAGTCATCGAACAGGCGGCCATATCGCCCTCGAGTGTGCGTTCATGGCGGGAAAATCGCGGGGTGGATTCCCGCCGTCAGCGCACATTCGAAGCCGTGACCGCACACTCGATGACCCTTACCACGCGCGACCCAGGTCCCCGTGCTGCCTGATCCACGCGTGCATCGCGATCCCGGCCGCAACGCCGGCGTTGATGCTGCGCGTCGAGCCGAATTGGGCGATCGACACCGTGATCGCCGCACCCGATCGGGTGTCGTCGGTGATGCCGGGACCTTCCTGACCGAACACCAGTAGGCACTCCCTCGGCAGCGCGGTCTGCTCCAGGCGCGCGGCCCCGGGAACGTTGTCGACCGCGACCACGGTCAACCCGGCGGCCACCGCGAAATCCAAAAGCTCGGCGGTGCTGTCGTGATGACACAGCCGTTGGTAGCGATCGGTCACCATGGCGCCGCGACGATTCCAGCGCCGCCGCCCGACGATGTGCACGGTATCGACGGCGAACGCGTTGGCGGTGCGCACCACCGAGCCGATGTTGGCGTCATGACCGAAGTTCTCGATCGCAATGTGCAGCGCGTGGCGACGCCCGTCGATGTCGGCGATGATCGCGTCCCGGGTCCAGTACCGGTACGCGTCGACGACATTGCGAGTATCGCCGTCGCGCAACAGAACTGGGTCGTAGCGCGGGTCGTCGGGGGGGTCGCCTTCCCATGGCCCGACGCCGGCGGCCGGTGCCCCCCATTCGGTGGGTCCGGGTTCGCTCACTTGACGGTCCAGACACCGGCGTGCGTGCCCGCGACCGCCACCGTCGCGTAGAGCAACGCCTCGTTGATCTCACCCTGAGTGCACAGCGATGCGTTGACACGCACCGCGTCCAACGACGCATCGGGCAGGAGCAGCACCGAGGATCCGTACACCGCACAGGCCGGATTCAGTCCCTTGCCGGGCAGGGTCGGCGAAGCGAGCAGCATCATCGGGCCACCCCGGGCAGCGGACTCGTCCCGGTAGCGCGCCGCGATCGCGTCGGCCTCGAGCCCCAACAACATGTAGCCATTACCGGCGAACGCCGCCGGGTCACCGAGCTGTGCCTTGGTCACCGGGGTGCCGTCGGCACGCCAGGCCGTCAGGGCGGTGGTCTTGATCTCCACGCCGGTGTCATTGCCGTTGGTCGGCAGCACCCCGACGGGAAACGCCGCGCCGTAGGCGACGGTGGTTTTCGGGATCCGGTCGTGCGGCGAGTAGGCATACACCCCGCGGACCGCGCTGCGGTCCTTCAGCGGCCCCAGGCAGACCGTGCCGGTGAGCCGGTCGGGGGGCGCCGACAGCGGCGAGCTGATGTCGTGCACCTTGGTCACCGCGTCATCGCAGCTGCCCAGCCCGCCCGCCTCCATCGGATGGGCCAGCGCGCCGTAGAGCCCGAAGCGCACTTCCTCGGGTTTGGCGTGCGACGCCTTGGGGTCCGTCGGTGCGGCATCGATGTCGACCAACACATAGTCGTCGTCCCAGCGCAGGTTCGACACCGACATGTTCCAGCCCAGCAAGCCCAGCGCTTCACCCAGCCGCGCCCCTTGGGCGCCGTAGGGGAACGGGATGATTGGAGTCCGAACAGCCCGCCAGACATGCCGCCAGGCAGGCGACTGTCGCGACGAGAGTGCGCACCGCCGCCGGCCTAGCCCAGCCCCAGATCGGCAAGGCCCAGCACGCTGCGGTACGGCAATCCCTTGGCTTCGATGGCCTCGGCGGCGCCGGTGGCGCGGTCCACCACGGTGGCCACCCCGATCACCTCGCCGCCCGCGTCCGCAACCGCGTGCACCGCCGTCAGCGCCGAGTTGCCCGTGGTACTGGTGTCCTCGACCACCAGGACGCGTTGGCCGGAGACCTCGGAGCCTTCGATAAGGCGTTGCAGGCCATGGGTTTTCGCTGACTTTCGCACCACGAACGCGTCAATGGGACGGCCGGGCGCGTGCATGATGGCGGTCGCGACGGGGTCTGCGCCCAGGGTCAGTCCGCCGACCACCGCGTAGTCCCAGTCGTCGGTGAGTTCGCGCATCAGGGTGCCGATCAGCGCGGAGGCCCGGTGGTGCAGGGTGGCGCGGCGCAGGTCGACGTAGTAGTCGGCCTCCTTGCCCGACGACAGCGTGACCCGGCCGTGCACCACCGAAAGTGTGCGCACCAGCGCGGCCAGCTCCTGCCTAGGTTCGGCCACGGCCACCTCCGGCTCGTTTGACTGCGGAGCGCATCAGCCCGCGCGGAATCAGCCGCCCGGCGCCCACCAGCGCCTTGTATTGGATGCCCGGAACGCTGATCACCTTGCCGGCGGCGATGTCGGCCAGGCTCATGCTGACCACGTCGTCGACCTCGAGCCACAAAAACGAAGGCAGCTTGGCCATGTCGATCCCGGCCCGGGCGTGAAATTCGGTGTGCACGAACCCCGGGCACACGGCGTGCACACCGACGCCGGTCCCGTGCAACCCGCCGGCCAGGCCCTCGCTAAACGCGATCACCCAAGCCTTCGACGCCGAATAAGTCGATCCGCGTCCGGGCACCAGCCCGGCAACACTGGCGACGTTGATGACGGTGCCGGCACCGGCGTCGAGCATGGCCGGCAGCGCCGCGTGGGTGAGACGCATCACCGCGGTCACGTTGACGTCGAGCTGCGCCTGCAGCAGTGCGGGATCGGCCGTCCAGAATTCACCGGACGTCCCGAAGCCGGCGTTATTCACCAATACCCGCACTCCCCTGGCGAGCCGGTCGGCGACCTTCTCGCGGTCGGCGGCGTCGGTCAGGTCCGCGGGCAGAATCTCGACCCGGCCGGCCTCGGCTTCCAGCTGGCCGGCCAATTGCTTAAGACGGTCGACATCACGGGCGACCAGAACCAGGTCGTAGCCGTCGCGCGCATAGCGTCGCGCGTAGCCGCCGCCGATCCCGGACGTCGGCCCGGTGATCAGGGCTAGCGGACGCGGCACGCTGTCAGTGCTGGTAGTGGCTGGCTTGACTGCCGTTGCGACCCACCGGCGGCGGGCGCCGGAAGCCTTCAGCGCGACCCTCATCGCGGCGGACCGGCTCCGGGGCAGCCCGATTGGCGTCATCCAGCAGCCCGGCGACATCCTGCTCGGGCCGCCGCTGCGGCAACTCGGCCCGGCCGGCCGGAGCCAACGGACGGCTCGGCGCCGCATTGCGCAGCGCCAGCGGCGCTCCTGTTTCCGCCGGGCTTTCATGCGGCAAGGGCGGCAGCACCCGCAGCAGGTCGTTGAATTGGCGCACGGTGCGCAGGCCCTCGTCCCACTGGGTGCGGGTACTGGCGATCGGCATCGCGACCAGCGTCCAGTTCTGCTCGTTCCACATGATCTCGGCGCAGTCCGGTGCGGTGTGCGCGAAGGTGACCATGCGCCGGTCGCAGGCCCGCCGGGCCGCGTCCAGATTGGTGGAGTACACCATCCGCGGCCCGATCGCGCCCAGCAGCCAAATGTCGTTCTCCCGCGGCTCTTTGAGCCCCTTGAGCCGGAGGTCGACCACGACGTTGGTGCCCACCTTGCGGTGCAGCGCGATCACCGTGGCGACTTCTTCGAGGTCGAATATGTAGACCGCCTCGCCGCGGATCTGACCCAGCACGACGTTGTGGGCCGAGACGTCGCCGACCGTCGACATCACGCCGCGCTTCCAGCGCTTCAGGATGTCGGTGGATTCGCGCTCGTAGTCGAATCCGTGCGACCGCGCCCACGACTTACGGCGCCTGCTACGCCCCCGGCGCCGATCGATATCGACGTACAACAACACCACCGCACCGACGAAGCACAGCGCGGAGAGCGTGAACCAGAGGGGGACCATCCCAAACAGGGTATCTGCTGTTGCACCAGAACCGACAACGCGACCAGGTCACAACCGCATCACAGCGTGCGATCACGAGCCGGCGAGCGGGCGAACGTAACCCAGAACTAGCGCGTCGCCGTCCGCACTGACATTGACCGGAACCACGTCGCCGTCGTGCACCTCGCCTGCCAGCAGCATCTTCGCCAACTGGTCGCCGATCGCCTGCTGCACCAGCCTGCGCAACGGCCGCGCGCCGTACACCGGGTCGAACCCGCGCTGCGCCAGCCACTGCTTGGCCGGCAGCGACACCTCCAGCGCGAGGCGGCGTTGGGCCAGCCGTTTCTGCAGCTGGGCCAACTGGATGTCGACGATCGACACCAGCTCGCCGGGCTCGAGGGCGTGGAAGACGATCACGTCGTCGAGCCGGTTGATGAACTCCGGCTTGAACGCCGAGCGCACGGCGGCCATCACCTGCTCCTCGGTGCCGCCCGACCCGAGGTTGGACGTGAGGATCAGGATGGTGTTGCGAAAGTCGACCGTGCGGCCCTGCCCGTCGGTGAGCCGGCCCTCGTCGAGGACCTGCAGCAGCACGTCGAACACGTCCGGGTGCGCCTTTTCGATCTCGTCGAACAGGATCACCGTGTAGGGACGCCGCCGGACCGCCTCGGTCAGCTGACCGCCCTGGTCGTAGCCGATGTAGCCCGGGGGCGCGCCGACGAGCCGGGCGACCGAGTGCTTCTCGCCGTACTCGCTCATGTCGATGCGGACCATCGCGCGCTCGTCGTCGAACAGAAACTCCGCCAGCGCCTTGGCCAGCTCGGTCTTGCCGACGCCGGTCGGGCCCAGGAACATGAACGAGCCGGTCGGCCGGTTCGGGTCGGCGACGCCGGCCCGAGAACGCCGCACGGCGTCCGAAACCGCCTGCACGGCCTTCGTCTGACCGATGACGCGCCTGCCCAGCTCGTCCTCCATGCGCAGCAGCTTGGCGGTCTCACCCTCGAGCAGCCGGCCGGCCGGGATGCCCGTCCACGCCGACACCACATCGGCGATGTCGTCGGGACCGACCTCCTCCTTGAGCATGACGTTCTCGTGGGCCTCGGCATGCGGCAGCGCTGCGTCGAGTTTCTTTTCCACCTCGGGGATGCGCCCGTATCGCAGCTCGGCGGCCTTGGCCAGGTCGCCGTCGCGCTCGGCGCGCTCGGACTCCCCGCGCAGCGTCTCCAGCTGCTCCTTGAGTTCGCGAACGATGTCGATCGCGTTCTTCTCGTTCTGCCACCTGGTGGTCAGCTCGGCCAGCTTTTCCTTCTGGTCGGCCAGCTCGGCGCGCAGCTTTTCCAGGCGTTCCTTGGACGCCTCGTCCTCTTCTTTTGCCAACGCCATTTCCTCGATCTCGAGGCGGCGCACCAGCCGCTCGACCTCGTCGACCTCGACCGGGCGTGAGTCGATCTCCATCTTCAGCCGGCTGGCGGCCTCGTCGACCAGGTCGATGGCCTTGTCCGGCAGGAAGCGGGCGGTGATGTAGCGGTCGGACAGCGTGGCTGCGGCGACCAGCGCGGAGTCGGTGATGCGCACACCGTGGTGCACCTCGTAGCGGTCCTTGAGGCCGCGCAGGATACCGACGGTGTCCTCCACCGACGGCTCGCCGACGAACACCTGCTGGAAGCGGCGCTCCAGCGCGGCGTCCTTTTCGATGTACTTGCGGTACTCGTCGAGCGTGGTGGCGCCGACCAGGCGCAGCTCGCCGCGGGCCAGCATCGGCTTGATCATGTTGCCGGCATCCATTGCGCCCTCGCCGGTCGCCCCGGCGCCGACGATGGTGTGCAACTCGTCGATGAACGTGATGATCTGCCCGGCCGAGTTCTTGATGTCATCGAGGACGGCCTTGAGCCGTTCCTCGAACTCGCCGCGGTACTTGGCGCCGGCCACCATCGATCCCATATCCAGGGAGATGACGGTCTTGTCACGCAGGCTCTCCGGGACGTCGCCGTCCACGATGCGCTGGGCCAGGCCCTCGACGATCGCGGTCTTGCCGACTCCGGGCTCGCCGATGAGCACCGGGTTGTTCTTGGTGCGACGGGAGAGCACCTGCACGACACGGCGAATCTCGTTGTCCCGCCCGATGACCGGGTCGAGCTTGCCCTCCCGGGCGCGAGCGGTCAGGTCGGTGGAGTACTTCTCCAGCGCCTGATACGTGGACTCGGGGTCCGCGCTGGTGACCCGGGCGCTGCCACGGACTTTCTCGAATGCTTCCCGCAAGGCCTGAGGGGATGCGCCGTGTCCAGTGAGCAGCTTGGCGACGTCGGAGTCGCCGGTGGCCAGCCCGACCATCAGGTGCTCGGTGGAGACGTATTCGTCGTCCATCTCGGTGGCCAGGTGCTGGGCGGTGGTGATGGCGGCCAGCGATTCGCGGGACAGCTGCGGTTGCGAGCTGGCGCCGCTGGTCTGGGGCAGCCGGTCCAGCAGGTGCTGGGCTTCGGCGCGGATGGCGGCGGGCTCGACGCCGACAGCCTCCAGCAGCGGCGCGGCGATGCCGTCGTTCTGCGTCAGCAGTGCCAACAGCAGGTGAGCGGGCCTGATCTCGGGATTGCCGGCGGAACTGGCCGCCTGCAGGGCCGATGTCAGGGCCGCCTGCGTCTTGGTTGTCGGGTTGAAAGAGTCCACGACACCTCCGTTCGGGTTCGTAAGTAAAAGACTTGCCGGGATGTTCAACGCCGTCAAGGTTGAGTCTGTTCCGCTCAACTCTAGCAAGTTTTACGCATCCTGGTGCCGGGGCTAGGTAGACGCTCCGTTCGTCCCGTCGCCGCCGGACAACAGCCCGCCGCTACCGCCGATGCCCGGGGTCCCGCCGTTTAGAGAGTCCCCGCCGTCGCCGCCGTTGCCGATCAGCCCGACGGCGTCGCCGCCGTTGCCGCCGTTTGCGGGGCCCGGACCCGTAGCGATTGCGTTGCCGCCGTCCCCGCCGTTGCCGAACAACAACCCACTGTTCCCCCCGGGCTGCGCCGATCCGCCGTCGCCGCCGTTACCGATCAGCAGCCCGGCCTTGCCGGCGACACCCCGGTCAGGCCGTTGGTCGTGGCCATCCTCGTGCTGATCGGATTAGTAGTGCCGTACAAGGGAATTCACGCCCTGTGGCCCGCCGGCCGGCGGCAAGCTTAGAATCGGGGTCCGTGGGCTTAGAGGACCGGGATGCGTTGCGGGTTTTGCGCGACGCCTTCGAGCCGCAGGACTCGGGCTCAAAAATTGCCAGCAATGAGCTGGTCCACCGCTTCTACACTCACTGGTTCGCCCTCGACCCCTCGGTACGCGACCTGTTTCCGCCCGAAATGGATGGCCAGCGAGCCGCTTTCGCCCACGCACTGCACTGGGTGTACGGCGAGCTGGTGGAGCAGCGCGCGCAGGAGCCAGTGGCCTTTCTTGCCCAGCTCGGCCGGGATCACCGCAAGTACGGTGTGTTGCCAAGCCAGTACGACACGTTGCGTCGCGCCCTGTATACGACGCTGCGCAGCCAGCTCGGCGAGTCCTGGACCCAGGCCGTCGACGCCGCCGCCGATCAGTCGCTCAACCTGATCACCGGGGTGATGAGCGGCGCCGCCGACGCCGACGAGGGACCCGCCTGGTGGGATGGCACGGTCGTCGAGCACATTCGGGCGTCGCGCGATCTCGCGGTGGTTCGGCTGCGTCTCGACCGCCCGATGCACTATCACCCGGGCCAGTACGTCAACATCCACGTTCCGCAGTGCCCGCACCGATGGCGATTTCTCAGCCCAGCCATTCCGGCCGACCCGGACGCCCGAATCGAATTTCACGTCCGCCTGGTTCCCGGTGGCCTGGTAAGCACGGCTGTCGTCAACGAAACCCGGCCCGGCGACCGGTGGCGGCTATCCAGTCCGCACGGCGCCATGCGGGTCGACCGCGACGGCGGAGACGTGCTGATGGTGGCCGGTAGCACCGGCCTGGCACCACTGCGGGCGCTGATCATGGACCTCAGCCGTTACGCGGTGAACCCGCGCGTGCACCTGTTCTTCGGCGCACGCTACCGCTGCGAGCTCTACGACCTGCGCACGCTGTGGGAGATTGCGACGCACAATCCGTGGCTGTCGGTCTCGCCGGTGTCGGAGTACAACCTGGACCCGCCGTGGGCCGGCCGAATACCCCGACGTGACGCCGCCGCGCGGCCTGCACGTGCGCCAGACCGGCCGGCTGCCCGATGTGGTGACCAAATATGGTGGCTGGGGCGACCGGCAGATCCTGATCTGCGGCGGGCCGGCCATGGTCCGCGCGACCAAGGCCGCTCTGATCGCCAAAGGCGCTCCGCCGGAACGCATTCAGCACGACCCACTATCGAGGTAGGCCATGCACATTGTCACACTGACCGACCCGTCATCATCGGTCGCCGCACAGTTCGTGCCCGAAGCCGGGATGATCGGCATCTCGCTGACCGACTCCGGCGTGGAACTGCTCGGCCAGCGGCGCGGCCTGGACGCCTACATCACCGCCGGCAAGACGATGGGCATCCCGATTCTCTACCCCTGGGCAAATCGGTTGGGCGGCAACAGCTATAACGCCGAGGGCGTGACGGTGACGCTGACGCCTGGGGAACACGGCGTTCGCCCGGACCCCAACGGGTTGCCCATCCATGGTGTGCTGGCGGCCCATCCGGGCTGGCGGGTGATGACCGAGTCGGCCAACGAGCTGGTCGCCGAGCTGGACTTCGGCGCCGATCCCGCGCTGCTCGCCAGCTTTCCGTTCCCCCACCTGCTTGTGGTGCGGGTCGCACTCGTCGACCGGACGCTGAGCATGCACACCACCGTCGCAGCCACCGCCGACACAGCCGTGCCGTTGTGTTTCGGTTTCCATCCGTATCTTCGGTTGCCTGAGTTGCCGCGCGCGCAGTGGACCATCGAAACACCTCCGATGCGGCATATGACCGTCGACCATCGCGGACTGCCGACCGGCGAGACCTCCGCACAGCCCGCTGCATCGGAATCGTTGGGCAACAAGTCTTTTGACGACGGCTACGACCAGGTCACCGACGGCGCCGTGTTCGCGGTGTCCGGCGGCGGCCGCCGTATCGAGGTGCACTTCGAGCAGGGGTATCCGGCCGCGCAGATCTTCGCGCCGCCGGGCGAGGATGTCGTGTGTTTCGAGCCGATGACCGCGCCCACTGACTCGTTGCGACGTGGTGGTTATCGATCGGCGCGCCCTGGCGAGTCGGCGGTCGCGGTGTTCTCGATCCGCGTTTAGCCGGCCGGTGCAGGTCCTGCGTCTAGAGCTATTCGACATGCCCTGAAATCGGCGCTTCTGGCAGGTATTCTTAGCCAATTCTGGGCAGGAGTAGCAGTTGAGCTCTGGCGCGAGCGGTACATCGATCGATGAATTGCTGGAGCGCGCGGTGCGGGCCGTCAACGAGGGTGACCGTGCGACCGCGACCACGTTGGCCGGGCAGGTTCTGGCGGTCGACCGCGGCAACCCGGAAGCCGAGGACCTGCTCACCGCGCCCGCTCGCTACGGGGAGATCCGCCGGCTGACAATCCTCTTCGCTGACCTGGTCGACTCGACGGCGCTGTCCACTCGTTTAGAGCCGGAGACGTATCACACGTTGGTCGGCCGCTACCGCCATGAGGTGCGCCGGGTCGTCGATCGGTATGAGGGCCATATCAGCTCAATCAAGGGCGACGGACTGTTGGCGGTGTTCGGGCACCCCAAGGCGCATGAGGACGATGTGCGGCGTGCCGTCGCGGCGGGGCTGGATATCACCCGCGCCGTAGCGCAGCTAAGCGAGCGGACCGAACGCAAGTTCGGCGTGTCCATCAAGGTGCGGGTCGGAATTAACCGCGGTCTGGTCTATCTCGACACCGACCAAGACGACGTGTACGGGTTTGCCGCCAACCTGGCCGCCCGGCTTTGCGGTGTGGCCCAGCCGGGCACGGTGGCGGTGTCGGATGCGGTCGCCCCGTTGGTGCGTGACTCATTCGAACTGCACACAGATGCGCCCGTTGCGGTCAAGGGCGTCAAAGAGCTGATCAACCTTCATCAGGTGCTCGGTGAACGACGAGAAGCGCCGGCGCGGGAGTCGCCGCCGCTGGTCGGGCGTGATGGTGAGCGCGGCTGGCTGCAGCACAGTTGGCAACAAGCGCGCGCTGGTTTGCTGAGCACTCCGGGCGTGGTTTTTCGTGGTGAGCCGGGAATCGGCAAGACCCGGCTCGCCAAGGAGGCAGCCGAAATCGTCGAGAGCTCAGGCGGGACCGTCATCGAACTCAGGGGTTCGCCACTGCACATCGACACGGGCCTACATCCAGTGCGGAGGCTGTTGGAGCGGCGATGCGGGATCACACGGCTTACCGACGGTGCCGAGCGGTTGCGGTTGCTTGAGGTCGAGTTACGCTCGTGCGCAATGGATCCCGTGATCGCGGTACCGCTGTTAGCGCCGGTCTTGGGTATCGGTCCCGAGCATGGCTATCACCCGGCCGCCGTGGAAGGCCACACCCTCTACGAGTTGATCGCCGCGACCGTTCGGCAATACCTGCTGGCCTGTGTCGGTGATCAAGCCGGACTGGTGGTCGCAGAGGATTTGCAATGGTTCGACCCGTCGACCCTGGAGCTGATCAACTCGTTGCTCGCAGCCGCGGACGGGCGGTTGCTGGTGGTCTTGACCGGACGCGAGGGTGATTGGCTTCGAACCGACTGGCCGACAACGCTTTTCGAACTTGCGCCGTTGTCCGATGAACAGTCCGACGCGCTGATCAATGCGCTGGATCCGACGGTGACCGAAGGACAGCGGACCGCCGTGCGCAACCGATGCGACGGGGTGCCGTTCTACATCGAACACGTCGTCGCTGAACTGGACGTCGCCGGACCCGGGTCTGGGGTGCCCGAAGCGCTGTACGAGCCGCTGTTCGCCAGGGTGCACCACCCGCACACCGATGTCGTGCCCGTGGTGGAGGCGGCCGCCGTCATCGGGCGCGCCGGTGATCTCCCGCTGCTTCGCTCCGTGGTCGGGCGCCATGCCAAAGACGTCGACGGCGCCGTCGCCGAACTCGTGCGGGCACGTGTGCTCGAACGTCGCGGCGTCGACGGCTGGCGATTCCGCCATGAGCTGTTTCGCGAAGTGGCCGCCGAGCTGGCTCCGCCATCGCTGGGTCTTGACCTGCATGCGCGCGCCGCCCGCGCGCTCCTCGACGCGGCCGCCACGGCCGGACCGGACTGGCGCTTAGTCGCGAGCCACTTCGAAAAGGCTTGGTACTACGACGAAGCCGTCGAGGCCTACCAGAAGGCCTCGGTCAACGCCCGCCGCCGCGGCGCGGTACAGGAAGCGCTGGCCTGCCTCACGAACGCGCTCGGCCAGCTCAGCAGCTGCGCTGTGGGCCCCGCGCGAGACCGCAGAGAAATCGCCATCCGGCTCGAGCGCGGCTTTTTGGCCGGGGCGACCCAAGGCAGCATGATCGGTGAGGCGCCCGCCGACTTCCAACGCTGCCTGGCGTTGGCCGGCGCCGGCAACTACCAAGAGGAGTTGCTCAGCACCCTGACCGCGCTGATCGGCTACTACGTGCCCCGGGCCGAATTGCGCCGGGCTCACGATCTGCTCGACTCGTTGTCCGCCCGGATAACCAGCGACCAGCCCTGGGGCCATCCGGTAATAGCGTCATCGCTAGGTTCCGTCCTCTGGCTGGAAGGCGACTTCGCCGCTGCCCGCGAACACCTGCTGAGTGCGTTGGCCGATCGTTCCGCCGCCGACCCACAGGTCTTGGAAACCGCCTGGTGGGTGCCGGTCGATCCGATCTCGTCGGCCCACATCTTCCTGGCGTTGACGCACATGGTCGCCGGGGACCTCGACCGGGCTCACGCCGAGTTGGGCGAATCCATCCGGCGCTGCGCCGGACTGGGCTTTCCGCAGAACGCCCACAACCGGGCCCACACCTATTTCATGGAGATCTGGGTGCGGCTGGAAAGCGGTCAAATCTCGGAGGCCGCCACCCTGACCGCCGAGCTTCGCAGCCAAAGCGAGCAGTCGGGGCTCGACTTGTGGCGTTTGGTAGGCGCCACCGAACACGCCACCGTGAAAGCGCTGGCCGCGTTGGACGCCGGCGCCGACGCTGACACGCTGAAGGTTCGGGCCGAGAAGGTGGCTAGCATCGTGGACGGGTCGCGTCGCCTACAACTCAACAGCTATCTGACGTTTCACGACGCGGTCATCGGCCGACTGCTGATTGCCGCGGGCCTACCGCAGCGGGCGCGCGAACGATTGGAGATGGCGCTGGGGCACGCGGAAGAGACGGGAATGCATTTCTATGACGCCGAGTTGCTGCGCGTGCGTGCGCACACGTTCACCGAACAGGGAGAACGGCGCGACGCCCTGGCCACCGCGCTCGAAGTGGCGCGGCACCAAGGCGCCAACCTGTTCGAATTGCGTTGCCTGTTAGATATTTTCGAACTCGTCGGGGACACGGATCGGTCCGCGCTCGCCGATGCTGTCCGTCGCTTCGCCGGTGACGCTCGCTGGGCGGAATTCGCCCGGGCACAACGGATCCTCGCGTGACCCGCGGCCGCAAATGGTTCAGCGGCGAGCCTCGAACTACTTTTTGGGGTGCTTCGAAATCCCGTCCAGCGCGTCCAGGTTGGCAGCAACATTGCGGCTCTCATGCTTGCCGATGGCGCGAACCAACCTTGGGAACGGCGACCACCGCCCGGACGGTTGCAGGTACCAGGAATTCAGCGCCGCCGTCCACGCCTCCTGGTGCAGTGTCTTTCGCCCCGCACTCTGCGGGTGCATGGCCATGTAGATGGCGAAAAGCCAAGCCCCTTCACGTAATTTCGTCAGCGCCCGCTGGAGGACACCGACCTCGCCCGGTACCAGCCAGCGGGTCGTGCGAAGGTCGGGCGAAAGCTGATCGACGACTTTGAGAATGTCGGGTATCTGCTTGCACAGGATGTCGTTGACGCGGTCGTAATCGGGCTTCAGGTCGCGCAGCGAGTGAGCCGCGGTCTCGAAGACGGCGATGCCCAGGTCGAAAGTGATGTGCGCGTTCAGCCCGGCCATCATGTGTTGCAGAATGATCGCTTTGCCGTCCTGGTCGCCGACGAACGCGACCTCCCAGGGAAGCGTCGGCCCCCGGCTCTGGTCGGGGTGGAAGTACGCGTTCAGCGCGTTGAAGTAGCGCTTGGCGAAGGCGACGTCGAGAGCCTCAATGCGGCTACCGTCGGTGAACACGCCGTCGATGACGGCTTGGCGAATGGCGAGGGTCACCCGCCTGTAAAGCACCGCGAAATAACCGATGCAGCTGCGCGTTACGACTGACCAGTCGATGATCTCGTCGATGTTGCGCAGAACATCGTCGATGGTTTCGGGTTTGTCGAGCCGATGCAGCGGGAGCGACGGGCGAGCAGGTGCGGGAGCAGACATCTGAAGACCCTCCGTTTCAATCGATCTTCACGCCGTCCAGCCTGGGCCGGCCAAGCTGCGCAGTCACGAGTAGCCGACTACTCCATTTTGTTTGTTTTGTCCGCTCCGATGTTCGATTTCAGGCCGACAGCTCCCAGCTGCGGGCGAGGTGATCGGGTATGTCGAACGGCGCCCGCTCCCCACCCCGCTCGAGCCTGAACAGCCCGTGCAGCAAGTCGCGCCCGAATGGGCGAACGATGCGCGACACCAGTCGGTAGCGGGGAGAGTCGCGCTCGGTGCGGCCGAAGACGTGCACGAAGAACCAGTTGGCGACGCGCGTCGAGCCGCCCGAGGTCGTCGACGAGGTCCGACTTCGGCACGAACAGCAAATCGGAGGTCTTCTCGCCGATCAGGTGCCGGATCAAGGGAGGGACCGTGTCGTCGAACCGGTGCAACGGCGTCATCTCGTCCAGCAGGTTGAGCAGCGCATCGGTCATGTCCTGCCCTTCGGGCGACGCCTCGAACTGCCTGCGCCGGATGGCGTCGACCAGCGCGGTGGCGTCGCCGATGCCGCGCACCAGCAGCTCGTCGCGCACACCGAGCAAGTGCCCGATGACGTTCCACATGTGCAGGTACGCGTCGGCGTCCTCGGCGGACACGCGCACGCCCAGTCGACGAAGCGGACCGGCGACGACGTAGGAGAACGAGAGGAGCGTCCCGGCCAGGTCTTCCTGGTTGATCGGTGTGCCCCAGTTGGGATCCCACAGGCCGGGCTCTGCTCGTTGCGGGCCTTGATCAGGTGGCGCACGGCGGCGTGCATCAGGCGGACGCGCTGGATGGCGTGCCGGCCCTTGCCGTGTTCGTCTCGAGGCCGCCAACGGCGAGCACGTCGAACAGGAACTGGCCGGTCTCCATCACCCGCCGGCGCGCATCGGTATCCAGCCGGGCGGTCAGGTACAGCACCTTCACGCCCTTGGCCGCCGCATACGACGACGGGAGAGATGCGCAGAACAGGCAGACTGCGATCTCGACGCCCCATGTCTCGAATAGCTGCTGCGCGCGCTTGATCTTGCGCATGTCGGCCCACTCCGGCAGGGGCTGGGTCTCGGCCAGGTAGGCCCGGATCTGTGCGGGCAACCCCTCCGGCACCGGCTGGTCGTTGCGCACCAACGTATGCATGATCACATTGACCGCGTCCACGCCACCCTGCTCGAGCACGGCCGCGACCGCCCCGTCTGCCATTGGATCGCCCAGCTCTCGCATGCGATCGAGCAGCGCGTCCGTCCATCTGGAGTTTCCGTTGGCGCCCGCCATGTACGCAGCTTGTCAGACTTTGCGCTTTTCGCTAGGGCTCACGTGCCAGTTAAGTAGACATCAGCAGCAATTAGGGTAGTCGACCACCCGCGCGGCCGCCTCAACGTAGCTTGCGGGGTTGCCAGACCACCAGCGCGGTGCTCTTGGGCACCACCGCGACCTCGCGGCGTTGGTTGGCGCGCAACGCCACCACCTCTTCGGCCAATTCCTGCAGCCTCGCCTGTAGCGCCTCGACCTGGTTGGTCAGCTCGATGATGCGCTTGATGCCGGCCAGGTTGACGCCCTCGTCCTGCGAGAGCCGCTGCACCTGACGCAGCAAGTCGACGTCACGCTCCGAATAGCGGCGGCCACCGCCCGACGTACGGCTCGGGCTGACCAGCCCGAGCCGATCGTAGGTCCGCAGGGTCTGCGCATGCATGCCGGCCAATTCGGCGGCCACGGAGATCAGAAACGTCCGCGCCTCAGAACGCTTGGGGTTCTTCGCCATCAGCGATTACCTGCCCATCCCGCGCGCGGGTCGAAACCACTGGCCCGCTCGGCCGCCGCGTAGGCCTGCAGCGCCTCCTCGGCGGAGCCCTCGACGTTCGGCGGGACGGCCACCTTCACGGTGACCAGCAAGTCCCCGTTGCCGCCGCTGCGCTTGGGCACACCGCGTCCGCGCACCCGCAGAATGCGGCCGTCGGCGGTGCCCTTCGGCACCCGCACACCCACCGTGCCGTCCAGCGTCGGCACCGAAAGCGTTGAACCCAAAGCTAATTCGGTGAAACTGACCGGAACGGTCACGGTGAGGTCGTCGCCGTCACGGCCGAAGACCTTGTCCGGGCGCACATGCACCGTCACATACAGATCGCCCGACGGGGCACCGCGCAACCCGGCCTCGCCCTGCCCGGCCAACCGAATACGTTGTCCGTCTTCGACGCCCGGCGGGATCCGCACGTTGATGGTGCGGGTGCGGGTGGTGACGCCGGTGCCCTTGCACTCGTCGCAGGGGTGCTCGATGATCGAGCCGCTGCCCCGGCAGTCGGCGCAGGGTTCGGAGAAGCCGAACGCGCCCTGGTTGCGGTTGATCACGCCGGAGCCATTACAGCTGGGACACACTTTCGGGCTGGTGCCCGGCCGCGCGCCGCTGCCATGACAGTTGGTGCACGGTGCCGGGCTGGTCAGCCGCAGCGGCATCGCCACGCCTTTGGCGGCCTCGATGAAATTCAGCTCGGTCTCGGTCTCCAGGTCGTTGCCGCGACGCGGCCGACTCGGACGCGCGCTCGCGCCGCGCCCGAACAACCCACCGAACAGATCGCCGATGTTGGCGCCGCCGGTTCGCCCGGCGGCGTCGAACAAATCGTTGAGGTTGAACTCGGCGCCGTCACCACCCACGTTGAATCCGCCGAAGCCACCGCCGTCGAACCTGCGGCCGCCCAACCCGCCGCCGGCGAACAGCCGACGGGTTTCGTCGTACTCCTTGCGCTTGGCCTCGTCGGACAAGATGCTGTAGGCCTCGGAGACCGCCTTGAACCGTTCAGCTCCGCCAGGGTTCTTGTCCGGATGCAGATCTGAGGCCAGCTTGCGGTAGGCCGTCTTGATGTCTTTCTGGCTGGCGTCAGAGGAGACGCCCAGCTCCTTATAGAAGTCCTTTTCGACCCATTCACGCTGGGCCATGTCGCGTCACCTCCTCACCTTCTTGTTGATTCTGGGCTCTAGTCAGCTGCGGTGTCGTTGTTATCGCCCGTGTCGCCCTGCTCGGCTTTGGCGCCGGTTTCACCCGAGTCACCGGCAGTGGCGTCTGAGAAGGTGTCGACGACGCCGACCAGCGCGTGCCGCAGCACGTTGTCACCGAGTTTGTAGCCGTGGCGCATGACGGTGCCGATCACGGGCCTCGAGCCCTCGCCACCGTCGCCCTCGTGCTGCACGGCTTCGTGCAGCACCGGGTCGAAGTCCTCGCCCTCGGCCCCGAACGCCGTCAGGCCGAGCCCGCTGAGCGCGCCGTCCAGCTTGTCGGCGACCGACTTCAGCGGGCCCGATTCCAGATCGCCGTGCCTGCGGGCCCGATCGAGATCGTCGAGCACGCCCAGTAATTGGCTGACGACGGCGGCCTTGGCCCGCTCCGTCGCCGCCTGCTGGTCGCGCAGCGCCCGCTTGCGGTAGTTGGCGAAATCGGCCTGCACCCGTTGTAGGTCACCGAGCAGTTCGGCGGCCTTGCCGGCCTCCTCAGGAGTTTCGCCCGCGAACGCCCCCGGCGTCCCTCCCGGCTCGCCGCCGGGAGGAACATGCCGTACTTCGCCGGTCTCGGGATCGATCCGCCGCTTGTCGGTGACCGTCACCTGTTCCGGATTGTTTTCGGTCACTTGGACTCCCGGTCATCTTCGACCACCTCCGCGTCCACCACATCGTCGGCGGAGCCGGACTGCGGACCACCGGCGTAGCCGTCACCGCCCGGCTGTCCGCCGCCCTCAGCCTGGGTGGCCTCGTAGATCGCCTGTCCGAGCGCTTGGGACTCTTGGCCGAGCTTCTCCATCGCCGACTTGATCGCGCCGATGTCGGTACCGCCCAGCGCCGTCTTGGCTTCTGCCACAGCGGCATCCACCTTGTTCAGCGTGTCCTCGGGGACCTTCGACCCACCTTCGGCTGAGCGCTGTTCGGCGACGAACTTCTCCGTCTGGTACACCAGCGTCTCGGCCTGGTTGCGGACGTCGGCCTCCTCGCGACGGGTGCGGTCCTCGTCGGCGTGCGCCTCGGCATCCTTGATCATCCGGTCGATCTCCTCCTTGGACAGGCCGGAGCCCTCCTGGATCTTGATCGTGTTCTCCTTGCCGGTGCCCTTGTCCTTGGCCGTCACGTGCACGATGCCGTTGGCGTCGATGTCGAAGGTGACCTCGATCTGCGGGACACCGCGCGGCGCCGGCGGGATGCCGGTCAGCTCGAAGGAGCCGAGCAGCTTGTTGTGCGAGGCGATCTCACGCTCACCCTGGTAGACCTGGATCTGCACCGACGGCTGGTTGTCGTCGGCCGTGGTGAAGGTCTCCGACCGCTTGGTCGGGATCGTGGTGTTGCGCTCGATGAGCTTGGTCATCACGCCGCCCTTGGTCTCGATACCCAGGCTCAGCGGCGTAACATCAAGCAGCAGAACGTCTTTCACCTCACCCTTGAGGACACCGGCCTGCAGCGCGGCGCCCACGGCCACCACCTCGTCGGGGTTGACGCCCTTGTTGGGCTCCTTGCCGCCGGTCATCTCCTTGACCAGATCCGACACCGCGGGCATCCGGGTCGAACCGCCCACCAACACAACGTGGTCGATGTCGGACACCGAGATGCCGGCGTCGGCGATCACCGACTGGAACGGCTTGCGGGTGCGGTCCAGCAGGTCCTGCGTGATCTTCTGAAACTCCGCTCGCGTGAGCTGCTCGTCCAGGAACAGCGGGTTCTTGTCGGCGTCGACGGTGATGTAGGGCAGGTTGATCGACGTGCTGCCCGACGAGGACAACTCGATCTTGGCCTTCTCGGCCGCTTCCCGCAGCCGCTGCATCGCCATCTTGTCCTTGGTCAGGTCGATGCCGCTGGTGCCCTTGAACTTGTCGACCAGCCACTGCACAACGCGCTCGTCCCAGTCGTCGCCACCGAGGTGGTTGTCACCGGAGGTGGCACGGACCTCGACCACGCCCTCGCCGATCTCGAGCAGCGAGACGTCGAAGGTGCCGCCGCCCAGGTCGAAGACCAGGATGGTCTGCTCCTTCTCGCCCTTGTCCAGGCCGTAGGCCAGCGCCGCGGCGGTCGGCTCGTTGACGATGCGCAGCACGTTGAGGCCGGCGATCTGGCCGGCGTCCTTGGTGGCCTGACGCTGGGCGTCGTTGAAGTAAGCGGGCACGGTGATCACCGCGTCGGCGATGTCCTCACCGAGGTAGGCCTCGGCGTCCCGCTTCAGCTTCATCAGCACACGGGCGCTGATTTCTGGGGCGGTGTAGTTCTTGCCGTCGATCTCGACGGACCAGTCGGTGCCCATGTGCCGCTTGACCGAACGAATGGTGCGGTCGACGTTGGTCACCGCCTGGTTCTTGGCGGGCTGGCCGACCAGCACTTCGCCGTTGCGCGCGAACGCGACGACGGATGGCGTCGTCCTGGAGCCCTCGGAGTTGGCGACGACGACAGGGTCGCCACCCTCGAGAACCGCGACGACGGAGTTGGTGGTCCCGAGGTCGATTCCGACCGCACGAGCCATAGTGATTCCTCCTGATAGTAGAGCTTTTGTCCTGCATTGTGCTGAGTGAACCCCGCTCAAGCCTGCCCCTAGGGGTATCGGCCTGTCAACTCAGTATTGAGTCTGAGTCACTCAACTTGTCTGATCATCCTAACGGCGGGCATCGGCATCTTGTTCCCCGGGGGCCTTACGCGCATCGAGATCGACCGATGCGCCGCACGTTCCCATGGACATTCGACAGCCGCCGGATCCGGAATCTGGCCGCGCTGGCCGATACCCACGCTGGGTTGGCAACGAGGCGCTGGGCTGCCGCCTTCCGCGCCGAGGAGACGGCTTGAACCCGACGGAACCGTTCTGCCCCCGCAGTTGGGGGCGGGCGCCGGTTCTCGTGCTGAATCGATCTGCGCAGCCGATACGAGATGATCCGGGTCGGCACTGATCCAGACCGTCAGCGTTTCACCAAGGGCCCATCCGCTGCCCCGCCGTATCGATAGCCAGCGCCGGCGCTGACCGTACCCAGCAGCGGTGCGCCTGCTCTCGCCAAAATCGGGATGCCCCTCAGCCGCTGCCGGTTGCGACTTGTACTGAAGGTGGACATCCATGCCGGCCCAGCGTGGTCGTTACTTGACGGCCCTCGACTTTCGAGCCCGACGGTGAAGACAGGCCTCTCACAATGACTTTGACGTTCGCAACCTGGAAGCCATCGCCGAGGAATTCCGGCACCGTCTCGAATTCGAGAAGTAGCAGGCCGCGTTACCCGGCGCTGTTCCGTTCGATCCACTGGGTGAGCGCATCTTCGAGCGCGGCCGCGACGCCCACGCCTGCGCCGTCGGCGGCCCGCTCGAACCGGTCGATCAAATCCGCAGGGACTGAGGCGTTTAACTTGCGCTTCGGATTTGTCTCCTGGGCCCGGACCACCGGTGGATGCCGTGCGACAGTCGCGTCCATGGTTTCACGCAGCGCGGGTATCTCGTCGAGCAAGCGGTCGAGATCGTCGCGCTCGATACGCAGCACCTCGGCCGGTCCGATCGTCGTTACCGTCGCAGAACGCAATTTCCCACGGCGGAGCGCAGATTCACCGATCACCTCACCGGGCCCCAACACAGCAATGCGATCCTGGCCGACGTACACCCCTGCCTCTCCGCTGAGCAGGATGTAGCAGTCA
Organism: uncultured Actinomycetota bacterium; assembly: GCA_963708995.1. Classification (GTDB taxonomy): domain Bacteria; phylum Actinomycetota; class Actinomycetes; order Mycobacteriales; family Mycobacteriaceae; genus Mycobacterium. The sequence goes on from CAVPUR010000019.1 coordinate 163,457, forward strand.
TCCGAGGGGGTCTGTTCACGAATCAGCGGCCATGGCACAGACCGGGAAATGTAATGTGCAGTTTGGACGAGACGCTCCAGGTCACCATCCGAAAAGTTGTCGAATGCGGTGAACTCTCGCAGCCGACGGGCATGTTGCTCAAGTTCGGTCGGCGTCGAACGTCATAGTGGGCTCCGATGCGCGATGTGACCGTGACATCAAGGAGCCTAACGCGGATCTTGCGACTCGTCGGGCAGTTGAACAACCTCCCCCAGGTCCGCGGCGCCGATGCCGGGTATGGCGCCGCCGGCGCCGGTCCCGGCGATCGGGCCGAGGTTGCGTACTCCGCCGCGCCGCAACACGTTTGCCTTGGCGTCGGGCAGCACCGGCAGCTTTTCCTCAATCAGCGACAGCAGGGCGCGGGTGGCGGCGCTGGGCGGACGGGTCGCCGACGTCGCGACGTACAGCCGCCAGGTCAGGTCGCAGTCGGCCACCGGGACCGTCACCAGGCCCGCGTCGTCGCTGACATCCAACATCGTCCAGCTCAGGAAGCCGATGCCGAGCCCGTTGCGGATGTAGGTCGCGGCAGTACCGATGTCGGCGACCTCCAGCGCAACGCTCCGTTCCACGCCCGCGGCGGCGAATGCGTTGTCGACCACGGTTCGATTGCCGTATCCGGGCGGGCCGTCGACGAACGACATTCCCGCCAGATCGGCCAGCGACACCGAATCCCGTTGGGCCAGCGGGTGATCGGCGGGGACCACCAGCTGCAACGCGATTTCGGCGACGAGTCGGGCGTGCAGGTCGGCCGGTGGTGCACCGGTGAAGACCAGGAATGCGACATCGAGATCGCCGTCGCGCAGCTGGCGGGCCAGGCCCGTCGTCCCGGCGCTGGCGGCGCGCAACTGGATCCGGACTTCCGGATGCCGGGCATGCAGGTCAGTCAACAGGGCGGGCAGGTCGATGACGCTGATCGACGTCAGGGTCCCCAGGGTGACGGTGCCGCGGACGGCCCCACGGGTGGCGTTGACGGCGTCTTTGGCCGCGCGGGCGGCGTCGAGGGTCGCGCGGGCCCCGGGTCGCAGCTCCTGTCCCGCGGGGGTCAGCGTCACACCGGCCGGGGCCCGGACGAACAGCTCGGCGCCGAGTTCGCGCTCCAGGGCCTTGATCGTCGCGGACACTCCGGATTGGACGACGTGCAGCCTCTTGGCGGCCCGGGAGAAGCTGCGCGTGTCGGCGACGGCGAGGAAGTACTCGAGGTGGCGAAGCTCCATTCAGCCATTATCACCATCAGTGCTGACAGCTATCGAAAGTTTTCATTGGCGGTGATCACGCGGGCACCGTAACGTCGAAACGTGAAGGTGAACAGGACCCGCTGGTCGTCGACATCCGACCAAGACCAGTTCGCAGTCGATAACCCGGCGACCGGCCAACCGGTCGCGATAGTCCAGGGGTCCGGGCCAGAGCAGGTGGACCAGGCCGTGCGGGCCGCCCACGCAGCACACCTGGACTGGAAGCAACGCCCGGCCCGTCAGCGCGGCCACTATCTGCGCAAGGTCGCCGATGTCATCCGCGCGCACGCGGACGAAATCGCCGCGCTGGAATCCCTGGAGATGGGGAAGCCGATCACCCAGGCCCGTCACTTCGACGTCGAAGCCGCGATCAGCATTTTCGATTACTTCGGCAGCATGGTCGAGGTGCTGCCCAGCCAGGCGCGCGACTACGGCCCCGTGTTCGACGTGACCACGTTGGAACCGTTCGGAGTGATCGCCGGCATCGTGCCGTTCAACTGGCCGCCCATCCACACCGCCGGGAAGACGGCCCCCGCACTGGCGGTGGGCAACGCCATCGTCCTGAAGCCACCCGAACAGACACCCTCGGTGGTGCTGCGCATGGTGGAACTCATCGCCTCGGTGCTGCCCGACGACTTATCAGACGAATTAGTGCATGTGGTACCCGGGGCTGGCACGGTCGGAGCCGCGCTGGCGGGCCATCCCCTGGTGGGCAAGGTGTCCTTCACCGGTTCCCCACAGACGGGCTCGGCGGTGTTGCGCACCGCGGCCGCCAACCTGACCCCGACGTTGATGGAGCTGGGCGGCAAGAACCCGCTGCTGGTCTTCGACGATGCCGATCTGCATGAGGCGCTGCTGGCCGCCGTCGACGGCGGCTTCTTCAACCAGGGCGAAGCCTGCACCGCGGCATCACGGATTCTGGTGCAGGACAACATCTTTACTGAGTTCGAGCGCAGGCTCGCCGCCGCGGTGGGCCGGTTGCGGGTGGGTGATGGCGCCGACCCCGCCACCGAAGTCGGGCCGTTGGTCACCGCCGCACAGCAGAAACGGGTGTTGGACTACCTCGACATCGGCGCGGCAGAGGGTGCCCGCATCGCCGCTCAGGCGCCGCTGCCCGGCGACCCGCGACTGGCGAACGGCTTCTACGTGCCGCCCACCCTGCTGACGGACGTCACTCCCGACATGCGGGTGGCCACCGAGGAGATCTTCGGTCCGGTCGTCACACTGATCCCGTTCTCCGACGAGGACGAGGCGGTGCGGATCGCCAACGGCACCCAATTCGGTCTCGTCGCAGCGGTTTTCAGCCGGGACATCGACCGAGTGATGCGGGTGAGCCGGCAGATCAAGGCGGGGACCGTCTTCGTCAACAACTATGTCCGGGTCGCCGTCGGTAGCGGATTCGGCGGCATCGGCCACAGCGGGTTCGGGCGCGAGCACGCGCAGGAGACGCTGGCCGAATACGGGTATCACAAAAACGTCCGGCTGGCCGGCCGGCGCGACGAGCTGCCGCGCTGGTCCGCGGCCACCAGAGTGTTGGAGGAGTGAAGACCTTGAGAACCTTGAGAACTATCGCCCTTGAAGAGCATTATGCGACAGCAGCATTCCTCAACGGACCGGGCAGCTGGCATAAATCACGCCCCAACTTGGCCGAACAACTCACCGACCTCGGTGACGGGCGCATCGCGGCGATGGACGAGGCGGGCGTCGACCTGGCCGTGCTGTCGCTGGTCGCACCCGGGGTGGAGCAACTGGATGCCCCCGCGGCCGTGCGCACGGCCCGCACGTGCAACGACGAGCTGGCCGCGGCGGTGCGCCGGTACCCGGATCGGCTGGCCGGCTTCGCCACCCTGCCCATCAGCGCGCCCGACGCCGCGGCTGACGAATTGCAGCGAGCGGTGCGCGAACTCGGTTTTGTGGGCGCGGTCATCAACGGCCACTGCCAAGGCGTCTACCTGGACGATCCGTACTTCGAACCGGTGCTGGCCCGCGCGGTGGATCTCAACGTCCCGATCTACCTGCACCCCACCATTCCGCCGGCGGCCGTGATCGAGTCCTGCTATGGCGGGTTTTCCGACGAAGTCACCTTCGCGCTCGCCACGGTGGGTTGGGGTTGGCACATCAACACGGCCACGCACGTGCTGCGCATGATTCTCGGTGGGGTGTTCGACCGCCACCCCACGTTGCAGATCGTCATCGGCCACATGGGCGAGGCGACGTCGTTCATGCTGCCCCGGTTCGACGCCACGCTGAGGCCGGAGCTGACCGGCCTGCGGCACCCGGTGAGTACCTACCTGCGGGAGAACTTGCACTACACCTTCGCCAACTTCAACGACGAAGCGACCTACGCGAATCTGGTCGCGCAGGTCGGCGTCGGCCGGGTCGCGTTCTCGACCGACTACCCCTTCGGCTCGATGAAAAATGCGCGCGCGTTCCTGGACAATCTGCCCCTCGGGGATGACGACCGGGCGAACATCGGCCATCGCAACGCCGAACAACTGCTGCATCTGTAACCGGCCACCGGTTGAGCGAGCCAGTCGCGCACAGGTCGGTTAGCCTGACAGCCAGTCCGTTCCTGGGGCGATAGGAGCTCGAAAAAATGGCGCCACCGCTAGACGCCGCCGCCGAGCGGCTGACGCGCGAAGACGCGGGCTATCACAAGGCCCTAAAGAACCGGCAAATTCAGATGATCGCCCTCGGCGGTGCGATCGGAACGGGTCTCTTCCTCGGCGCGGGGGGCAGGCTTGCGTCGGCGGGACCCGGTTTGTTCATCGTCTACGGGATCTGCGGCATTTTCGTCTTTTTGATCCTGCGCGCGCTCGGCGAGCTGGTGCTGCACCGCGCGTCGTCGGGATCATTCGTGTCCTACGCGCGCGAATTCTTCGGGGAGAGAGTGGCTTTCGCCGCGGGCTGGATGTACTTCCTGAACTGGGCGATGACGGGCATTGTGGACACCACCGCGATCGCGACGTACTGCCGCTACTGGCACGCGTTCCAGGCCATCCCGCAGTGGACCCTCGCGTTGATCGCGCTGGTCGTGGTGGTGTCGATGAACCTGATCTCGGTCAAGCTCTTCGGCGAACTGGAGTTCTGGGCCTCGCTGGTCAAGGTGCTGGCGCTGGTGACGTTCCTGATCGTCGGAACCTTCTTCCTGGTCGGACGCTTCAAGGTCGACGGCCAGGACCCCGGGCCGGGGCTGTGGAGCAGCCACGGCGGCCTGTTGCCGTCCGGCCTGCTGCCCTTGGTGCTCGTCACCTCGGGCGTCGTATTCGCCTACGCCGCCATCGAACTGGTCGGCATCGCGGCGGGTGAAACGGAGAACCCGGAGAAGGTCATGCCGCGCGCGATCAACTCGGTGGTATTCCGGATCGCGGTCTTCTACATCGGGTCGACGATCCTGCTCGGGCTGCTGCTGCCCTACACCTCCTACAAGGCCGGTGTCAGCCCGTTCGTCACCTTCTTCTCCAAGGCCGGCTTCAAGGGGGCGGGCAGCCTGATGAACCTCGTGGTTCTCACCGCCGCGCTGTCCAGTCTGAACGCCGGGCTGTACTCCACTGGCCGGATCCTGCGGTCGATGGCGATGAGCGGCAGCGGCCCGAAGTTCACCATGCCGATGTCCAGGAACGGCGTGCCGTACGGCGGCATCCTGCTGACCGCCGGAATCGGCCTGTTCGGCATCGCGCTCAACGCGTTCGTACCCCACCAGGCCTTCGAGATCGTGCTGCACATCGCGTCGGTGGGTGTCGTGGTGGCGTGGGGCACGATCGTGGCGTGCCAGCTGCGGTTCTACCAGTTGGCGAAGGCCGGACAACTGGAGCGGCCCAAGTTCCGGATGCCGTTCGCGCCGTACAGCGGCTATGCCACGCTGGTTTTCCTGGTCGCCGTGCTGGTCCTGATGTTCTTCGACAAAGTGCAAGGTCCCTGGATGCTCGGCGCGGCGGTGATCGGCATTCCCGCCCTCATCGGCGGCTGGTATCTGGTCCGCGATCGTGTGCGGACCACCGCCGACGAAGGCGACACCGGCGCTTAGCCGATCACAGCTTGCCATCGGCGCGGTTCCAAAACCGCGTCACTGCAGTAACTTGCGTCCCCTCCTGCGTACTCTTGGCGCGTGCGGTTACTGCGTCAGGCACGGTGGGCCCTGCTGGCCGGCGTCGTGCTGGTCGCCGGCTGCAGCACGATCATCGACGGCAAGCCAGTCGCCCTGCCGGGAACGGGACCAACCGAACCCTCCTTTCCCACGCCGCGGCTGAGCCCAGAGCCCAGCACTCCGACGCCGGCACCGACAGCGGCCCCGGGCCCCCCGAGCGCACCGGCGAACCCCACCGCGCCGGCCGGCGCCATTCCCCTGCCGCCCGACCAGAACGGTTACGTCTTCATCGAAACCAAGTCCGGTGTGACGCGTTGCCAGATCAATAAGGACAGCGTCGGCTGTGAGGCACCGTTCACCCACTCACCCCTGCAAGACGGCGAACACGCCAACGGCGTCAGCATCACCGCCGGGGGCTCCGTGCAGTGGGTGCTGGGCAACCTGGGCGCCATCCCGACGGTCACCATCGACTACAAGACCTACGACGCGCTGGGTTGGACGATCAACGCCACCACCGATGGCACCAAGTTCACCAACAGCCACACTCACCACGGCATGTTCGTCAGCATCGAGCAGGTCAACACCTTCTGATCAGCACTGACAGCTGGGGTCAGTACCATCGTTGCCGTGGCAGGTAACGGCCCATCGGACGACTTCAACAACCAGCAGACGACGAAGGCCGCCTACGGCGTGGACGGGGAAACCCTCGAATCCGAACGCGAGGGGTTCCAGCCGGCGCCGTGGTATCGCAGCCCCCCGCTACTGATCGCCTGGCTGCTGCTGGTTCTGATCCTGATCGCGCTGATCGTCTACGGGATCGGCGAACTGATGGGCGGTGACGAAGGCACCAGCCCGGCCCCGTCGTCGACGACGGCCTCCACAACCGCGCCGACCACCTCGGCCACCACCCCGACGACGACGCCGTCACCGGCCAGCTCGACGACCGAGACGACGCCGCCGCCCAGCAGCGAAGTCCCGCCGCCAACAAGCAGCAACCGACATACCAGCCAACCAACCCGCCGACAACGAAGCATCACCCACACCTGCCCCAGCTGCCGCCGGGGATAAAGCTGCCGTTTTGATCGGTAGCGGTGCGCGTGCCCAGCGTTCGGGGCTTGATGATCCCGCTATGGTGAGGGCGGCGAGCCGACCGCCAGCGATCCGACAAACACAGGGGTATGCGATATGACCGAGTCGCTGGGGCTCTCGATCGGGGTGGCCAATCTGGTCGCCGCCCGGGTGGGCAGCGCTGCGGTGAGCCGCAAATCCGTGTTGACAATCTTCGACAATCGGGCGGGCGAAGTTGGCCTGCCGGAGGAAAACCCGAACCTCAACGAACCCGGCCTGGTGATGCGGGGCTTCGTCGAGCGGGTCGGTGACGGGTCCCCGTTGGTGGCGGCCGACGGGACGAAATACCTCGGCGAGGCGCTGACGGTCGAAGCGCTCGAGGCGATGGCACGAACGGTCGGCTACGGAACACCGATCGCGATCGCGATCCCCGCATATTGGTCCGAGCGCCAGTCCGCGGCGCTGCGTGACGAGTTTTTCGCCCAGCCGGCCCTGGCGCCCAACGGCGTGCCTCCGCTGCTGATCTCGGACGCCACGGCCGCGCTCACGGCACTGCGCACCAGACCGGGGTTCCCGACGAACGGCGTCGTCGCCCTGTGCGACTTCGGCGCCGGCGGCACCAGCATCACCCTGAGCAACGCCGCGTCGAACTTTCAGCAGGTCGGCTCGTCCGTCCGCTACGGCGACTTCTCCGGCGACGAGATCGACCAGCTGATCGCAAATCACCTGCGGGCGAGCGGCTCCGGCGCCGACACCGACACCGTACGAATGGCGTCGCAGGCGCGCCTGCTCGGTGAATGCCGGCGCGCCAAGGAAGAACTGTCAGGTGCCGGCGAGGCCACCATCGCGACGGGTGCCGGTGCCGATATCCGGCTGTCCAGAACGGAATTTGAGCAACTGATCTCCAGACCGCTGGACCGATTCGTCTCCACTGTCGAAGAGATCTTGCAGCGCAACGGAATTCGGGCCAACCTGGCGGCCGTGGCGACCGTCGGCGGCGGCGCGAGCATGCCGGTGCTCGCCACCCGACTGTCGGAACGCCTGCAAGTGCCGATCTTCACCTCACCGCAACCCGTCGTCAGCGCCGCCGTCGGCGCGGCCGTGCTCGGTCAGCAGCAATCGTCGGCGGGCGCACCGACGGCCGCGGCACCCGTCATCGAAACACCGACCCAGATGGCCAGCGCCGCCCCGCCGACCCAGGCGGTCCCCACTGAGTCGGCAGCGCCAGTGCCGCTGGCCTGGTCGGAAGACGCCGACGGGGGCGACGAGCCGGTCCCCTACACCGGCGGCGAACACAGCCGCGAATATGCCAGGGAGGCAGCGGGATTCGACGATCCAGCCGACCAGCGATACGCGGAGGAGGCCGGACGGCTGCCGTGGTACAAGCGCACAGCGCTGGTCCTCACCGTGGCCGGCGCCATTCTGGCCGTGCTGGTGGCGGTGGTGTTGGCCCTGACCCTTGGCCATACCAACACCAACCCGGTCAACACCACCCCGCCCAGCGCGCCCCCGCCAACGCCGCAAACCGTGACGATCACCGCGCCCGACAACAGCACCTCCACCTCGGTGATCCCGCCGCCGCCCACCACCAACAACCCGCCGCCGGTGACGACGACCTACGAGCCCACCACCACGGCCGCGCCGCCGCCACCGACCACGACGGCCCCGCCGCCCACGACCACCCAGCCGCCCTCAACGTCGCAGGTGACCACCACCGCGTCGCCGCCCACGCGGGAAAGGCCGTTCCCGCTGCGGCCCTTTGAGCCCCCTTGGAGACGTTGAGCGGCGTTGAGCGACGTTAACGAGGCGTTGACTTAGGGCAGCCTTTCTCGCTTCGGAACCGGCGCAGATGTCACTATGAGCAAGCTGATCGAACGAGTTTTCGTCGAGTGACTATGCATTGGGGAGACCTTCTGTGACCACGCAGACGCTCATCAGAATGGTGCTGGGCCTGAGCATGACGGCAATCGTGGGATTGTTTGCTGCGCGCCGCGTCTTCTGGCTGTTCAAGCTGATCATGTCCGGCCAACCAGTCAGCGGGCGCACCGACGAGCTGGGCGCCCGGATCTGGGCGCAGATCTCCGAGGTGTTCGGGCAGCGCAAACTGCTGAAGTGGTCGCTGCCGGGCTTGGCGCACTTCTTCACCATGTGGGGCTTCTTCATCCTGCTCACGGTCTACATCGAGGCCTACGGCGTGCTGTTCCAGCCGAACTTCCACATCCCGATCATCGGCCGCTGGGACGCGCTGGGCGCCCTGCAGGACTTCTTCGCGCTGGCCGTGCGACCGGCATCGTCACGTTCGCGATCATCCGACTGCGTAGCGAGCCGAAAGAATACGGCCGCAAGTCACGGTTCTACGGCTCACACCTGGGCGCTGCCTGGCTCGCCCTGTTCATGATCTTCAACGTCATCTGGACGTACGCCATCTTCCGCGGGGCGTCGGTGAATGCGCTTGGCGACGAGTTCCCGTACGGCCGCGGCGCCTTCTTCTCGCACTTCATGGGCAACCTGATGGAGCCGCTGGGTCAACACACCAACGAGATCATCGAGACCGTCGCGCTGATGCTGCACATCGGCGTCATGCTGGGCTTCCTGCTGATCGTGTTGCACTCCAAGCATATGCACATCTTCCTGGCGCCGATCAACGTGCATCTTCAAGCGGCTGCCCGACGGGCTGGGCCCGCTGCTGCCGGTCGAGTCCGGCGGCAAGCCGATCGACTTCGAAAACCCGCCCGATGACGCCGAGTTCGGCCGCGGCAAGATCGAGGACTTCACCTGGAAGGCCATGCTCGACTTCGCCACCTGCACCGAGTGCGGGCGCTGCCAGTCGCAATGCCCGGCCTGGAATACCGGCAAGCCGCTCTCGCCAAAGCTCGTCATCATGGACCTGCGCGACCACTGGATGGCCAAGGCGCCCTACATCCTTGGGGAGAAGACCTCCGAGCCGCTGGAGGGTCTGGACCTCGAGACGGTCAAGGAAGAGGGCCACCACGTGCCGGAGTCCGGCTTCGGCCGGGTACCCGGGCATGGGCCCGAGCAGGCGGCCCGCCCGCTGGTCGGCACCGCCGAGCAGGGCGGCGTGATCGACCCCGACGTGCTGTGGTCCTGCGTGACCTGCGGCGCCTGCGTCGAGCAGTGCCCGGTGGACATCGAGCACGTCGACCACATCGTCGATATGCGCCGCTACCAGGTGATGATGGAGTCGGAGTTCCCGTCCGAGCTGTCGACACTGTTCAAGAACCTGGAAACCAAGGGCAACCCGTGGGGGCAGAACGCCGGGGACCGCACCAATTGGATCGACGAGGTCGACTTCGACGTGCCCGTCTACGGCCAGGACGTCGACAGCTTCGACGGCTTCGAATACCTGTTCTGGGTGGGCTGCGCGGGCGCCTACGACGACAAGGCCAAAAAGACCACCAAGGCCGTCGCCGAATTGCTCGCCATCGCGGGGGTCAAGTACCTGGTGCTGGGCACCGGGGAGTCCTGCAACGGCGACTCGGCACGCCGCTCCGGCAACGAATTCCTGTTCCAGCAGCTGGCCCAACAGGCCGTCGAGACCCTGGACGGGCTGTTCGAAGGTGTGGAGACCGTCGACCGCAAGATCGTGGTCACCTGCCCGCACTGCTTCAACACACTCGGCAAGGAATACCGGCAGCTCGGCGCCAACTACTCGGTGTTGCACCACACCCAGCTGCTCAACCGGCTGGTGCGCGACAAGAAATTGGTTCCGGTCACTCCGGTCTCACAAGACATCACCTACCACGACCCGTGCTACCTGGGCCGGCACAACAAGGTGTACGAGGCGCCGCGCGAGCTGATCGGGGCCGCGGGAGCCAACCTCACCGAAATGCCGCGCCACGCCGACCGCAGCTTCTGCTGCGGCGCCGGCGGTGCCCGCATGTGGATGGAAGAGCACATCGGCAAGCGAATCAACCACGAACGCGTCGACGAGGCGCTGGCCACCGGGGCCGCCACCGTCGCCACCGCCTGCCCGTTCTGCCGGGTGATGGTCACCGACGGCGTCAACGACCGACAGGAAGAAGCCGGTCGCAGCGGCGTTGAGGTGCTCGACGTGGCCCAGATACTGCTCGGGTCGCTCGAATACGACAAGGCGACGCTGCCGGAGAAGGGCACGGCCGCCAAGGAAGCAGAAGTAGCCGAAAAGCGCGCCGCCAAAGCACCCAAGGCCGCCGCACCGGCCGCACTGGCCGAGCCGCCCGCCGAAGAAGCGCCCGCGGAGCCTTCAGAAAAGCCCTCGACGGAGCCCTCTGCAGAGCCTGCAGCCGCGGCGCCCGCCGCACCCGCCAAGGGACTGGGCATCGCCGGCGGCGCCAAGAAGCCCGGCGCCAAGAAGGCGGCACCTGCCGAAGCTAAGGCGGCCGAGGCGCCCGCCGCCGCCGCGCCCGCCAAGGGGCTGGGCATCGCCGGCGGAGCCAAGCGACCCGGCGGCAAGAAGGCTTCGACTCAAGAGGCCCCCGCCGCTGAAAAGCCAGCGGACGTGGAGCCGGCAGCCGAGGCACCGGCCCAACCGGAAGCCGCGGCACCCGCGGCGCCCGCGGCACCCGTGAAGGGCTTGGGCATCGCGGCCGGCGCCAAGCGGCCCAGCGCCAAGAAAGCGGCGGCCCCAGCTCCCGCGCCCGCCAAGGAGGAGGAGCCGGAGGCCCCAGCTCCCGAGCCGGAAGCAAAGCCAGAGCCCGAGGCCGAAAAAGAGACCGACGGCGCAGCCGCCCCGCCTGCCGCGCCGGTAAAGGGCCTGGGAATCGCACGCGGAGCCCGTCCTCCGGGCAAGCGCTGATCACGGTTCGATAAGAGTCAGCAAATTTCGGTAGACAGCAATGGCACCATAGGTGACGTGACACCTCACCAGCTGCCCGTGCACGCCCTCGGTCATCACCGGCCGCGGTCGTTCGCGCAGTCGTCCAAGCTCCAGGACGTCCTGTACGAAATCCGCGGCCCGGTACACCAGCACGCGGCGCGGTTGGAGGGCGAAGGGCACCGCATCCTCAAGCTCAACATCGGCAACCCGGCGCCGTTCGGCTTCGAGGCCCCCGACGTGATCATGCGCGACATGATCCAGGCGCTGCCGTACGCGCAGGGCTACTCCGACTCGAAGGGCATCCTGCCGGCCCGGCGTGCGGTGGTCACCCGCTACGAGCTCGTCGACGGCTTCCCCCGGTTCGATGTCGACGACGTCTACCTGGGCAACGGGGTCTCCGAGCTGATCACGATGACGCTGCAGGCCCTGCTGGACAACGGCGATCAGGTGCTGATCCCGGCGCCCGATTACCCGCTGTGGACGGCGTCGACCTCGCTGGCGGGCGGCACACCGGTGCATTACCTGTGCGACGAGACCCAGGGCTGGCAGCCCGACATCGCCGACATGGAATCGAAGATCACCGAGCGAACCAAGGCGCTGGTCGTGATCAACCCCAACAATCCCACCGGCGCGGTCTACAGCCGCGAGATCCTCATCCAGATCGTCGACCTGGCGCGCAAGCACCAGCTGCTGCTGCTCGCCGACGAAATCTACGACAAGATCCTCTACGACGACGCCCAGCACATCAGCCTGGCCACCCTGGCGCCGGATCTGCTGTGCCTGACGTTCAACGGCCTGTCCAAGGCCTATCGGGTCGCCGGGTATCGGGCCGGCTGGCTGGCCATCACCGGGCCCAAGGACCACGCCGGCAGCTTCATCGAGGGCATCAGCCTGCTGGCGAATATGCGGCTATGCCCGAACGTCCCCGCGCAACACGCGATTCAGGTCGCCCTCGGCGGCCATCAGAGCATCGAGGACCTGGTGCTACCCGGCGGTCGGCTGCTTGAGCAGCGCGACGTGGCCTGGACCAAGCTCAACGAGATCCCCGGGGTGTCCTGCGTCAAACCGGAGGGTGCCCTGTATGCGTTCCCCCGGCTGGATCCCGAGGTCTACGACATCGCCGACGACGAGCAGCTGGTCCTCGACCTGTTGCTGCAGGAAAAGATCCTGGTCACGCAGGGCACCGGGTTCAACTGGCCCGCGCCCGACCATCTGCGGATCGTGACGCTGCCGTGGTCACGTGATCTCGCCGCCGCGATCGACCGGTTGGGAAACTTCCTGACCAGCTACCGGCAGTAAGGGCAGATCACCCGAGCAAGTCGCGCACGCCCGTCTGCAAAGGTGACGCGTTCTGCGCTTCAGCAGTCGCATACGCCTGGCCCGCGGCGCTTACGGCCTGAACAAACTGCTGGTGAAAATCGGCGATCTGAGCGCGAATGCCCTGGTAGGCCTCGGCGTGCTCGGAAAACATCTGTCCAACCGCCACCGACACCTGATCGGCGGCCGCCGCGAGCTCACCCCTGGTCGAAGCCCCCGCGACCGCGCCGGCAGCGTCGATTGTCGAACCGATGTTCGTCAAATCCTGGGCGGCTGATGCCACCGCTTCGGTTGCCGCAACGACAAACGACATACCGGTTCCTCCCGACGCTAATCACGAGATCGTATCGCCGTTCGGGTGGCGCAGTCCTCGAATTGGCCAACCTCGTGACGAACAACCCTACCGTGGAGCGGGTGACCCACGCACATGCGCACTCGCACAGCTTGTCGTCGGGGCCCTCGCCGACGAAGTCCTTGGATCCGCTGCCCGCCAAGATCGTCGTTGGGTTGCTGGCCGCGATCGGTATCGCGGTGATAGCCGGCGCGGTCTGGCTATGGCCGAGCCGCCAGCATGTCGACGTCCCGATGCCGTACCAGAACGCGTCCGGCGGCGCGGTGACCACCGTGAGCGGACACGTGCTGTCCAGCGGGTTGGGCGACTGCGGCAGCCCGTCGGCCGGACAGGTGGTGACCACTGCGCCGCTTCCCGCAACCCCGGGCGCCGGGCGATGCGTGCTAGCCCGGGTGGCGATCGATTCCGGACCGAACGCGGGCGCCGGCACGTTGCTGGAGTTCTCCCCCGGCCCCGGACAGCCGCAGCTCGCCGCGGGCGATCACATCCGGGTCATCCGGTCCGTCGACGCACAGGGCACCACGACGTACGCGTTTTACGACTTCGAACGCGGCTGGCCGCTGGTCGTTCTTGCGCTGGCGTTCGCGGTGGTGATCGTCGCGGTGGCCCGCTGGCGCGGACTGCTGGCGCTGGTCGGCATCGTGGTCGCCTTCGCCGTGCTGGTGGTGTTCCTGCTGCCGGCACTGCGCGACGGCGCGCCCGCGGTCCCGGTGGCGCTGGTGGCGTCGGCGGCGATCCTGTACGCGGTCATCTACCTCGCGCACGGAGTCAATCTGCGGACCAGCGCCGCCCTGCTGGGCACCTTGTCGTCGTTGTTGTTGGCGGCGGGATTGTCTTGGGCGGCAATCGATCTGGCTCATCTGACGGGCCTGTCGGACGAGCAGAACTCTCAGGTCACCGTGTATCTCGGCAACGTGTCGATCAGCGGCCTGCTGCTCGCCGGCTTCATCATCGGTTCGCTGGGTGTGCTCAACGACGTCACCGTGACCCAGGCGTCGACGGTGTTCGAGCTCGCCCGTCTCGGCGGGAATACCTCGCGGCGGGCCATCTTCCTGGGTGCGATCCGGGTGGGCCGCGACCACATCGCCAGCACGGTGTACACGTTGGTGCTGGCCTACGCCGGCAGTTCGCTGCCGCTGCTGTTGCTGTTCAGCGTCGCCAACCGGTCGCTGAGTGACGTGCTGATCAGCGAGAGCGTGGCCATCGAGCTGGTCCGCTCGGCGGTCGGCGGCATCGCACTGGCGCTATCGGTGCCGTTGACGACGGCGATCGCCGCGGTGCTGGCCAAACCGGGCGGGGTCAGCGAGGACGTTCCAGCAGCTCCAGCAGGTAGCGGCCATACCCGGACTTGACGACGGTGCGCGCCCGTTCGGCCAACTCCTCGTCCGCGATCCAGCCCCGCCGCCAGGCGATCTCCTCGGGAACGCTGACCTTCAGGCCCTGCCGCCGTTCCAGCGTGCGCACGAAATCGCTGGCGTCCAGCAGCGAGTCGAACGTGCCGGTGTCCAGCCAGGCCGTGCCGCGGACCATCTGCTCGACGGCCAGCCGGCCCCGGTGGAGGTAGGTCCGGTTGATGTCGGTGATCTCGTACTCACCGCGCGCCGATTTCTTCAAGCCCTTGGCGATCTCGATAACGTCGTTGTCGTAGAAATACAAACCCGGTATCGCGTAATTGGACTTCGGTGTTTCGGGTTTCTCCTCCAGCGACAGCGCCATGCCGTCCGCGCTGAATTCGACAACACCGTAGGCCGAGGGATTAGCCACCCAATACGCGAAAATGGCGCCGCCGCTGATGGATTGGAAGCGACTCAAGCTAGTGCCTAGTCCGGGGCCGTAGAAGATGTTGTCCCCCAACACCAAAGCCACGGAGTCGTTACCGATGTGATTGGCGCCGAGGACGAAAGCCTTCGCCAGACCGTCGGGTTGATCCTGCTTCACATAGCTGAGGTTGATGCCGAATTGCGAGCCGTCGCCAAGGAGCCGCTGAAACCCGGCCGCGTCGTGCGGGGTCGTGATCACCAGGATGTCGCGGACGCCGGCCATCATCAGCGTGGACAGCGGGTAGTAGACCATCGGCTTGTCGTACACCGGCAGCAGCTGCTTGCTGATGCCCATGGTGATCGGATGCAAGCGGGTGCCCGAACCCCCGGCCAAAATGATTCCGCGCATGTAAGGCTCCTTTGCCTAAACGACCTAAGTTACGAGGTCGGCCTCGCTGAGTTCGGTGGCGTCCAGCGCCGACGCCAAGTCATCATGCCGGAACACCGCGGTGACGTGGTCGCGAACTATCCGAAATGCCGACGCGGCGGTCGTGGCGGCGCCGGGATCGTCGGGATTGCTGATCCTCTGTTCGACGACCACGACGCCGTCGTGCACGTAGATCCGGCCCGGCTCCGCGGTCGCGGTATGGGAGGCGGCCCACCGGCGTAACGCCGCATGACCCTGGGTGGCTCCGTGCGCGTCGCCGATGTCGATGTCGTCGCTGGACAAGGCCACCAGGGTGTCGAGGTCCGAGGCGTTGAGGGCGTCGTGCCAAGCCAGAACGGTGGCGAGCTCCGATGTGGTCATGGTGTGCAAATTACCGTGCGCTTTTGCTAAAGCGGCGTTCGGTCCAGCCACTTTTGCCACACCGCGTCGTCGCCGAACACCGCGATGCCGGTATCGGCGACCGGCACTCGTCGCACGATCGCCAGCAGCAGCTCGGTGGCGCCACCGCGCAGCGCCACGGTGCCCTTGCCGTGCTCGTGTGACCAGGTGATCCCGTCGTCGCAGACACCGATCGTCCATTCGCCGGCTTCACCGAGCCCCGGGTCGGTGGCGTGCAAGTGCATGGTGTTGCCGTCCTCGAGCGGCAGCGGCGTCCCGTCGCTTCCGGCCCGAATGGCGACGCGCTCCAGCCATTCGGTGATCCCGTCCGCCGCGATGTCGGGTTCGAGCGTGAAGTCGCCGCCTTGTGCGATGGCGACGTCGGCGCGGTGCACCGCCACCTCATGCAGGCGGCGTCGTATCCACCAGTTCGCCGGGCGCGGCCCGAGGAACGTCCAGACCGGGGTTTCCACGCCGGACAGCTCGACGGCGTCGAGCAGCCGCTGCGCGCCGCCGTGCAGCCAGGAGATCGTGTCGTCGGGATTTGGTGGCGGTTTGCCGCCTTCGACGCTGCGGGGATCGAGGTAGTCGTCGCGTCGCTCGCTGACGATCTGCGCTGCCCAGCGGTCGCCTCGGCCGACGTGGCGCAACAGTTTCTGGATGTTCCAGCCCGGGCAGGTGGGCACGGGCAGGGACTCGTCGGCGTCGCGGATCAGGTCCGAAAAAGCGCGATTCTCTTGGAGGAATGCGGCCGCGTAGTCCACGTCGGTCAGGCTACCCGGCGTGGTTATCCACAGTTGCGACTTTATGCATAGTCTGCGAT
Organism: uncultured Actinomycetota bacterium; assembly: GCA_963708995.1. Classification (GTDB taxonomy): domain Bacteria; phylum Actinomycetota; class Actinomycetes; order Mycobacteriales; family Mycobacteriaceae; genus Mycobacterium. The sequence continues at coordinate 179,777 of CAVPUR010000019.1, forward strand.
TTCGACGGGTGCTGGTGTCGGACTCTCGCCTAAAATCGAAAGCATGTTCGATGGATTGTGGCGGGGCGCCGACGACGCCGCCGTGGTGGCCGGGATCGAGGAGGCCGCGCGGGCGGAGGCAGCCGCGGCTGCGCGGCGGCTGTCCGCGATCGCAGAGCTGGTGTCCCGCCACGCCGACGGGCCCACCCACCACGCGCACTGGTCGTGCGACAACTGGGACGCCATAGCCGCCGACGTGGCGGCCGCACAGAACATCAGCCACACCATGGCCTCGGGCCAGATGTATCTGGCGGTGGCGCTGCGGGATCGGCTACCCAAAGTGGCTGCTCTATTCGCTGAGGGCAGCATCAGTACCCGACTGGCGACCACGATCGTCTGGCACACCGACTTGATCACCGACCCCGACACCATGGGCCTCGTCGACACCGCCCTTGCCGAGGAGGCGAGGCATTTCGGACCGCTGTCGGTAGCCAAGTCCGCCATTGCCATCGACGCCATCGTCGACCGGCACGACCCGGAGGCGGTGCGGCGCACCCGGGCCGGCGCACGCGGGCGTGACGTAGTGATCGGCCCGGACGATGACGGCAGCGGCACCACGTCGCTATGGGGCTCGTTGCTGAGCAACGACGCCGCAGTGTTGGACCGCCGGCTCACTCAAATGGCCCACCAGGTCTGCGACGCAGATCCCCGCACCATCGCCCAGCGCCGCGCCGACGCCCTGGGGACGTTGGCCGCCGGAGGTGAACAGCTGGTCTGCTCATGCGGGACTCCCGATTGCCCCGCCAGCGCCGACACCGATCCCCGGGCGACCGCCGTCGTTGTCCACGTGGTGGCTGAGGCCTCAGCGCTCACCGCCCGCCCCGACCCGCACACCTCGGGCGAGCCCGACCGGCGACCGATCACACGTGACACACCGCTGAGTGAGGCGCTGGCTCCCGATCCCGACCCCGAACCCGCGGCGGTCCGATTGCCTTCGGCCCGGATCGTCGGCGGCGCCACGTTGCCCGCACCTTTGCTGGCCGAGTTGATCACCGGCGGCGCCGCCGTCAAGCCAGTACGCCATCCCGGCGATAGCCCACCAGAGCCGGGGTACCGCCCCTCGGCCCAGCTGCAACGCTTTATCCGGTGCCGCGATCTGACCTGCCGGTTCCCGAGTTGCGACCGACCCGCCGAATTCTGCGACATCGATCACACCGTGCCCTACCCGCTGGGCCTCACCCACCCGTCCAACCTCAAGTGTCTGTGCCGCAAGCATCACTTGCTCAAAACTTTCTGGTCAGGTCCCGACGGCTGGCGCGATCGGCAACACCCCGACGGCACCATCACCTGGATATCTCCGAGCGGACGCACCTACATCACCCGACCCGGTAGCCGGCTGCTGTTTCCGGCCCTATGCCTGCCCACCGGCGAATTGCCAAGCGCCCCAACGGCAGAACGCCCGAGCGGGCTGCGCGGCATCATGATGCCCACCCGCCGCCGGACCCGAGAACAGGACCGCGCGTACCGCATCGATGCCGAGCGGGCCCTGAACGCCGGCCGTGCCGCGGAACGCAACAAGCCGCCGCCCTTCTGATCCGGCCTGACCTCGATTTAACGTCCCGGACCCCGCGCCGACACGACATGGCGCAACATTTATCGGGGAAAGGGAGTACCGGGTGATCAACAATCCCTTCTGGGACGCCGTCAAGGATTACGTTGAGGCCGATAGCTTCCGGGGCAACCCGGTGGTCGGTGAGTTCCGTTTGGACCGGCCCGTCGCAGAGAGCATGGCCCGCTTCCCGAACCGGCTACGGCTCGTCAGGAAGTACTGCTGGACCATTCCCGACCCCGATACCGTGGCGTTCGTGGCCGAGCATGCTCAAGGCGCCTTGGTCGATCCGATTGCGGGGACGGGCTATTGGGCCTACCTGCTCGGGCAGCTGGGGGTCGATGTCGTCTGCTACGACCTGAACCCCGGTACGGCGCTGGTGACCAATGGTTGGCACGCCGAGGACCTCTACGCCCGGGTCGGCCCGAAGGACTGCGTCGAGGCCGTGGCACTGCACCCTGACAGGACGCTATTCCTTTCCTGGCCGCCCTATGCCCAGGGCGTCGGTGCCCGCATAGTGGCGGCCTACCAGGGGAATCGCATCATCTACATCGACGAGGACCAGGTTCACACGGGCGATGACGAGATCAACCTGATACTCGAAAAGGGTTGGACCAAAATCGATTCCCGCCAGCCGGTTCAATTTTGGGGCATACACGACCGGCTGATCGTGTACGAGCGTGTCGCCTAGAGCCCCTAAAGTCTGGGCGCGCCGAGCCTGAACACCCGCCAGCCGGCCTGCTGCCAGTGCGCGGCATCAAGGCAATTGCGCCCATCGACAATGACTCGGGCTCGCACCTGGTCGGCCAAGTCTTCGGGGCCGAGGTCGATGAACTCCTGCCATTCGGTGAGCACCAGGACCGCGTCCGCGCCCTCGCACGCCTCCTCGACGGAAACCGCGTAGTTCAGCGTCGGGAACTGGCGACGGGCATTGTCCAGGGCTTTCGGGTCGTACACGTTGACCGCGGCACCGTTGAGCTGCAGCTGGCCCGCGACGTTGAGCGCAGGCGAGTCGCGCACATCGTCGGATTCGGGCTTGAACGCCGCGCCGAGTACGGCGATGTTGGCACCCAGCAGCGAGCCGCCGCACGCGGCGGTGGCCAGCTCGACCATCCGGGTACGTCGGCGCATGTTGATGCTGTCCACCTCGCGCAGGAAGGTCAGCGCCTGGTTGGCCCCGAGCTCGCCGGCGCGGGCCATGAACGCGCGGATGTCCTTGGGCAGGCATCCGCCGCCGAAACCCAAACCCGCGTTGAGGAATTTGCGTCCGATCCGTGAGTCGTATCCGAGCGCATCGGCCAACAGGGTGACATCGGCACCCGCCGCCTCGCACACCTCGGAGATCGCGTTGATGAACGAAATCTTGGTTGCCAGAAAGGCATTGGCCGAAACCTTGACCAACTCTGCGGTCTGCAAATCGGTCACCAAGAAAGGCACCCCGGCGTCGAGCATCGGTGCGTACAGCTCCCGCACCACCGCCTCGGCGCGAGGCGAATCATCTTGTACGCCAAGCACAATCCGGTCCGGTTCCAGGGTGTCGTGCACCGCGAACCCCTCGCGCAGGAACTCCGGATTCCAGGCGATTTCGACATCGACTCCCGGGCGCGTCAGCGCGGCGGCCCGCTGACCCAGCTCGGCTGCGGTGCCCACCGGAACCGTCGACTTGCCAACGAGCACAGCTGATCTGGTCAGCTTCGGCACCAGCGTGTCGATGACGGCATGGACATGGCGCAGGTCGGCCCCGTATTCGCCCTTCTTTTGCGGCGTGCCAACGCCCAGGAAATGCACGTCGGCGAACTCGGCTGCCATGTCGTAGTCGGTGGTGAACCGAAGCCTGCCCGCGGCGAGGTTTTTGGTCAGTAGCTTTCGTAAGCCGGGCTCGTAGAACGGGATGTCGCCGCCGGCGAGCTTTGCGACCTTACCTGGATCGATATCGACCCCGATGACCTCGTGCCCGAGTTCCGCCATCCCGACGGCGTGGGTGGCACCGAGGTAACCGGTGCCAAACACGGTGCATCGCATACCACAGTGTTTATGCGGCCGCGATGAGCTAACTGCATCGCGCTGCTGATCGGGAGGCAAACGCCAGGTGACAGGTGGCTGCGGGTGAACTAGATGCCAGGGGTATCCGAGATCACGAACCGCTAGCCGCGACCGTGACCGCCGCCGTGTCCGCCACCGAACCCGCCGCCGAAGTGGCCACCACCCGGGAACCCTCCGCCACCCGGGAACCCGGGGAACCCGCCCTCGCCATGACCCCCGCCTTCACCGTGACCCCCGCCGCCCGGCCCACCGAAGATCGGGGGAAGTGGTAACGGAACTGGCATTGGAATGGGGGCCGCCGGCACCGGGGCAGGAACCGGAGCGGGAGCCTCAGGCACCAGCACTGGCGCAGGAGCGGGAGCCTGCGGCACCGGCACCGGCGCAGGAGCGGGAACCGCCACTGGCGCCGGAGCGGGAACCGCCACCGGAGCTGGAGCCGGAGCGGGCGCAGGAGCGGGAACCACGGCTGCCGGCTGCGGTGCGGGTGCGACGACGTTGTGGCCGGGATCGGGTCGCACACCGGCCGTCGGCCGGATGGTGATCGCCAGCGAAACCACCAGCGCCGCCACGCCGACGACGAAAATCGCCGCCAACGCGCTACCGATCAGCGTGAACGACCTGCGTTCGGGATCGACGACGCCGGCCGCGCCGGTACGCGAGGCCGTGTAGGCGTCGGCGGAGTCGTCAGGAACGGCGCTGTAGGCGAGCGCATCGGCTGCGTCCGCGCCGGCGGGCACCTCGTAGTAACCGTGGGCGACCGCAGCATACGGCAGCACGGCACCCGTGCCGGGATCCTGTGCGTAGGCACGCGCCGCGGTAGACGACACGAACAGGGGCGCATTGGCCGACGCCAACGCCGCTCCGCGGGCCAGTGCCGTCTCCGGCTCCTCGGGCGCACTCACCGGGAGGACGGTCGCTGCCTCCAGCGTCGGCTTGATCAGCGGAAGGTCGATGCCGGAGCCGACGACGAACACGCCGTCCGGGCGGGTGTCCAACGCCTCAGCGCCCGAGACCATCATGGTCAACTCGGCCACCGCCGCGTCGTCGTCTTCGGGCAGGGCCCGCCGTTCAACATCGACGATCGATCCATCGGCGGTGTCTACGACCGCCAGCGTGGCGGTGTCGGGCTCGATGAACAGCAGCGCGGTGTGGGCGTAGTTGGTCGCATTGCCGACCGCCTGCGTCAGCGCGGCAGCCGCCAGGAACGACGAGACCAACATGACGTTCTCGACCTTGTGGGCAGCCAGCGCGTCGCGCAGGGCGGCGGCCTCGACCGGGTCCGTCCAGGTCACTCCGGTCGACGTGAGCTGATAGCCGCCTTCGGCGGCGCCTTCCCGGGTCCCCAATATGGCGGAAATCACTCGGTCGGCTGCGCTGGCCGGAGCCGTGTCCTCGCCAGCGGCGACAGCGAAATTGTCTTCGTCGACGGTCGCGCCATCACCGTTTTCGCCTTCGACCAGCACCATTCGGACGGCCGTCGGCGCCATCGACACACCAAGAACTGTGTCCAAAGCTCCCCCAAATAATCTTTTGTCGCCGGTTACGTCCAGCCGACGACCGACGTCGTCGTGGATCTCCTCTGTATTCCCTGCACCCGTCAATTTTACGCGTGTCCGGGCGTGCGCGCTTAGGGCCGGGTGCCCCGCGCCCCGGCGCTACCGGTGGCCAAACCCACCGAACCCGTGACCCCCACCAAAACCACCGAAGCCATGTCCAAAGCCGCCGAATCCGTGGCCGCCGAAAAGCCCGCCGAACCCACCATGCCCGCCGCCGAAAGGCCCGCGCCTAAAAGACTCCTCACCGTGCTCTCGCGGAGCCATCGGGCCGCGCATCGGACGCTCGATGGCCGGCGCATGGACCGGCGCCATGGGGATGGGCACGGGCACGGGAGCTACCGGAACCGGAGCCGGTGCCGCCCTGGGGATGGGCGCCGGTGCCGGCGCGTTCAACAGCTGAGGCGCCGCAATGGACGAGGGCATTCGGATTTGCGGCTGCGGGACGGATGCCTGAGCCGGCGGGCGCTGTTGCTGGGCCGGGACGATGAGATTTTCATTTGGGTTGGGGCGCAAGGCAACTGTCGGCCGGATACTTATCGCCAAGGCGATCTCCAGCGCGACAACCGCACTGATGAAGATCACCGCCAACGCGCTGCCCAGTAGCAGGATCGGCCTGCGCTGCGGCACGCTCTCCAGGCCGGCGTCGTCGGCTTGCTCCGCCATTCCGGTGTCGGCGTCGGCGTCCTCGTCCCCGACGGCGCTGTAGGCGACGTTGTCCTTACCCGGTTTGCTCTGATACGGGGTCTGGTATCCGCGGTGGCCGGCCCCGCCGGTGCCGTAGTCCAGCGCGTAAGCTAGCGCCGCCGTGGACGACGCGAACAACGGAGCATTCGCCGACGCCAGCGCCGCACCCTGGGCCAGCGCCATCTCGGGTTCTTCGGGTGTGGACAGCTGAAGGGAAGTCGCGGCCTGCAACGCGGGCTTGATCATCGGGATGTCGACGCCGGAACCCACGACGACCACGCCGTTCGGGTGGGCGTGCAGCGATTCAGCGCGGGAGATCAGCTCGACCAGTCGGGCCACCGCGTGGTCCTCGTCGTCGGGTAGGAGCCGGCGGTGCACCTCGGCGATCGACCCGTCGGCGCTTTTGACCACGGCCAAAGTCGCACTGTACGGCTCGACGTAAAGCAGCGCGGTCTGGGCGTAGTCGGTGGCGTCGCCGATCGCCTGAGCCAGCGCGGCGGCGGCCATGAACGCCGAAACCAGCATGACGTTTTCGACCTTGTAGGCGATCAGCGCATCCCGCAACGCCGCAGCCTGGACGGGATCAGTCCAGGTCACGCCCGTTGATAGCAGCTGAAAGCCGGCTTCAGCAGCGCCTTCCCGAGTGCCCAAGATGGCCGAGATCACCTGAGTGGCCGCGGTGGAAGCGGACGAGTTCGCGGTCACGGCGAGGTTGTCCTGGTCGACGGTGACCCCGTCGGCGTTTTCACCTTCAACCAGCACCATGCGGATTTTCGTCGGCGCCATCGAGACACCGAGCACGATGCCCACCACCGCTGAAGCCCCCTTTGCGTTGTCTGGCGTGCAACTACGGATTTCATTGCCACCGCAGGCAAAGTCAAAATCCGGGATTAGCTGGGCTTTATGAAGTTCTGATGGGAAGGGACGGCTCGGCTTCTTAACCGCCCGCGATAGTCTTTGACGCTACTCGCGTAGGACGGCAGGGATTGTAAAAACTCAGTTGCGGCTAGTGGTGGCCGCCACCACTATGGCCGCCGCCACCGAAGCCGCCGCCACTGTGGCCGCCGCCACCGAAGCCGCCGCCACTGTGGCCGCCGCCACCGAAGCCACCACCGCCGAAGGGTCCACCCCCGAAGCCGCCGCCGCCGAAGGGTCCGCCGCCGCCAGGTTCGCCGCCGCCAAAGTGGCCACCTCCACTAGGTGCGCCACCACCAAACGGACCGGGTTCCGGGCCGGGGGCGCCACCACCGAAGGGGCCACCACCGAAGGGGCCACCACCGAAGGGGCCGCCCCCAAAGTGGCCACCCCCATTAGGTGCGTCACCACCAAACGGACCGGGTTCCGGGCCGGGGGCGCCACCACCGAAGGGGCCACCACCGAAGGGGCCACCGCCAAACGGGCCACCGCCAAACGGGCCGCCGCCGTGACCCTGCGAGGGGCCGCTGGCCGGTCCGCTGCCCTCGCCGCCCGGGCTTTTGGGCTTGGGCGACGTCCCTTGCTGCCACGGAGGATTTTGGTGATAGGGCGAAGATTCCTGCGGGAAGTATGTCCGGGGCTGGGGGATCTGAGCCTGCGGCTCCAACGGCCGTATAGGCGCGTCGATGACAGGCGGGTGCACTACCGGCGCGGGAATGATCACCGGCGGGACCACCACGGGAACCGGTACAACCGCCGGAGGCGGCGCAGCCACGGGCAGGGGTGCCGGTGCCGGCAGGTTCAACGGCTTGGGCGCGGCCACCACAATCGGCGCCTCGATCTTCGGCTGCGCAAGGGATGCCACAGGATTCGGGCGCGCGGGCGCCTGCTCGGCCGGCACGATGAGGTGCTGGCCCGGGGTGGGCTGCTGCAACGCGACCGTGGTGCGGATGCCGACCGCCAGTGCGATCTCCAGCGCCACCACCGCGGCGATGCCCGCAACCGCCAGCCCGCTGCCGAGCAACAGGGCCGGCCTGCGACGCACATGGCCGTCGTCCAGGCGGACGGGCCCGCCGATGACGACGGTTGGGCTGTCGGCATCCTCGTCTCCCACAGCGCTGTAGGCGAGGTCGCCGTCACCAAGCTCGTCACCGGTGGCAGCAGCGCTAGCACTGAGATATTCGGGCAGGGCGTACGGGTCGACCGCGCCGGTGCCGGGGTCTTGGGCGTAGGCCAGCGCCGCCGTCGACGACGCGAACAACGGCGCGTTCGCCGAGGCCAGCGCCGCTCCACGGGCAAGCGCCGTCTGCGGCTCCTCGGGCGCGCTGACACTGAGCGAAGTCGCCGACTCCAACGCGGGCTTGATCGAGGCGATGTCGACGCCCGAGCCGACCACGAACACCCCTCCTGGAGTTAACTCAGTCTCCTCCAGCCCGGCGAGCATGCCGGTGAGTTGAGCGGTCGCCTCGTCGCTACTCGCGTCGTCGATCCGTTCTTTGTAGAAATCGGTGATGGAACCGTCGGATGTTTCGACGACAGCCAGAGTCGCACTCTCGGGTTCCACGAAGAGCACCGCGGTGCGGTCGTAACCCATTGCCCCACCGACGGATTGGCCCAAAGCCGTCGCGGCAAGGAACGCCGACACCAGCATGACGTTCTCGAGCTTGTAGGCGGCCAGCGCGTCGCGCAGCACGGCCGCGTCGAGCTGGTCGGTCCAGGTCACCCCGATAGCTGACAGCTGCAGGCCCGCGTCGGCGGCGCCCTCGCGGGTGCCCAGGATTGCGGAGATTACGTGGTCGGGCGCACCGGCGCCCTTCGACACATCAACATCGGTGACGACGAGTTCGTCCTCTTCGACCGTGACGCCCTCAGCGTTTTCACCCTCGAGGACGACCATCTGGATCGATGACGGTGCCATCGACACCCCAAGCACGATATCCAAGACCCCTCCAGAGGTTCTGCTGTGCGGCCATAGTCCGCGCGGAGGAGAAAGCGCGGATCAATCAATGATCGCGCATGAACGCTGAGTTTGCGCGCTGGTGAACTTATGTAGACCTTATGAAGTTCTCGTAGGACCGAGAGGGCGTCGGACCCCGTTGCCCCTGGTATTTCGAGCCGACGCGCGAACTGCCGTACGGATGTTCAGCCGGGCTGGTCAATCGCAGGATGCACAGCTGACCGATCTTCATGCCCGGCCACAGCGTGATCGGCAGGTTGGCGACGTTCGACAGCTCTAGCGTGATGTGACCGCTGAAGCCGGGATCGATGAAGCCCGCGGTCGAGTGTGTCAGCAGGCCCAGGCGGCCCAGGGACGACTTGCCTTCAAGGCGCCCCGCCAGATCGTCGGGCAGGGTGAAGAGCTCCAGCGTGGACCCGAGCACGAACTCACCCGGATGCAGCACAAACGGTTCCCCGGCAGCGGGTTCCACCAGGCTCGTCAGCTCGTCCTGCTGCTTCGCGGGGTCGATATGGGTGTAACGGGTGTTGTTGAAAACCCGGAACATGGAGTCGAGCCGGACATCGATGCTGGATGGCTGCACCAGAGTGTCGTCGAACGGGTCGATGCCCAACCGCCCGCCGGTGATTTCGGCCCTGAGGTCACGATCAGAGAGCAGCACCCGATGAGCGTATCTGCCCGCGGACGCGATGCCGGCTCAGTGTGGCTCAGCGGAGATAGGTTTCCCGACCCGTGGGGTATCCGCCTCCGGTCGTGGTGACGTGGACGTGGTCGTAGTGGCCCATCCCCATTGCCCGCGCACCGTGCGGTGTGTAGTACATGCCGCGCCAAATGGCGTCTTGCATCGCAAATCGATCCGCGTTCTGCAGCACAAACGCGACGATCTGGTCGCCGAGGGCGATGCCTTCGGCGGAGCTTGGGTTGGGAATCATTACGTCGATCGCCAGGCCGTTGGGGTGCCATGGCAGCGGATCCGGTCGTACCCCACCGATTTCGTGGATCTCGGGGAAAGCCGCACCGATGGCGCGAGCCGCCAGGATGGTTCTGACCTGTAGGCCCCGCTCGTTTGCCACCCCGAGGGGCAAAAGGCGGCTGTCGACTCGCAATCTCGATGCTCGAACGAGCTGGCCTTGGTCGGCCCCCGCAGCCGCCGCTGCCTTACCCGCGATCGGTGCCGCCACAATCTCCAAGCAGCACGGCGCGACGTCGCTGACAACCGGCTTGGCGTGCTCGCGGGCGGCGACGGCGTAGACGTCTCCGCCGGCCGCAAAAAACGCGGCCGCCGCGGCGACGCCCGCAGCCAGGACTATCGGCGACTTTCGCCGAGCCCTAGGTAATTCGTGCCGACCCACGGAAAGCACATTACGACAAGATAACGAAAGAATAAATATCGGCCCTTCATGATGAGGAGGCCGAAATTCTTTCGTGGCCGTCTACGAGGGCGGACGGGTTACTCGGACCGCGCCAGAAAGCTCTCTACTTTGATAGCGGTGCTCGATTCCCGCGCTTGAATTACTTTCCGCATCTGCGCCCGGGCGCCGCCGCTGTGATTCGGAAGCCGTCTGCCGGCGCGGCCCGGGATGCTAGCCTTCTCAGGCCGGGTTTCCCGGGCGCGCCGATGTAGTTCAATGGCAGAACATCAGCTTCCCAAGCTGAATACGCGGGTTCGATTCCCGTCATCGGCTCCACATCTACGAGCATGGACACTGTTCGAACTGTTCGAACAAGGCCCTCGGTGTCACGACGATGTCACAACTCGATTCAAAGTGTCATGGTGGGGTGGTTGGCCACAGCTGGATCGGTGCCATCGTCGGCCAGCTGGTCGCGGTGGTTGGTGGATTGTTTGCTGGCGGTAATTTGCGTGTCGGCGCAATGCGAGCACGGACCGTGGCTAGCCGGTCTGGGCCTTCCTTTTAGACGGCGCGCGCTGTCCAACTGAAGCTACGCATCTCGGGTAATTCCGGGCCGAGGCGATCGGCCACCAGCCGTCCGATGCGGTCCGCATCGGCGACCGTGGTTGTCCCCTCGACCCAGCCCTCTACCTCGACGCGCAGCGTCCGTCCTGTCCATCGTGCGCGCGCGTGGGCGTGCATCACACCGTCGGTTTCGGCGGCGGCGGCCTCGGCGATGGTCACGACAGTCGGGTCCACGCCGTCGAGTAATCGGTGCGCAATGTCGCTGCTGACTTCCCAGCCGACGTGACAGATGAATCCAGTGACGAACAGACCCGCGACAGCGTCGGCCCACGGCCAGCCGACCGCGACACCAATCAGTCCAAGCATCGCCCCCGCCGATGACAACGCGTCCAGCCAAGAGTGTTTAGCGTCGGCCATCATGGTGGCTGATTGGATCCTGCGACCGACCACTAGTTTGTAGCGGGCGACCAGCTGGTTGCCGACGATGCCCACCGCCGCAGCACCGATGCCCCAGGCAAGATGCTGGGTAGCGCCGTGGTGCACCAGCTTGTTGATACTCTCCGCGCCGGCGAATGCGGCGCTCGCCCAAATGACCAGGGCGACACCAATCCCGGCGAGGTCTTCGGCCCGCTCGTAGCCGTAGGTATAACGCTCTGTCGCAGTCTTGCGGGAAGCCCGGAACCCGATGAACACCAATAGGCTGGTCGAAACATCGGACAGGTTGTGCAGCGCGTCACCCAGCAACGCCACCGATCCCGACACCAGCGCGATGGCCAACTCAACAAGACCGGCGACCGCCAGTCCTGCGGCACTGACCGCAACAGCACGATTCGCTCTTTGCCGCTCGCCGTGGTCATCCACCACTGTCGAGAGCGGGAAACTCGCCGCCGGATCGCGCACCCCATTGATTACATGCATGCCAGTAGCCTGCCAGGCGAACGCGCGCAACCCAACGGGAACGACACGGAACGTGAAGCGCGCGAAGACCATTCTGGCGCGGCAACCAACGTCACATACGAGATCAACAACGGGGCAGCAGCAGGAGACTAAGGGGCCGCGATGGTGGGACGGCCCTCATAACTGCATCTTCGCGTCGGCCTCATCGACGGCCTTGCCGGGATGGCCCGAGCCTGTGGCGATTGACGACGTGCGCATCAAGGTGCTCGCCGCCGAGACCGCGGCCCGCCCCTAACGCCTAACGCCTGACGGGCCCTGGTTCCGACTTAGCAACTTGGCTCGATCCACCCGTCAAGCTGGTCGGCGGCCTCAAGCAGCGCTGCGGCCAGCTCGCGCGCCTGGGCACTGGTGAGTCCCCGTCCGCTGTAGACGGTCGCCGCCTTGATCCGGCCGTCTTCAATCCGGCCGTCGGCAAACTGAACCGCGACGGTATGGACGACCACGTTGTGGTCGGTAATGCCGCGGTCTTCGCCCAAGACAACCCTGTACGGCAGGGGGTCGTTGAGCTGCCAGCTACCGGCGGCGGCGACACCTGTGGGGAGCGGGACGCTAGGGGAGCAGTGGGTTGTCGTGGTTGGCATTGGCGGAACGCCAGCCCGATTCCAGTCCGCTGTTTCACCCATGTAATTACTTCCGCTGGCCCGTCCGCGCCGGAGCGCAATCATACCGACTATATGCTTGAATGGGAATTTTGCATACTAAAAGATCAGATATGAAGACTTACCAGACTGCTGGTCTGGCGCCATTAAACCGTCACGGCCGCCTCGAGGAAAGATCAGGGGTGGCCCGATCAACTATTCAGACGTGGGAGCTCTCGCCAGGTGTCGGCGGCAGTAGCGATGAGCGCTCGTCCAGCAGCGCGGCTATCCGCGCCGTATTTGGCGGCGGCCTTCTGCCTCACGGACCATATGGCGAATCGCCACCGCCGGACTGAACCAGTGGCAGACTGCTACTTGCGCACGTGGCGTGCGACCCGCAGCAGCCTTCTCCCGACGCATTGTGAGCGTCTTACAAGGGTGTAGTAGTCGGACATTCTTCGATTGGAACTGGGCTGCGCTTGTCGTCGGTTCTCAAAAGGGGCTCGCGGGGCCTAACCGGGCTTGCAGTTGGTCAGCCAATGCGCGTGCTTCCTCACCTAGCCTGCGGGCCTGATCCACCGTTAGCTGTTGGACGCCGTTGACGTCGATGACGATCCGGTGCTCGCGCTCGAGCGAGACGCCGTGATGCCAACTCGCGTCGCAGCAGATGCCGATCCAGACGGGGCCGATGTAACGTCCCCGCTGTAATCCTTGGAATGCGGTCATCTGCCCTCCTTCCTTTTGAGGGCCGCGCGGGAGTCCTAGTCTGATGATTACCCCGTGGCCAGCGGTGCCTGGGTGTGGTCATACCGATGATACGCTTGAAGTCGTATCTAACATACTAAAAGATTGGATCTGTGGTTATACCGAACTTTTAGTCTGGAGGGTCTGGCGCCATCAAAGGGTCGACACCGTGGGGCTCGATCTTGCGGGTGACCGACGGTATCCCTTAGCACTGGCCGCCGCGCGGCCGGTAACGACCGTGCTCGGTAACGACCGCGGTGATCAACTCGGCCGGGGTCACGTCGAAGGCCGGGTTGAAAACGTCTGCGTCCGGCGGGGTGATCGTGGTGCCGGCGAACATCCTGAGTTCGTGGGGCGCGCGTTCCTCGATGGCGATCTCGGCGCCGGTGGCGAGCGACCGGTCGACCGTGGATGAAGGCGCGACCACGACGAGCGGCACGTCGTGGTGATGCGCAGCGATGGCCAGGCCGTAGGTGCCGATCTTGTTGGCGACGTCGCCGTTGGCCGCGATCCGATCGGCACCGACGAGCACGCAGTCGACGAGGCCGAGTGCCATCGCCGCCGCCGCGGCGCCGTCCGCCTGCACCCGGTAGGGCACGCCGGCTTGCGCGAGCTCCCACGCCGTGAGCCGGGCGCCCTGAAGCAGTGGGCGTGTCTCGTCGACTAGCACCGACTCGACCAGTCCGCGCTCGTGAAGGTGCCAGACGACGCCGAGCGCGCTGCCCCAGGCCACGGTGGCGAGGTGACCGGCGTTGCAGTGGGACAGCAGCCGCAGCGGGCGACGATCGCATAGTGCGAGCACGATCTCGGCGGCGTGCGCGGACGCGGCGCGGTTGAGACGTTCGTCCTCGTCGAGGATTTCCAGCGCTTCGGCGAGCACGGCTTCGGCTCCCTCGCCGAGCTTCTCGAGCGCGCGTGCAACTCCCCAGCTGAGGTTGACAGCGGTCGGTCGTGCCTTCGCGACTCGTTCGGCCGAGGCCCGGATGTCGCCTCCCTCGCGGGCCGCGAGCACAACCCCAAGCGCGCCCGCGGCCCCGAGCGCCGGGGCGCCGCGCACGGCCAGGCGGCGGATGGCGTCGATCAGCTCGTCGACGGTTCGCAGAGTTAGAACGCGATACTCGGCCGGCAGCCCGGTCTGGTCAATGATCGTGACAGCATTGCCGTCCCAGTCGATGGTCCTGCGCACGAGCCGACCCTAGGTTCTCACGGCTGCAGAATGGGGCGAATCAAATGCAGTACTTTGGGATCCTCGATGGTCGACGGCATTGGTACGTCTTTGCCCTGGGTGATGTCGCGCATGGTTTTCCGCAAGATCTTTCCTGAGCGGGTCTTGGGCAGCGCTGGGACCACATCTACCCGTTTGAAGCAGGCCACGGCTCCGATCTCGTTGCGCGCAGCCGCGATGAGCTCCTCGGCAAGACCGTCGGCCGACGCACCGTCGTTGAGCACCACAAGTGCGCGCGGAACCTGGCCCTTGATGTCGTCGGCGACTCCGATGACGGCGCACTCAGCGACTGCCGGATGCGCGGCCACCAGCGCCTCGATGAGGCCGGTCGACAGGCGATGGCCGGCGACGTTGATCACGTCATCGATGCGGCCCATCACGTACAGATACCCGTCCTCGTCGAGGTATCCGCCGTCCCCGGTGAGGTAGTAGCCGGGGTGCTGGCAGAGATAGGAGGCCTCGAAGCGGGCGTCGTCGCCCCACAGCGTCGGCAGTGTGCCCGGTGGCAGCGGCAATCTGATGCAGATCGCGCCCTCTTCACCGGCTTCGCACCGAGACCCGTCGGCGCGAAGGACGCATACGTCGTAGCCGGGCATCGGCAGCGTTGTTGAGCCCGGCTTGATCGGAAACCGCTCGACGCCCATCGGATTGGCGGTGATGGCCCAGCCGGTTTCGGTCTGCCACCAGTGGTCGATGACCGGGATGCCGAGCTTGTCGGAAGCCCACGTGTAGGTGTCGGGGTCGAGGCGTTCTCCGGCTTGGAATAGATACCGCAGCGCAGAGAGGTCGTACTTGTTCAGATGTGTGCCGTCCGGGTCTTCTTTGCGGATTGCGCGGATCGCCGTGGGCGCGGTGAACATCGCCTTGACCCGGTGTTCGGATGCCACCCGCCAGAACGCGCCGGGATCCGGTGTGCCGACCGGCTTGCCCTCGTAGAGCAGCGTCGTCGCACCGAGCAGCAGCGGCCCGTAGACGATGTAGGAATGCCCGACGACCCAGCCCACATCCGATGCCGCCCAAAATACTTCGCCGGGGTGGGTGTCGTAGATGTGCCGCATGCTCCACAGCAACGCCACGGCGTGTCCGCCGTTGTCACGCACGATCCCCTTTGGCTTGCCGGTCGTGCCCGAGGTGTAGAGCACATACAGCGGGTCGGTGCCCGCTACGGGCACCGCATCGGCGGGCTCGCAGTTGGCCATCAGCGCGTGCCAATCCATGTCACGCCCTGCGGTGAGCGGGCAGCGGTGCTGATGCTCGCTGCACGACGACGCAGCTGCGCGGTTTGTGCTGAGCCGACTGGAGTGCCGCGTCAAGCATCGGCTTGTATTCCACCAATCCCGACGGCTCGATTCCGCAGGAGGCGGAAACGACGACGGTCGGGCGCGCATCATCTATTCGTGTGGCCAGCTCGTGTGCGGCGAAGCCGCCGAACACCACCGAGTGCACCGCGCCGAGCCGCGCACATGCCAGCATCGCGATGACCGCCTCGGGAATCATCGGCATATAGAGCACCACCCGGTCGCCTTTGGCGACGCCGAGGTCACGTAACGCCCCCGCGAACCGGGCAGTCTGATCCAGCAGCTCACCGTAGGTGTAGGTGCGCTTGACGCCGGTCACCGGCGAGTCGTAGATCAGCGCGGCCTGTTCAGCGCGGCCGCCGGTGACGTGGCGGTCCAGCGCATTGGCGCAGGTGTTGAGTGTGGCGTCGGGAAACCACCGGTAGAACGGCGGTCGGCTGTCGTCGAACACCTGCTGCGGGGGCCGCAGCCACGACACCGCTTGGGCGGCCTGGGCCCAGAAGGTTTCGGGGTCGTTGATGCTTGCTGTGAACAGTTCTCGGTAGCCGCCCATGCCCGCTCACTTCCTTATTTTGTGATGCACGGTACCCCGCGGCTCTGCGATGCCAAGATGTCGGTATGACCGACCGACGGGTTCGCTACGCACGCAACGGCTCTGTCCGGCTCGCGTACCGCGAGTTCGGCGAGGGTGATACAACGCTCGTGTGGAACCCCGGTTGGTTCAGCAACGTCGACCTCGTCGACGAGCCCGCGAGCCCGGTCGCCGCCTTCGTCGAACAGCTGGCGGAGGTCACCCGCCTCATAGTGTGGGACAAACGCGGCACCGGCCTCTCGGATCCGGCCACCCAGGTGCCTCCGCTCGACGAGCGAATGGATGATTTGCGCGCCGTTCTCGACGCCGCGGAAGCCGATCGCCCGGCCCTTTTCGGCATGTCCGAGGGCGGCCCGATGAGCCTGTTGTTCGCGGCCACGCACCCTGAACGCGTTCAGTCACTGGTGATGTACGGCGCGGTGGCACGGTTTTCTCAGGAGTTGCCGGATTACCCGTGGGGATTCACCGCCGAAGAGAAGGCCGAGCATCTGGAAGCCATCGAAAGTCATTGGGGTGAAGGCGCGCTCGGCGAGCTGTTCTTCGGCGAGCTTTGCCGACATACCAGGATTTCGCGACTTCTATGGCCGGGTATCAACGGGTGAGCGCGAGCCCGACGATGGCCGCATGGCTGTGGCAGGCGCTCCTGGAGATCGATGTTCGCGGCATTCTTGGTTCCATCCGCGCTCCTACTCTGGTGCTGGCAAGGCCGGACGACCGAGTGGCTCCATTCGAGGGCGCGGCGGCGTTGGCGGCTGCTATTCCCGGGGCCCGATTCAAGACACTGCCCGAGGGACCGCACTCCATCTTGGATGACGTAGTGGGTTCGGCCGATTCTCGACTTCGTCTGCGGGACAACGGGTGCCGCCGTCGACGAACGAGTGGTCAAGACGGTGCTGTTCACCGACATCGTCAGTTCCACCGAACTGCTCAGTGCTCGTGGCGATGCTCAGTGGCGTCGCCAGCTCGACGCACATGACAAAGTCGTCGACTGGTCATTGGAAAAGTACGGTGGCCGCCGCGCGAAACACACCGGAGATGGGGTCTTCGCGCTGTTCGACGGGCCAACCAAGGCCGCCCGCTGCGCGTTGGAACTGGTCCCCGCCCTCGCCACGCGTGGTATCCGGATCCGAGCAGGCGTCCACACCGGTGAATGCGAGCGACGCGGCGAGGAGTGGAGCGGCGTGGCCGTGCACACCGGCGCTCGCATCGGCGCATTGGCAGGTGCTGGTGAGGTGTTGGCCAGCCGCACAGTCCGCGATCTCTCCGCCGGATCGGGCCTGACCTTCGAAAGCCTTGGACCACAACGCCTCAAGGGCCTGCCCGAGGAAATCGACGTCTACCGAGTCACTACACCAACGGCCTAGCCCCGTGGCCGGATCCTCGCGGACGCTCGGGGGCAATGCTCCCGTCGTCGATGTCGATCGTGCGCCGATGGGCCAAGACGAGTCGGATCGTGTAGAGAAGTGCGCTGGCGATGAACATGGCGGCAGTGAGCAATAGCCAACGGCCCAGGAAGGGCTGCTGGGTTTGTCCGCTGGCCGCCAGGTACGTCGCGGATTCCTGCCGAATGATGCCGGGAAAGAACATCACCAGGGACAAGCAGGATCCCAGCGCCGGGATGCGTAGATAGTTGCGCGCCGAGACCCGAGGTTGGCCGCGCGGGCAACGTCGCCGCCGCTTGGTCGCGATGCCCAGGAGACGGTCGGCGCTTCATAAAACCCACATAAGCGCGGCAGGACTCCGACACAGCTTCCCCGGCGACGATCAGTGGGCAGCCCGCGTGGGCCGCCAAGATGTTGGGAGGCGTGGTAATGGACATCGTGCTCGGAGTCTCGATGGCGCCAGCCGCGGTTCAGATGGTCCTGCTGCAGGGCGAAAACGCCGATGGCACAACGGTCGACGAGAACGAGTTCGTCGTCACCGCCGACGAAGACTCGCCCACCGTCAGCGCATCTGATCGAGTGATCGCCGCCATCGTGGCCACCCGCGAAGATGCGGCCAGCGCCGGACTCGAGCTGTCTGCCGTCGGCGTGGCATGCACCGACCAGCTTGAAGCGGCCGCGTTACGCGACGCTCTGACCGCCCACA
Source organism: uncultured Actinomycetota bacterium (assembly GCA_963708995.1). Classification (GTDB taxonomy): domain Bacteria; phylum Actinomycetota; class Actinomycetes; order Mycobacteriales; family Mycobacteriaceae; genus Mycobacterium. Next base: position 197,918 of record CAVPUR010000019.1, read on the forward strand.
AGATGGAAAATGTCATGCTGGTCTCGGCGTTTCTGGCCGCGACCACATTAACTCAATCTGTCGGCGGTGCAATGGGTTACGAGCGCACCGCGGTGCTTTTCGTGGAGCCAGACACCGCGACTTTGGCCATCGTCGAAACCTCCGACGGTTCCATCGCTGACGTCCGCAAAGAATCCACCGCAGAACTGACGAAACTGGTCGCCGGGCTCGACGACCTGCCAACGCGCCCGGGCGGACTGTTTCTGGTCGGCTGCGGTGTTGACATCGCCACGATTAAGCCGCTTTTGGAAGAGGCGACATCGCTTACCGTGAGCGCACCCGAAGAGCCAGAGACAGCGCTGGCCCGCGGAGCGGCCCTGGCGTCGGCGAATGCACCGTTGTTCGCGTCGTCGACCGCCGCGCTGGCCTACGAACGAGACCCGGGAACCGGTGCGGTCGATGCGAATGCCCTACCGGAATATCTGAGCATCGCCGATGCCGAGCTAGGCGAAGACGGGCTCGCCTACAGCGCTGCGACGGACGACGAAGCGAGTGCCCCGACCGTCGTCATCGAGGGCAAGCCGCGTCGTCGGCCGGTGCTGCTGGTCGGAACCGCGTTGGCGGTGGCCGCCATTAGCGCGGTGGTGGCACTTGAGATAGCCCTGACACTCGGCATGCACACGACGGTCGGTCTGCTGCCCGCCCCCCTTCGCAACATCATCGCCCCAGCCCAGCAGGCGCCCGCACCTGCAACTGGGCAAGTGGCGGCCACAAAGGTGGCGGCGCCCAAGCCGTTGAACCCACCCGCAGCCGCACCGCCGCCCCCGGCTCCCCTTCCCGCGGCTCTGGTTCCGGCAGCGCCAGTACCGGCAGCCCCGCTTCCGGCAGCGCCAATTCCCGTGGCGCCGGTTCCTGCGGCGCCGGTTCCCGCCGCGCCGGACGCGCCGGTTCCGGTGGTGATCCCCCCGATAGCGCCGGCTCCCGTGCCGCCGGTTCATTTGCCCCACCCGCCAGTGGTCCAAGCACCGCCGCCACCTGTCGAGCCACCGCCGATTCACGTCCCCCCGCCGCATTTACCGCCACCCCATGAACCTCCCCCGGGGCAAGGGCCGTGGCCCAATCCCGGCGGCCACGGCGGGCCGGTCAACGGCCCGGGTCCGAGCCACGGGACTCCCGGCGGCGGGCCTCCTGAGGGCGGTACGCCACCCAGCGTTGGTGCGCCTCCCGAGCACGGCGGGCCGGTCGGCGGCGGCGATACCCCCGGCGGCGGTGCACCTCTCGAGCACGGCGGGCCGGTCGGCGGCGGCGAAACCCCCGGCGGCGGTGCACCTCTCGAGCACGGCGGGCCGGCCAGCGGCGGCGAAATCCCCAGCGGTGGTGCGCCGACCGGCGGCAGCGAGAGCTCTAGCGGTGGTGCCAGCTCTAGCGGCGGCGAAAGCGGCGGCCACCGCTAGCCGCTACCTGTCGTCAAAGCCTCGGGTGCCGTGACATGGTAGATCTCCAGGTGAACGGTCAGGTTGCACTAGCTAGGAGCTGTGAGTCAATGAAGACCACCGTGGCGATTGTCAACAAGCAGGGCGACGACTTCTCACTAGAGGAGGTGGAGCTCGATGGGCCGCGCGACGATGAAATCCTCGTCCGGATCGTCGCAACGGGACTCTGCCACACCGACATCCACCTCAAGGACACCCTCCCGGAAGCGATGTTCCCGATGGTTTTCGGCCACGAAGGCTCTGGGGTCGTCGAGGCGGTGGGCCCCGGCGTCAGCGGTGTCGACGTCGACGACCACGTGGTGCTCAGCTTCCGCTCCTGTCGCGCCTGCGGGGACTGCGCCAATGGACTGGTCGGCTATTGCGGAGCCGCAATGACCCTCAACTACATGGGCATGCGGACGGACGGGTCGACGACGTACAGCCGCGACGGCTCGCCCGTCTTCGGCAACTTCTTCGGGCAGTCCAGCCTCTCGATGCACGCGATCGCGTACGCCGACAATTGCGTCGTCGTCGACAAGTCCGTGGACCTGACGAAGGTGGCGCCGTACGGGTGCGGCTTCCAGACCGGCGCCGGCACCGTACTCAACGTGCTGAAGCCGGGTACGGCCGACAGCCTGGTCGTCTACGGCGTCGGCGCGGTCGGCCTGGCCGCGCTCGCGGCCGCCAAGCACCTGCGGGTCGGCACGATCATCGCGGTCGACCCGCTGCAGAGCCGTCGCGACGCCGCCTCGACGTACGGCGCGGTCGGCGTCGACCCGGAGGCCGACGAGGTCGTCGGGAAGGTAAAGGAACTGACCGGCGGCGGCGCGAGCTACGCGATCGACACCACCGCGATCTCGGCCGTGGTCAAGCAGGCCCAGCAATCGCTGAGGAGCCGCGGCACGCTCATCGCGCTCGGCCTCGGCGCCGAGGAGTACACGATCGACGCGCTCGACCTGCTGCAGACGGGCAAGGTCATCAGATCCAGCATCGAGGGCGACTCCGACCCGCGAGAGATGGTGCCGCGCCTGATCGGACTGAACGCGGCCGGCGAGTTCGACGTCGACGGCCTGATCGCGACCTACCCGTTCAGCGAGATCAACACCGCCGTCGCGGACGTGCTCTCCGGCACGGTCGTCAAGCCCGTCTTTGTCTGGTGACCGAAGGCGTGAACCGCACCGGCATGGAGTGAATGCCGTTGATCAGGGTCGACGGCATGCGCTCGACCGGCCCGGCCAATTCCATGTTCTTCATCCGAGACAGCACTTCGGGCACCAGCGCGGCCGCCTCCACCCGGGCGAGGTTCGCGCCGAGGCAGAAATGCATGCCGCCACCACCGAATGCCAAGTGCGGGTTAGGTTTACGACCCAAGTCGAGGCGGTCGGGATCGGCGAAGTGAGCCTCATCTCGGTTGGCGGACGGGTAAAACATCGCCACCCGGTCGCCCTTCTTCACCGGCACCCCACGTAGTTCGGTGTCCCTCATGGCCGTTCGGACGAACGCGATGATTGGGCTGACGTAGCGCAGTAGCTCTTCGACCGCCGTCGACACCAGCAACGGGTCGGCCTCGAGTTTGGCCCGCTGCTCCGGATGGTCCATCAGCACGCACATGCCGCCGGCGACCAAGTTGCGGGTGGTATCGCCGCCCGCCGAGATCAGCAGCACGAAGAAGAAGTTGAACTCCATGTCGGTGAGGCGCTGGCCGTCAACCTCGGCTTGCAGCAGCGATGTTGCGATGTCATCGGCGGGGTCCGCGCGTTTGCGCGCCGCGAGTTCCGTTGCGTAGGTGAACAACTGGAGGCCCGCCTCAGCGGAACGCGGGTCACCGACGAGGCCGGTGTTAACGATCTCGACCAGCTCGTAGAGCCGGTAGCCGTCTTCTAGCGGAATACCGAGCAGTTCGGCGATGACATACGAAGGTAGGGCCCCGGCGACATCCTTGACGAAGTCGCACTCGCCCCGTTCGATGACGCTGTCGACCACGTCGCGCGCCATGTCTGTGATGTGCTCGTGGAGCTTCGCGACCTGTCGCGGCGTGAAGCCCTTGCTGACCAGGGCCCGCAGCGCGGTGTGCCGCGGCGGGTCCATCGTCAACATCATCACGCCCCGCATGTCGGCGAAGTCGTCGGCACCGGGCACATCGAAGTACACCCCGTCCACCTCCGACGACCACGTGGTGCTGTCGCGGGACACGGCGAAGACCTCGTCGTAGCCGGTGAGCGCGAGGAACCCGGCCCCGTCCTTGTACGGGTGCCACGCGACCGGCGCGTCCTCGCGCAACGTCCGGAATGCCTCGTACGGGATCCCTGCCGCATAAGTCCGTGAATCGGCCAGGTCGACGCCGCTGATGCTGATGGCGTCTTCGGTCACGTCCCACCTCCCTTTGACAACACAAGCGCGCAACAGGGTATGCACGACCGAGTAAATGTGCGGCCAGTTGGGCGCCGCTCATATCGCATTCATTAGTTTCAGAGTGAGACGGTAAGACAGGCGGGCGAAAGGAAACTGGACGATGACCGTGGCAACGGCAGATGATCTGCGCGCCAACCTGATCGGCGCCTGGACGCTGCAGTCGTATGTGAGCATGTCCATCGACGGGTCGGACGTGGTATATCCGCTCGGCGTTGATGCCCGTGGAATCATCATGTACACCCCCGACGGCTGTATGTCGGCACAGCTCATGCGCCGCGATAAAGGCGAAGCCGACGGGTATTTCAACTACGCAGGCCCCTTCACCGTCGTCGGAGTGGACGCATCGGGCTTGCGCCCGCGGGGCTGGGGCCATGAGGGCCATCAGGAAGCCCATTGCGCTGAGCGAAGCCGCCGAGGCGGCACATAGCATTTTGCGTTGGGGTGTGACTGACATGATCGTCCCTAGGGTCACGTGGACGCCCGTGTTTTCCCGACGGCTTGACGCTATGGCGTCAGAACCACCGATGAATCAGGGATTTCCCTACGATTTGGCGGCCGGCCTACAGGGCGCTAGCTCCGTTGTAAAGCACCATCGCACCGATCACGACCAGGATGGCTGCCATGAGCGCGGCGTTTTCCTTATCCATCCAATCCTTGAGCCGTGCCATCACGTCGTCCAGGCGGTGCCCGGCTGCCGCGTAGGCCAGGATGGGGAGGGCAACCGTTGATGCCGCGATGGCGACGAAGAACGCGGCGGCTACCCAGTCGTCGGCAGCGTCCATCCCGCTTCCGCCGATGGCCAATCCGGCCGGAATGCAGATCAACAGCACGTCGGGTCTTACCGCCACCAGCGCCGCCCCCGTTATCGCCGCGCGCGCCGGGGTGATGGTGGCGAACGAACGCATCCAGGCCGGCGACTCGGTGTGGCGATGCCGGGTGAACCACCGGTAAATGCCGAACACGATAAGGGCCGCCCCGAGGATCACGCGCAGCCAGGAAGCCCACCGCGGCGCCGGCTTGTGTAGCCCGCCGAGCAGGCCGGAGGCCGCGACGGAGACCGCCGTCAGCGCGGCCAGGCCCAGCACCCACCCGGCGAGGAAAGCGAGGCCGCTCGGCCTTGGCCGCGGCGCCTGTAGCACCAGCACCGCCGGGATAACCGTGATCGGTGAGAGCGCGATGACCAGCCCGAGCGGAATGAGCGCGCCCAGCACAGAGCCCCAACTTTGCGTCACGGGCAGCAATCTTCCCATCGGCACCGCCGGTGTGCCCAGAAAACTGCGTTGCTACAGAGCGTGAATTCCGTTGTAGAGCACAAACAGGCCGATCACGACCAGAATGACCGCCATCATCGCGGCATGGTTTTCTTCCATCCAGACTTTGAGCCGTTCCAGCGCGTCGTCGAGGCGGTCGCCGGCAGCGATAAACGCCAAGATGGGGATGGCTACCGTCGATGCGGAGACGACGACGAAGACGACGCTGGACGCCCAGGCAGCCGCGGTGCTCAGCCCGCCGGTGCCGATGGCCAGGCCGGCCGCCGCACCCAGGATCAGCACCTCCGGTCGTACCACCACCAGCACCGCCGCGGTCACTCCCGCGCGCACGGGGGTGAGTGTGGAGAAGGACCGCAACCAGGCCGGAGTTTTGCGGTCGCGATGCCGGGTCAGCCAGGTATAGACGCCGAACGCGATCAGCGCCGACCCAAGGACCACCCGCACCCAGGACGCCCACCTCGGCGGCGCCTGGTGCAGACCGCCGATCAGGTCGGAGGCCCCGACGAACACCGCGGTGAGCGCGACGAGGCCCAGCACCCAACCGGTGAGGAAGGCGAGGCTGGCGGGCCTCGGCCGCGGCGCGTGCAGGACCAGCACCGCCGGAATGACAGTGATCGGTGAGAGCGCGATAACAAGTCCGAGCGGAATGAGCTTGGTCAGCACAGAAACCCAGTCGCCTGTCACGTCAGCATCATCGCCTATTGGCCCTTCCGGCGCAGCGTCCAGGCCGGTATCCAGTGCGTCACGGTTTTGCGCTGGGATCCGTAGACGATCGGGTAGGTCACCAGCCCCCACCAGTCGCCCTGCTCGCAGATGCCCCAGCAGCTCAGCCGCCCCTCCACCACCTTGTGCAGCTGCAGACCATTGGGCTGATACCGGCCCGAGCGGTGCGGCTCGCGCGGGAAGAGCACCGTCAGGTCGACCAGCACCGTGATCGGTGGGCGCACCACCCGAAACGGGCTGCGGACCGGCTGACCGTTGTACCCGATCGACCCGAGCGGAGCCATCAGTCGATCATACGTTCGAATGGCACCATAGCGGTGTGTCGCGGCGTCTTGACCCGTTGATCGTCGGAGTGCTGGCCGCCGCAATCAGCCTGACCGGCGCCGCCCGACCGTCTTTCTGGTACGACGAGGCCGCCACGATTTCGGCCTCGTACAGCCGGTCCCTTGGTCAGCTGTGGCAGATGTTGGGCAGCGTCGACGCGGTGCACGGCCTGTACTACCTGTTCATGCACGGCTGGTTCCAGATCTTCCCGCCCACGGAGTTCTGGTCGCGTGCGCCCAGCGGTCTGGCCGCTGGAGGTGCAGCGGCGGGAATTGTGGTGCTGGGCAAGCAATTCTCGTCGCGCACCGTCGCTTTGAGCGCCGGAGTCCTCTGCGGAATCCTGCCCCGGACGACGTGGGCGGGTATCGAGGCCCGCCCCTATGCCATGTCGATGATGGCGGCAGTGTGGCTGACCGTGCTGCTCGTGGTCGCCGCGCGGCGGGAAAGCCGTTGGTGCTGGCTGTCTTACGGGATCGCCCTGGCATTGTCGATCCTGCTCGACATGTATCTGGCGCTGGTGCTGCTGGCGCACGTTGTCTTCATGTGCATCTTCCGGCGTACTCGAACGGTCCTGATCTCATTCGCCGTTACGTCAGTTCTGACTGTTTGCGCTCTGGCGCCGTTCATGATCGAGGTCGTCGGACAAGTTCAACAGATCAAATGGATCGCACCAATCGGGCGCCGCACAATCGAAGATGTGCTGGTGCAGCAGTACTTTGAGCGAAGCCCGCCGTTCGCGGTGCTGTCGGCGCTCGTCGTGTTGGCGGCTATTGTCGTGTGGCGCTGGACATCCGCAACACTGGCGGCGACAGATCGGCAATTACTGACCTTGGCCGCGGCATGGCTGGTGATACCGACCGCCCTGATCGTGATCTGGTCGGCCGCGGTCCACCCGATCTACACGCCGCGGTATTTGTCCTTCACCGCGCCGGCGATGGCACTGGTCCTTGGCGTCTGCATCGGTGCCTTGGCCGTCAAACCGTGGGTGGCGATAACGGCTTTGGTGAGCCTGTTCGCGTTAGCGGCGGCTCCGAACTATATTCGTGCGCAACGTAATCCGTATGCCAAATACGGCATGGACTACAGCCAGGTTGCCGACCTGATCACCGCGAAGGCAGCGCCGGGCGATTGCTTGCTCGTGAACGACACAGTGACATTCATGCCCGCCCCGATGCGCCCGTTGATAGCGGCGCGCCCCGATGCCTATCGGAAGCTGATCGATCTCACCCTGTGGCAACGGGCAACCGACCGCAACGACGTCTTCGACACCAACCTCATCCCAGAGGTCGTCGCCAAGCCGTTGAGCCACTGCGGCGTCGTATGGATCATCACCCAAGCCGACAACTCGATGCCCGCCCATGAGCAGGGTGCGGCACTGCCGCCCGGCCCGCTCTACGGTGCGACACCAGCCTTCGCCGTTCCGCACGACCTGGGCTTCCGGCTCGTCGAACGCTGGCAATTCAACCTGGTTCAGGTCATCAAGGCGACCCGGTGATTACCAGATGCGTAGGTAGTCGACCAGCATGGACGCCGGGAAGGTACCCGCGGCGGGATCGCCGGCGCCAACCCCACCGACGGCGAGCGTGAACATGGGAGTCATCCAGTAGCCGGGATTGTTGAACGGCCACCGGAAGTCGTCAGGCGCGCCGCCGTGGACCTTGATGGGTTTGTTGGGAACACTGAAGTACGGTGCCCCATCGCGCGCGAAGTGGAACCCGTCCTCGCCCCAATGCATTTGCCACGTGTGCCAACCGCCGTCCACCAGACCCGGGATCGATCTTCCCTCCCAGGTTTTCCCGTTGGAGGCCGCGTGGACCGTGGTACCCGGGGCCCACGCGCCGTTGCCGTACCACTCGAAGATATCGACCTCGCCGTCCGGCAGCGGATCCTCGTTGACGCCCCAGAACGAGGGCCACAGGCCGGGGAACAAACAGTCCAGCTTTATCCGCGCTTCCCAGGTTTGGTTGATCATGCTGCGGAAGTTGCCGCGCAGCTTGCCGCTGTAGTAGTCGCCCATCTCCTGGGTGGCGCAGAGGACCAGATTCGACTTGCCGTCAACGAACACGTTTCGGCGATCGTCGCGGTATATCCCCGCGACCGGCGGGAACACGTCGTCCTGCCAGGTCTGTATCGTCCACTTGCCCGGGTCGGGAGCCGAGCCCGCCGGGCCGTCGAATTCGTCCTGGAAGATGTAAGGCCCGGCGTGGGCCTCCGGGAGGCGGATCGCAGCAGCAAGCATGCCCATCCCCGCCATCGTCAACATGCTGCGACGATCCATTCACATACCACCAATCGACCAGGACGCCGGCCTCAGCGTCATCCCCCAAGCAACTTTCGCAAACGGTGTTATAAAACCACGTGCCGACACGCTGCGCATCCCACTAAAGGGCGTGCGGCGACGATCCACCTCTGCACAAGCAAGCGACGATATCAGCTGCTGGCCAGCATCAAGCTGGTTGACATTAACGGAGTCGGTGGTATCAAGGAAGTTGATACTTCACCTGGACCTCATGGAAAGGAAACGACAACGATGTCTGGTGGCGGATTTTTCGGCGGCTTTGGCGGCTTCGGGGGGCCCGGTTTCGGTGGCCCCGGTTTTGGGCCTGGCTCTGGCGGACCCGGCTTTGGTGGCTTTGGCGGCCCCGGGTGGGGCCATGGCGGCCACGGGCACGGGCACGGGGGCCACGGCCCCTTCGGCAAACAAGGCCCGTGGCGCCTGAAGCGGGCCGCATTGGCGACCGCAGCGATGCTGCTCGACGGGCCGGCCGACGCCGCGCAGGTCGTGCAGCGGGTGTCGGAAAAGACCGACGGCGCCTTCACCCCTCCGCAGGAGATCGCGGAGCTTGCCATCGGACTGCTCGCCGGCCGGGGCGCGGTGACGGTCGACAATGGCGTGGCCACGCTGACCGAACTCGGTAAGAACTTTCTGGCGTGGCGGGGCATCAGCAGCGAGACTGCGCAGGCGTTCTTGGCGCGGGCAGCTCAGTTCGGCGACGTGTTCAAGATCCGCCGGGAGCTCTTCGAACTCGCCGGACTGGCCCGCACGATCACCTGGACCGGCACTGACGAGCAGAAGCAACTGCTCGCCGAGACCCGAACCAATGTCCTGGAAGCCCTCACCAAAGCCAAGAAGACGCTGCACCGCGCCCTGGGTGAGAGCTAGCCCAAAGCTAGCTCAGCCGGACCAGCATCTTGCCGATGTTGGCGCCGGTGAACAGGCCGTTGAGGGCGTCGACGCAGGATTCGATGCCCTCGAAGATGGTCTGCCGGTGCTTGAGCTGGCCGTCCAGCTCCCACTGATGTAGCGCGGCGAAGGCTTCGTCGAAGCGGCTCCATTCCTCCAGCGCGTTGAAACCCTGCATGAGTGCCGACTTGGCCAGCAGGCTCACGTAGTTGGCCGGACCCGGGTGCTCGCCCGTCAGGTAGCTGGAGATGACGCCGCAGAGCACGACCCGTGCCTTGTGCGCCAGCCGGCCCAGCACCGCGTTGAGGATCGGCCCGCCGACGTTGTCGAAGTAGACGTCGACCCCGCGGGGGCAGTGCGTCTTGAGCGCCGCCGGCAGGCCGTCCTCGCGGTAGTCGATGCAGGCGTCGAAGCCGAAATCCTCGACGACGGCCCGGCACTTCTCCGGTCCGCCGGCGATACCGACCACGCGGGCGCCGGCGATCTTGGCGATCTGCCCCGCCACCGACCCGGTGGCGCCCGCGGCGGCCGACACGACCACCGTCTCCCCGGGCTGGGGCCGGCCGATGCCGGTCATCCCGAAGTAGGCGGTGGCGCCGGTCGGGCCGTACACCGACATCACCGCCAGCTGATCCAGCTTGTCCGGGCCCCGACCCGGGACGGGCGTGGTGAACAGATCGTCGCGGACGATCACGTACTCCTGGAATCCGGTCAGCGTGGTGACCACGTCGCCGACGGCATAGGCGTCGCAGCGCGACGCCACCACCTCGCCGATCCCGGCGGCCCGGATGACGTCGCCCAGTTCGACGGGCGGGAGGTAACCCGGTTGCCCGTCGAGCCAGGTGCGGGCGGCGGCGTCGATGCCCACGTACGTGGTTCGGACCAGCGCCTCACCCTCGGCCGGCTCGGGTGCCGGCGAGGTGATCAGCTCGGTGTCATCGGGCTGTACCAGCCCCGTGGGGCGGCGACGCAACAAGATTTGGCGGTTCGGCAAGTCGGGCACAGTGCTGAAACTACCCATTGGCCACGATCCGATGGGAGCATCTGTCCATGAACGCAGAGGATGACCCGGAACGACGGATCCGGGAGCTGGAGCAGCCACTGTCCGACGCGGCGCGCGTGTCCGAATTGGGCGGCGCGCAACCGGCCGGCGGTTACAACTACCAGTCGCCGCCCTGGGCCGGCGCGCCGGTCCCGCCGCCACCGCCTCCAGGAAGTTACGGCGGCCCGTTTATGGCGCCGCGTCCGCCGTCGGGCAACCGCGCATGGTGGATCTTGGGCGCCCTGTTCGTGGTTGGCGTACTGGCTCTCGTCGGGGGCATCGCCGCCTATGCCGCCCACCAGTTTTCCCGCGCCGGCTCGGTCGTGCTCTCGACTCCGCCCAGCATTTCCCGGACCACGACAGCGCCCAGGACATCGCCGAACCTAACCCCGACCACTCCCGCGCCATCGACGGCACCCCCCGGCGGCAACCTCACCGTCGCGGGCATCAACGAGAATCAGACGATCGCATGCAACGACAACACGGTCGACGTCAGCGGGGTCTCGAACACGGTCGTGATCACCGGCCACTGCACAAGCCTCACGGTGTCCGGCGTGCAGAACGCGATCACGGTCGATGCCGTCGACACCATCGACGCCTCCGGCTTCAACAACAAGATCACCTATCACACCGGCTCGCCGAAGATCAGCAAGTCCGGCGCAGGGAACGTCGTGCAACAGGGCTGACAGGGCGCTAGCTCATCGCTTCGGCCTGCGCCAGATATCCCTCGAAGTCGGCCTCAGCTGCCTTGGCCCGGAAGCGTTCCAGGAACCGCTGATAGCCGGGCTCATCGCCACGCGCCCGCGCCAGCAGGGCCCGCAGTCGCAGCAGCGGAAGCTCATGCAGCACGAATCCTGGTTCGGTCGGTACTGCCGCCAGTCTGTCGATCGCAAGCTCCGCATCTTTGATGTCGGCCGCGGAGCCGCGCGACAACAGAGCCTCGACCAGCACCGTGGTGGCGGGCCCGCGGAAGATCATCTCCCCGGTGTCGAACTGCTCGACGAGACCTGTTGTGGCCAAATCGATCGCCCCGTCGAGATCCCCGGATCGCGCGCGCTCACGGGCGACTTCGATATCGGACATTCGTCGCAGCGTCACGATGAGCTGTTCGTTCACGATCATCTCGCGCGCGTTCGCCAGAAATTCCAAGCCGGCCGCCGTATCCTCCGAGTCGTTGTGAATCAACGTCGTCGCTCGGTTAAGCAGGGCGTAAGCGACGGCGGTGTTATTCGCGGACCGTTGTGCGATTTCCAGAGTTTCCGCCGCCTGCGCCACGTCTTGCGCATCGGGCATTACGGCGCCATTCTGCGTCGCGGCCGCATACCTGTACAGCTGCACAAAGGGCCGGGTGGTTGCGCCGCCAACCGACCTGGCCAGGGCAACGCTTTCGTCGAGGTCGTCGCGCCATCCACGCCGTCCCAAGGACATTCCGGCCGCTCCCTTGACCGCGATCCCCCATGCAAGCGGAGATTCGACCACTAAGCTACCCATGGTGGGGTCACCGTCAGCGATGATCAATGATTCGCTGAGCCAACCGCAAACTCTCGGTCGCTTCGCCGGCTTCCCACTTGGCATGGGCTGCCGCGTAGAACAGCCCGACCGTCATCGCCGGATCGTCGATCGACTCGACGAGGGTGGCGAACTCCGACGCCATGCTGGCAGCTTCGGAATGATGCGCGTTGAACGTCAGCGTGGTGAGGTGACCCGCCATTCCGATGGCCAGTGACTTCTTATCGCCGGCGGCGGCAGTGAGCTCGCGCAATTCGTCGAAACCTGTGTCGGCGGGCGTGCCGCCCACCTGGAAAGTGCTGCCACACAACAGCGCTCGCGGTGCGATCCGCATAGTCAGCCGATCAGGGTCATCGTCGGGCAGCCGGTCGGCGACTCGAAGCGCCTGTTGCCAACTCTTCCGGGCCGCCGGGATATCGCGCGCGCCATACCAGGTCGCCGCCTGCATGTGCCAGTCGTATGCATCTCGCAGATCGCCGGCAGCCGCGTACTGGGTGGCGACGATGGCGGCCTCCTGGCCGGTGAACCCGCCCTGTGTTCGTTGCATCACCGCGGCTACCCGACGGTGCAGCTCCGAGCGCCCGGCCTTCAATTGGGATTCGTATGCCACCTGCTGAATAAGCGGATGGCAGAACGCGTATGTCGCGTGCGGCGTAAAGCCGACCTGCTCGACGAGTTGTGTCTCAATCAGCGGTGCCACATCGACAGAGTCCAACAGAGACTCCAGCAATTCGGTATCGAACTGGGCGCCAATCACAGCCGCCGCGCTCAACGTGCGCTTCGCCGTAGCGGTGAGCCTATCGATGCGGGCTCCGATGATCGCTTGCAGACTGGCTGGTACACGGATATCGCGCACCTCCCGGACGCAGACGTAGGCACCCGGGTCACCCTCGAGTTCGCCCCGCTCGGCCAGGTCACGCACGATTTCCTCGGCGGCGAAGGGTATGCCCGCCGCTCGGTTGGCGACCACCGTCGATAGTCCGAGTACCGACGGATGCTCGCCCAGCAGCCCTTTGATCAATTCAGCGATGTGCGAATCACTCAGCGGCGCAAGCCTGAATCGATGCGCCCCGGGGATGCGCGACAGAGTCCCCGAATATTGGGGCCGGTGTTCGACGAGCAGCGTTGCCCGCATTCTGGGTACCGCCGCCGCGAAGTCGGCAAGCAGCTTCTCGCTGACGCCGTCAATCCATTGAGCGTCCTCAACGAGGTAAATCGCCGGCGCCGGGCGTGCCAGCGAAACAGTTTTGATCAGCTCGACAAGACGGCGACGCCGGGCGTCCGGATTGACGTCAGGACACGGGCCTCCGCAGATGCCGAGCAGGTCATCCAGCAGAAGCAGATCCTCCGCACCGGCCTCGGGGACTTGGCTGCGGACCCGTACCCGAGCTTCCTCAGCTGCGAGACCGACGATGCCGAAAATCGCGCGCAACAGCCGGGAGATCACATGCAGCGGGACATCGCGAGTGTGGGATTCGCAGTAAGTGACGAATACCTCGAAACCACGACTACGCGCCGTCGCTACCGACTCACGGACCAACCTGGTCTTTCCGACACCTGGCCGACCAGTCACCGTGATAATCGTTCCCTCGCCGCGATCAGCCTGGTCGAGTAGTCCCGCGACGGCGCCAATCTCCGATTGGCGTCCGACCAGCCGCGACTGGTGACGGGCTTTTTGACGATGCTCGAGATCGGCGGCCAACAGACGACGCGCCGGCACGCCTTCATCGACGCCCTTGATGTGCACAATCTCGCGCTCACCCAGGACAACCCGATCCTCGACGAGCCGCGCTGTCGACTCACTGAGCATGACACCGCCCGGCGGTGCCACCGATTCCATCCGCTGCGCCATCCCCACCTGTTCACCGACCGCGGTGTAACCGAGGTGGGTAGCGCCGACCTCGCCGGCGATCACTCGGCCGGAATTGAGGCCGACACGTACCCGCAAGTCGATCCCGTCTCGGCGTGCGACCTCAACAGCCACTCGCCGGGCGACTTGCTGGATGTCCAGAGCCGCGAGGCACGCGCGATATGCGTGGTGCTCCAATGCGAGTGGCGCGCCGAAGAGCGCCATGATTCCGTCGCCGGTGAACTTGTCCACGGTGCCGCCATAGCGCTGCACCGCGGCCACCGCCCGATCGACCAGCTCGGTCACCACCTCGCGCAGCCGCTCGGGACCAAGAGCCGCGGCGATATCCATCGACCGCACCACGTCGGCGAACAGGACAGTCACCTGCTTGTATTCGGCCGGGTCAACGACCAGCGTCAGCGCGGAGCCGCAGCTATCGCAGAACCGCGCACCCTTGCGCGGCTCTGAGCCGCATACGTGGCATACCAGCGATGTTGCAGTCACGATCGATCTGAGTATGCGGCAAATTCGGTTACGTGGGCTCTTCCGGGTCGTCGAGGACGCTGACCGCGATGCCGTACGGCAGGAAACGCACCTTGCGCGTCGGATCAACGTTGTTCTTGTTTGCCCGCAGCGCATCGAGTTCGCTGGCATAGACCTCTTCGACGCGGGCGCCGCCGTCCGCGTCCACCGTGTAGATGGCCCACACCCCGTCACCCGCCTCGCCGGTGGTTTCCGGTCCGGGCCGCGAGCGCCGTGACAGATCCTCGAACACCGCCGACCAGCCCGTTCGAGCGCCAGGACCACCCAAGAACCTGCCGAACCGCTCGAACGCGTCGCGCAGTCCCTCGCTGCCCTCCCGGATCACTCGATCCAAATCCTCGGGATCAAATCCGAACGCACCGTACTCGCCCACGCGACCTCCCTACCGCTCATACCGATATTGCCCAGTGTGCGCTTAGTCGACAGCGACCGCCACGCACATTCGCTGAAGGCCTAAGGCGCCGGCGGCGGGGGCGGGGGCGGCGGGGGTGGCGGGGTGATCGGAATCGGGACCGTGACAAACGGGAAGTGCAGGTACATCGTCATCGGCGGGCTCGCGGGCGCCGCAGCAGGTGCGGGTTGGGGAGGCGGTGCGGCCGGGGGCGGCGCGACCGCGCGGTGCGGCGCGCCGGGGTCGGAACGGACGCCGGTGCGCGCGGGGTCGGTGCGCGACGGACCGGGGCCGCAGGTGGTGTCGCCGCGGGCGCGGTGTACGCGGGCGGGGGCGGCGGAGCGGCGACCGCCGTCGGGGCAGGCGGCGGGGGCGCCGGGGGCGGCGGCGAGCTGGGCGCGGGCAGCTGGGCCTGCGGCGGCTGGGCCTGCGGCGGCTGGGATGGAACTTGCGCCGGGTTGGCAACGCCGGCGCGCGGGTACTGCCGCACAGCGGACGGCCGGTCAGCGGTCAGCGAAACCAGCAGCACGCCGGCCACGACCGCCGAGATCGCGGCGAGCGCGCTGCCGGCCACCACGAAGGACGTCCGCCTCGGTGAGCCGTCGTCTTCGTCGTCCAGGGCGCTGTAGGCGAGGTTGGTCGGACCGAACGCGCCGGGGCTCATCTCTCCCGTGGCCGGATCCAGCGCATAGGCCAGGGCGGCCGTCGACGAGGAGAACAGCGGCGCGTTCGCCGACGCCAGCGCCGCCCCGCGGGCCAGCGCCATGTCGGGCTCCTCGGGCGCGCTGACCTGAAGTGAAGTCACCGCCTCGAGCGCGGGCTTGATCGAGACGATGTCGGCCCCGCAGCCGATGAGGAACACGCCGTCCGCCCGGGTTCCCCGCGCATCCAGGCCGGCGACCATCGTCGCCAGGTGGGCCGCCGCGCCGCGAGGCGCTCTGCCCGGCTTGCAGTGGCTGCCGGTGCAGTTCGGCGATCGATCCGTCGGCGACCTCAACGACGGCCAGCGTCGCGTTCTTGGGCTCCACGAACAACATGGCGATGCGCTCGTAGTCGATCGAGGAGCCCACCGTCTGTGCGAGCGCGGCCGCCGCCAACAGTGGGGAAACCAGCATCACGCCGCCGAGGTCACGGACGGCGAGCTCGTCGCGCAGCGCGCCAACCGCGGCGGGATCCACGGGGTCAGTCCAGGTCACACCGGTGGATGTCAATCGGTGGCCGGCCGCGACCGCGCCCTCGCGGGTGCCGACGATCGCGGCGACCACCTGGTCGACCACCTGATCGGCAGCAGCCAGCTCAATGTGGTCATGTTCCACGGTGGCACCGTCGGCGTTCTCGCCCTCGATAAGCAGCAGGCGGACCGTCGCGGGTGCCATTGATACCCCAAGTACGATGTCCACTTGCTCTCCGAAGCCCCCCAACGCGGATATATCAACGCTACCCGCGTGCGGCCGGACTCGCTGAGGATGCCGCGATCAGGAAGTCAGTAGGAGCCGGACCCGGAGAACGGGTTCTGCCCGTAGCCGCCGCCACCCGGGTACTGCGGGTACTGCGGGTACTGCGGGTACTGGGGAGCGGGGTTCGGCGGAGCCGCGCTCTTTGGCACGGGAACCGGTATCGGCACCGGCAGTAGCGGGACGTGGATCCACTCCGTCGTCATCGGCACGGTCGTGGTGGTCGTCGGCGGCGGAGGTGGCGTGGTCGTCGTGTCAGACGGCGGCGGCGGCGGAGACTGAGATGTCTGGGTCGTCATGGCCGTCGTGGGCGGCGGAGGCGGCGGCGTCCTGGTTACCACCGGCGGCGGAGCCGCGGTGGTGACCACCACCGGCGGCGGCGGCGACGGCGGCGGCGGGGGTGGCGGCGGCGGTGGCTCAGTGCTGGGCACCGGCGCGACGCTGGGAACCGGAGCGGCCGACGGAGGCGGTGGGACGACGGTGGGCACCACGGAACTGGGCGGCGGCGCCGGCAGGGGCGCGACCGTCGGTACGACGGGGGCCTGGCGGTTTTCTATGCCGGTCAACGTGTAGGCCACACCGCCGATCGCGGTCATGGCCACCAGCGCACACAGGCCGATGACGAACTGCGACAACCGAACCCGGCGCCACGCCTGTCCTCTGGGCTCGTCGATCACGTTCAGGCGCATCGACCACCCGGCCGCGGCGTCTTCGTCGTAGGAGTGGTCGACGTACCGCGCCGGCACTTCGCCCCATTCGGTCTGCGACCAGGCCAACTCGCGATCCGTCATGGCGTCGTGGTCGATCACCAGCACGTCGCCGGCCGGCAATTCGATGGCGCCGCTACCGGCGGCGGCCGTGAACAGGCCGATAGATGACCGCGTCCGCATATCCACCTTTTCGCCACGCGAGGCCAGCGCCAACGCGCCGGCCGCCGCCGCGAGCGCGGGCTGCGACACGGTCAGGATCGGCGTCCGCCCGTGCCTTGAAAGGCGTTGCGTGACAAGCGGAATGCTGGCGCCGCCGCCGACCGTGACCACCGCCGCAAGATCCGCCCAGGTCTTCTTGCTGCGCCTGAGCATGTCGTCGAATGCGTAGATGAAACTGTTCAGCCGGTCTTGTATCAGGTCTTCGAGCTCGTCTCGAGTCACCGTCATGCTGCACCGGCGCCTCCCGAGCACACCGGCCAATTCGGTGACGGTGTCGGTCGACAACCGCTCTTTGGCGGCACGGCACTCGTCCCTGAGTTCGCCGAGTTGCCCGACGCCGGCGGTGCTGGCCGGGTCGATACCGCTGCCGTGGCCCAGTTCCTCGAAGACCCGAAGCAGCAAGGCCTGGTCGATCTCGTCACCGGAAAAGTCCGTGCAACGCATTGTGGCGCTGATGGGTTCGAAATCGCTTCCGGCCTCGAGCAAGGTGGCAGAGGTACCGCCGCCACCGAAGTCGAACACCCCGAACACACCTTCGTCGGGGAGGTCAAGCTCGGAGTTGGCCGCCGTCAACGATGCGACCGCGTCCGAGACCAGGCGCGGTGCCATGCCGCTGCGGACGAAGCCCACGTGCGTGCGTAGACCGTTGCGCAGCGCCTGTATCTTTGCCGGTTTCCAGTGCGCCGGAACGGCAATCGCTATCTCCGAAGAACTCGAATCGGCCCCGACGGTAACCACCATCGCGTCCAGCGCCTCGACCATCAACAGGTCGGGGTCGTGACTGGATCCGTCGCTGGACACCAGCGCCACGGAGTCGCCGATGCGCTCGACAAAGCCGCTCATCGGCATTCCGGACTCAATCAAGCCCGAATCCTCCACGGATACACCGACTTTCGGTGCGCAATGCGGATACAGCGTCAGGACAGCCCGGCGGCCAACCGGCGGACTGCCGTCACGAGCCGCGACCAGGTTCGTGGTCCCGATCGACAACCCAAGAGGGTCGTACATAGGGCGAATACCTTCGTCTACAGGGGTCGGTGGCCAGCGTTAACCATAACGGCAGACACGCTGAAAGCCGATGGGTTGCAATACCATTGGTATACGGCCGATGCGGTTGTGTCACCGAAGCGGTACCAAAAACCCCTTGACAAATACGCGTTGAACGCGTCGGGCTCACACCACGGTCAGCGGCAGCGAACGCCTTGGCTCGAACTGAAATGTCGATCCCCCGCTGACCTTGGCCACCGATACCTCCGACAATTCGGCCGCCGGAGAATCGGTTTCAACCAGCTCGGCGGTCCAATCGGTGTCTGAGCCGCTGACCCGAACCTCGATGCGCGGGTCCACGGCAGTGGCGATCGCCTGCAAAGGTTGCACCGATTCGGGTGAGCACAGGGCAATCCAGGCGTCGTCGTCGTGGGCCGGCGACCGGTGGGCGGTCAGCCGGTCGTCCGCCATTTCGGCCACCACATAGCCGGCGGGATTGAGCAGTGGATGCAACTCGAGGACTTGCCTGGCTCCGTCGATCCCACCGGGCAACCCCAGCGCGTGGCGGATCCGCTCGGCGGCCAGCCCGGCCACGCCGGTCAGTCCGCGCGTGCAGATCGAGACCGCTTCGGCGTGGTCGGCGGCACGTGCGCGCACCGCAATCGCGAAGGATAGATACAGCAGGTGCATTTGCAGGCAGACCTCGTCGGCCATCCGGACCAGCGCCGAATGCGAGTAGGCGTCGAAGTCGAAGTCGGACAGCACCGGACCCGAGTAGTCCGCCTTGCCCTCGTCGGATCGATCGATTGGATCGAGTTCCCATGTTGCGGCGCGGGTTTGGCGAACGATGTCCATCGCCGGAATGCTCTGAGCCTCGGGATAGGACTCGTCGATGACGACGGTCCACGCGCAATGCGGTTGCCTGCCGGCAGGTACGCGCGGCGGCCGGTGAATGGGCCGAACCTGGGCCCGCGGGTTGGTCGCCACCGCGGTGGCATCGAAGGTCGGGTCCTCGATGGTGTGGCACATCCCGAAAACGTACTTCTCGCCCATCGGCTCGACGTCGAGCAGCGCGCCGCAGTGGTCGAGATGGAACTCGCCGTGCCAGCGGTCGTGGATGGTGTAACGGAAATCCATGAATTGCGGTGGGGCGCCGATGTCGAGCTGCAGGCCCTTGAAGATGGTGGGCACGTCGTTGCCCTCGAAGTTGAGCGCCCGCTGCATGCGCCTGGTGTAGATGGGGCTGGCGCCCGCCCACTCCTCGATGGCGATTTGCACCATCTCCTCGCGACCGAACGAACTGATACACCAGGCCATGGCGGACCGATCGATCATCTGCCCGATCAGCAGCAGTTCGGGCACCAGGATCGCGAGCTCGGAACGGGACAGCCGCGCGTATCGAGATTGGGTCATCCGCCAAAAATAAACTCGACTATGTTATAAAGTCAACAATGTCCATTGCTCCCACTCGGCGAACCAGCGCGCCGCGCAAACGCGGCGATGACACTCGGGCGAAGATCATCGACGAGACCGTCCGCTGCATCGTGGAGGAAGGATTCGCCGCCGCCACCGCCAAGCACGTGGCCGAACGCGCCGGTGTGACGTGGGGAGTCATCCAGTACCACTTCGGCGACCGCAACGGCCTGTTGATGGCCGTCGTCGACGATGGGGTGGCCAGGCTGGTCGACAGCCTGTCGTCGGCCGACATCAGTGAACTACCGCTGCGCGAGCGCATCGAGGTCGTCATCGACATCGCCTGGAGCTGCTATAGCAGCCCGACGTCGATGGCGGCCTTCGAGATCCTGCGGGCCACCCGCGGCGGCCCGGGCGAGTCCTCGCGGCGGCATCTGCTCGAAATGAACTCCGCGATCGGCCAGCTGGGCCGACTGATCACCGAGGACCCGTCCAATGCTGGTGTGGCCGAGGTGATTTGGGCCACGCTGCGGGGTGTGGTGCTGGCACAGATGGTCATCGGCACCGACATCGACTGGAGCCGGGAACGAAGCGCCCTGATCGACATGGTCACCCGTGTGCTGCAATGACGGGATGACCCCCCAAGACTTAGCCGATATCGAAGCGATCAAACAGGTCAAGTACCGATACCTGCGTGCGATGGACACCAAGCAGTGGGACGACTTCGCCGACACAATGACCGAGGACATCGTCGGCGCTTACGGGTCGTCGCTGGGCAAAGAGCTGCACTTCGACAACCGCCCCGACCTGGTGGAGTACCTGAGCTCGGCGATGGGCCCCGGCGTCGTCACCGAACACCGGGTCACGCATCCGGAAATCACCGTGACCGGCGATACCGCCTCGGGCACTTGGTACCTGCAGGACCGGGTCATCGTCGCCGAGTTCGACTTCATGCTGTTCGGCGCCGCTTTCTACCGGGATCAGTACCGGCGCACCGACGACGGCTGGAAGATCAGCGCCACCGGTTACGACCGGACCTACGAGGCGACGATGTCGTTGAAGGGCCTCAACTTCAAGGTGAAACCCGGCCGCGCTCGGGCGGATTTAGCGACCTAATAGCTACTTGGTAATCGCGATCACCGCGCCGGGCTGTAGCCAGCGCATGATCTGCACCAGGGTGGCGTCGTCGATCGCCACGCAACCCTCGGTGGGCCCGCCGTCGGTGGTGTGAAAGAAGAACGCCGCCCCGCCGCCGGGGACCTTGTTCTTGTTGACGCCCATCACCACCGCGTGCTTGTACTGCGGGATATCGAGGTTCTCGCTGGCGGCCGTGCTGAACCGGCACTGCGACTTCTGGCAAATCTGCATGCTATTGAAGGTGGGGCTATGGTCGTCGCCGCTCCACCAGTGGTTGGACCCGACTTGCGTATACGGCAGTCCGGTACCGGGATTCGGCGCGGTGCCGAACGCGGAATCCAGGGTGTAGACACCCATCGGGGTGGCCGGGACCTCGCTCTTGGCCTGCGGCGCCATGCCCGCCGACCCGACGTGGGTGGGAATGCCGGTCTTGAGCGCCTGCCAGCCGGCGGTGGTGCGCTGATAGATGTCCATTTGCGCGTTCGATCCGCCGGTGCTGACCACCGAAACCACTTGCGTGGCATCGCCAACCGAGTTTGCGAACCATGGGGCAGCCGCGTCGCTGTCCGGAGCCAGCGCGACCGATGCCCAGCCCAAGGCGAGAGCGCACAGCAGAGCCACCAGTCCGCGCATACGATTTATGGTCAGGCGGCGCCGACCCGGGGTCAAGTAAAGCTTTAGAGCCGGTTAGATCACTGCGCCGTGATGTCCGCGACCATACTGGCCTCATGGCGGTCTTCGTTCGGAAGTTGTTCGGAATCGGCAAGCTTCCCGCCGACCTGCGCGCTCAGGTCGAAACGGAGGGACTCCTCTATCTCGCCGAGTACGTCGCGGTCACCCGGCGGTTCAGCGGCGTCATCCCCGGGATGCGCGCGTCGCACAGTGTCGGCAGCTATGTGGGTTCGCTGGCGTTCACCTCACAGCGGGTGCTGGGGACGCTGTCGGTGGTCCCCAAGTTGGCCGGCCGGGCCATCGACGTGCGCTGGGACCAGGCGCAGGCGGGCGCGGCGACGGCCGAGATCTCCTCGACGGGCCTGCAACTCGAACTCGACGTCGCCGATGTCGACCCGAAGTTCAGCGGCCAACTGTCGCTGCACTACAAAGACGCCATCCCCGACGAGGTGCTGACCCGGTTGCCGCGCCGCTCGCTGGCCTTCGATGTGCCGCCGGAATATGTCTTCCGCGCGGTCGGCGTCACTTATAGTCCGTGATCGTGATCCGCGGCCAGGGCGGTTGACGCAGCACCGCGAGGCTGCCTATCACCGCCGCCAGCAGGCCGGTCACCACCCCGATCAGCGCTACCCGGTTGGTATCGACGGCCGGCACCCACTGCGCGTCATCCCCCCGAATGACGAACACGCCGATCGGGCCCCTCGACCGGGATCACGGTGACGCCGTCCGGCGTCACATGCGGCTCCCCGTAGACGCGTCGCACGTTCGGGTCGTTGGGCAGTTGGTCGAGTACTTCGGGAAACTTCACGCGGTTCACGCTAATGGCACCTCGACTTTCTAGAGGCTTTCTAGGATGACCCTGTGGCCGATCACGTGTTCACCGCTCAAGAGCGCCGGGCCGTGTATCGGGTGATCTCCGAACGGCGCGACATGCGCCGGTTCGTGCCCGGCGGCGTGGTGCCCGAGGATGTGCTGGCGCGCTTGCTGCAAGCCGCGCACGCCGCTCCCAGCGTCGGTTTGATGCAGCCGTGGCGCTTCATCCGGATCACCGATCGGCGGCTCCGCGAACGCATCCACGCCCTGGTCGACGACGAGCGCGCCATCACCGCACAAGCGTTGGGTCCGCGCGGCGAGGAATTTCTGCGGCTCAAGGTCGAGGGCATTCTCGAATGCGCCGAGCTGCTGGTGGTGGCGCTGTGCGACGACCGCGATCGGCACGTCTTCGGCCGGCGCACGCTGCCGCAGATGGACCTCGCGTCGGTGTCCTGCGCTATCCAGAACCTGTGGCTGGCGGCTCGGTCCGAAGGCCTCGGGATGGGCTGGGTGTCCCTGTTCGACCCGCGACGGCTGGCTGCCCTGCTGGCGATGCCGGGCGACGCCGAGCCGGTGGCCGTCCTGTGCCTGGGCCCGGTACCCGCGTTTCCGGATCGGCCTGCCCTGGAATTGGACGGCTGGGCCTTCGCGCGACCGCTGGCGGAATTCGTCGCCGAGAACCGCTGGGGTCAACCGGAGCCCGGCCACCCCGCCGAAGCGGCGGGCGCGGGGACGCCCACCACCATGCCGTCCCAGCCGGTGTAATCCGCCAAACGCTGCGGCCCGGGCCAGTGCGCGGCGACCACGAACAGGGTGGAGCCGTCCGCCCCGCCGAGCATGCACGCGAACGCGCCGCGATCGAGTTGGACTCGGTCAGTGACCTCGCCGCCCTCCCGGATCCGCACACAGCAGCGATCCCCGACGTCGGCGTACCACGCGGCGCCGTCGCGGTCCAGGCAGATGCCGTCGGGTGAGTGCGAACCCAGGTCCGCCCAGACCCGGCGATTGGACAGTGCGCCATCGGCGCCGATGTCGAAGGCGGTCAACCGGTGCCGGTACGACTCGGCGACGATGAGCGTGGCGTGGTCCGCGGTGACGGCCATGCCGTTGGGGAACGCCAGATCGTCGGCCACCACCCGGGCACGTCCCTCGCTGACCAGGGCCACAAAGCCCGGCGCCGGGTCGCCGGCGGGTGGCCCCGCGGCGAAGTCGAAATTCACGTTGTTGACGTAGGCGTTGCCGCGGCCGTCGATCACGATGTCGTTGTAACCGTGCGGCGACAGCGCCGACAGGTCGGCATAGGAGCTCACCGTGCCGTCCCCCGACAGCCGAAGCAGCGCCCGCCGGCTGCTCGACGCCAGCACCAGACCCTCGTTTGCTGGCACGTCCGGCAGGAAGTCGAAGCACAGGGGCAAGGACTGGTGTTCGACCACGATCTGGACGCCGCCCGCGGGGTCGATAGTGCGAATCAGCCCGGCCGTCCAATCCGCCACCCACAGCCGCCCGTCGCGCCAACGCGGCGACTCCAGCAGACCCAGACCGGTGATCAACGTGTCCATACCGCGCACCTCACTGTCGTGTCGAGGAGATTGTTTCAGCCGTGCCGTTGTCACAGGCAACGCGCATTCGGCTGCGGTATCGTCGCCGATCGGGATGACGGAGATGACGGAGATGGTGTGGCAGACGGCCTAGAAAATGTGCTGATCGTGCACTGGCACGATCTGGGACGCCAGCTCGGGGCCTACGGTCACCCAGACGTCGTCAGCCCGCACCTGGACCGGCTTGCCGCCGAGGGCATCCTGTTCACCAGCGCCCATGCCACCGCGCCGCTGTGCTCACCATCGCGGGGGTCGCTGTTCACCGGCCGCTACCCGCAGAGCAACGGGCTCGTCGGGCTGGCCCACCACGGCTGGGAATACCGCGCCGGAGTGCGGACCCTTCCGCACCTGTTGTCCGAAAATGGGTGGTACTCGACTCTTTTCGGTATGCAGCACGAGACGTCCTACCCGAAACGGCTGGGCTACAACGAATTCGACGTATCCAACTCCTACTGCGATTACGTGACGGACAAGGCCCAGCGGTGGTTGCGGGAGGACGCCCCGGCACGTTCCGGACAACCATTCCTGTTGACGGCCGGGTTCTTCGAAGTCCACCGGCCGTACCCGCCGGAGCGCTATCAAGCCGTCGACACCGCGGCCATCGATCTGCCCGACTACCTGCCCGATACTCCCGAGGTGCGCGAGGACTGGGCCGCCTTCTACGGGTCCATCACCACCGCCGACGCAGCAGTCGGCCGGCTACTGGACACGCTGGCCGAGACCGGACTGGACGCCACCACCTGGGTGGTGTTCCTCACCGATCACGGTCCGGCGTTCCCGCGCGCGAAATCCACGCTCTACGAAGCCGGTACGGGCATCGCAATGCTGCTGCGCCCGCCCACCAACCGGGCGCTGCCGCCGCGCGTCTACGACGAACTGTTCAGCGGCGTGGACCTGGTCCCCACGCTGCTGGACCTGCTGGGCATCGACGTACCGACGGACATCGAGGGCGTCTCCCACGCGCACAGCCTGCTGGCGCCGGATACCGACACCGAACCGGCGCGCGATCACGTGTACACCACGAAGACCTATCACGACGCCTTCGATCCCATTCGCGCGATCCGCACAAAGGATTACAGCTACATCGAGAACTATGTGCCCCGCCCACTGCTGGACCTGCCGTGGGACATCGAGGCGAGCCCGTCCGGCGTGGCCGTCGCGCCGTCGGCCAAGTCGCCGCGCCCGCAGCGGGAGCTCTACGATCTGCGCTCCGACCCCACCGAGACCAACAACCTGCTTGCCCATGACCACAGCCGCGACATCGCTGCGGTCGCCGCCGACCTTGCCGCCCGGCTGGAGGACTGGCGCCACCGCACCGGCGATGTGATCCCGTCGGAGTTCACCGGCACCCGGGTCGCGACGCGCTACGCCGAAACGTATCTGCGGGTCCATCACACGTCACCGACGAGCCGGTCGGCGCTTGCCGTCGACCGCGGCATCGAGGAGTGAGTTCGCCAGCCGGCCGATAGTGCTTGCGTTCACCGTGAAGCAAATTAGGCTCATCCGGTGCCCTGTCCTGCGACGTCGTACTTGGTGGTCGCCACCCAGCGCAGCGGTAGCACCCTGTTGGTGGAGTCGCTGCGCGCGAGCGGATGCGCCGGGGAACCTCAGGAGTTTTTCCAGTACCTGCCGGACACCGGAATGGCGCCACAGCCCCGGGAGTGGTTTGCCGGCGTCGACGACGAGTCGATCTTGCGTTTGCTCGATCCCTTCGATGAGCGTGGCACGCCGGACACCGCGACCCCGGTTGCCTGGCGGGAGCACATCCGCAGTTCCGGCCGCACACCCAACGGCGTCTGGGGCGGCAAGCTGATGTGGAACCAGACGCCGCTGTTACAGGACCGGGCGTCGCGACTGCCGGACCGCTCCGGCGATGGCCTGCGCGCGGCGATCCGCGATGTGATCGGCAGCGAGCCGGCGTACGTGCACGTGTATCGACCCGATGTGGTGTCGCAGGCGGTGTCGTTCTGGCGCGCCGTGCAGACCCGGGTGTGGCGGGGTCACCCGGACCCTGAGCGCGACTCGCGTGCCGTCTACCACGCCGGCGCCATCGCGCACATCATCAAGAACCTGCGCGATCAGGAAGACAGCTGGCGTGCCTGGTTCGCCGCGGAGTCGATCACGCCGATCGATATCGCGTACCCGGTGTTGTGGCGCAACCTCACCGCGATCGTCGGCCGCGTTCTCGAGGCACTCGGGCAGGATCCGCGGCTGGCGCCGCCACCGGTGCTGGAGCGGCAGTCCGATCAGCGCTCCGACGAGTGGGTCGTCCGCTACCGTGCGGAGGCGCCCCGGCTGGGGCTACCGACCTGAGCGGCTGATGCCGCCGACTTCGGCGACGACGAACACCCGCCGGAACGGGAAGATCGTCGTGCCGTCGGCCCGCGGCGGGTAGGCATCGTCCAGCAACGGGATCAGTTCTTGGCGGAACCGCTCCCAGCGTAGATCGTCGAGCCGCTCGCGCACGGGGACCAGCGCGGTCCCGGTGATCCACTCCAGCACCGGGTGCTCGCCGGTCAGCTGGTGCAGGTACGTCGTTTCCCAGACGTCGACGCGGCACCCGGCGTCCATCAGCAGGTTCGCGTACTGGGCCGGCGGATGGACCACCGCCCCGACTCGAAACGGTATGTCGGCCATGACCTTTGCGTACGGTTCGCGACGAGCCAGCGCGCGCACCGTGGCATGCGACGGGGTCTCGAAGTTGCCCGGGAGCTGCACGGCGATCCACGATCCCGGCGCCAGCTCGCCGGTCCACCGGACCAGCAAGTCGGCGTGCTCGGGCACCCAGTGCAGCGCCGCATTGCTGACCACCACGTCGGTATCCGGCTTGGGCTTCCAGTCGCGCAAGTCGGCGGTGCTGGCATCGATCCCGCGTTCGCGGGCGGCGGCCACCATCTCCGGCGAGCTGTCCAGCGCCTCGACCACCGCGCCGGGCCAGCGCTTGGCCAGGTACTTGGTCAGGTGCCCCGGCCCGCAACCGAGGTCGACCACCCGGCGTGCGCGCTCGGTACCCACCCGAGACACCAGGTCATAGAAGGGGCGACTGCGATGGTCGGCAAACGCCAGGTAGACGTCGGGATCCCACATATCGATCCTCCTGATCAACACCGTCGCTAGTCCGCCGATATAGACAAACCGTATTACGCCCTTTTCTGCGGCCTCAGCGGGATCGGCCGGGATACCATCGGCTATGGCCGAGATGCCTGTTGTGGGTGCGCAGGTTGCCCAAGGAGCCCTGGGCGCAGATGTACCGCCGAGCGCCGATGGACTACCCGCCCGTTCGGACCTGTCGCCCCGTCAGCGCGCAGTGGTGGACGTATCCGCGATCGGCGACCTCGCGTTGCGGACGGCGGCTTCGTCGCTGCTGTCGACGACCGTGGCGCCGGCCGTTGTCGCCAACGCCATGCGCCATCCGGGCGGCGAGCGCAGCAATCTAGCCTTCTACGCCGAGCTGGCGGCCGAACGGGATGCGGCGAAATCGTTTCCGGCTCCCACCGAATTACCCCATGTCGAGTCGCGGCCGGCCAGCCTGCTCGCCGAGTGGCTCGCGAACGGGACGGTCGACAACATCTCGTTCCGCAGCAGCTTCACTGCGGTCAACCCCGCGATGCGAAAGCAGTGGCGCGCATTTGCCTCCAATAACGTCGTGCATGCGCAGCATTGGCACCATGACGACGGGCCCCGCCCGACGCTCTGTGTCATCCACGGCTTCATGGGTTCGTCGTATCTGCTCAATGGTCTGTTCTTCTCGCTGCCGTGGTATTACCGGTCGGGCTACGACGTGCTGTTGTACACGTTGCCTTTTCACGGCCGACGGGCCGAAAGATTCTCGCCTTTCAGCGGTTACGGCTACTTCGCCAGCGGGCTCAGCGGTTTCGCCGAGTCGATGGCCCAGGCCGTGCACGACTTCCACTCCATCGTGGATTATCTGCGCCACACCGGTGTCCAACGCGTGGCACTGACCGGGATTTCGCTGGGCGGCTACACCTCAGCGCTGCTGGCGACGGTCGAAAACCGGCTCGAGGCCGTGATCCCCAACTGTCCCGTCGTCACCCCGGCGAAGTTATTCGACGAATGGTTCCCGGCCAACGCACTGGTCGGGCTGGGCCTTCGGCTCGCCAACATCAACCGCGACGAGCTGAACGCCGGGATGTCCTACCACTGCCCATTGAATTATCAATCGGTGATCCCCAAGGACCGCCGGATGATCATCACCGGGCTGGGTGACCGGATGGCTCCGCCGGACCAGGCCGTAAAGCTTTGGGAGCATTGGGATCACTGCGCGCTGCACTGGTTCCCCGGCAGTCACGTGGCGCACGTGAGTCAGCTGGACTACCTGCGCCGGATGACGCCGTTCCTACACGAGGTCATGTTCTAGCTTCGGCCAGCGGTGCCCGATGGGCCCCGGCGAGCGGGGTGGGCCAGTCCAGCCGTGTCAGCAGATCGTCGGGCACACCCGTGTGTCCGTCGAGCCGCTGGGTGGACAACAGATCCAATGCCGCCAGCGCCGGCCGCTGGTTTCCGCGCTGCGGGGTCAGGCCGGGCAGCGGCGCCGCGGCCGACGGCGGCTCATCGGTCAGCAGCGCACAGGCGACCGCGACCGTGTGGCTTGCTCCCGATGACCCCGCGCCGGCGATCTCCAGTGCGGTCCACGTCTCGCGAGCCGGCTGCGACAGGATGGCGTCGAGGGTCCCCGGCAGCGCGTCATCCGCGCTGACCCGGTATGCCGCAAGGTAGCCCGAGCTGGCCTGCACTGCGCGCCACGTCTCGCGACCGGCCGAGTCGAGCAGCTGGGGAACGACGTCGGGTCCAGATACCGTTGCCTCCCAACCGATCTCGCGTAAGTGGTCGGCGAGCCGGCGCACGGCGACCTGGGTGGTCTCGCGCAACGGGATGCGCGACGAGCGGGCCCGCAGCGCCGCCAGGTTGTCGGCGGCCGATACGGTCAGCGCGATCCAGGTCTGGCACGCGTCGGATGCGGTGGTGCGGCTGGTGATTCGAATCGTGTCGGCGCGAATGCCGTAGCAGTTCAGATAACCGGCGATCAGCGGCAGTGGGAGCACATCCTGGTCACCGGCCGGCGGACCGAGCCGCAGCAGCGCGGTGGTCCGCGCTGCCGGCCCGGTCTCGGGGCCGGGTTCGGTGCCCGGACCACCACTCCGGCGCATCATCGCCGACCGGCGGCGCAGGATCGTCGTGAAATGCAGTCCGCCCCACCAGCCGAACAACAGAATGACCACGGCGACGGCGATGCCCAGCACCCATTGCTCGCGGGGCGACCGCCAGGGGTAGGCCATCACCGCGGGCACCACGGCCAACAGGGCCAGGGTGATCCGGCCGCTTCCCGGCAACGGGACGGTTCGGCTCATCGGGTCAACTCCTTTCGACGGCGCGCGGCAATTGCGGAAGTCGCCGCAACCGCCGCGACAACCAGGGCCAGCACGGCGGTCCCGACGAACGCCACGGTCCGCGGGTTGTTGTCCTTCGGCGCCGGCGCCGGCGGAACGGCGACCGGCTTTGCCTGCGCGACAGGGATTTCTGGGTTCGCGGGCAGCTCCCAGGTCAGGGCCGCAACCGGGTCCACGATGCCGGTGCCGACGACGTTGGAGGGCGCCCGGGCACCGTTGTGCGCGGTCGCGGTGATCCGCCGCACCACCTGTGTGGCAGTCAGCGCCGGGTACTTGCTGCGTACCAGCGCCGCGACTCCCGACACATAGCCGGCCGCGTAGCTGGTGCCGCTCAGTGCGATCTGTTGGTTGTGGTCGTTGGGCAGGCCGTTGGCCAGGCCGCCGCCGTCGCGGTTGCTCACCGACGCGATGTTTTCGCCGGGCGCGGCGATACCCACCCACGGCCCGGCCATGGTGAATTTCGACGGCTGCCCCTCCGGCGTCAGCGAAGCCGTCGAGAGCACATACTGTTGCCACCACGACGGGCTGGAGATCGACGTGACGCCGGCCCAGTTGCGCGGATCGTCGGGACGACCCAAATCGGTCAACGGATTCGAGTCGCACGACGTCCCGCCGGCCAGCGATCCGGTCGGCCCGGTGTTGCCCGCGGCCGCCACGATCACCGCATCCTTATCCACCGCCGCGTACTTGAGCGCCGCACCCAGCGCGGCCTGGTCGACGGGCCGATCGGCGGGCACGCAAGTTACCGCGGAGATGTTGATCACCCGGGCCCCGAGATCGGCCGCATGGACGATGGCCCGACTCAGCGTGGCCACCTCGAGTGAGGCCTGCGCGAGCTGCGGATCGCCGCCCGGCGTCTGGGGGGCGAACTTGGCCGATGTCACCCTGATGGACAGCACCCGTGCGCCGGGTGCGACGCCCGAGAAGCCGTCGTCTCCAGGCTGGCCGGCGATGATCCCGGCAACCAGTGTTCCGTGCCCGTCGCAGTCGGTCAGGCCGTCGGTCGCCTCCACAAAGTCACCGCCGGGATCGACATTCGGCAGGCGCGGACTGGGCCGCGACCCGGTGTCGAGGACCGCCACCAGCTGGCCGTCACCGCGGGAGAACTGCCACGCCGCAGGAAGATTCAGCACCGCCTGGCTGGGTGTCGTTGCGCCTGGATCGGTACCCGGAATGATTCCGGTGACGCTGCACGGGCCGCGCTGCTCCATCGGCTGCACGGGCCCCGGGGCTCCGCTCGGCGGCGGCACGCCAGGGTCGGCCACCGGCTTAACGATCGCCCATGCCGACGGAGCTGTCGACAGTCCGGCAGCTAAAACCGCTGTGAGGCAGGCTGTTACGGCCCGCATCATCGATTGAGCACCCAGGTGAACAAACCGACCAGATAGGCCATGACGGGGATCAGCGAAGCATCCAGACCGGCGGCGACAAAGCCCAGCAGTCGGCGCAGGGGCAGTGAATAGCTCTCCGGCGACGCGATGCGCGGGTTCAGCGCTACCACAATCCACACCGACACCAGGGCGACGAGCACCAGCGCCGCTACCAGGGCGGCGACGTAGCGGCCCGTCGAGGCGTAGAGCACCAGCAGGACACCGGCCGTCAGGTAGGGCTGAGCGAGCAGCCACGCCTTGCACGCGGCCGAATCCCACACCCGCGCACGCAGGACGGCCGTGATCGCGGTGGCGGCCACCACATACCAGCCCACCACACTGAGTGCCTCGGGGCGCAACGCGATCGCCACCGAGCCCAGGACGCTGAGCAGCACGGCGGCGGCGATGAATCCGTTCTGATGGGCGTCGCCGACGCGCACCCGCCGCGGCAGATCCTCGAGCACCCGCAACGACGGCGCCGACGGGGTGGGGTCACCCGGCGCCGGGATGACGGGCAGCGGGAAGCGTGCCCACAGCGCAGACAGGTGCGCCGCCTCGATGGTGACCAGCAAGGCCGCCACGATCAGCCCGCAGCCAATGGCCAATATCGAAAGCTGCCAAAGCAATTCGGCACCGGCCGCCAACGCCACGCCGGCACCGACCACCGCCACCGCGGTGAAGAAGCCGACGACCCGCTCGCGCTCGGGGGCGGGGATGATCAGAACGATCAGCGACCACGCGGTGGCGCCGGCGGCGGCGAGCAGAAGCTGCGCCGGCCCGAACCGGCCGGGCACCTCCAGCGCCAACGCCGCGGCGATCGGCACCAGCGCCGTGATCGACAGGGCTTGGGCGGCGCGCGCCGATCGTGAGCCGATCAGCAAAGCCGTCACGGCAACGACTACCGCGATGGCGGCGACCGCGAGCAGTCCGCTCAGCGCGCCGGTGGCCGCCCGATAGGTGACCGCCAGACCCGTCGCCAACAGCACCACGAGGATCGCCGCGGCCAGCGCCCCGCGCTGGATATGCGCTGTGCCCCAGGGCTTGCGCCGCGAGGTCGAGAAGATCATCGCGGCATCGGCGATG
Organism: uncultured Actinomycetota bacterium; assembly: GCA_963708995.1. GTDB lineage: Bacteria > Actinomycetota > Actinomycetes > Mycobacteriales > Mycobacteriaceae > Mycobacterium. Next base: position 229,481 of record CAVPUR010000019.1, read on the forward strand.
TCCTCGACGATGCCCGGTGCGGCCGGGCCGGTGGGCACCGGCTGCAAAGCAAGCAGGTCACCGTCGACGACTCCGACGGTGTCCAGGCTGGCGTCCAGGCTGAACGGCGCACCGCCGATGGGTGCCAGGCTCAGCTGGGACGGCCGCGCCTGCATCGGTGTCAGTGTTTCCGTTGGAAGTTGCGGGGGCCGCCAGACGCTGTACCGCGGGCAGTATTTCGCGCAGCGGCAACTCGGCGGGCAGCGCCATCTCCGTCAGCCTGCTGTCGGTGAGGATGGCTACGCGCACGATCGGCAGCACGGCGCCGGACGTCACCGGGCGCTCCATTCCTGGGGCATGGTGTTTCTCTTTCTATCTGGTTCTATCTTCGGTTACATCGCTCGGGCAGAAAAGTCTCTGGCCAGCCGCTGGCTCGAGAACCATTGGCCGTCTGGCAAATTGGCGGTCAGCTGTTCGATCGCGACCGCGATGGCGAAGGGTGTGCCGGGGCTGAACGTCGACACCCATTCGCCGTCGAATGCGCACGACGGGCTGACCAGCACCCGGCCCGCGGCGGTGTCGACGATGCTCATCCCCACCTCGGTGGTGGCGTGCTTCCCGTCGCGGTGGCAGCCGGCGACGATCTCGACATAGCTGCGCGGGCCGGAGAACACCGACTCCACCACCGGTCGCGCCGAAGCCGGGATCCCCAGGTAGTCAAGGACTTCGGAGAGCGGCGTGCCGCCGCGCAGCCGCTCGTCGGCCCGGGCTCCGACGCGCGTCGGCATGCTGAACTCCTCGAACCGCGCCGGCGGCCGCTGCGCCAGCCCGACACAGAGGACGGGAACCAGCGCCCGGGGATCGTCGACATCGATTGCGGTGAACGTGATCAGCTGCGCGCTGCGCAGCGCGACAACCGTTTTGGGCGTGGCTGCGCCACGCTGGGCAACTATGCCGCGCAGCAACTCGCCGGTGCCGTTGGCCTGCTGGTTCAGCGCCGGGCCCAAATAGCGCAGGTCCAGCCAACGGTCCGGAAAGCACACCACTCTGATCCACTCGGCGACCGCCGGGTTGATCCCTCCGTCGTTGCCGCCGTCCGGCTCCAAAAGACCCATCCGGATCAGGTCGGCCTGCTGACGTTCGAGGAACACAGCCCGCTGCGCGGCATCGCAGTAGGGCGGGGTGATCGCCAGCACCCACGGGAAGCTGCCCGCCCCAATGGTTTCGGCGATGAACCACGCGTGATCGACCGTCAGCTCGACGGCGTTGGGTGCCCCGTTCATCTAACGTTCATTTACAGTCGTCTAGGCACGAACTAGCCGCCCCATTTGGCGGCTTCGGCGGCGTCGCGGGCGTACATCGCCAACGTGTTGGATTCGTGAGTGCTGGACATCGCCTGGTAGGCCCGCACCAGCTGCTCCATCGCCTCGTTCCACTGCGCCTGCCAGACCTGATAGGTCATACCCGTGTCGCCTTGCCAGGCGTTGGACAGCGCGGCCTGTTCGCTGGCGATATCGGCGCCCAGCCCCTGCAACGTGCCGGCGTAGCCCGACATGTCCCCGGCGTGGGCGAGCATCGCCGGGTAGTTGTACATAATCTGCGACATCACAAGTCCTTTCGCGGTTGTACCGGTCGGATCAGAATCCGGTGTAGGTCGAAGCGGCGGCGGCGTCGGCGGCCACGTAGGTGCCGGCGGCGTCCCCGAGGTTGGCCTGGGCGATATCCAGCAGGGTGTTGATCCTTGCGGCTACCGCAACGAAGCGGGCGTGCGAGGCCTGAAATGCCGCGGACGCCTCGCCGACGTGGAATCCCTGCGCCGACATTGCTTCCTGCTCGGCCTGGCTGATGGTGCTGCGCATCAACGCCGCCTTGGTGGAAAACGCCGACTGCGCGGCCACCAGTTGCGGGATGTGAGCATCTAGAAGACTCATAATGTGTTCTCTCCCTTCGAATTTCGGTTACTCACTAGCACGCTGCGAACTATCTTGTTAACCGTCCGAACCCCCTCTCCCCGGTTCCCAGGTGCGTGGCACCATCGGCATCCGTGGGCCGCCGCCGAACTCGTCGCCGGCCAGCATGGTCAATCCCGCTGCCTGCGCCACCGCTTCTTTGTGCGCGGTTCCGGCGAAGCCCAGGGTGCCGGCCCCCTGATCGGAAGCCTCCGTTCCGTATTCGGGAATGACGCCGATGTCGGAGTCCATGTCCAGATATTCGTCGCCATGGTCGTGCATCGCGGCCCGCCGGCGCCGCTGGGCCCGCGCCCGCGCGCTGGTAGCGATCGCCGAACCGGCGGCCGGGATGGTCGCGGCGGGCGCCCTGACCCCGGTGCGGCCGCCGACCGTCGGGCCCACGCTGGGTCCCCAATCATCAATGCCGCCAACGACATAAAGCCGAAGCCCGGCGTCGCCGGAGCCGCCGCCGGGGCGGCCGGCGCGGCGCGCCCGCCACCGGCGCCGGGGACCGCCGGCGCTGTCGTGGGACTCGGCGTGGGCGACGTAGAGTGTGGCGGCGGGCAAGCTATGCTGCTCGGCGCCGGCCGCAACCGGCGCCGGCATGGGATCGAAGTCGGGAAAATCCAGTTGGATGAGACCGAGCAGACCCAGCATCGCAACCCCGGTGGTCAGCATCGACGACGCCCACAGGGGCGAACTAAGGATGACTCCCCAAAGGCCATATCCGAGCGGCTCCCAGAACGCCTGATACGCGAGGTTGAACAGCAAGGGTCCCCAAGTGACCAAGGCTTGCGCCGGGTTGGTCGCGAAATCGGTGATTATTTGCTGGGTCTCGGAGACGGGGTTCGTCAGAAAGTTCCAGATCGCATCCCCGTCGGGCAACGACTTCACGTAGGACTCCAGCGCCTGGACGATCGCGTTCGAGCTGTCCAGTGACGAACCCGAATTGGCGGCCGGCGCCGCTGCGCTGGTCTGGGCCGCGTTGGCCGTCGCCGCGGTCTCGCCGGCACCGGGTGTCAGCACGACCGGCGCCGCGGTGGTTCGCGGCGCCGACGCCAGCGCCGCACCCGATACCGACTGATAAAGACCCATGGTCGTGGCGGCTTGGAGCCACATCCGCACGTAGTCCGCCTCATTGAGGGCGATCGGAATCGTATTGATCCCAAAGAAATTCGTGCCCACCAACACGCCGTGAATGACATGGTTGGCGGCCAGCTCCACCAATGTCGGCATTGTCGCGACGGCGGCGGTGTACGCCGTCGCCGCGACCTCGTGCTGAGCCGCCACCCCCGCGCTGTCGGCGCTGGCCTGCTCCAACCACGCCACGTACGGCGCATGCGCGGCCACATACCGCTCGGCACTCGGTCCCTGCCACGCCCCCGCTTGCACCGCGCCCAAGAGCCCGCTGAGTTCGGCTGCCGCCGACGCGTATTCGGCGCTGAGCGAGTTCCAGGAACCGGCGGCCGTTAACAACGACCCCGGTCCAGGACCAGCGCTCAGCAACGCCGAATGCACTTCCGGCGGCGACGCGAGCCAATAGGGCCCAGAGAGGCCTAGGGCAGTAGTCATAATCAGCCGGCTGCGATCCCATACGTCGCGGCGGCCGCGGCATCGCCGGCGAGATAGCTGGCACCGGACTCGCCCACACCCACGCCCGCACGGCCCAGCTCCTCGACACCCTGAGCCGCCACAGCGGCGTGCTCCTGGCCCTGGGCGCTGAACCCGGCGGCCGTCTGCAGCGACACCGGATCCGCCGCCGGCGGGATCACCGCCGTAATCAGCGGAGCCGCCGCCGCATGCGCGGCGGCCAGCCGTGCCGTCAGCGCCTCCACCGCCGCACTGGTGGCGGCCAGGCCCTCGGGAACCACTCGCAACGTCATGACAACTACCCCTCCTGTTGCGTTTCATTAGCCATCGCCGCCTCATCGGCCAGCGGGTTGACCAACTGCACATACATCGGACTGTCACTATCGTCCAACAGAACTGCCCGGCCGGCGGGCAGCCGGCCGAATCGCTGACCGCGGATCTTGCCGCTGTCGGCCGCATTGCCCGACAACATCAGCGCGGTGGCCTGCAAGTCGCTGAAGCGACGCAGCAACGTGTTGGTCATCAGCGAATGCCCCGAACCGCTGGCGCGCGCCGTCACGATCACCCGCAGCCCCAGATCGCTTGCCTGCGACAGTAACCCGATGATCGGCGTCCAGGGGCGCTGTCCGAGGTACGGGCCGCTCGTCGCCGGGGAATCCGGTATCTGGTCGACGTCGTCGATGATGAGGTAGTGGGTGTGGCCCTCGTAGCTCCACCGGGACAGTTCGGCCGGCGACAAGCCCGCCGGTGGCCGCCGTGATTCGATCAGGTTGGCCAGCCCGAGCATCGCCGGCATGATCCGGTCGATGTTGGGGGTGTATTCGTTGTCGGGAAACAGCGGCTCGTCGACGAGGTGCAGTCGGCGATCCAGCACGGTGAAGGCCACCCGGTCGGACGACGAGTTTTCCCGAATGGTGCGGATGATGTGGCGCAGCAGCGTGGTCTTACCCGACTTGCTGTCGCCGAACACCATCAACAACGGGTTCTCGGCGAAGTCGAGAAGCACCGGCGCCAGGTCCTCTTCGCGCTGGCCGATGACCACCCGGTCCGGGCCCCGATAGAGCGCACCCACCGCGGCGGGCGCGAGGTTGGTGGGCAGCAACCGCACCGGCGGCGCGGCCACACCGGGATGCCGGGCGTTGATCGCGGCGATCTGGTCCAGCTCCGGAGCCGCGAACAGGAAATGCTCAGCGGCCATGGTCAACCCGCGGCCCGGCTGGTCGTGCGGGACGGCGTCGGCCGGCCGGCGCAGGGCGCCGACCACGCGCACATTGCTGTCCCGCGCGTCGTGCAGTCTGAGCTCGAGTCGCAGCCCCAGGCCGTCGCGCATCGCCAGCGGCACCTCCAGCCAGCTCGGGGTGGTGATGATCACGTGAATGCCATACGCCAGACCGACGTTGACCAGCTCGGTTACCTTGGCCAGCAAGGGATTACGAGTGTTGAACTGGTCGGTGTTGTCGCGGCCGAAGGCGTAGAGGTTGTCGATGACCAGGAACACCTCGCCGAAGCCGTCGTCGGGAGCCGTGCCGTGACCATTCCCCCCGCGGTCCGCGGGCCGGTCCCGGAAGGTCTCGCGCTGCTGGCGGGACAGCAACAGTTGCTCCAGCTCGCCGAAGGTGCGGCGGATGCGTTCGGGTTCCAGTGCGGACGCGACGCTGCCGACGTGCGCCAGATCCTGCAGCGCCCGCAGCTGCCCACCGCCGTAGTCCAGGCAGTAGAACGTGACGTCGCGCGGCGAATGCAGGCTGGCCGCCGACAGGATAAATGTTTGCAGCGCAGTCGATTTGCCCGATTTGGCGCCACCGTGGATCACCAGGTTGCCGGACGACGACGACGCGTCGAACACCAGCGGATCGCGGCGCATCTCGAATGGCTTGTCGATCTCGCCCAGCGGCCAGCGCCAGTGCCGCTGCGGTATCGCGGCCCGGGCCAGCACAGTGGTCAGCGGGATCGGCTCGTCGAGCGGCGGCAGCCACAGCTGCGGGGCTTGCGGCCCGTAGCGCGCCAGCTGTTCGCCGATGGTCGCGATCAGCTTGCGCGGCGGACCGGCTTCGTCGTCCGCACCGTCGGATATCAGCGTGGCCTGCTCCGACTCTACCGCTGCGGCGGTGAATAGCCTCGGCTCCGGAATAGATTGCACGACCAGGGTTTTCGCTATTTGCGGTGGCTCGTAGATGCCGTCGACATAGGTGCTGCGGAACTTGATCGGCGTCGCGCCGGGGGCGGGCACCAGGAAGCCCATGCCCTTGTGCTCTTTGCCGGATTCGATGTGGTAGGCGTCCTCCACGCCGATGATCTGACGGGAGACGCTGGGGCTGGCCACCTTCAACCCGATCCGGTAGGAGGTGTTCTTGTCGATGTCTTTGATCTTGCCGACATCCAGCGTCTGGGACGCGAACAGGATGTGGATCCGGAACGAGCGGCCCTTGCGTGCCACATAGTCGAACAGCTCCGCGTATTCCGGGTGATCCGCCAGCATCAGGGTGAACTCGTCGGCGACCACGAACAGCGTCGGGATCGGCGGGAGGTCGTGTCCGCAGCCGCGATCCGCGTTCTCGTACTCGGTCACCGAGTTGAAGGCGCTGCCCTGCACCTGGCGGCCGGCCTCCCGCAGCAGCACCTCGCGGCGCGCCACCTCGCCGCGCAACGTGTCGGCGAACCGGTCGGCCAGCGACTTCTTCTCGGCCATGTTCGAGATCACGGCGACGACCTGCGGGAAGTTCCGGAAGCTGTCGGCGCCGGCCTCACCCTTGAAGTCGGCGTAGATGACGATCAGCCGGTCCGCCGAGTGAGTCGTCAACAGCGACAACAGGATCGACATCAGGGTCTGCGACTTGCCGGAACCGGTCATCCCGATCATCAGGCCATGCGGCCCCATCCCGCCCTCGGCCTCGTCCTTGAGGTCGAACATCAGCGGCTCGCCGGTCGCGGTGACACCGATCGGGACGCGCAATTCGTCGTCGCGGCGACGCGGCGCCCACAGTGCCGGCACGTCCAGTTGCGACGCGTCCGAGATACCCAGCAGCGTGGGGAAAGTCGCGCCGCGGGTGGCCTCCGAGCGCAGGCCGGCGTGGGTCGGGTTGGAGTCCCACCGCGACAGCCGCCGAGCCAGATGCGCGGCCTCGTCGGCGCCGAGTCGGTCGGCGGCGTCGATGTAGGGCAGCCAGCCGCCCGTCTGCCAGCGCTGGATCGCACCGCGCGCGATCCGCAGGATCGGCTTCTCGGGATCCGAATACTGTTCGCGGTGCGGCGCCGTGGCGGAGCAGTGCACCACCGTCACCCCCGCACGGGCCGCCGCCAGGGTGGAGGCGTCGATCTCGTAGTCGGGGTCATCGACCACGATCAGCAAGTGCCGCAACGCATCTGCTGGCCCTCCGGTGAACGGCGGGCGGTCTTCCAGTGCCGGTCCCAGCAGCGCGACCAGCTCGTCGGGGTCGGTCGTCAGGTAACGGGCCGGGCCGACGCCGTCGATCTGGCCGGGAATGTCGATGTGCGGCAACCACTTCAGCCACGACCAGTCCCGACCCTCCACATCAGGGGCGGCCAGCGCCACCCCGAGCACGGTTGGGTCGTGCCAGGTCACTGCCTGCGCAATCCAGGCGCGCAACGCGGCGCGCACTTCGTCCGGCTCACCCAGGACAGTGAGGCGCGACACCTTGGTCAGGTCGATTCCGGTCGGCACGTCACGGACGGTGCGCTGGGTGTCGAGCAGGCTACGTAATGCGCTGTGCGACACCGGTTCCAGATCGATCTCGTCGGCGGTGTCGTTGACCCGCAACGTGGTGGCCAACGGCACGTGGTGGCGCCCTGCCCGCAGCAACAGGAAGTCCGAGTCGTGCGGGTCACGTTCCCACTGGCGGCGGGATCCGGGTACCGATGCCAGCGTCGCCGGGTCCGGATGAGACCACTGTGCGGCCGCGCGCTGCTCGGCGGCCTGGGTCCGGATGTTGTCCCGGACCACCGACAGGTAGCGGAGGTAGTCGGCCCGTTCGGCGTCGACCTCTTCGGTGCGCATCTTGTTGTCGTTGCCGCGGTACAGGGCGGTTGCCGCCAGCAGCAACACGAACGGGAAGAACAGCGTCTGCGGGGAGATCACCCGCATCCCCGTGGCGACCAACGCGACGATCATGCCGACGATCAGAATCACGATCAGGTAGGGCATCGCGCGCCGCAGTAGCGACGGCGGAATCACGCGGGGCAGCTCCGGCGGCGCCTCGATGGTGATGGTGCCCTTGCGCGTGCTTGGTGGCGGCACCCGCCGGCGGGCTTCGAAGATCAGCCGGCTCATCGGGCTCCTCCCTCGGCCGATACGGGGCGAGCCGGCCTGGTGTCGGGCGGCAAGCCGTCATGCGCCAGCAGCGCGTCGGCACGCGATAGCGCTGGGCCGGTGGCGAACAGCGTCAGCATCGACCACGGGACGGGAACCGCGGGCTCCTTCAGACCAAGGGCCTCAATTGTTTTCCCGTGTCCGTCGGCTTCGGTGTCGATGCCGTAGCGCACCCCGGTGTCGGAGACCCAGAACAACGACCCGGCGGCCGGCGCGGACGCACCACCGCCCACGCTCTGGGTGAAGTAACCGGTGCCGGGCGCCAACGCGACGCGGGTCGCGCCGTTGACCGAGCCGACCAGGTCGAGGGTGCGCAGCCCATCCGGCACCGGTAGTGCCGAGCCGGACAGCAGGCTCAGGGTGCTGGTGGCGGCTCCGGCCGGCTTGCTCCAGAACGCGCACGTGACGGGATCGTGGGCCGCATCGACGAGGCCGACCTGCTGGCCCGGGTAACGCGCGGTGTCCAGCAGCCGCGACACCGGAAGCTTGGCGACCTCGTCGGCGCTCAGCCGCGGCGGCTGTTGCAAGCCATAGGAATTCGTGTTGCGCAGGATCGCGGCCAGCACCGATGAGATGGGCTGCAGGCCGTCGGGGAGCACCGCGAAATACCGCATGGTGTCCGATGAGGTCTTGTCCCGCGGCTCCAATCCGTACGACACCACCACCGCCCCGATCGGGGCGGGAACCGAAAAGCCCGCGGGGGCACCGGCGTTCGGGATCGCCGGCGCCGTCAGCGGCGGAGCCTCGGGTATCGCGTTGAACAGGCCCGGCGCGATGGGCCGCGGCGCGGGCGCCTCTGAGCCCAGGCCGAGGGCACTGGTCACGGCGTGGTCGCCCAGGTCGATCTGGCTGCGCTTGCCGTCCCAGAGCAGCCAGGTGCTGGTGCCCTGCTCGGTCGGGGAGCCGACCAGGATCGCGTGCCCGGAGTCAAGGGCAGCCGCCCGCGCGCCGCCGTTGTCGAGCGGTCCGGCGATCACGGTGACGCCGGTGCTGTGCGCCGCCCGTGAAGTGCCGCTGACGCCATCACAGGCCGTCCAGTTCGCGTCGCGCGAAGTGTTCTGCACCATCCGCTCCGGTGCGCCCGGAATGCCGATCAGGTTGCCGCGCGGAAATCGGTCCAGCTCACTGCTTTTCACGTTGGTGGGGTTAGCCGGCTGGCCGACGATCAGCCGGGCCGACGTGAGGTTGAGCACCGGATGCAGCTCGTCACCGACCCGCACATACAGCGCAGCGGTCGACCGATCGGCCAGCACCGTGTTGTTGCCCGCCGACCCACTGGGCCGGATGAACGAGAACACGAAGCAGCCCGCCAAGCCGGTGACCAGGAGCAGCACACCCATCAGCACCGCACGCGACTGAGTGCGCAACGGGTCGACCAGCATTCGGGTGTCATGCAGGGCGATACCGGAGGCGATCCGGCGCATCACGAACCGCCAGCCGGTCACCTGGTGCCGGGTGACGAAGCCGCGGCGGTAGACGACCTTGTCGGGGTTGTCGTTGGCGGGGGTGCGCGACGCGAACGAGCGTCGTTGGTCCTGTGGCTCCGGGTTAGTCATGCCCGCTCCACCAGGCCGAGACCTTGCAGCAGCGGCTCGACCGAGTTGCCGACGTCACCGGCGTTGATCGTCATCAGTTCCTCGTCAGTGAACTCGCCGGTTTCGGCGTGTGCGGAGTGGTCCAATCTGAATTCGCGTTCTTCTTCCGACTTTTCGACGACGTTGCGGACGAACCGGCCATTGCCGGCGATATCCAGGCCGCGCCGTTCCACTCCGGTCGCGTCGGGCTTCGACGTACGGGCCAGATGTGAGAACAACGCTTCGAGATCGTGGAGGGCGGCCTGGTCGAAGACGCTGTCGCGCTTGGCGGCCATGAAGTTCGCGATCTCGATCAACTCAGCCGGCTGGTACGACGGGAAATCGATGCTGCGGGTAAACCGCGATCGCAGACCCTGGTTGGTGTCCAGGAATCGATCCAGGTCGGCGCGGTATCCGGCGATGATGACGACCAGCCGATCGCGGTCGTTTTCCATCCGCGCCAGCAGCGTGTCGATGGCGACCAGTCCGAAGTCGTTTTTGGCGCCGGTGGCCACCAGGGCGTAGGCCTCGTCGAGGAACAGCACGCCATCCAGCGCGCTGTCGATGATCGCGTTGGTCTTGGCCTCGGTCTCCCCGATGTGCTGACCGATCAGGTCGGCGCGGTGCACCTCCCGGATGTTCTCCTTCTTCAAAAGGCCCAGACCGCAATAGATCTTGGCGATGACGCGGGCAATGGTGGTCTTGCCGGTTCCGGGTGGCCCGGTGAAGACCAGGTGGTGGGTGCGCTGCGCGACCTCCAGTCCGCGCTGCTTTCGCACCAGTTCCATCGCCACTGCGCTCTTCAAGCCGCGCCACCTGGTCCTTGACCTTGTCCAGGCCGATGAACTCATCCAGCTCTCGCTCGGCTTCTGCCAGCAGTACGCGCTTGCGCTCCTGGGCTCCGGGATCGACGAATTCGCCTGGGTTGGGCTCGGTTTCGGGGTCCCACGGGTCGGTGCGCGCCGCGATGCGGTCGGCCGTGGTGGTGACCAGCCCGAAGCTGGTATCCGACAGCGCCTGCTCGATCTCCTCGTTTTCGGGGTTGGCCGCGTAGAGATCCTGCAGGACTTCCTCGGCGCTTTCCTCGTCGACGTGCGCGCGCAGGACGAGGGCCTTGGCCAGCCCGCCGTCCACCGCCGCCACGGCTACCGGGCCATCGGGCTCCTCGAGATACGACAGCGCCGGGGCGAACATGCCCAAGCGAGCCAGCGCGATGCCCAGGGTGATCTTGGCCGCGTGGGTGAAAGCCGCGTCGAGCTCGGGGTCGTTGACGATCGGGGTCAGCAGCTTGACAACGTCCGACCAGCGCTGCGCGCGGTAGTTGACCACGACTGCGATCCACCGGGCTTCGCGCCAGCTCGGGCGGCGCGCTCTGATGCCAGAGACCAGTTGGTCCGCTTTTTCAAGTTGTCGGGCAAAGTCTTCGGCTCCACCCCTCGAAGCCAGCGCCCCCGCGTAGGCGAGGTGGAAGTCGTCCGGGTTGGTCGCCCGAAAGCGCAGGTAGAGCCCGGTGTCGTAAATGAATCCCAATGCGTCGGGCGCCAATTCCACCCGGCGTTGCAACGTGCCCGCCGTGGCCGCGGTGCGCGAAGCCGCTTCCAGCACCGCGGTGGACAGGTCGCCGGCAGCGGCCCGCCCGGTCCACGCGTCGCACTGGTCGTGGGCGATGCGGGTAAGCGCGGCGAAACCCGATCGGGCGGCGGCCAAGTCGGCCGGACGCTGACGGTCGTAAACGACGATGCCGAGCGCACGGCAACAGGTAGCGAACCGGCTGACGATGTCACCGTCAACCCTGCCGTCTGCTCTGCCATCTACCCGGGATGCGCGTGGTTGAGCCGAGAGCATGCCAATGTCACCGCCTTCCACAGCCGCATCGTCTCCCGTACATAGTGTGCCCTAACTTAACCCGCCTGAAGTTAGCATTGCCTAAGCTACTTGTCGAGGCGCCCCGGTGGCGCTGATCACGGCAGACTCGGTACGCAGTGGAGCTTACTGAATATGATTTTCATTAGCAAAGGCGGGTCTTCAGCTTTCCCAGGTGCCCGGAACCAGGGGCACCAAGGGTCCGCCGCCGAACCCGTCGCCGGCCAGTGTGGCCAACCCCGCCGCCTCGACAGCCGCGTCCCCGCGCGCCGTTCCGGCAAAGCCCATGGGGCCCGCGCCCTGATCCGAGGCCGACGTTGAGCCGGGCGACTCCCCGCCCGCTGGCGCGCCCCAGTCCGGTTCGACCTCAACGTTCATATCCATGAACTCGTGGCCGTACCCGCGCAGCTTTGCGCGCCGGCGCCGCCGCGCCCGTGCCTGCTCCCCCACGGCCGCCGTCGGCCGCAGGCCGCGGCGGCTATCGGGCACGGGCGCCTTCTTCTTGGCACCGGAGCCGGCGCTGGTGCTCATGGACGAACCCGACCCAAGGCCGGGACCCACTAGATAGGGGTAGCCAAAGCCCACGGGACCGGCGGACGGCGGCGGCGCGCTGGCCGCGGGCACGGCGGCCGGAGTGGCCGCGGGAGCCGGAGCAGGAGCCGAAGCCGAGACCGACGCCGTCGCCGAGGCAGGCGCCGCGCTCACAACCGGGCCGCCACTAACGGCTGGCAGACTCGGCTCGACTGCGACGGGCAGCTGCAGCGGGCGCCTCGGCAGGTTGGATCGCTGTCAGCGCGGTCAACCCCGCGAGGCCGCCCAACGGCGCGGGGCTGGCGAGCGGGACGAGGGCGACCGCGATGGTTTGCAAGGGGAATGCTTGGTAAACCTCGATCGCATGGCCCGTCTCGTCGAGCACCAGCTGTGGAATGTCGGTCTCCAGCTGCCCTATCGCCTGGAGTGGATTTTGAGGAAACTCACTAAAGTCCCTGCCCAGGGTTTGGGTGATTTCCAGGAGCCGATTCGCCCACCAGGACCACTGGTGTGGGTTCCCGCCGTCATTGTCGATGATCTGTTTGGTACCGGGTGGGAGTTGTCCGTCGTGCGAAAATTGCTTCGCAAGTTTCACGATATTCGGCGGCCAGTACGGGCTGCTCTCGGCCCTTGCCAGCTCCGTGGCGGCGAGAGCTTCAAAGGCGTTCGCTTCATAGGTGGCCATGGTGACGGCGGCCTGGATCCACATCCGCACGTAATCGGCCTCATTGAGCGCAATCGGAATCGTGTTGATCCCAAAGAAATTCGTCGCCACCAATACCGCATGGATGGCGTGGTTGCCGGCCAACTCGGGCAGCGTGGGCATCGCCGCCAACGCGCTGGTGTAGGCCACCGCCACGGTCTCGTGCTGGGCGGCTGCTGTTGCGGCGTTGGCGCTAGCCTGCATCAACCACGCCAAATATGGCACGTGCGCGGCCACATACGACTCCGCGCTCGGCCCCTGCCATGCCCCGGCCTGCACCGACCCCAGCACCGCGGTGAGTTCCTCTGCAATCGATGCGTATTCAGCGCTCAACAAATTCCACGCCCCGGCAGCAGCCAACAGGCTGCCCGGCCCGGGACCGCTGCTCAGACAGACTGGAGTGGATCTCCGGCGCCAACGCCATCCACACCGGGGCCGTCATCGCAGAAACTCCTTAGCTGTCCACTCGCACGCAGCTATTAGTCGGAGCTCAGCCTGGAAAAGTTCCGAAAGTTCCCGCGGTTAGCGGGCGATCATTCCTTGACGGCACTGACCAGGGTGTTACGGGCGACCGCCGACCCGAATTGGGATTCGGGGCCGGGTACCGGACGGCCGACTTCGCGTAGGTAGTCGGCCAGCGGGGTGCCGACCGCCCTCCAGCCCCGATTGCCGAACCACTCGATGGCGGGCGCATGGCGCTCGTTGTAGACCAACTGGAAGAACGCGCGCCGGTCCGGCGAGGAGCGTTCTTCTTCGAGTCTGGCTTCGTATTCGTCCTGCGCCAACGGGGCGCCATCCTCCACGGCGACGTGGCTGCCCGGGCAGGACAGCGAGTCAATGCCGGTGAACAGCTGCTCCTCCGCGGCGGCGGGCAGATAGATCAGCAGGCCCTCGGCAATCCATGCTGATGGCTTGGCCTTATCAAAGCCGTTGTCCCGCAACGCCTGTGGCCAGTCCTCCCGCAGGTCGACGGCAATCTCACGACGCTCCGCGCGTGGCTGGGCATCCTGGCCGGCGAGCACCGCACGCTTGAAATCGAGGACCTGCGGACGGTCCAACTCGAAGATCGTCGTTCCGTCCGGCCACGACAACCGGTAGGCGCGGGAGTCCAGTCCCGCCGCCAGAACGACTACCTGCCGCACGCCGGCGTCAGCGGCGCGACGGAAATACTCATCGAAATACTTGGTGCGCGCACCCTGGAAGTTGACGAAATGCTGGCCGAAGTCGGCGGTCTTGAGCTCGTGGTCGGGCACCTTGCCGTCGAGCACGTCGGCGGCACGACCGCCGACGGCGCGACAGAACACCTCCGCATACGGGTCGACGGCCAGCGGGTCGGGTTTCTGCGCCTCCAAGGCTCGCGCGGTCGCTACGAACAGCGCGGTCGCACCGACACTCGTTGTGATGTCCCAGGTATCGCCTTCACTACGCACCCAACCGACGGTACCCGGATGAGTGAGGACGGATCGGCCCTCGCGCAGTCGTTATGAAAACGGTTATCGTTATCGGCGTGAGTGTGTTGCGCTCCCGCTTCCAGTGCGCATCCGCCATTACCGCCTTCGCGCTGACGCTCGCTGTGGCGGGCTGTTCGTCAAGCCAGACCAAACCCGATGCATCCCGGGGCGCGGCCACGACGCCAGCATCCACTGGCAGCATCGCCGTAGCGGCTTGCCCGACCGCCCCGGTTGGTGTGGTGGTCAGCGTCGATCAGTGGGGCGACATCGTCTCAGAGCTTGGCGGCGCCTGCGCACGCGTCAAAACCGTGCTCGCCAGCTCGGCCGTGGACCCGCACGACTACGAGCCGGCACCGGCCGATGCGGGCTGGTTCACGGGTGCCAAGCTTGTCGTGGTCAACGGCGCCAACTACGACACCTGGGCGTCCAACCTGGCCGCCACCTCCGCCGCCGGCGTCCCAGTGGTCAGCGCCGCCCAAGTCACCAAGACACCGGATGGCGCGAACCCACACCTGTGGTATATGCCATCGGCGGTAGCCGCGGTCGCCGACGCGGTGACCGCGGCGTTGAGCAAGCTCGACCCGCAGGCCGCCAACTACTTCAGCCAGCGCAGATCACAGTTCACCGCTGCGATGGCCCCCTACACCAGCCTGATCGACAAGATCAAGGCCCAGGCGGCGGGCAAGTCCTATGCGGCCACCGAGGCAATTTTCGATTACCAGGCGCAGGCATTGGGTCTGGTCAACAAAACCCCGCACGGCTACCAGCGGGCGTCGGCCAACGAATCAGAGCCGTCGCCGGGCGACATCAATGCATTCCGCAGCGCGCTGGCCGGCCGGCAGGTCGACGTCCTCATCTATAACACCCAGACCGAGGGGGCGATCCCCGAGCAGATCCGTTCTGCCGCCGAACAGGCCGGGGTGCCGGTCGTCAACGTCACCGAGACCGTACCGCCTGGGCAGACCTCGTTTGAGAGCTGGCAATGCGCCCAGCTCACCGCATTGGCCAAGGCGCTCGGTGTCGCGCTCTGAGCTGCCCGGCACGCCCACCGCGCTCGCGTTCACCGACGTCAGCGCGGTGCGCGGCGGACGACTCATCTGGTCACACGCCAGCTTCACAGTGCCCGCCGGCGGCATCGTCGCCGTCATCGGACCCAACGGCTCGGGCAAGACCACCCTGCTGCACATGGTCCTCGGACTGATCCCGGCGGCCAGTGGCCGGCTCGAGGTGTTCGGCCGCCATCCCGGCCAGGGCAACGACAGCATCGGCTACGTGCCGCAACACTATTCCGCCAGCGCGGGGGAAGCCATCCGCGCCGCCGACGCGGTGCTGCTCGGACTCACCGGGCGCCAGTGGGCGTTCGGGCGCAGCACCCCAGCCCAACGCCGACAGGTCAGCCAGGCACTGGCCGCCGTCGAGGCCACCGAGATCGCCGACCGGCGGCTGTCGATGCTTTCTGGCGGGCAACGCCAGCGCATCGCGATCGCCACAGCCCTGGTAGCACAACCGCAGTTGCTCATCCTCGACGAACCGTTGGCGTCGTTGGATCTGCGCAGCCAGCACGACATCGTCGCACTGCTGGCCCGACTGCACGCTGAGCTGGCCGTGACCATCCTGGTGGTCGCCCACGACCTCAACCCGCTGCTGCACATCCTCGACAGCGCGATCTACCTGCTCGACGGGCACGCACACTACGCACTCATGGACGACGTGGTGGACGATGCGCTGCTTAGCCAGCTGTACGGCACTCCGATCCAGGTGGCGCACACACCGCACGGGGAGCCGTATATGAGGAGCGCGCTGTGACCGACCATCTTGTAGCCCTGGGTTATCAGCCCAATTGGTGGCCGATTCTGGCATCCGGGTTCATGGTCAACGCCCTGATCGGCGGCACTATCGTCGCGCTGGCCGCGGGGTTGATCGGCTACTTCGTCGTGGTGCGCCACACTGCCTTCGCCGCTCATGCGTTGGCTCACATCGGGTTGCCTGGCGCGACCGGCGCCGTCCTGCTGGGCGTGCCCGTAGTCGTCGGGCTCGGCGTGTTCTGTGTTGGCGGGGCACTGGTGATCGGGGGTCTGGGCAAGCGCGCCGCCGATCGCGAAGTGGTCACCGGGACGGTCCTGGCCATGGCCACCGGTCTCGGCTTGTTCTTCAACTCGCTGGCCACCAAGAGCTCCAGCACGATGACCAATGTGTTGTTCGGTAACCTGCTGGCCATCTCCCATGAGCAACTGGTCAGCTTCGCGATCCTCCTCGCGGCGCTGGCGTCCAGCGTCGGCATCATCTACCGGCCCCTGCTGTTCAGCTCGGTCAACGCCCTGGTTGCCGAGGCCAAAGGTGTGCCCGTGCGCGCTCTATCGGTCATATTCATGGCGCTGCTCGGGCTCACCGTCACCATGGCGATACAAGCCGTCGGCACGCTGCTGTTGTTCGCCCTGGTCGTCACTCCTGCTGCGACCGCGATCATGCTCACCCCCAGACCGGTACTGGCTATGGTCATCTCGACGGCGATCAGCCTGAGCGCGGTGTGGCTCGGACTGGGCGCATCGGCCATGTTCAACCTGCCGCCAAGTTTCCCCATCGTCACCATCGCGTGCGTCATCTGGTCAGCCGTGCGGGTCGGCAACCGCCGGCGAGCTGCCGTGCAAACGCGGGAAAAAAATTCGGCCGCCGAGAGGAGTGTTTCTGGTGTCTTCACCTCCTGAGCCTCCTGAACCCCGGCGGCGACGTTCCACGGCCAAGCAACGGACCGTCTTGGAGGTCCTGCGCGAGCAGGAGAACTTCCGCAGCGCCCAGCAGCTGTATCTGGATATTCGCCAACGCCGACCGCTGCAGATCGGGCTGACCAGCGTCTACCGCATCCTGCGTGCGTTGGCGGACGACCGGATAGCCGAGACCCAGCGCGCCGAGGACGGCGAGATCCTCTACCGCCTACGTACCGGGGCGGGTCATCGTCACTATCTGGTGTGCCGGCGGTGCGGCAAAGCGGTGGGATTTACCCCCGCGGAGATCGAAGAGCACACCCGCCGCCTCATCCGCCAATACCACTACACCGACGTCACGCACTACGTCGATCTGTACGGCGTCTGTCCGCAGTGCCGAACCACCACCCCGCCGGCCACGCTCAACCGGTCGTAACGCGTTCGCCGGCGGTCGGTTGGCGACTGCCGTAGCGGCGGTGGAATTTCTCCACTTGTCCGGCGCTGTCGACGATGCGGCGCCCGCCGGTCCAGAACGGGTGTGAATCTGAAGTGACTTCAACGACGACGAGCGGGTAGGTGCGCAGGCCCTGCGGCGTCTCCCACTCGATGGTGCGCGAACTGGTCATGGTCGATCGGGTCAAGAACATCGCACCGGTGTTGGCGTCTTGGAAGACGACGGGGTGGTAATCGGGGTGGATGCCGGGTTTCATCCGCGGTCTCCGTCCTGGGTGTGGTGGGCGGGCGTGTCTTCGGTATCTTCTGCCAGGGCTGCACAGGGGTCTTCGTGCCAGTCGCCGAACGGATCGTCGTAGTGGATCCAGTCCTGCGGGCAAGAAAGCTCGTCGTCGCTGAGCAGCGCGCCGTCCAGGCCGTCGCGGATTTCGGTGGCGCTCGCCCCGCACACCAAGATGGTCATCGCCGTGTGGCGATCGCCGTAGGGCTCGTCCCACATCAGCTCGGCGAAGACACGTCGCTCTGTATCGACATGGGCGAGCTCGGGGCCCGTTAGGGCGGCCAGCCATTTACCGGCCGAACTGACCCGCAAACCGCCACCGGCCGATTCCAACCACATCGCTTGCTCATGCTGGCTGGCCAACCACAGTCGCCCCCGGGTTCGGATTACGCCCTCCAGTAGCAGGTCCAAACAGGCGTGCAGACGCTGCGGGTGAAACGGGCGTCGGGCATTGAACTCGACCAGACTAATCGGGCCCCGCGAATCCAGCGGCGGCTGTCCAGCAAGCAGCGGAGCGTGCGGGTCGTCGCTTTGGCCTCGCCGCGCGTCGCGGTACAGATTCTTCAGCGCACGCTCGATGCCGTCGGCACCCACCTCGACCCGTGCCCGCGGTGACAGGCGGCGCAGCACGCCCGCCACGAACGGGTCAGCGCGGTTGAGTACGGCCACGTCGGCGAATTCGGCTTGTCCGACCACCACCTGGGCCACGGTGCGTCCGTCGTCGAGTTGGTCATCACCGAGCGCTTGGCTCAGCCACACCGATGAATCGACGCAAGTCACCACCGCGGCGATCGACACATCCAGGGCTGCAGGCCCGTCGACGTATCCTGGCGCCACGCGCACCCGGACGTTGTTGATGGCGAAGCAGATCGGTTCGGGTTCCAGCCACGGTGCCAGGTGCACCACGATGCGGTCGACGTCGTCGCGGCGGTGCAGTTGACGCAACAGCACCATCAGGTCGTTGCGGATGGTGCACGACACGCACCCGTGGGCGATTTCGAGCCCAGTCTCCGCAGCCGTCAACACACCGTGTTGCAGGGTCACCGTTGTTCGGCACACCACGTGACCGTCGAATCGGTGCTCAACGACCAACGTCCCGGGGGTGCGTAGCAGCGCCCCCACGACCGGGTCGGTGTCTTTCTGGCCGGCAACCAGGATGACGGGCGTCCGCATCAGTCCCCTTGTTGATAATCATTTTCATTAGAACTATCGATACGGTACCGTCTCTGACGGGGCTTGTCGAAAATGATTTTCAATAACACGGATAACGCTAGGCAGGCCCGCGGAGGAAACAATGTCTGCTCATTGCCAAGTGACCGGCCGGGCACCGGGTTTCGGTAACGCGGTGTCGCACTCGCATCGCCGGACTCGTCGGCGTTGGTCACCCAACATCCAACTCAAGACGTACTACCTGCCGTCGGAAGGCCGTCGGATTCGCCTGCGGATCAGCGCAAAGGGCATCAAGGTCATCGACCGCGACGGCATCGAAGCCGTCGTGGCGAGGCTGCGCCGCGAAGGGCAGCGGATCTAATGGCGCGCAACGAGATCCGCCTCATGGTCAAACTGCGCTCGACGGCGGGCACCGGCTACACCTACGTCACCCGCAAGAACCGGCGCAACGACCCCGACCGGCTGGTGCTGCGCAAGTACGACCCGGTGATTCGTCGCCACGTCGACTTCCGGGAGGAACGCTGAGGATGGCCAAGAAATCCAAGATCGTCAAAAACGAGCAGCGTCGCGTGATTGTGGCGCGTTACGCCCAACGCCGCGCTGAACTCAAAGAGATCATCCGTTCACCGGCGAGCTCGGGTGAACGACGGGTGGCCGCGCAACGCGAGTTGGCGCGCCAGCCCCGTGACGCCAGCGCGGTGCGCGCTGCGCAACCGCGACTCGGTTGACGGGCGACCGCGCGGGCATCTGCGCAAATTCGGACTGTCGAGGGTGCGGGTCCGCCAATTGGCGCATAACGGGCAACTTCCCGGCGTGCGCAAGGCGAGCTGGTGATGGCTTGGTGATGGCTAAGAAACCTCAGCGGGCTCGTCGTGGCGCCCAACCTCTCGTCCGGCCCAAGAAGAACCTTCTCACCAGCCTGGGGGTCAGCGTCGTCGACTACAAGGACACCGCCGCGCTGCGCGTATTCATTTCTGAACGCGGCAAAATCCGCTCACGCCACGTCACCGGTCTCACCGTCCAACAGCAACGACAGGTCGCCACCGCGATCAAGAACGCGCGCGAAATGGCGCTGCTGCCCTACCCCGGACCAAGCACCGCCCCGGGCACCGCACGGTGACTCCCCCGCGCCGCGCCACCGAGCGCCCGTTCACCGTCATCGTCTGCACCGCCTGTGCGGCCGACCAGAATCTGTCGGTGATCGACGAACTACGTCCTACCATCCGGCGCTGTCCACACGCCATGCTCGTCGCCGCCCCGTGCATGCTCGGCCCACTCACGTGCGCATCTCGTCCGACGGGCGTCATGGCTGTGGTGCAACCGTGCACAAAGGACCGGCTAGCCTGCGGACCGACGCACTGGATCGGCCCTGTCACCGACAACGACGACGCGGCCGCCCTGCGGGACTGGCTAGAGCTCGGTCAATGGGAAAACACGCCAGTGCCAACACAACTCAGCAGGCATCAGCTCTGGGCTCGCCATCGCAGTCGAAGTAATTGACGACCCTCAACGCGGGTAGTCGTACGGGTTGGCCGGGGCATCGATGCGGGTGACCGCGGTGGCCTGCAATGTCGGGATCGTCACCGAGTGCGGCTGTCTGGGGGCCGGCTATGACCTCGCCCTCGACCCGAAGCCAGGTGTTGTCGGCCAGCCCGGCGGCCTGCGCGGCGGCCGGACCCCTCAGGTGGATGCGGGCCAGCTGGGCGTCGGCGGCGCAACAGATGATGACGATGCGGCCGAGGTCCACCCCCTGCGCCTCGTTGAGGACAAAGCCGGTCACGGTGATCGTCCGATTCGTCAACGCGCCGGTGGTGTCCTGAGCCTCCCGCATCAGTACCTCCGGCAGCGACAGCTCTGGGGCGCGGCCCGGCGGCAGCGGCGGAAATGCCCGATTCAGAACGTCATTCGACACCGCGGTCACAGACGGGGCGGCGGCTGAGGGCCGCAGCGCCGGCGGCGTGACGAAGATCAAGAGCAGGATCGGAACAAGCAGCAACCACACCATGCCGGTCCGGTGGGAGTGTCCGTCGCCGTGATCGCTGTCGCTGATCACTAGTCCGGGGTCCGCCGCGGCGGATATCGCCGATGATCGCCGCCAGCGCCAACACGATCAGCAGCACCGCCGACGCCGCCAGCCACGGCAGCAACCCGGGCTTGACGTAGCGGGTGAACGCGCCCGTCACCGTGATCATGGCGATGCTGATGCCCACCAGCAGCAGAACGGTGTTCTCGGTTTCGCGGCTCACTTATCGACCACCGAGAACCAAAAGCCCGACCGCGCATGCGCTGGCCACCGCGACCAGCAAGGTGGCCGGGGCGAAGCGCGCCGCGAAAGCCCGGCCGAACATGCCCGCCTGCATCGCGAACAGCTTCACATCGACGGCCGGGCCGACAACCAGAAACACGAGGCGGGGCAGCAGCGGCACCATCGTCATGCTGGCCGCCACGAAC
Organism: uncultured Actinomycetota bacterium; assembly: GCA_963708995.1. Taxonomy (GTDB): domain Bacteria; phylum Actinomycetota; class Actinomycetes; order Mycobacteriales; family Mycobacteriaceae; genus Mycobacterium. The sequence goes on from CAVPUR010000019.1 coordinate 250,504, forward strand.
GCGTCTGCCTCCGAACACAACGCCAACACCACCGCAAGGGCGGCCATCACTGCCACACCCAGGATCAAATGCGCCGCCAGATGGTCGAAAACCCACCGCGGCACCACCACGTGCAGTGCGGCCGCCGCGGCGGCACCCAAGACCAGATAGGACGCGGCGGCGAGGAAGTCGTGGCGGGCCGCCTCGGCGAATTGCACCCAGCGGGACTCGGTGTCGTCGCCCGGGCGGGGCAGCCGCCGGGTGACCCACTCCGGGCGGCCCCACCGCGCCCACACCCAGCCCATGATCACCGCCGTCAGCAGCGACGCCCCCGCCCGGGCAACAACCATCATCGGCGCACCGGGAAACGCCACCGCGGTGGCGACCAGCACCACCGGGTTGATCGCCGGAGCGGCCAGCATGAACGTCAACGCCGCCGCGCCGGTCGCCCCCGCTTTCGCCGAACAATCGCCGCCCCACCGGAACCGACCCGCATTCACAGCCCGGCAACACCGCCCCACCGATCCCCGCCGCCAGCACCGCCACCGCGGGACGACGCGGCAGCCAGCGCGCCAACCGCTCCGGCGACACGAACACCGCGATCAGCCCGCTGACCACCACCCCGAGCGCCAGGAACGGAATCGCCTGGACGAAAACCCCACAGAACACGGTTCCCGCCGTCGAGAATGCCGCACTGCCGGAGACCGCCTTGCGCAGCATCGTCGCCGATATGGCGCACGCCAGCAGGATGCCCACCAGCACTTCCATCGACCCGACCCGCAGCCGGCGCACAAAACTCAGCGCTGCCACCAAGCCATTGTGTCAGCGCGCGGGCACCGCACCCTAACTTGCGGGCGGTGTGGATTGCGGCGGCCGGCCATCGGGGTCCCAGGAGCCCGGCAGCATCGGCATCCGCGGTCCGCCGCCGAATTCGTCACCGGCCAGTGTGGTCAGGCCGGCCGCCTCGGCGGCCGTTTCCTTGGCTGCCGTGCCGGCGAACCCCAGACTTCCGGCGCCCCGATCCGAGGCCACCGTCGATGCGGCTGGTCCTCACCAGGCGGCGCGCCCCAGTCGGGGTCGACCTCGACATTCATATCCATGTACTCGTCGCCGTGACCCCGCTGCTTCGCGCGCCGGCGCCGCCGCGCCCGCGCAGCCTCCCGCGCCGCCGAGGCGGCCGCCAACGCGGCGGCATCCGGCTCCGACGCCTTCTTCTTGGCGCTGGAGCTGGCGCTGGTACTCATCCCCGTGCCGGACTCCGATACCGGGAGGCCCCACCACATACGGAGGGAAAAAAGCCGGCCCGCCGCGGCCGCGGGCGGCGGTGTCGGTGGCGGACCCGCGAGGGGCGGGGGGGCTGGACGGCGTGGGCGGCGGCGCCTGCGCCGTCGCCGGGGCCGCGGCCGGCGCGGCGACGGTCGGTGCGATCGCGGCGACCGGCACTAGTGCGGGTACGGCCGCGAGCGGGAGCCAGCGCCGGCGCGGCGGCGGCCGGAGGCACGCCGGCCAGGCCGGCCAGCGCCCCCAAGCCGCCGGTGGCCGCAATGGGAGAGATGGCGGGGAGCGCCGCGAGAGCCGCCACCGGGTTCTCGACCACATACTCAGCGACTTCTAGTATGTGGGTCGGGAAATCGAACAGTTGCCAGCTGATGAGCCACTGAATGGCCTCCACCGGATTTGTCCTGAAATCCGCGACGAAGTTTTGCCCATCTTCAATGAGCTCGAGGCTTCGAGCGACCCAAAACGACGCCTGGCCCGGGTTGTCAAATGTGTCGTAGGTGGCTCCGTTGATCGTGCCCCCTGCCGGATTCCAATTGATGCCGAAGCGCTGCAGTTGGGCCGCAAGCAAATTATCGATCGCAGTGTCGATCGTCGGGTCGTGGGCAAGTTGGCTATTTCCGATACCAAATTTTGCCAATGTATTCACGAGCCCCTGTGGGAGCCCATACGGGTTGTCGGTGCCGATGTGACTTTGCATGATCTGAAGGATCTGCTGCCGGAGCCCCAGCGGGTTTTGCAGGAACTGCTCGATGTGGCTCAGGATCCCCTGCAGCGGGTTGGAGCTCGAGGCGGGCTCGGCGGCATTGGATTTCAGGATTTGCGGCGCCGGAGTGGTTTGCGGCGTCGACGTCAGCCGTCATGCTGGAAATCGCTTGATAGATGCCCATCGTGGTGGCGGCCTGAATCCACATCCGCACATAGTCGGCCTCGTTGAGCGCAATCGGGATGGTGTTGATCCCAAAGAAGTTGGTCGCCAACAAGACTCCGTGGATGACGTGGTTGGCGGCCAGTTCGGCCAGCGTCGGCATGGCCGCCAACGCGGCGGTGTAGGCCGCGGCCATCGTCTCGTGACTGGCCGCCATTCCCGCGCTGTTGGCGCTGGCCTGCGTCAACCAGGCCAGATAGGGGGCATGCGCGGCCACGTACGACTCGACGCTCGGCCCCTGCCACGCCCCGGCCTGCACGGTGGCCAACAACGCGGCGAGTTCGTCTGCCAGCCTCGGCGTATTCGGTGCTCAGCAAGCCCCACGCCCCGGCCGCCGCCAGCAGGGAACCCGGCCCCGGACCGCTGCTGAGCAGCGCCGAGTGCACCTCCGGCGGCCGCCCATCAAGGGGCCATCCAGATCGGCGCGGTCATAGGGACTCCTCGGGCTGGGAGGACGAACCCGAGTGAGCTTAATGAATATGATTGTCGTTATCAACCGGACGCGCGCGGTCCGCCGCGCCGGCGCGTCAGACCAGGGGGCGCCCCGTCCTGATCCGGCGGTCCAGATCCCAGAGCATCACGTTGAACGGAAACTCGCCGGACAAACCGCGGCAGCACGCGGTTCACCGCGCCCAGCGCGGCCATCAGCCGGTCGAAGCGCCGTTGCCTGACGGCGTCCCAGGGCAACCGCATCTCGTCGCGAAACCGTTGCGGCAGAAAGCCGGTGGTGATCAGCAAGGCGATGCTTTCCGGCAGCCGCCGCAGTGGGCGCGGCAGCGCCATCCCGCGCACACGCGACACGGCGATCGGATACAGGTAGTCGCGGACGGTGTCGTCGATGTGAACCTTGGCCAGCGACTCGCGCCAGTAGCGGTCGAATGCAGCCCGGTCCGCCGGCCACATCTCCGGCGGCACCTGCAAGGTGGTGGCCAGCGTCATGGCCTCGCGATAGTTGCGCTCGGCGTCCTGCTCGTTCAGTTCACCGACGAAGATGCGGTGGACGTCGACCCCACCCTTGTACATACACGCCGCCACCCACAGCTGCAGGTCCGGGTCGAACGCGTGGTACTGCACGGGACTTTCGGGTGTGGAATACACCTGAGCGTGCGCGCCGTTCACCGCGCGACGGAAAGCCGCCTTCTGCGCATCGTTGCCCGCAATGGCCACCGCGAGGTACGTGAAGGTGGTGCGGGCCCGCTTGATCGGATGCCGATCAATCCGGCCGCTCTCGACGCGGCTTTCCTGCACGCCGTAGCCGACGGCGGGTCGTGCCAACTGCATGATCACATTGGCCGGGCCAGCCAGCAGCGATATGCCCATCAAACCGTCCGCGAAGGTGGAACCCGCCCGTCCGCGCCGGCCCGACGCACGGGGCGGGTCGGCGACCGCGCGCTCGACATGCTCGATGGGCTCGTGCACCGCCTGGAAATCTGTCACCTGAAGCGCCTCTCGCGTTGCACCGGCCCGCTAATTGTGAGGACAGTCGTTTCCTGATGTTGTCTGCGTCTGGCGCCGGTGTCAAGATGGAGATCATGGCGGAGACCCCGAGCACCCGGCCGTACCGCGGCGTCGAGGCGGGCGAGCGGCTGGCCACGCGCCGTCGCCTGCTTTTGGCCGCCGGCCTGGACGTGTTGGGATCGGGCCGGCAGGACATCTCCGGGTTGACCGTCCGTGAGGTTTGCCGACGGGCCGGGCTGGCTTCCCGCTATTTCTACGAAAGCTTCGCCGACAAGGACGAGTTCATCAGCGGCGTCTTCGATTGGGTAGTCGCCGATGTTGCCGCCACCACCCAGGCCGCGGTGGCCGCGGTGCCGGGGCACGAGCAGTCCCGCGCGGGGATGGCCAACATCGTGCGGACCATCGCCGAGGACGCCCGCATCGGGCACCTGCTGTTCAGCACGCAGCTGGCCAACTCGGTGATCGCGCGCAAGCGCGCCGAATCAGCAGCGCTGTTCGCAATGCTGTCCGGCCAATATGCCGGCGACGCGCTGAACATGCCGGCAAACGACCGCATCAAGGCGGGCGCGCACTTCGCGGTCGGCGGCGTAACACAGACCCTGAGCGCCTGGCTCGACGGCGACGTGCGGCTCGAGCCCGACCAACTCGTCGAGCAGTTGGCCTCGCTGCTAGACCGACTCACCGACCCGGCCGTGTACGGACTCACGGAAACAACGGCAGATCCCAAAGCTGCATCCCCGGATCCATCTTCCACAAACGCATCATCGTAAGTCGCACAATGCGCAGCGCCCCGGTGATCATGAAGATCGCCAGCGGCACCTCGATCAGCAGCGCCGTGGTCACCGACAGCCAGAGGTCCTTGGGGCCGGCGGTCATCAGGTCGAACCACGCATCGCAGATCAGCAACACCCCGGAGGTAAACGCCGCAAGCATCAGCAGCTGACGGCGCAGATACCCCAGGACGGCCGTGGCGAGCATGAAAACGACCAAGAGGATGTCGAAGCCTACCCAGGTGACCGTCCAATTGTGGGCAACGTAGCGGTCCGGCAGCGTCACGTACAGATACGCCAACCAGGGAATCATCGCGATCGAGCCGCCGATCATAAGACTTACCCGGATACGCCGTATCCGGCCGAGCTGCTCCGGGTCGATCAGGTCGCTCAGGGGTTGCTCCAGCCGGGTGATCAGCTCGCGCCGCTGCTCGGGCGTGAGCGCGGCGATCTGCTCATCGGTCAAAATGCCGTCGGTCGTCATGGGAATCCCCCGGCTCGGGCACGGTTTTGCCGATTAGCGTACGGCCTGCGCAGCAGGTCGCCGGTCGGCTGCGGTCTTCGGCGTGGTCTGGTTGTCACTTTCGGTGAATTCCCTTACCCAGCAAGCGAATTCCAAGGTGATGCCATCGGGGTCCTGGAAGTAGAACGAGCGCACATAAACACCGGGATGCACGGTCGCGGACACTTGCCTTTCGCTCTCGTCGTGGTTGAGCACTGGGCCGACCCGCACGCCCTTATCCTTGAGCCGCTGCCGGTACTCGTCGAACTTCTCGGCCGGCACGTGAAACGCCAGATGGTTCATGGTGCTGACGGCGCTGGTGATGTCACCGATGCCCGGGATGGCGCCCGGCGACGAGATACCCGGCACCCGATCGGGCGCGTCGGCAAACCAGAAGAACGCGACACAGTCGCCGTTGCCGGCGTCAAAGAAGAAATGCTGCCCCTGACCGCGCGGCAGATCGAGCGATTTGATGAGCGGCATTCCGAGGATGTTGCGGTAAAAGTCCACCGTGCGCGCCATGTCCGAACACACCAAGGCGACATGGTTGATCCCGCCGAGCTCGAACTCGCTGTTGGTGTTGTGTGGCTTGATCACTGCTCAATAATAAATCTGAATCGAACATCAGATTCGCATAGTCATCTAACATCGGATTCACATATTCGAGAGGGGTGCGACAGGGGAGGTGCGCCAGGTGTCGACCGCTTCGGAGCCGGCGCGCCATCCTCCGGGGATTCGGGTCTTCCCCACGCGCCGCGGCCGTCGGACACAGGCCGCGATTGACGCCGCCGCCCGAACGGTGATCGCGCGCAAGGGCATTCTGGCGACAACCATCGCCGACATCGCCGCCGAAGTAGGCCCTACCGCGCGATCTACGGCAAGGAGGCGTGAATGACGCGCCATGGCGGCACGCCGGGGGTTATCCACGAGTTCGTCGGGTTGCCGTCGCGCACCGCTGCGCGCGCCGGGGCCGGCGGTCATCCTTGCCAAGGGCTGTACCACCGCGGTGTGGGGCGCAAGCCGAAGGTGGCGATGATTGCCACGCACTATCAGATCGACTTCTCCGAGCATTATCTCGCCGACTACATGGCCACCCGCGGCGTCGGATTTCTGGGCTGGAACACCCGCTACCGCGGCTTCGAAAGCAGCTTCCAGCTCGACCACGCACTGGTCGACATCGGCGTCGGGGTGCGCTGGCTGCGGGAAGTGCAGGGCGTGGAAGCCGTTGTCTTGCTGGGTAATTCGGGTGGCGGTTCGTTGATGGCGGCCTACCAGTCGCAGGCGGTCGACCCGAACGTGACGCCACTGGACGGAATGCGGCCGGCGGCCGGATTGACAGAGTTGCCCGCCGCCGACGGTTACGTCGCCACCGCCGCCCATCCCGGGCGACCGGATGTGCTGACCGCCTGGATGGACGCCGCCGTCGTCGACGAACACGACCCGGTTGCCACCGATCCCGAGCTTGACCTGTTCAGCCAGCGCAACGGTCCGCCGTACTCGCCCGAGTTTCTCAGCCGCTACCGCTCGGCGCAGGCCGCCCGCAACCACGCCATCACCGATTGGGCCGAGGAGGAGCTCAAACGTGTTCGCGCCGCGGGGTTTTCCGATCGGCCGTTCACCGTGATGCGGACCTGGGCCGATCCCCGCATGGTCGATCCCAGCATCGAGCCCACCCGGCGTCAGCCCAACCTGTGTTACATGGGCGTGCCGGCCAAGGCGAACCGATCCGCCAACGGCATCGCCGCGGCCTGCACGCTGCGCAACTGGCTGGGCATGTGGAGCCTGCGGGTGGCGCAGACCCGGGCGGAGCCACACCTGGCCCGCATCACCTGCCCGGCCCTGGTGATCAACGCCCTGGCCGACACCGGGGTCTTTCCCTCTGACGCCCAACGCGTCTACGACGCGCTCGCCAGCACCGACAAGACACAGGTTTCGATCGACACCGACCACTACTTCACCACCCCGGGTGCGCGCAGCGAGCAGGCCGACACCATCGCCAAGTGGATCCACAAACGGTGGCGCTGAGAATCTCGTGAAAGTCCTGGCCCACTTCGTCCCCGGTGACAAGGTGCTCGATTTCCTTGCGCCCGAGTTGGATTGGCTTGACATCCGATGGTGCGCCGATGACGATGACGCCGGCTTCTACCGGGAATTGCCTGAGGCAGAGGTGATTTGGCATGTGCTGCGGCCGCTTTCGGGCGCCGACCTGCGGCGCGGGCGGCGGTTGCGGCTGGTGCACAAACTCGGCGCAGGGGTGAACACCATCGACGTGCAGACCGCGACCGAACTCGGTATCGCGGTCGCCAATATGCCAGGCGCCAATGCGCAGTCGGTGGCCGAGGGCACGGTGCTGCTGATGCTGGCCGCGTTGCGCCGGCTGACGTCGCTGGACCGCGACATCCGCCTCGGGCGCGGCTGGCCGGCGAATCCGCAACTGGGCGAGACGGTGCGCGATATCGGCAGTTGCACCGTCGGGCTGGTCGGCTACGGCAACATCGCCAAGCGGGTGGGCGACATCGTCGCCGCGATGGGCGCCACGGTCCTGCACACCAGCACCAAGGACGACGGGCGGCCCGGCTGGCGCCAGCTGCCGGAACTGCTGGCCGCCAGCGACATCGTCTCGCTGCACCTGCCGTTGACCACCGACACGCGTCACCTGCTGGGCTCCGACGCAATGGCCTTGATGAAACCGGCTGCGGTGCTGGTGAATACGTCTCGCGGCGCCGTCGTCGACGAGGACGCGCTGGTAGCCGCGCTGCGCAGCGGGCGGCTGGCCGCCGCGGGACTCGATGTTTTCGAGGTCGAACCGGTGGCGCCGGACAATCCGCTGCTGGGTCTGGACAACGTGGTGCTGACACCGCACATCACCTGGTACACCGCCGACACCATGCGGCGCTATCTGACCGAGGCCGTTGCGAACTGCCGCCGGCTGCATGACGGGCAGCCACTGGCGCACCTAGTGACCCCTGTAGTCAACCAACCGACTGGTTGTTAGCTTGGAAGGTGCTTGGCCGAAGCAGGGCCGAAAGCACCCCATAAGCAGATGGAAGGCGACCAGTGCCGATCGCAATAACTCCTGAGCATCAAGACCTGGCCGATTCAGTGCGGTCCCTGGTGGCGCGGGTAGCGCCGTCCGATGTGCTGCACGCCGCTATGGAGACGCCCCTGGAAAAACTGGAGAACCCGCCGCCGTACTGGCAGGCCGCGGCCGAACAGGGCCTACACGGTCTGCATTTGGCCGAAGCGGTCGGCGGACAGGGTTACGGCATCCTCGAGCTGGCGATCGCGCTGGCGGAGTTCGGCTACGGGGCGGTGCCCGGCCCGTTCGTGCCGTCGGCGATCGCCAGCGCGTTGATCTCCGCGCACGACCCGGAGGCCAAGGTGCTGGCCGAGCTGGCGTCGGGCGCGGCCATCGGCGCCTACGCGCTGGATTCCGGGCTGACCGCAACCCCGCACGGCCCGGATGAGGCAACGCTGGTGATTCGCGGCGAAGTCCGCGCCGTTCCCGCCGCGGCCCAGGCCTCCGTGCTGGTGCTCCCGGTGGCGATCGCCAGCGGCAGAAGCGGGCATGGGTCGTGCTGCGCGCCGATCAGCTGGAGATCCAACCCGTCAAAAGCATTGACCCGCTGCGTCCGATCGCGCATGTGCGGGCGGATGCCGTCGAGGTCGGCGAGGATGCGGTGTTGAGCAGACTGAGCATGACAACCGCGTACGCGTTGATGTCCACCCTGCTGTCCGCGGAGGCCGTGGGCGTGGCGCGCTGGGCAACCGACACGGCGGCGCAGTACGCCAAGATCCGCGAGCAGTTCGGCAGGCCGATCGGCCAGTTCCAGGCCATCAAACACAAGTGTGCAGAGATGATCGCCGACACCGAACGGGCCACCGCCGCGGTGTGGGACGCCGCACGCGCTTTGGACGAGGCCCGAGAGGCCGACCAAAACAACTGGGACACAACCGGTTCCAAGGTCGAATTCGCCGCGGCGGTGGCGGCCACGTTGGCCCCGGCCGCCGCCCAGCGGTGCACGCAGGATTGCATCCAGGTGCACGGCGGCATCGGTTTCACCTGGGAGCACGACACGAACGTCTACTACCGCCGGGCGTTGATGCTGGCCGCGTGCTTCGGCCGCGGCTCGGAGTACCCGCAGACGAGTGGTGGACACCGCGACGGACACGGGTTTGCGTGCGGTGGACATCGACTTGGATCCCGACACCGAAAAGCTGCGGGACGAGATTCGGGCCGAGGTGAGCGCGCTCAAGGCGATGGAGCGCGACCCGCGCACGGTCGCGATCGCCGAGGGCGGGTGGGTGCTGCCCCACCTTCCCAAGCCGTGGGGACGCGCCGCCAGCCCGGTCGAGCAGATCATCATCGCGCAGGAGTTCAGCACCGGGCGGGTCAAGCGGCCGCAGGTGGGCATCGCGGCGTGGATCATCCCGTCGATCGTCGCGTTCGGCACCGAGGAGCAAAAGCAGCGGTTCCTGCCGCCGACCTTCCGCGGTGAAATGATCTGGTGCCAGCTGTTTTCCGAGCCTGGCGCCGGGTCGGACCTGGCGGGGCTCTCGACCAAGGCGACGCGGGTGGAAGGCGGCTGGCGCATCAGCGGCCAGAAAATCTGGACCACGGCCGCGCAGTTCTCGCAGTGGGGCGCGCTACTGGCCCGGACCGACCCAAGCGCTCCAAAACATAACGGCATCACCTACTTCCTGCTGGACATGAAGAGCGAAGGCGTCACCGTCAAGCCGCTGCGTGAACTCACGGGTGCCGAGTTTTTCAACACGGTCTACATCGACGACGTGTTCGTGCCCGACGAGTACGTGCTCGGCGAAGTCAACCGGGGCTGGGAGGTCAGCCGCAACACGCTGACGGCGGAGCGGGTATCGATCGGCGGCAGCGACAACAATTTCCTGGCGACACTTCCCGAGTTCGTCGAGTTCGTTCGCGACGGGCAGTTCGACCAGGTCGGGCAGCACCGGGCCGGCCAGCTGATCGCTGAGGGCCATGCCGCCAAGGTGCTGAACCTGCGCTCCACGCTGTTGACGCTGGCCGGGGGTGACGCCATGCCGTCGGCGGCGATCTCGAAGTTGTTGTCGATGCGCACCGGCCAGGGCTACGCCGAATTCGCGGTGTCCTCCTTCGGCACCGATGCCGCGATCGGCGACCCCGACGAACTAGCGGGCAAGTGGGGCGATTACCTGCTGTCCAGCCGGGCCACCACGATCTACGGCGGCACGTCGGAGGTGCAACTCAACATCATCGCCGAACGGCTGCTGGGCCTGCCCCGCGATCCCTAAACCAAAACCGTGCCGGCCTGACCGTTGTCAGGCCGGCACGGTTTCTCCCCCTCGGCGTGGGGCGACCAGCCTAGGAATTGCCCGTAATCCCTAGGCTGCCCCCGCCCGTGCGGGGTGGTGGCTCACCACCACCGCCCACCATGGCCGGAAGCCCAAACCAGGGGGGCCCCAACCGCCATTGCCCCAACCCGGGTGGCCCCTGCCAACGTGGCCCCAGCCGTTGCCGTGGCCCCAACCACCGCGGCCATAACCACCGTGGCCGCCCCAACCGCCGCCGCGGCCAAATCCGCCGCCGTGGCCGCCCCATCCGCCAACGTGGCCGCCGTTGCCGTGGCCCCAGCTAAGGGTTCGAGAATTGGTAACGTGGCCGCCGCCGCCGTGGCCCCAACCGCTGTGGCCGCCGCCGCCGCTGCCCCAACCGCCGCCGCCATGTTCGGGAACGATGCCGGGGCCGCCCGGTCCGCCGTGGGGCCCAAAAGTCGCGAAGCTTGTGGCTGGAGCGGGTGCGGGGGCAGCCTGCGCCGCCGCGTCGCCGCCGAACAACATGGCTCCGGCCAGCGCGCCGGCACCCACTGCCCCGGCGGCCGCATTGCGGACCGATCGCAGTGAAATCAACATCAGGGAGCTCCTTCCAAGACCTTTATGCTGACACATCGTACAATACCCATAAATCGCTAAGCAAACAATATCTGTAAGTTATTTAATTGCTGTGAACGGGTGGTAACTGCATTCCGATTGCTGGACTTCCAAGAATATCTGGATTTGCAGAATTACTGAGATCAGTAGTTGCATAAGCATTATAGTCGCAGTTCAATGCGGCTTTACTGAACTACTGAGATGCGTACTTACATACTTCAGTGGCTCAGTATTACACATTGATTTCCGATAGCGTGGGCTAGTTCAGCGGATTAAATTGCTGCCGACGCCGCTAATTTAGCAAACTCTGGTCAACGATATATCTCATGCAGCCCCACGTGTCGCCGGCGCGTCCCCGACACGCCGCGCGGGGTGGCTCCGCTGCGAGATCCCGCATCCGCTCCTAGACTGAAGTACTGATTTACTGATTTGGCCCGGCAGGAGGGCCGGGGAGGAGAGTCGCCGCAGTGATGATGAACCCAGGCGCGTGGAACGGGGCGCCCGATCGATGCGCACTCGCAAGTGGCCACCACGCCACCGGGCGACCCGCCCACCACGGGTTCAGGCAACCGAGCCAACCCGCCCAACGTGCAGCCAACCCCGCCGACCAGCGGACAAGCGATCAGTCAGGACGCGGCCAACGGACCCGGCGAACCGTCGACCTCCCGGCCAGCACGCACCGAGCCCTCGACATCTGGCAACGCGAAGCCGCCGACCGCCTGGGCGTCGCCCGGGTGACCGGGCAAGAAGTCCTCATCGCCCTCATCGACCAACTGCTGGTCGACTCCAAACTCACGGCCCAGATCACCCGCGCCATCGAGTCCCGGCGCTAGTCCCGGGAATTGCGAGCAGACGTAACCACCCCCGACACGCCGGGCGTGCGGGGGCTTTTACGTCTGCTCGCCGACCTAAATCTCCATCTCCCGCAGCTCGCGCTTGAGGATCTTGCCGGTGGGGTTGCGCGGCAGCTCGTCAAGGAAGACCACTTCGCGCGGCACCTTGTAGCGGGCCAGGTGCTCGCGCACGTAACCCTTGATGTCGTCCTCGGCGACGCTCGCGCCGTCCTTCTTGACCACGAAGGCGCGCAACCGGTGTCCGTATTCCTTGTCCTCCACGCCGATCGCGGTGGCCTCTACCACCTCGGGATGCCCGCTGATCAGGTCCTCCACCTCGGCCGGGAACACGTTCTCGCCACCGGAGACGATCATCTCGTCGTCCCGGCCGCTGACATAAAGCAGGCCGTCTTCGTCGAAGTAGCCGACGTCGCCCGACGACATGAGGCCGTCGATGATCTGCTTGTGACCGCCGCCGGTGTAACCCTCGAACGGGAAGGCGTTGCCGACGAAGATCCGCCCGACGTCGCCCTGCGGCAGCTCGTTGCCGTTGTCGTCGAGGATCTTGACCTTCACACCCTTGACCACCGGACCGACTGTCGATGCATTCTTTTCCAGATCCTTTGGCCCGGCGATGGTGGCGAACGCGATCTCGGTCGAGCCGTACATGTTGTAGATGACTGGGCCGAGGTCTTTGAGCGCGCGGCCGGCCAGCTCGGCGCCCAACTGCGATCCGGAGATGAACACGATGTTCAAGCTGGACAGGTCGGGCTTCTTGTCCATCTTCTCGACCGCGTCGAGGATCCGGGACAGCATCACCGGGACCACGACCATGGCGGTCACCTTGTGCTCCTCGATGTCTTCGAGCACCAGCGGCGGCTTGAACTTGCGCCGCAAGACCAGCGTCGACCCAAGGAACATCGCCAGCGTGGCGTGCAGGTAGCCCAGCGCGTGGAACATCGGCGCGGGCAGCGAGGTCACCTCGTTCGCTTTGAACGGAACATGCGACAGGATGCCGCCCACCGGCGCCAGCGTCGGCGGGGTGCTGCGATTGGCCCCCTTCGGGCGTGCCGGTCGTGCCGCTGGTAAGGATGATGATCGACGCGTGCTTGCTGGCCTTGGGCGCGGGGTCTTTGCTGCTGCGCTCGATCAGATCGGCCAGCGTCTCGTCGTCGCTACCCGAGGGCTCGTCCGAGTCGGGGTTGGTGCCCAGCGCGCGCAGCTTGCCCAGCTCGGGGTCCGCCTTGCTGACGGCCTTGGTGTATTCGTCGTCGTAGATGATCACCTTGGCGCCCTCGCGCTCCGACACCTCTTTGATCTGCGGGCCGGAGAATTCGCTGTTCAGCAGGATGATGCGGGCCCCCGCGCGGGCGGCGCCGTAGTTGGCGATGAGAAACCAGCGACTGTTGCGTGCCAGGATCGCCACACCGTCGCCGCCGCGCACGCCCTTCTCCCGCAGCCCGTTGGCCACCGCATGGGCGGCCTTGTCGAGTTCCCGGTAGGAGAATTCGCCGTCTTCGTCGATGCACGCCGCGCGGTCAGGATGGCGTCTCGCGTTGAGCGACGGCAGCATCCCGAACTCGCCCCACTTGTAGATGTCGGTCGCCATCCCGGCGACGTTCTGCGGCGGCTCCAGCCGGAACGCGCCGGCTTCGAAGATTTTGCGCACGTAGTGCAGTTCGGCCGAGCCGCGTTCGATGTACTGCTGAAGCTTGTTGACAGCCTGGCCCGGCAGTCCGATGAGGTTAGCCATAACTTCACCCTATGTGACCAATTGTGACCCAGGTCGCACTCCGGCCAGAAAATTTCCCGGGCATACCATGAAGCCCATGAGCGGTCCGGCGTCACTGGAAGTGGCCGGACGTCGGGTCACCATCACCCATCCGGACAAGGTGGTCTTCCCCGCCCACGCGGGTTCCGGCCCGTACACCAAGCTCGACCTGTTGCGTTATTACCTGGCCGTCGCCGATGGGGCGCTGCGCGGCGTGGCGGGCCGGCCGATGATTCTGAAACGCTTCGTCAAGGGCATCTCCGAGGAGGCCGTATTCCAGAAGCGGGCACCTGCGAAACGGCCGGATTGGGTGGATGTCGCCGAGCTGCGCTACGCGTCCGGCACCTTCGCCGCCGAAGCGGTTATCCATGACGCCGCCGGGCTGGCGTGGGCGATCAACCTGGGCTGCGTCGACCTCAATCCGCACCCGGTGCTCGCCGGCGACCTCGACCACCCCGACGAGTTGCGGGTCGACTTGGACCCGATGCCCGGGGTCACCTGGCGGCGGATCGTTGACGTCGCGCTGGTGGCGCGCGAAGTGCTGGAGGACTACGGCCTGGTCGCGTGGCCGAAAACGTCGGGGTCGCGGGGCTTTCACATCTATGCCCGCATCGCGCCGCGCTGGCGGTTCGCCCAGGTCCGACTGGCTGCCCAGACCGTCGCGCGGGAGGTCGAGCGACGCATCCCGGATGCGGCGACCAGCCGCTGGTGGAAGGAAGAACGCGAGGGGGTGTTCGTCGACTTCAACCAGAACGCCAAAGACCGCACGGTCGCCTCCGCCTATTCGGTGCGGGCTACTCCCGACGCGCGGGTGTCCACGCCGCTGCACTGGGACGAGGTCGCCGACTGCGCGCCGGAGGCCTTCACCATCGCCACCGTGCCCGACCGGTTCGCCGACATCGGTGACCCGTGGGCGGGGATGGACCCCTCCAACCAAGCAGCGGTCGGCGAGCTCGACCGGCTGCTGATGCTCGCCGAAGAACTGGGTCCACCCGAGCGCGCGCCGAAAGGATCCGGGAAGCGGACCGACGGAAAGCGCGTCTCATCGAAGCCGCTCATCGAAATCGCCCGCACCAAAACCAAGGACCAGGCGATGGCCGCACTGGACACCTGGCGCGGCCGCTACCCCGCCGTCGCCGGCCGGCTGCGGCCGGCCGACGTCCTGGTCGACGGCATGCGCGGTCCGAGTTCGATCTGGTATCGGATCCGAATAAACCTGCAGCACGTGCCGGTGGACCAGCGCCCGCCGCAGGAAGAGCTGATCGCCGATTACAGCCCTTGGCGTGGGGCTTAAGGCCAGCACGGTGGCTCCTCAGCCTAATAAGGGGCGGACAGCGTCCGCCTCTGCAAACCTAGATAGCTCTCACGTTGCCCTGCCCGACTGCCGCGGATCCGTTGGCAGCGAACAGCCGGTGTGTGGAGCTTGCCGGTAGTGTTACCGACCGTGGTAGGCGGCGAACAGCGCCCTAACCCAATCGGTGGAGTGCGGGCCCAGGAGTTCGATGGCCCGAGCACTCGGCTGGTGTATCTGATTCGTCCGGCGTTAGAGGGGATGCGGCACGCGACGGCCGCCCTATTTGGTCCTGATCATCCCGCGGCCGACGACATTGATGCAGCCTATGAGTCGTTGTTCACGCTCCGTCACGAGCTCGAGGACCAGGCGGCGGCACATATGGCTGCTCACGCCCGTTCGACGGTTGCGGAGCTTCCGGCGACCGTCGCCGCGGTGCACATCCACGCCGAAGCCGAGCGCATGGGCCAACTCGCGCGGGAGGTGGCCGATATCGCCCGAACCCGACGTGCGTGGGCGTCCATACCGGCGCCACTGTTGGGCGTACTTCGTGAGTTGAGCGAGGTTTGCCTCGACATGGCCGTCAAAGCAGCCAATGTCGTAGAGTCGCACGGGAAAGTCGACGTGGCGGAGGTTGATCGCGGCGACGAAGTGGATCGATTAGAGCAGTCGCTGTTTCAGCAGCTGCTCTCCTGGTCGGCCGGGATCGACGTCCACGCGGCGATCGACCTAACCCTGGCCGCCCGCGCCTACGAACGATATGCCGAGCACGCTGTGGCGGTCGCACATCGCGCTTCGCTGCTTGCGGTGGGCGCACCGAGGAACTAACGCTCGGTGAGCCGTTGGCCGGCCGAAGCAGTTTCATTTCCCACTCGCCGATAGAGTTGGAAAGCCGTGAAAGGGAGTCCGGGTGGCTGGTGCGGGGTGGCAATTCTGGGTCGACCGGGGCGGCACGTTCACCGACATCGTGGCGCGCCGGCCGGACGGACGCTTGCTGACCCACAAGCTGCTTTCGGACAAACCTGCGCGCTACCGCGACGCAGCGGTGGCCGGAATCCGTGCGCTACTCGGGATCACCGACGACGTGCCCATTCCGGTCGCGCGAGTCGACGCGGTGCGGATGGGCACCACCGTCGCGACCAATGCGTTGCTGGAGCGCAAGGGGGAGCGCACGCTGCTGGTGATCACCCACGGTTTCGGTGACGCGCTGCGCATTGCCTACCAGAATCGTCCGCGCATCTTCGACCGGCACATTGTGCTGCCAGAGATGCTGTATGAGCGGGTCGTCGAGGTCGACGAGCGGGTCACGGCCGACGGCACGGTGCTGCGGGCACCTAACCTCGAGCTGTTGGGATCCGAGCTGCGGCAGGCCCATGCCGACGGGATCCGCGCGGTCGCGGTGGTGTGCCTGCACAGTTACCTGTACCCGGCACACGAGCGCGAGATCGGCAAGCTGGCCGAGCACATCGGCTTTGCTCAGATCTCGCTGTCGTCCGAGGTCAGCCCGCTGATGAAACTTGTCCCGCGCGGGGACACCACCGTGGTCGACGCCTACTTGTCCCCGGTGCTGCGCCGCTACGTCAGGCAGGTGGCAGACCAGATGCGTGGCGTGCGACTGATGTTCATGCAGTCCAACGGAGGCCTGGCCGACGCGGGGCACTTTCGCGGCAAGGACGCGATCCTGTCTGGCCCGGCCGGGGGCATCGTCGGCATGGTGCGGATGTCGGCATTGGCCGGTTTCGACCATGTCATCGGCTTCGACATGGGCGGCACCTCCACCGACGTGTCGCGCTATGCCGGCGAGTACGAGCGCGTCTTCATGAACCAGGTGGCCGGGGTCCGGCTGCGCGCGCCGATGTTGGACATCCACACGGTGGCTGCCGGTGGCGGGTCGATCCTGCATTTCGACGGCAGCCGCTACCGGGTCGGCCCCGACTCGGCCGGAGCTTACCCCGGCCCGGTCTGCTACCGCGGCGGCGGTCCGCTCACAGTCACCGATGCCAACGTGATGCTCGGTCGCATCCAGCCCGCGCACTTCCCGGCCATGTTCGGTCCCGACGGCGACCAGCCGCTGGATGACGAGACCGTGCGGCGCAGCTTCACCGACCTGGCCGCCAATATCCGGGCACGGACCGGTGACGACCGCTCGCCCGAGCAGGTCGCCGAGGGGTTTCTTCAGGTAGCGGTGGCGAACATGGCCAACGCGGTCAAGAAGATCTCCGTCCAAAAGGGACACGACGTGCGGCGGTATGTGCTGACGACATTCGGCGGCGCAGGCGGGCAGCACGCATGCGCGGTGGCGGACGCGCTCGGTATCAGCACGGTGCTCGTCCCGCCGATGGCCGGCGTGCTCTCCGCACTGGGGATCGGCCTGGCCGACACCACCTCGATGCGGGAGCAGTCCGTGGAAATCCGGCTCGAGACCGCCGCCTTGGAGCGGTTGGGCACCGTCGCGGACGCCCTCGAGCAGACCGCCCGCGCCGAGCTGCTCGACGAGGGTGTCCCACCAGGGCGGATCCGGGTGGTTCGCCGGGTGCATCTGCGCTATGAGGGAACCGATACCGCGGTCCCTGTCGAACTGGCCGAGCTCGAGGCGATGACCGTCGCGTTCGAGGCCAGCCACCGCGCGATGTATTCGTTCCTGATGGACCGTCCGTTGATCGCGGAAGCGATCTCGGTCGAGGCGATCGGCCTCACCGACCAGACCGACCTGTCCCACGTGGGCGATCAGGTCACCGACACCACTGGACCGGCCGAAACCGCTCGGACCTACTCGAACGGATCGTGGCGCGACACCCCCCTACGTCACCGCGAGCGGATGCGGCTGGGGGACATGGTGACCGGCCCGGCGATCATCGCCGAAGCCAACGCCACCACCATCATCGACGACGGCTGGCAGGCGACAATGACGCGATCCGGGCACCTGCTCGCCGAACGGCTGGTCGCCCTCTCGCAGCCCAATGCGGGTACCGAGGCCGATCCGGTGTTGCTGGAGATCTTCAACAACCTGTTCATGGCGATCGCCGAGCAGATGGGCGCCCGATTGGAAGCCACCGCGCAGTCGGTGAACATCCGTGAACGGCTGGACTTTTCGTGCGCGCTGTTCGACCCGGACGGCAATCTCGTCGCCAACGCACCGCACATCCCGGTGCACCTCGGCTCGATGGGCACCAGCGTTAAGGAAGTGATTCACCGCCGCGCCGGGGGGATGAAGCCCGGTGACGTGTACGCGGTCAACGACCCCTACCACGGCGGCACCCACCTGCCGGACATCACCGTCGTGACCCCGGTCTTCGACAGCATTGGCGAGCGCGTCCTGTTCTTCGTCGCCTCCCGCGGGCACCACGCCGAAATCGGCGGTATCACCCCCGGCTCCATGCCGGCCGACAGCCGCGAGATCCACGAAGAAGGCGTGCTATTCGACAATTGGCTACTCGCGGAAAACGGACATTTCCGCGAAGCCGAAACCCGGCGCCTGCTCACGGACGCGCCCTTCGGTTCGCGCAATCCCGACACCAACCTCGCCGATCTCCGCGCGCAGATCGCCGCCAACCAAAAAGGCGTCGATGAGGTCCGCCAGATGATCGACCAGTTCGGCCTGGATGTCGTCGAGGCCTACATGCGACATGTCCAGGACAACGCAGAGGAGGCGGTCCGTCGCGTCATCGACAAGCTCGACGATGGCGAACACCGCTACCGCATGGATTCCGGCGCGACAATCGCCGTCCGCATCACCGTCGACCGCGCCACCCGCAGCGCAACGATCGACTTCACCGGAACCTCTCCCCAGCTGGACACGAACTTCAACGCGCCATCCTCGGTGGCGATTGCGGCCGTGCTCTACACGTTCCGGACCCTGGTCGCCGACGAGATCCCGCTCAACGACGGTTGCCTGCGCCCGTTGCACGTCGTCGTACCGGAAGGGTCGATGCTCGCGCCGACCTACCCAGCCCCCGTCGTCGCCGGCAACGTCGAAACCTCACAGGCGATCACCGGCGCACTGTTCGCCGCGCTACGTGTACAGGCCGAAGGAGCCGGGACCATGAACAACGTCACATTCGGTAACGAGCGGCACCAGTACTACGAAACCCTCGGATCCGGCTCCGGGGCCGGTGACGGTTTCGACGGGGCGTCGGTCGTGCAGACGCACATGACGAACTCCCGGCTGACCGATCCCGAGGTGCTCGAATGGCGTTTCCCGGTGCTGCTGCGGGAGTTCGCCATTCGGCGCGGCAGCGGTGGCGCTGGTCGCTGGCATGGCGGTGATGGCGCCGTCCGTCGCATCGAGTTCACCGAGCCGATGACGGTCAGCACGTTGTCCGGTCATCGGCGGGTTCCGCCCTATGGGATGGCCGGCGGCTCACCCGGGGAGCTGGGGCGCAACCGAGTGGAGCGCGCCGACGGCAGCACCGCCGAGTTGGCCGGGTGCGACTCGACGGAAGTCGAGCCCGGCGACACGCTGGTGATCGAAACCCCCGGCGGCGGCGGATACGGCATGCCCACTTGACGTCCTGGAACGCACCGCGCTCGAGGTGCGCCAGAATTGCTCCATGCTGTCGGATAACCATGCCCTCGGTCGGCGCGAGCGCAAGAAGATCAAGACCCGCCAAGCCATTCGACGCGAGGCGTTTCGCCTGATCGAGGAGAACGGTTACGCCGCCACCACCGTCGAACACATCGCAGATGCCGCCGACGTGTCACCCAGCACTTTCTTCCGGTACTTCCCGTCCAAGGAGTCGCTGCTGCTCGCCGATGACCTGGACCCGCTGATATTGGCGGCCTTCGAGGCACAGCCGCCCGGCCTGTCGCCTACCGAAGCGATCCGCCGGGCCTACGAGGACGTCATGGCGCGCCTTCCCGCGGAGCAGTTGGAGTTCGAAAACACCCGGCAGCGGCTGATGTTCTCGATACCTGAGCTCAAAGCCGCGATGTACGACGAGTACTACCGCACCGTCAACGTCATGGCCGAGTTGATCGGCCGCCGAATCGGGCGCTCCGCAAATGATTTCGAAGTCAGGGTATTCGTCGGTGCGCTGACCGGCGCCATGATGGCCGCCTTCGACACTGCACCGCAGACGGCCGACACGATCTATCGGGCCCTTGACTTTGTGAACGCCGGTATGCCGCTGGGCTGAATGCTGAGTTAAGTCGGGCACGCGATACTCTCGCGCGATATTAAGTCGGGCACGCGATACTCTCACGCGATGCGAGAGGGATGGAATCGGCGCGGATTCTTGCAGCTCGCCGGGGCCGCAGGGGTCGCCGCGGTTTCAGGGGTCGTATCGGCCTGCTCGTCATCCAAACCTGCGCCCGGTACTCCTGCCGCCGGGTCGGTGACCATCACCCACCTTTTCGGCGAGACCGTCATCAAGGAGCCACCGAAGCGCGTGGTCAGCGCCGGCTATACCGAGCAGGACGACCTGCTGGCGGTGGGCGTGGTGCCCATCGCGCTGACCAGCTGGTGGGGCGACCAGCCCTTCGCGGTGTGGCCGTGGGCCCAGTCCAAGCTCGGCGGCGCGCAGCCGGTGGTGTTGAACCTGGACAACGGGATTCCCGTCGACCAGATCGCCGGCCTGAAACCCGACCTGATCGTGGCGATCAATGCCGGCGTGGACGCCGATACCTACCAGAAGCTGTCTTCTATTGCCCCGACCGTCCCGCAGGGTGACGGCGACGCGTTCTTCGAGCCGTGGAAAGAACAGGCCACCGCGATCGGCCAGGCGGTGTTCCAGGCCGACCAGATGAAGTCACTCGTCGACGGCGTCGGCCAGAAGTTCGCTGCCGTGGCGCAAAAGAATCCGGGCTGGCTGGGCAAGAAAGCGTTGCTGATGGAGGGCACGCTGTGGCAAGGCACCCTGGTGGCGACGGTGGCGGGCTGGCGGACCGACTTCCTGAACCAGATGGGGCTGGTCATCGACGACAGCATCAAACCTTTCGGCTCCGATCACCGCGCGGTCATCCCGCGCGACCACATCAAAGCGGTGCTCGATTCCGCCGACGTGGTGATCTGGACGACCGAAAGTCCCGATGATCAAAAGGCTCTGCTGGCCGACCCCGACGTGGCGGCTTCGCAGGCGACCGCCCAGAACCGTCACATCTTCACCACCAAGGAACAGGCGGGCGCGATCGCTTTCTCGTCGCCACTGAGCTATCCCTTGGTCGCCGATCAACTCCCCCCACAAATCAGCAAGATCCTGGGCTAGATCCCGCTTAGATGCCGTCTGTTTGAGCGTTTGCTAAGGCACCTCTGGCAGTGCTCGAAAATCCCTGGCCGACCCCCGATTGCGGGGTTACCGTCGAGTAATGAGCGTGACGGACCTCACCAGCGACCTTTCCAAGGACCTGCCAACCGACCTGGTCGGCAACACGGTTCTGGACTACGGCGACCAAGCGCTGATGGTGAAATGTGGCAGCACCGCAGAGGTATTGGCATGGGCGGACGTGTTGCGTGCCGCGGCACTGCCCAGCGTGGTCGACATCGTCCCGGCCGCCCGCACAGTGCTCGTCAAGCTCGACGGTCCCCGCTGCCAAGGCGTCATCCGTCAGCGGCTACGCAAGATGCGGGTCACCGCTGACGACGCCGCCCCGGCGGATCGCAGCGCCGACGTGGTGATCGACGTCGTCTACGACGGCCCGGACCTCGCCGAGGTCGCCAGCCACACCGGGCTGACCACCGCACAGGTCATCAACGCGCACACCTCCACCCCCTGGCGAGTGGGTTTCGCCGGGTCCGTTCCGGGTTTCGCGTACCTCGTCGGCAGCGACCCACGCCTGCGGGTGCCGCGCCGGTCTGATCCGCGGACCGCGGTGCCGGCAGGTTCGGTCGCCCTCGCCGGCGAATTCAGCGCGATATATCCCCGTCAGTCGCCCGGCGGCTGGCAGCTCATCGGCCACACCGACGCGGTCCTGTGGGATATCGAGCGCCCCAATCCCGCGTTGCTGACGCAGGGCATGTGGGTTCAGTTCCAGGCAGTGTGAAAGACCTGAAGGAGCAAGCCGTGATAACGCTGGAAATCCTGCGCACGGGACCGCTGGCCGTCGTCCAGGACCTGGGCCGGGCCGGGCTGGCCCACCTTGGCGTCGGGCGGTCCGGAGCCGCCGACCGCCGCTCGCACAGGCTGGCCAACAGACTGGTCGCCAACCCCGACGACCGCGCCACCGTAGAGGTGACGTTCGGTGGTTTCTCGGCCCGGGTCCGCGGCGGCGACGTCGATATCGCGGTCACGGGTGCCGACACCAACCCTACCGTCAATGGAAAATTGTTCGGCACCAACAGCATTCGCCATGTCCGCGACGGCCAGGTGATCTCTCTGGGCGCCCCGCGTGCTGGGCTGCGCACATATTTGGCGGTGCGCGGCGGCATCTGTGTGGAGCCGGTGCTGGGCTCGCGCAGCTACGACGTGATGTCGGCGATCGGCCCGTCGCCGCTAAAGGCCGGAGACGAGCTGCCGGTCGGCGAGCACACCAACGACTATCCCGAACTCGACCAGGCCCCGGTGGCGGCGATCTCCGCGCATCTGGTGGAACTGCTGGTGGTACCCGGACCACGCGACGACTGGTTCGTCGATCCCGACGCCTTGGTGCACACGATTTGGATGGCCTCCGACCGCAGCGACCGGGTCGGAATGCGGCTGGAGGGCCGCCCCCTGCGGTACCGCTACCCCGACCGGCAACTGCCCAGCGAGGGCACCACCCGCGGCGCGATTCAAGTGCCGCCCAACGGGTTACCGGTCATCCTGGGGCCCGATCACCCGGTCACCGGCGGCTACCCGGTCGTGGGCGTCGTGGTCGACGAGGACATCGACAAGGTCGCCCAGGTGCGGCCCGGTCAGCACGTGCGGCTGCACTGGGCACGGCCCCGCTCTCCGTTTACGGCTGAAAGAGCGGACCTGGCTCACGGGGTGTAAACAGATAGGGTGCACACCCAGGTACACACCGCCCGCCTGGTCCACACCGCCGATCTCGACAGCGACACCCGTGCGCGCATGTGCCAGATGGTCACCGAAGCATTCGCCGGTGACTTCACCGACACCGACTGGGAGCACGCGCTGGGCGGGATGCACGCGCTGATCTGGCGTCACGGCGCGATCATCGCGCACGCGTCAGTGGTCCAACGGCGAATGATCTACCGCGGTAGCGCGCTGCGCTGCGGTTACGTCGAGGGCGTCGCGGTCCGGGAGGACTGCCGTGGCCAAGGGCTGGTGCACGCGCTGCTCGACGCCGTCGAACAGGTGATGCGCGGCGCCTACCAGCTCGGGGCGCTCAGCTCCACGGTCCGGGCCAGCGGTCTGTACGCGTCGCGCGGTTGGTTGCCCTGGCGCGGGCCGACGTCGGTGCTGGCGCCCACCGGTCCGACCCGCACGCCCGACGACGACGGAACGGTGTTCGTGTTGCCGGTGGGGATCAGCCTGGATACCTCGGCCGACTTGATGTGCGATTGGCGCGCCGGGGACGTTTGGTAAGCTCGAACGCTCCAGTTACCTTGTATCGTAAGGATATTCGGCACACCTGACTGGCCCTCACACCGGGGCCGCGGTGACAGTGATCGGAAATTCACGCCGGGGTCACCGCCCGCAGCGCCGGGGCAATAAAGAATTCATAGCGTGACGCCATGGGAATCTCGCTGGCTCGTTCGCATCTCCTCCCGGACTGGGACCCCGAAGACACCGTGGCATGGGAAGCCGGCAACAAAAAGATCGCCCGCCGCAACCTGATCTGGTCGGTGGCCGCCGAGCACGTCGGGTTCTCGATCTGGTCTATCTGGTCGGTAATGGTGCTGTTCATGCCGACATCGGTGTACGGCTTTTCCGCGGGAGACAAGTTCTTGCTGGGCGCTACCGCGACGCTGGTGGGGGCGTGCCTGCGATTCCCCTACACGTTTGCCACCGCGAGGTTCGGCGGGCGCAACTGGACCATATTCTCGGCGCTGGTGCTCCTGATCCCCACCGTCGGCACCATAGTGCTGCTGGCCAATCCCGGTCTGCCGCTGTGGCCGTACCTGGTGTGCGCGGCGCTGGCCGGTCTCGGCGGTGGCAACTTCGCCTCGTCGATGACGAACATCAACGCGTTTTATCCGCAGCGGCTCAAGGGCTGGGCACTGGCGCTCAACGCCGGCGGCGGCAACCTCGGGGTGCCGATAGTCCAGTTGGTCGGCCTGCTGGTCATCGCAACCGTCGGCAACCGACAGCCGTACTGGGTGTGCGCGGTATACCTGGTGCTGCTTGCGGTCGCGGCGATCGGTGCGGCGCTGTACATGGATAATCTGCAGCACTACCAAATTCAGCTGAGCACCATGCGGGCGGTGGTCGCCGAGCGGCACACCTGGGTGATCGCGCTGCTCTACATCGGTACCTTCGGCTCGTTCATCGGTTTCTCGTTCGCGTTTGGACAGGTACTGCAGATCAATTTCATTGCCAGCGGCCAGACTACGGCGCAGGCGTCGCTGCATGCCGCCCAGATCGCCTTTGTGGGCCCACTATTGGGGTCGCTGTCGCGGGTATACGGCGGCAGGCTCGCCGACCGTATCGGTGGCGGTCGGGTCACCCTCGGCGTCTTCTGCTCCATGATCCTGGCTGCCGGAATCCTGGTCGGTGCAAGCACTTTCGGTGGACGTCACAACGCCGGGCCGGCGCCCGCGGGAATGATGATCGGGTATGTGGCCGGCTTCATCGCACTGTTCATTCTGTCCGGCATCGGCAATGGCTCGGTGTACAAGATGATTCCGACGATCTTCGAGGCACGCAGCCACGCGTTGCAAGTCAGCGAAACCGAACGCCGGCAGTGGTCACGGTCCATGGCCGGCGCACTGATCGGCCTTACCGGGGCGATCGGCGCGCTCGGCGGCGTCGGCGTCAATCTGGCGCTGCGACAGTCCTATTTGAGCAACGGCACCGCAACAGCGGCGTTTTGGGCCTTCGCCGTGTTCTACGTCGCCGCCGCGGTACTGACCTGGGCGATATACGTGCGCCGGCCGCTGCGGGCCACCGCTGTCGCCGCGCCCGAGCCTGCCTCGCAAGCCGGTTTGGCTTATGTGTAAAGCATGAGATGTATTCCAGCTCACAAAAAACACATCTGTCAGCGATCTACCAGATAACTGGGACTCAACTTTCAGCGGATAACGGCCATATTGAGTTGACGGCCTTTTGTCGATGATGTGAGCATCGAAACAGACGGCAGCGCATACGTTTTCTTTTTGGTTCGTGTTTTCGGGTGACCCCTCCACGAAAGGTCAAGGCAAAACTCGTTATGGGCCGCAACCATCGCATCACGGATTGGAATCCCGAAGACACCGCCGCTTGGGAGGGCGGCAACAACGCCATCGCGCGCCGCAATCTGCTCTGCACAGTGGCGGGCGATCACGTCGCCTTTTCGATCTGGAGCCTGTGGTCTGTCATGGCGCTGTTCATGCCGGCGTCGGTCTACGGATTCTCCGCCGGCGACAAGCTGTTGCTCGGCGCCGTTGCCACGCTGGTCGGTGGTTGCGTGCGGATCCCCTACACCTTGGGCGTCGCCGCGTTCGGCGGCCGTAACTGGACAACGTTCTCCGCGTTCGTGCTGCTGGTCCCGACCGTCGGAACCATGGTGCTGCTGGCCAATCCCGGCCTGCCGCTGTGGCCGTATGTGGTGTGCGCCGCGCTGACCGGGCTGGGCGGTGGCAACTACGCCGCATCGCTGGCCAACGTCAACGCCTTCTACCCGCAGCGCCTCAAGGGCGCGGCGCTGGCGATCAACGCCGGTGTCGGCAACCTCGGGGTCGCGGTGATCCAGCTGGTCGGACTGCTGGTGCTGGCGACACACCCGTTAGGGGGGCACCAAGCGCCGTACTGGGTCTGCGCGGTCTACCTGGTGTTGTTGGCGATCGTCGGCATCGCGGCAGCTATGTTCATGGACAACCTCGACCACGGTGTCGAGGTGAACCACATGCGGTCGATCCTGTTCGAGCGCGACACCTATGTCATCTCGCTGCTGTACATCTGCACGTTCGGCTCCTGGATCGGGTTCGCGTTCGCGTTCGGTCAGGTGTTGCAGGTCAACTTCTTGGCCAACGGCGAAACCGCCAAGCACGCGGCGCTGCACGCCGCGCAGATCGCCTTCGTGGGACCGCTATTGGGGTCGCTGGCCCGGATCTACGGCGGAAGGCTGGCTGATCGCCTGGGCGGTGGTCGCGTCACCCTGGGCGTCCTCGGCGGCATGATCCTGGCCGCCGGGCTGCTGGTCGGTATCAGCACCGTCGACGATCACGGCGCTGGCACGCGCTCGAGCGCACTGGCCGGTTATGTCTTCGGCTTTATCGTCCTGTTCATCCTGTCCGGGATGGGCAATGGGTCTGTGTTCAAACTGATTCCGTCGGTCTTCGAAGCACGCAGCCGCTCGCTGGACGGCAGCGAAGCTGAGCGCCGGCGCTGGTCGCGCGCGATGTCAGGATCGCTGATCGGCTTCTGCGCGGCGGTCGGCGCCCTCGGCGGTGTGGGAATCAACTTGGCGCTGCGCGAGTCCTACCTCAGCAGCGGCACGGAGACCTCCGCGTACTGGATGTTCTTGGTTTCATATGTCGTCGCGGCGATTCTGACCTGGATGACGTACGTCCGCGGCCGGATTTCGCATACCGGCCTGCCGGAGACGGAAACCGAATCCGAGCTCGTCGCGGTGTGATCGGCGCCTCAGTGGTGGGCAATGCGTCAGCAATTGCGGAGTAACGCAGTGGAAATCTACCAGGCATAGACAGGTGACATGACCCAGCCAGATTCTGCACCTCTGACCGGGTACCGGATCGCGGTGACGTCCGCGCGCCGCGCCGAAGAGCTGTGCGCATTGCTGGGCCGCCACGGCGCCGAGGTCTGCAGCGCCCCGGCGATCAACATGATCGCGCTGCCCGACGATGACGAACTGCACGGCAACACCAAGGCGTTGATCGCCGAGCCGCCCGACATTCTGGTGGCACACACCGGTATCGGCTTCCGCGGCTGGGTGGCTGCGGCCGAGGGGTGGGGGCTGTCCAACCAGCTGATCGCGGCGTTGTCGTCGGCCCGGATCGTGGCCCGCGGACCGAAGGCGACCGGCGCGCTGCGCGCCGCCGGTCTGCACGAGGAGTGGTCCCCGAAATCCGAATCCTCACACGACGTGCTGAAGTATCTCCTCGAATCAGGGGTATCCGGTAAGCGCGTGGCCATCCAACTGCACGGGGCGGCCGACGCCTGGGACCCGTTCCCGGAATTCATGGGCGGATTGCGTTCCGCGGGTGCCGAAGTCGTGCCCATTCGGGTGTACCGGTGGAAGTCGACGGCGTTGGGCGGCGAGTTCGACCAGCTGGTCACCGCGATCGCCCGACGACAATTCGATGCGGTCAGCTTCACGTCGGCACCCGCCGCGGCGGCGGTGCTGGAACGCAGCCGCGACCTCGGCATCGAGGACCAGCTGCTGGAAGCACTGCGCACCGATGTCCATGCGATGTGCGTGGGCCCGGTAACCTCCCAGCCGTTGAAGCGGAAGGGCGTCCCGACGTCATCGCCCGAGCGAATGCGGTTGGGAGCCTTGGCCCGGCACATCACCGAGCAGCTACCGCTGCTGGGCTCGTGCACCGTGGTCGCCGCCGGCCACGTGGTCGACATCCGCGGCACCTGCGTACTGGTGGATGGTTCGATCAAGTTGCTGTCGCCGTCCGGCATGGCGATGCTGCGTGCGCTGGCGCAACGTCCCGGCGACGTCGTCTCGCGTCCCGACCTGCTGCGCGTACTTCCCGGCAACAGCAACGACCCGCACGCCGTCGACACGGCCGTGCTGCGGCTGCGAACGGCATTGGACGACAAGAACATTGTCGCAACGGTGGTCAAGCGCGGCTACCGGCTCGCGGTCGGCGTCCCGGCAGGTGTCGGATGAGTCTGCTCCTCGTCGCGCACGGCACCCGCAGACCGGGGGGTGTCGAGATGGTCGGCGACCTCGCGGCCCGGGTGAGCACGCTTATCGGCCGCCGGGTGCAGGTTGCCTTCGTCGACGTGCTGGGACCGACACCCAGCGAGGTGCTGTCGGGTACCGACGGGCCCGCGATCGTGGTGCCCGCATTTTTGTCCCGCGGCTATCACGTGCGCACCGATCTGCCCACCCACGTCGCCGCCAGCGGGCACCCCGACGTCACCGTCACTCCGGCCCTGGGGCCGAGCCGGGCGGTCGTGCGGATAGTGGCCGAGCAGCTGGTGAAATCCGGTTGGCGTCGCGGTGATTCGGTCATTCTGGCGGCGGCGGGCACGTCGGACCAACGGGCGCAGGCCGACTTGCGCACTACCGCCGCGCTGCTGTCCACGCTGCTCGGATCCCCCGTGGACCTGGGGTTTGTGGCCACCGGCGAGCCGCGTCTGCAGGAGGCCGTGCAGCGCGCGCGGGCCCGACGCGGCGATCGGCGCGTCGCGGTCGCCTCCTACCTGCTCGCCGACGGCCTGTTTCAGGAACGGTTGCGCGCCTGCGGGGCCGAAGTCGTCAGCCCGGCCCTGGGCACCCATCCCGGGCTGGCGCGACTTGTCGCGAGCCGGTTCCACGAGGCCGTGTCACTTCCCCACGCAGCGGTGCCGGCGGGGCGCGCCCGTTGCTAAAAATGCCGACAATGCTTGATCTTTGATCAGCAACGGGTGATCCTGGCAGCATGGCCCGTCGCCAAGAGCCATCTCGGGGGATCCTGGATCCGGTAGCGAAGATGCTGCGTTTGCCATTTGGCACACCGGAGTTCATCGACCGTATCTTCACCGGAAGCGTCAACACCGTAGGCCGCCGCACGCTGTACCTGCTGATCACCACCTGGGACGCGGCGGGGGGCGGCCCGTTTGCCGCCAGCGCGATCGCGTCGACCGGCCTGGCCAAAACGGCCGAAATCGTGCAGTCCATGTTCGTCGGGCCGATCTTCAACCCGCTGCTCAGGATGCTCGGGGCGGACAAGATCGCCGTCCGGGCGTCGCTGTGCGCCTCTCAGCTCGTCGGACTGGGCATCCTGCGCTACGGAATACGCTCCGAGCCAATCCATTCGATGACGGTAGACCAGCTTGTCGACGCCATCGGCCCGACGATGCAGCGCTATCTCGTGGGTGATATCGGCCGCTAAACTGGCTAGTACTGGCTAGTGCTAGCCCGCCAGCCGTGCGATCTGAATCTGGCCTGCGGGTGTGAGGCGGACCTGGTAGACCGGAACCGACACCCGCGGGTCGTCCAGGCAGCAACCGTCGTCCAGTGCGAAAGCCTGTTTCAGGATTGGCGATTGGACCGTCGCGCGCCCCCCGCGATCGCCGACGATCCCGCGGGACAGGACCGCCGCGCCGGAGAACGGGTCGATGTTACCCAGCGCGTGCAGCGACCCGTCGTCCAGCCGGAACAACGCCGCCTGGCTGCCGTCGTCGAGCAGCACGCCGACGCCACGGCCGGGAATCAGGTGGTCGTACGCGCAGGCGTTCGTCCACACCTGAATGTCGTTGAGAAGCGTCACAATTCCTCCTTAAGACGAGCGAAATCCCGGGATACTTTGGCATACCAATGGGGACAGGCACTTTGCGTCCAGCGTGTTCGGTGAAAGAGACCGTCGAGTCAACGGCGTCCGGGGCGTTGACGAAGGAGACGAACCGCGACAGCTTGTCCGGATCCTCCAGCACGCCTTTCCATTCGCACGCGTAGTTCTGCACGTGCCGCTCGATCGCGGCCTCGAATTCGGCGGCCAGGCCCAGCGAGTCTTCGCAGACGACCTCGCGGACGTGATCCAGCCCGCCGTCCAGCGATTCGACCCACGGCGCGGTGCGTTGCAGCCGGTCGGCCGTGCGGATGTAGTACATCAAGAACCGGTCGACGTAGCGGACCAGCGTCTCGGTGTCGAGGTCGGCGGCCAGCAGTTGGGCATGTTTGGGAGTCATGCCGCCGTTGCCGCCGACGTAGAGGTTCCAACCCTGCTCGGTGGCGATGACGCCGACGTCCTTGCTGCGCGCCTCGGCGCATTCGCGCGCACACCCGGAGACGCCGAGCTTGATCTTGTGCGGCGCGCGCAGACCGCGGTAACGCAGCTCCAGGTCGATGGCCAGCTGCACCGAATCCTGCTGGCCGTAGCGGCACCAGTCGCTGCCCACGCAGCTCTTCACCGTGCGCAAAGCCTTGCCGTAGGCGTGGCCGGATTCCATGCCGCCGTCGACCAGTCGCTTCCAGATCTGCGGCAGCTGGTCCACCCGAGCGCCGAACATGTCGATGCGCTGGCCGCCGGTGATCTTGGTGTACAGCCCGAAGTCCTGCGCGATCTGGCCGATCAGGATCAGATGCTCGGGCTTGATGTCGCCGCCGGGAACCCGCGGCACCACCGAGTAACTGCCGTTCTTCTGGATGTTGGCCAGAAAGTGGTCGTTGGAGTCCTGCAGCGAGGCCTGCTCGCCTTCCAGAATGTGGTCGGAGCCGGTCGAGGCCAGGATGGAAGCGACCACGGGTTTGCAGATGTCGCAACCCTTTCCGCGGCCGAAGCGCTCCAGCAGCCCGGAGAACGTGCGAATCTCGCTGGCGGAGATGATTTCGAACAGCTCGGCGCGCGACTGGCTGAAGTGCTCGCACAGCGCCTTGGACTGCTCCACCCCCTCGGCTTCCAGCAGCTGTTTGAGCAGCGGTACGCAGGACCCACACGACGTGCCTGCCGCCGTGCACGCCTTGAGCGCGGGCACGTCGCCGCAGCCGTCGGCGATCGCGCACTTCAGGTCGCCCTTGGTGACGTTGTTGCACGAGCAGATCTGCGCCGAGTCCGGCAGCGCGCCGACTCCCAAAGCCGAAGCGCCGCTGCCCGACTGGGCCGGTGCGATCAGCGCCAGTGGGTCGCCGGGCAGCTCGCTGCCGACCATCGGCCGCAAGACACCGTAGGACGAAGCGTCGCCCACCAGCACCCCGCCGAGCAGGGTCTTGGCATCGTCGGAGAGCACCAGTTTGGCGTACGTCCGGTTCACCGCGTCGTTGATGGCGACCTCGAGACAGTTTTCGCTGACGCCCATCGCGTCGCCGAAGCTGGCGACGTCGACCCCCAGCAGCTTGAGCTTTGTCGACAGGTCGGCCTCGGGGAACTCGGCGGTGCCGTCCAGCAGCCGGTCGGCCACCACCTCGGCGGAGGTGTAGCCGGGTCCGACCAGGCCGTAACACCGTCCCTCGATGGCGGCCACCTCGCCGACCGCATAGATGTCGGGATCGCTTGTCTGGCAGGATAAGTCGGTGAGCACGCCGCCGCGCTCGGCGAGGGTCAGCCCTGTCGCTTTGGCCAGTTCGTCGCGCGGCCGGATCCCGGCGGCGAAGATCACCACGCCGGCGTCGATGACTTCCCCGCTGCTCAGGCGCAACCGCACGTCCGAATCCCCCAGGGACTCGATCGATTCGGTGCCCGTTCCGACATGCAGCGCGATTCCGAGGTCGCTGATCATCCGCGACAGCAGCGCGCCCCCGCCCTCATCGATCTGCTGGGCCATCAGCCGCGGCATCATCTCGACCACGTGCGTCCGTAATCCGAACTGGCTCAGCGCATTAGCTGCTTCGAGGCCCAGCAGCCCGCCGCCGATCACCACTCCCGTGCCGGTGCGGCCGTCCTCCGCCGCGCGGAGGGCGGCGGCGCGGATGTCGTCGAGGTCGTCGAGCGTGCGGTACACGTGGCACGCGGGCAGGTCATGACCGGGCACCGGCGGGACGAAGGCGTAGGACCCGGTGGCCAGCACCAGGGTGTCGTAGCTGTGTCGTTGGCCGTCGGCGGTGACCACTGACTTTGTGGCGCGGTCGATTTCGGCGACACGGGTGTTCAGTAGCAGACCCACCCGCTCGTCACCGGCGTAGTCGTTACCGGGCAGGGCCAGCAGGGCGCGGTCCCATTTTTCGGTGTAGGAGGTCAGCCCGACGCGGTCGTAGGCAGCGTCGGCTTCCTCGGCCAGCACAGTGATCCGCAGCGACCCGACGGTGTCGCGAGCACGCAGCGCCTCGACCAGTCGGTGGCCGACCATGCCGTGCCCGACAACAATGATGTGACGGGCCGCACAGCGCGCACGCGGAAGTCCGGCAGGGGCCATGCCTTGAGGTTATGGGCGAGAAATTACGCGAGAAATCACGAAATGTGACGCACCTATCACGTCGTGCTCACAGCTGAAAATCAGCTGTGTGAGCTGCGTTCGCTCCGGGCGAACGGCGAGGTGGAACTTAAGCGTGGGTGACTCAAGTTAGTAGTGATAGCCGGCCGACAAGGCGCCGGGCACAGCAAACTCACAACATAGTTCAAGGAATCAGAAGGAGAAGCCATGAGCAACCTTGCATTGTGGTCGCGCCCGGCCTGGGACACCGACCGGTGGTTACGCGACTTTTTCGGCCCCGCCGCCGCTGCGGACTGGAACAGGCCTGTGACCAGCGGTTTCCGCCCTGCCGCAGACATCGTCAAGGACGGTGACGACGCGGTGGTCCGCGTGGAGCTGCCTGGCGTCGACGTCGAGAAGGACGTGAACGTCGAGGTGGACTCCAAAAATGGGGTAAGCCGCCTGGTTATCCACGGCGAACACCGCGACGAGCACTCCGAGGAGAACGAGGGCCGCACCCTGCGGGAGATCCGCTACGGATCGTTCCGCCGGTCGTTCCAGCTGCCCGCCCACGTCACCAGCGAGGCCATCACGGCTTCCTACGACGCCGGCGTGCTGACGGTACGGGTCACCGGTGCGCATAAAGACCCAGCCGGAACTCAGGCGCAAAAGATCGCGATCACCAAGTAACTCGCGGCGAATGATCGATCCGGCGGGGCTTGTCGGCCCCGCCGGATTCGCCGTACTCAGGCCCCGAAAGCCTGATCGGCGTCAACTCCGATGAGCCGCAACAGGTTTACCACTTTGCGGTCCAGGCTCTCGCCCACCTTGGTGACCTCCGCGATGCCAAGGCTGCCGAACGCGGCACTGGGCTGGTCCATGGAGAAGACCGCATTACCGTCGGCATCGGCGTAGATCAACAGCCGCAGCGGCGCATACAGCAGCGCCTTCGGGTCGTGGCGGAACATGGTCTCGGCGATCGTGTGGTTGCCGAGCAGATATTCGGTCGCCTTGGTCGTGTGGCCGGCGAGAAGGAACAGCGGCAGGGCGTCGATCTTGGCGTAGACCATCAGATCGTTCGGCGCGTTGATCGCGGCGGCCGCAAGGACGTCGTCCCAACCGCCACCGCGACCGACAATCTGCCTGACACCGCTCGCCAGGTCGGCCGGCGGCGCAGCCTGCTCGAAAGCCGCAATGAAGCCGTCGAACTCGAGACCGGTAAAGATGTCGATGCGGTTCATGGTGTGCGGCACCGCGCGGTGGTCGGCGTTGGTTGTCATGGCATTCCTTCTAACAGGCCGGGTCTAGGACGATGACGCCGCGCACCTCGCGGCTTTCCAGCCGCCGATGCGCCTCGGCGGCCTGGCTCAGCGGCAGCGTCTCGTCCACCTGGGACTTGATCTGCCCGTTCCGCAGGCCGTCGGCGACAAAGCGCAGCGCGTTGCCGATCAGCTCTGGCCGTTCGTAGAACACCGGAAGGTAGAAGCCGATCAGCGCTTGCGATTTCGTCATCAAGCGGCGCGGGGCGAACGGCTGGCCGGGTCCGCGTGTGGAACCGAGCAACAGATAGCGGCCGAAGGTGGCCAGGGCATCGAAGTTCTGCTCGAACACCTCGCCGCCGATCGATTCGATCAAGACGTCCACGCCGCGGCCCGCGGTCAGCTCTCGCACCTGCTCGGTCCATCCGGGTTCGTCGTAGGAGATCGCCGCGTCGGCACCCAGGGCCATGACGAACTCGCGCCGTGCCGCGGTGCTGGCCGTCCCGATCACCGGCCCGGCACCGAGCGCTTTGGCGATCTGCACCGCGAGGCTGCCGACGCCGCCCGCCGCTCCGTGCACCAGCAGCGACTCATCGGGCCGCAGGGTGGTCGAGGCCTGCAACAGCAGGTGCGCGCAGGTGGCCTGCGCGGCGAAACCGGCCAGCGCCGCGAGATCGGCGTCGAGCCTGGAGACCACCGCGCACAGGGCCTCCTCGGCCAGGGCAAGCTGCGCGTACGCCCCCTTCTTCATCACTGCCACCACGCGCCGGCCTACCGGCACCGACGTCTGCGGACCGGTCGCGACGACGGTGCCCGCGACGGCGAGGCCGCCCACCTGCGGCAGCTGCACCCCGCCCACCCGCGTCTCCGCCTTGTTGTAGACGCCGAGGCGCTCGCGGATGTCGGGAAAGTTCACCCCGATCGCGGCGGTCTCGATGAGCAGTTCCCCCGCACCCGGCGC
This sequence comes from uncultured Actinomycetota bacterium, assembly GCA_963708995.1. Classification (GTDB taxonomy): domain Bacteria; phylum Actinomycetota; class Actinomycetes; order Mycobacteriales; family Mycobacteriaceae; genus Mycobacterium. Next base: position 284,498 of record CAVPUR010000019.1, read on the forward strand.
GGGGTCCGGAATATCCAGGTACTGAAGAACTTCGGGCCCACCGAAGCGTTCATAGCTGATTGCCTTCACGACGGCACACACTCCGTAGTTCGGTGAATGAACTTACGAAAATCGAGTATACGGTTCGGTCACCGAACCGACAAGATGCGATAATGGCCAGGTGGCCCTTCCCCGCGAATATCCCGCCGAGAGTTGCCCCATCGCGCGGTCCCTGGAGATAGTCGGCGAACGCTGGACCCTGCTGATCGTGCGCGACGCCTTCTACGGGGTGCGGCGATTCAGCGACTTCCACAGTCATCTGGGCATTCCCAAAGCGGTGCTGGCCGACCGACTGGCGTTCCTGGTGGAACAGCGCGTGCTGACAAAGGACGCGGGCGAGTATCAGTTGACCGACAAGGGCAAGCAGCTGTGGCCGCTGGTCTGGTCGATGATCAGCTGGGGCAACGAGAACTATCTGGAGAAGGCCAGCAGACGGACCTACCGGCACGCCGGGTGCGACGGCCTCGTCGGGCAAGATCGCGTCTGTCAGCGGTGCGGGCAGGTCCCCGACGTCTCCGATCTCGTTGCACACCCACCACGCCGTCCGCGCGATCCCGGTCGCGACGATCCCGTCAGCCGCGCCCTCCGACGGCCACACCGGATGCTGGATCCGGTCTAAGCAGCGCGATCCGCTCTAGCGCACATCAACGCCGCGCAGTGGATAGTATCGGGGGCGTACTGTGATCCATGCCACCGTCCGAGGAGATCCCGTTGTCAGCCCCCGCCACTGAACTGACCGAACTGCACGATCTCATTGGCGGCCTGCGGCGGTGTGTGGCCGCGCTGAAGGCGAGGTACGGCGACAGCCCGGCGATGCGGCGCATCGTCATCGACGCCGATCGGATCCTGAGCGACATTGAATTGCTTGATACCGACGTTTCCGAATTGGATTTGGATCGCGCCACCGTGCAGCAGCAGTACGGCGAAAAAATCGCCATTCCCGACGCCGACTACGACCGCGAGTTCTGGCGCGATGTCGACGACGAAGGTGTCGGAGGTCACCACAGGTACTGACAACCCAAGCCCCCCGAGAAATACGGGGTTCTCTCTGTGTACCCTTCGTCCAGACAGCCCGTTCGAAGAGGAACACTAGATGAGCGCACCCACGGCGAACCGTCCTGCGTCCGGGGTCTTTTCCCCCACCCGCGCCCGAATAGCGCAAAAGACGCTTCGCACCGACCGGTGGTGGTTGTCGCCGTTGCGGGTCGACCTGGGTTTCGCCGCATTCCTGATCTACGCGACGGCGCGCGGGCTGCAGAAGGCTTACTTCTTCGTCCCGCAGTACCACTACCTGACGCCGTTCTACTCGCCGTGCATGAGCAAGGCCTGCGGTGAGGCCAGTGAGTTCTGGCCGCAGATCCTGCCGAATTGGTGGTTTATGCCGTACGCGGCGCTGACGCTGCCGTTCCTGCTGCTGTTCCGGCTGACCTGCTACTACTACCGCGGCGCCTACTACCGCACGGTGTGGCAGTCCCCCACTGCCTGCGGCGTGGCCGAGCCCCGCGTCCACTACACCGGCGAGACCAAGCTCCCGCTGATCATCCAGAACACGCACCGGTACTTCTTCTATATCGCCGTAATCATCTCGGTGATCAACAGCTACGACGCGATCGTGGCGTTCCATTCCGAGAACGGACCGGGTGGGTTCGGCTTCGGCCTGGGCAACGTGATCCTGCTCGGCAACGTCATCATGCTGTGGGTCTACACGCTGTCCTGCCATTCGTGCCGGCACGTGACCGGCGGGCGGCTCAAGCACTTCTCCAAACACCCTGTGCGGTACTGGATCTGGACTCAGGTCAGTCGGCTCAACACCCGGCACAAGCTGTACGCGTGGATCACGCTCGGCACCCTGATGCTCACCGATTTCTACGTCGCGCTGGTGGCCAGCGGCACCATCCACGACCTGAGATTCATTGGCTGAGAAGCCATTTCAAGGACTACCAGAAATAGCTGAGCGAGGTTTTAATGACTGAGGTCGAACGGCACTCCTACGACGTTGTCGTGATCGGTGCCGGCGGCGCTGGGTTGCGCGCGGTCATCGAGGCGCGCGAACGCGGCCTCAAGGTCGCGGTGGTGTGCAAATCCCTGTTCGGCAAAGCCCACACGGTGATGGCCGAGGGTGGTTGTGCGGCGTCGATGGGCAACACCAACCCGAAAGACAACTGGCAGATCCACTTCGGCGACACCATGCGCGGTGGGAAGTTCCTGAACAACTGGCGGATGGCCGAGCTGCACGCCAAGGAGGCCCCCGACCGGGTGTGGGAGCTCGAGACCTACGGCGCGCTTTTCGACCGCCTCAAGGACGGCAAGATCAGCCAGCGCAACTTCGGCGGGCACACCTACCCGCGGCTGGCGCACGTCGGTGACCGCACCGGCCTGGAGCTGATCCGCACCATGCAGCAGAAGATCGTCTCGCTGCAGCAGGAGGATTACGCCGAGCTGGGCGACTACGAGGCGCGGATCAAGGTGTTCGCCGAATGCACGATCACCGAGCTGCTCAAAGAGCAGGGCGCGATCGCCGGAGCCTTCGGCTACTGGCGCGAGAGCGGCCGATTCATCGTGTTCGAGGCCCCCGCGGTGGTGCTGGCCACCGGCGGGATCGGCAAGTCGTTCAAGGTGACCTCGAATTCGTGGGAGTACACCGGCGACGGGCACGCGCTCGCGCTGCGGGCCGGCGCGACGCTGATCAACATGGAGTTCGTCCAGTTCCACCCGACCGGCATGGTGTGGCCGCCGAGTGTGAAAGGGATCCTGGTCACCGAAGGTGTCCGCGGTGACGGCGGGGTGCTGAAGAACTCCGACGGCACGCGGTTCATGTTCGGCTACATCCCGCCGGTGTTCAAAGGCCAGTACGCCGAGACCGAGCAAGAGGCGGACCAGTGGCTCAAGGACAACGACTCGGCCCGTCGCACCCCGGACCTGCTGCCCCGCGATGAGGTGGCGCGCGCGATCAACTCCGAGGTCAAGGCCGGCCGCGGCACCCCGCACGGCGGCGTCTACCTCGACATCGCGTCGCGGTTGACCCCCGAGGAGATCAAACGACGGCTGCCGTCGATGTACCACCAGTTCATGGAGCTGGCCGAGGTCGACATCACCAAGCAGCCAATGGAAGTCGGACCCACCTGCCACTACGTGATGGGCGGTGTCGAGGTCGACGCCGACACCGGCTCGGCCACGGTTCCCGGGCTGTTCGCCGCCGGCGAGTGTTCCGGCGGCATGCACGGCTCCAATCGGCTGGGCGGCAACTCGCTGTCGGACCTGTTGGTGTTCGGCCGCAGGGCCGGCCTGGGAGCCGCGGACTACGTGCGGGCGCTGGGCAGCCGGCCGGCGGTCTCGGCCGAAGCCGTCGACGCGGCGGCAAAGGTGGCGCTCAAGCCGTTCGACGGGCCGACAGACGGTTCGGCCCCGGAGAATCCGTACACACTGCACATCGACTTGCAGCAGACGATGAACGACCTGGTCGGCATCATCCGCAAAGAGGACGAGATCACCAAGGCGTTGACCCAGTTGGACGGGCTCTGGAAGCGTTACCAGAACGTGCAGGTCGAGGGCCATCGCCAATACAACCCGGGCTGGAACCTGGCCATCGATCTGCGCAACATGCTGCTGGTCAGCGAGTGCGTGGCCAAGGCCGCGCTGGAACGCACCGAAAGCCGCGGCGGCCACACCCGCGACGACCATCCCGGCATGGACCCCAATTGGCGCAAAACCTTGCTGGTATGCCGTGTCGGGTACGGCGACACCAGCGATTCCCGCATCATCGTCACCCGCCAGCCACAGATACCGATGCGGGCCGACTTGCTGGAGCTCTTCGAGATCTCCGAGCTGGAGAAGTACTACACCGACGAAGAGCTCGTGGACCACCCAGGACGGAGCAGCTAATGGGCTACAACGCAAGCTTGCGAGTGTGGCGCGGCGACGAGAGCGCCGGTGCGCTCGAGGACTTCACCGTCGAGGTCAACGAGGGTGAGGTGGTGCTCGACGTCATCCACCGTCTGCAGCAGACCCAGACGCCCGACCTCGCGGTGCGGTGGAACTGCAAAGCGGGCAAGTGCGGATCCTGCTCGGCGGAGATCAACGGCAAGCCCAAGTTGATGTGCATGACGCGGATGTCCACATTTGCCGAGGACGAGGTGGTCACGGTGACTCCGCTGCGGACCTTCCCGGTGATCCGCGACCTGGTGACCGACGTCTCGTTCAACTACGAAAAGGCGCGCGAGATCCCGTCTTTCACGCCACCCAAGGACCTGCAGCCCGGGGAATACCGGATGGCGCAGGCCGACGTTGCGCGCTCGCAGGAGTTCCGCAAGTGCATCGAGTGCTTCCTGTGCCAGGACGTCTGTCACGTGGTCCGCGACCACGAGGAGAACAAGAAGGCGTTCGCCGGGCCGCGATTCCTGATGCGGGTCGCCGAACTGGAAATGCACCCACTCGACACGCGCGACCGGCGCGACCAGGCGCAGGAAGAGTTCGGGCTGGGCTACTGCAACATCACCAAATGCTGCACCGAGGTCTGCCCGGAGCACATCAAGATCACCGACAACGCGCTGATCCCGATGAAAGAGCGGGTTGCCGACCGCAAATACGATCCCGTGGTGTGGCTGGGTAACAAGCTGTTCCGGCGTTAAACCCGTTAGGCAGAGATCGCACCGGGTACCCGATGCTGATGCGAGAAACCACCAGCATCAACGACATTCGAACCGCGATCCGAGAGTTGTCCGTCCGCGCCGAACTGGCGCACAAAGAGGGCCGCGACGATGACGCCGCCGAAATCGAGCAGCGCATCCAGGGCTATCGGGACGAACTCAGCAACCGCCGCTGACGAGCCGGCGGAACTCGCTGCGGTGGAACACGATGGGCGCTATCGCGGCGTCCACGGTCACCTCGCTGACCCTCAGCACCACGATGGTGTGATCGCCGGCCGGAATGAGTTGCTCGATCGCGCTTTCCAGCCACAGGCCGGTGCCCCTGATGAACACCGCGCCGCTCTCGCGCGACACCGTCTCCAAGCCGGCGAACCGATCTCCGGTCTTGGCCGCCAGGGCGCGCGCGGCCTCGTCGTGCGCCTCGCCCAGCACGCTGATACCGAGCATCGGCAGGCCCTTGAGCTTGGGCCACGTCGTCGAGACGTTCTGCACGCAAAACGACACCAGCGGAGGGTCCAGCGAGACGGGCACGAAGGTGCTGGCCGCCAGGCCTTCACGCACGCCATTGATCTCGGCCGCAATGGCCACCACCCCCGACGGGAAGTGCCCAAAGGCCTCACGCAGTGACGTCGGCGTCAGGTTGCTGTTCGGGTTCACCGGACTTCATTCCCCTTCAGGCCGGGAACGGAATTCTCGCGATCGAGCCTACCTGGGCGCGTAACCGTGAGCCGCCGCGACATCCGGGTGAGCGCGCAATCGGCTCTTCCAGGCGTTCCGGCCGTAGACAGAGTAGATCGGATCCGAAGGGTCCGTGCGCAATTCGGAGCGGGCAGCCAGCTCGGCCGGCAGCGACAGCACCGGGACCTGCGCGTCCAGCCGCGGGTTGAAGAAGTACGCGATCGAGATGCGCTCGGCCCACGCGGACCCAGCGCACCCAGTGGACCGCAGTTCCACCCGGTGTTCGGTGGCGCGCAGGTAACCACCGGTCGCGACTTCGAGCAGTTCACCGATGTTGACGACGAACGCCCCGTCCAGTCCGGGGACATCCACCCATTCCGAGACCCAGTCCCGGGAGTCGGGCCGCCGCACCTGCAGGCCCCGGGAGCCCGGCTCGGCCAACAACAGGGTGAGCACCCCGGAATCTTTGTGGGCGCCCACGCCTTGGGCGGTGGCCGCGTAGGCGGGGTAGCGAATCACCTTGATCAGCGTGGCGGGGGTTCCGGCGAAGGCTGCGTCGAAGACATGGGGCGGGCTGCCCAGCGAGGCTGCCCAGTGCCGGAGCAGGGTGCGGGCCACCCCGGAGAGCGCGGCGTCCCACTCGTCGATGATCCCGGGCAACTCTGGCAGCGCGGCCGGCCACTGGTTGGGGCCCTGCAGCCACAGGTAGTCGGGCTTGCCGGGCCCGCCGATCGGCGGGCGCTGCGGTCCGATGTCGATCTGCTCGCGCCAGTCCACCTCGCCGCGGGTCAGCTCACCACCCAACCGGGTGTAGCCACGGAAATGCGGACTGCGCACCATCGCGATGGCGTCCTTGTCTTCGGGGGGTAGCGCGAATAGCCCACGCGCCGCCTCGAGCACCCTGCCGGACAGCGCCGCCGGGACATCGTGACCCGTCAAATAGAAGAAACCCACCTCGTGAGCCGCCTCGCGAAGGCGGTCACGCAGTTGGCCCGGGGCCGCCTGCAGGTCGACCACGGGCAGTGCAGTGACGCTCGGCACAATACCCACTCCACCATCATCGTCGCAGCTCAAACGGCATGCCACCGTCTCGATCAGCGCGAACCCAACCGGTTGGTTGATTAGGCAATGAAATTTAGCTCACACTTGGTTGCATTCAAGTTACTGATCGGTATAGTTTTAGCCAGTTACTGGTGGGTAACTTAGCCCTAGTACCCAACCACAGGTGGCATTCTCGACGAGGAGGAATAGTGAGCCACTACAAGAGCAACGTTCGCGACCAGGTGTTCAACCTGTTTGAAGTGTTGGGCGTTGACAAAGCATTAGGTCAAGGCGAGTACAGCGACCTGGACGTCGACACGGCCCGCGAAATGCTGACGGAGATGAGCCGGCTGGCCGAAGGACCGATCGCCGAGTCGTTCGTCGACGGCGACCGCAACCCCCCAGTGTTCGACCCGGAGACCCATTCGGTGACGCTGCCGGAGTCGTTCAAGAAATCGGTCCACGCATTGATCGAAGCTGGCTGGGACAAGGCCGGCGTCGACGAGGCGCTGGGCGGCATGCCGATGCCCAAGGCGCTGCAGTGGGCGCTGCACGAGCACGTCCTCGGCGCCAATCCCGCAGTGTGGATGTACGCGGGCGGTGCCGGCTTCGGCAACGTGATCTACCACCTCGGTACCGAGGAGCAGAAGAAGTGGGCCGTGCTGTGCGCGGAGCGCGGTTGGGGCGCGACCATGGTGCTGACCGAGCCAGACGCCGGCTCGGACGTCGGCGCCGGCCGTACCAAGGCGGTCCAGCAGGACGACGGCTCCTGGCACATCGAAGGCGTCAAGCGGTTCATCACCTCCGCCGACTCCGGCGACCTGTTCGAGAACATCATCCACTTGGTGCTGGCCCGCCCCGAGGGCGCCGGCCCCGGTACCAAGGGTCTTTCGTTGTTCATCGTGCCGAAGTTCTTGTTCGACCCCGAAACCGGCGAATCCGGCGAGCGCAACGGCGCCTTCGTGACCAACGTCGAGCACAAGATGGGTCTGAAGGTCTCGGCCACGTGTGAACTGTCGTTGGGCCAGCACGGCGTGCCCGCCAAGGGCTGGCTGGTCGGCGAGGTGCACAACGGCATTGCGCAGATGTTCGATGTCATCGAGATGGCCCGGATGATGGTCGGCACCAAGGCGATCGCCACGCTGTCGACCGGCTACCTGAACGCCCTGGAGTACGCCAAGTCCCGGGTGCAGGGCGCCGACCTGACCCAGATGACCGACAAGACCGCACCACGGGTGACCATCACGCATCACCCCGACGTGCGCCGCTCGCTGATGACCCAGAAGGCCTACGCCGAAGGTCTGCGCGCGCTGTACCTCTACACCGCGACGTTCCAGGACGCGGCGGTCGCCGAGGCGCTGCACGGCGTGGACGCCGATCTGGCCGTGCGGATCAACGACCTGATGCTGCCGGTGGTCAAGGGCGCGGGCTCCGAACAGGCCTACGCGAAGCTCACCGAGAGCCTGCAAACCTTCGGCGGCTCGGGCTTCTTGCAGGACTACCCGATCGAGCAGTACATCCGGGACGCCAAGATCGACTCGCTGTACGAAGGCACCACCGCCATCCAGGCGCAGGACTTCTTCTTCCGCAAGATCGTCCGCGACAAGGGACAGGCGCTGGCCTACGTGTCGGGCGAGATCCAGAAGTTCGTCGACAGCGAGTCCGGCAACGGCCGGCTCAAGACCGAACGCGAGCAGCTGGCCAAGGCGCTGGCCGACGTTCAGGCGATGGCGGCCACCATGACCGGCTACCTGATGGACGCGCAGCAGAACGTCACCAGCCTGTACAAGGTGGGCCTGGGTTCGGTGCGGTTCCTGCTGAGCGTCGGTGACCTGATCATCGGCTGGCTGCTACAGCAACAGGCCGCGGTGGCCGTGGCCGCGCTCGATGCCGGCGCCAGCGGTGCCGAGCGGTCCTTCTACGAGGGCAAGATCGCGGTGGCGTCGTTCTTCGCGAAGAACTTCCTGCCGCTGTTGGCCAGCACCCGCGAGGTGATCGACACGCTCGACAACGACATCATGGAGCTCGACGAGGCGGCTTTTTAAGTTCGCAAACAAGATCCTCCGCTTCGATGTCCGAAGCGGGGGATTCTTGTGTCTGCATTGAAAAAGACCGCCGCTGGATCCCCTCACTCCAGCGGCGGCCCTTTTCGCACGCCCGTCTGCGCTGACCGGCGCTCGCTTGTAGGGATGCCCCGTATTGTCGTCGGGGTCGGGGGTCAGACCACAACACGGGGCTATCCGCGAATCAAATACCCACTTGCCCGTGCCACAAACCCCGCAGCGGGAAAAATCTGGAGCATCACGTTTCCAGAATCGCGGCGACACCCTGCCCGCCGGCGGCGCAGATCGAAATCAGCGCGCGAGCCGGCCCGTTCTTCTCCGCCTTCTTCTCGGCGAGCTGCTTGGCGGTCTGCGCGAGAATCCGCCCGCCGGTGGCCGCGAAGGGGTGGCCGGCCGCCAACGACGAACCGTTGACGTTGAGCCTGGACCGATCGATCGGCCCCAGCGCGGCGTCCAGGCCCAGCCGCCCCTTGCAGTACTCGTCGGACTCCCAGGCCTGCAGGTGCGCCAGCACCACCGAGGCGAACGCCTCGTGGATTTCGTAGAAGTCGAAGTCCTGCAGGCTCAGGCCATTTCGGGCCAGCAGCCGGGGCACCGCGTAGGTGGGGGCCATCAGCAGGCCGTCGTTTCCGTTGACGTAGTCCACCGCCGCGGTTTCGGCGTCCACGAAGTAGGCCAGCGGAGACAGCGAGTGCTCCGTCGCCCACTCTTCGGTGGCCAGCAGGGCAACCGAGGCGCCGTCGGTCAGCGGGGTCGAATTGCCCGCCGTCATCGTCGCGTCGCCGGCCTTCACCCCGAAAACCGGTCGCAGCCCGGCCAGCTTCTCGACGCTGGCGTCGGGCCGCAGGTTGTCGTCGCGGTACAGCCCCAGGAAGGGCGTGACCAAATCGTCAAAAAAGCCGCGATCGTAGGCGTCGGCCATGTTGCGGTGGCTGGCGACGGCGAGTTCGTCCTGGTCGACGCGCCTGATGCCCAGCTGCTTGGCGGTGATGGCGGCGTGCTCGCCCATCGACATGCCGGTGCGTGGCTCGCTGTTGGCCGGGATGGCGATGCCCAGGTTGGCGGGCAGCGTCCCCACCAGCTTGAGCCGCTCCACGTTGGACTTGGATCGCCGCAGTTTCAGCAGGTTGCGGCGCAAATCGTCGCCCAGGCCGATCGGCGGGTCCGAGGTGGTGTCCACGCCGCCGGCGGCCGCGACCTCGTAGCGCCCGGCGGCGATGCCGTCGGCCGCGGCGATCGCGGCCTGCAGGCCGGTGCCGCAGGCCTGCTGCAGGTCGAACGCCGGCGTGTAGGGGGACAACTGCGATCCCAGCACGCACTCGCGCATCAGGTTGAAGTCGCGGCTGTGCTTGAGCACCGCGCCGCCGACCACCGCACCCAGCTGTTCGCCGGCCAGCCCGAACCGGTCCACCAGCCCGCCCAGCGCCGCGGTGAACATGTCCTGGTTGGACGCCTCGGCGTAGGCGCGGTCTGATCGTGCGAAAGGAATGCGATTTCCACCCAGTACGGCCACGCGTCGCTTCTCATTTGTCGAGGCCACAATTTATCTCCGTATTCTCCGTGTATCTGTGTATCTGTGACTCGTATGTGTCGTTGCTAGCAGTTTGGGTATCGGCCCTCTGGGGCCATACTACGCACTGTTCTTACTCTCAAGTAAGTTCGTCTGGGTTCCTCCGCGATACGGTTGGCCCTATAACGCCCCCACACATCCAAGCCCCGACACGGAAGGTAGCGCAGTGGCTCCCAAAGGCTCGTCCGACCTGTTCTCGCAGGTCGTCAACTCCGGCCCCGGTTCGTTTGTGGCCAAGCAGCTCGGTGTTCCGCAGCCCGAGCCCCTGCGCCGTTACCGGCCGGGTGATCCGCCGCTGGCGGGATCGTTGTTGATCGGCGGAGAGGGCCGGGTGGTCGAGCCGCTGCGCGCGGCGCTCGACACGGACTACGACGTGGTGGGCAACAACCTGGGTGGCCGGTGGGCCGACTCGTTCGGCGGGCTGGTCTTCGACGCGACCGGCATCACGACGCCGGCCGGGCTGAAGGGCCTGTACGAGTTCTTCACGCCCGTGCTGCGCAACCTCGGCCACTGCGCGCGCGTGGTGGTCGTCGGCACCACCCCCGAAGCCGCCGCCGGTACCGACGAGCGGATCGCTCAGCGCGCGCTGGAGGGTTTCACCCGCTCGCTGGGCAAGGAGCTGCGCCGCGGCTCCACCGTGGCGCTGGTGTACCTGGCGCCGGACGCCAAACCGGCCGCGACGGGTCTGGAATCCACCCTGCGGTTCCTCCTGTCGGCCAAGTCGGCCTACGTCGACGGCCAGGTTTTCTTTGTGGGGGCGGCCGACTCCACGCCACCGGCCGACTGGGACCGGCCATTGGACGGCAAGGTCGCCATCGTGACCGGCGCCGCCCGCGGTATCGGCGCGACGATCGCCGAGGTGTTCGCCCGCGACGGCGCCCGCGTCGTCGCGATCGACGTGGAATCCGCCGCCGAGTCGCTGGCCGAGACCGCCAGCCGCGTCGGTGGCACCGCGCTGTGGCTCGACGTCACCGCCGACGACGCCGTCGACAAGATCACCGAGCATCTGCGCGACCATTACGCCGGGCATGCCGACATCCTGGTCAACAATGCCGGTATCACCCGGGACAAGCTGTTGGCCAATATGGACGACGCCCGCTGGGACGCCGTGTTGGCCGTCAATCTTCTTGCCCCCCTTCGGCTTACCGAGGGGCTGATCGGCAACGGCAGCATCGGCGAGGGCGGCCGGGTGATCGGGCTGTCGTCGATGGCCGGCATCGCGGGCAACCGCGGACAGACCAACTACGCCACCACCAAGGCCGGGATGATCGGCCTCACCCAGGCGCTGGCACCGCAACTGGCCGACAAAGGCGTCACGATCAACGCCGTCGCACCGGGGTTCATCGAAACCCAGATGACGGCCGCCATCCCGCTGGCCACCCGCGAGGTGGGCCGTCGACTCAACTCGCTGCTGCAGGGCGGTCAGCCCGTCGACGTCGCCGAGACCATCGCGTACTTCGCCAGCCCGGCGTCAAATGCCGTGACCGGCAACGTCATTCGCGTGTGCGGCCAGGCGATGCTGGGGGCGTGAGATGAACCAGCCAAGCGGCCTGAGAAACATGCTGCGCGCCGCCGCCGGGGCGTTGCCGGTGGTGCCCCGCGGAAACCAGTTGCCCACCCGCACGGTGACCGTCGAGGAATTGCCCATCGACCACGCCAACGTCGCCGCGTACGCGGCGGTCACCGGTCTGCGCTACGGCAACAACGTGCCGCTGACCTACCCGTTTGCGCTGACCTTTCCCACCATGATGTCGCTGGTGACCGGGTTCGACTTTCCCTTTGCCGCAATGGGTTCGGTGCACCTGGAGAACCACATCACGCAGTATCGGCCGATCGCGGCCACCGACGCGGTCGGCGTGCGGGTGCATGCCGAGAACCTGCGTGAACACCGCAAAGGCCTGCTGGTCGACCTGGTGACCGACGTCAGCGTCGGCAACGACGTCGCCTGGCACCAGGTGACGACCTTCCTGCATCAGCAACGCACCAGCCTGTCCGACGAGCCCAAGCCGCCGCCGCAGAAGCAGCCCAAGCTTCCCCCGCCCAGCGCGGTACTGCGGATCACGCCCAGCCGAATCCGCCGCTATGCCGTCGTCGGCGGCGATCACAACCCGATTCACACCAACCCCGTCGCCGCCAAGCTGTTCGGATTCCCCACCGTTATCGCGCACGGAATGTTCAGTGCCGCAGCAGTATTGGCGAACATCGAAGCGCGACTTCCGGATGCCGTGGAATATTCGGTGCGTTTCGCCAAGCCGGTGGTGCTGCCCGCCACCGCCGGGTTCTACGTCGACGAGGGTGCTGAGGGCTGGGAACTCGCGTTGCGCAACATCGCCAAGGGCTACCCGCACCTGACCGGCACGGTGCGCGCGCTATGAGGATCGAGGATCGGGCGGCAGCTTGACCCACAGCTCGTCGGCCGTGCGCACTGGGTGTTCAGCCAGCGGGACGAGATCAGTGAACAGGACAAGCGTTTCACCCAGTTTGGTAGCCGCAGGGGCCACTAGGCCATGGAATTCGAGCTCCTGAGCTGCCGCGGCGACGTTCTGGCAGGCCGCGTAAGCGGCTTTGTCGTACGTATCGGATTGCAGCTGTTTCAGCGTCAACCCGCTGAACGCACGGGTGGCCGCTGGTCGGAGGTCGAGGATGTTTGTTACCGACACCTCGCACGTGATCAAAACTCTCGGCCTGATGGGCGGTACCGCGCCGCCGATGGCGACGACAGGATCAATCAGGTGACGATAGGCTTCGACGACAACCGAGTCAGCGGGCTTGCCGAGGTAGAGGACGGGATCGCCTCCCGCGGTACCCCACCTGCCCACTGCTGACCGTCCCTGCAGACCGGTTCCAGCAAAGCGCGCGGGTACGTGGCGTTGCCAGGTGCCGACGACATTGACAGGCGAGGCTCGGGACAATCGCGCCGCCAGGGGGTCCATCGAGCTACATGCCGCCCGCGACCCACTTGGCCTCGTCGATCACCTTGTCGATCTCACCGCCGACAATCAGGTCGATCGGTCGTTTCATGTCGAGGTTGCGGTTGCGGGAGTGCAGCCAGATATCGATGCCCTCGTCGGTATAGGAGTCGCTGAGCAATGTGATCACGGTGCGGACATCGAGTAGGCGCCTGGCGGTCTCGCCACGCGGCGCGTTGAGTCCACGGGCCCAGTTCTGCACGGCACGCGGTCCGGACCCAACGGCGAGTGCCAACTCGGCTTGGGTGATCCCCGCCCTCGTCACATCGTTGACCACGCGCACATACGTGGCCGATGGCTCCTTTTTAGCGCGTGGGGCTCTGGTGCTGGTTGCGGGCATTTTCGGATCACCTGCTTATCATGCTGCATATGAAGTGCTAAATAAGTTGCGTATTAGATTGCGTAATACATGCTAACACTCTAGCCCGGATGCGTTGCGGTGCGACCCTTGAGGAGGACCTTGAGTCCGTGCGAAGCGGTCGCGGTCAGCAGGAAAACCAGCAGCAGCCAGAGCGGGGGCCGGGCGAGTTCCCAGACGAAGATCGCCGCCCAGATCGGTGAGCCCTGGGTGACCGCGAGCACCCCGGCGGCACCGGCCAGCGAGACGGCCGGCGTGTGCAGATGCGTCCCGGCAAGCCAATTGATGGTCAGGATCAGCACCGATCCGGCCGCGGCGCCGGTGGCCAGCGAGGGTGTGAGCAAGCCACCGGCCCCGCCGGCGCGCAGGAACAGCGCGGTCAACAGCGGCTTGAGCAACAGAATCGCGGCCGCCGATGTCAGCGTCATGGTGGAGTCGAGGCTGACGGTCAGGATGCTGCGCCCGTTGCCGGGCAGCTCCGGCCACCAATGCGAGCAGATGCCCATCACCAATCCGGCACCGGCGAGCGCCGGGATCAGCACCCAGGTACGGATCGGGCGGGCCGGCCGCGCCGCTGCCACGAGCCAGTTGAACGCCAACCCCACCACGAGGGCGAGCGGGGCCAACAGCAGGCCGTGCGCGGTCAACAGATACGTCGACTCCGGGGCCGGCCAGGCCAGGGTGGGCTGATCGTGGGTGCTGGCCGAGCCGATCGCGACGGCCAGGCTGGAGGTGAGCAGCGCCGCACCGAGCGCCCGCGGCTGCCAGGTGTTCAGCAAGATCCGCGCCGAGAACATCGCGCCGGCCAGTGGCACGGCATAGACCGCACCCAACCCGGCGCCGGCGGCGCAGGCCAGCAGGATCTCGCGGTCGCGCGGTGAGAGCCGCTTGAGCCATCCGGTTCCCAAATCGCCTAGGGCCGCGGCGAATTGGCGTGGCGCGCCTTCGCGGCCCAGCGATGCACCGGAGCCGACCAGCAGCACCTGCAGCACCGCGTCGATGCTCCAGGTCAGCCGCGGGACCCGGTCATGGCGGGCGATGGTCGACGCCAGCGGTGGCACTTCCGTTCTGCGCCGCAGGATCCACCACCCCAGACCCGCCAACGCGGCCCCGATTATCGGCCCCACCGCGCGGCGAATCGGACCGCTGGCGGTGATCCCTGCGAGCAGCGTGCCGAAGGTGTAGTGATAGGTCGCGTGCTGAACGAAGCGCAGCAGGAACGTCGTCGATAATCCGGCGACCCCGGCCAGGATTCCGACGATGACGACCGCGCAAAAGAAGTCCAGATTCGGGCGCGGCCGGGACCGGGGCACTCGCTGAATCTAGCCGATCTAGCCCGCTGCAACGTTCTGGCCGAGATCGCGCTCGGCCGGTGTGCCTTTCAGGCCGCGCCAGAACAGGTCGATCATCAGTTCGGCCGCCTCGTCGACTTCGGTGTCGCCGGTGGACAGCCGGTTGGCTATCGCTTCACCGGCGCCCACCAGGGCCACGGCCATCGTTTCGATGTCGGCGTCGGCTCGCGGGTTGCGGGTGCCGGACCGGAGCATCCCGGCCACCAGGTCGATGATCTGCTCGCGCCCCTCGCGCACCTTGTGGGCGAATGCCTGCGAGCTGGTGGCCTGGGTGTACATCACGATCCAGGACGCCCGGTTGGCGTCGATGTAGCGCAAGAACGACCCGATGGTGTTGCGCAGCAAGTCTTTTGGGCTCTGGTTGAAGTCGATGTCGGCGCGCACCGCTTCGATGAACCGGCCCATCTCACGGTCCAGGCAGGCGCCGAACAGGTCCTCCTTGGAGCCGTAGTACAGGTACAGCATCGGCTTGGAGATCTGGGCTTCGGCGGCGATGGCGTCCATCGAGGTCTCGTGGTAGCCGTTGACCGAGAACATCTGCACGGCGGCATCCAGCATCTGCTGCTCACGGACAGCGCGCGGCAGTCGCTTGGTACCACCTGCCATTACGCTTACCCCTCTATGACCCTCTATCTGTACCTAAGCGTAAGCGCTAGGGCCCGCACTTCGGGCTGTGGCCCTTCATCGCGGCCACCCGCTTCACCGAAGCGTCGATATCCGGCATCTTCAATTCGCCTGCTGCCAGCGCCTTTTCCAGCCGGTCCAAGACCGCGGGCACCTCGTCGGTGGTGACCCACAGGGCGACGTCGGTACCGGCCTGCAAGGCGCGCAGCACCGCGTCGGATACGCCGTACTTGCTGGAGATCGCAACCATGCTGGACAGGTCGTCGCTGAACACGGGGCCGTCGAAGGGTGGGCCGCCGTAGCCGATGCCGTCGCGCAGCAGGTCCACCGCGGCCTTGCTCAGGCTGGCCGGGTCGTCGTCACCGGTCAAACCGGGAACCTGCAGATGACCCACCATCACGCCGACCGGGGTTTGCGTGACCAGCGTCCGGTACGGCACCAGGTCGTTGCCCTGCAGCTGGCTCAGCGGTGGCGTGATTACCCCGCCCTTGTGCGAATCGCCG
The DNA here is from genome assembly GCA_963708995.1 of uncultured Actinomycetota bacterium. Lineage (GTDB taxonomy): Bacteria > Actinomycetota > Actinomycetes > Mycobacteriales > Mycobacteriaceae > Mycobacterium. The sequence goes on from CAVPUR010000019.1 coordinate 300,341, forward strand.
GAGCCGTGGCCGTGGCCGGGGAAATGTTTGAGCACCGGCAGCACCCCGGCGTCCCGCAGGCCTTGGGCAAACGCCCCGGCGTAGGTGGTGACCGTCTGCGGATCAGAGCCGAACGAGCGGTCCCCGATCACGGTGTCGTCCGGGGCATCCGTGACGTCCACCACGGGGGCGAAGTCGATGGTGATGCCCAGCTTTTTCATCGCCTGACCGCGCTGCAGCGCCAGGTCGTGGACCTGCTGGGGGGTTTGGGTCTGGGCCAGCTGCTTGGGTGACGGCGCCGTGCCGATCCTCGCCTTCAACCGCGAGACGCGTCCGCCTTCTTCGTCGACGCTGACCGCCAGGGGCAGCAGACCTGGATTGGCCGCGATGTCGGCCAGCGGGCCGTCGAAGATCGTCAGGTCGGTCCAGCTGCCGATGAAGATGCCGCCGACGTGGTGGTTGGCGACGACGGCTTTGGCGTCGTCGGCGTTTTTCACCCCGACCATCAGCAGTTGGGCCAGCTTGTCGCGCGGCGGCAGCGTGGTCGGGTCGCCGCAGTTCGGCGGCGGGGGCGCGGCCGTCGGCGTACTGACCTTGTTCTTAGATGTCTGGGAGGTGGCGGACGGCTTTGAACCGGTGTGGCTGCAGGCCATCAGCAGCGCCGATACGGTGGCAAGCACAGCCAGGGTGCTCAGGGAGCGGCGTAAAGCCATCGGGCCATGTTGTCACGGCGGGATCCCGACCTCCGGATGCGGGGCACGCCGAAGGCGATTCTCGCCTGGCCGAGGGAGGCAGCCCCTGTTACGTTGACCCTTACGACTGGCAGGGAGGGGCCAGCGATGACCGGGTTCACCCTCGCCGCGGCGGCCAGCATCTTCGCGGGTGTGTCGATCGGCGCCGCCGCGACCGTCGGCGTCACGCTCGCCATCCAGGACCACAGCGCACCACCCGCGCAGCGCGCGCCGAGCCAATCCGGGCCCCGCCTGGTGGACTACGGCGACCGCTGCTATCACGGGCATTGCGCGCCCTGCTCCAGCCCGCGGGACTGCTTGAACAAGCTGCCGCCGTGGCTGCGGCCGTAACGGGGTCGCGGACGGCCGTTCTGCTAGGTTGGCTCTGGTTGCCGAGCGACCGCAAACCCCAGGGAGCCACCGATGAACCGGATCATTGCGCCCGCCGCCGCGAGCGTGGTGGTTGGTCTGTTGCTGGGCGCGGCCGCGATCTTCGGGATCACGCTGATGGTGCAGCAGGACACCAAGCCGCCACTTCCGGGTGGCGATCCGCAGTCGTCGGTGCTCAACAGGGTTGAGTACGGGAACCGCAGCTAGCCCGGCGGCCAGGACGGCTCGGGCGGCAAAGGCGGAGCAGGCGGGGCCTGCGGAACTGGACTCGCCAGCTGTGCCCCTGTCACGTCGGTGGCTGGTGTTGGTCGGGGCGATCGCGCTGGCGTTGACGTTCGCGCAATCCCCGGGGCAGATCTCCCCCGACACCAAACTCGACCTCACCGCGAACCCGCTGCGCTTTTTGGCCCGGGCGACCAACCTGTGGAGCAGCGAGCTACCGTTCGGCCAGGCGCAGAATCAGGCCTACGGCTACCTCTTTCCGCACGGCACCTTCTTCCTGATCGGCCACCTGCTGGGGTTGCCCGGGTGGATTACCCAGCGGTTGTGGTGGGCGCTGCTGTTGACGGTTGGCTTCTGGGGTCTGCTGCGGGTCGCCGAGGCGCTGGGAATCGGCAGCCCGTCGTCGCGCGTGCTCGGCGCGGCGGCGTTCGCACTGTCGCCGCGGGTGCTGACCACGCTCGGCTCGATCTCATCGGAGACGCTGCCGATGATGCTGGCGCCGTGGGTGCTGCTGCCCACGATCCTTGCGCTGCGCGGTACTTCGGGCCGGTCGGTGCGCGTACTCGCCGCCCAGGCCGGGCTGGCGGTCGCGCTTATGGGCGCGGTCAACGCGATTGCGACGCTGACCGGTTGCCTGCCCGCCGTGATCTGGTGGGCCTGTCATCGGCCGAACCGGTCGTGGTTGCGCTATACAGCGTGGTCGTCGCTGGCCTTCGCCCTGGCAATCCTGTGGTGGGTGGTGGCGCTGGTTCTGCTGCGCAACGTCAGCCCCCCGTTCCTGGACTTCATCGAATCCTCCGGCGTGACGACGCAGTGGTCGTCGCTGGTCGAAATGCTGCGCGGCACCGACAGCTGGACCCCGTTCGTGGCGCCGACCGCCACCGCGGGCGCGCCGCTGGTCACCGGATCGGTCGCCATCCTGGGCACCTGCCTGGTCGCGGCGGCCGGACTGGCCGGCCTGGCCGGCCGCGGGCATGCCGGCGCGGGGGCGGCTGGTGACGATGCTGCTGATCGGGGTGGTCTTGCTGGCCGCGGGCTACAGCGGCGGGCTGGGCTCGCCGCTGGCCCACCAGATACAGGCGTTCCTGGACGCCGGCGGCGCACCTTTGCGCAACGTGCACAAGCTGGGATCGGTGATCCGGATCCCGCTGGTGCTCGGCTTGGCGCAGGTGCTGGGCCGGATGCCGCTTCCCGGTAGTGGGCCGGTGCAGGTGTGGCTGAGTGCGTTCGCCCACCCTGAGCGCGACAGGCGGGTGGCGGCCGGAATCGTCGTGCTGACCGCGCTGATGGTCAGCACCTCGCTGGCTTGGACGGGCCGGCTCACCCCGCCGGGCGCGTTCAGCGCGATACCTCAGTATTGGCATGAGGCCGCCGACTGGCTCAGCGAGCACAAGACGGGAACACCGGCGCCTGGGCGCGTTCTGGTGGTCCCGGGCGCGCCGTTCGCCACCCAGGTGTGGGGCACCAGCCACGACGAGCCGCTGCAGGTGCTCGGTGATAGCCCGTGGGGAGTCCGCGACTCCATTCCGCTGACGCCGCCGCAGACGATCCGGGCACTGGATTCGGTGCAACGGCTGTTGGCGGCCGGGCGCCCTTCGGTTGGCCTGGCCGATACGCTTGCCCGCCAAGGCATTTCGTACGTAGTGCTGCGCAACGACCTGGACGCCGAGACATCGCGGTCGGCGCGTCCGATCCTGGTGCACCGCGCGATTGCGGGATCTCCGGGGCTGCAGAAAGTGGCGCAGTTCGGTGCGCCGGTGGGTCCGGGCACCCTGGCCGGCTTCGTCGCCGACAGCGGACTGCGCCCGCGTTACCCCGCGGTGGAGATCTACAGCGTCACGACCGCCGCCAACCCCGGTGCGCCCTACTTCGCCGATATCGACCGGCTGGCCCGCATCGACGGCGGGCCCGAGGTGCTGCTGCGCCTCGACGAGCGGCGCCGGCTACTGGGCCAGCCGGCGTTGGGTCCGGTGCTCATGACCGCCGATGCCCGGGGTGCGGGGCTGCCGGCAGGGGCCGTCACCGTCACCGACACCCCGGTGGCACGCGAGACCGACTACGGCCGGGTGGACCAGCACTCGTCGGCGATCCGGGCGGCCGGTGACGCCCGGCATACCTACAACCGGGTGCCCGATTACCCGGTCCCGGGCACCGACACGGTCTTCGGCGGTTGGACCGGAGGCCGCATCGCCGTGTCGAGCTCGTCGTCGGATGCCACCGCGATGCCCGACGTCGCGCCGGCCACCTCCCCCACCGCCGCGATCGACGGCGACCCGGCAACCGCGTGGGTGTCCAACGCGCTACAGGCGGCCGTCGGGCAGTGGCTGCGGGTGGATTTCGACCACCCCGTGAGCAACGCCGTCATGACTGTCACGCCCAGCGCCACCGCCGTCGGCGCCCAGGTCCGTCGCATCGAGATCGAGACCGCCACCGGCAGCACCACCCTGCGGTTCGACGAGGCCGGCAAGCCGCTCACCGTGGCGCTGCCCTATGGGGAAACCCCGTGGGTGCGGCTCACCGCCGCGGCCACCAACGACGGGTCGGCCGGCGTGCAGTTCGGCATCACCGACCTGTCGATCACTCAGTACGACGCGTCCGGATTCGCCCACCCCCTCACGCTGCGGCACACCGCGCTGGTTCCCGGGCCACCGTCTGGTTCGGCGGTCGCGGGGTGGGATCTGGGGTCGGAGCTGCTCGGCAGGCCGGGCTGCGCCCCGGCGCCCGACGGCGTGCGTTGCGCGGCGTCGATGGCGCTGGCGCCGGAGGAGCCGGTCAATTTCAGCCGCACGCTGACCGTTCCGAGTCCGATGTCGGCGAGCCCGACGCTGTGGGTGCGGCCGCGGCAGGGCCCGAAGCTGGCCGATCTGATCGCCGAGCCGAATACTACCCAGGCGCACGGCGATTCCGATGCGATCGACATCCTCGGCTCGGCTTATGCGGCCACCGACGGCGACCCGGCCACCGCATGGACGGCGCCGCAGCGGGTGGTGCAACACAAGATCCCGCCGACGCTGACCCTGACCCTGCCGCGGCCGACCGAGGTCGCCGGGCTGCGCCTGGTGCCCAGCCAGTCGACCTTGCCCACGCATCCGACGCTGGTGGCCGCCAACCTCGGCGACGGACCGCAGGTTCGTGAGTTGAAGGCGGGCGAGCCGCAGACTGTCTCGCTGAACCCCCGCGTCACCGACACCGTCACCCTCAGCCTGCTCGACTGGCAAGACGTCATCGACCGCAACGCGCTGGGATTCGACCAGCTCAAGCCGCCGGGGCTGGCCGACGTCGCGGTGCTGGGCGCCGACGGCAAGCCCATCGCCCCCGCCGACGCGGCCCGCAACCGGTCGCGCGAGATCGTCGTCGACTGCGACCGGGGCCCGGTGATAGCGGTGGCCGGCCGGTTTGTGCACACCTCGATCCGGACCACGGTGGGCGCGCTGCTGGACGGCGGGCCCGTTCGCGCCGTCGCCTGCGACCGCGACCCGATCGTGCTGCCCGCCGGGCAGCAGGAGTTGCTGATCAGCCCCGGCGAGGCATTCGTGGTGGACGGAGCCCAGCTGTCGACCGCCGGCGGCGGCGCTGCCGGGAGCCCTCCGGTGACTCCGGCTGGCACCGGGGCGTGGGATTCGAGCCGCCGAGAGATACCCGCGCCCGCATCCGCCACTCCCCGGGTGCTGGTCATTCCCGAAAGCATCAACCCGGGCTGGATAGCGCGCACCAGCACCGGGGCCCGGTTGACGCCCGTGGCCGTCAACGGCTGGCAGCAGGGCTGGGTGGTGCCCGCGGGCAACCCCGGCACCATCACCTTGACCTTTGCGTCCAACTCGCTGTACCGGGCGGGTCTGGCGCTCGGATTGGCGTTGCTGCCGGTGCTGGCCTTGCTGGCTTGCTGGCGTATCCGGCGCAGACGCGCTGACGAGGCGCCGGCGTACCCCTGGGCGCCCGGGGCTTTCGCCGCTGTCGGGGTAATGGCCGCCGGGGCGGTGATCGCCGGCGCGGCCGGGGCCGTGGTCGCCGGGGTAGCCCTGGGTCTGCGGTACGGGCTGGGCCGCCGCGAGCGATTGCGCGACCGCGCCACCGTGTGGCTGAGCGCCGGCGGGCTGATTCTGGCCGGCGCGGCCCTGTCGCGGCACCCGTGGCGATCCGTCGACGGTTACGCCGGCCATTCCGCGAATGTGCAACTGCTGGCGTTGATTTCGCTCGCCGCGGTGGCCGCATCGGTGGTTCGCGTGCCGGGCCGCGAGCCGCTGCCCCGTGACGAATAGTTGGCTAGGGGTTTACCGACTGGTTGACTGGATACGCGCGTTGGTGTGTTCGCCGACGTCCGAGGAGTTGCGGCCATGGGATGGTTTTCGGCACCCGACTACTGGCTGGGCAGGCTGGTGCTCGAGCGTGGCGCGGCAGCCCTCTACCTGATCGCCTTCGTCGCCGCCGCACGGCAGTTCCGGGCACTCATCGGCGAAGGCGGGATGCTGCCAGTGCCACGGTATTTGGCTGGGCAGTCTTTCTGGCGCAGCCCGAGCCTGTTTCATCTGCGCTATTCCGATCGGCTGTTCGCCGCCGTGGCCTGGGCGGGGGCGGCGCTGTCGGCGGCGGTCGTGGCCGGGGCGGCTGACCTGGTTCCGCTGTGGGCCGCGATGTTGATGTGGCTGACGTTGTGGGTGCTGTATCTGTCGATCGTCAACGTCGGGCAGACCTGGTATGGGTTCGGCTGGGAGTCGCTGCTACTGGAGACGGGATTTTTAGCGATCTTCCTCGGCAACGACCGCACGGCTCCCCCGGTGCTGATCTTGTGGCTGGCGCGATGGCTGCTGTTCCGCGTCGAGTTCGGCGCCGGGCTGATCAAAATGCGCGGCGACCCGTGCTGGCGCAATCTGACGTGCCTGTTCTACCATCACGAAACCCAGCCGATGCCGGGGCCATTCAGTTGGTTCTTCCATCACCTGCCCAAGCCGCTGCATCGAATTGAGGTGGCGGGCAACCACTTTGCCCAGCTCGTCGTGCCGTTCGGGTTGTTCGCTCCGCAGCCGGTGGCGAGCGTGGCCGCGGCGATCATCGTCGTCACCCAGCTGTGGCTGGTCATCTCGGGCAACTTCGCCTGGCTCAATTGGGTGACGATCACCCTGGCGTTCAGTGCGATCGACCAGTCTTGGATTAAGCCGGGGCCGCCGGCGCTGTCGGAACCGCCAGCGTGGTTCGCCGCGCTGGTGATCGCATTCACGGCCGCGATGGTGTTCCTGAGCTACTGGCCGGTGCGCAACATGCTGTCCTCTCAGCAGCGGATGAACATGTCGTTCAACCCGTTTCATCTGGCGAATACCTACGGGGCCTTCGGCAGCATCGGTCGCATCCGCCGCGAGGTGGTGATCGAAGGCACCGACGAGTCGGAGATCAGTAAGCGGACGGTGTGGCAGGAATACGGATTCAAGGGCAAGCCTGGTGCGGTGCGGCGGCTACCGCGCCAGTGGGCGCCCTATCATCTACGGCTGGACTGGCTGATGTGGTTCGCCGCCATCTCGCCGGGCTATGCGCAGCCTTGGCTAACACCGTTTTTACAGCGGCTGCTGCGCAACGATCCGCCGACGCTGAAGCTGTTGGCGCACAATCCCTTTCCGGAAGCGCCGCCGCGATATGTGCGCGCGCAGCTCTATGTGTACCGCTTCACTACGCCGGCCGAGCTGCGGCGCGATCGGGCGTGGTGGCGCCGCACGCTCGTGGGCGGTTACGTCCGGCCCATGACTTTGCAGAAGGTCGCATCGCCCGATCACTGAAACTGGCGGAAGAAGCCGGCATCGCAGCCGGGTTTGGTGCAGCCACGATCCAGATGGCGGACTACAGCGTCTCGTCCAGCTCGCCGAGCCTGTCGGTAAGCCGCAGATTCTCGGAGTAGTCGACCGGGCAGCAGATCAGCGACACGCCGTCGTCGTCGAGTGCGGCCTGCAACGTCGGCAATAGCTCCGCGGCGCTGGTGATCCGATAACCCTTGGCGCCAAAGCTTTCCGCATAAGTCACCATGTCGGGGTTGCCGAACCGTACGTAGTAATGCGCTCCGAGCTCGAGATCCATCTTCCATTCGATCAGGCCGTAGCCGCCGTCATCCCAGATCAGCACCACCAGCGGAATGCGCTCCCGGACGGCGGTCTCGATCTCCTGCGAGTTCATCAAGAACGCGCCGTCGCCCACCACGGCGAGCACCTTCGACTCGGGCCTGGCCAGCTTGACCCCAAGCGCCCCCGGCAGCGCGAAGCCCATGGTGGACAAGCCGTTTGAGATCAAGCAGGTGTTGCGTTCGTAGGTCGGGTACAGCCGCGCCATCCACATCTTGGTGGCGCCGGTGTCCACCAGCACCACGTCGTCGCGACCCATTGCCGCGCGGGTGTCGGCGACCACCCGCTGCGGCGCCAGCGGGTAGCGCGAATCCTGTTGTCCCCGAGTGCATTCTTCGGCGAGCAGGCCGGAACCGGGGATCTCCGGATCGGCCTCGTAGCCGTGGCCGGCGAGCCCGTCCGTCAGCGCGTCGAGCGAGGCGCTGATGTCGCCGATGATCCCGACGCCGACCGAGTAGTGCGCGTCGACCTCGGCCGGGAACCGGTGGATGTGGATGATCTGCTTGTCGGCCTGCGGGTTGATCCGGACCGGGTCGAACTCCTGCAGTTCGTAGCCGACCGCGATGACAACGTCGGCGTTGTCGAACCCGAAGTTGACATAGTCGTGCCGCATGAAGCCGATGGTCCCGATGCTGTTGGGGTGGTCGTCGGGCATCACCCCTTTGCCGTGGAAGGTGTTGGCCACCGGGATGGCGAATTCCTCGGAGAACCGCACCAGCGCCTTGGTCGCGTCGGCGCGGGCGGCGCCGTGCCCGGCCAGCACCACCGGCCGGTTGGCCTTGCGCAGGATGTCAACGGCGCGTTCCACCTGACCGGGCGCCGGGGCCTCGGCGCGAACGACGTTGCGCGGCAACGGCGTCAGGTCGTAATCGGCCTCATCTGCGTCTATGTGCTCGGGCACCGCCAAGTAGACCGCGGCCGGGCGTTCGGTCTCGGCGACCTTGAACGCCTTGCGGAACATCTCCGGTATGGCGCGCGCGGTGGGGACGCCGGCGGCCCAGCGGGTGATCGGAGCGAACATCGACACCAGGTCGACATACTGGTGTGACTCCTTGTACTCGCGATCCTGGCCGACCTGCGCGGAGATCGCCACCATCGGGGTGCTGTTGGTGGTGGCGTCGGCGACACCGAGCTGCATGTTGATCGCGCCCGGGCCCAGGGTGGCGGATACCACCGCCGCGCGGCCGGTGACGCGCCCATACATTTCCGCCATGAACGCCGCCGCCTGCTCGTGCCGGGTCAGCACGTACCGGATGCTCTTCGAGGAGGCCAGCGCCTGAATGAAGCGGATGTTCTCCTCGCCGGGTATCCCGAAGACGACGGACACACCCTCGTTCTCCAGGCACTTGACCATCAGCTGAGCCGCTTTACTCATCCGGCACCTCCCTCTGGGAACGATAGTGGCAGGCTAGGTGTTGAAATCTTTACTCACCATCGCAAAGCGAAGGATGTCACCGTGCCCATCGCCACCATCAACCCGGCCACCGGCGAGACAGTAAAGACCTTCACCCCCGCAACAGACGACGAAGTCGACGCCGCAATAGCGCGCGCTCACGAGCGCTTCCTCGACTATCGCCACTCCACCACCTTCGCCCAACGCGCCGAATGGGCTAACGCCACCGCCGACCTCCTGGAGAAGGAAGCCGACGACGTCGCCGCCATGATGACCCTCGAGATGGGCAAGACGCTGAAGTCGGCCAAAGCCGAAGCGCTCAAGTGCGCCAAGGGTTTTCGTTACTACGCGGAGAACGCCGAGAAGCTGCTGGCCGACGAGCCGGCGGAGGCGTCGAAGGTCGGCGCCAAAAAGGCCTACACCCGTTACCAGCCGCTCGGGGTGGTCCTGGCCGTGATGCCGTGGAACTTCCCGCTCTGGCAGGCCGTCCGGTTCGCGGCCCCGGCGCTGATGGCGGGCAACGTCGGCCTGCTCAAGCACGCCTCCAACGTGCCGCAGTCTGCGCTGTATCTCTCCGACGTCATCACCCGCGGCGGCTTCCCGGAAGGCTGTTTCCAGACGCTGCTCGTTTCGTCCAGCGCCGTCGAGCGCATCCTGCGTGATCCCCGGGTCAAGGCGGCCACCCTGACCGGCAGCGAACCGGCCGGTCAATCGGTCGCAGCCATCTGTGGCGATGAAATCAAACCCACCGTGATGGAGCTCGGGGGCAGCGACCCGTTCATCGTGATGCCGTCCGTGGACCTCGACGAGGCCGTCAAGACCGCGGTCACCGGCCGGGTGCAGAACAACGGCCAGTCGTGTATCGCCGCCAAGCGCTTCATCGTGCACACCGACATCTACGACGCGTTCGTCGACAAGTTCGTCGAGCGGATGGAGTCGCTGAAGGTTGGCGACCCGACCGACCCGGACACCGACGTGGGTCCGCTGGCCACCGAGTCGGGCCGCGACGAAATCGCGCAGCAGGTCGACGACGCCGTCGCGGCCGGGGCGAAGATCCGCTGCGGCGGCACGCGTCTCGACCAGCCGGGGTGGTTCTACCCGCCGACGGTGGTCACCGAGATCACCAAGGACATGGCGCTCTACACAGAGGAGGTATTCGGCCCGGTCGCCTCGATGTACCGAGCTTCGGGCATCGACGAGGCCATCGAGATAGCCAACGCCACCACCTTCGGGCTGGGGTCCAACGCCTGGACCAATGATGAGGCCGAGCAGCAGCGCTTCATCGACGACATCGAGGCCGGCCAGGTCTTCATCAACGGGATGACGGTGTCCTACCCAGAATTGGGCTTCGGGGGTGTCAAGCGGTCGGGCTACGGTCGCGAGCTCGCGGGCCTCGGGATCCGCGCGTTCTGCAACGCCAAGACCGTCTGGGTCGGCTGAGGGTTCCAGCGGCGAGCAGACACGAAAGTGCCCGACACGCCGGGGAATTGGGCGCTTTTGCGTCTGGTCGCCGTTAGACGCCGGCCAGGGCCTTCTCGTCCTCGTCGGCGAAGGTGTCCTCCAGCTGCACCGGCGAATAGTCGAGGTCGATCTCTTCGAGCGGCCGGCCGCGGGCGCTGCTGATCGTGCCGAACCGTCGCAGCCCCTTCTCGGAGGAGTACTGCACGAACTCCTGCACCGACAGGTTGAACGGCATCGGGTCGTAGAGGGCGAAAGCCTGCTCGGTGGCGCGCAACGCCAACGGGATGAGCTCGTTCATCCGCGTTTCGAAGACCGTCCAGTTTTCGTCGTCGGCGGCCACGTGGCGCCGGCAGGTGAAGGTGCCCCAGGCCATGTGTCGCCGCTCGTCGTCGCCGATGCGCCGGACCAGCTCCTGCATGCCGGGCAGGATGCCGCGGTCCACGCAGATCTTGTGCCAGGCAAAGTAACCGGTCAGCGCCAGCATGCCCTCGACGACGTGGTTGTAGGTCACGGCGGCGCGGATCTGGGCGGCCGGTGACGGATCTGTCGTCAGGGCGCTGAGGCACTCCGGGAGCTCCTGGTAGAAGATCTGCCGGTACGCCACGAGCTCATCGAGATAGCCGTGCAGGTCCTCGGTGATCCCGACGGCATCCAGCCACAGCCGGAACACCTGCGTGTGCTTGGCCTCTTCGAAGGCGAACTGGGTCAAATACATCTCGTCGCCCAGCCTGCCCTCGGCGCGCATCGCGGCCATGAACGGCTGGATGTCCTCAGTTACCGCTTCTTCCCCGGCGATGAACTGGGCGCACAACCGGGTGGCCAGGTGGCGTTCGTCGTCGGCCAGCTTTTCCCAGTCCGCGCGGTCGCGGGAGAAATCGATGTCGGCCGGATCCCAGAACTTCGCGTTGCCGCCGGCGAACAGCTTCAACGGCAGGCTGTCCCAGTTGAGCCCGCCCGCAGCGAGCGAGCCCGAATGTGTCCGTATCACGTGACCTCCTCAGATTTCATGGCCGGATCCGGTGAGAACGCGGCCGACAGGACGGCGACGAGCCGGCGCACGGCCAGTGCCGGCTGTTCCGGTGTGGGCTCGTCGAGCCCGAGGACCGGATCCAGACCGCGCATGTAGGGGGCCAGCGCCAGGTGCGGAAAGATCAGCAGCAGCAGCGACAGCAGCGCGTCTATGTCGGCATCCGCCCGCAGGTCGCCCCGCACCGCAGCGTCGCGCGCCAACGGCCGCAGCACTTCGAGGTAATGGCGGTGAATCACGGTGTTGACGCTGATGCGCGCGTCGGTGTCGACCTCCAACGTCGCCGCGGCATGCAGCGCACGTTCGTGCGGATGATCGGCGAAGTAGGCGACCCAGCCGTCGAGCCAGTCGGTGAGGAATTCGAAGAACGGCCTGCTGGGGTCCAGCTCGCGGATCATGTCCTCCATATACGAGCGCACCCGCTGGCTGCCGATGTCGGCGATGAACGCGTACAGGTCGCGCTTGTCGGCAAAGTATTGGAACAGGCTGCCCTTGGCGACCCCCGCCCGCCGCGCGATGACGTTCAGGCTGCCCCCGGAAAACCCGTGCGCCCCGAACTCCGCCTCGGCGGCTTCGATAATTGCGGCGCGACGGGCCGGATCGACACGCGCCCACGTCACCGTCGGCATGTAACCCCCTAGCGAGAATGACCAGTGGTCATTTTACTGTGATCGGCGTCACAGTCAAGGGCGCGAAGGGCAGTGCCGCATCACGGGCGCATCTCGTACGCGCCGTTGAGCGGCAGCACGTGTTCCTTCCAGACCTGCTCGTAGCGGCCGCGGTCGTTGACCGGCCGGCGGATCATCCGCATCGCGAAACGCGCCTGCTCGTCTGTCGTCGCCGCCTTGTCTTGCAGTTCGACGGCGTAGCTGTTGAAGTCGCGCACCAGCAGGGCGAAAATCTCGTCGATGAGCGGCTCATCCACTCGAGACATCGGAGCCTCTTCCAGGATGAGCTGCGCATACGGGACCAGCGCGAAGAGTTGGCCCACGCCAAAGGCGAAGTCGATGTCCTTCTGCTGCGCGGCATCGGGGGTGGCCGAGGCCAGCATCTCGGCGAGCACGTCGATCTGGTCGCGCAGCAGCGCCACGTTGGGCAGGTGGGCGTAGCCGCTGAATGACGCACGCCAATCGTGGAAGCGGACCTTGCCCAGCCCGCCGGTGGGTCCCTGGGTGAACAGGAACGCGTCGTCGGCCGCGTCGTCTCGGCGGCCGATCACGGGCAGCGCGGCATCGGGGGCGAACAGGTAGTTGGGCATGAACTTCGCCAGCAGCCCGATGTTGATGTGGACGGTGCCCTCCAGCCGCGGCAGCAGACCGATCTCGCGGGCCACCGTCTCGAAGAAGGTGTCCTTCTCCACCCCCTTGGCGGCGATGACGTCCCACAGCGCGGTGATGACCCGCTCCCCCTCGCTGGTGACCTTCGCCTTGGTGAGCGGGCTGTACAGCAGGTAGCGGCGATCGTCGGCCGACGCGCTGCGCATGTAGTCGGAAGCGCGGGTGCACACCAGCCGCATCGCGACCAGCCGCGCGTAGGCGTCAGTGAGCAGCCGCCGCACGTGGCTGAAGTCGGTGACGACGGTCCCGTACAGGTAGCGGTTGGCCGCGTGGGTGACCGCCTCGTACATGGCGTGGGTGCACATGCCGACCGCGCCCCAGCCCAGGTTGTACTTGCAGACGTTGACCGTGTTGAGGGCGGCGTGGAACGCGTCCATGCCGCGGTGCAGCACGTCGGCCTCGGTGACCGGGTAGTCGCGCAGCGCGTAGTTGGCCACGTAGTTCTGCGAGTTGACGACGTTCTTCAATAGGTCGTAGCGGTCGTGCTGGGAATCGGCCGCGAAGAACACATACTCAGGGTCTTTTGAAGAACCATCGATCTTGCCGAACGTCGACACCATCCGGGCCACATTGGCGTTGCCGATGTAGTACTTCTCGCCGTTGGCGGTCCAGCCGTGCTCCGACGGCGTGAGGATCATGTCGGTCTTGTAGACGTCGGCGCCGTGCCGTTGCTCCGACAGGCCGAAGGCGAACACCTCGCCCTGCTCCAGCTGGGCGGCGGCCTTGCGCTTGGCGTCCTCGTTGTCGCTCATCCAGATCGGGCCCAGGCCCAGCGCGGTCACCTGGAAGGGATACCAGTAGCTCAGCCCGTAGAAGCCGATGATCTCGGCGAACTCACTGATCCGGTAGGTGTCCCAACGACAATCGCTTGCGCCGTACTCGGTTGGCGTTAGCAGGGAGGCGAAAATGCGTTCCTTGGCGATGAAGTTGAGGAAGTCGGAGTACCACACGCGCTCGTGGTCGTCGTGCTTGAGCCGCGCCTTGCCGCGGGACTCGAAGAAGTCCACGGTCGCGGCCATGATCTCCCCTGAGCGACGCGTCCGGGTATTTGCGTGCCAAGCGGTTGGGATTGAGCAGCATGAGGCGAACGTACTGCAAACGCCTCTGTCGGTGAACCGCCCCGGCGACTTAGCATCAGCTTTGTGTCAGAACGCCGAATTGCCTCAGAACTGAACACCGCTCGCGGAACCATCGATACCGCCGATCTGGGCGTCACGCTCATGCACGAGCACGTGTTCATCATGACCACCGAAATCGCGCTGAACTATCCCGATGCCTGGGGTGACGAGGAGAAGCGGGTGGCCGATGCGATCGCGCGCCTCAACGAACTGAAGTCCCGCGGCGTGGACACCATCGTCGACCTCACCGTGATCGGGCTGGGCCGCTACATCCCGCGCATCGCCCGGGTGGCGGCGGCCACCGAACTGAACATCGTTGTCGCAACCGGGCTTTACACCTACAACGAGCTGCCGTTCCGTTTCCACTACGAGGGCCCGGGCGGGCAGCTGGGTGGCCCGGAGATCATGACCGACATGTTCGTCAAGCGACATCGAAGAGGGCATCGCCGACACCGGCATCAAGGCCGGCATCCTCAAATGCGCCACCGACGAACCCGGCATCACCCCGGGTGTCGAGCGGGTACTGCGTGCGGTCGCCCAGGCGCACAAGCGCACCGGGGTGCCGATCTCCACGCACACCCATGCGGGTCTGCGGCGCGGGCTCGAGCAGCAACGCATCTTCGAAGAGGAGGGCGTCGACCTGAGCCGGGTGGTCATCGGCCACTCCGGCGACAGCACCGACGTCGGCTATCTCGAGGAACTCATCGCCGCCGGCTCCTACCTCGGGATGGACCGGTTCGGCATCGACGTGATCCTGCCGTTCGAGGAGCGGGTGGGCATCGTGGCGCAGATGTGCGAGCGTGGCCACGCCGACAAGATGGTGCTCTCGCACGACGCCAACTGCTACTTCGACGCGCTCCCCGAAGCGCTGGTGCCGCAGATGGCGCCGAACTGGCATTACCTGCACATCCACAACGACGTGATCCCCGCGCTGAAAGAGCGCGGTGTCACCGACGAGCAGCTGCACACCATGCTGGTGGACAACCCGCGCCGCATCTTCGAGCGGCAGGGCGCGTATGAGTGAGCCGGTTCCCCCGATCGGCGCGCAGATTTCGGCGCTGGCCGCCCTCGCCCCCGACGAGCCCGCGGTCACCTGCGATGGGCTGACCATCACCCGCGCCGAGCTCGACCGGTCGACCAACAGGTTGGCCCGGGCCTACGCCGAGCGCGGCGTCGGCATCGGCGACTACGTGACCATGGTGCTGCCCAACTCGATCGAGTGGATCCAGGCCGCGGTCGCGTGCTGGAAGCTGGGCGCGGTGCCGCAGCCGCTGTCTGCGCGGTTGCCGGACGCGGAGTTGCAGGGCCTGCTGGACTTGCGGCCGCCCGCCTTGCTGGTGGGCCGTGAAGGCGATCGCCAGCTCGGCGAAGCCGGGCGCAGCGGGTCGCCGACCGGACAGCCTAGCCACCCTCAAATACCAAGCGTGCCAGCCGGTTTCACTCCAGACCCGGCCTCCAATCCGGGATTGTCCGACGCCGCATTGCCCGAAGCCGTCTCGCCGGTGTGGAAAGCGATGGGGTCGGGTGGCAGCACCGGTCGGCCCAAGTTGATCGAATCCGGCGGTGACAGCCGGATACCGGCCGCCATCGGCTATCCGCTCGGCGCGCAGGAGGGCGACACCACATTGGTGCCGATCCCGCTGTCCCACAACACCGGCTTCACCACCGCGACGATCGCCTTGCTGATGCGCCACCATCTGGTGTTGATGAGCCGGTTCGACCCGCAGCAGTTCCTCCGGCTGATCACCGACCATCGCGTCACGTTCCTGACGACGGTGCCGACGATCATGCAGCGGACGCTGCCCGTCTACCACTCCGACCCGCAGGCCTACGACCTGTCGTCGCTTCGGCGGTTCTGGCACATGGGGGCGCCGTGCCCGCCTTCCGTCAAGGAGGCGTGGATCAACCTCGTCGGTCCCGAAGTCGTCTGGGAGCTCTACGGCGGCACCGAATTACAAGCGCTCACCTTCATCTCCGGCGATCAGTGGCTGACCCACCGCGGCTCGGTCGGTCTCGTGGTCGCCGGCGAGATGAAGGTCCTCGACGACGACGGCAATCCCTGCCCGCCCGGCGTGGTCGGCGAGATCTACATGCGGCCCAACCCCGGCAGCGCGCCGACGTACCGCTACGTCGGCGTCACCGCGAAGAGCCGCGACGGCTGGGACTCGCTGGGTGATCTCGGCTATTTCGACGAAGACGGATTTCTCTACCTGTCGGACCGCCGGGTGGACATGTTCACCGTCGGCGGCCGCAACGTCTACCCCGCCGAGATTGAGAGCGCCCTGTCGGCGCACCCGGAAGTGCTGTCGTGTCTGGTCGTCGGCGTACCGGATCCGAACTCGGGTGACCTCGGCCAGGTGCCGTACGCGTTGGTGCACACGGCCGACGGCTCGGCGCTGGATGCCGAAGGCGTGAAAGAGTTTCTGCGCAAGGGCATTTCGTCATACAAGGTGCCGCACATGGTCGAATTCGTCGACACCCCGTTGCGCGACGACGCCGGCAAGGCACGGCGCTCGGCGGTGCGCGACGAGATCATGGCGCGATTGAGTCCGCCTCAGCATCGATGACGCTTCCGGTGGGTG
The DNA here is from genome assembly GCA_963708995.1 of uncultured Actinomycetota bacterium. Classification (GTDB taxonomy): domain Bacteria; phylum Actinomycetota; class Actinomycetes; order Mycobacteriales; family Mycobacteriaceae; genus Mycobacterium. The sequence goes on from CAVPUR010000019.1 coordinate 316,682, forward strand.
ATGCCGGCTGCGCGCGTTTCTCCCAGCGCCGCAACGCTTCTCGGGCGGGTGACTCTACCAAGCCGTAGCTGACCGCCGCGATCGCGAAGCCGAAGATCAGCGTCAGCACCAGCACCGTGGGCATCCGCCCGGTGAAGGGGAACGTCCCGATCACCGGGAACACCATGGCCAGCGCGGCCAGGTGCCAGATGAACAGGCCGTAGGACCAACGGCCCAGGGTCACCATCGCGGTGCTGCCCAGCAGTCGGTGCGGCGTGTCGGGGCGATCTAACACCAACGGCGCCACCAGCGCCCACGCCACCAGCGAGCCCATTGCCGTCTTCACCGCGAACTGCAGGTCGCTGCCCACGGCCAGCCCCGCCGGGCCGGCCAGCGGGGAGGCGGCCACCAGGTAGGCCAGCACCGCCAGCACCGCCATCGGCACCCGCAGTCGGGCCAGCCGGTGCGGCAGTCCGATCGGGCTGTGCACCCACTCGGCCAGCAACATGCCCGCCGCGAACCAGGAGAAGAACGCCGGCGGCCAGTTGAGCGGATTGATCCCAGGATGGGTGTGCCCCGAAAATATGGGCACCCAGGCCCAGGCCCAGCTGAGGGCGCCCAGGGCGGCGATCGCCGGCACCCGGAAGCGAACCGGGACACGGCGGGCCAGCAACGCCAGGATGGGCAGCGCCAGGTAGAAGGTGACCTCGACGGACAGGCTCCACATCTGGGTCAGGCCGCCGGTCAGGGTGAGCGGCACATAGATCTGGGTCAGCGTCAGGTTTGCCAACCACACGGTCAGGCTCGCGTGATCGGCGTCGGGCAGCAGCGACAGGATCACCGCGACCGCCACCACATAGGCCGGCATGATGCGGACCACTCGGGAACGCAGGTAGTGGCCGGTCGCCGGGCGTGCCGCCAGGTCTCGGGCCGCCGCGGCGTGCCCGCGCCACAGCAGGAATCCCGACAGCGCGAAAAACACCGCCACCGCGAGGTCGAAGCGGCCGAACAGCCGGCCCGCGGCACCGCTGGAGTGCCCAGTCTGGAATGCGACGTGTGTGACCACCACACCCATGGCCGCGCAAGCGCGCATACCCTCGACGGCGGGGAGGAAACTGCGGGTCCCACCCACCTGCTGGCCATCGGTCACCATCACAGTCTGCCTGCCGCTGCTGCTGTTAGGGTCGAACGGGTTTTGCTTCGCTGCTTGGTCAGGTCGGCGGCCCACGAAGGAGGTCACACCAACGTGAACCGAGCCGTCATGTTGCGGTTCGCCGCATGCGGGACCATCGGACTCGGAGCCGCCCTGTTGATCGCCGCGCTGCTGTTGTCGACGTACACCAGCAGCAGAATCACCAAGATCCCGGTAAACATCGACACCACGTTGAGTCAGCGACGGCACCGGGACCGCGCTGGACTCGGCGTCGTTGTCCGGTGATCACATCGTCATCAACCAGAACGTGCCGCTGGCGTCTCAGCAACAGATCACCGTCGAATCCCCGGCCAACGCCGATGTCGTCACGCTGCAAGCTGGCATCTCGGTCCGGCGCACCGACAAGCAGAAGGACAGCGGGCTGCTGCTGGCGATCGTCGACACCGTGACCCTCAACCGCAAAACCGCGATGGCCGTCTCGGACGACACCCACACCGGCGGCTCGGTCCAGAAGCCGCGGAGCGTCAACGACGAGAACCCGCCGACCGCGCTGCCGCTGCGCCACGACGGGCTGTCCTACCGGTTTCCGTTCCACACCGAGAAGAAGACGTATCCCTATTTCGACCCGATCGCGCAGAAGGCGTTCGACGTCAATTACCAAGGCCAAGAAGACGTCAACGGTTTGACCACGTACCGCTTTACCCAGAACGTCGGCTACAACGCGGACGGAAAGCTGGTGGCTCCGGTCACCTACCCGTCGTTGTACGCCGGCGACGAGGACGGCAAAGTCACCGCCTCCGCGGCGATGTGGGGGCTGCAGGGTGGCGACCCGGCAGAGCAGATCACCATGGTCCGCTACTACGCCGCGCAGCGGACCTTCTGGGTGGACCCCGTGACGGGCACCATCGTCAAGGAAACCGATCACGCCAACCACTACTTCGCCCGTGATCCGCTGAAGCCCGAGGTGACGCTGGCCGATTACAAGGTGACCTCGACGGAAGACACCGTCGAATCCCAGGTCAATTCCGCTCGCGACGAACGCGACCGGCTGGCGCTGTGGTCGCGGGTGCTGCCGATCACGTTCACCGCCGTCGGCTTGATCGCGCTCATCGGCGGCGCGCTGCTCGCCTCGTTCAGCCTGCGGACCGAGAGCGCGCTGGCCGCGCCCGGCCGCGACCTCGACGACCAGGAATTCGGCCGCACCGAGGAGCGCGTACCCGGTGCCGAGGCCGAGACCGAGAAGTTGCCCACGCAACGCCCTCGCGATGATCCGAGTCCGCCCGGGGCCGACCCGCCCGAGCTGGGTGCGGGAGAGTCGGCCCCGCCCGATCCGGAGCCGCCGGAGCCCTCGAGCTCCGGCCCGCCCGAACGGGATTAGCTCTATGCGGGCCAGCATGGCCCGGCCGGGGTACGCGTTGTTCCTGGCGCTGCTCGTGGTTGCGCCGCTGTTGAGGCCCGGGTACTTGCTGCTGCGCGACGCGGTGTCCACACCGCGGTCGTATCTGTCCGATACCGCGTTGGGGCTGACGTCGGCGCCGCGGGCGACGCCGCAGGATTTCGCGGTGGCGCTGGCCTCTTCGGTCGTTGACGGCGGCGTGGTGGTCAAGGCGCTGCTGGTGGTGGGGTTGTGGCTGGCGGGGTGGGGCGCGGCGCGGTTGGTTGCTGTTGCGCTGCCGTCGGCGGGTGCCGGCGGCCAGTTCGTCGCGATCACCGTTGCGATCTGGAATCCCTATGTCGCCGAGCGGCTGTTGCAGGGCCATTGGAGCCTGCTTTTTGGCTACGGGTGTCTGCCGTGGGTCGCGACGGCGATGCTGCGGCTCCGCTTGGTGGGTGGGTCCTCCGGTGGAGCGTTCTTCGGGCTTGGGTTCTGGGTCGCGGTGGCCGGGCTGACCCCGACCGGGCTGCTGCTGGCCGCGACGGTGGCGCTGGTCTGTGTGGGCGCACCCGGTTTAGGCCGGCCGCGTTGGCTATGCGCCGCCGCGGCTTTGGGTGTTGCGGTGGTGGCCGCGTTGCCTTGGCTGACGGCGGCGGTGGCGGGCTCGTCGTTGAGCGCCCCCACCGGTGGGGCTGGGGTGACGGTGTTCGCGGCGCGCGCCGAGCCCGGTCTCGGCACCCTCGTCAGCCTGGCCAGCCTCGGCGGGATCTGGAACGGCCAGGCCGTACCCGGTTCGCGGACAACGCTTTTCGCGGTGGCATCCGCCGCGGTGCTGCTGGGTGTGGTGGCGGCCGGCCTGCCGGCCGTCGTGCGTCGCCCCGTGGCGGTGCCGCTGCTGGCGCTGGCCGCGGTGGCCGTCGTGGTGCCGGCGGGTTTGGCGACCGGCCCCGGCCTGCACCTGCTGAGTGCGGTGGTGGACGCCGCACCCGGCCTCGGGGTGCTGCGCGACGGGCAGAAGTGGGTGGCGCTCGCGATGCCGGGATACGCGCTTGCCGGCGCCGGCGCGGTGCTGACGCTGGGGCGGTGGCTGCCGCGGCCCGGGGCGGCGTTGGTCTGCTGCCTCGCGCTGATCCTGGCGCTACCCGACCTGGCCTGGGGGGTGTGGGGCCGCGTGGCGCCGGTGCACTATCCGGCGGGATGGACGGCCGTCGCGGCGGCGATCAACGATCAACCCGGCCCGGTCGCGGTGTTGCCCGCCGGCACCATGCGGCGTTTTTCGTGGTCGAGTTCGGCGCCGGTTCTCGATCCGCTGCAGCGCTGGGTCCGTGGCGACGTGCTGGCCACCGGTGACCTAGTCATTTCCGGGGTGACCGTGCCCGGGGAGGGCGCGCACGCGCGAGCGGTGCAGGGGTTGCTGCTGAGCGGGCCCGACCCGTGGGCGTTGGCGTCGGCCGGGGTGGCGTGGCTGGTCGTGGAGTCCGGCACCCCCGGTGACATGGGTGCGGCGGCACGCACCCTGGACCGGCTGTCGCCCGTCTACCACGACCGCGAGTTGGCGCTGTATCGGATCGGCGGCCACTCCGGCGGCACAACTTCTGCCCGCCTCCGAGCGACAATGGCCGCGCATTGGGTGTGGCTGGCGTTGTTGGTTGGGTGTGGAGCAGGCGCAGTCCTTCGGGTAAGGGCGACGACGCTGAAGTGACGTTCGTCGCGCCCCGTGAAACGCTCCGTCAAGGGACGAGCCGATTATCGGCTGGGGTTAGGAGGGTTGGACCTCATGAGACTCAACGCTCACTTGAGTCTCTCGGCGGGGAGGTGGTGCCTTCTGCAACTTGATGGCGCATGCGATATCACGCGACGATGAACCACTACACCTACCGCGCCGAATGGTGGCCTGAGCACGGCGAATACGTTGGTCGGTGTGTCGAATTGCCGTGGCTGTCGCGATGGGCGCCGACCCTGCAGGAGGCTACTGCGGCTATCGAGCGAGCCGTCAACGAGTTCATCGCCGAGCGGAAAGCAGATGGCGAAGAAGTGCCGCCGCCGCTTACCGAACGGCAATACAGCGGCAAGTTTGTAGTGAGGACCTCGCCGGCGTTGCACGCGCAGCTCGTCATCGAGGCCGCTGAGCAAAACGTGTCGATGAATCAGTGGGTGGTCCAAAAACTTTCGGGGAGGCTTGACCGGCCACCTGGCGGCCTCTTCGATTTCGATTAGCGGGATGGTGATATCACATGTGCCATCAGTTTTCGGAACTGGGTAATGACCAAGCCGCCGGTGCTGGTGTGGCTGCTGGGATACCGAGTGACTAAACCACGCCGCTGACTAGCGTGCCGGCTTGCACGGCTTCCAGCACCGTGCGCATTGCGTCGGCGCTTTGCGTCCAGGAGAACTCGACGCTGCGCGCCTGCGCCTTGGCGCCGAGCTGGTCACGCAGGACCGGGTCACACAGCAGCTGCTCGAGGCGATCCACCAGCTCGGTGTGGTTGTCTACCAAGATCCCGGTGACGCCGTCGACGATCGAGTCGGACAGTCCGCCGGAGGATCGGTAGCCGACAGTGGGCACCTTGTGTTGGGCGGCCTCCACGACCGCCAGACCCCAGCCCTCCTTGCGGGAGGGCAGCACATGTACCCAAGAGTGTTGCAGCACATGGTGTTTCGTTACGTCATCGACGTGGCCGTGGAGCGTTACCGCGTCGGATATGTCGAGCCGCTGCGCATGGCCGACGAGTCGCTGTCGCCACCATCCGTCACCGATGACGTCGAGGTGCAGGCCCGGTGTCCGCTCCCGTAGCTCGGCCACTGCCTCCAGCGCGTCCTCGATCTGCTTGTGCGGCACCAGCCGCGAGAGCACCACCACTCGCGGTGCGGCCGAGCGCGGCCCGGACAACGTGTGCGCCGGCGCTTCGTCGAGACCGTTGCGCACCACCGCGATCCGCTCGTGCTCGACGCCCAGCGCCACCAGATCGCGAGCGGACGGCAGCGACACCGTCACGTATTGATTGCGGCGGTTCACCCGGGGCGACAACCGCGACTCGACAAACCAGCCGAGCCGACCGAGCACCGGCCCGGCCACCGGCCACTGCTCACGATGGCAGTGGTGCACCAGCACCACCACCCGCCGGCCGTAAACCAGCCTGGCCAAAAACGGCAAACCGTTTTGGGTATCGACCACGACGTCAGGTCTGACCCGCCGCAGCGGCCCGAGTCCGATGCGCGCCCCTAATTCGTTGAAGACCATCGCCAGCAACGCCAAGACATAAACGGAATAGCGCCCACCCGCGCGGCTGATACGCACGCCGTCGACGATTTCGCGTCGCGGCGCACCGGCATAGCGGGCGGTGCGCAGCGTGACGTCGATGCCCGATGCCGCGAGTTGCGCGCCAATGCGCTGCAAGTAGGTTTCGCTGCCGCCGCCCTGCGGGTGCCCGGTATCGCGCCAGCACAGCAGCAGTACGGAGCGGAGACCAGACATTGTTCGACAGCCTAGCCCCGACCTAACTGGCCTCGAGCAGTCGATGCCGACCGTAGGGTTGGCCAGTGGCCGTCACCGACCTCTTCGCGCAGCGGGCGACGCTTGCCCGCTCGGTGCAGCTGCTGTCAGAGTTCCGCTACGAACAGTCCAACCCGGCCCGGTTCTACGGCACGCTGGCAGCCGACACCGCGGCGATGGTCGGTGATCTGTGGCGGGGCGTCGCACGGCGAAGCCCCGGTCGGTCGCACGCTGCTCGACGTCGGCGGCGGGCCCGGATACTTCGCGACGGCCTTCGCCGATGCCGGGCTCCGGTACATCGGCGTCGAGCCGGACCCAGGCGAAATGCATGCCCCCGGAACGGGTTTCGAACGCGAGTCGGGGACGTTCGTGCGTGCGTCAGGAATGGCGCTGCCGTTCGCCGATGACTCGGTGGACATCTGCCTGTCGTCTAATGTCGCCGAACACGTGCCGCGGCCCTGGCAGCTCGGCGGCGAGATGCTGCGGGTGACCAGGCCGGGCGGGTTGGCGGTGCTGTCCTACACCGTCTGGCTGGGCCCGTTCGGCGGGCATGAGATGGGCCTGACGCATTACCTGGGCGGCGAGCGCGCTGCGGCGCGTTATGCGCGCAAACACGGCCATCCCGCCAAAAACAACTACGGGTCGTCGTTGTTCGCGGTGTCCGCCGCCGACGGCCTGAGCTGGGCCGAGAACACCGGGGCGGCAATACGCGCATTCCCGCGCTACCACCCTCGATGGGCGTGGTGGCTGACGTCGGTGCCGGTGCTGCGCGAGTTCACGGTGAGCAATCTGGTGCTGGTGCTTCAGCCGCGAGAATGAACATGTTCTCGTTTTGCTTTCGCTTGGGTAGGGTGGCGGCCATGAGCGACACTAAGACCCAGGCCAAGACCGAATACGACAAACTTTTCATCGGCGGCAAGTGGACCGAACCGTCGACCTCCGAAGTCATCGAGGTGCACTGTCCGGCGACCGGCGAGTACGTCGGCAAGGTGCCGATGGCGGCGGCGGCCGACGTTGACGCGGCGGTCGCCGCGGCGCGCGCCGCATTCGACAACGGCCCGTGGCCCACGACGCCACCGAAGGAACGCGCGGCCGTCATCGCCAACGTGGTCAAGCTGATGGAGGAGCGCAAGGAGCTGCTGAGCACACTGCTCGCAAGTGAGACCGGCCAGCCGCCGACCACCATCGAAACCATGCACTGGATGGGCTCGATGGGGGCGATGAACTTCTTCGCCGGACCCGCCGTCGACCAGATCAAGTGGCGGGAGATCCGCAACGGGTCCTACGGCCAGACGATCGTCCATCGCGAGCCGATCGGCGTGGTCGGCGCGATCGTCGCGTGGAACGTGCCGCTGTTCTTGGCGGTCAACAAACTGGGCCCGGCACTGCTGGCCGGCTGCACGGTGGTGCTCAAGCCGGCCGCCGAAACACCACTGACCACAAACGCTTTGGCGGATATATTCGCCGAGGCCGGCCTGCCCGAGGGCGTGCTCTCGGTGGTGCCCGGCGGGATTGAGACCGGTCAGGCGCTGACGTCTAACCGCGACGTCGACCTGTTCACCTTCACCGGCAGCTCGGGCGTCGGCAAGGAGATCGGCCGACGCGCGGCGGAGCTACTCAAGCCGTGCACCCTGGAGCTCGGCGGCAAATCAGCGGCCATCCTCCTTGAGGATGTCGACCTGGCCGCCGCGATCCCGATGCTGGTGTTCTCCGGGATCATGAACACCGGACAGGCCTGCGTTGGCCAGACCCGCATCCTGGCGCCGCGCTCGCGCTACGACGAGATCGTGGACGCGGTCAGCACATTCGTCCAGGCGCTTCCGGTCGGGGGGCCGTCCGACCCCGCCGCCCAGATCGGGTCGCTGATCTCGGAGAAGCAACGCGCGCGGGTCGAGGGCTACATCGCCAAGGGCGTCGAGGAGGGCGCGCGACTGGTGTGCGGAGGCGGCCGTCCCGAGGGCCTGGACAGCGGCTTCTTCGTGCAACCCACGGTGTTCGCCGACGTCGACAACAAGATGACGATCGCCCAGGAGGAGATCTTCGGGCCGGTGCTGAGCATCATCCCCTATGACACCGAGGAGGAGGCGATCAAGATCGCCAACGACTCGGCGTATGGGCTGGCCGGCAGCGTGTGGACCACCAATGTGCCGCGCGGCATCGAGATCTCGGAGAAGATCCGCACCGGGACGTACGCGATCAACTGGTATGCGTTCGATCCCTGCTGCCCGTTCGGCGGCTACAAGAACTCCGGCATCGGTCGCGAGAACGGCCCCGAAGGCGTCGAGCACTTCACCCAGCAGAAGAGCGTGCTGATGCCGATGGGCTACACCCTCGACAGCTAGGCGGATTTGCCGCTAGCTCTCGCAGCGCGGGCGCCGATTCGGTGCAGCGTGCTCGGGCCAGATGATGAAGCGGGCGTTGGGTTCCGGCTCATCGCGTGACATCACTGTCGCTCAGGTGATCGACTCGGCCACGGCGCCGACCACCCGAGGCCACACTCGGTCGACCCTCACCTGGCATCCCCTCCCCCGGCATTCTGAACCAAGCGGCAGGCAAGGGCCAGTCAGGTTAGCGGCCCTTGAATTGGGCCTGCCGTCGTTCGATAAAGGACTGCACGCCCTCGGCCGCATCCTCGCTGGCGAAAAGCTCGGCGACGGCGGGGCGCAGGCGGGCGATCGCGGCCGCCTCACCCTCTCCGCGGGCCAGGTGCGCGGACGCCAGGGTGGCCCGCACGCCCAACGGTGCGGCGCGGTCGGCGATGGTGTGCGCAATCTCGCGGGCGCGCGCCAAGGCAGCGGCGGCGTCGTCGGCCACCTCCTGAACCAGCCCGATGCGGTGCGCCTCAGCCGCGTCGAACTCGTCGCCGGTGAGCAGCCAGCGCATGGCGTTGCCCCACCCGGCCTCGCGGGGTAGCCGGATGGTTGCGCCGCCGAAGGGATAGATCCCGCGCTGCACTTCGAGTTGGGTGAAGCGCGTGCCGGTCGCCGCGATGCGAACGTCGGCGGCGAGCAGCAATTCGATGCCCAACGTCATGCACCAGCCGTGCGCGACGGCGACCAGCGGCGTGGTCCACAGGACCGTCCAGCCGCCACGGGTCGCGGCCGTCGTCCGGGAATGCCAACTCGCCGGCCGCGATGCCGGGGCCGACGTCGACGAGGTCCAGGCCGGCGGTGAAGTGGTCGCCATGCGCGAACAGCACCCCGGCACGCAGCGAGTCGTCCGACTCCAGCAGTCCGTAGGCGCGGGACAACTCGGCCAGCATCGCCCGGTCGAAGGCATTGCGCTTCGTGGGCCGGTTCAGGCCGATCAGCAGGACATGCCCATCCCGCTGCAGGGTCACGGTCTCGAGGTTCGGCAGGGCAGGCGCGCTGGTCATCGGCAAAGTCAATCGCAGATCCCCGATTTATGCAATAGAGCATAGAAACTAGATCGTTACGTTCATCGCGCCCCAACCAAGTGACGTACGCCACATGCTATTTGCCGTGGTCTCGCCCGTTGCTTAGCCGATAAAACTTGCTTACTTGACCGATGTCTTATATGGTTTTTAGCATATTCTTGGGTACATGCTGGGGAGAAGCCATGTGGATCATCGAGCTCAACGTCGCGGGCTATCACTTCAGTCGCGAGGTGCCTGACCTGCGGCGTCGACCCTTCAAGTTCAACCCACGCAACGTGCACTGGCCGTCGCTGCGGCACTCCAACGCCGCGTGACGCCGTCCTGTTCGGGCGCCGCCCCGACAAAACGCGGCGACACCCGCAAAAAGATGCTGATCAGCGCCGCCGAAGTGATGCGTGAGCGCGGCGCAGCGGGCGTGACCATCGACGAAGTCCTAGCCCGCAGCGGCGCGCCCCGCGGCTCGGTCTACCACCACTTTCCCGAGGGCCGCAATCAGATTCTGGTCGAGGCACTGCGGTATGCGGGCGACTCCATCACCGAGATCATCGACGACGCCGCGGACCGGGGCGCCAGGGTGCTGGTGCTCAAGTTCGTCGAGTACTGGGAGCGCCGGCTGTCCGACGGCGGCTTCAACGCCGGTTGCCCCATCGTCGCCGCCGCGCTGGGGTCGGCCGACGACGAGCTCCAACTCTGCTCCGACGCCGGTGCCATCCTGGGCGGCTGGTGTACCGCGCTGACCCGGGCGTTCGTCTCCGATGGATTCAGCGAGGCGGATGCGGCGTCGCTGTCGGTGACGTCGATCGCGGCCTTGGAGGGCGCCATCATGCTGTGCCGCTCGACCCGAAGCGCGGCCCCGCTGCGCCAGGTCGGCGAACAGCTCGAATTCCTCATCAAGGCAAGGGAATTCGTGGGCCGCAACAAAGTTGAGCAGGCGTAGCGGCTCGGCTGCCTAAGCTCCAACCCGTAGTCGGCGCGTTTCGTCCGATTTACTGGACATTTCGGCCGACACCACATTTTCTTGTGACACCCCGGCACACCCGGTAGCCACGGCGCGAACGGCTCAGCCGGCCGTCAGTCGCTGGCTGGCAGCGGCTTGACCTCTTTGAGCTGCAGCGCGGTCTGGCCCACGCTGAGGCTCCCGGCGCCGGGCTTGGTCACCAGCACCTCGGCACCGGTTTCGTCGACGTAGCGCTTGCCCATCACGGTGCCGTCGGAGAACGCCGGGATCGAGTTCGCCGGACCGCTCGCCACCGATCGGCACCATCGGCGCGCCGCCGCAGCGCAGGTCGTCGAGGCTGTCGGCGCTCCTGACGACGATGACTTGGGTGTCACACACCTGGCTGGCCAGACGGGTTCCGTTCTTGATCATGCGTGCAATCCTTCTAGCGTCTCGATGATTTCCCGGCGAAGTACCTTGCCGGTGGGAGTCGTTGGCAGCTCGTCGCGGAACACTACCCGGTCCGGGGTACGCGACCCGCGCAAGCTCTTGCGCACATGCTCGCGCAATTCCTCGGGATCGGGATCGACGCCCGGTTGCGGCACCACCACGGCGACGATCGCCTGGCCCCACTGCGGATCCTCGACTCCGACCACCGCGACGTCGCGCACGTGGGGGTGCTCGATCAGCACCTCCTCCAGCTCGGCAGGCGCGATGTTCTCGCCGCCGCGGATGATGGTGTCGTCGCTGCGCCCGCCGATGAACAGGTAGCCCTCTTCATCGAGCATCGCGATGTCTTTGGTTGGGAACCAACCGTTTTCGTCGAGCACCGAGCCGATCCCGGTGTAGCGGCCGGAGACCTGCTCGCCGCGCACGAAAAGCTCGCCGGTCTCACCCGGGCCCAGCACCTTGCCCTCGTCGTCGCGGATCTCCAACTCGATGCCGGGCACCGGCTGCCCGACCGAGCCCAGCCGCTTGGCGGCGGCGGCGTCCTTGGTGCGGAGTGCGCGGAGCGGTGGTCGTCGGGGGTCAGCACCGCGATCGTCGAGCTCGTCTCGGTCAGCCCGTAGGCGTTGACGAAGCCGACGGCCGGCAAGAGTTCCAGCGCGCGGCGCACCAGCGGCAGGCCGACCTTCGATCCACCGTAGGCCAGGTTGCGCAGCGATGGGAGCTCGTGGCCGTTCGTCTCCAGCACGGTGACAATGCGGTCCAGCATGGTGGGCACCACGGTCGCGGTGGTGACCCGCTCGGCGTTGACCAGTCGCACCCATCCGTCGGGGTCGAAGTTGGGCAGATAGACCATCTTGCGGCCGGCGTACAGGTTCGACAGCGCCGCGCCCACCCCAGCGATGTGATAGGGCGGCACGCAGATCAGTGCGGCGTCTTCCGCGCCGGCCGACTCGAATTCGACGGTCCCGGTGACGTAGCTGGTCAGGTTGTTGTGGGACAGCTCGACGGCCTTGGGCTGCGACGTGGTGCCCGAGGTGAACAGCACGATCGCCACGGAGTCCGGGTCGGGGAACGCGAGACCCTCGGAAGCCGGCTCGGCGCCGCGCGCGGCCTGCAGAAACTCCTCGGACTCCAGCACCCGCCCGGCGCCATCCCCAACCGCCTCGCGGTAGCGGTCGTCGACGATCACCAGCGGTTCGGGCAGCCGGTCGATGAGCGCCCGAATACCGTCGGCCGATAGGCGGTAGTTGATCGGGGTGAACGCCAGCCCGGCGCGCGCCGAGGCGAAGATCAAGATTGGCAGCATCGCACCACCGGTGCCGATATAGATGACGTGCTGGGCGCCCGAGGCCGCGATCACCCCCGCGCCGCCGTCGGCGAGGTCGCTGAGCTGCTGAGTCGTCAACCGCAGGGAGCCGGACTCCCCTTCGGACACAATGGCCGTGCGATCAGGGTTGCTCGATGCGGCCATCTCAAGCAGCAACGAAACGCTCATCCTCGGTCCTTCTGGGTCCCCGGTCCTTTACAAATCTCGGCCATAGTGTAACTGATCGCCTCAAGGCTACTCACCGTGCGCCCGCACCGAACGCTTTCGATGCGCGAATCTCGCCGAGCGTGTTCTCAGGGCGGAAAATCCGGCGCCGAGAACTCGCCATGACTTCACGCTCGGCGAAAAGGCGGCTCGATTATGTTCCGGTCCAGCGGGGTGCGCGCTTCTCGGCGAACGCGATCGCGCCCTCCTTGGCGTCGTTGGAGACAAACACCGGGCCCAGGATCTTGGTCTGCTCGGCCCACATGGACTCCGGGGTCCAGCTGCGGGACTCGACGATGATCCGCTTGGTGGCGGCCACCGCGAGCGGTCCGTTGGCGGCGATCTTTTCGGCCAGCGCGATCGCAGCGTCCAGGGCCTGGCCCGGCTCGGCCAGCACGTTGACCAGCCCCAGGTCGTGCGCGCGTTCGGCGGACAGATTCTCACCGGTCAGCGCCAGCTCCATGGCGATCGCGTAAGGGATGCGAGTGGGCAGCCGCAGCAATCCCCCGCCGCCAGCGACCAGACCCCGCTTGACTTCTGGGATGCCGAAGGCCGAGTCCTTGGCGGCCACGATCAGGTCGGTGGCCAGGGCCAACTCGGTGCCGCCGGCTAAGGCGAACCCCTCCACCGCCGCGATCAGCGGCTTGTCCGGCGGACGTTCGGTGAAGCCCATGCCGCGGCCCTCGACGATGGGTACTTCGCCCCGCGCGAACGCCTTGAGATCCATGCCCGCGCAGAACGAGCCACCCGCGCCGGTCAGGACCGCAACCGACAGACCGGCGTCGCCGTCGAGACGATCCATTGCGTCGGCCAGTCCGCGGCTGACCGCGGCGTTGACCGCATTTTTGGCCTTCGGCCGGTTGATGGTGATGAGGAGAATCCGGTCGCGCTGCTCGACCAGGACCTCGGGTTCAGTGTTTTGGGCTTCTTCGCTCACGGTGCTGATGGTAACGGCCGCCCATCGCGGACTCGGAGAGGCCCGGTCAAGCCTTTGGTCAGGCCTTGATTAAGCCTCAGCCATCGCCTCCGGCACCTCCGTCAGGTGCCTGGAAATCCCTGCGGCCCTGCGTATTTCGATGAAGTCGGCGATCATCGCCTCGGTCACCTCGTGCGGGTCCTTGACGGTCGAGCCGTCGGAGAGCACCGAGATGTTGAGCTGATCGACGTAGCTCCACACGGTGATGTTCAGGCCGCTGCCGGCGGTCAACGGGCCCACCGAGTAAATCTCGGTGACCAGAGCGCCGCCCACCCGGCCGCGCTCACGCGGCCCGGGCACGTTCGAGATGTTCAGGTTGAGGATCTTGTTCTGCCCGTCGCGGTTGGACAACCACCGGAACACGGCCTCCGTGGGCGCCGGCGGCATGTAGGCCGCCCAGCGCGCGATCAACTCCGGACCCATGAGCTGGTGGCTCTCCTTCGCCAGGACCGCGTTCTCGTGACAGAGCCGCACCCGTTCCAGCGGGTCGTCGGAGTCGGCCGGCAGCGCCACCATCATCCCGGCGAAGCGGTTGCCGGAGATCCGTTCCGGCGAGAAGTCGTAACTCACCGGGACCGACGCCAGCAGCGGTTCGGCGGTGCCGTCATAGCGCAGCAGCAAGGTCCGCAGCGCCCCGGTGGACAGGGCCAGCACCATGTCGTTGATCGTCGCCCCGAGCTTCTTTCCCGTCTCTTTGACATCGGCGAATGCCAGTGTGGCGGTGGCGAACATGCGCTCCGGGGTGATCTTGTGATTCATGAAAGTCGGCGGCGGGGTGAACGGCATGGTCAGCTCCGGCGAGAGCTTGCGCGAGCTGCGTCGCACCCGGCCCAGCCCCGCCGCGGTGTAGCGGACGGTCGCGGGGATTCGGCCGATGTGCCGCATGTGATCGGCGAACGCCGACGTCATCAACTCCCGCTTGGAGGGCTCCGGATCCGGGGTGTACGAGCCGACCTGCGGTGTCGGCATCAGATCCATGCCGGCGGCCATCAGGTTCGCCGAGGCGACGCCGTCGGCGAGCGCGTGGTGGATCTTGACCACCACCGCGATACGGTCGTTGGCCAGGCCCTCGACAAAGTACATCTCCCACAGCGGGCGGTCGCGGTCCAGCGGGGTGCCGGCGATCTGCCCGATCGCCTCGTCGAGCTCGCGGCGACCGCCCGGGGCGGCCAGCTGGAAGGGCCGGATGTGGTAGCTGAAATCGACGTCGCAGTTCTCCCGCCACATCGGATGGTGGAACTTCAGCGGAACGTCGATCAGCTGGTAGCCCAACGGCACAAGCTTGTCCATCCGGCCGGCGATGACCTCGCGGAACGCGTCGATATCAAAACCCCGACTATCCGCGTCCAATTCGATGACCGCGGCCTTGATGGTGTGCATGTGCACGTTCGGCGCTTCGCTGTACAGCAGCACCGCATCCCAGCCGCTGAGCCGTTTCACCGCTGCGCCTTCCCCATAGCGGCGACCTTACTCAGCGACTCAGAACTCAGTGGCTCAGATGACCTCTTTGGCCCCGATCGCCCTGCTGCGGTAGACCTGGTTGAGGAACAGCGACGTCGCATGTGCCGCGACGCCGGCCCGCTCACCGTCGATGAGGTCGAAGCCGTGGCCCGCCCCCGGCAACTCCAGGTAGCCGACCATCGAATGCGAGGTCGCCCGCATCCGCTCGACGAAGCTGCGCGCCTGCTCGACCGGGATGACGCTGTCTTTGCTGCCGTGAATCACCAAGAACGGCGGGGCATTCCGATGCGCCCGCGCGATCGGCGACGCGTCGCGGAACACCTCGGGATGACGGGCGATGGTCCGTTTGACCACCACCCGCTCCAGGAATTCGACGAACTGAGCACGCTCGCGGGTGGATTGGTCCTCCCAGTCGTAGCGGCCGTAGATCCCGACCACCGCGTCCACCGAGCTGTCGGCGCCCTCGGGCAGCTTGGCCTCGTACTGCGGGTCACCGGGGGTCAGCCCGGCAAGCGCCGAAAGGTGGCCGCCGGCCGAACAGCCAGCCACCGCAACGAAATTGCGGTCGCCGCCGAACTTGTCCACGTTGGCCCGCGCCCACGCGATGGCGGTCTTGACGTCGATGATGTGGCGAGGCCAGCGGTGGTGTGGCGAGACGCGGTAGTCGATCGCCAGGCAGACCCACCCCAGCTCGGCCATGCGTGACATCAGGGCGGTGCCCTGCAGCATGCTGGTGCCGTGCACCCAGGCACCGCCCGGGACGAAGATCAGCACCGGCGCGGGCTCGGCCGGCAGATCCTTGCGGCGCCAGACATCGAGCACCTGCGCGGGGTGGTCGCCGTAGTGGACCGCGCGGCGGTAGAGATAACGGCGCTCGCGCAACGCATCCCAGATCGGCGGCGTCCGCTCGGCGGCGGGCCATTCGAGGTCCAGATCGGCGGCCGACACCACCCCGCGCAGGGCCGCGACGGAAACCTCGCGCGCGCTTTCCCGGTTCCGACGGCGTTCGTCGTTGATGCCCGGGGCGAACCAGTCCTTCTTGGCTGCAGCGGAGACGAATTCGGGTGCGAGTCGGGCACCCCAGATGCCCATCGCGGTCATGCCGCCCAGCGGTTCCAGGTGCTTGCCCACCACCGGTAGCGAAGTCCCGGCAACGCTTAAGGCCAGCATGTAGTCGCCGGGGCGGGCCCGCAGCAACCATCTCAAATAGGGTGTCAGGCGCGGTCGCCTCTCCGTCATGTAGGGGACTGTACCCCCGCGCGGGCCGCGGAAACTGACGATTGCGTAAAGGCTGTCGTCGGCGTCGGGGGAAGGCCCTGGTGCGCGTTTGCCATGAGCGGTATTTACAACAACAGCTGTGGATTTGACTGTTCGCTGCGGGGGCCGTCGGCGGCTCGCCGACGCGCAACGGCGCGCCGCGTGGCGTAGCCGACGGCGCTGCTGCCGAACATCACCGCGGTGAGCAACAGCCACCTGCCCAGAAACGGCTGCTGGGTCTGGCCCGTCGCCGTCTGGTAGGCGGTCGCGCCTTGTTCGATGATGCCTGGGAGGAAGATCAGCAGCGTCAGTCCGGCGGCCAGTGCCGGTACGCGAATGTAGTTGCGCGCCGCGACTTCTGGGCGCCGGGTAGCTCTGCGCCTTAGGGCGAGGACCCGGTCGGCGAGCGCGTAGAGCGGGAAGAGCACGAAGTCGTGTGCGACGACCGCGGCGACGAACCACACTCCAATCGACTGCCACCAGGTGCCCTGGTTCCACAGCTCCGACGGCGTGAACGTGACCAGTGTGTAGCCCACCAGCGCGAAGCCGGACAGCATGGCCAGCAGGTGCGCCGGATGAGCCCCGTAATATTTCCTGATAAACCTGAAAAGCACTGCCATGCTTGCCATCTCACGACTGCTCGAATTCGATGGCGGCGACCCACTTGGTGTTGTGCACGCCCGGCAGGGCGGGGACGATGATCCGGGCCGGGTACCCGTGATCCAGCGACAGGTCGGCGCCCTCGACCCGCAGCGCCAGCAGCGCGTCGCGATCACCGACCTGATTGGCCGCCAGCCGGGCCTCGCCGAAGGCGCCGCCGCGCTGCAGGGAGATCACTCGCACCGAATTCGGCCGCGGCACACCGGCTTTGTCGGCCAACTCGGCCAGTCGCACGCCGCTCCAGGTCTGAACGGTCGACCATCCTTCGACGCAGGCGATCGGCAGCCGCGCGGTGTGCTGTGGCATGCCGGCCAGGGTGGCGCGGTCCAAGACCACCTCCGAGGGACCGCCGCGCAGGGTCAGCCGCCAGTTCGCGCCGGTGGCCTCCGGCGTGATCCCGGCGGCGACGGCGGTCTTGTTGATCGGGAAGTCACCCGGACCGCGGACGCGGCCCCGTGGCAGCAGCAGGGCGGCCTTGCGGGTGACACCGCCGAGGGTCTGTCCGGCGGTCAGCACACCGATGAGTAGTACACCGGCACCCACCAGGCCCAGCGCACCGCGCCTGCTCATCGTCGGTTCGCCGGGATCGGCGGCCACCAGCCCGTCGGGGTCGCGCGGCTCGGGCTGGGTGTCGGTCACGTTGGTGCGCAACACTTCTCGTATCGGCAGCGAGCGCAATCCCGCGATCATCCGCGGAATCTTGACCGCGATATGCATCAGGAAACCGGCGATGAAAACCCACGCCCCGAAGTAGTGGCCCGCGTAGAAGCTGAACCCGAAGATGTAGTCGTACTGGATGTTAAGCACACCGGTGACGATCTCGAACAGGATCCCGCCGACCAGCATCAGCACCGACAACCGCTCGAGCAACTGGGCGACAGAGCGCGCCGGCGGCCACACGAACAGCCGCGGTATCACCGACCACAGCTTGGCCAGCACCACCGGGATGATCAGCAGGCCCAGCCCCACATGCAGACCCTGGGTCAGCCGGTACAGCCACGACGGACGGGTGGGCCAGCCGAAGGCGGGTAGCCGCAGCCAGCCGACGTCAGCGGGGATGGCCTGCCCTAACTGCGGCTCATAGGCGATGTAGGACAGCAGCCCGGTGATGATGACGATCGGCAGCATCACCAAGAGCACGAGTCCGAAGACCGACGTCAGCCACGGGCCACGCAGCGGGCTCCGAACAGGGTCAGGAGTCTGGCCGGCGACCCGTGGCCGGGTTCGGGATCACGCACAGCGCTCAAGTATCGCTCACACCGAAGCCAGATTCGCGATCACCCGGCCGCCGATGAGGCGAACACCGGTGAGCGTCAAACCGACCTGACCGGCCAGCGTGGCGGCGCTGTCCACGCCGACCGATGCCCAGCGGAACCACGGCCCGACGTCTCCAGCCGACTCCAGACGCACCCAGCGGGCACGGATGCCGATGGCTTCGGCGTCGAACTCGGTCACACAGCACCCGCCGCGGCACAGCAATTCGGCAGCCCGACCCAGAATCCGTCGCGGGTCGCCCCCGAGGCCGATGTTGCCGTCGACCAGCAATACCGTCTGCCAGTGGCCCATTCCGGGGAGCGGCTCGAACACATCGCCGAGCAGGGCCGGAGCGCCGCCGCGACCGGCCAATCGGATCGCGGTCGCCGACCGATCGATGCCAAGGGCGGGTATCCCCCGCTGGATGAGCCGCGCGACCAACCGTGCGGGTCCGCATCCGAGCTCGATCGTCGGCGCACCGCACATCTGCGTGACGGCCTCATCAAACGGCTCACCGCCGGGGCGATCGCCCAGCCAACGGTGAGCCGGCAGCGGACGGACTTCACCGTCCTCATCGCGGACCCAACATCGCTCGCCGCCAAGCGCCCGATCGTAGAGGTGCCCCAGCATGTCAAGCCTCTCGCAGCGTTACCGACCAGGCGACCCTGATTCCCACCGATACCCCGATCCTCGATCGGCTACACCAAGCCCGGCCAAACCCAACTAAGGGCCATTCGGTGCCCAACGCATACTGGATCGGTGCTGACCGAGGATTTTCACCCGGACCTGCGCCGCGCCGCCCGCATCGCCCCACGACAAATGGTCGGCCCCTGGACTTACCGGCTGATCCGGGCTTTGTCCAAGCTGGCGCCGCGGCGCGCGGCCCGCGATCCCGAAGTGATCACCTTGGGTTCCGGGGCCGGTGTACGGCTGTTTCGGCCCGCCCTTGCGGCTGGAGCGGCCACCGAGCCCGCGCCCGCACTGCTGTGGATTCATGGCGGCGGCTATGTGTTGGACAACGCCCAAATGGACGACCAGATATGCGATCGCTTCAGCACAAAGCTGGGCATCACGGTCGCATCGGTGGAATACCGGGTGGCCCCCGAACATCCGTATCCCGCGTCGCTGGAGGACTGCTATTCCGCGTTGACCTGGTTGACCGGGCTGCCCGCGGTGGATCGGGGGCGGGTGGCGATCGGCGGCGCGAGTGCCGGCGGTGGCCTTGCGGCTGCCCTGGCCCTGCTGGCCCGCGACCGCGGCTCATCAGGCCAAGGAGTCGTACCCGCGTTTCAGTTGCTGGTGTACCCGATGCTCGACGACCGCAGTTGGATGACTGCCGACAACCCGAACTACCGGCTGTGGAGCCGGCGCGCCAATCGCTTCGGCTGGACCGCCTACCTCGGTGATGCCGACCCGCAGGTCGCCGTCCCGGCACGGCGCGACGACCTCAGCGGGCTTCCGCCGGCGTGGATCGGCGTCGGCACGAATGATCTGTTCCACGACGAGGATCTGGCCTATGCCGAACGCCTCAAGGCCGCCGGCGTGCCATGCGACGTCGAACTGGTGCCCGGCGCCTTCCATGGCTTTGACATCTGGTCATCGAAATCGGCGGTGTCACAGCGTTTTTTCGACAGCCAGTGCGAGATGTTGGGTGCGGCGCTGGCCCCGGTCGGTTGATCGCCGGGTCACCGGATCACATCCGGAAGTAAACGAGCTCACCGCCGATGATCGTGGCGGCCACCATCCCGGCGTCCAGCTCGGCCAGCGCCGTCTGCGGTGACTCGGTCAGCACGCAGAGGTCCCCGGGCTGCCCCGGTGTGACGGACCGCGGCTGGCCCGGCCGATCGGGCCAGCCCAGAAACATCGTCAAAGCCGTTCGCGCCGAGACGCATTCGTTCGCGCTGAGGACGGCGCCGCTGAGTGTGGTGCGGTGCACCGCGGCGCGCATCGCCGTCCACGGGTCGCCGTGGCCGAACGGCATGTCGGTGGAAAACCCCACTGGCACCGCCGCTTTCAGCAGCGACGCGACCCGCCATAGTTGACCGTGATCGGCGGTGGGGATGTCGGTGAGGTACTGATCGCCGCGCTCGGCGACGAAGTTGGGCTGCGTCACCACGGTGAGGCCCCGCTCGGCCAGATCGGCCAGGTCGGCCAGATTGTCGTCGGGCACCACCGACGCGTGCTCGATTCGATCGAGCGGATGGCTGCCGGCGGAACGAAGAGCAGCGATGGTCACGACGAGTTGGGCTGCGGTCACACAGTGCACGGCGACCGGCCGGCCGGTGCTGTGCTGCTCGGTGATCCAGTCGGTCAGCGCGTCTAGGTCCAGACGGTCGTCCTGCAGGATTTTCTTACCCGGCGCCAGGAAACGCAGCCCGGGCCGGAACTCACCGCGACGGTGCGCCACCATCAGCGAGACCATGTCGTCGGCGTCGAGGTCGGGGGTGGCGTCGGTGACGCCGGTGACGCCGGTCGCGGTGATTCGCCGGCTGAGTTCTGCCAGGTCGGTTTCGCGCCGCTGCAACGCCTCCGACCAGCCGCGGTCGGCGCTGCGCAGGCGCCCGTCGGGATGTTCGGGCAGGCCGACGCGGCCCAGTGCGGCGGTGTTGAGGATCCACAGTGCGCCACTGCGGTGTTGGATGCGCACCGGGATATGAGGTACTACGGCGTCAAGAGCGGCCCGGTCCAGGTCTCCGGCAACCGACTCGTGATAGCCGACGGCGCGAATCCACCCATCGGGACCCGGCGTGGCATTCGACAGCATTTGTTCCAGTTGGGTTTTGGTGCTGACGCCGGGCGGTCCGACGCTGAACGAATCCAGCGCCGAGGCCGCCGAGCGGACGTGCACATGGTGGTCGTGCAGTCCGGGCAGCACGGTGCCACCGCCCGCGTCGAGCAGACCCTCCCCTTGCCGGACAGTAAGGTTGTCGCCCACCTCATCGATCTCCGTGCCGACCCGGATATCGACCGGTCTGCCGTCCAGCAACGTCGCCCGCTGAATCAGCATGATAGGCAGCGTCTTTCGGAGATCAGGCGTCGCACGGCGTCGTTGTCGGCGCCGAGGTCGGGCGCCGACTTCGCGGCCGGCGGGGCCGCAGGTGGCGGGGCCGGGTGTCTGCAGACCGACGCCGTCGTCGGCAGCGCCGCATAGGTCGCGGCGACCGCGGCCATGGACACCTCAATCAACTCGCCTCCCGCGCGGCCCAGCGATTCGGTCACCGCCAGTGCCGCCTCCAGCCCCGTGAGCGGGTCGGCGATGGCGTCGCCGCAGAAAACCGGGGCTTCCGTACTGCCGCCCACCAGGCCGCCGGCCACCGCCGCGTCGTCGCCGAACGCCGGCCGGCCGGAGTCGTCGTCAAACCCGATGATCCGCAGCCAGATTCGTCCGGCACGCGGCGCCACGTCGTCCGGCCCGAGCCGGCGCCGCGCCAGGGCCGCGGGCCGCGAGCCCTCGATCACGATGTCGGCGACGGCCAGCAGCTCGCGCAGCTCGTCGGCCTGGCTGTCGAAATCGACGCAGTAGGAAAGCTTTTCACCGTTGATCCAGTCGAAGAACGCGCGATCGCCGGCTCGGGTGCCGTCCGGGCGACGCGGACTTTCGACTTTGACGACGGTTGCTCCGGCGCGAGCCAGCAGATGCCCGCACAGCGGGCCCGCCCACATTGACGACAAGTCGGCCACCAGCAGACCGGCCAACGCACGCACCGATCCCGCCGGCCCCATTCGGCGTATCCGCGGTCCAGCGGCCGCCGCCTCGCCCAGCGCGGCCGCGGGGATGTCGAGCAGCCCGGCCCGCTCGATGATCGCGGACACCGGACGGGTCGCGACCCAGCGCTGCAGCGTCGGCCACGGGTCGACGGGCACGTCGTCGGCGTGCAGCAGCGCGGGGACGGCCGCGACGTCGTCGGGGCGGGACAGCGTGAACGCGCACCAGCCGTCGGAGGCCGCCAGCAATCGGGTGGCGCCACCGGCGGACACCCGGCCGCCGCGGGTGAGTCCAAGCAATGCGGCCCGCCCGGTCAGCAGTGTGGCCGCGTCGGCGGTGATCCGCTCGGCGCGAGCCAGCACGTTCGCGCGGGAGAAGTCGGGAGGCCCGTCGGGCGGGCCCGTCAGGTAGGCCATCCCGCTGCTCCCCCACTTGTTGACCCACTGGGACGGCACCGAACTCACACCAACCATGGTGCTCGCATGGTGCTCGCTGGCCCGCGCACGGGCGGCCGAGGCGGCCGGGATTGGGTGTGGTGTGGGGAGTGCAGAGACGATTTGAATGATTTTTGGAGCAATCCGGCGTGCGGCGTGCGATCTGCTATCGTTCGCATCTGCGCCACGTGCACCACTTAGTTGGTCCTGCTTGAGTCAGTTGGGGTGGTCTCCATATGTCGTATGCTGTCCGCGATACCGGAGATGGTGACTGCGGCAGCCGCAGACTTGGCGGGTATCGGTTCCGCGATCGAGGGCGCCAACGTGGCCGCGGCGGGCCCCACCACTAACCTGCTGGCCGCCGCCCAAGACGAGGTGTCGACGGCCATTGCGGCGCTGTTCGGCACCCACGCCCGCGAGTTTCAGGCCCTCAGTGCGCAAGCGGCGGCCTTTCACAACCAGTTCACGCAGGCGCTGTCCAAGAGTGCGGGCTCCTACAGCCTCGCTGAGGCCGCCAACAGCTCGTTGTTGCACACCCTGCTCAACGACGTGAATACCCCCACCGAGGAGCTGTTCGGGCGTCCGCTGATCGGCAACGGCACTAACGGGGCCCCGGGGACCGGGCAACCGGGTGGGGCCGGTGGGCTGCTGATTGGCAATGGCGGCAACGGCGGGTCGGGTGCCCCCGGGCAGGCCGGCGGTGACGGCGGGGCGGCCGGGCTGTTCGGCCACGGTGGTTCCGGCGGGACCGGCGGGTCCTCATCGACCGGCACCGCCGCCACCGGCGGGGCCGGCGGGAGCGGCGGGTTCCTGATCGGGAGCGGCGGAGCCGGTGGGACCGGCGGCGCGGCCACCGGGCCTACCGGGGACGGCGGCGCCGGCGGGGCCGCCGGGCACGCCGGGCTGATCGGCACCGGCGGGGCCGGCGGGGCCGGCGGCACCAGTGACGGTGGAGTCGGCGGCGCCGGCGCGGACGGCGCCCACGGCGGGCTACTAGCGGGCGCAGGCGGGGCCGGCGGGGCCGGCGGCAGCAGCATGGACACCCCCGGTATCGCCGGGGCCGGCGGCAGCGGCGGGTTCCTGCTCGGCAGCGGCGGAGCCGGCGGCGCGGGCGGCGCGGCCACCGGGCCTACCGGGGACGGCGGCGCCGGCGGGGCCGCCGGGCACGCCGGGCTGCTCGGCACCGGCGGGGCCGGCGGGGCCGGCGGCACCAGTAACGGTGGAGTCGGCGGCGCCGGCGCGGACGGCGCCCACGGCGGGCTACTAGCGGGCGCAGGCGGCGCCGGCGGGGCCGGCGGCAGCAGCATGGACACCCCCGGTATCGCCGGGGCCGGCGGCAAGCGGCGGGTTCCTGCTCGGCAGCGGCGGAGCCGGCGGCGCGGGCGGCGCGGCCACCGGGCCTACCGGGGACGGCGGCGCCGGCGGGGCCGCCGGGCACGCCGGGCTGCTCGGCACCGGCGGGGCCGGCGGGGCCGGCGGCACCAGTAACGGTGGAGTCGGCGGCGCCGGCGCGGACGGCGCCCACGGCGGGCTACTAGCGGGCGCAGGCGGCGCCGGCGGGGCCGGCGGCAGCAGCATGGACACCCCCGGTATCGCCGGGGCCGGCGGCAGCGGCGGGTTCCTGCTCGGCAGCGGCGGAGCCGGCGGCGCGGGCGGCGCGGCCACCGGGCCTACCGGGGACGGCGGCGCCGGCGGGGCCGCCGGGCACGCCGGGCTGCTCGGCACCGGCGGGGCCGGCGGGGCCGGCGGCACCAGTAACGGTGGAGTCGGCGGCGCCGGCGCGGACGGCGCCCACGGCGGGCTACTAGCGGGCGCAGGCGGCGCCGGCGGGGCCGGCGGCAGCAGCATGGACACCCCCGGTATCGCCGGGGCCGGCGGAAGCGGCGGGTTCCTGCTCGGCAGCGGCGGAGCCGGCGGCGCGGGCGGCGCGGCCACCGGGCCTACCGGGGACGGCGGCGCCGGCGGGGCCGCCGGGCACGCCGGGCTGCTCGGCACCGGCGGGGCCGGCGGGGCCGGCGGCACCAGTAACGGTGGAGTCGGCGGCGCCGGCGCGGACGGCGCCCACGGCGGGCTACTAGCGGGCGCAGGCGGCGCCGGCGGGGCCGGCGGCAGCAGCATGCTCGCCCCCGGTATCGCCGGGGCCGGCGGAAACGGCGGGTTCCTGATCGGCGGCGGCGGAGCCGGTGGAGCCGGCGGCCAGAACCTCGGCTCGGGAACGGGCGGCGCCGGCGGGGACGCCGGGCACGCCGGGCTGATCGGCACCGGCGGGGCCGGCGGTAACGGCGGCGCCGGTGGGGAAAGCACCGCTTCCACGCCTGGCGGTACCGGCGGCCTGGGCGGCGTCGGTGGCGACGGCGGGCTGATCGGCCAGGGCGGAGCCGGTGGTACCGGCGGGACCGGCGGGGCCAACACGAACGACGGCCCCGGTGGGACCGGTGGCGGCGGTGGTGGCGGCGGCAACGCCCAGTTCATCGGTAAAGGTGGCGCTGGTGGCGCCGGCGGCACCGGCGGGGACGGCACTCCGGCCGGAGACAGTGGGGCTGTTGGAGCCGCTGGCCAAGGCGGGCTGATCGGTTAGAGCGGGGCGCCCGGCAAATCCGGCCAACACCGGGTGTAGCAGGCATTCACGTAGCTCCGTCCCGAAGGGTATCCGGTGTACGCGCTCGTCACCGGCATCCGTCTCGAACAGGTATCGGTTCCGGGAAGCCTCCCCCGGGCCTCACGCTGGGTCACGCCGCACCTGCGCAGCTCGCGTGCCATGGCGGTGGGGTTAGCTGCCGTCGCGGTGGTTGATGGCACGGCGCGGCGCGGCGGCGCCGGCGGGACGCGCGGCAACGGCGGTACCCCCGGCAACGGTGGCGTGGGCGTCGCATCCGGCACGAACGGCTGAGACCGGCCGGACCGGCCTGGCGCCTAGAAGTGCAAAGCGCTGAACCGCCAGTCCAGCACCGGCCGGTCGGGTTCGTCGGCAGAGTCACTGACCGCGTACACCACCGAACGCAGCCCGAGCACGCCGCCGTGGGCTAGAGACTCGGAGGCCTCGGCGGACTCGACATGCAGCTCGCTGTAGAGCGTGTCGCCCTCGTGCACCGGGCCGGTGTGGTCGCAGGACTCCCAGCCCAGCACCGTCACCAGATTCGGCAGCAGCCGGCTCGCCTGCGCGAGGGCGAGCCCGATGGTGTGCCCGCCGTACACCAGCCGCTGGCCGCCCACACGCGAATCATGATGCGTGGCAGCGATGTTCAGGGTGAGCCGGGCCAGCTCCGGTGCGCTGCTGACCACGTCGCCGGTGCTGTGCAGCACCGCACCCGCCAGGCCCGCATCGAAGTGCGGACCGGGCACCCGATTTCGGAAAACCTCACCATCCCAGTGCGCGGTCGGATCGACGGCCGGTGGCGCGGCGTCGGCGCCAATGCCGGACAGGTCATCGTCCGGCGCGCCGGAAGGATTCCACTCCGGGCTGGCGGGCAGCATGGCGCAGCGGTAGAAGTCGAGCACCAATTGATCGGCCTGGTCGATGGTGATCATCCGCAGCGCCGCCAGTCCGGTCGGCGCACGGCCCGGCTTGACCGAGTTGGCCCGCAGCCCAACCACTTCGGTGCGGGTGTAGATGTTGTCGCCGATGACCGGGAAGCGGTGAAACGTCAGCCCGCGGTAGAACAGGTTGGCTTTGACCCGCTGGGTCACCAGCGTCGACTGTCCGATCGCCACGTTGCAAACCAGGCCCGGATGCGCCAGCGGCCCCGGCGAACCGGTCACCGCGGCACACAGATCGGCGTCCAGGGCCAGCCGCAGCCGGTCACCGACGATCGCCTGGTGCGCGGCGGCCAGCCCCCACGACAGCGTCGCCGACGGTGCCCAGTCGAACACCTGGCCCACCGTGAGGTCATCGAAATAGGGCCCGCCCTCGCGTTGCCCCGAGTACCCATTCGCAGTCACAACGCAACATGCTGGCAGGCTGTCGAACCGAGGGTCAATCTGGAGGGTGATCACAGGTGAGCAGCGAACTGAACGACGACGAAGAAATGCTGGTCGCCACCGTGCGGGCATTCATCGACCGCGACGTCAAACCCACCGTCCGTGAGGTCGAGCACGCCAACACCTACCCGGAGGCGTGGATCGAGCAGATGAAGCGGATCGGTATCTACGGCTTGGCCATTCCCGAGGAGTACGGCGGGTCGCCGGTGTCAATGCCGTGTTATGTGCACGTCACCCAGGAGCTGGCGCGCGGCTGGATGAGCCTGGCCGGCGCGATGGGCGGGCACACCGTCGTGGCCAAGCTGCTGACGCTGTTCGGCACCGAGGAACAGAAGCGGACATACCTGCCGCCGATGGCCACCGGCGAACTGCGCGCCACCATGGCACTGACCGAGCCGGGCGGCGGTTCCGACCTGCAGAACATGACCACCACCGCGCTACCGGACGCTGCCGGAGGTCCAGATACCTTGCTGATCAACGGCTCCAAGACGTGGATCAGCAACGCGCGCCGTTCCGGATTGATTGCGCTGCTGTGCAAGACCGATCCCAACGCCACGCCGCGTCACACCGGCATCTCGATCGTGCTCGTCGAGCACGGGCCGGGGCTGACGGTGTCGCGCGACCTGCCCAAGCTGGGTTACAAGGGCGTCGAGTCCTGTGAGCTGTCGTTCGACAACTTCGCCGTGCCGGCGTCGGCCGTCCTGGGAGGCCCTACGGGCCAAGGCTTTTCGCAGATGATGAAAGGCCTTGAGACCGGCCGTATCCAGGTGGCCGCGCGCGCCCTGGGCGTGGCGACGGCGGCGCTGCAGGACGCGCTCGCCTATGCCCAGCAACGGGAGAGCTTCGGCCAGCCGATCTGGAAGCATCAGGCCGTCGGCAATTACCTGGCCGACATGGCGACCAAACTCACCGCCGCACGTCAGCTCACCCGCTATGCCGCCGAGCGCTATGACAGCGGCGAGCGCTGCGATATGGAGGCCGGGATGGCCAAGCTGTTCGCCTCCGAGGCCGCGATGGAGATCGCGCTGAATGCCGTACGCATCCACGGCGGCTACGGCTATTCCACCGAATACGACGTGGAGCGCTACTTCCGCGACGCGCCCCTGATGATCGTCGGCGAAGGCACCAACGAGATCCAGCGCAATGTGATCGCCGCACAGCTGGTCGCCCGGGGCGGAATCTGAGTTTGCCGGTTGCCCGTGCTGTATATTTGCGGGACTTCGCCGCCGACCCAGAAGGCAGTTGCCATGAGTTATCCGCCAGGACCCTACGAGGGTTCCCCAGGTTGGCAAGGCCAGCAGCCGGGATGGCAAGGCCAGCCGCCCCAGCCGGGATGGCCGGGCCCGCAGCCGGGATGGCAAGGCCAGCCCGAGCCGGACAACCACCTCGTCTGGGCGATTCTGTGCACGGTGCTGTGTTGTCTCCCGGTTGGGATTGTGTCGCTGGTGTATTCCAACAAGGTCTCCGGGCTGTGGAGTCAGGGGCGCTGGGCCGAAGCGCAGGCCGCCGCCGACAACGCCAAGAAGTGGGCCATCATCGGCGCCATCGTCGGCGCCGTCTTCGCCGTGATCATCGTGGTTCTGTGGGTGAGCTTCGCGGTTTTCGTGTCCAACCTTCCGGCGACCACCACCACGACAACGTATCCGGGTTTTTAACGTTGAACGCCAGCAGGTTTGGCGTCAGGCCGGTGCGATCGCATCCACCAGCCCCCAGGCCAGTGCGGTATCGGCGTCGATAGTTCGTCCGGACAGCACGAGATAGGCCGTACGCCAACGGCCGATCCGGCGCGTCACGCTCACGGTACCGCCGGCGCCGGGGATCAACCCCAGGCCCAATTCCGGCAGTCCGAATACCGAATCGCCGTGCGCCTCAATCCATCCGCAAAACGCCGCCATCTCCAATCCGCTGCCCAGCACCCGGCCGTGCACCTGGGCGCGGCAGGCCCGGCCAAGTCTGACGGTCAGCGCGTCGAGCGCCAGCGCCGGGCTGTGACGGGTGCGGGCCAGATGCGCACTCGCCGGATCGGCGAAGGTGCCGAACTCGGCGAGGTCTCCGCCACTACAAAACGACGGGCCGTTGCCGCTCAACACGATTCCGGTCACCGACGGGTCCAGTTGCGCGACGGACAGCGCCTCCAAAAGGGCGGCGCGCGCATCGGTGGAGAACGCGTTGTGCCGTTGCGGCCGATTGAACCTGATGTGCAGCGCGTCGCCGTCGCGCTGTGCCACCACGGGGTCGGCGATGACGGGCATGCGCGCCGGACCGCGTTGGTCGAGCCAGCGTGCGAACTCCGGGCCGGCCTGCAGCGTCGAGTACGCCAGCGACTCGGTGATCACCCCGGCCAGCGTTGTACGCGGCGGGGTCGATCGCGCGCAGCGCGTCGTCGCACACCGCGCTGGCGTGTGGCCAGCGTTCGCAGCGTGCGGTCAGCTCGGCGAGGGTCTCGGGCACCGAGTCGACGGTGACCACCCGACGGTCAGCGCACGGGTCCTCGGTCAGCGTGAAAGTCGCTGCATTGAGCCAATATTCGTCCGATAGCGGACCGACGGCGACGGTCACGCCGGGCAGCCCGGTATCGGGCGCATCCGACAGGTCGACCACCCGCAAGGTCACACCGAATACTTCTCGATCAACGCGTTCTTGTAGAGCTTCCCGGTGTCGGTGCGCGGCAGCTGCGCCTCGAATGCGATCGAACGCGGGCACTTGAAGTGCGACAAGCGGTCCCGCAGCCAGTCGAGCAGCTCATCGGCGAACTGGTCGGTGGCGTCGGCCTCCTCGACGGTCTGCACGGCGGCCACCACGCGTTGACCCATCTCGTCGTCGGGAATGCCAAACACCGCCGCGTCCAACACCTTCGGGTGGGTGACCAGAAGGTTCTCGGCTTCTTGCGGGTAGATGTTCACCCCGCCGGAGATGATCATGTGGTGGCGCCGGTCGGTCAGGAACAGGTAGCCGTCGTCATCGAGGTAGCCGATGTCGCCGACGGTCATCCAGCCGTGCTTGTCACGTGACGCAGCGGTTTTCGACGCGTCGTTGAGGTATTCGAAGGAATATCCGCCCTCGAAATAGATCTCCCCCGCCTGCCCTGGCGGCAGCTCGTTGCCGTTCTCGTCGAGAATGTGCACCCCGCCCATCATGGGTTTGCCCACCGACCCCGGGTGTGCGAGCCAATCCTCGGCGGTGATCAGCGTCGACCCGATCGCCTCCGAAGAGGCGTAGTACTCGTCGATGATCGGACCCCACCAGTCCATCATCTGTTTCTTGATCTCCACGGGGCACGGCGCGGCGGCGTGCATCACCCGTTTGAGGCTGGACAGGTCATACGAATGGCGCGCCGCCTCAGGCAGTTTCAGCATCCGGACGAACATGGCCGGCACGAACTGGCCGTGGGTCACCCGGTGGCGCTGGATGGCGTCGAGAGTTCCCTCGGGATCGAACTTCTCCAGCACCACCGTGGTGACGCCACCGGCCTGCGCGCTCATCGACCACACCGACGGCGCGGTGTGGTAGAGCGGCGCCGGGCTCAGATACACCGCCTCGGGATCCATCCAGAACCCGACGAGGGCCGCCATCATCCCCGGCGCCTGATCCGGCGGGACGTGCGGCAGTTCGCGCTTGATCCCCTTGGGCCGGCCGGTGGTGCCCGACGAATACTGCAGCAGGTCGCCCTCGATCTCGTCGTCGATCGGCGTATTCGGTTGATCCGCAACGCATTCCGGGTACCGCTCCCAACCCTCCAGGTCGCCTTCTGCCAGCATCAGCAGCTGCGGCAGCCCGCCCGGAAGATGCTCCGCCAGACCCGCACACGTGTCTTGTAGCGCCGCCGACCCGATGATCGCCTTGGCACTGCTGTTGTCGACGATGTAGGCCGCCTCGGCCGCGGTCAGGTGGGTGTTGATCGGCACGTAGTACAGGCCGCTGCGCCGGGCCGCCCACATGACCGCGTGGATGTGCTCGTTGTTCTCCATCAGGATCGCGACGGTGTCGCCCTCGCTCAGACCGTCCTGACGGAACCGGTGGGCCAGCCGGTTGGCGCGGGCCTCCAGGTCGTCGAAGGTGACGACGGTTCCGGACGGGTGGAGGATTACAGCAGGTTTGTCGGCGCCTCCCTGACCGGAAGTGTAGGGGCGAATCTGCATGGGCTGACTGTACGACGCGGACTTTGACGCCTGTCATGCGGGCAGCAGCAGGGCGCTGTCGCCGAATTCGTGCCACAGATACCCGTGTTCGACGGCCTCCCGATACGCCGCGGCAACCAGTTCGGGGCCCGCGACGGCCTCCAGCAGCAACAGGTGCGAGGCGCCGGCATCGTGCCATCCGGTGATCAGGCCGTCGACCACCCGACACGGGTGGCCGGCGCCGAGCACCAGGTCCGTCCAGCCGGCCGCGCGGTGCACGACGCCGTCGGCGGCGTCGATATTCGCGGCCGACTCCAGCGCGCGCGTCACCGTGGTTCCGACCGCGACCACCCGTCGGCCCGCCGCCCGGGTGATGTTCACCAGTCGCGCTGTGGCGGGTGGCACGTCGAACAGCTCCGGGACGGGTGGCTCGCCCGGCTCCGCCGAAGACACCCCGGCATGCAGGGTGATCGGCGCGATCGCGACGCCGTCGGCCACCAGGGTGGTTACCAGATCGGCGCTGAACGGTCTTGCCGCGCTCGGCATTTCAGCGCTGCCGGGCCTGCGGGCGAACACGGTTTGGTAGTAGCTCAGCGGCCATTGTCGCGGCACGTACGCGTACCTGATCGGCCGGCCGTAGCGGGCCAGGTACGACAGCAAGCTGCCGTCGGGGCCCTCCAGGACCACCCGCGCGGTCCACAGCCGACCGCCGTCGAGCCCAGGCCGCGGGTAGGACGACCCGATGACGATCGCACCGCCGCCGGCCATGTCGATGCGTTCTCCGGGCCGGATGTCGGGCAGGTGTCCGGTCGCGTTCGCCGCCGGGCGCAGTTCCACCACCCAGATTTTTTCGGCGCGCGCGGTGGCGAAATGGATTGCGACCCGACGCCCGGCGCGGTAGCCGTCAATCGCGGCGGGCAGTGTCGCCGAATTGTTCACCACCAGCAGGTCACCGGGACGCAGATGGTCGCCGAGGTCGGCGAATCGGGCGTGGGTGATCCCGCCCGGGCGGGCGACCAGCAGCTTGACCGCGTCGCGGGCGACGCCGTGGGCCTCCGGCGGCTCAGTGGCGTCCGAGTTCGGGGGCCGCCGGAAATGCGTACGCGGGCTTAACAGACTCGCCGAAGTCATAGCCGCACACCGGCCAATGGCAGATCCGACGCGCGGTAGCGGCCTGAGGCCGGCCGGGTGTCGAGCAGACGCAACAGCGCCGGCACGACGGACTCCGGCTCGGTGCGATCGGAGATGTCCTCGTCGGGGAAGGCGGCCTGGTGCATCTCGGTCCGCATGTCGCCCGGGTCGAAAGCGTAAACCGGCACGGTGGACACCTCGGCGGCCAGCACGGCCGATACCTGGTCGAGCGCGGCCTTGGACGACCCGTACCCACCCCAACCCGGATAAGGCTCCACGGCCGCATCGGAGGTGAGGTTGACGATCACCCCCGCGTTGTCGATCATCGCCGGCAGAACAGCCTGGATCAGGGCGACCGGCGCAAACACGTTCGTCTGGTACACGGCCGACAATTCGCTCGCCGGGTAGGCGGACAGGGTCGGTTGCGGACTGGGGCCCAGCCGGCTGGCGTTGTTCACCAGCAGGCGAAGAGGTCCCGCGCTTGTTGCGGCGCGGACCAGGGCGTCGCGATGTGACGCGTCAGTGACGTCACCGGGCAGCGCGATCAGCCGCGCCGAATTCAGTTCGCGGGCCGTCGTTTCCAGCTCGAAGGCACGGCGAGCATCACCGACGACGGCCCAGCCGCGGTCCAGCAGAGCGGCGGTGACCGCTCGGCCGAACCCGCGCGAGGCGCCGGTAACTATTGCCACCGGAGTGGTTTCAGAAATCGTCATAGGGCCATACTGGTAGTTGAAGTTAACTTTAAGTCAAGTGGGATACATGGATAAACGAGATTTGTTCACCGTCAGCGAGATTGCGAAGCGCAGCGGCTTCGCGCCCTCGGCAATCCGGTTTTACGAGGGCCAGGGCCTGATCACGGCGACCCGCACGTCCGGCGGCCAGCGCCGGTTCGAACGCCAGATGCTGCGGCGCCTGGCGTTCATCCGGGCCGCGCGAAACGTCGGGTTGAGCCTGGACGAGGTGGCGGCCGCGCTCGCGCGGCTGCCGGACGGTCGCACCCCTACCCGCGCCGATTGGACCCGGCTGTCGAAGGATTGGCGCGCGCGCCTCGACGATCAGATCGCCGGGCTGACAGCGCTGCGCGACAATTTGGACTCGTGCATCGGCTGCGGCTGCCTGTCGCTGCAGCGCTGCGCCATCTACAACCCCCGAGACACAGCGGCGGTCGCCGGACCGGGCGCGGTCTACCTGCCGCGGTCGTTGCGACGCGAGTGAGGACGGTTATCGACAGGCATTAAGCCGCCGGCTCACCCCCATCGATGGTCAGCCGTGCGGCGCCTCGGAGATCTTGCTGTCGGGCTTGCCCAGCGTTTGGCACCAGGTCTGAGCCGACAGGCGCGTCGCGTCGATCTGCAAATTGGTTGGGTCGGTGCCGCTCTTGTCCTTGAGCATTTTGCTGATCTCGTCGTTCTGCTTCTTCTGGTCCTGGGTGGTGAAGTCCTTGCACTGTGTGTCGCCGCCGGTGTTGATCACCGATGAGGCTGAGCATCCACTGAACAGAATTCCCACTGCCGCAACCGCGATCGCGATTGCTGCAGCTGTATGTGATGTCGGTGACTTCATTGTCGGCCTTCCAGAAAGAGGGGTCTGTCAGCTGTCTGTAGACCGAATCGCACCGTGCCAAACACTCAGCGACAAGACGCAAAATCCCCCGACACGCCGGGCGCGCGGGGGATTTTGCGACTGCTCGCGGTGCTGGCGGTGTTTACGCCTCGGCCAGGCGTTGCTTGAGCGCCTCGAACTCGTCCTTGACGCCGGTGGGCAGCTTGTCGCCGACGAATTCGAGCCACTCCTCGATCAGCGGCAGCTCGTCGCGCCACTCGGCGGCGTTGACCGCCAGCGCCGTACTGACGTCGTTAGCGTCCACGTCGAGCCCGTCCAGGTCCAGGTCCGCGGCGCTCGGCACGACGCCGATCGCGGTGTCCTGGCCGCCGGCCTGGTGCTCGATGCGGTCGACGATCCACTTCAGCACCCGGCTGTTCTCGCCGAAGCCGGGCCACAGGAACTGGCCCTCGTCGCCGCGGCGGAACCAGTTGACGAAGAAGATCTTGGGCAGCTTGGACTCGTCGGCGTGCTTGCCCAGGTCGATCCAGTGCTGGAAGTAGTCGCCGACGTGGTAGCCGAGGAACGGCAGCATGGCCATCGGGTCGCGGCGCACGGCGCCGACCTTGCCCTCGGCGGCGGCGGTCTGCTCGCTGCCCATGCGTGGCACCCATGAACACGCCGTGCTGCCAGTCACGCGCCTGGGTGACCAGCGGCACCGTGGTCTTGCGGCGGCGCGCCGAACAGGATGCCCGAGATCGGCACGCCCTGCGGGTCGTCCCACTCCGGCGCCAGGATGGGGCACTGCGACATCGGCGTGCAGTACCGCGAATTCGGGTGCGCCGCTTTGGTGTCCGTTTCGCGCAGGATCCAGTCGTTGCCCTTCCAGTCGATCAGGTGGTCGGGCTCGCCTTCCAGGCCTTCCCACCACACGTCGTTGTCGTCGGTGAGCGCCACGTTGGTGAAGACGGTGTTACCGGCCTCGATGGTGCGCATGGCGTTGGGGTTGGACTTCCAGTTGGTGCCCGGGCGCGACCCCGAAGAAACCGAACTCCGGGTTGACCGCGTACAGCCGGCCGTCCTTGCCGAACCGCATCCAGGCGATGTCGTCGCCGAGGGTCTCGGCGCGCCAGCCCGGGATGGTGGGCTGCAGCATCGCGAGGTTGGTCTTGCCACACGCCGACGGGAAGGCCGCGGCGAAGTAGTAGGCCTTGTTCTCCGGGGAGATCAGCTTGAGGATCAGCATGTGCTCGGCGAGCCAGCCCTCGTCGCGGGCCATCGCCGAGGCGATGCGCAGCGAGTAGCACTTCTTGCCCAGCAGCGCGTTGCCCCCGTAGCCCGAGCCGTAGCTCCAGATCTCGCGGGTCTCCGGGAAGTGGGTGATGTACTTGGTGTCGTTGCACGGCCACGACACGTCGTCTTTTCGGGTTCCGTCCCGGCCTTCCAGCGGAGCGCCGACGGAGTGCAGCGCCTTGACGAAGAATCCGTCGTCGCCGATCTTCTCCAGCGCGGCCTTGCCCATCCGGGTCATGGTGCGCATGGAGACGACGACGTACTCGGAGTCGGTGATCTCCACGCCCAGCTTCGGGTCGTCTGCACCCAGCGGGCCCATGCAGAACGGCACCACCCACATGGTGCGGCCGCGCATGCAGCCGCGGTACAGGTCGGTCATGGTCGACCGCATCTCGGCCGGGGCCATCCAGTTGTTGGTCGGGCCGGCGTCGACCTCATTCTCCGAACAGATGTACGTGCGCGACTCCACCCGCGCCACGTCCGACGGGTCGGACAGCGCCAGGTAGGAGTTGGGGCGCTTCTTCTGGTTCAGCTTCTTGAAGGTGCCGGCCTCGACGAGCTGCGCGGCGAGCCGGTTGAACTCCTCCTCGGAGCCGTCGGCGAACACCACCCGGTCGGGCTGGGTGAGCTCGGCGACCTCCTCCACCCACGCCAGCAGCCCCTCATGATTCGTGGGCGCGGTGTCCAGACCGGGAATGGTCGCTGAGGTCATCGAACTCTCCTGAATTCTGCTTGCGTGCTTGCTGGGTCTTTAACGGCGGGCTTGCGCGTGTCTTGCGGGTGCCCCTGTGTTGCCACAACTGTGACGTGTTGGAGCTTTATTTACAGGTTATCGTGATCACCTTGCTAGGGAAGGTCCGGGCGGGTATAAGACTCCTCACAACAACGATTCAGAAACTTTCGCCAAACGTTACGAATCGTCGCCGTTCGCCCCGTTCTCGGGTAGGGGAATACCCGGATCACCCAGTTCTGCCCGCACGGCGTCCAGCGCGGCCTTTAGCGTGGGCATTTCCCGGTCACGTGCGGCCGCGGCCCGCGCCGCCGCGATGGCGTATTCCCGCAGTTCGCTGTCGATCGCACTGACCTGTTCGGCCACCCGCGCGTTCTCGGCCTCGTCACGCGCGGCCAGCGCGGTGGTCAGCACCGACTCGGCCAGCAGCACCCGGGTGGCGACCAACTCCTCGACCACCGCCCGCAGCGACGCCGTCACCTCACCCGCCCAGCGGTCCAGCAGCGCGCGGTCCCGCAGCAGCCCGCGCAGGGTGACCACCACGAAGGTGAGCGCGAGTCCGACCGCAACGCACCCCACCGCACCGGCCACCTCCAGCCCCGGTGCAAAACCAGGCCCGCGGTGCGGGGTCAGACCGGCCAGCATCCGGCTCAGCGTCAACCCGACGCCCAGCCCGAACCCGGCGCCGAGCAGCAACATCAGCGCGGTTTCCTGCCGCCGCGATTTCAGGGGCGGTGGCGCGACCTCGACTACTGGCAGCTGCTCGACAGCCGGTAGGGCCAGCGGCACACCCATCACCTCGGCGACGTCTGCCAGGTGCGTGTCGGTGCCTTCGCTGACCTCGGCGACCACGTGTTCGACCCGCCCGCGGGTAAACCCTTCGAAGCCCCCCATCTTGCGCCGCGACAGCGCGGCGGCATCCTCTTGCAGTTCGCCGCGCACCGACGTGCAGCGGTTGCGGGCGAAGTAGGACAACTGGACCCGGGCCTGCTGGATCTGGCCGCGCAGCGTGATGCTCCGCTCGGTTTTCGACTGGCGCCGATCCCGCAGGGCCGTGCTGCGCGCTTCGCGCAACGCGTCAACCCGGGCCTGCCGACCGGCGCCCTCGGCGTCGTGATCGAACCTCTGCGCGACCGTCTGCAGCCGAGATTCCCACGCTCGCAACCTGTTTCGTCGCGCGATGTCCGAATCGTCCAGCTGCGCCGCGACGGCGTCGACCAGGTCGTCGATGCGCGTCTCCCCCAGCTCGGGCATGGCGGCCGTCCCCACCCAGGGCACCTTGGCGTAGCGCGGCGCGTGCGCCGCCAGCGCGTCGCGGTTGGCGGCGAGCACATCGCGCCAGGTGTGGTGCACGTCGATTTTCGCCACCACACCGACCACCACGTCGGCGTGTTCGGCGGCGGCGTCGAGCAACGCGCAGTCAGATCCGGTCAAGTGGGCCGCCGCAGAAACGACGAACACCACCGCCAACGGCGCGTCGCCGGGCCCCAAGTCGGTCGACTCGACGAACTTGTGCTGCGGCAGCCGTTCGCGCAGCGCCGCGGCCACACCACTCACGCCGGCCATCCACGGCCCGGCCACCAGCACCACGTCGCGAAGGTTGATCGGGGGCGGATCCAGCCGCGGCCCGACCGCGGCCACCAGGGCGTCCACCCCGGCGACCGGATCGTCGTGCGCCTCGTCGGTCACGGTGCTTCCCCTGCCTCCCCGCCCGCGCGTGACCAGAGCCGCAACGATCCCCTGGCGATATCCGCGCCACAGGCGCCGTGCACAGCGCTCGCTTGTTCGCGGCTGTAGCGCTGCCATCGCGCCGCCCGCGCCAGGTAGCTCGCCGGGTCGCGGCCCGAGCCGACTTGCAATCCGGCTGATTGGGCGAGGGACTCGGCCAAATCCAAGGCGGCGGCCATCCGGGCGAGCACCGTGTCGTCGCGCGCCAGGAAGTCGCCGATTTCGCCAGCCGAGCCCTCAGAGACGGCCAGCGCCTCGAGTTCGGCGACGGCGTCCAGCACCCGCCGGTAGCGCACTTCGGCGCCGACGGCGGCGACCTGGTCCAGGACCGCGTCGACGCCGCTGACCAGCCGCAACAGGGCACGCACCTGAGCGGCCGTCTTGCCCCGCCGGACCGCGGCCACCGCGACAGCGACGCCGAACAGGCCGAGGGTGCCTAGCAGGCGCAGCCGAATGTCGGCCGGGACCGAACCAACCGAAGCATCGGCGGCCAGCGTCCGCAGCGCGGCCCACGACGCGTCGTCGAGCACGTCCTCCTGCGCCGCCACGGCAAGCAAACCGCTCATGGGCTCCACGGATACCCCGAGCAGCGCGGAAAAATGCTTGCAGCGCGCCCGCGCGAGCGCCATCGGCCCGCCCCCGGCGAAACCGGCCACATCGGCTTTATTCAGCACCGCCAGCACCGGACATCGCGCGGCGACGAGGGCCTGGACAGCCCGGGAGTCCTCGGGCTTGACCACCTCGGCGATGACGTAGACAACTAAGTCCGGCTCGTCCGGCACGATCCCGGCATGGTTCAGCGCGCACGTCACCAGGGAGCGACCCACGCCTCGACGTCCGCGCACGGCCACCCGCAGCGGCGCCGCGGCTCGCTGCGCGATCGCCGTCAGCCGCCCGTCGGCCGCCCCGGCGGCATATCGCGCCAGCTCCCCGACGAACGCCTGGTCCCCCTGTCGCCGCATGCACCGAATGGTGACACCTGCGTCGCCGAGACGCGAGCCACCGGTTGGTAGCAGCCGAAGGCAACTGTTGGGTATCAATTCGGATCTGAGGCGGCTACATCGGCGATCCATGGGCCACCATGGACGGATGCATGCGCAACCCGGAGTGAGGGCGCGTCCCGACACACCGGTGGCGGAGCAGTCGGAACAGGCGCGCCAACAGGCGTCTTCCGGCCAGCACCTTTCGCTCGCGACATTCCGCCCTGTCCGAACTGCAGCGCGACACCTGGGAGCGGCTGTGGCCGGAACTCGGTGTCTCGGTGGTTGCAGGGCCTTCTGGGCCCTGCGGGCCCTGCGCCGAGCCGCTGGATACCGAAGCGTGGTTTGGCCGTCGCGCGCCGCTGGTGCTGGAGATCGGTTGCGGCAACGGCGCGTCGACGGTGGCGATGGCGCAGGACGAGCCGGACATCGACGTGATCGCGGTGGAAATCTATCGGCGGGGGTTGGCGCAGTTGCTCTCCGCGATCGAGCGTGAACAGGTAGGCAATATCCGGTTGATCCGTGGGAACGGGATCGACGTGCTGGAGCAGCTCATCGCGCCGGGTTCGCTGACCGGTGTTCGCGTCTTCTTTCCCGATCCGTGGCCCAAGGCGCGCCACCACAAGCGCAGGTTCCTGCAGCCGGCGACGGTTGACCTGATCGCCGACCGGCTACTCCCCGGTGGTGTCCTGCACGCCGCGACGGACCACCCCGGCTACGCCGAACACATAGCCGCCGTCGGCGATGAAGCCGATCCCCGGCTCGTCCGCGTCGAACCCGGCACCGAATCCCTACCGATCTCGGTAGTTCGCCCCACTACCAAATACGAGACGAAGGCCCAAGAAGCGGGCAGCGACGTCACCGAGCTGATCTGGAAAAGACGACAAACATGAGCGTGACAGAAGAAGTGACAGAACAAGCAGCGCCGTCGGCGCTGCCCGAGAACGCCCCCGACAAGGCGGCCTTGAGAAAGGCCTTGAGAAAGGCCTTGAGAAAGGCCCGGGCGACCTCGCGCCGCCGATCCGGCGCGTCCTGCTGGTGTGGGACGCCCCCAACCTCGACATGGGGCTGGGCTCCATCCTGGGCCGACGGCCGACGGCCCTGGAGCGCCCGCGATTCGACGCGCTGGGTCGCTGGCTGCTGGCCCGCACGGCGGACGTCTCGGCTCGTGCCCAAAGCGCCCCGGCGGCCGTCCGCGTCGAGCCCGAGGCCACCGTGTTCACCAACATCGCGCCGGGCAGCGCCGACGTTGTCCGGCCGTGGGTGGAGGCGCTGCGTAACGTGGGCTTCGCGGTCTTCGCCAAGCCGAAGATCGACGAGGACAGCGACGTCGACCGCGACATGCTCGAGCACATCGAGCGCCGGCGCACCGAGGGGCTCGCCGCCCTGGTGGTGGCTTCCGCGGACGGTCAGGCGTTCCGTCAACCGCTCGAAGAGGTGGCCCGCGACGGAACCCCAGTTCAGGTCATTGGATTTCGTGAACACGCGAGTTGGGCACTAGCGTCGGATACCTTGGAGTTCGTCGACCTGGAGGACATCGCGGGTGTTTTCCGGGAGCCGTTGCCGCGAATCGGCTTGGATTCGCTGCCTGAACAAGGGGCGTGGCTGCAGCCGTTCCGGCCGCTGTCAGCGCTGTTGACGTCGCGTGTGTGAGACTGGGAAGCCACTGCGCGGGTCGCTAGGGATCCAGTAAGGAGCGTACGTGTTCGCCTGGTGGGGTCGAACTGTGTACCGGTACCGGTACATCGTTATCGGGGTCATGGTGGCCCTGTGCCTCGGCGGCGGCCTGTTCGGGATGGATCTGGGCAAACACGTCACGCAGAGCGGTTTCTACGACGACGGCAGCCAATCCGTAAAGGCCTCGATCCTCGGCGACACGACCTACGGCCGGGACCGCACCGGCCACATCGTCGCCACCTTCACCGCCCCCGACGGCAAGACCGTCGACGACCCGGATTGGCACCAGAAGATCGTCGATGAGCTCAACAAGTTCAAAAACGACCATGCCGATCAGGTCCTCGGCTGGGCCGGCTACCTGGCCCTACCCCCCGGCACCGATCCCCCCAACGCCCAGATCAAGGGGATGGCGACCGAGGACAAGAAGCACACCTTCGTCAGCATCCCGCTGAAGGGCAATGACGACGACACCATCCTGAACAACTACAAGACCATCGCACCGGACCTGCAGAAGCTCGACGGCGGCACCGTTCAACTCGCCGGCCTGGAGCCGATCATGAGCTCGCTGACCGGCACCATCGCCACCGACCAGCGCCGCATGGAGGTTCTCGCGCTGCCGTTGGTGACGGTGGTGCTGTTCCTGGTGTTCGGCGGCGCGATCGCCGCCGGCCTCCCGGTCATGGTGG
Source organism: uncultured Actinomycetota bacterium (assembly GCA_963708995.1). Classification (GTDB taxonomy): domain Bacteria; phylum Actinomycetota; class Actinomycetes; order Mycobacteriales; family Mycobacteriaceae; genus Mycobacterium. The sequence goes on from CAVPUR010000019.1 coordinate 356,608, forward strand.
GCGGACTGAGCATCGCGGGTGCGCTGGGCATCCTGCGTTTCATCGCGCTGTTCGCGCCGGTGCACTTCTTCGCTCAGCCCGTGGTGTCGCTGGTCGGTCTGGGCCTGGCCATCGACTACGGGCTTTTCGTGGTGAGCCGGTTCCGTGAGGAGATCGCGGAAGGCTACGACACCGAGGCCGCGGTGCGACGCACCGTCATGACGGCCGGGCGCACGGTGACGTTCTCGGCGGTGCTGATCATCGCCTCGGGCGCCAGCCTGCTGTTGTTGCCGCAGGGCTTCGTGAAGTCGCTGACCTACGCGCTGATCGCGGCGGTCGGACTTGCGGCGCTGCTATCGATCACGCTGTTGCCCGCGTGCCTGGGGATCCTCGGCAAACACGTCGACGCGCTCGGCGTGCGAACGGCGTTCCGGGTGCCGTTCCTGCGCAACTGGAAGGTGTCCCGCGCCTACCTCAACTGGCTCGCCGATCGGCTGCAGAAGACCAAGACCCGCGAAGAGGTCGAGGCCGGTTTCTGGGGCAAACTGGTCACCTGGGTGATGAAGCGGCCGCTGGCCTTCGCCATCCCGATCGTCATCGGGATGATCCTGCTGGTCATTCCGCTGGGCAATCTGCAGCTCGGTGGCATCAGCGAGAAGTACCTGCCGCCGAACAACCCGGCCCGCGTGGCGCAGGAGCACTTCGACAAGCTCTTCCCGGGATACCGCACCGAGCAGCTGACGCTGGTGATCCAGAGCGACAACCACAGCCCCGTCACCGACCAGCAGGTCGCCGACGTCCGCAATAGGGTCTCGAGCATCACCGGGTTCACCAGTAAGCAGTGGGACGAACGGCCCTGCCCGGCCATTGCCGGTAATCCGTGCGTCGCCGGACCCAACGGGACGACTCACCCCGAAGACGCCTCGATCCGAGTGATCGAGAACGGCCTGGTCAACCGCAACGACGCCGCCAAGAAGATCGACGAGTTGCGCGCCATCGGCGCGCCCAAGGGTCTGGAGGTCTTGGTCGGCGGTACCCCCGCGCTCGAGCAGGACAGCATTCACGCCCTGTTCGACAAGGCTGGGTTGATGCTCGTGGTTCTCATCGGCACGACCATGCTGTTGATGTTCCTGGCGTTCGGGTCGGTGGTGCTGCCCATCAAGGCCGCGGTGATGAGCGCGCTGACGCTGGGCTCCACGATGGGCATTCTGACGTGGATCTTTGTCGACGGACACTTCGCGAAGCAGCTCAATTTCACCCCGACGCCGCTGATGGTGATCATCATCGCGCTGGTCGTCGCCGTCGGCTACGGCCTGGCCACCGACTACGAGGTGTTCCTGGTGTCCCGGATGGTGGAGGCGCGAGCGCGCGGCATGTCCACCGCGGAGGCCATCCGGATCGGCACCGCGACCACCGGGCGCCTGATCACCGCCGCCGCATTGGTGCTCGCCGTGGTCGCCGGTTCGTTCGTGTTCTCCGACCTGGTGATGATGAAGTACCTGGCGTTCGGCTTGATGGCGGCGCTGCTGCTGGACGCGACCGTGGTGCGGATGTTCCTGGTGCCGTCGGTGATGAAGTTGCTCGGCGACGACTGCTGGTGGGCTCCGCGCTGGGCGCGGCGCCTGCAGAACCGCCTGGGCCTGGGTGAGATCGACCTGCCCGACGAGCACAAGCGGCCCAGCGTGAACGGGCGTGCCGCGCGGCCACCGGTCAAGGCGGCCAGCCTGGCCGCCGCGCCGCGTCCGCCGCACGACCCCACCCATCCCGGCCCCCCGGCGCCGCGCCCGGCCGAGCTTCCCTCCGGCGCCAGCACCACACGGCTGAATACCAGGCCCAGCCAGCCGACCGAAGCGAGCACCACCCGCCTGTCGGTGCCCGGCCAGCCTGAGGGTGCACCCCCACCGCCGCCGCCGGTACCGACACGGGCGGCGCCGGTTTCGGGGCCGGTTCCCAGCGAGACCGCGAGCGACCCGGCCGACCCCACCGCCGCCCTGCCGGTCATGCGGCCCGAGGCCGACGACTCCGAGGCGGCCACCGAGAAGGTGAACGCCCGCGGCCAGGCCGATCAGAGCGATAACGGCGACGAGGCGCGCCCGCGCCGCCGTGGTGGCGGCGGCGGCGTCAGTGCCGCGGATTTGCTGCGCCGCGAGGGACGGTTATAGCGCCCGCAACAACCTGACCGCGACGGGCAAAACACATCAGCCCCACGCGTATCCGCGGAGGCGGATGTGATTTTTTGCCCGCCTCACAGCGACAACTTCCAGCTGTCGTGTGTGCTGCGGCGCGATTGTCGCTCGCAGGCAGGCAAAAAGCGTGTCTTCTTCCGGAGAGACGCAAGTGGCAGATGTGACCTAGCTGGCGCTCAGTCGGCGCTGTCGTCGGGCTTGGCCGCGACGATGCCGCCAGCCTTGGCATCACCGTCCTCGGCCTGTTTGTCCGCTTCGGCCGACGGATCGGGGGCCAGCAAAACCTGCGCCGCATTGTTGAGGAACGCGACCGTCGGAACCGCGAGCAAGGCGCCGACGGCCCCCGCGAGCACGCCACCCGTCGAAATGGCAAGCACCACCCCCAGCGGGTGGATCGAGACCGCGCGCCCCATCACCAGCGGCTGCAGCAAATGCGCCTCGAGTTGGTTGATCACGATCAGCAAACCGAGCGTCGCCAGCGCATAGACGATGCCTTTGGCGAGCAGCGCGACTATCACGGCCAGAAAGCCGGCGATCACCGCACCGACCAGCGGGATGAACGCGCCGAGAAACACCAGCGAAGCCAGCGGCAGCGCAAGCGGCACCCCCATGATCGCGAGCCCCGTGCCCACCCCGGCCGCATCGGTCAGCGCCACCAGGAAGGTCGCCCGCACGTACCCGATCAGCGACCCGTATCCGGCGCGGCCCGCCTCGGTCACCCTGTCGCGCGCACCGGCCGGGACGATCTTGGTGACGTACTGCCAGATGTTGCGGCCGCCATACAGGAAGAAGATGAGCGTGAACAGCACCAACACCGCAGCGGTGACCAGTTCGGTGACGGTGGCCGCGGTGGACAGCGCGCCGCTGGTCAACTTCGCCTGGTTGTTGTGCAGCGCCTGGATCGCCGCGTTGCCCGCGTTGTCGATCTGCTCACCGCGCAGATGTGCGGGGCCTTCGATCAGCCACCTGCGGGTGGAGTCGATGCTGCGCTCCACCTGCTTGGTCAAATCGGGCAGACCGTAGACGAACTGGGTGATAACGAACGCCAGGATGCCGCCCAGGACCGCGAATCCACCCAGCAAGACCAGCGTCACCGCGCCACCACGCGGCAGCCCACGCCGGTCCAGCCAGTCCACGGCCGGCACCAGCAACGCGCTGATCATCAACGCCAGCAACACCGGGACGACGATGATTTCAAGTTTTTCCACGACCCAAAGCACGGCGACCGCCGCGGCCAAAATGACCAGCAAACGCCATGCCCAGGCAGCGGCCTTGCGGACCAGGGGTTCGACTGACGCAGCGTCGTCGACGTTCGCCATCCAGCAAGCCTAACGGCGGCCCCGGCGCGTCAGGGCGGCACGATCCGGTTACGACCCCGGATCAACCCTGACACAGTCGTCGTTGCGCAGCGATCGGTGCGCCACCTGCGCGGTTACCCTAAATCACGTGTCGCACGACGCCACCGCCCGCAAGCTGGTCAGCCAGCGCGACGCTGCGCCGCGCGGCAAATACTGGTGGGTGCGCTGGGTGGTGCTCGGTGTCGTCGCCGTCGTGCTGGCCGTCGAGATCGCCCTGGGCTGGGACCACCTGGCCAAGGCGTGGAAGAGCCTGTTCGAGGCCAACTGGTGGTGGCTGCTGGCCGCGGTGGCCGCCGCCGTCGCGTCGATGCACAGCTTCGCTCAGATCCAGCGCACCCTGCTGGCATCCGCCGGAGTGCACGTCAAGCAGCTGCGCTCGGAAGCCGCGTTCTACGCGGCCAACTCGCTGAGCACCACACTGCCGGGCGGGCCGGTGCTCTCGGCCACGTTCCTGCTGCGTCAGCAACGCGTCTGGGGCGCCTCGACGGTGGTGGCGTCGTGGCAGCTGGTCATGTCGGGGGTGCTGCAGGCGGTGGGCCTGGCGGTGCTCGGCCTGGGTGGCGCGTTCTTCCTGGGCGCCAAGAACAACCCGTTCTCGCTGCTGTTTACCCTCGGTGGTTTCGTCGCGCTGCTGCTGCTGGCTCAGGCGGTGGCCTCGCGCCCCGAGCTGATCGAGGGGATCGGCAGCCGGGTCTTGGCGTGGGTCAATTCGGTTCGGGGCCGGCCCGCCGACACCGGCGTGGAAAAGTGGCGCGAGACGCTCATGCAGCTGGAATCGGTCAGCCTGGGCCGACGCGACCTGGGGGTGGCGTTCAGCTGGTCCCTCTTCAACTGGGTCGCCGACGTGGCCTGCCTGGGCTTTGCCGCCTACGCGGCCGGTGATCACGCCTCGGTCGCCGGGTTGACCGTGGCCTACGCGGCCGCCCGCGCGGTCGGCACGATACCGCTGATGCCGGGTGGGCTGCTGGTCGTCGAGGCCGTGCTGGTCCCCGGCCTGGTGTCCAGTGGGATGTCGCTGCCCAATGCCATCTCGGCGATGCTGATCTATCGGCTGATCAGCTGGCTGCTGATCTCCGCCGTCGGCTGGGTGGTGTTCTTCTTCGTGTTCCGCACCGAGAAAACCGGCGACTCCGACGACGACTCACCCACCGGGCCACTGCCCGCCCTGCCGGCTCCGCTGCAGTGCGACGACCCTTCGGATACCGCGTTGCAGGGCCCGTTGCCGCCACTTGACCGGGAGCCCGAGCGAGCCACCGGCAGCAGCGACCCCCGTTAGCCGACGGTATTGCCCCGCGACGGCCCCGGAAGTGTGCTGCCCGTCGAGGGCGGGACCGGCGCGGCGGGCAGCGCAGCCGGCAGCCCACCCGCGCCCTGCGCCTGCTGCATCAGGCCCATCGCTTGCGGGATCGTGATCGGCAGCTTGCACTGCGTCGACAACCCGGTCAGCGGCTGCGCAATGGACGTCATGTCCATGGCCACCTTCGGGTTGGCTTCGAAATAGGACTTCAGCGAGGTCACCGATTGCGGGCCCGCTTGCTGCTGCAGCATCGTCGTCATCGCCTGGTTGGTCTCCGGGTGGGAGTCCAGGTAGTCGCCCATCGACTTGGCGACCGAACCAATCGTCCGCGCGACTTCGCTGGCCGCGCACGGGTCAGTCGCACCGGTGGCCGGCGGCCCCGCCATGACGGCGGCGGCGGCGCTCGCCAACGCGGCCCCTATCAGCCCTGCGACGAGCATGCGGCGCATGCTCGCATTGCCAAATTTCATGGGTAACTCCTCACGATTACCTGGGCCCACAGGGCGATCCACTCACTTGCGCCCCCCGACACCCGCGCGGCCACCCGATATCCTGCCATCGAAGGCGAGACCGGTACCAACTCCTGTGACCAACGCCGCTCGGCGGCGGGGCGGGTCCAGGCTCGCAAAACGTCTTCACAACAACTCGGTAGCGTCTTCGCAGCATCGGCGTCGCCGCAGCTCAGCACCCGATAAGCTGACTTTATTCACAGGGCGTTGCGGTACGCTCGCGTGCACTGAGCGACATATGGGGAGATCGAGATCCAGCAGTTCATGATGCGCCTAAGCCGCAACCTGCGCAGGTTCCGCTGGTTGGTATTCGCAAGCTGGCTGCTCGCGCTGGTTCCGGCAATCTATGTAGTGCTGACGCAGTCCGGGCACCTCACCGGCGGCGGTTTCGACGTCGCCGGGTCGCAGTCGCTGCGGGTTCACGATCAACTCGAAGCCCAATACCACGACCAGGGGGCGTCCTCGTTGGCGCTGGTCGCAGCACCCCGCGCGGACGCCAGGACCTAAGCTTCGATAGACCACCTCCGTGGCCGCTCGCCAAACATCACGCCCTCCAGACATTGCTCAGCCAAGTTCGACACCGGGCGGCTTGACACAGGGCGACTCATGCCTACTCGTCGTCGTCGTTCATCAACGCCGCATTGACCAGGTCGTCGAGGTCCATGTCCGCGATATCTTTTTCCGTGGTCACTGCACGGACTGCCGCCTGCCCGTTGCCGTCGGCTTCATTTGCCAACGCTAGCAACAGTTCTAAAACTCCCGCCTGCCGAAGGCGCTTTACCGGAATCGACCCCACAACGCGCTGGATTTCGACTTCCCCGGGCGCAGCGGCCGGGCTGTGTTGCTCCGGTGTGGCGACGAGTTCTCGGTGCATGTAACCGGCCAGCGCGGCGGAGTTCGGGTAGTCGAAGATCAGCGTCGGTGAAAGCGCCAGGCCACTAGTAGTTTTCAGCCGGTTGCGCATCTCGACAGCGGTCAGCGAGTCAAAGCCCAACTCCTGGAACGCCCTGTCCGGGTCGATGGTCTGAGGGTTGGAGTGGCCCAGCACAACCGCGATGTGTGAACGCACCAGGTCGAGTAGTAGGTCGTGTTGTTGGTCGAGGGTCAGTCCGTGGAGTCGTTGGGCCAGTGCCGATTTGACTGCGGTCGCCTCGGTGGTGACCAGCCGCCGCAGAGCGTGGCGGACCAGATCGGTAAACAGCGGCGGTAGCCGCGTGCTGAGGGTGGCGTTGGCCAGCGCGGTGCGGTCCAGGAGGGCGGCCACCACGGTGGGGTGATTAACGATGAGCGCGGTGTCAAACAGCTCCAGTGCTTGATCGGTTGTCATCGCCGCCACACCGCTATGGCTCATTCGGGTCAGGGCTTGCTCCCAGAATCCCCACGCCATCGATACCGCCGGGAGCCCAGCCGCGCGCCGGTGAGTGGCCAACCCGTCCAGGAAAGCGTTGGCCGCCGCGTAATTACCCTGCCCTGGAGAGCACACCGTGCCGGCCAGCGAGGAAAATATGACAAACATCGACAGGTTCAGATCCCGGGTCAACTCGTGTAGGTTCCACGCCCCATCGGCCTTGGCCGCCAACACCGTATCGATCCGGTCAGGCGTCAACGAGGTGATCACCGCGTCATCGATCATCCCGGCGGCGTGTATGACCGCGGTCAACGGCGGGTACTGCGCGGGCAGTCCCGCCAACAACGCTGCCACCGCGTCACGATCGGCCACATCACAGGCCACCACCTGTACCTCGGCACCGGCCTGGGTCAACTCGGCCACCAACTCACCGGCCCCTTCGGCGCGATCCCCACGGCGACTGGCCAGCACCACATGACCCACCCCATACCGATGCACAACATGCCGGGCCAGTACCGCCCCGGCCATCCCGGTCCCACCAGTAATCAACACCGTGCCCGCCCCCAGGGCATCGGAGGTTTGATCGGGCATGGTCAGGACCACTTTGCCGATGTGCCGAGCCTGACAGACGAACCGGAGGGCGTGTGGGGCATACCGGATGTCCCAGGTAGTGACCGGCAACTGATGCACGGTGTGGGTGTCAAACAATCCGCTCAACTCCGCGAGCATCTGCTCAATGCGCTGCGGGCCGGCCTCAGCCAGGTCAAAGGCCCGGTACAACACCCCTGGATGTGTTTGGGCGACGACCTGGGGGTCGCGGATGTCGGCTTTGCCCATCTCGATGAAACGCCCCCCACCCGGCAGTAACCGCAGCGAAGCGTCCAAAAACTCGCCGGCCAGTGAGTTCAACACCACATCGACCCCGCGCCCTCCGGTGGCGGATAAGAATTTCTCCGCAAACTCCAGCGTGCGCGAATCGGCGATATGGTCCTCGTCGAATCCCATGGCGCGCAACGTGTCCCACTTATCGCGGCTGGCGGTGACAAAAGGTTCCATCCCCCAGTGCCGCGCCAACTGCACGGCCGCCATCCCCACCCCGCCGGTCGCGGCATGGATCAGCACCGATTCCCCCGCCCGCACCCCGGCCAAATCCGCCAACCCGTAGTACGCGGTCAAAAACACCATCGACACACCGGCGGCCTCGGCGAACGACCACCCCGGCGGTACCCGAACAATCAGCCGCTGGTCCACCACGGCCTCCGGACCCGCCGCACCCAACAAACCCATCACGTGATCACCTACGACCACACCGCTTAAGCCCGGGCCAACTTCGACAACCACCCCCGCCCCCTCCGCGCCCAGCTCCGCGGGACCGGGATACATTCCCAACGCCATCACTACATCGCGGAAATTGACGCCCACCGCCCGCACCTCAACCCGCACCTGCCCCACCCGCAACGCCGCTTCCGCCCGCGCACGGGGCTCTGCCACCACGTCCTCGAACGTCCCCCCACCTCTGACTCCCAACCGCCACAACCCGTTTGGTAGCGGCAGCGGTTGAGGTGTGCTCGGGGCCAGACGGGCGACGTAAGCCTTGCCGGTGCGGATCACCAGTTGGGGTTCCCCGCTGCCGGTCAGCGGGGCCAAATCCACTGGCGCGTCAGTATCGACCAGCAAGATCCGGCCCGGATTCTCGCTTTGCGCCGAACGCACCAATCCCCAAACCGCTGCTCCAGCCAGATCGGTGACATCCTCGCCGGCCACTCCCACCGCACCATGGGTCAGCACCACCAACGTGGACGCTCGATCCACAGCCAGCCAGGATTGCAGCACCCCTAACACCTGATGAGTGGCGGTATACACCGAACTCAACCCACCACCAGAACCCGACTGGTCCTTACTGCTCCATTCCCACACCACCGCATCCCGATCGGCCGTATTGGTCTCTGGGGCGCCAGCGCCGGTCAGCATCTCGTCCCAGGTGATCGCCGAGGGGCCACCGTGGTCATCAACGCTGCTGTGGTCCAGGGCGATTGGTGTCCATACCACTTCCAGCAGTTCTTGACGTGTCTGACAACCTGCCGCTGTCACCGCAGCGGCCAACTGCTGTGCGGTGATTGGCCGCACCATTAACGACTGCACCGATAAAACCGGTGACCCGATGGTGTCGGTCAGCTCCAAAGACACCGCGCCGTCCCCGGCCGGCGCGAGGCGTGCCCGTACCCGGGTGGCCCCCGTGGCGTGCAGCGACACTCCCGCCCAGGTGAACGGCAACACCATGTCACCGGCCTGCTCGGTCTCGGTGAGCAACCCGGCATGCAACACCGCATCCAACAAGGCCGGATGAATCCCAAACGCGCCGACCTCCACCCCGTCGGGCACGGCGACCTCGGCAAAGACTTCCTGCCCCCGCCGCCACAGCGCGTGCAACCCTTGAAACGCCGGACCGTACCCGTAGCCGCGCGCGGCCAGTCGCTCATAAGCGCCGGTCACATCGACGGCGGTGGCCCCAGCGGGCGGCCACACCGACAAATCCGCCGCCGAGGACGCCGCTGCGGGGCTGACCCCCAGCATGCCCTGGGCATGTAACACCCACTCCGCATCGGGTTGGTCGCCACTCGAATACACCGATACCTGACGGCTACCGGATTTACCAGGGCCAGAGACAACCACCTGCACCCGCACCGCGGCCCCCTCGGGCAGCACCAGCGGCGCTATCAGCGTCAACTCCTCCACCACCGCGCAGCCGACCTCATCACCAGCGCGGATGGCCAACTCCACAAAACCCGTCCCCGCCAGCACCACCATCCCGGCCAACGCGTAGTCGGCCAGCCACGGGTCAACACCCACCGATAGCCGGCCGGTCAACACCACCCCACCGGAATCGGGCCGCTCGACCACCGCACCCAACAACGCATGCTCTGCCCCGGCCAACCCGACACCACGCACATCCCCGGCCCCCGCCGATGCCGCCGCCAACCAAAACCGCTGCCGCTGAAACGCGTACGTCGGCAACTCCACCGTGCGAGCGTCGCTACCGGCGAACACCCCGGACCAGTCCACGCCCAAACCCGCAACGTAGGCCTGGCCCACCGACGTCCAAAACCGTTGCAACCCACCGTCATCGCGACCCAACGTCGGAATCACCACCGCGCCCACGGGTTCTCGGCCGCCCTCAGCGACGATGTCCTCAATGTCGGCGATCAACACCGGATGCGGACTGGGCTCGATGAACACGTGGTAACCGTCTTCCCACAACCCACGGACCGCGGACTCGAACTGGACGGTCTCACGGAGATTCCGATACCAGTAGTTGTTGTCCAGATCTGTCGTATCTACCAAGCCGCCGGTGACTGTCGAATAGAATTCGATGTCGGTCGACCGCATCGGCTCTATCGCGTCTAACTCCCTGAGTAATTCATCCTTGAAACGTTCGATCATCGGAGAATGACCGGAGACGCTCGAGGGAATCCGAAACGCTCGAACTCCAGATTCTCCACACTCGACGACAATGCTCCTGAGGTCCTTCACCGCACCGGAAAGAACCGTCGTCCTAGGGCCATTGATCGCAGCCACCACCACGGCCCCCGGCCAACGGTCCAAGCGTTGCATCACCTCGGTGGCGGGCAGACAAACCACAGCCATTCCACCCGCCCCCTCCGCGCCGGCCGACTGCACCAATAACCGGCTGCGTAACGCCACCACCGCCGCCGCATCCCGCAGCGACAGCGCCCCGGCCACATACGCCGCGGCGATCTCGCCCTGTGAATGCCCGACCACGGCATCAGGAACCACGCCCACCGACTGCCATACCCGGGCCAACGACACCATCACCGCCCACAACACCGGCTGCACCACATCGACCCGATCCAACCCCGGTGCGCCCTCTACCCCCTGCACCACATCAAGCAGCGACCAATCCACAAACTCCGCCAGCACCTCACCGCAACAACGCATCTGGTCAGCGAACACAGGCGAGGAATCCAACAACGGCACCGCCATTCCCGCCCACTGCGAACCCTGGCCGGGAAAGACCATCACCGTCTTTCCCACCGAATCGGCCCGACCCACCACCACCTCGGCACCCGGCCAGCCGTCGGCCAACCTCGCCAACCCCGCCATCAATTGCTGCCGATCAGCCCCCACCACCACCGCCCGATGCTCAAACACCGACCGGGTGGTAACCAACGACCACCCCACATCCACCGGATCCAACCGCTCATCAGCTTGCACCGAGGCCAGCAACCGGGCCGCCTGCCCGGCCAGCGCCTCAGCCGACCTAGCCGCCAGCACCCACGGCACCACCGACAACCCCGCACCACGCGAATCACCTGTCCGGGCCGCGGTTTCGGTCACCTCGGTCGGCGGTGGAGCCTGCTCGAGAATCACGTGAGCATTGGTGCCGCCCATCCCGAACGACGACACCCCCGCCCGCCGCGGCCGGCCCTCCGCAACTGGCCAGGGTGATAGCGCCCGATTAACTCTCAGCCCCAGCTTCTCAAGATCAACTTCAGGATTACCGTGCGAGTAATTGAGGCTTGCCGGAATCTCGGCATTTTCCATTGCCAGGACCGTCTTGAGCAGCCCGGCAATGCCAGCGGCGGCGCCGAGGTGGCCGATGTTCGACTTCACAGAACCCACGTGCAGTGGGCGGGCCCCGCGCCCCGCGAACACCTGGCCGAGCGCCGTCGCCTCGATCGGGTCACCCAGGTGGGTGCCCGCACCATGCAACTCCACGTAATCCACTTGTGCGCTGTCCAGGCTTGCGCGAGCGTATGCCCGACGCAGAACGGCAGCTTGTCCCGCAACGGAAGGCGCGGTCAATCCAGCAGCATTCCTGCCGGCATGACCCACGACGCTTCCACGAATTACGGCACGGATCCGATCTCCGTCAGCGATCGCCGCATCGAGCGGCTTCAACAGAACCAGGCCGCCTCCCTCACCCCGCACGTACCCCTCGGCGCGTTCATCGAATGCATACGTGTGGCCCGAACCCGACAGAGCACCGAACTTCTCCTCGAGACGCGCGGTTTCGGCGGCCAAGTTCAGCTGGATCCCTCCTGCGACTGCCAGCGATGACTCCCCACTCCGAAGGCTCTCGCACGCAAGATGCACCGCTACTAGAGAGGAAGATTGACCGCAGTCCACGGTGAAACTGGGCCCATGCATCCCGAATGCGAATGAAATTCGGTTGGCGATTAATCCTCGATTGAGGCCCACAAACGAGTGATGATCGAGATCGGCTCCGCGACTGCGGAGGGAAAGGAACGCATAGTCGTCGTTCATCGCTCCGATATAAACGGCGGCATGATCTCCATGCATTCTGTCGGGCGCCATCAGGGAAGCCTCGAGTAATTCCCATGTCAGCTCGAGAGCGAACCGCTGCCGCGGATCCATCGAGCGAGCTTCACGCGGCGATATGCCGAAGAAATGTGCATCGAAATCAGATACGTTGCTTACGTATCCCTCTCGCTGCTGATCAAGACCTGTGCTGCTACCGAGCGGATCCAGCTGGGACCTATGAGCGGGCGGCGGGGTGGTAACTTCTTCGCCACCTCGGAGAATTCTCCAAAATTCGGCCGGGTTTGACGCACCTGGAAATCGGCATGCCATCCCGATCACGGCAATCCCTACCGATTGCAAGCCGTTCTCCATGGACTGACCGCCTCCCGACGAGGGATGCACATAACCTCGCGTAGGTAACTATTTGCAGTCGTCGCTACCGTCCGGTCGCGACGGGCCTCTGCAAGAACCTTGACAGGCAAAGCCTATACGGCAGCCAGTCCGCAGAGCCGCACCGGCGATGGGTGCTCAACCGGGGCCGGTCCAAGAACGCGTCGACCTCGGCCTCGGCAGCGGTCCGGATGATCAACCCGACACCTAGGCACGAGACATCCTCGATGGCCTCCCCCGGAGCTCCCGCGAGCTGTGTACACGGCGTCGATCTCATTATCATCGAGTCGGTGCGCGAGACTCATGTTGACACGGGGATCGTCTTCCCGCGGCTGAGTCGGTAGCTGGGCAACCTACGTTCGTTGTCGTTTGCTAGCGTCGACGCCCGGGACGACCGACCTTACCTGCGGGTCAGACGGGTAGTCTCGACACAAGTAAGGAATTCAACCAGCTGTTTCCACAGGGGCCGGAGAGCGGTGCCCCTCTCCACTAGGGCTTGGGCAGATTTGAGGATCAACACCACCACCGGCGGGTTCGACCGCCGGCAATGGGCTGTGGACCAACTGCTCTGTCCTAGTACCAATCAAGAAGAAATACTGAAACTGTGCCAACATCACCGATATACGAAATAACAAAGCAGCGGTCCGACCAGGACTATCTCGTTGTGGTTGGCGCGGGAGTAATGGGCACAAGCATTGCATCGATGGCACTCGCGCATGGCGTTTCCGTTATCCTGATTGATTCAGATGCGAATCAGCTCGACCGAGCAAGCCGTCAGATTGCTACGCAACTTCGCCACGGGCGCCTATTATCCAAATTACCGTTCGACCAGCCGACTGGACAGCTTGCGATCGACACGAAATTCGATCTAACTGGTGGCGTCATTGCCGTGATCGAGGCAATTACCGAGAACCTCGACCTAAAATGCGATGTTCTTCGGCAGGCCGAGAGGCAGGTCGATCCGACGACGCCACTTATTTCCAATACGTCGGGAATTCCTATCGATGAGCTCGCCAGTATTCTGACACATCCCGAGAGCCTCGTAGGTGCTCATTTCATGAATCCCGCTTACCTGATCAAGATGGTCGAAGTGGTGCGCGGGCCACGGACGGCTCCAATCACCATCAACGCAGTCCACAATTTGCTAAACAGACTCGCACGACAGATGGTCGTCGTGAACGACAGTCCCGGATTTGTTACAAGTCGACTATTGCACCCAATGCTGAATGACGCAGCGCGCATCGTCGAGGAGGGCGTGGCCACTGTCGAATCGATCGATTCGTTAATCGTGGAATGCCTCGGGCATTCGGTTGGCCCACTTCGCACCGCAGACCTGATCGGGATCGACAACCTGGTCGACTCGTTGGATTCTCTATACGAACGGACCGGGCACGAACGTTACCGACCATGCAATCTGCTTGTTGATAAAGTGAAAAGCGGCAATCTAGGTCGTAAGACTGGTTGTGGGTTCTACGAATACGGCGAGGGTGTGGAGTGAACTCTGAGAACTATCTTCAAGCTGATTCATCGGAAGACCGAGTTACAGGTGAACTGCTCGCAATGCTTCGCAAGCGATTGAAGACCACGGTGCGGCCCGAACAGGATTTATTTACCGAGGGCATGATCAATTCTATGTTTGCTTTGGAACTAGTCGTGCAGATAGAAAACGCATTTGATGTCGCGGTCGAAGGTCGCGATTTGGACATGGCGAACTTCCGCTCCGTAAATGCAATGGCTAACCTTGTTCGGCGACTCGCAGAATAATGACAATCGAACAAGAACTAGCCGACCAGTGTCGTTTCGTCGACGAACTTATCGGAGATCAAGCCTCGGAATGGGACGCGCAAGCCAAGATCCCAAACGATATCCTCCGGCACCTCGGCACACATGGATTACTGTGCCCCCAGGTTCCTGCGTCCGTCGGGGGGCCCGGTTTCAGTAGCTTAGATGCCGGCGAATTGACCGCTCACCTGGGCAGCCGCTGCAGCTCCACTCGTAGCGTGATGACTTCACACGGAATGGCGGCCTGGTGCATTCAAAAGCTCGCCGACCACGACCAACGCAAGCTTTACCTGCCCGAGTTAACCAGCGGCAAATTGGCGGCAGTCGGTTTCACAGAGCCAGGTGCAGGCAGCGACTTGTCAGAAATGACTACTCGTATAAGTCGCCGCGGGAAGGGCGCTGTAGTCGACGGACACAAGGTTTGGGTTACTGGCGCGAGCTATGCAGATTTTGTGGTTGTGTTCGGGCGCATCGAGAATGGTGCTGTAGCGGTAGTAGTGCCAATGTCTTCGCCCGGCGTTCGGGTAGAAGCTATCACCGATGCACTTGGCTGCCGTGCAGCCGGGCACGCGAACATCTATTTCGATAACGTTCAGGTGCCAGCAGACAACATCTTAGGGCATGAAGCTCAATCTCTGCCGCTGATAATAACGACGGCGCTGTCGTACGGGCGGTTGTCTGTTGCGTGGGGATGTGTCGGCATATTGAGAGCCTGCCTTGCCCAAGCTGCATCACATGCACGAACTCGCCGACAATTCGGGAAACCGCTGGAACAGCACCAGCTGATTAAGCGCTATCTCGCGGAATTGTTCGTACTTGAGCAATCCGCGGCGCAGCTATGCGAACATGCCAGTCGGTCATGGGATGCAGCAACTCCCGATACGGCGATAAAGGCTGTGCTTGCTAAGCAGGTGAGTGCCCGAAACGCTGCTCAGGCCTCTGCAATGGCGGTACAGGTACTCGCGTCGGCAGGAGCGCGAGGCAGTGGCCTGGTGACACGCGCCTATCGCGATTCGAAGCTGATGGAAATCATCGAGGGCAGCACGGAAATATGCCAACTGCTCTTGGCAGATCACGCAATGTCGTTGTATTAGATGGATCGAGTAGAGCTGCGCATGGCTCAACAAGGTAGTGCCATCAAGTGTCTCGTCTGGGACCTCGATGACACCTTGTGGAACGGCACCCTCCTGGAGGGTGACCCCGTTTTCATCGCTGACGAAGTTCGGCATACGGTCGAGGTCCTTGACTCGCGCGGCATCCTCCAGTCGATCGCAAGTAAAAATGACCACGATTTGGCCTGGTCACGTCTTTCCGAGCTTGGAGTTGCTGACTACTTTATTCTGCCGCAAATTTCTTGGAGTCCAAAGTCGGACGCTATCTCATATATTGCGAAACAACTGAACTTTTCGCTGGACAGAATTGCTTTTGTGGACGATCAGCCCGCAGAACGTGCAGAGGTGGCTTTTCATTTGCCCGAAGTTCGTTGTTACTCCAAAAATCAGATTTCAGTTCTGCATGAACTCCCTGAATTCAATCCAGAGATTGTGACAATCGACGCTAGCCGGCGACGGCATATGTACCAGGCTGCTGCGCGGCGGGATGAATACCGTGACGGGTTCCAGGGGCCGGATGATGCGTTTTTGCGTTCGCTCGACCTTAGGCTGCGTATCGAGCGGGCGGCGGTCGAAGATCTACCGCGTGCTGAGGAGCTGACACTTCGCACCAGTCAGATGAATGCAACGGGGGTTCATTACTCCGAGGCGATGTTGCGAGAATTATGTGTTGATCCTGATCACGAGGTGATGTTAGCGAGTCTGGACGATCGCTTTGGGTCCCACGGCGTGGTTGGTCTTGTACTGGTGGAGAAGCACGGGGCTTATTGGCACCTTAAACTGCTCGCGACTTCCTGTCGCGTCGTTAGTTTCGGCGTGGGCACGACCGTATTGAACTGGTTGATCGGCCACGCCGCGGATGCAAGTGTGCATTTGATTGCCGATTTTCGTGCGACCGAGCGCAATAGGATTATGGAGATAACTTACCGGTTTCTCGGTTTCAACGACGCCGGTTGCCCTTGCCACAATTTGTTGCCCCAACGCGACGGCATCCAACGCATGCACTTAGTACCGGAGCCGCGCGAGGTGCCCACTACCATGCAACTGCGTGCTCCAGACCTCAAATCTCCCTCTTCAGCGCGAGAGTAATTCCGTCTGCCATTGGTAACGTGGACAAATCGATCCGGCTATCGCGGAGCAATGACGAGTTGAGTTCTCTAACCTCAGCTACCTCAGGGCTGTCATCTTCAACGTCGGCCACTCTACCAAATAGCAACGTGTTGTCGATGACGATTAACCCGCCCGAGCGAACCAGCAGAAGCGCTTTCTCGTAGTACGTGCGATAGTTCACTTTGTCGGCGTCAATAAAGGCGAGGTCAAAAAATCCCGAGCCCTTCTCGACTAGGAGGCTTTCGAGCGTTTCGGCTGCATCACCGATCTTTACCTCGATTCGGCTGTCAACGGAAGCTCGCTGCCAATATTGCATGCCGATTTTCGGCCACCGATTGGTAATATCGCACGTGATGAGATGCCCATTGGGTGGTAGAGCCCTCGCCATGCAGAGCGTGCTATAACCCGTAAAAGTGCCGACTTCCAATACATTCCGGGCATTTATCAGTTTCACTAAAAGCGCGAGAAACTGACCCTCTTCAGCCATGACTTGCATTACTCGCCCCATCGGATAAGTGGCGGTTTCTTCACGAAGTTCTCGGAGGAGCTCGTCTTCGCGCAATGACTCAGCGCGAAGGTATGCCAATAATTCTGGCGATAAGGGGGTCTGGTCTGCCATCTGTCTCCGAACATTTTCGCTTGCTGCTCTGATCTGGGCAATTGAAGCAGTGCTGAACCGCCGCGGGGTCGGCATGTTGGGTCAGACGGCGGATCTGACGGGGCTGTCGGCGTAAGTTACCGCGGCGTTGGCCGACACGTAGCAGAGGCCATGGAGCAAAAGATTCACCGCGCGGCAGGCGAGCTGGCCCCGCCGCTCTGGCCGCTGCGGAAGCCGACGGCGCGGACTGTGTGGACAGGGCCGCCCAGTTGTGGACCGATCCCGACGATGCGGCCGACCATCGGATCCGTTTTGCACCCGTCCCGCTAGTTGTTGTCAGATGTGCCTGACCACCGCCAATGGCCAGCCGAGTACAGTCACGCCATGGATGGTGCGCCAGGTGTTGAACTGGAACAGAGTGCACCGAGCGTAGCGTCACCTCCCCTTGGATGGGTAGAAGGTCCTCTTCTAAAGGTGTCCCGCTTTCAGCCGGTGTTCTGCTTCCAGAAGGTATTCCGTTTTTAGAGGACAGGAGTAACGGACGTTTTGAAAACCCTCCGGAGTTAGCCATACTCA
>CAVPUR010000020.1:0-106134 GCA_963708995.1 uncultured Actinomycetota bacterium
CGTTCGTCCTGATATTCGGTCCGGTGTTCCTGGTGGTGATCGGCGCACTGTGGCTCACGGCTCTGCCCGCCTACCTGAAGGCATCCAACAGACGGCTTTCCCTCCGGCGGCACGCCTACCAGCAACGCGGTGTACGCCGCTGCGTGCTTCTTACTCGCGGTCGCGATGACGATGTCGGTGTCGATCCGCGCCCGCACGACCGCAGAACCTGCCGAAGTCCCGGCAAGCGATAGTCAGAACAAGCAGAGCGAGGTAAGCCCATGACAGACTTGGAGGTTCGACGCATACGCTTCGACCTCGACGGAGACGTGCCCTTCAACTGGAACGCCGACAATCCCGCGTTTTCCACCTACATGAACATGGTCTCCATCATGGCGATCTGCTTCGAGAAGATGCGCGTCGCGGCCGTACGAGAGGCGATGCCACTGATCACCGACAGCGCCGTAGCCGAGGAAGCCGACGCCTTTCTACGGCAAGAGGCACAACACGCCAGCGCCCACCGTCAACACCTGCGGGCACTCATCAAACGCCACCCCGGTCTACAGGAAACCCTCGACGAAGCCGTCGCCTCGTACGACCACCTCACGGAGACGACGCCGCTGAACTACCGGCTGGCCTACGTCGCCGACCTGGAAGCCACCTTCACGCCGTTCTTCAAGATGCTGCTCGACAACGAGGCCACCCTGTCCGACCCGGAGACGAACGCGTGGCGTCGCTGCTGATGTGGCACTTCGTTGAGGAAGTCGAGCACCGAAGCTCGGCGCTGATCATCTATGACGCCGTCGTTGACGACAAGCTGTACCGAACGCGTGTTCTGCCCCGCGTCGTCAAACACCTAATGCAGGTGTCCAACAACGTCTTCGAAGGCATCAACGCCAACGTTCCGCTCTCAGAGCGCGGCATCGACGCACGCGACTTCGGACCGCTCAGCGGCATAATCGCGGCCATACGCCGCACGACCGCAGCGACCCTACGACCGAGCGCACCCACCCGGCGCTGCACACCGTGTCGTGGAGTCAGAAACTCACTACCGCAGCCCGAGTCCTGCTGAGCCAAACGCCGTTCCACAAACCCGCCAAGGAACCACCCCCAGAATTCGCCGACCGCTGGTTCAGCGGGACGACCGAGGCGACGACATCGCTCACTGGTACTCGGGTGAATCTGCGCCCTAGTCGCGCACACGTAACTAGAGGGGGGGTGAGGGGATACGCCCGTCGACCCGTCGACTGGATCGCCGATCTAGTCGACTACAGATGAGCCCGGATCGCGGCAATGGTCCAGGCAGGTAGAATTAGTGCGCGCGTGAGGAAGTGGTCGGCTTGGCCATTCGTCCGCAGCAGAGCCTGCATGCGCAGAATGCAGCACCCCATCCGCACCATCGCGAAAACCTCGTACCAGTCGAGGTCGACGAGCGTGCGACCGATCATCGCCTCGTAGCGTCGGATCACGTCGTCGCGGCTGTCGAAACCCGGCAGTTCCGGATCTGCGTCGAGGCCGTTGACCTCCAGCATCTGCCGGCGAGTGGCCAGCCACCACGCGAAATCGGTCTCGGGCGGGCAGACACAGGCCTGCTCCCAGTCCAGCGCGCCGACGAGCTGTCCTGAGTCGTCGAAGATAGCGTTAGACAGCCGAGCGTCGCCCCAGCACACCGCCAAGGCGCCATCGTCCTCCGGTTGTCGGCGGAGGAGCCAGGCGAACGCCTCGCTCAGTGGATCGGGTACTTGGTTGTCGCTTCCCCATCGCGCGTACTCGCGCCACCACGTCAACTCGGCGGAGTTTCCGACGCCGCCGGGCCGCTGCAGCCATGGCGCTTCGGCAACCGGAACGCGGTGAAGCGCCGCAAGCGTTCCGAGAAACGAGTCGTGCACGCGTCGCTGGATTTCGCGGCCCGCGTCATGCAGCCAGCCGCGGGTCGCGTATGAGGTGTCTGACGGTGTGTGACCGACGATCCGGGGCATCACGAGGAATTTGGCGCCGATCCACACGCAGTCAGGCTCGTAGAGAAGCGGGGACGGCGTCGCGACCCCGTACTCGCGGAGTAGTTCCTGCGTCAGCGCCTGAGCACCGATGTCGTACTCGCGGAAGATGCCGCCCCCGGCCGGTGGTATCCGCACCACGTATTCGCTTGGCTGCCCGCGGGGTTCCGCCGTGAACATCAGGCTTTCACTCGACCAGCCCGCGGCGCGATTAGCCACCTGCAGCTCGGACACCGCGGTCTCATCGCCGAATCTGTGCTGGAACGACCTTCGAGACGCTCCCGCGTTTCGGCCAGATCGCGCTGAGCGAGCGTGATGCCTGCCATCCCGACAGAGTTACACACGATGCGTCGCATGTAAAGAATTCATTGCTTACGTATCTAAACCTGGATGTAATACGCTCGCCAGGTGACCCGACCCAAGCCGATCACGTTCGGCGACATCGAGGACACCGCGAAAGCACTGGCGGTGCTCGTCCATGGATTTCCGGACACGCCCTACACCTGGCGCCACCTCGGCCCTCAACTCGCCGAGCGCGGATACCGAGTGGTGGCGCCGTGGCTTCCGGGGTATGACGCCCCCGTCGACAGGAACGTCAGCGTGGGCACCTACGTCCGCCATATCCTCGACACCCATCGCGGATACGGGGCAGACGATCGAGCGATCCTGATCGGGCACGACTGGGGTGCACATGCCGGCGATGGAGTGGCGGTTACCGATCCAGGGGCATTCAGCAGATACATCGCCTTGGCATTCCGCCCGCGGCGGCACTGACGCGCATGTTTCCTACCGCCAACTCAAGCGGTCGTTCTACATCTGGTTCATCCAGCAGATCGGCCTCGCCGACGCCGTGCTGGTTGAGCCCGGATTCTGGGAGTCGCTGTGGGCGGACTGGTCGCCCGGCTACGACCCGTCGGACGACATCGCTGAGCTGCGCAAACACGTCACTGCCAACAACATCGCCAACGTCATCTGCCCCTACCGCGCCTCGTTCAACCCGCAGTTCGCCGATCCCGATGCACATGCCGAAGAACGGCGACGATCCAGCCGCCGCCTGTATCGACGCTGTAACTACACGGGCCCATGACGGCGGAATGGGCGCCGATCTGCTCGATGAATTCGACATGTCGGTGCACATGCCCATGGCGGGGTCAGCATTCGAGATCATCGACGATGCCGGCCTTCCTTCATCTGGAAAAGCCGGAGCTGATCGCTGCCAAAATCGGCGACTGGCTTGGCGCTTAACCGACCGCCTGAACCACGCCCCGTCGTGACGAGTGGAGGCCAGCGGCGTGGCGCAGCTCGGCCAGGAACTCCGCGGTGTTGCCGCCCCCGATCACGTAGTGACAGACGGCGATACGGACAACCGCAGCGGCCGCGATGCCGCTGTTCTCGCCGGGAATGATGCGGGCGATGCGTTCGTGCATGACGGGCAGTGCGCGCTTCATCTGATGGATCACGTGTTCGGGCTCGATGTCGGCCAGCGAGCCGAGCGAGTACGAGCTCTGGAAGTCCACGACGAATCGCAGTGCAGCATCCAGCCGGTCAGGTCCGCTCAATCCCGCCATCGCGGCAGTCATCCCTGCGTCGAAGTTGTCCTGTTCGTACAGGCCGAACGCTTCCAGCAGTCCCTCCTTGGAGCCGAAGTACCGATAGAGGATAGGCCGAGAGACGTTGGCCTCGGCGGCTACATCGGACAATTGACAGCTTCCGCCGTCCGTCGCGCGAGAGCACGACGAACGTGGCCGCAAGGATCCGTCGTCGCGTCGACTGTTCGCCGTCGGCGAGCGGGCGAGAAGCCACCGTTTCAATCCTTTACATATAAAGGTCCAAATGTCACACTGGCCCTATCCTAGACCCCGGCTTCTCCACCGGCACATGAAACACCGCTGGATGCCAATGTAAGTTCCGCAACGGGGAGGTGGCGACCGATGACGAAGCTCGTCGTCCGCAAGATCCCCTGGGAGTTCGATGAGACGGAGCCATTCATGTGGCAACCGGCCAACCCGAACTTCGGCCTGTTCTGCAATGCCTTCACGTTCATCGCGGTGCCCTTTGAGCGCTACATCGTCAGCGTGGTCCGAAAGGCCGCCGATCGCCTCAACGAGGACCCCGAAACCGCCGCTGAAGCCGATGCGTTCCTGCGCCAGGAAGCCCAGCACGCCGCGGCACATCGCAAGCACATGATCGCCCTCGTGGCGCGCTATCCCGAACTGGAACGGTGTTACGACGATGCCTGCAACGCTTACGACGAGCTGATCGAAGAGCAGCCGATCGAATTCCACGCCGCCTACATCGCCAACCTGGAGGCGACCTTCACCCGCTGTTCAAAGTCATTCTGGACAACCGCGATTCATTGTTCGGCGGAGGAGATCAGCGGGTCGCATCGCTGATGATGTGGCACTTCGTCGAAGAGATCGAGCATCGCAGCTCGGGGCTGATCCTGTGCCGGCATATCAATCCCGATCCTTGGTACCGCGTCAAACACGTTCGGTCTACGTTCGCCCACGTCGGCGAGCTGTCCGAGCGGGTGGCCAAGAGTTCGATGCGGTCGTGCCCATGAAGATCGTGGGGCATCTGCTCAAGAGCTGATGTCGAATCTGTTGTTCGACGAGTTCAAATACCGCGCTCCCGGGGGTAGACGTCGACGCGCCCGGCGAACTGGCCCGCCGACATTGTTCCATGCGGTGCCGACAACCCAGTTGGTCAAGATGGTGTGGCGACTAACGCTATCCCAGACCCCAAAACACGATCCCGCCGACCAACTGCCCGACTCGGCAGCAGAGTGATGCCTCAATACGACCGCGGCGCAGATATGACGACCTTCTTCGGCTCCCCACCCATCAACACTGCAGGAGAGTAATCGCTTTGCTGTCAACAAATTACGGCGGTTTGGTGCCCGAAGATGAACTGCTCACCCACCAAATCGTCGACACGTTCGCGACGGTCGCCCAGTCCGATCCATCGTGGACGGAGAAGATCTGGACAATCGCGCACGCGCGCGACAACTCGCTGCAGGTCGTCCTCGGTATCGGCAAGTACACCAACCGCGGGGTTTTCGACGGAGCCGCCGGCGTCTGCCGTGGTGCCGAACAATGGACGGTACGGGCCGGGCGGCGGTTGTCATCCGACCCAGCAGGCACCCACGTCGGGCCGATTCACTACCGCGTGGTCGAACCGCTGCGCGCCATCCAAGTAAGTCTCGACGCGACCGAACACGCCCCAATCGCATTCGACGTCGAGCTGCGCGGCGACTTCGATGCGGCACTCGAGGATCCGTGGCCCGACCGCAGCCCCACGGGTACCGCGTCACCCATAACGTGCTTCGGTACCACCAGATAGGTGTGGCAGCCGGTTGGGTCGAGCTAGAGGGCCACCGCACCGAAATCGTGGCCGACAAATGGATCTCGATTCGCGACCACTCGTGGGGACTACGCCCAGGAGTAGGCAAGCCGATCCCCGGCCTGCCCCGCGGCGGCCGCAAGATCAAACAGATGTTCATGACCTGGCTACCGATGACACTGACCCGCCAAGACGGATCTGCGTACACCTTGTCATGTACCAGGAGGAACGCGGCGACGGATACCTCGAGATCGCTGTCAGGCAGAGCAACAGAATGGCGACGGCACCGCGCACCGCTTTGCGTCCGTCGAACAAGACATGCACTTCCAAGACGACAACCGCCGGTTCACCCACGGCACCATCACGCTCATCGACAGCGACGGCGCCAAACGCCCCCTGACGATCACCGCGGCCGGGCCGACGGGATTCCACCTCGGCACTGCCGGCTACTACGGATGGAACGACTGGGTGTACGGCCAATGGGTCGGCGATCTCAAGGTCGAAGGCAACCACGTGAGCGACTGCGACAAGCCCGAAAACGCTCGCGAGCTCCATCAGCTCAGGGACCTTCTCGTGCATGTGGAAGATCCCGCCGGCGGAGGATCCGGTCTGGGCAACGCCGAGACCTTCGCGCTCGGGACATTCCCCGAACGCGGTCTTACTAGTGAGAACTCGTTTCTGTCGTACTTCCGAGGCTGCGTAGGAGAATGGGCCGGCGCCCGCTCTCTCCAGTCCAGCCCGTCCGCCGTCCGTCCGCAGTAGCTTCGACGACCGTCGCGACTCGCCAACGCCGCCAACCTTTTGACCTGCTGTTCCTCGTCGTACCCAACGCAGTCAACCGCAACAAACGTCCAGTTCGACTCGTTCGCATCGAGTAGGTCAGCGGTAGAAGGATGGAGCTAAGGGTGTCTGAGTTCACGACATAGGTGACAGATGAGTCGCGTCATGGGTGACAGCTGCAATCAGCGTCGATGAGTCGCGTCATAGGTGACAGTCGTGATTCATGTCCAAAGCGCGTGTGGTCGTCCTTGAAGTCACCAGCGGCCACCTCTCAGTGACGGCTGCAGCCCGTGCCTATGGACTGTCCCGGCAACACATCTACCGCCTCCTGGGCCGCTACCGTGATGGCGGCCTAGACGCCGTCGAACCCCGCTCACGCCGCCCCGCCAGCAACCCCCACACCGTCAGCGACGAGGTCATCGCCGCGGTGGTGCTGCTGCGTGAACACCTCACCGCCGACGGCCTCGACGCCGGCCCACTGACCCTGCAAGGCCATCTAGCCCAACAGGGCCTGCCCGTGCCCTCCACCTCCACGATCCGCCGCATCCTGCACCACCACGGCCTGATCACCCCACAACCACGTAAACGGCCCCGCAGCTCCTACCGCCGCTTCCAAGCCGAACAACCCAATGAATGCTGACAATCCGACTTCACCCACTGGACCCTGGTCGATGGCACCGACGTCGAAGTCCTCAACTGGCTCGACGACCACTCCCGCTACCTGCTGTCATGCACCGCCCACCGACGCGTCACCGGACCCGACGTCGTCGCCACATTCACCACCACCGCCGCCGAATTCGGCCTGCCCGCCTCCACACTGACCGACAACGGCGCGGTCTACACCTCACGATTCACCCACGGCCACAACGACTTCGAACGTCTCCTGGCCAGCCTGGGCATCACCCAGAAAAACGGCCACCCCAATCATCCCCAAACCCAAGGAAAAATCGAACGCTTCCACCAAACCCTCAAACGCTGGCTGAGCGCCCGACCCAAACCCGACACCCTGGCTGAACTACAAACCCTGCTCGACACCTTCGGCGCCCTCTACAACACCCAACGAACACACCGCGCCCACCCCGGCCACACCACCCCCGCACAGGCCTACCACGCCCGCCCCAAAGCCCAGCCCACCAACCAAGCCACCGCACACTTCCGCGTCCGCCACGACACCGTCGACCAATTCGGCAAACTCACCCTGCGCCACGGCAGCCGCCTGCACCACCTCGGCATCGGCATCACCCACGCCCACACCCCAGTGCTGATCCTGGTCGCCGCCACCACCGTCACCGTGATCAGCAAAACCAACCACCAGGTCCTCAGCAGCCACCACATCGACCCCGACAAAAACTACTGGCGCAACCAAAACAAAAACCCCGGCCGATGGCCGGGGAATCTGTAACCCATGTCGCGACTCAGCTGTCACCCATGTCGCGACTCATCACAGGATGGAGCTAAGGGGATTCGAACCCCGTACCGAACCTGGGAAAATGGCCCTTGAACTGCGCTTTCTGTTATTCTGTGTCGTTACGCGGGTGCTCGGTTTCCTGGGGATATGCGTCGGCGTGTTACGCGACGCAACAGTGCTAGACCGACTTGTATGGCGCCCTACCGCTCGCGGTTGAAAGGACCTTCCGCCTGTGAAGCGGAGGCGAAGTCAGAAGCCAGACGTTCATGCTGGTCAAGCTGGACGAACTGGACCAATCTTGGAGGTTCAGAACACGCGATACGAGCGGCGCGGCGGATGCGGAGCGGATGAAATTGAAGCTGTGATCCGTAGGCACGAGCGGCCGGCATGACCAGACATGATGGAAGCCCTTGCGTGATGTAGCCGCAGCAATTCCCGGATCTGCCCCCAGGAGACCGTCGAATCACGTTAGTGGCGTTTTCGTGCCGTGGCGATGGTGTTGAGGAAGCCGCTGTCGTCCCGGTTGTCGTCAGAACTGTCGTCAAAGCCCAAACTTCGCGACAGCCGAGCGAACCCGCCTAAGCGAGTGTTTGTATCCGTTTGTATTACAATCGGCATGTGGCGGACAAGTTGTTCGATCTGGACCTGCTCGACGAAGAGGATCCGTTCAAGATTGACGCTCAAGCCGGCCACCTGTTCAAGCACCCGCGCCTGGGCATCAAGGACATCCGCGAAGTCTGGGCTTCCGACCCGATGTTCTACCCCGCCAAACCGCCCGCCCACTGGCTGATGGTCGCCGAAGTCGACGGCAACGTCCTGATGGTGCCTCTCGCCCCCGCCCGCAACGGCAACCCAAAACGATGCCGCCCCATCGGCTGCTACCAGGCCTCCAAACACCTCGCTGACCAATACCGGAGAGACAGATGAACCAAGCCATGACCCCCGACGAGGAATACGAGTTCTACACCCGGCCCGAAAACCAGGAACCACAGGGACCAGGGCGCCGGCGGCTCACCGCCACCGTGCCCGTGCGCTTCCCGCCCGAGCTGCTGGAGCAAGTCCGCGTCGCAGCCGCCGCAGATGACCGCTCCGTCTCGTCCTGGATTCGCCGCGCTGTCGAGCACGAACTCCGCCACCCCGCCTAGACGTCGAACCCGCGACCAACGGATTCGCAATTCAGGGTTCTCGTTAAGCACCCGAACGGACCGGTGAATACTTGTGCGGCAACGTATTTGGGTCTTCTTCTAGACCGAACAGGCCTCATCGATTCCGGTCGATTCTCGATCATTATCGATGAATAAACGTTGACTGCCATCGACCAAGTTGCCGACGCGATTCAATCCGGCGCCCGCCCTCGTCGGGTTTGCCGGTTATCGGGGCGCCATTCAGATCCCCTGGGCTTGCATCAGCAGCGCGGAATCAACCGGCGACCTTCCGCTTTTCAGGCGGAGCCGTTAGTTACATGTGGGTGTTTCAGCTGTTCAGACTGGTACAAACGCCTCCAATCGGACCTGTTGGACCATACGATCCCCTGGTTTGGCCGCATATTGGCCGCATGGCATGAGGCGTTCCCGACTGACTGACCCCCGTGAGGTGATCGACCCGTACCAATCAACGGTTCAGACGATGACCGTTATGCCTGAATCGTTAGCTAACTGCAGGACCATGTCCCAACCCGGGCCAGCGAATAGCGGTAGCGGAGGTTGACCGGGATCGAGTTGAAGGTCATCAAATCGCGACACCCGATCACCCCAGAGCATCAGCGCCAGTGAGTCGTTGAACTGACGCGACCGCCATACAAGACCGTCATAACCACCCGTGTGGTCATACAGTGCCTGCCCCCACAACGCCGTCCGCGGATACTGGCTGGCGCTGGTTTCAATCAACTCACCGTGGGTGACTTGAGGCGCCCCAGACCGGCCCCATGCAGCTCGACTAGACGCAGTTCGCGAGTGGTGACGATTGCCGATAACACCATGTGGATGACCGACTTGCGTTGAATCCGACGCGCCGGTCCGCGAATCGGAACATCGTGGAACACAGTCTCAGACAGTGCGCCTGCGGACACGTCGGCCCCGTAGATCGTGGGCACTATGCCATGGGTGCTCGACACGGGCCGGAAACGCCTGGATGCCGTGGTGGTGTTGAACTCCGTGGCGCCCATCCTGGCGTCGTGACACCGCACGATTAGTTTGCCGGCAGGCCAGCGTTGCACGCGCGGATCCGGCAGTGGATCCGGCACATCGGGCACGCGCATCGGGCTAGGCTGCCTCCTCGCCGAATGTGCGCTCCGCTGACATCACGACATCGTCGGGCGCGCCAGCCAGCCGGTCGACAGGACGCTGATCATCGAGCCAGCCCGACGCGGTGGTGAACCACAAGGCGAGTTCCCAGCCTTCCAAACCGTGCGGCTCGAACACCTCCAGGATGCGGCGGACGACCGGTCTGGGCCGACTGTCGATACCGAACTGGAAAGCAGGAAAATACCGATGCCCCAAATGCTCGACGGCGAACACTCGACGTTCAGCCAGCCACCGCGACGCTGTCGCCGAGCGGTTCTTCGCCTTCGAACCGGCCATCTCAGCGAGCTGGTCGCTATCAAAGAGGCCGAACTCGTCGATCAACTCCTGGCGGGCTTCAGCATTGCGCCGCGCTTGTTGCGCCGCTGCCGGCGACACGGTGTTCCGAGTAAACATCGCGCTCACCAGCCGCTCAGTCATCCGCTTGTCGTCGGCAGCCAGCTTCGCGAACTGCGTCACCTGAGCTGCCAGATCGGGCGTGAGGGTAGCGACCATCACTCGGTCGCCGAACTCGCGACGCCGACTAACACCCTCGATGACCATCGCCGCAGCTGCTTCCAGGGCGGGACGTTCGTTCGAATCCGCTGCTTTGACCTCGATAACTATGATCGCGCCGTCTTCGAGCTGGGCAGTCACATCAAACTCGGATAGAAGTGATGTCAGTGAGACCAGAGAGTCTTTTCACGTAATTCACGAGTACTCTCATCGAGAGCGCGGAGGAACCCCGGCAACGTTCGGCCCGCGTACCGATGCTGTCACCCGCCCTCGCGCGGCGACGGCTCGACGACGCCATCCGTGAAGCCGAGCTGAAAGACATCGAACGACAACGCGCCGTCGACGAGTGAGCCGCAGCGCGAATCGCGTGACGATTACTCGCTGCCATCGACCGCGAGTCCGGTGCCAACTCGTGTGACCAAATCCGCTCTGCGGCGGAAGGTGATGTCCAGTTCACAACAACTCTGTAGCGTCTTCGCAGCATCGGCGTCGCCGCAGCTCAGCACCCGATAAGCTGACTTTATTCACAGGGCGTTGCGGTACGCTCGCGTGCACGCTGAGCGACATATGGGGAGACCGAAATCCAGCAGTTCATGATGCGCCTAAGCCGCAACCTGCGCAGGTTCCGCTGGTTGGTCTTCGCAAGCTGGCTACTCGCGCTGGTTCCGGCAATCTACATAGTGCTGACGCAATCCGGGCCATCTCACCGGCGGCGGTTTCGACGTCGCCGGGTCGCAGTCGCTGCGGGTTCACGATCAACTCGAAGCCCAATACCACGACCAGGGAGCGTCCTCGTTGGCGCTGGTCGCAGCACCCCGCGCGGACGCCAGCTACCAGGACATGAACGACGCCGTCGCGCAGCTGCGCCGGACCGCCGCTGAGTTCCCCGGTGTCACCGAGGTACCCAACCCCACCCAGCGACCGCCGCAACCCGACCGGCCGTATGTGGTGTCATTGCGGCTGGACTCCCGCAACACCAGCGACGTCGCCAAGAAGCTGCGCGAAAAGGTGGGCATCCACGGGGATCAGTCCGGGCAGACCGCGAACGGCCAGGTGCGGCTCTATGTCATCGGGCAGGGCGCGCTGTCCGCCGCCGCGGCGGCGAACACCAAGCACGACATCGCCAAAGCCGAAGAATGGAACCTGCCGATCATCCTGATCGTGTTGCTCGCGGTGTTCGGTTCGCTGGCCGCCGCGGCGATCCCACTGGCGCTCGGCATCTGCACGGTCGTGCTGACCATGGCCCTGGTCTATCTGCTGTCGATGCACGTGACGATGTCGGTGTTCGTCACCTCGACGGTGTCCATGTTCGGCATCGCGCTCGCCGTCGACTATTCCCTGTTCATCCTGATGCGGTTCCGTGAGGAGCTGCGCGCCGGCCGACAGCCCAACGAAGCAGTGGACGCGGCGATGGCCACTTCCGGGCTCGCGGTGGTGTTGTCCGGGATGACCGTCATCGCCTCGCTCACCGCGATGTATCTGATCAACACTCCGGCGCTGAAGTCGATGGCCACCGGGGCGATCCTGGCCGTCGCGGTCGCGATGCTGACGGCGGCCACCCTGACTCCGGCGGTACTGGCGACGTTCGGCCGGTCCGCCGCCAAGAGGTCGGCGCTGCTGCACTGGTCGCGCCAGCCGGAGAGCACCCAGTCGCGGTTCTGGACGCGTTGGGTCGGGTGGGTGATGCGGCGGCCGTGGATGTCGGCGCTGGCGGCGTCGGCCGTCCTGCTGGTCATGGCGGTACCGGCGGCCTCGATGGTGCTGGGCAACAGCTTGCTGCGCCAGTTCGACTCCTCGCACGAGATCCGTGCCGGGGTGGCCGCCGCGTCCCAGGCGCTGGGACCGGGCGCGCTGGGCCCGGTGCAGGTCCTGGTCACGTTTCCCGACGGCGGGGCGTCCACGCCCGACCACGCCGCGGCGCTCGCCGCGATCCGCCAGCGGATGGCACAGGCCCCCAACATCGCCTCGGTGGGACCGCCGCAGTTCGCCGACGACAATGGCAGCGCGCTGCTGTCCGCGGTGTTGTCGATCGACCCCGAAGACCTGACCGCCCGCAAGACCATCGACTGGATGCGCACGGAGCTGCCCGAGCTTCCGATGAGTGCCACGGGGCAAGTCGCCCAGGTGGACGTCGGCGGCCCGACGGCGCTGATCAAGGATTTCGACCAGCGCGTCTCGTCGACCGAGCCGCTGGTGTTGGCTTTCGTCGCCCTGATCGCCTTCGTGATGCTGCTGGTCTCGATCCACTCGGTGTTCTTGGCGCTCAAGGGCGTCCTGATGACGTTGCTGTCGGTGGCCGCCGCCTACGGCAGCCTGGTGATGGTGTTCCAGTGGGGCTGGCTGGACATGCTCGGGTTGCTCAGTTTTCCGGAGCTCGGCTCGATCGACAGCATCGTTCCCCCGCTGGTGCTGGCGATGACCTTCGGGCTGTCGATGGACTACGAGATCTTTCTGCTCACCCGCATCCGGGAACGCTTCGTGCAATCCGAGCTGACCCGGGACGCGGTGGCTTACGGCGTGAGCACCAGCGCGCGCACCATCACCAGCGCCGCCCTAATCATGATCGCGGTGTTCATCGGCTTTGCGTTCGCCGGCATGCCCCTGGTCGCCGAAATCGGCGTGGCCTGCGCCGTCGCGATCGCGGTGGACGCCACCGTGGTCCGGTTGGTCTTGGTGCCGGCGCTGATGGCCGTGTTCGCTCAGTGGAACTGGTGGCTGCCCCGCTGGATGTCCCGCGTTTTGCCGTCGGTTGACTTCGACAGGCCGCTGCCCGAGGTCGATCTCGGTGACATCCTGGTCATCCCCGACGACATTTCGGCCCTGATAGCGCCCAATGCCGACCTGCGGATGGTGCTCAAGTCGGCCGCGAAGCTCAAGCACCTGGCGCCCGACGCCGTGTGCGTGGCCGACCCGCTCGCCTTCACCGGCTGCGGGCGCATGTGCGCGGAGCTCGAAGCGGAGACGGCCGGCGAAGAAACGCCGAACATTAACGGTCCCAACGGGGCCCGCAAGCTCGTCGCCCGCGCGATGACCCGGGGCGATCGGCCGGTGCATCCGGTCACCCTGTGGCGCAGGCGGCTCTCGGTCGCCATCGACGCGCTGGAGACAAAACGCGGCACCACCGATAAACGCTCCCGCCAGTCCTACCAGCGGCGCAGCCCGGTGGAGACCACCCACGTCCAATTGCCCACCGGTGACCGGCTGCTGATCCCGACGGGAGCCGAAGCGCTGCGCCTCAAGGGCTACCTGATCATGTGCCGTAACAGTCGGCGCGACTACACCGAATTCGCTGACATGGTCGACGCGATAGAACCCGAAACCGCCGCGACGGTGCTGGCCGGAATGGATAGCTATTACTGTCGCCAACCGGCCGAGCGGCTCCCCCAACAGCACTGGATGGCGACCCAGTTGGTCCGTCGGCTTGCGGATCCGGATCCGGCTGACATCGGTGAAACCCAGTCGTCGGAAGCGAATGCCAGGGCAGACTGGGAGGATGTCCGGCAGCGCTGCCTGTCGGTGGCGGTAGCAATGCTGGAGGAGGCGAAGTGACGTTGGCGGCCGCCCGCAGCGAACCAAGCCCCGCACCGCCGCCGCAGCGGCCCCCCGGGGACCAGCAGCCCGTGGAGTTCTGGTCCACCGCCGCCATCCGTTCGGCGTTGCAAAGCGGCGACATCGGCACCTGGAAGCGCATTGCCGCCGCGCTCAAACGCGACCCGTACGGGCGCACGGCCCGCCAGGTCGAAGAAGTCCTCGAGGGCACGCGACCGTCGGGCATCGCCAAGGCGCTGTGGGAGGTGCTGGATCGCGCCCGCGCCCACCTGGAAGCCAACGAACGCGCAGAGGTGGCCCGCCACGTGCGGCTGCTCATGGACCGTTCCGGCCTCGGGCAACCGGAGTTCGCGTCCCGGATCGGGGTAGCACCCGAGGATCTCGCCGCCTACGTCGACGGCAGCGCCAGCCCGTCGGCTTCCCTGATGATCCGGATGCGACGGTTATCGGACCGGTTCGTCAAGGTGAACGCCGATCGTTCGGCCGAATCCAACTGACCTGTCAGCGTGAGTCAGCGTGAGTTCATGGGGGCCACGTCCGACACCAGCCAGTCGCCGCCCCGCTTGATCAGGGCCACCCGCAACGCGGGCGTCGCTCGACTGGGCGGCTGGCCGGGCGTGTTCTGGGTGACCCGCAGGATCACCGCCACACTGGCCACCGTGGGGCCGAGCGCCTCTATCCCGGCCGCGAGGGTGGCGGCCTGTGCCGTGACGTTGCGCTGCGCCATCTCGGCGCTGGACTTTTTGTATTGCTCCTTGAACGCGTTCGCCTGCTCCGGCACCATCATCGCCGCGGCCCGGTCGATGGTGCTCGGGGCGCTCGGGGTGAACGACGCCATCGCCTCCCCCATCCCAGTGGCGACCTGCACCACCTCTCGGGAATCCTTTTTGAAGTCGCGGTCGGGCGTCGCCCAGTGGGTGTAGCCGGTCAGCACGGCCGCCGCCAGGGCGGCAGTGCACAAAAAGACGACCGCCAGCCGCAGCCCGGGTGCGTCGTCGTCGGTGCCGACGCTGACCGAATCACGGCGCAGCAGCCAGAAATTAGCCGCCACTCCCTCGACGATGAGCAGCACCAAGCACCGAGCACGCCGACACCCACCACAGCGGCCAGCCGAGCACGACCCCGATCATCACCAGCGCGCCGATCGCGGCTAGCGGCGCCACGATGTCGAACGCCAGCAGCCGCCACAGGTTTCTCATCGGATCGACTCCAAGTGCGAGATCATCAGCTTGCCGTCCACGTTGGTGACGTCGAGCCGCAGGTTCCAGTGCACCGTCTGCGGCTTGGCGCCGGCATTCTCGCTGACCGACGTCGCGACCAGCATCACCGAGTCGGTCCGGCTGGCGAACGGCGGCAACTTGGTAGTCACCACCGGCCGGGAGGCACCGGCCTGAGCGTCCAGGTCATGGTGCACCGTTTCGATCGCCACCGCCTCGATCCGGCCGGCGCTCTGCGACTGCAGCTTCTCCACCACCTGCCGGTACGGCTGCACGGCCGCGTCGAAGTCGGAGTTGAGTTCGCCGACCGTCCCGTCGTGCAGCCGCTGCAGGCTGGCGTCGATGTTGCCGCTGTTCATGTTGATCAGCACGCCCGTCCAGTCGGCGGCGGTCTGCATCACCCGGGTCAGGTAGGCGCGTTCGCCCACCTCGTCGCGGTGTCCGTTCCAGATGAATACGCCGAGCACGACCGCGGCGACCGACAGCACCCCGAGAACGGCCGACGCGATGCCGTAATTGGAAAACATCGCCCCGGCGGATTCCGGTGCTACGGCATCTTCTAAGGCATCGGAACCGGATTCGGCCTCTGTTTCGGCTTGCTCCCCGTCAGGCATGGGCCGATCGTCGCACCCAAAAAGAGATGGAAGGATGGCGGGGTGACATTAGAGGCCATCCGCTCGGGCATCGACCTGAGCTACGTCGACGCCGACGCCCGACCCCAAGACGACCTGTTCGGTCACGTCAACGGCCGCTGGCTGGCCGAATACGACATACCCGCGGACCGGGCGACCGACGGCGCCTTCCGCTACCTGTTCGACCGGGCCGAAGGACAGGTGCGCGACCTGATCACCGAGGCCAGTTCGTCCGGCGCCGAAGCCGCGGTGGCCGCCGCGGAAAACGATGCGCAGCGCATCGGCGACCTCTACGCCAGCTTCCTCGACGAGGAGGCCGTCGAACGCCGGGGCACCCAACCGCTGCTCACCGAGTTGGCCACGATCGACGACGCCGCCGACGCCGACGAGCTGGCCGCCGTCATCGGCGCGCTGCAACGCACCGGGGTGGGCGGCGGCGTCGGCGTGTATGTCGATACCGATTCCAAGAACTCGACGCGCTACCTGGTGCACTTCACCCAGTCCGGCATCGGACTGCCCGACGAATCCTATTTCCGCGACGAGCAGCACGCCGAGGTGCTGGCGGCCTACCCCGGACACATCGCAAAGATGTTCGGCCTGGCGCTCGGGGGCGACCCCGAACAGCACGCCGAAACCGCGGCGCGCATCGTGGCCCTGGAGACCAAACTGGCCGCCGCGCACTGGGACGTGGTGAAGCGCCGCGACGCCGACCTCACCTACAACCTGCGCACCTTCGCCGACCTGCAGGCCGAAGGGGTGGGCTTCGACTGGGTCGGCTGGGTGACCGCACTGGGCGGCACACCGGAGCAGGTTGCGGAATTGGTTGTCCGCCAACCCGATTACCTCAGCGCATTCGCGGCGCTGTGGGGCAGCGAGGACCTCGAAGACTGGAAGCACTGGGCGCGTTGGCGTTTGATCCGCGCCCGCGCTCCCTGGCTGACCGACGCCATCGTGGCCGCGGACTTCGACTTCTACGGCCGCCTGCTGACGGGCACCGAGCAGATTCGCGACCGCTGGAAGCGCGCGGTGTCACTGGTCGAAGGCCTGCTGGGTGATGCGGTCGGAAAGCTTTACGTGGCACGGCATTTCCCACCAGACGCCAAGGCGCGCATCGACGCTTTGGTCGACAACCTGAAAGAGGCCTACCGGATCAGCATCAGCGATCTGGACTGGATGACGCCGCAGACCCGCGAGCGTGCGCTGACCAAGCTGGACAAGTTCACCGCCAAGGTCGCCTACCCGGAGAAGTGGCGGGACTACTCGGCGCTGGTGATCGACCGCGACGACCTGTACGGCAACTACCAACGTGGATACGCCGTCAACCACGACCGCGAGCTGGCCAAGCTCGGCGGCCCGGTGGATCGCGACGAGTGGTTCATGACACCGCAGACGGTCAACGCCTACTACAACCCGGGAATGAACGAAATCGTCTTTCCCGCAGCCATTTTGCAGCCGCCATTCTTCGACGCCGACGCCGACGACGCCGCCAACTACGGCGGCATCGGGGCCGTGATCGGCCACGAGATCGGGCACGGCTTCGACGACCAGGGCGCCAAGTACGACGGCGACGGCAACCTGGTCGACTGGTGGACCGACGACGACCGCACCGAGTTCGGCGCCCGCACCAAGGCGCTGATCGAGCAGTACGAGGCGTACACACCCCGAGAGCTCCGCACCGGCCACCACGTGAACGGCGCGTTCACGGTCGGCGAGAACATCGGCGATCTGGGCGGGCTGTCCATCGCGCTGTTGGCCTACCAGCTGTCGCTCAACGGCAAGCCGGCGCCTGTCATCGACGGTCTGTCCGGCGTGCAGCGCGTGTTCTATGGTTGGGCGCAGGTGTGGCGCACCAAATCCCGTGACGCGGAGGCGATCCGGCGGTTGGCGGTGGATCCGCACTCACCGCCGGAGTTCCGCTGCAACGGCGTCATCCGCAACGTCGACGCCTTTTACGACGCCTTCGACGTCGCCGAGGACGACGCGTTGTACCTGGACCCGCAGCGCCGGGTCCGGATCTGGAACTAGGGCGACCTATCTCCGCGAGCAGACACAAAAGCGCCGCGACACGCCGTTAACTAGGGACTTTTACTGGGGGTACCTCCCGCTTGCGGGGGACTGCTCGGCAAGCTTCGATGCGCGCCGGCACGTGCTTGTGCCACGGCGTGCCCGCATACTTGTCACGCCATTCCGTCGACGTGAGAGCGTTGGGCGCGACACCGGGAACGACGGTGCTGCCGTCGTCGCCGATGTAGTCGAGCCCAAAACCGTTGGGCAGGGCCGCATGTCCGGGCAGCATCGTCTCGGTGATCTCGACAGTCGCCTCGGCGCTGCCGGCCGCCGTGGTGATCCGGGCCCGGCACCCGTCGGAAAGCCCAAGGGCCTGCGCATCTTCGACGCTGACGCGCAGCGCACCGTCGGCGTCGCGTTTGCGCCAACTCGGGTCGCGGAAGATGTCGTTGGCGGTGTAGGCACGCCGCTCCCCCACCGACAGCACGATCGGCAATTCCGACGTGGTCAGCTGGGGTGGTGCTGCGGTCAATGCCCTTAAATCGTCCAGCATTTCGGGGATTATCAGGGAGATCTTGTGATCGGCATGGCTGATCAGCGCGAAGTCGTCCTCGTAGTTGTGCGCGGTGAAGGTGACCCCGGACGGGCTGTCGAGGATCGCGTCGAACAACGCGTTCCCGTCGGCGTGACCGGCGCGCCGAACGGCCTCGGGATAGGCCATCGCCGTCTTTTGGGCCAGCCCCCACAGCGCGGCCGCTCCCGCCAAACCGTCTGGCAGCGTTGGTCCGAGCGTTTCGTACAGCACGTAGGGGAGCAACTTCGACAGGGTTGGGTTGCCGGCCACCGCCCCGAGAAACGCCTCGGTGTACGCCTGGCGCCCCAGCTGTGCGGCCTCCCGCAGCGGTCGCAGGTCGGCATCCTCGACCACGCCGAGCGCACGCACCAGCCGGGCCCAGATCTCCGGTTCGGGCAGGGTTCCCGGTAACGGTTCGAGCAGCGGCCGGCGCAGCTGAAAGCCGTTGTGCGGGAACTCGAAATTGAAGAACGTCGCTTCCGGCTTCTCGAACTGGGATGCCGCGGGCAGCACATAGTGGGCGAGCCTGGCCGTCTCGGTCATCGCGACGTCGACGACCACCATCAGTTCCAGCGCTTGAAATGCCTTCCGGCAGGCGGCCGAATTGGCCAGCGAATGAGCGGGATTGCCGCTCTCGACGATCATCGCCCGGAATCGGTCGGGGTGGTCGGTCAGAATCTCCTCGGGCACCGCATTGGCCGGCACCAGCCCGGAGATGATGGGGGCACCGGTGACCGGCGTGCGTCCGGAGACCGTGCTGAACAGCGGCGCGAACGACGAATGCAGGTGCTGGCCCCCCTTTTTCGCGAAGTTGCCGGTGAGAATCCACAGCAGCTTGTTCAGATAAGAGCACAGGGTGCTGTTGGGTGCCTGCTGAATACCGAGGTCTTCGAACACCGACACGCTGCCCGCGGCGCCGATGCGCCGCGCGGCGGCCCGCAGCAGCTCTTCGTCCACCCCGCAGTGCTGCGCATAGTCACCGATCGGTACTTCGCGCAGCGCGTCGCGCACGGTGTCGACGCCATGCACGTGCTCCGCGAGAAATGCTTCGTTACAGAGGCTTTCCTGAACCAGAACGGCGGCCAGGGCGGCCAGACACCACGCGTCGGTACCGGGCCGCACGCGCAAGTGGAAGTCGGCCATCTTCGCGGTGTCGGTGAGTACCGGGTCGATCACGATCATCGACCGCGCCGGGTCTTTGGCGATCTCGTTGAGCACCACCCGCGCCCGCGGGAAACTCTGCGACATCCACGGGTTCTTCCCGACGAACACCGACACCTCGGCGTGCTCGAACTCACCGCGTGTGTGGCCGCCGTACAAATGCGCATCGACCCACGCTTCGCCCGTTTTCTCCTGCGCCAGCGCATTGGAACGGTAGCGCGACCCGAGGGCCTTCAGGAATGCGCCGCTATAGGCCCCGCCCAGATGGTTGCCCTGCCCGCCGCCGCCGTAGTAGAAGATCTTGTCTCCGCCGTAGGCGTCGCGGATGTGCTTGAACCCTTCGGCGATCTCGATAATCGCTGTGTCCCAGTCGATCTCCTCGTAGGTTCCGTCAGCCCGTCGTCGCATCGGAGAGGTCAGCCGGGCACGGTTGTTCTGGTAGTGGTCCAGCCGCAACGCCTTGTTGCAGGTGTAGCCCTGCGTACCCGGATGCTCCTTGTCGCCCCGGATGCGGGCCAGCGTGCGGTCCTCGACTTGCACGACGATGCCGCAGTTGCATTCGCACAGGATGCATGCGGTCGGCTGCCAATCAGCGGTCATCGCCGGGATCCTTTCTTAGGTCCTCAACACCCGGAAAAACACTGCGCAGCTGGCGGTGAACGACATCAAGCGGCGTCAGGTCGCGGCGCACCCGGGCCAGCAGGATCGCACCCTCGATCGCCGAGGTCGCCAACACCGCCAGTTCGGCGGCTCGGTCTGCGGGAAGGCCGTCGGTAATGAACCGCTGCGCGATCAGGTCGGTCCAGCGGTCGAACGCCGCCGCCGCGCGCTCGGTGACCGAGGCCGTCCGTTCGCGCTCCCCGTCCCTCTCGAAGCCCGCTTCGACGGCGACCGCCACGACGGGGCAGCCCGCGCGAAAATCGCTATCGAGCAGCTGCTGGCGGTACTTCTCGATCAGGGTGTCCAACAGCTCGAGACTCCCCGCGGCCTCGGTGATGATCCCCGCGACATGCTCGCCGGCGAAGTCGACCGCCTCGCACAGCAGTTGCGTCCGCCCGCCCGGGAAGTAGTGATAGGCCGACCCGCGCGGCGCGCCGCTGTGCTCGAGGACGTCCGAGATCGCGGTGGCATGCGCGCCGCGCTCCCTGATCAACAGCGCGGTCGACACCACCATCCGTTCGCGTGGGCTTCGCATATGTATGATGCTATACATAATCGCGGGACCTGCGAAAGCCATCGCCAATATCGCGCCGTGAGCTGTTAGTTGATCCAGTCGCTGGAGCCGTCGTTCTTCTTGTAATCGCCGCCGCTGGAGTTCTTCACGATGATGGGATCACCGGGGCCGAAGTTGTCGAAGAACCACCTCGCGTTGGTGGGGCTGATGTTGATGCAGCCGTGGCTGACGTCGCGCTTGCCCTGGTCATCCACCGACCACGGCGCGCTGTGTACGAAGTCGCCGACGTTGTCGAAGCGGACGGCGAGTTCGACCGTCACCTTGTAGCCATAGGTCGAGTTGACCGGCACCCCGTAGGTGGAGGAGTCCATCACCACCGACGGCATCTTCTCTTGCACGTAGTAGGTGCCGTTGGGGGTCTGGTGATTGCCGGACGTCATTCCCATCGACATCGGGATGGTCTTCTCCACGGTGCCGTTGCGGGTGACCGTGAGCTGGTGCGTGGCGTCGTCGGCCGTAGCGATCAGCGTGTCACCGGTTTGGAAGCTCGACACCGCGCCACCCGCGTCGACGGTCACCGCGGTGTGGGCG
Source organism: uncultured Actinomycetota bacterium (assembly GCA_963708995.1). Lineage (GTDB taxonomy): Bacteria > Actinomycetota > Actinomycetes > Mycobacteriales > Mycobacteriaceae > Mycobacterium. The sequence goes on from CAVPUR010000020.1 coordinate 21,207, forward strand.
GGCCAGAAGCTCAACGGGCGCCAGCGCAGCTGGGTCGGGGTCATCCAGTAGAACTTGCCCGGAACCGGCGGGACCGACGAAACGTGGACCGCGTCGATGGCCGCGCCCGCGTCATCAACCCGCCCGGGGAAGTTGATGACGATCGGCTGGGCCACCCCCACCGTCGAGCCGTTTTTCGGGACGAACGACGGCGGCCCGAATGGCGCCGTGCCGGTGAACGGTGTCGGGTTCTGCCCGTCGGCCGGCCCGACCGCCACCGGTAACGCGGGCGGGAACGGCGCTGGCATCTGAAACGGAGCGGGTAGGGGCGGTGGCGCCGCAAGGGGCGGCGGCGCGGGCGGGTCAGCCGGTGCCGCGACGTTCGGATCACCGGGGGCTGGGTCCGGGTCCGCAGCCGCGATCCCCGCACTCAGCACCAGCAGAGCGGCCAATCCGGCTGCGCTCAGAGCCGCGAAGAGACCCCGCGTCCAGCTCGGCATATGCAATCCTCCTGTCAAGTTCTCGGACCCAGTGTCGCATAGCGCAGAGGCCAGCTATCTATTCCACGCGCTCAGAGCGCCCATCATCGGCCCAAATCGGGGCGTGAACTGCCGAGCTATGAATCGCGTGAGCTTGCCCCAGCAACGTTCCTACATCTGCCAGTCCTGGGCGCCGTCGTTCTGGGTGTAAGAGCCGACGGAGTTCTTCACCACAACGGGATCGCCGCTGCCGAAGTTGTCGTAAAACCATTTCGCGTTGGGGGGGCTGAGGTTGATGCAGCCGTGGCTGACGTCGCGCTTGCCCTGGTCGCCGAGCGACCACGGCGCGCTGTGCACGAAATTGCCGCTGTTGTCGATCCGGACGGCGTCGTTGACCGTCACCTTGTAGCCCCACGACGAGTCGACCGCAACCCCGTACGTCGAGGAATCCATCACCACCGACGGCATCTTCTCGAGCACGTAGTAGGTGCCGTTCGGCGTCTGATGGTGGCCCGCCGACATCCCCATGGACATGGGGAAGGTCTGAACCAGGGTGCCGTTACGGGTAATCGTCATTTGGTGGGTGGCATCGTCGGCCGTGGCCACCAGCGATTCGCCGGTCCGGAAGCTCGACCTGGCGCCGGCCGCATCGATGTTCACCGTGGTGTTGGCCGGCCAGAACTCAAGCGGACGCCACCGCACCTGGGTCGGGCTCATCCAGTAGAACTTCCCCGGTACGGGCGGGATCGACGAAATGTGGATCGCTCGTTCGGCCATGGGTTGGTCGGCGATCGGTACCTGGAAGTTGATGATGATCGGCTTGGCCACACCGACCATCGAACCGTTGAGCGGGTTGAACGTCGGCGGCCGGAATACGGGTGCGCCGGTGAACGGCGTCGAGTCCTGACCGGCAACCGGTCCCGTCACCGCCGGTATTGCCACCGGCGGCGACGCCACTGGGTCGGCCGGCGGCGGTGGTGCTAAAGGGTCGGCGGGAGGCGGTGGCATCAGCCACGGCGGCGGGGCGAACGGAGCGGGCGGGTCAGCTGGTGCCGCGACGTTGGGATCGCCGGGCGGCTGGTCCGGGTCCGCGGCGGCGGTGCCCGCGCCCAGCATCAGCACCGAGCTCAATAGGAAGGCGACGAAGCTTCCTTTCCTCCAGCCCGGCATATGCGTCCCTCCGGTCACTCGGGTGAGCTCGCCTCGGCGACATCGAATGTCTGCCGGTTGGCCGCCATACCGGCCAGCGCGATACCCACCAAGCCCGCCGAGGCGGTCAGCATCATCGCCACGCTGCGCTCATACAAGAGCCCGCCGGCCAGCGAGCCGGCCATGATGCCCACCTGAAACGCGGTCACGTATAGGCCGGACGCGCCGTCGGGGTCGTCGGCCCCGCTGCGCATGGCCGCGGATTGCAGCATCGGCGTCACCCCGGTCGCGGTGGCGCCCCACAGCACGATCGCACCCGTCCCGATCAGTGCCGTCGCCGCGGTGAGCTGTCCGCCGAAGGCGAGCAGCGTCAGCAGCAGGAACGCGGCGGTTAGCCCGGCCGTGCAGCAGAGGATGGCGCCTCGGGGCCGGCGGTCCAACGGCCGAGCCACCAGGGGGACTGCCAGCACTCCCGCGAAGCCGTAGGCGGCCAGCAGCCAGGCCAGGTTCGGACCGCGCACACCGACGACGTCGCGGATGATCACCGCGATGTACGTGTACGAGACGAAATGGCCGGTTACGCCGATCATGGTGATCACGCTGACGATGATCAACCGTCGATTCCGATGATGACGCGACCGCGGACCGACGTGGGCGAGCTGATCCGTGCTGAGCACCATCTCCGGCAGCATGGTCCGCGCGGCCACGGTGACGACGGCCGCCGCGACGGTCACGCACACCACCGCCAGCCGCCAGCCCCACATCAGGCTCATCGCCGCCGTCAGCGGGCTGCCGAGCACCAGCGCCAGGCTGGTTCCGAAAAAGATCGAAGTCGTCGCGCGCCCGGCATGGCTTGGCGACACCAGCCGGGTCGCGATCGGGGCGATGACCGACCACAGCAGCCCGTGGGTGAGCGCGCAGAGCACCCGCCCCGCGGCCAACACCGCGAAGTTAGGCGCCAGCGCTGAGATGAGTTGCGACAGGGTCAGGCAGGCCAGGCTGACGACCAGCACCCGCCGGCGCGGCACGTGCGCGGTCCAGCGCACCAGCGGAATGGTCGTCAGCGCCGCCACCAGGGCATACCAGGACAGCAGGGTACCCACCAGCACCACGCTGACGTTCAGGTTGCGCGCGATCGCCGACAGCGCCCCCACCGGCAAAAGTTCGGCGGTGACATAGATGAACGCCGCCGCGGCCAGCACAGCGAGTTGCACGGCGATCCGTGGCGTCCACGGTCGTGTGCCAAGGGTGGGGGCTCGGGTTTCGGCGGTCATGGCGTGGGAATGCGATATCGGCTCGGTAACGCTGGTGTTCCTGACGCGGTCACACTGACCCTAACCGTACGCACTGCACCCGCGCGTTTTAAGGACCTCGCCGTTTCAACACGCCCGCGTTATCAGGAGCGAACAAGGCGTGCGATGGCGGCCGAGGCCTCGGCCAGCTTGTCCTCCGCGTCGCCGCCGCCCTCGGCTACCGCGCGGGTGACGCAGTGACTCAGGTGCTCGTCCAGCAGGTTCAGCGCCACCGAACGCAACGCATTGTGGGCCGCGCTGATCTGGGTGAGGACGTCGATGCAGTACTTGTCCTCGTCGATCATCCGTGCGATGCCCCGGACCTGTCCCTCGATGCGCCGCAGCCGCTTGGCGTAATTGTCCTTCTGCTGCGTGTACCCGTGTGGGGTCGTCATGTGTATTCATGATACTCGGTACCCCGACGGGGTATGACCCGCGGGTTTTGGCCGGGGCCGCGCCGCGCATACTTGCACGATGGCCCCTGACATCAAACCCCGCAGTCGCGACGTCACCGACGGTCTGGAGAAGGCCGCCGCCCGTGGCATGCTGCGCGCGGTAGGCATGGGCGACGAGGACTTCGCCAAGCCGCAGATCGGTGTCGCATCGTCGTGGAACGAAATCACGCCGTGCAACCTGTCGCTGGACCGGCTGGCCAAGTCCGTCAAGGACGGCGTGTTCTCGGCCGGCGGCTACCCGCTCGAGTTCGGGACGATCTCGGTGTCCGACGGCATCTCGATGGGCCACGAGGGCATGCACTTCTCGTTGGTGTCGCGCGAGGTGATCGCCGACAGCGTCGAGACGGTGATGCAGGCCGAACGTCTGGACGGCTCGGTGTTGCTGGCCGGCTGCGACAAGTCGCTGCCCGGGATGCTGATGGCCGCCGCCCGCCTGGACCTGGCCTCGGTGTTCCTGTACGCGGGCTCGATCTTGCCGGGGGTGGCCAAGCTCTCCGACGGCAGCGAGCGCGAGGTCACGATCATCGACGCGTTCGAGGCCGTCGGCGCCTGCGCGCGCGGCTTGATGCCGCGCGAAGACGTCGACGCCATCGAGCGCGCGATCTGTCCCGGCGAGGGAGCGTGCGGCGGCATGTTCACCGCCAACACCATGGCCAGCGCCGCCGAGGCACTCGGCATGTCGCTGCCGGGCAGCGCGGCGCCGCCGGCGACCGACCGCCGCCGCGACGGGTTCGCCCGGCGTAGCGGTCAGGCCGTGATCGAACTGCTGCGCCGCGGCATCACGGCGCGCGACATCCTCACCAAGGAGGCGTTCGAGAACGCCATCGCGGTGGTGATGGCGTTCGGCGGCTCGACCAACGCCGTGCTGCACCTGCTGGCCATCGCCAACGAGGCCGACGTCGCGCTGTCACTCGAGGACTTCAGCCGGATCGGCTCGAAGGTCCCGCATCTGGCCGACGTCAAGCCCTTTGGCCGCCACGTCATGTTCGACGTCGACCACATCGGCGGCGTCCCGGTGATGATGAAGGCACTGCTCGACGCGGGCCTGCTGCACGGTGACTGCCTGACGGTGACCGGGCAGACAATGGCCGAGAATCTCGCCGCGATCGCCCCACCCGACCCGGACGGCAAGGTGCTGCGTGCGCTGGACAACCCGATCCACCCGACCGGGGGCATCACCATCCTGCGCGGATCGTTGGCGCCGGACGGCGCGGTGGTCAAAACGGCCGGCTTCGACTCCGATGTGTTCGAAGGCACCGCAAGGGTTTTCGACGGCGAACGAGCCGCGCTGGATGCCCTCGAGGACGGCACCATCACCAACGGTGACGCCGTGGTGATCCGCTACGAGGGCCCCAAGGGTGGGCCCGGAATGCGCGAAATGCTCGCCATCACCGGTGCGATCAAAGGCGCGGGGCTCGGTAAAGACGTGCTGCTGCTGACCGACGGCCGGTTCTCCGGCGGGACCACCGGGCTGTGCGTGGGACACATCGCCCCGGAGGCGGTCGACGCCGGACCGATCGCGTTCCTGCGCGACGGCGACCGGATCCGCCTCGACGTCGCGAGCGCTACGTTGGACGTCGTGGGCGATGCCGGCGAATTCGAGGCCCGGCGCAAGGATTTCGCTCCTCCCCCGCCCCGCTACAAGACCGGCGTGCTGGCCAAGTACGTCAAGCTGGTCGGCTCGGCGTCGGGCGGCGCGATCTGCGGTTAGCGCCGCAGACTATGCGTGCGCGGCAGTAGCCCGTGTGCGCCTGCCGAAGTAGGTCGCGGTCAGGCCCAGGAAGGTCAACACCGCGCCCGCAACGACATTCGACCAGATCATGCCGGAACTCAGCGTGAGCCCCTGCAGGATCCATGGCGAGAAGACGAGCCATAGGCCGAGCACCGGCATCGTCCAGGTTAGGCCGTGGGTGCGGTCCAGTTCCGTCGCGAACTCATACGCCAAGACCGCGACCGCGATGCCGGCGATGAGATCGCACACGGCGAGCCCTCTCGTCGCGCTGAACCCGACGATCCACGGCGACGCAGCGGCGTAGAGGCCAGCCAACAAAGCTAGGCCGAACGTGACATGCGCGCCCATCGACTCGGCGGCGCGCTCATAGCTCGCGCGCAGAGCCATCAAATCGGGGTGGTGATCGATTGATGAATGGACTGTACTCATTTTGCAACCTTTCTGTTATGTAGCAAGTCCGTTATGCAACAGGCATTGTGGGCCCACTACATCCCATCCATCTGCCTCAACATTACGCTCATTCGCTGCACGTGAGCCACGAAAATCGGATCCCTGCAAAGGCCGATAATCGACCCCGTAACGTCGTGAGACGTGGACATCGCGGACCGGCTCCGGCTCGACGTTCCGGTGGGTCAGGCAGGGATGGGCGGCGGATTGGCCGGCGCCGCGCTGGCGGCGGCGGTGGCCAAAGCGGGTGGACTCGGAACACTCGGTCTGGTCACGCCCCGCCAACTACGTACGGCGATCGATCAGGTGCGCGCGGAGGTCGCGGGCCGCGCCATCGCGGTAAACCTGTTGCTGCCCTTTGTGAGTCGCCGCCACGTCGCGGTATGCGTCGACGCTCGGGTCGATGTCGTCGTGCTTGCATTCGGCGAGAATCGCCGGCTCGTCGAGCATCTGCGCGATGCCGGGATCTTCGTCTTCGTGATGGTCGGTACCCAGGCACAGGCGCGCAACGCTGTCGCCTGGGGGGCTGATGGTTTGATCGCTCAGGGACGAGAAGCCGGCGGCCACCTCGTCGGAACCGTACCGGCTCTGGACTTCCTGCCGGATGCGGTGGCCGTGGCCGGCAACCGCCCGGTGTTCCTAGCCGGCGGAATCGCCACCGGCGCCGACACCCGCGCGGCCTTGGCGGCCGGAGCCAGCGGCGTCATCGCCGGGACGCGATTCCTGATGACGCACGAGGCCAACGCCAACGGCGAGTATCAGCGACGAATCATGCACGCCGACATCACCATCGAGACCACCCTGTTCGGGATGTCGTGGCCGCTCCGGCACCGCGTGGTCCCCAACGCTGCCACCCGGAGATGGTGCCGCAATGACGGAAGGGCTAAGGCATTACCCAGCGCCCTCAACAGGATGAGTCGTCCACTTTCGGTCCTGGGGTACCTCGACGCCGGCGCCTTGCTGCGGCTGCAATCGCCGGCCCGACCGCTGTTCACACCACTGGCGCCTATTGCGGAGATGCCCGATTCATGGGTGGACCGCGCGGCACTATACGCCGGCGATACGGCGCGGCGAATCAACGAGATCACCTCGGCCGAACAGGCTGTCAGGGACCTGAGCCCGTCCTAAAGCCGTCCCAGCGCCCTGGAGGCTACTTCACCAACGCCAGCGCAAAGCCGTCCCAGTGCTTGGCTCCGACCGTCTGGATCGACCGCGGCGTCCAGGCGGGGGTGCTTACCCATCACCTGCAATGTCTGGCGCGTCGCCTGCGCCCTGGGGTCGTCCGACTCCGGTGACAGGATCCGGCCATCACGAATAACGTTGTCCACCACAATGATTGAGCCGGATCGGGTCAGCTTGATCGCCCACTCGAGGTACGCGACGTAGTTTTCTTTGTCGGCGTCAATGAACACCAGATCGAAGGGACCACCGGTCACCGTCGGTAACGTGTCCAGCGCGGCACCGACCAGCACCTCCACGCGGTCGCCGACACCAGCCCGCTGCAGGTTGGCCCGCGCGACCTCGGCGTGCTTGGGCTCGCATTCCAGCGTCAACACCCGCCCTTCTGCGCCTGCGCCGCGCGCCAACCAGATGCTGCTGAAGCCACCCAGCGTGCCGATCTCGAGGATGCGGCGCGCCTGCACCGCTCCGGCCAGCAGCGACAGGAACTTGCCCTGTTGGAATGAGACGGCGATGCGGGGCAGTCCGGCGGCATTGCTGGCCCCCAGCGCCGCGGACAGCACCGGGTCGTCACCAACCAGCGTGCTGTCCAGGAACGCGTCGACATCTTGCGGGGTCGGGTTGTCGGCTCATGAAATCAACGCTAGCCCAGACTGACGACAGGCCATTTACCAGATACCCGTATGGGGTATATAGTGGGTTGGAATCAACAATCAGATCCCGGGTTTTGCCGGAATCCTGACACAGAAGACGGTGAGGAAAATGGCGAGCTACGAAGAAGGAACCTTGCTGACGTGTGGCCACGAAGGCTGCGGGTGTCGCGTTCGCATCGAGGTCGCGTGCCACTGCTCGGGCTCGGGTGAGCCGTACCGCTGCACCTGTGGCGACGAATTGGTTCCTGTCGAGTAAACCCGCTCGTCGCGCGTCCCGGAGGACTTCGGGTGGGTTTTAGCCCGCCTCCAAGCGACAACCTGCCGCCGGGAGGCGGGCAAACCGCATCATCGCCCAAACACACGACCGGCGAGCTCGATTTCGCCTTTCAGCTGCAGGGCTTCCGAAGAAGAACCCACCGCCACAGCGTAGCCACCCGGCTCGATGCGCCAGCTTCGTTCGCTGCCGTCATAGCGGGCAAGCAGGCGGGGATCGGCCTCGATCGTCACGCGGCGGGTCTCGGCGGGCTCGAGCTCGACCCGCTCGAATCCCAGCAGCCGTAACCGTTGCTCGCCGGGCGCGGCGGTCAAGTACAGCTGGGGGACATCCGCCCCGCTGCGGTCGCCGGTGTTGGTGACGTTGAAGCTGGCGCGAACGCTGTCACCGCCACTCACCACCAAGTCGTCGTAGTCAAAGTCGGTGTAGGACAACCCGTGACCGAACGCGAACATCGGCGATTGGCTTGTGTGCGCATACCACCGGTAGCCGACCTCGGCGCCTTCGGTGTAGCGGATCGTGCTCGGCGTCCCAAACGTAGCGCCGAGGTCCGGCAGTTCCGGGCGCGGTGTCTGACCGAGATCCCTCGGGAAGGTGATCGGCAGCCGGCCCGACGGATTCACCTGTCCAGCAATGATTTCCGCTATCGCCTGTGCACCGGCCTGGCCCGGATACCACGCCTGCACGATGGCGTTCACCGTGTCGCGCCAGGGCATGGACACCGGGTTGCCGGTCTCGAGCACCACGACGGTGTTGGGGTTGGCGGCCGCGACGGCGGCGATCACCGCGTCCTGACCCCACGGCAGCGACAGGTCGGCGCTGTCGAAGCCCTCCCCTTCGACGCGGATCGCGAACACGATCGCGATGTCCGCCCGCCGGGCCGCAAGCACCGCCTCCGCCGGACTGATGCCGGGATCGAACTCGATCTGCGCGTCCGGCAGTTGTTTTCTCAGCTCGTCGAGCGGCCTGGACGGCAGCAGGTACAGATTTCGTAACCCACCCGTCAGGCCGGACCCCCCGATCGGGATCACGCCGGCGAAGCCGCCCTGGGGGATGACGGCGCTGGAACCACAGCCGATCGGAACACCGATGTGCGCGTAGCCGCCGATGACGGCGATCCGCGCGGGCGAACGAGACTCCACCGGCAAGACCCCGCGGTTCTGCAGCAACACGATTCCCTCGCGCGCTATCTGCAGCGCAATCTCGCTGTGCGCGGCCATATCCGGCGCGGCAGCCTGGCCCCACCGATCTATTCCGATGGCGAACATCGAACGGAGGATCCGCCGGACCATTTCCGACAGGCGGTCTTTGGGAAATCTGCCGTCGGCGTAGGCGGCTCGCAGTCGATCGGTGAACGCCTCGGACTGCCACAGGATGGCGTCGATCTGCGCGCCGCACTCTTGGTCGAGGCCGTTGAGCGCGCACTCCCAGCTCGGTGTGCCGCCCCAATCGGACATGACCCAACCGCGGTATCCCCAAGCGCCTTTCAGCACGTCATTGATCAGGACGTCGTTCGCGGAGGCATAGTCGCCGTTGACCTTGTTGTAAGCCGCCATCACCGCGCCGGGCTGCGCGCGCTCGATGGCGATCTCGAAGGCCAGCAGGTCGGACTCGCGGTGCGCGTCGGGATCGATGACCGCGTCCAGCCAGTGCCGATTGGTCTCGTTGCAGTTCAGCGAGTAGTGCTTGGCCGTCGAGATCACGCCCTGAGACTGAATCCCGTTGATCGACTCCGCGGCCATCGTGGCGCTCAAAAGCGGGTCTTCCGAAAGGTATTCGAAGTTGCGGCCGTTGCGCGGGTCGCGCGCCAGGTTCATCGCGGGCGCCAGCTGGACGTTGAACCCGCGGCTGCGCGCCTCCCGGCCGATAGCCTCACCCGCGGCACGCGCCAGCGCAGGATTGAAGCTGCCGGCCAGCGCCAGCGTGGACGGCAGCGCTGTCGCGGTGTCCCCGGGACGGTAGCCGGGGTTGGTGACGCCGAGGCCGGCATCGCTCATTTGCAGCGCCGGGACACCGAGCCTGGGCACGCCGGGCACGTACCCGGCGCTCATCGCAACGCCGGGCGGGATGCGCTCATCGGCCAGTGGCCACGATTCGCCGGCCCCCATCACCCCGACAAGCAGCGAGAAGCGCTCGTCGTCGGTCATCGACGCCTCGGTTTCGCGAGCGCGCAGGGCGGCCTGGTCGGAGTCGTTTTCCGGCGCGCCGCGACTCACGGCGTCGCGAATGTGACGTCCAGAATCTGCTTGGCGCCGTTGGTGACGGTCAGACCCGAATCATTCACGCTGATCGAGTCCGCCGTGAATGCGATGCCGGTGGGCGCGACGGCCGGATCGCTCTGTGGGTCGACCGTCACCTTGGTGATCGCGGGTGCCCCGGTGAACTTGTAGACCGGGCCGTTGAAGGTGCCTGTCCCTAGCCGCGCACTCATGAGAAACGTCTCGGTCACCTGGGTTCCCGTGACGTCGAAGCTGGCGTTCACCTGCACGAGCTTGTTGCGCGTGCTGTACAGCGTTCCCTTGGGCCAGCTGACGGGGACGGTTCCCGTGATGGTGTTGGTGAATACTTCGTCGGCCGTTGGGTAGTTCGCGGACAGCGAGACGGTCGAGCCGTTGAGCGAGGCGGGCGGAGGCGGCGGAGCCGCCGCAGACGTGGTGGTGGTCGCGCCGACCGTACCGGTGCTGGATGTCCCGGATGTCGAAGGGGCGCCACCTCCGCAGCCGGCGGCCAGGGCACTCAGCGAGACAATCGCAACGGTCAACGGTACTCGTCTCGTCACGCTGTTCCACTATGCCGTGATCACGCCCCGAACGGTAGCGTCAGCGCACACCCTCTTTGGCGTACACGACGCGCAGCACGTGCCCAAGTTCCGGTCCCATCACCAGCGCGGTCAGCGTGCACATGGTCGCGACGAACTCCGCGCCGTGCGCCGGCTGCGCCCGGCACAGGTGATGGGCCACCTCATGGAGTACCACCAGCTCGCGCATCGCCCAGTCGGCGGTGTCACGGTCGGGGACCGCGATAACACCTGCGCCATCATGGTTTTCGTAGTGCGCCGCGGTGGCGGCCCGCCGCGCCCGCACTCGCGGCGGCGACACCTCCGGCCACTGTTGCCGCACCGCAGGCAATGCGAGCACGTCGTCGACGTAGCGCTGTACGGACGCAACCGACCCGAACCGCCCCTCCGGGGGCAACGTCAACTGTGTCCCGAAGAAATCGACGGTGGGTGACCCGTGTTCGGCGGCGCGGTCGAACATCGTCCGGACGAACTCCTCGGCGGCGTAAACCTTGGCGCGCTGGGAGTCCCTGTTCGAGGAATCCCGTGGCGCGTCCCCACCGGTCACCGGCCCAGAGCGGTGCGCGCCCCCGGCAGCTCGGGGCTGTTACCCAGGCGTGCCCGTCGGCCGGCCCGGTCACCCGCCCGCCGGGCCGCCGATGAGTACCCGGCCGTGGCCCTGCTGGCCTGCCAGGTGCCGCGTGCCTTCGACGCGCTGCGGTAGTGGTCGCGCAACTCGACATCCTTGTCCCGCAAGGCAATAGCGGTGCCCGGCGGGCGGCGACGGTCCTTGGTGGCTTCGCGCCGGGTCTCCTCGCGGGCCTCGGCGAGCCGCTGCCCGACGCGGGATCCGAACGCCAGCTGGAAGTTGAGGCGGGCCGTGATCGTCGGCGTGGGTCGGTGCGCACCGGATGCCAAGTAGCTGTCCGACGCCCGCACCATCTGGACAACCAGGCTGGCGTACAGCGCGTGACTGGTGTCGATGTCCTCGGCGAACCCGTACGCGTAGACGAACGTCGAATTCGACGCGACATCGCAGCGCACGTCATTGGCCGTCGCGATCACCACGAACAGCTGCACATACGTCCGCAGCCCGCGGGTGCCCGCCGACCCGATGGTGATGGTGCGCTGGGTGGGGGCCTGCGCGGCCGAACGGTTTGCGGCGTGCGAGCGGGCCACCGCCAGGTCGATGGAGGCGGCCGTCGCCAGCCTTTGGGCGGCGGTCATGAAGGCGTCGGCCTCGTGGGTGTTGTCGGTGCCTTCGGCCTGACGTAGCAGTGCGGCGATGCGTGCCAGCATTTTGTCGTCGTTCGCCGTTTTGTAATCGGTCACAGCGCCAAAACTACTAGAGCCGTACGACATTCCGCTTACAGCCGTTTGGTGATCCAGGAGACCACGTCGTCGAGCACTTGGTCGCGTTCCGGCTCGTTGAAGACTTCGTGGTACAGCCCGGGGTAGACCTTCAGTTCGACGTCGGTCGATCCCACGCAGCCGATCAGGCGGCGGCTGCCGCCGAGTGGGATCAGCCGGTCGTCGGAGCCGTGCACCACCAGAAGCGGCGCGTGCAATGCCGGTGCTCGCTGCGGCATCGTCTCGCCGACCTGCAGCAGCGCACGGCCGATACCGAAGGGGACCTTGCCGTGGTACACCAGCGGATCGCTCTTGTAGGCCGCCACCACCGCGGGGTCGCGCGAGATGGCGTCGACGTCGAGTTCCTGCACCGGTACACCGGGCAGCAGGACGCCGAGCCCTTTGGCGGCGAACGCCATCAGCGGGTTCACCAGTTCCTGGGCCGCCACCGCCGGCGCCGACAACACCATCAGGTCGTAGTTGTCCGGGCGTTCCACGCCGTAGGCGAACACGATCCCGCCGCCCATGCTGTGCCCCAGCACGATGCATTTGAGGGCGGGGTGCTCGCGTTTGGCGATCCCGACCAGGGTGTCGAAGTCACCGGTGTACTCGGAGATGTCTCGCACCAGCATCCGCTTGCCGTCCGAGCGGCCGTGTCCGCGGTGGTCCAGCGCGTAGGTGACCAGCCCGTCCTGGCCGAATCGCTGCGCCACGTGGTCATAGCGACGGGCGTACTCACCAAGGCCGTGTGAGAGCACCACCACGGCTCGCGGCGGGACGTCCGGTGTCCAGACGTCGTAGACGATGCGCACACCGCCGACTCCGTCGAAGTGCCGTTCCGTGCGGGTTGTCATTACGGGCAGCGTAGTGGCTCCGCGAACAGGGATGTCAGAGAGCCTGCGTAGGCTCGTGCGGGTGAGCGTGCTGGCCGATCCCGCCGGCGCAACCGGCGGGGATTTCTCGACACATGCCGAGCCGTATCGCCGTGAGCTGCTGGCGCACTGCTATCGGATGACCGGGTCGCTGCACGACGCGGAAGACCTGGTGCAGGAGACATTCCTGCGGGCCTGGAAGGCCTTCGACCGATTCGAGGGCAAGTCGTCGATACGGACCTGGCTGCATCGCATCGCCACCAACACCTGCCTGACCGCGCTGGAAGGCCGCCAGCGCCGGCCGCTGCCGACCGGGCTGGGGACCTCCAGCTCCGACCCGACGTCCGAGCTCGTGGAACGCCGTGAGGTGCCCTGGCTGGAGCCCCTGCCCGACCTGACGGACGATGCGGCCGACCCCGCGGTCATCACCGGGTCCCGCGAGTCCGTGCGGTTGGCGTTTGTCGCCGCGCTGCAACACCTCTCCCCGCGGCAGCGCGCGGTGCTGCTGCTGCGCGACGTGCTGCAGTTCAAGTCCGCCGAGGTGGCCGAGGCAATTGGGACCACCACGATCGCCGTCAACAGCCTGCTGCAGCGGGCCCGGTCCCAGCTGGAGGCCGTCGGGCCCGGCGACGGCGACCGGCTGTCGGATCCCGATTCGCCGGAGGCGCAGGACAGGCTGGCCCGCTACATCGCAGCGTTCGAGACCTACGACATCGACCGCCTAGTGGAGCTGTTCACCAGCGAGGCCGTCTGGGAGATGCCCCCGTACACCGGGTGGTATCAAGGTGCGCGGGCCATCATCACGCTCATCCACCAGCAGTGCCCCGCCGAATCCCCCGGCGACATGCGCATGCTCCCGCTGATCGCCAACGGCCAGCCGGCCGCGGCCATGTACATGCGCGCGGGTGAGGTGCACGTCCCGTTTCAGTTGCACGTGCTGGATATGCGCGCCGACGGCGTATCGCGCGTGGTCGCATTCCTCGACGACACGTTGTTCGCGAAATTCGGGTTGCCCCGCTCGCTGTGACCCTAGGGTGAGGCAAATGACGGATCCAGTCCTCGAAGCTGTACCCGGGAAACCGCTTCTGCTGGTGGGCGCTTTCGAGATCGACAGCGTGGGATATGTCGCCGAGGAGTTCTTCTGCTCCGGAACCGCGTCGTCGTACGGCCCCGAGGGAGAGCTTGGTCCCGACGGCCAGTGGCGGGTAACGCCCTCGGGCGCCGCTGATTTCACCACTCGGGTCGTGGCGCTGACGCCGGCCGATCGGTCGCAGTTCAACGGCACCGTGCTCGTCGAATGGCTCAATGTGAGCGGTGGGATCGACGCGCCGGCCGTGTGGATGATGGCGCACCGCGAAATAGTCCGGGCGGGCTATGCCTACGTCGCGGTCTCGGCCCAGAAGGTCGGCGTGGACGGCGGCGCGAGCCTGCTCGGGATCGACATGTCGCTGAAAAGCCAGGATCCGTCACGATACGCAAGCCTGAATCACCCGGGCGACGCCTTCGCCTTCGACATCTTCTCCCAGGTCGGCGGACTCTTCAGAAGCGGCGCCGGCATCCTCGGCGGACTGCGCCCGCAACACGTCGTCGCCCTCGGCGAGTCCCAGTCGGCGATGTTCCTCACCACCTACATCAACGCCGTCGATCCGCTCGCCCGGGTCTACGACGGCTTCCTGGTGCATTCCCGATTCGGGCCGGCCGCCCCGCTGGACGGCAGCTCCTTGATCGATGAGTTGGAATCGTCGGCCGGCTCGCCGGCGGCGGTGAGGTTCCGTCCGGACCTGCGCGTCCCGGTCATCACGGTCATCACCGAAACGGACCTCTTCGGTGATGTGACGCTGGGCTATTACTTCGCCAGGCAACCCGACAACGAGTGGTTACGGGTCTGGGAGATTGCCGGGGCCGCTCATGCCGACAACTACACGATCCAAGTCGCGCCGATCGACACCGGCTCGGCGCCGCTCGACGACATCGTGGCGGCCTACGAGCCGACCAAGATGCTGATGGGTCAGCATCTCCGGCACTACATCAACTTCGCGCCGCAACATCACTACGTGGTGCAGGCCGCGCTCTCCGCACTCACCAAATGGGTCGCAACAGGAGAGCCCGCGCCCAGCGCCCCGACCATCGAGGTACGCGAAACCGAAGCGCCCCAACCGGTTCTGGATCGCAACGGCCTGGCCCAGGGCGGCATCAGGACGCCCTGGGTGGACGTCCCGACCGCGCGGACTTCCGGCGTCATCCCCGCAGAAGGCGCCTCAGAAAGCATCATGGCCGCGATCTTCGGCTCCGGCGAACCGTTCGACGCCGCCACTGTGCGCCGGCTCTACCCGGGCGGGCCCACCGAGTACCTGGAAAGCTTCACGGTCGCGCTCGACAGCGCGATCGGATCCGGGTTCATCCTGCCGGCCGATCGCGCCGAGATCCTCGCGCTCGCCGCCGCGACATACCCCTACAGCTAGCCGGCGGGTCTCCAGAGTTGCTCGGTGGTCTCGGCGCCGCCGGGCAGCTCGATGAACTCGATCGGCGTGCCGTCGGGGTCGTAGACGAACATCATCCGCACTCCCCCGATGTCGACGGGCGGCACGCATTTGACGTCGCCTCGCCCGACGACGTGTTGGTAGACGGCGTCGACGTCGGCGACGGTGAACGACATGTTGGTGTAGCCGCGGTGCGGGCCGTCGGGGACCGCGGGCACGTCACCGAGATCGAGCAGTTCGACCATGGTTCCGCCGATCAGCCCGCCGACCATCCGCCCCGCGGCGTCGCTGGTTCCGGTCACCGCGTCCAAGCCGGCGCCGTCGAGCTGGATGTCAAACACCACGTCCATCCCCAGCAGGCCGGTGTAGAAGGCCAACGAGGTGTCCATGTCGGAGACACCGACGCACAGGTGGGAGAAGCGCTGGATCGGAAGCGGATCGGAGCTGGTCACGTAGCAGAGTGTATTGCGCCGCAACCTGTGCCCTGCTGCTCGCCGAGCTGGAACGCGGCGCGTGGGTGACGCGACGCGAGGACCGCCGTTATGCGCTGGGCAGTGGGTTGTTCGGACTGGTCCACGGCCTGCGCAGGCAGTTCCCCTTGCTGGACCGCGGCCGCGATGCACTGAGCTTCCTGCACGAAACACTCGGCGCGGGCTGCTCGATGTCGAAGATCGGCAATCGGCACCTGATCACCGTCGACACCGTCGGCCACGGCACCGACGGCGAGCACGCGGTCGGGCAGCGGTTCCCCATCGACCCGCCCTTCGGGTTGGTGGCGATGGCCTGGCGCGACGACGATTTCGTGCAGGCCTGGCTGCACCGGGTGCTGCCGCGGCTGAGCCGCACCGAGATCGCGCAGCATCAACGGGTGCTCACCGATATCCGCGCCCGCGGCTATGGCGCGTGGCGGTTCGACGACACCCATCAATCGCTACACCACCGGCTGGCCAGCGTGCTGGCGTCGCTGCAGCCCACCGTGGAGGTAAGCCGCCAGCTCACCACCCTGATGACGATGGTGACGCTGCAGTCGGTCACCGATAAGCTCGAAACAGAGCTCGCTGCAACGGAATTCGTGGTGCTGCCGATTTTCGGGCAGGACGGCCAGCCGGAATACCAGATCGAGATCCACCTGGGCCGCTCGGCCGGGCTGACACTTGGCGAGCTCGACGCCGCGCTGCGCCACGCCCAGGAGCTGCTGGCGGCACTACCCTGAGGGTCATGCCTGCCGCCATGGAGATCCGCCGTGCGGCCGACCGGGCCGTCACCCGGACATCCTGGCTGCAATCCAGGCATTCGTTCTCATTCGCCGACCACTACGACCCGGACAACACCCACCACGGGCTGCTGCTGGTGAACAACGACGACCTGGTGCAACCGGCTGCCGGTTTTGACACCCACCCGCACCGCGACATGGAGATCGTGACCTGGGTACTGCAGGGCGCACTGGCGCATCAGGATTCCACCGGCAATCGTGGGGTGATCTATCCCGGTCTGGCCCAACGGATGTCGGCGGGCAGCGGGATCCTGCATTCGGAGAAGAACGAATCCGTCACGGAGCCAGTGCATTTCGTGCAGATGTGGGTGATCCCCGATGAGGCCGGGCATCTCGCCGGGCTACCAGCAGTCCGAGATCGACGCGGACCTGTTGCGCGGCAGCCTGGTGACCGTCGCCTCGGGCATACCCGGGCACGACGCGGCCATCACCCTGCACAACCGCAACGCCGCGCTGCACGTCGCGCGGTTGCAGCCCGGCGACGCGGTCGAGTCTGCCCCCGGCGCCCTACCTGCACGTGTTCGTTGCGCGCGGCCGGCTCACCCTCGAGGGAGTCGGCGACCTCGAAGCGGGCGACGCGGTCCGGTTCACCGACGCCGACGGCCGGCGGCTGACCGCGAAAGAGCCTGCGGAAGTGCTGATCTGGGAAATGCACGCAAAGCTGGGCGGCTAGAACCACATAGAGTGGGCACGAGTAGACAGGAACCCGCATGTCTGAATCGCAGCCGCGGCACGCGGCACCGAACCCGAAGGCGAACATAAAAGCGCTACGGACCCTTCGCTTCTGGGCATTCCCGATCCTTGCCACGCTGGCCCTCATGTCGGCACTTGCCGCACTGTATTTGGGCGGGATCTTGAATCCGATCACCAACCTGCGCCACTTCCCGATCGCCGTGGTGAACGAGGACGCCGGGCCGTGGGGCGCAAAATTAGTCGAAGGCCTGGTCGGTCAGGCGGACAAGAACACCTACGACATCCGAGTGCTTTCCCATGACGAGGCGCAGCGGCAGCTGGACGACGCCAAGGTATATGGGGAACTGTTGATTCCGCCGACCTTCTCGTCCAATCTCGGCGATTTCGGGGCGAGCGCGGTTACGCCCACCCATGCCGACCGCCCCTCAGTCACGATCTTCACCAACCAGCGCGCCGGCACGTTGGGCTCCGGCATCGCCGGGCAGACCCTGACCAAAGCCATGACGATCGCCAATAGCCAAGTGGGCAAGAACCTTTCGGCCCAGGTCTCAGATGAGGTCTCAGCGCAAACCGGTGGGACGCCGCTGAGTGGAGCGTCAGCGACCGTGCTGGCCAATCCCATTGACGTCAAATCGGCTGTCTACAAACCGTTGCCGAACGGCGCCGGCAGCGGATTGTCGGCCTTCTACTACGCACTCTTGCTCTTGCTGGCGGGTTTTACCGGCAGCATCGTGGTGAGCACGCTGGTGGATTCGATGCTCGGCTACGTACCGGCCGAATGGGGCCCGGTGTATCGACTCGCCGAGCAGGTCAGGATCTCGCGCCTGCAGACGCTGGTGGTCAAGTGGGCCATCATGGTCATGTTGGGGTTGCTGACGTCGGCGATCTACATGGCTATCGCGCATGGGCTGGGCATGCCTATACCGCTCGGCTGGCAGCTGTGGCTCTACGGGGTATTCGCCATCAGCGCAGTGGGTATCACGTCCAGCTCACTCATCGCGGTGCTGGGCTCCATGGGCCTGTTGTTCAGCATGCTGGTCTTCGTGATCCTCGGCTTACCGTCGGCGGGCGCCACCGTCCCGTTGGAAGCGGTGCCGCCGTTCTTCCGGTGGCTGGCCGAGTTCGAGCCGATGCATCAAGTGTTCCTGGGCGTGCGCTCACTGCTCTATCTCAACGGCCACGCGGATGCCGGCCTGTCCCAGGCGTTGGTTATGACGTCGGTCGGCCTGGTGATCGGACTGTTGGTGGGCGGCATCATCACGCACATCTACGACCGCAAGGGCTTCCACCGGATTCAGGGAGCAGTAGGCCTGGCGATCGCCGCCGAACACCAGGCGCAACATCAAGCGCGCCAGAGCAAAGGCGAAAGCCCAAGCGAGCAAACGTAATTGCGGCGCGGCCGAAGCGTCACTCGACTGTTACTTTTGTTGACAGAGTGGCCAATGTGACTGATCCTGAGCATGTCCCTTCTTCATCAGGGTTCATCCGGGCTGAAAGGGCTACCGTGCTTCCCGCCATCGCCAGCTTGCGTCGGCTGGCGGCTTGGTGTTCTGCGGTGACTTCCACGATGGCGCTATGCGCGACGCTCACCATCACCACGGGCCAACCGGTCGCGCACGCCGCTGACGGGCGCGAGATGCTCGCGAGCGCCATCAGCACCACCCAGGGCTCCTACCTGGTCTACAACTTCGGCGCCGGTCACCCCATGCCGATGCTCAACGCCGGCGGCAGCTGGTACGAGGGGAACAACGGCGGGCACCTGATGATCATCAAGAGTGCGGCGGAACGGCTTTCACCGCACCTTCTGGTAGACACCCACCAGGGTGACCAGGCGCGCTGCGAGAGCAATCCCGGAGCCCGCACGGGCGAGGGGCTGATGCAGGCCTCCGAGGTCTACGCGCCGCTGCAGGCGTGGCAGCGAATGGGCGAACCGACGATCGCGATCAACGCGAACTTCTTCGACGTGCGCGGGCAAAAGGGCGGCACGTGGCGCACCACCGGCTGCAGTTCACCGCTGGGCGCGTTTGTGGACAACACCCACGGCCAGGGCCGAGCCAACGAGGCAGTCACGGGTACCATCGCCTATCCCGGCAAGCAAGGCCTTTCGGGCGGGGGCGAGAGCTGGAGCGCGTTGACGACGATGATTCTGCCCTCCGGCGGTGCGCCGTATGTGGTGCGGCCCAAGGGCACACAGGACTACGACGTCGCCACTCCGGTAGTCCAGGACCTGCTCAACAAGAACGAGAGGTTCGTCGCGGTGTCCGGGATCGGGCTGTTGTCCCCTGGCAGAACCGGCCAGCTCAACGACGGCGGGCCCAGCGCGGCGCGAACGGCCCTCGCCTATGCCAAGCAAAAAGACGAGATGTACATCTTCGAGGGCGGCAGCTACACGCCGGACAACATCCAGGACCTGTTCCGCGGCCTGGGTAGCGATACCGCGATCCTGCTCGACGGCGGCGGGTCGTCGGCCATTGTGCTGCGCCGCGACACCGGCGGCATGTGGGCGGGCGCGGGCTCGCCGCGGGGATCCTGCGATACCCGCCAGGTCCTCTGCGATTCGCACGAACGAGCGCTGCCCAGCTGGCTGGCATTCAATTAGCTTCAGCCACAGGTTGTTTCGCACCAGCCCGGCCAAACCGGAAGATCAGCATACTGACCGCGACCACGGCCGCCGTCAGCACGAACACCGGCGCGACGACGAAGCGCGACATGGTCGCGCCCAGAAAGGCGCCGGCGCACATGGTGAAAACAACGCTGAAGCGCAGCTTTTGGCGGGCACCCGTGCCGCCGGCCAGATGACTGTCCAGACCGAGGCTGACGATCGTCGACGTCAACACGGTAGTGGAGAGTTCTTGAATCCCGAACTGGCGGGCGCTGGAGTGCTGTAGCCCGAACGTCACCGCGAGCAGGCCGATCATGATGAGCTTGGTGTTGTCGTGGTAGCGCAGCACACCGGTGCCGGCCAGGATCGACAACGCCACCAACAACACGATTTCGGTAGCCAGCACCGTGGTGATCCACCGCCGCGTCCGCGCACCGAAATGCCGGAACAACCGGCCGCTGATGATGGTCGTGCAGACGAAGGTCGGGAGCGCCACCGCGACGGCGGTCAGGTCGATGGTGGTCCGCGGGGCGAGCCAGAAGCCGAGGAAGATCACGTTGCCCGTCATGTTGGCGACGAACACGTGGCCGAGCACCAGGATGCTGATCGCGTCGGCCAGCCCCGTGGCGAAGGTCAGCAACAGTAGCGCGATCACGGTCAACCGGTCCGATACCGGCGAAGCAACGGCCATGGGGTCCAGCTACAGCTGAGGCGTCAGATCCAGTGAGGTGATGGTCGTCATCCTGGTCACCAGCCAGCGGCCGTTGTCCCGCTTCATGATCAGCCGGTAGGACAGATACTTCAGCGACGGGACGTTCTTGGTCAGCGGGCTGGTGGACGTGGTGTTGGTGTACACGATGGCGACGGCATTCGGGCCTTCCAGCGATTCCACCGCTGCGCCGGTGACTTCGGTGCGGTTGGTTATCTTGGCCTGTTTGTTGGGGGCCACGATCGCATCGACGAATTTGCGGTACTGGGCTGCGAAATCACCGCTGAGGTACGTCGCGGCCCGGTCGGCCAGGCTGTCCATGTTTTCCGGCGTGTAGGTCCACAGCGTCGTGATCGCGTTGGCGGCGGTGCGCGCCACTTTCAGTTTGGTTGCGACGACGGCGCGGTCGGACAGGTAGGGCTGCATGGTCGCGCCCGCGAATGCGGCGGAGCCGACGAAGAGCACGGCCGCGATCGCGGCGGCGATGGCGATCCGCTTACCGGCCGGTCGCCTGGTCCGCATCGCAGCGTCTTGAGCGTCTTCAGCGCCTTCAGCGTCCTCGGGGGCCGCTACAGCGTCACCGTCGGGCTGTTCGGGCTGTTCTGAGGCGTCCTCTTGCTCCGGCGGGTCGACGGTCAGATCACCTGCAGCAGGTTGCTGATCTTCCACTGACTCCCTTCCTGCTTGGCGGTTGCCGTCCAACGATTGGTGTTCTCGAATACCTGTTTTTCATCCGGCGACTTCGAGGTGACCCCGGTAGCCACCAACACGGTGGCGCTGCCGTCGTCGTTCCACCTTTCCACGCCGGCGTCGAGGACCGTACCGCTGGTCGGCTCGGCACGAGCGACCTGCAGCAGGATCTCGTTCGCCTTGTCGTGATACTGCTTGGCGAAATCGCCGGTCGCCTGGGCCAAAATCCGCTCTATGTAATCGTTGGCGTGATACGGGTCAACGGAGGTGAAATCCGCCATGAACCATCTGACATAGCTGAGCACCTCGCGGTCCTTTGCCGCGGTGCGCTCCCGGGATTGATGGGAGATCAGCATCAGCGTGGACACCGTGACCGCCGCCACCATGAGCAGCGCGGAAACCGTTGCCGCAAGCGGTAATCCCCAGCGGCGCCGCAGCTGGGCGGTGTGTGCGACGAGGAGGGATTCCTCGCCGGGGCGAAACTTGCGGCGGGGACTCATTTTCCGTTCCCGGGCGGTTTCGGCTTGGCCAGCACGGTGAGGTCGTCAACGCGCCAGCGTTCGTCCGCGCCTTTGGCGAAATTCACCTGCACGGTTGCGGTGATATAGCGTTGCTCGCCCCCTTCGCCTCGCCGGCCATGCATGAACAACAGCATCGTCGCCCGATCGGGCGTCGCCGATTGAATGGCGGCATCGTTCCGCCAGTACTCGTTGACGACGGGGTGGCCCTTCTTCACGATCTCCTGCTGCTCGACCAATTTGGGCCGATACTTGTCGGTGGCCAGCGACTGGGCGCGCGCGAAGTCGTCCTGCAACGATTTCGGGTCGTAGGTCAGCATCTGTGCGACGAGCTTCGGCCCCTGAACCGAAATCTGTTGGCGCGTTTGATCGATCGCCCGATCGCGGGAGTCCACCACCGCGTAGCTGAGCACCGCACCCGCCACGCACACGAACGCGCACGTCAGCACCGCCACCGCGGTCCACCGCCGTGTGTTGCCCGGCCGCTCGTCTGGTTCGATGCATCGCACCTCGGTGCCCAACAAGATGTCCGAGAAAGTCCGGCGTCGTGAATCCCACAGCGGCCATAGCCATCCCACGAACAACGACGCGGTGTCGAGCAGGTGGGCCAGGTCCCGCAGCAGCAGCCGCCACGGCCCGGGGGCTTCCCCGTCGCGACCTACCACCGCAATTCCACAGACAGCGCGTCCCAAGCTCCACCCGGTGATCGTCGGCAGCACCAAGCGGTTGACCAACACCAGCAAAAAGGCCACCCCGGCAACCGAAATACTCACCCACCACCACACGCCGCGCGGCGGCACGGTGAAAGAGACCAACGCCATCGTGGCCACCACGGCGCAACCCGGCAGGACGTCAACGGCGAACGCGCCGACGCGAACATGCCACGGCGCCAAGCTATTCTGCGGTGACTCTGGGATGACCTCCGTGGTCTGAATCTCGGTCTTAGTTTCCTCGACCACCACCGTCACTTCGTCACCTGGTCGAGTCTGGCGATCTTGTACTGCCCGTCAACCGGTGCCATTTTCACCCGCAGCCGGTAGCCGGTTTCCTGGTTCTGCGTCTGATCGTTCGACACCTTGACGCGGAGCGCGACGAGCACATCGATCGAACCGTCGCTGTCGTTGCGCTCGACCGCCGCCCGCTCATCGGACACCTGAACATGTACGTTCGCAGCCTGATACGCCTGTACCAGCATGCTGGTGTACAGCATTGCCTGGCTGCGGTACACGTCGGTGCCACAGTCGATGATCTTCTGTTCGCTGGCGGCCATCGCGCTGGTGTCCGGTGCCTGCGTAGCCGCCACACAAACCTTCGCGGCTTCCAGCGCCGCGGCGTTGTTACGCGCCAACGTTTGGCTTTGCTGGTGGGCCCGCAGCGCAAGGTAGCCGCCGAAGAACCCGATGCCGCCGGCGATCAAGACGAGCGCCGCTGCGATGCCGGCTACCCATCCGAGCCCGAGGCGCGACGGCCCCCGTTCGACGACGCTCGGCTCCACAGCCTCGGTCTCTTCCGCGGCCTCGGATTCTGGCGAGGCCTCTTCCGCGGCCTCGGTGCTAGCCTGCTCGGTCGCGGCATCGGATTCTTGCGAATCCTCGGCCGTCACCGCTGAGTCTGTCTGCTCGGCTCCGGCCTCGGAATCTTGCGAATCCTCGGCCGTCACCTCGGTGTGTGTCTGCTCGGTCGCGGCCTCGGATTCCTCAGGAATCTCTGGCCGCCGGTTACGCAGACGTCGGATCATCGACATCGGTGGTGGTTTCAGCCGG
Source organism: uncultured Actinomycetota bacterium (assembly GCA_963708995.1). Classification (GTDB taxonomy): domain Bacteria; phylum Actinomycetota; class Actinomycetes; order Mycobacteriales; family Mycobacteriaceae; genus Mycobacterium. The sequence goes on from CAVPUR010000020.1 coordinate 44,572, forward strand.
CGACGGGCGCCAGCATCTCCTTCCATCCGTCGTCTCCTGTTTTGGTCGAGTTTCGGACGGAGTATTTGACTCCGTCGGGCCCTACCAGCTCACCGCTCTGGGGACTGTATACCGCAGTCGGGGGCCCGCCCGGAGTGTAGACACACGGGTTGGGCTGTTGCCCGTTGCACTGCACGCTCCCCGAGCCGGGTCGCTGCAGCGGGTCGCTGATCGGGGGCGGCGTCAGCCCGCCCGGCGGCAGCTTGTTGGCCGGTGCCGGGTTCAAACCGTTGTCCACCGACGGCGCCGGGATCACCATGCCGGGCCGTACCGACTGGTCGCAGCGCGCCGAGGGCGCCGGGCAGCTCAGGATCTGGTTCGGCTCGCCGAACCAGGGATTGGTCCCCAGCGGGACGTACGGTTTGTCGGAGCGGCACTCCCGTGGCGAGGCCGCCCGCTTGCCCGGGACGTCAACACACGGAATGTTGCGCGATCCGCGCACGCTGTTGGCCGGCGTATCCATCGGAATCTTGCAGTAGGTTCCGGTCGGCAACGGCTGCAGGCTGGTGTCCGCCGGCGAGCGCCACTCCGATGCCGGAATGAAGCCCGTCAGACATGGCGGGGGCTGGTTGATGGACAACGCGAGGTCGAGTGCGGCTTGATGCGGGAACGGCGCGGCCGCCGTCTGCGCGATCGAAGCACCCTGCGGCAGGAACACCAGCACTTGCTCTAGTCCGGTGTGGTAGCGCTTGAGCAGATCGAAGACAATCTCAAGATTCGCCAGCGTCTGTGGCAGCGATTCCCGGACGTCATTGAATACGTCGTTGAGCTGATCGGCGGTCGGCGCCGCCTGAGACAGGATGCTCCTCACATGCTGGTCGTTTTGCGCGGTCTGCGCGGACAAGGTGTTCAGGTTGCGCGCCCAGCGCTCGATTGCGCTTCCTGAGTTGACCTGACTGTCCAGGACCGGTCCGGAATGCTGGATGATGTCGTTCACGTCGGTGATCTGGTTCTTGAAGTCACCGACGATCGCCTGGGTCGCGTCGACCAGTCGTTGCAGCGCAGGACCCAACCCGCCGACCGATTGTGCTGTCTCGTCGAGCAACTTGGGGATCTTGTCCGCCGGCAACGCCGCGAGGCCCCGGTTGGCGGTGTCCAGCGCCGGGCCGATCTCGCTGGGAACCGTGCCCTTGGTGATGGTTTGTCCCTCTGAGAAGTATTTGCCGGGGTTTCCGCTCGACACCAGGTCCAAAAACTGCTCACCGACCGCCGAGACCGAATGCACGTTTGCGACCGTATCGATCGGGATCTTGTAGCGGCTGGCGATGCTCATCGTCGCTTCGGCGCCCTGTTCGGTCGGCTCGACTTGAGTGACCCTGCCGATGGTGATGCCGCGGTAGGTCACATTGGCCGTCGGGTACAGACCCCCCGACGCCGGGAGCTCGGCCTTGAGCGTGTACTGGCCGATCCCCACCAGGCTGGGAACCCGCAGGTAGTACACGCCCAGCACGAAAATCGAGACCACGGTCAAGATGGCGAACGCGATCAGCTGGCGTCTGATGAAAGGAGTCAGCATTGGCCGCGCTCCGCCCTCTCCACCAGCGGTCCGCCGGGCGCGTCGTTGGGGTTCGGCGTGTAGCGGACGTCGGGGATCATCGTCTCGGGGTCGCGGCCGAACGACTGCTCGAGCGCACGCAACGCTCCGGACAATCCGGTGCCGGTGAGGAAGGCGTTGTCGATGGAGCTGTAGGTCACGTCCAGCGTCAGCGACACGTTCTGGTAGTCGCCACGGAATAGCTTCGGAACCGTGTCGATGTCGTACGGCTGGGTGAGGATCAACTTCAGCGCGCCGATCAGATACGGCGAGGCGCGCCCGAGTTCCCGCAACGGGCATTGCAGCGACTGCAGGTTGGTGTGCAGGGGCCCACGTGCTTCCGACAGGTACTGGTCGGCGTACTTGGAGAGTTGCCCGACCGAGTCGACGGCATTGATCAGCAGGTTCTTGGTGTCGGCGAAATGTTTGATCAGCGGCGGGATGTCGGTCAGCACCCGCTCGATCACGTCGTTGCGTCGACCGACATAGGTCAGCAGCCGGTTGGTCGAGTCGATCGCGTGGGTGATGTCATCGCGTTGCTGGTTGAGCTGGTCGGTGAAGGTATCCAACTTGCCGAGGAAAGCCCGGATCTGGTCGCCTCGCCCGTTGAAGATGTTGTAGACCTCGTTCTGCAGCGCTTCCAAGTTCGGGATGCCGCCACCGTGCAAGATCATCGAGAGACTGGCCAGTGTCTGCTCAGTGGTCGGATATGCCGACGAGTTCTTCAGCGGAATGGTGTCGCCGTCCTTCAGTTGCTCGGACGACGGGTTCGGCGGGGAGAGCAGTTCCACGTGCTGAGAACCCAGCAGCGAAGTCTGGCCGATCTTGGCGAGCGCGTTCTTGGGTAGCTTGACGTTCTTGGACACCCCCAGCGTCAGGGTGGCGATCCAGTTCTTCAGGTTGATGGCCTTGATTGAGCCGACGTAGACGTCGGCGACCATCACCTTGCTGTTGCCGTTGATCGCCAGCGTGTCCGGCACCTGAACGTAGAGGGTGTAGGAACTCGACCCCCCGCCCGGGCCGCCCGGGATCGGCACGTTGGAGATGCCATGCCAGCCGCACGAGCTTGCGACCAGCGCGATCGCCAGCAGCACCAGCCCCTGCCAGGTCTTTCGGCGGATCACCCGACCCAGCCGCGACGCCCTCACTGGCCGGCTCCTACCTCAGCGGGCAGTGGCGGGCCACCGGCATTGGGCGCCGGCGCCGATACCGGCGCAGGCGTGGGAGCGACGGGACCGGGGAGCACGTCCGGCCCCGGTGGCGGCGGCTGGATCGGGACCGGGGCGTTCAAGCCCGCGGGCGGCACCCACGGGTGCTCGTCGTAGGCGTTGGGCGGTCCCGGCGGAGTCTGCAGGTTCGACTCAACGGGCTCGATGTTGGGGCCACCCATCAGTTCGGACAACGACTCGGGGGTCATCAGGCCCGCGGTGATCGGGCCGACCTGCTGGCCTTGCATCCCCGGGGCGACGATCCAGCCAGGTTGGGTGTTGCGGTGCGACAACGGGGTATCCGGCGCCCAGATCCCCGGGACGGTGGTGTCCTTATAGCCGTTGGGCGGATGCAGCCGCGGCTCGGAGTAGGCGACCTCCTTGGGCAGCGTCTCGGCGGTGCTGAACAGGTTCAAGCCGAACGGGAAGTAGTTGAACTTGATCGCGTCGAGGATCGGCGACAGATACTGCGCGCAGAGTTCGGCGGACTCTTGATACCCGAGCCGGCTGCCGGCCTGGATTGAGCTGCAGATGAACTGCATCGGGTTCGAGAAGGTGATCGCCGGAATGGCGACAACGGAGCCGTGCGTCGGGTGGTAAATCTGGTTCACGTTGGCAACCGCAGTCGGACCGACGTGCAAGAAGGTCTCCAGCCCATTCAGCGATTCCGGCTGAAGCAGCGTGTTCGTCGCCTCGGCCAGGTTATTGACGTCCTGAGTCAGCACCCCGCGGTTCTGCGCGAGCCAGGGGCGAAGCGTGGTGAGCAGGCCGTCGAACTGCTGGAGCGAATTGGCGAGGTCGGTGTCGGAGTGCGCGAGCCGCGTGGTGAAGTCCGCCAGGTTCTGGTTCAGCGCGACAAACTGTTGGTCGTCCTGGTGTAGCGCGTTGACGAACAGCGCCAGGCTGCGCACCACCGCGAAGAAGTCGCCGCGGCCTTGATTCAAGGCGGTCAACGCCTGCGACAAGCTGTTCAGCGTCGTGTTGATCTGCTTGCCCTTGCCGGCCAGCCCGTCGGCGAACGATTCGAGGACCTCACCGAACGGGCCCTTCGGCTGCTCGGGGGTGGGGCCCAGCTTGGAGATGATGTTGGTGATGCTGTTGCGCAGCTGGTCCCACTCGGTCGGGACCTGGGTGCGTTCTTCCGGGATCACCGCGTTGTCGCCCATCACCGGGCCGCCCTTGTAGGGCGGCTCCAGCTGGATGGCCCGCGAGGCCACCAGCGTCGGGTTGAGGATCACCGCGGAGGCGTTGGCGGGAACCTTGTACTTGTTCAGGTAGTGCAGGGTGACCCTCATCTTGTCGCCGGCCGGCTCGATCTTGTCGATCGCGCCCACCCGCAAGCCCATGATCTGGACCTTGTCCCCCGCGTAGAGCGCGTTCGCCGCCGGGAAGTAGGCGACCACGGTGTTGTTCGTCAGCTTCTGGTACAGCCGGAAGCCGACATACCCGACGACCAGGGCCAAGATCACCACCAGCGACCCGATGATCACCGACGTGCGGGACAGCCTCGGCAATCTCAGGTTGCGGATATCAAAGATGGTGCTCAATTCTGGCTACCTCCCGCCGCGCCGCTACCGCCCGAACCGCCCGGATTAATGAAGGGGGCCGGCAGTTGCGGCCCGGGCCCGGGTGCTGCGGGCGGACCCGGCGGGAACCCCGGCGGCAGCGAGAACGGTGCCGGTGGCACCGGCATGGTGCGCGCGCCGGGTGGTGCGTCGGGCAGCGGCACCGGGGTGCCCGGAACGTTCGGCGGCGGCCCGCCCGGAGGTGCGGCGGCCGGGACACCCGGCGTGGGCGGCAAACCGTTGGGGTCCGGCGGCGAAATCTGAACGTCGATCGGCGCGGGGAAGCCGCCGCCACCGAACGGGCCGACGGTCGCGCCCGCGCAGGGCAGCGGATTCCACGGCCGCGGCAGGCCCTCGTCCCCGATGGTGACATTGCCGTTGGGATTCGCCGGGGCGTAGGAGCAGGGCGACCCGGGCCCGACCGCCGGCCCCGGATGATCCGGAGTGCCCTCCAGCACCGGCGGCGCCGGGGGCGGTGCACCGTTGGGGAAGCGGGTGCCGTTGGGGTCGGGCCAGCGGTATGCCGGCAGCGCGGCGCCGCGCCAGAAGTTCTCGGGGTCCAGGCCGCGCCGCTTGAACGCCGCATCGATGAACGGCTGCACGATCTGGCCCTGGGCCAGGTTGTGCAGGACCACTTTGAAGTACGGGCCCGACGCGATGGCCTCGTTCAACGACGGCAGGAACCCGCCGACCTCGATGAACCCCTTGGCCAAGTCGTCTTTGCGCTGCACCAGGATGCCGCTGATCGTGCGCAATTGCTCGAGAACGTGGTTCAAGTTCGGGTTGTCGTTGATCAGCCCCTTGACCTGTTGCGAGAACGCGGCGACGTTACCCAGCAACGCGTCGATGGCCTGTCCGCGCTCGTTGAACGCGGCGATCAGCGTCTTCGCGTTGACCAACAGGCGGTCGAACTGCTGACTGCGGTCACCCAGGATGCTGGCCACCTGATTGGCCTGGGCGAGCAAGTGCGTGATCTCCTCGTCGCGCTTGCCGATCGTGTCGGAGAACTTCGCCACCCCGTCCAGAGCTGCGCTCAGGTGGGGATAGGTCTGATCGACGGTCTCCGACAACACGTGCAGCGATTGCTTGACCGTGTCGATGTTCCAGCCCTGGGCCGCTTTGGTGACGTCGAAGAAGGCGTCGTAGATCTGATAGGGAGTAGTGCTTTGGCCCAGCGGCAAGCTGTCTCCGGGGCGCAGCTGCCGGCTGCCCCGCGCCTCGACTTCCAGGACCTTCTTGCCGAGGATGGTGTCGGTGCGGATCGCCAGCCGGCTCTCGGTGCCGATGCTGTTGGTGCCGAGAGAGAACTTGATCACGATGTGGTCGCCGTCGATCGAGAGCCCTTCGACCTTGCCGACGTCCATGCCGGCAATGCGCACCTTGTCGCCCTTGCTGAGTCCGCCGGTGTCGGTGAACTGCCCGTAATAGCTGGGCTTGGCGAAGATCATCGGAACACTGGTGAAGCTCTGCCCCACGCCGATGACGAGCAGCATCACCAGGATGCCCATCAGTCCGATGCGCAGCCGATTCGAAGGTTCCAGCGATCTCATTGCGGTGAGCACCTACCCGACGGCTGGTTGAAGAGCCGGACCGTGCGGACCGGGCCGCCGGACTGCAGCCCGTTGATCTTGAGGGTGATGTCGCAGGCATAGAAGCTGACGAAGTCGCCATACGAGCCGATGTTCCGCCCGATCAGGTTCAACGCGGTCGGCACCTTGTGGAGGAAGTCGTTCAGCTGATCTTGCTGATCGATGAGCGGCTGCTGAACCGCGTCCAGGTAGTTCAGGGTCTTATGCAGCAGACCGCGGTCTTCGGCCAGCAAATCGGCGACCGTTCCCGCGGCGTTGCTGATGTTCGCGGTACCGGCCGCCAGCGGATCGGCGTGGTTCTTCAGCCCGGTGATCAGCACCTCAAGGTTGTTGATGGTCTGGTCGAATTGCTGGCGGTGCCGAACCGTGGTGTCCAGCACGATGTTCAGGTTTTTGACCACCTCGCCGATCGCCTGGTCACGCTGGCCGATCTGCGCGGTCAGCTGGGCGGTGTGGTCGAGGATGTCGTTGATGGTGCCGCCCTGACCCTGGAACACGGTGACCAGGGCCGTCGCGATGGTGTTGACCTTCTCCGGGTCCAGCGCCCGAAACAGCGGTTTGAAACCACCGATCAGCGCGTCGAGGTCCAGCGCCGGCGATGTTCGCGCCACCGGGATGAATCCACCCGGCGGCAGGACCTTGTCATAGCCGTCGCCCTCGCCGCGCTTGAGCTCCAAGTAGCGGTTGCCGATCAGGTCGAGGTAGCGGATCTGGGCGGACGTCGACTGGTACAGCGGTACCGAGCGATCGACGTTGAAGTCCACCCGCACCCGCGCGCCGCCGTCGATCAGGTGCACCGAGTCGACCTTGCCGATCTCCACCCCCGAGGCCCGGACGAATTGGCCCGCCCGCAGCCCGCTGATGTTGCTGAATTCCGCAGAGTAGCCATTGGTCCGGTCGAACCGGAGCTGACCGAAAACAACGAAGATCATGACAGTAAAAAGCAGCAGCACCAGGGAGAAGATGCTGAGTCGGACGATGGTGCCGGTGATTTTCATGGGTTGATCGTGTTATCCCCTACCTGACGGCCCCACACGTACTCGATGGCGTAGGGCGAACCGGTGTCCAGGTGGTTATAAGGCGCAATGCTGTTGCCGGTGTCCATCACCAACTCCGGCGCCGGCCACAGATCGTGGGTGATGTGCTGCCAGCAACCCGGCGCGCCCCCCGGTCCACCGCGGGCGTTCACCCGCGGCAGGTTCTCCGGGTATGTGTAGGGGTTCGGTGCCCCGCCGACCACTCCGGCCAGCCCGCCGAACAGCGAGGCAAGTGTGGCTACCGCCGCCACCGGGTTGAGGAAGAGGCCCAACCCCGACATCAGCTCGGTGTGGGTATTGAGCGAGTAGCCGTTACCGCCGAGGAACTCTCGGGCTTTGGGTTCGATGTCGTGGTAGTTACGCACGGTGCAGAACAGCTCCGGGCTGTAGGTGTCCAGCAGCTGGGCGGTGGGCACCAGGTCCTCGGAGCCACGCGCCAGATACGGCCCGCCCCGCTTGAAGATGTCGGCACCGGTGTTGCCGAATCCGGCCGCCGACAACAACGCCTGGTCCAAATCCTTCTGCTGGGCGTTGATCGTGCGCGACGTCACCACCGCGTTGTTGAGCAAGTCGAGCAAATCCGGGGCGGCGTTGGCATAGGTGTCGCCCAGGGCCGCCAGCTGTTGGATGTCGTGGCGGGCCTGCGGCATCTGCGGATTGACATCGTCGAGAATCGCGTTGGCGTTGACGATCGACTGCCCGAACCGGTCGCCCAAGCCGGCCAGCGATTGGGCGGCCGCGCTCAGCGTGAGGTTCAGCTTGACCGGATCCACCTTCTCCGCGATCGAGGTGATGGTCTGGAATAGCGTGTTGATCTCGGTGGTCACCGCCGTCGCGTCAATCGTGGTGGACGGCTTGAGGTGCCCCCTGGCGACGCTGTTTCCGCTGGCGTCTCTGGGCGTGGTCAACGAGACGTATTTGCCACCGAAGACCGTGGTCGCCTTGATCTGGGCGTTGACGTTCTCCGGGATCAGTGACAGATACCTCGGGTACACGTCCAAGGTGAACTTGGCAGCCGGCTTGCCGTTGGGCCCCGTGGTCTCAGAGATGTGGCCCACCCGGCCGATCTCCACGCCGTTGTAGGTGACCTTCGAGCCCGGATCCATCACGAGCCCCGCCCGTGGAGCCACCATCGTCAACTTGGTTTTGGGTGTGAAATCGCCCCGGAACTGGCCGAACACCAAGAAAAGAATCACCGCAGCGACCAGCAGCAAGCCCACGCCGGCCAGCTTGTACGGGTGGCTCCGTGGCGCGTTGAACTTTGCCGGTGTCGTCATGGCGGCTACACCGTGAGTGCGAAGTTGGGGTTGACGCCGTAGAGCGCCAACGCGGCTAACAAGACAATGACCGGCGCCGCGACCAGCGAGAAACGCATCGATCGCCCGACGGCCTCGCCGACGCCGACGGGCCCGCCGCCGGCGCTGTACCCGTAGTAGCAGTGGGTGATCATCACGACCGCCGCGATGATGATGACCTCAACGAAGGACCAGAACACGTCATCGGGGCGCAGGAACGTCCGGAAATAGTGGTCGTAGGTGCCGTTGGATTGTCCGTAGAGCACCGTCGTGGTGATCTGTGGGGACAGGAACGCCATGATCATCGCCAGCGCGTAGAGCGGAATGATCACCACTAGCCCGGCGATGAACCTGGTGGACGCGAGGTACGAGATCGACTTGATGCCCATCACTTCCAGGGCGTCGATTTCCTCGCTGATCCGCATGGCTCCCAGCTCGGCGGTGGCGCCGGCGCCGACGGTGGCGGCCAGCGAGATGCCGGTGACGATGGGGGCGGCAAGGCGTACGTTGATCAGGGCGGCGAAGAAGCCGGTGAACGCCTCGACACCGATGTTTCCCAGTGACGCGAAGCCCTGGATGGCGACCAGTGAGCTGCCGGACAGCGTCACGAAACCGACGATCGCGACGGTGCCGCCGACGACGGCCATCGCACCGGTGCCCATCCCGATCTGGGCGATCAGCCGCAGCGTCTCCTTGCGATAGCGGCTCAGCGCATTCGGGATGTTCGCGATGGTCTCCATCGCGAACCAGGTCATCCGGCCGGCGGTGTCGAGCCCGCGCCCCGCAGCACCGCCATAGCGATTCAGATTTTCTGTGGCCCGCGGGAATCGGGCGCGTACTACGGTACCGGTGGACATGTCAGTGCCCCGTTCCGAATCGAACACCGATGGTGGTCAGCACCACGTTGACCGCGTACAGCGCGACGACACACAGCACCACGGTCTCGTTGACCGCCGTGCCCAGACCTTTCGAGCCGCCGCGCACGGTCAGCCCGCGGAAACAGCCGACCAAGCCGGCGATGAGTCCGAACGTCGCGGCTTTGATCGTGGCAATGACCACCTCGGGCAGGCCGGTGATGGTGGTCAGGGTCGCCAGGTAGGCGCCGCCCGACACGTTCTGCAGGTAGACACCGAAGAGGTAGCCGCCGACCAGGCCGACGGTGATGACCAGACCGTTCAGCAGCGTGGCGACCAGGGTCGCGGCGATCACCCGGGGCACCACCAGCCGGTGGATCGGGTCGATGCCGAGCACCTCCATCGCGTCGATCTCCTCGCGGATGGTACGGGCGCCCAAGTCGGCGCAGATCGCCGTCGAACCGGCGCCGGCCACCACCAGCACCGTGGTCAAGGGACCGAGCTGGGTGACCGCGCCGATGGCGGCGCCCGCGCCGGACAGGTCGGCGGCACCGAACTGGGCCAGCAGAACGTTGAGGGTGAAGATCAGCAGCACGGTCAGCGGGATCGAGACAAAGATGGTCGGCAGGAACGCGACCCGCATGATGAACCAGCACTGCTGGACGAACTCGCGCCATTGAAATGGCCAGCGGAACAACGCCTTTCCAGTCAGCACGCACATCCGGAAGAACCCGCCGATGAGGGTAAGCGGGGTCTGCAGCTGGTCGCGGAAGTAACCGACCAGGTGCGGACGCGACTCCGTGGTCACCGCTTCCCCCCTCGCCCCGCCCCTGCGTGTGTGATCATCGGCTCCCTACCGGCAAGTAGTAACGGAGACCACAGGAATGTACCCGATGGCCGAAACCGTGTGAACCGCATACGCACAATTAACCCTTCGTCAACAGCTGGCAAACGTTACAGGTTCTGCCGACCTTCCTTTCCTGTCGCAAAATCCATTGACAGAGGCCATTTCTCACGATATGGAACCTCCGTACCGCAAACGCAATTCAGTCTTGAGAACCTTTCCCGCGGGGTTGCGGGGCAGCGCGTCGACGATCTCGAGCGCCCTGGGATGCTTGTACCGCGCGAGCCGCTCGCCAAGGAACTCAACCAGGTGTTCGACCAGCAACTCGTCGTCCGTTACAGCGGCGACCGCGATCGGCACCTCACCCCACTTTTCGTGGAAGCGGCCGACGACGGCGACTTCGACAATGCCGGGATGGTCGGCGAGCACATTCTCCACCTCGGCGCAGTAGATGTTCTCGCCGCCGGAGATGATCATGTCCTTCTTGCGATCGACTACCCAGACGTAGCCTTCCTCGTCCATCCGAACGAGGTCGCCGGAGTGGAACCAGCCGCCCGCGAACGCCTCCGCGGTAGCCTCCGGATTGTTCCAGTAGCCGCTCATCAATGTCGGTGCGCGGTAGACGATTTCGCCTACCTCGCCGACGGGCACGTCATTCATGTCCTCGTCGACCACGCGGGCGGCGACGGTCGGAATCACCTTGCCGACGGATCCGCGTTTGCGGATCGCGTCGTCGCCAAGCAGCATGCAGGTGACCGGCGACATCTCCGTCTGGCCGAATGCGGCCAGTATCTGGGTTCCGGGAAAAACTTCCGACATCTCGCGCAGCAGCGCATCCGGCGCCGGGGCGGCCCCCCATGACATCACCCGCAGCTTCAGGTCACGGGGTCGCGCCTGCTGCTCGGCGCAGACCGCCTGCCACTGCGCCGGAACCAGGAAGATGCCAGTGACCTTCTCGGCGGCCAGCACGTCGAGCAGCCGCCCGGGTTCGAACGCGCCGAGCGGATAGATCACGGTGGGAACGCCGAGCAGCAACCCGGACAGAATGTTGCCGATTCCGGCGATGTGGAAAAGCGGGACACCGATGAAGCCGACGTCGTTGTTGATGTCGGCGCCCATGGTGTACAGGCCGCTCATGGTCTGGCCGGTCAAATTGGTGTGGGTCAGCACGGCGCCCTTGGGACGGCCCGTGGTGCCCGAGGTGTACATGATCAGGGCCGGCGAATCGTCGGGGATGTCCAGCGGCTCTGGCGGATTGCCGGGCTCGTTGACCATGTCTTCGTAGCCGAGCACTTCGTCTCCGGATGAGCCGCCGGATGTGCCGCCGGCCACGACGATCGTGTCCAGCAGCGGCTGGACGTTGCGGACGCCGGTGGCCACCGGAGCCAGCACCGCTTCGGTGATCATCACCTGCGCTTCGCAGTCCTCGACCAGGAAGGCGATTTCGGCTGCGGTGAGCCGGAAGTTGAGCGGGACGGCGATGGCCCCGAGCATGTTGGCCGCCAGGACCGACTCGACGAACTCGGGGCGGTTGAGCATCAGGATCATCACGCGGTCGCCGAAACCGACCCCTCGGCGGCTCAGCGCATCGGCCAGCGCCGAAACCCGACGCCGCAGGTCGGCCCAGGTCGTCGTGCGACCACCAAGGTGCCGCAGCGCTGTGGCGCCAGGTTGCATCAGCGCGTGCCGTTCGAGCTGGTTAACCCAGTTCTGCCGGCGAGCGAGATACGGTTGCTCAGCGACCTGTGTCAGATGGCTGGCTAGTTGCGCGGTCAATTAACCCTTCCCTTCACTCCCGCACCGCTTGCGCCAGGTTGATATTTGATAAAACATGGTGTTGTCTGGGTCACACTATGGCCTCAGTGGCACGAAAGACAAGCCCCTAAAAGTCCTGGCAGCCTATGTGAACGCACCGATATCTGCGCGACCGCGTAGCCGGCGCCCGCTGCGCCGGGCGCAGTTGTCCGACGAAGTCGCGGGCCACTTACGTTTGGCGATCATGTCGGGGAAATTGCGCCCGGGGACTTACATCCGCCTTGACGAGACCGCGGCCGAACTCGGAGTCAGCATCACGCCGGTGCGCGAGGCCCTGCTGAAGCTGCGCGGCGAGGGCATGGTGCAGCTGGAGCCGCACCGCGGGCACTTCGTTTTGCCGTTGACCCGGCAGGACGTGAACGACATTTTCTGGTTGCAGGCAACGATCGCGCGGGAACTGGCCGACTCGGCCACCGATCACATCACCGATGTCGAGATCGCGGAGCTCGACCACATCATCGACGCCCTGGCGGCGGCGGTCGCATCGGGCGACGCCGAAACCATCGCGACGCTCGAGTTCGCTTTTCATCGCGTCTTCAACCAGGCAAGCGGGCGGATCAAGTTGGCGTGGTTCCTGCTCAATGCGGCGCGCTACATGCCGGCGCTGATTTACGCCGGCGACCCGCAGTGGGGCGCGGCCGCGGTGGATCACCACCGACAGTTGGTCGCCGCGCTGCGTCGACGCAACACTGCCGCCGTCGTCGAGCACACCGTCTGGCAATTCACCGACGCGGCGCACCGGTTGACGGACATGCTGGACGAGGCCGGAATCTTCGGCTGAGGCGTGCCTCTAGCTGGCGGTCAGCTCCTCGGCGCGCTGCTTGAGGCTTTCAGCGAGACTCTCGAGCACGTTGTTGAGGAGCATCTTCACCATCGGCGCGGGCACCGGCAGGGTGGACTCGACGTCGGCGTCCACCGTCAGCAAGCACGTCTGTCCGGTCTCCACCACGCTGAACAGTTGCTCCTGTTTGGCGAACAGGTCGCCTTGCTGCATGACGGTTTGAATCTGATTCGCGCCCGGGTAGTACACGGCCTGGATGTATGTGCCCGGCATCCCGTTGATCTCAGTGTCGAGCCGCAGCTGGCTGGGGCGCCCGTCGTCGTAGCGGGCGAGTATCCATACGCCTTTGATCGGCTCATTCCACTGCGGGTACGCCTCGAAATCCGCCACGATGGCGATGATCGATGCGGCGGTGGCACCGACCTCGACGGTCTTGCTCAGAACTGGCATTGCCGAAGCATATCCGGGCCCGCGACGGACTCCGAAAAGCGGACGATTCGACGCGGAAATGCCCTAAGCCTGCCGTTTCGAACAGGTTCCTGCGGTGCTGGTACCGACTAGTCGAACTACCGTCTAAAGCGATGACGGCCGGTGACCGTCACCCGGCCGGCGGTCCGACGCCCAGTGGCCGGCAGACATTGGTCGTCGGGTCCCACCACTGCCCGGGCTCGCAAGCCAGAGGCGTCGGCCCGACGCCGAGTGGCCGGCAGATGTTGCCGCTCGGGTCCCACCACTGCCCGGGCTCGCAGGCCAGCGGTTGGGGTCCGACGCCCAGTGGCAAGCAGGCCTTGCCGAACGGCTCCCAATACTGCCCGGGCTCGCACGCCGAGCTCACCGCCGGCGTCCCGATCGTCGTGACTGCCATCGCCGCTGCCGCCAGCATGACGACTGCCGCCAACCTGCCCACCAGATTTCGCATCGCAGATCCCTTGGAAAGCATGTAAAGGGATGCTAGAGGCATGGCGATGCCTCGGCCGCAGGTATTGCCGATGGTGGATCGGCTGGCCCAATTACCTATCAACGTTTGGCGAGTAATCGCCGGTCAGACGGCGGTGGAAGCCGCTATGCCGATCGCGACGCCGTCGCGCGAAATGGGATCAACGCTCTAGTGGATCGACGCAGGCCGTCGACAGCAGCGACCGGATGGCATCCGGAATCGGGACCGACTTGCGGCTGGTCCGATCGACATAGACATGCACCCAATGGCCCAGCGCGGTGATCGGCTGCGCCTCCGCCCGGAACACGCCCAGCCGGTAGGTGACGCTGCTGCGCCCCAGCCGAGTCACCGCCAGACCCACCACGAGGCTCTCCGGGAAATGCAGTTCCGAGAAGTAGCGACAGCCCGACTCGGCGACGATACCGAGCGCAGGCGTACTGAGCGGATCAACCCCGGTAGTCGTGTTGATCCACGCGTTGATCGCGGTGTCGAACAGCTGGTAGTAGACGGCGTTATTGAGGTGGCCGAACATGTCGTTGTCGGCCCAGCGGGTTCCGACCGGCCACAACACCGGGAAGTCGTTGCTCGTGAGGCCGTCCGGCGCGGGCGGAACTACCGGAACGGAAGCCATACTTGTATTTCAACATGCCCCGATCACTCGCCGTAGAACGCGTTCGACAGGGCATCTGCCTGCAACGCGAACAGCCGCTCAGAGACAGACCAGTCGGGCAACAGCGAATCGAATCCGTGACAGGTGTGGGCAAACACGTGCAGCTCGGTGGAGACGCCGGCGTGAAGCAGCCGCAGCGCGTAGTCGACGGCCTCATCCCGGAAAGGATCGATCTCCGCGCAGGTGATCAAAGCCGGTGGGAAACAGGCTAATCCGTCGCGCCGTGCGGGCACGGCATCCGGTGATCCGGCGTCGGTTCCGAGGTAGTGGCGCCACATCAGGTCCGCGGCCTCGCCGTCGAAAGCGGGACTGGTCCGGAACTCGGTCTTCGACCCGGTCGCGCGATCGTCGAGCACCGGCTGGTGCAGCAGCTGGAACACCACCGGCGGCAGCGACCCGTCGGCGGCTCCGTGGGCCATACATGCGGCCAGGGCGCCGCCGGCGCTACTGCCCGCGACCGCCAGGCGGCCGGCATCGACGCCCAGCTCTGTCGCGTTGGCGGCCACCCAATTCAGCACTGCGGCAGCATCGCTGAGCGCGGCCGGATAACGGTGTTCCGGTGCCAGCCGGTAGTCGACGGACACCACCGTGCAGCGGGCGCGCCGCGCGAGTTCCAGGCATTGCCGGTGATCGGTGTCGAGGTTTCCCAACGCGAATCCGCCTGCGTGGCAGTAGACGACAGCGGGTGCTGGTGAACCGCCGCCGCGATAGATCCGAACGGGCACTCCGCCGGATTCGGATAGCACGGTGTCCTCGTTCATGTGTACGCCGGACGCGTCGGTTTCTTCGGCGGTTTCCCGACGACGCTGGTTGAAGGGCGCCCGAATGGCCTGAATCGATTCGAGTGAAAAGTCCGTTCGCGTCGTCGCCACGGCGCGCAGAACTGGATCGAGCCGCTCGGCGCCATCCAGTTCCGTCACGCCTTGTGCTCATCGGATCTGCAGGCATTGCCCACCATCGACGACGAGTTCCGAACCGGTGATGAACGACGCCTCCTCCGACACCAAAAACGCGACGGCGTCGGCCACCTCGTCGGGCCGGCCGATCCGGCCAAAGCTCGACATCGCGACCAGCCGCTCCTGGGTGGCCTCATCGAGCATCGGCGTGGCGATCGGTCCGGGAAACACCGCATTGACCCGGATGCCGGACTGGGCCAATTCCGCTGCGGCGGTTTGGGTCAGGCCCCGAAGCGCCCACTTTGACGAGCCGTAGGCGCAGTGCTGCGGGAAGGGGCGGATCGCTCCTGTGCTGCAGATGTTGACGATGGTCGCGTGCTCGGCCTCACGCAGCGGGCCGAGCGCCGCCCGCATGCCCAGGAAGGCGCCCAGACAGTTTATCCGCCAAGCGTTTTCGAAGTCCTCGACGGTCTCCTCGGCCAGCGCGGCGCGGCGCAGCATGCCCGCCGCATTGACCAGCGTGGTCAGCGTCCCGAATCGGTCGATGACCCGGTCGACGGCCGCTTCCCAGTGTGGCGCGGAGGTGACGTCGAGCTCGATCGCGATCATTTCGTCGTCGCCCAACTCGTCGACGATGGCCGACAGATCTTCGGCGCGAAGATCGCAGGCACCCACGCAATAGCCTGCTGCGCGAAGCCGTTTGGCGATCGCCCAACCCTGGCCGCCAGCAGCTCCGGTCACCAGCGCGACACGTCGAGGCGTCATGGACCCTCCGGGCTGTCAGACAGGCCGCGGCTGGTGACGAATTGGCAGCGCCGCCGCTGGAAGCACCACTGCCCACCCTCGGTGCCTTGGCGAACGAATTCGTCGTCGTATAACGCCGGGCGCAGATGCAGGTCGACGGCCCTGACGAACAGCACCTGCGACCGGGCAGTGGCAGTGTCGCCGCGGACATCGATCCGCGAGACACCGGTCAGATGCAGCCCGCGGGGCGCATCCTGAAACATCTTGCGGATACCGTCTTGACCGTCGAAAGACCGCCCATAAACGAAAAATTGGGCATCCGGGGTGAACAACTGCACACACCCTTCAATATCGCCCGCGTCAAGGGCCAACGCGTAGGCGGCAATCAATTCGCGGACCGCGGCGGTATCTGTCATTGTCCGGTCGCCTCGCGTAGGTGCTCCACCGCTCCCCGCCGCAGCGCCTGCGATTCGGCCGCCAGTGTGATCATCCGAAATCCCAGCTCCGCCATGGCGCGACCGGTCTTGCCCTCACTGGCGTGAATCGCGGCGACGAGCCCGGCTTCGGTCGCCGCGCGCTGGATTCGGCCGATCGCGTCCAGCACCTCGGGATGCTTGGTTGATCCGACGGCATCGACGCCCAGTGAGAGCGCCAGATCGGCTGGACCAACGTAGATTCCGGCCAGTCCACCGACGGCACAGATCTCGCGCAGGTTATCCAGCGCCGCTGCGGTTTCGATCATTGCGAACACGCTTGCCCGGGACTCGAGGGCGGCGCTGTCGTAACCGAGGCTGGCGCGCAGCGGGCCGAAGCTGCGGACGCCGGCGGGCGGATACCGGGTAGCCGCCACCGCCGCGGCGGCCTCGTCGGCCGTTTCGATCATCGCGATGATGACGGCGTCGGCGCCGGCGTCGAGCACTCGCCCGATCGGCGCCGCGTCGGCATTGGGCAGTCGCACCGCGGTGGCGATCGGCACGTGCTCCATTCGACGCAGTATGCCCGCCACATCGGCGTCGTCGAGATAGCCGTGCTGTGCGTCGAAGCCGACGTAATCGTAACCGGCCCTGGCGAATTCCTCCGGGCCGATCAGAGTTGGACCAGTGACCCAGCCACCCCATATCGGCGTCTCCCGGGTCAGTGCGCGCTGCAGACCGCTTTCAGACATCAGTCGGCGATCGCGATCTTGACACGCTCCGGGTCGGGCCGGCAGGCCAAGTCGAACGCGGCCTGCGCGTCGTCGACTCCGAAGGTGTGCGTGAGATATGTGCTGAGCAGCTCGGGATGTTCGGCGGCAAATTTGCCGGCCAGCTCCAATACCCGGCGACGGTCAAGTGTGACACCGGATTTCAGCGTCAGGTTGTTCCGCAGCATCAGGCGCATGCTGATCGGATAGGCCTCGTCGTCGGCAACGCCGAAATACAAGACGGTGCCGCCGAACGCGGCGGCCTCGATCGCGTGCCCCAGCGTGGCCACCTGATGACCGACGGCCTCGATGACGACGTCGGCGCGATCGGCGGCGGCCAGCTGGCTCACCCACCGATCGCTGGTGGCCCGCACCGCGTCGTCGATCCCGAATGCCGTTGCGAGGCTTTGACGGTCGACGGGGTCGACCCCGGTGACGCGCCGGGCGCCAGCCGCCTTGGCGGCGTAGGAGAACAGCAGACCGATCGAGCCCTGACCGATGATCGCGACGTGCCGGCCGGCCAGATCGGGCAATTGCTCGCAGGCATAGAGGACACACGCCAGCGGTTGCAGGCCGACGGCCTGTGCCGGAGTTAGCGCCGGATCGTATGGCGCAAGCCCGTTGCCGTCGCTGATCACCCGCTCCATCAGGCCGTCGAACCCAGAGGCCCAGCCCACCACTCGATCGCCCGGCCGGTGCTCGGGATGGCGGCTGGCGATCACCTCGCCGGCGATCTCGTGGATCGGGAAGCCGTCTTTTTCAGCGGCACTAACGCCGTCGTCACCGGGAAGACGTCCCTTGGCGCCGCGAAAGGCCGGCATGTCGCTGCCGCAGACACCGGCGGCCAGAAACCCCAGCAGCACTTGACCATCGGCCAGGTCGTCGGGTGTCTTGTCGGCGATCGACGTGCGCTCCAACAGATATGGAGCGATGATCCGGTAGGACCACACGTCAGACCTCCACCGGGATCTTGTTCCATCCCCACTGGAAGCTGGACGGCAGCCGGGTGGCGGCGTCGCCTTGGATCGCGAAGTCCGGCACCCGCCGCAGCCATTCCCCCAGCAGCACATCGATTTCCAGCCGCGCCAGGTGGTAGCCGATGCAGAAGTGCTGGCCGCGCCCGAACGCGAGCGAGCGACGGATGGGCCGATCCCAGATGAACTCGTCGGGTTCGGGGTACTCCCGCTCGTCGCGGTTGGCCGACGCGAGCAGGGTGATGACGCGCTGGCCCGGCTCGATGGTCTGGCCGTGAATGGTGAAGGGTCTACGCGCCGTTCGGGCGAACCATTGCGCCGGCGCGCAATAGCGGATCATCTCCTCGCGCGCGACCGGGACGTTGGCGGCAGGGTCGGCGCACACCGCGGCCATCTGGTCGGGCCGCTGACTGAGCTCCCATAGCCCGTGGGCGACGATCTTGGGCACCGTCTCCGTCCCACCGATGAAGATGCATAGCATCTGGGTCGCGACCTCGACGTCGGACAGGGCGCTGCCGTCGGGCAACCGGTAGCCCAGCAGGCCGTCGACAACCGGCAGCGCATCACCGGACGCGTCGGCCCGACGGCGCTCGACCACCGGTATGAGGTATTGGAGATAGTTGGGCCGGGCCTGCGCGGTGTCGACGCCCTCGCCGGGCTCGGCCAGGCTGCCGGCATTGACCGCGGCCAACACTTGCGGCGCGAGATCGTCTGGCAGGCCCAACAATCCGCACACCATCGAAGCCGAAACGATGCCCCCGTACTCCTGCGTCAGGTCGAAGGAGCCCTGCGGCAGCAACACATCAAGGCGCTCGTTGGCCAGCGTGCGGATTCTGGCTTCCAGCCCGGCGACCGACCTCGGACGTAACGGCTGGGAATGCGCGCGACGGATCTCGGCGTACAAATCCGTGTCGAACACCGCGTGAAACGGCAACGGGTGCAGCGGCGGATCGTCGAGCGGGCCGTCGTTGTGCTGAGCCAGCACCGAAGCCGGGGGCAACGTTCCCTCCGTCGCGACGAATGTCCCGTCGTTGACCTCCAGTACCTGCCAGATGTCCTCGAAACGGGACAGCGCGAAGGTGTCCCACTGCGGCATGTAGTACGCCGGATACTGATCCCGCAGAATGCGGTAGTAGGGCAACGGGTTTGCCATCACCTCGGGATCGAAGGGGTCGTAGCTGAAGTCCACGCTCTGACTCATCACTGCAGCGGCGAGGGCGGTAGGGCCTGCAGAATCGAGTCTTCCCAGCCGTCGCGCAGCGCCGGGGCCACGCTCATCCAGGTGACGATCTCGGCGGGCGGGCTGTCCGTCCACGAGGGGTAGTGGTTGGCGAAGCATTCCCAGCCGCCGTCCAGTGCCCAGTAATGGATGACCTCGTTGAACCGAAAGGTGGTGGTGAAGGACCCCAGCCAGCGTTTACCGGTGCGCTCCGACCACGGGACATAGAGCCGCTCCAGCTCGCGGATGTAGTCGTCTTGGCGGCCAGGCTTGGTCTGCATGATCTCCTGGATCACCACCGGCGCAGTGAAATTGGCCTCGCGCAGCTGTTCCAACGTCTTGTTGCTGGGCCCGGGGTACATGATGCGTCCCTCCCCCGAGGCCCCGATGTCGGCCAGAAACGCCGACCACTTGCCCGCCGCTGCCTCATGGCTGCCGCCGCGCGCCTGCGCGGCACCGATCCTGGCGTAGTCGGCGAACTTGTCGATCTCCCAGATGATTGTCACCTGCGGCCAGTGACCGTTGTACGGGGTTGATTCCCAGATCGCGAACAGCCGGGCCCCTAGCTCGGCCATCATGGGCTGATAGGTGTCGGTGAACACCTCGGTGAAGCGGTCACTTCGCCCGGACCCCAGGTCGATCGTCTCGTGCAGGTAGAGCAGCGTGTGGCCGTAGTACTTCTTCATCGGCTAGCCGAGTCGGACCAGGTCAAAGTCCGCCGACGTGCATGCCGCCATGTCGTACAGCATCGCCTCAGTGGGATCGACCGTGCCACAACGAATCCCAGCCGCCGCCAGCGCGTGACCCTTGAAAGTCCGTGCCGCCGAGCTGAGTACGTGCTGCACCCGGTCCATGCCCCGATTCACGGCCAGGGGCCACCCCTCGCCCCACAGCGCGACTTCTGTCAACCCGTGGTTCAGTGCCTTGAGCACCATCTCACGGATCCGGTCATCGGCGGCGAATACCTCGGCGCTGACCGCCACGCTATGGGTCGCCGAACCCGTACGGTCGAGCCCGGCCTCCAGGTCCATTGCTCTCACCCCGAGGATCCGCAGCGGTCGGGAGTCGCAGCTCTGCGGCAGCAGCACGGTCACCTCCCACCCGGCCATTGCCCGGTCATACAGCCACCCCCCGGCCGAGTGCACTGCGTCGGCGGCGCTGGCCGCGACGACCTCGAGCCGATAGCGCAAACACTCGCCGTCCGTGCGGGCCGGCCGGGCCGTCCGGATGGACCGGACCCTGCTGCTGTCGCTGATGTCGAAAGTTGGCGTGACCATTCAATCCGTTCCTCATCGCCACGTGTGATGGGCTGTGTGGGCGCATCACCCAGGGTGACGCAACCCACGGGACAGCGTGACACTTTTGCGTAAATTTGTAAAGGCGGCCCGAGCGGGTCAGGCGTC
This sequence comes from uncultured Actinomycetota bacterium, assembly GCA_963708995.1. Lineage (GTDB taxonomy): Bacteria > Actinomycetota > Actinomycetes > Mycobacteriales > Mycobacteriaceae > Mycobacterium. The sequence continues at coordinate 65,159 of CAVPUR010000020.1, forward strand.
GCGGCGGGCCTTGAGTTCAGCGAGAACTTCCTCGGTGTGTTGTCCGAGTTCCGGTGCCGCAGAACGCGGCGCCCAGGGCGTGCCGTGGAAATCCGCCGGGGTGGCCACCATCGCCACGCTGGATTCTCCGTCCGGTACGTCTGGTACATAGACGATGCCGCCCGCGGCGTGGAACTGCTCATCGGCGACGACATCCTCGAGGCTGTTGACCGGCGACCAGAAGAAATCGGGCTCGGTCGCAAAGACCTCCGCCCATTCGTCCAGCGAACGGGTCGCAAAGATCGCGTCCAGCTCGGCGATCAGTTCCGGCCCGTTGACGAAGCGGGCACGGGCATCGCTGAATCGTGGGTCGTCCAGCCACTCGGCGCGGCCGACCGCGCGACACAGCGGGGGCCAGTGCCGATCGCCTTCGAGCCCGACGATCCAGAACCGCCGGCCGTCGCCGGCGGCGTAGTTGTTCATGCACGGGTTGCCCATGGTCTCGCGCTGCCCGACCGCGATCGGTTGACCGGTCAGCAGGTAGGTGTTGAGGTCGAAGCTCACGGTGTAGGCGCCCTGCCGATAGAGCGAGGTGGTCACCAGCTGACCGGTTCCGGTGCGTGCCCGGGCAACCAGGGCGGCGCAGATGGCCGCGGCCAAGGTCATGCCGGCCGAGTGGTCGCCCATCCCGCCGCGCTGGAACGGCGGGGTGTCCCCGGGCCGGGTGAGCAGATGGGCCACGCCGGCGCGGGACCAGAACGCGGCCACGTCGTAGGCCGCGCGGTCGGCGTCGGGTCCGGTTTCGCCGTACCCGGTGATCAGGCCGTAGACCAGGCGGGGGTTGTGGGCGGACACCGACTCGAAGTCGAACCCGAGACGCCGCAACGCCCCGGGCCGCACATTGGTCACGAAAACGTCTGCGTCGGCGAGCAATTCGAACGCGGTGTCGCGGCCCGCGTCGGTGGTGAGGTCCAACACGATGCTGCGCTTGGAGCGGTTGTCCATTTCGAACGGCGGGTTGACCCCGAGATCGCAGCCCAGCATCCGGCCGAACATGCGCCCCGGGTCACCGGCCGGCGGCTCGATCTTGATGACGTCGGCGCCCCAGTCCGCCAGAATGGCGGCCGCGGCCGGTCCGGCTACCCAGACCCCGAGCTCGATGACTTTGATGCCTTCCACCGGTCCAGCCATGACTGGGACCTTAGCGTCTGGGCTACAACGCCAAACACCCGTCGCCGCAATATCCGACCCGCTGTCCCGGCCGGAACGTCATCGACAGAGTTCGTGGTGATGAAACTGGTTGCCCCCAAGTCGTTTAGCGCGGTACATCGCGGCATCCGAATCGGTGATCAGCGCCTTGAGAAATGACTCGCGATCGCCGGGTGTGGTGCCATCGAGACGGGCGCAGGCGGTGCCGATGCTGGCGGTGACTCCCGCGGTTGAAGCCGCGATTGCCCGGCACGTTCGGGCAGCCAACGCCTCAGAGTTGCAGGTCGCCGAAGTGCCGGCCAAGAGGAATTCCTCACCACCACTTCGCGCCACCACCGCCTGGTTGTCGGCGGCTGTCAGCATCGCCTGAGCGACCTGGACCAGGGCGTGATCGCCCGCGGCGTGACCGCGGTCGTCGTTGAGGGCCTTGAAGTTGTCAAGATCAACCGACAACACCAGCAAATGCGCATCGGTGCCCCGGCGGGCCAGGATCATGCCCAGTGCGTTGTGCCGAAACGCGCGCCGGTTGAGCAGGCCAGTCGGCGGATCGCGATCGGCGTGCAACAGATCGCCCGCCAATGCTCACACCAGGACTTGGATGGCCAACGGTAAGGCGATGTTGACCTCAACCACGAGCCATAAATCCACCCCGCCAAAGCAGGGCGTCCGGATCTGGCAGCAACACAGCCTCGTACAGGGCCATCAGAGTGACGAATTGATAAAAAGTCCACCGTCCGCGCTAGCGTGGAGTGGTGAAAGCGCCGCTGTATGCCGCGGTTTTTGTCGCGATCTCGTCGACGACAATGCCGTCGGCGGCCGCTGACCCCCACCAGTTCCCCGACCTCAGCGGCTACACCGACGTCAACTACAAGGACTACCTGACCTACTCGGCGTACTCGACCACCGGCGCGCAGTTCGTTACGCCCGGCGGCTACCGGTGCCGGATCAGCTATATCTTCAAAGCTTCGGCATCGCTGATTCAGTGTTGGGGTTCGCTGCCCGGTACCTCGCACAATCTCGTCGGGCTGAGCTATCCGGGCGGACCAGACAAGGACGCAGCCCAGTTTGCCGATAAGGACTTGGCGTCCATGGAGCACTACCAATGGATGGACGGCCCTGGCCAGTGGCATGACGGAACGGTCAGCCCGGACGCCTACAAACCCCTTCCGCCACACAGCAAAGTGACGTACAACGGCGAAACATGCGGGGTGGACGAATCCATGACGGCATGCGTGTTGCCAGCCCATGCGCCCGATCAAGGCCAGCCGCAAGGTTTCGTCTTGTCGCCAAATGGCAGCTGGACAATTTGACGGGAGGATGACCATGAGTTTGGTAGCGGGACGCGGTCCGCTCAGCGCCGATCCCGCGGGACGGTTCTCTCCGCCAGTACCCCCTGACGTTGTCTACATCGAGCCGCACCCCCGCCGCGTCCAGGCAGTCCGTAACGGGCACTTGGTGATTGACACCGAACGGGCGCTGATGGTGCATCGGCAGGGGCACCCGCTCAGCTACGCCTTTCCGGCCGAGGTGGTCGGCGACTTGCCGGCCGAGCCGGTCGCGCAGGCGCCGGGTTTCGTCCACGTGCCGTGGGATGCCGTCGACACGTGGTTGGAGGAAGGGCGCAAACTCGTGCACTACCCGCCGAACCCGTACCACCGCGTCGACTGTCGCCCGACAAAGCGCCGGCTAAGCGTCTCGGCGGCCGGCACCACCCTGGTGGACACCGACGACACCGTGATCCTCTTCGAGACCGCGCTCGAGCCCCGGCTTTATGTCGACCCTTCACACGTTCGCACCGATCTGCTACGTCGGTCCGAGACGACGAGCTACTGCAACTACAAGGGTGTTGCGACGTACTGGTCGGCCAAAATCGGCGGCGCCGGCGACGGCCTACTCGAAGATGTCGCCTGGAGCTATGCGGACACGCTGCCGGAAAGCCTGCCCATCAAGGGATTTCTGAGTTTCGACGACGCTCGTGTCGACGTGGTCGCCGAACTGCCGCTCAGCCGCCATAGCTAGGGCGTCCGAGCCCGAGTTCGTGCTGGGCGATCATGTTGCGGAAAACCTCGAGGGTCCCGCCGTAGATCCCGGCCGGAATGGCTAGACGCAGAAGGGCTTCCGTCGCGCCGTCGTCGACGGCGCCCTGGGCTTCGAATGGCAGCGCCGACGCGGCACCCAACAGGTCCATCAACTCCGGAGAGATGTCGCGCATCGTTTGCGCGATCGCGACGCGTCCGTACGGCCCCGGAGTGGACACCGACGCCTCCATCCGCGCGATACAGCGGCCGAGCCGGTATCTCACCGACTCGTCGTCGATCCGCCTCGACCCGTCGGGTCCCGGTCGCGTTACCAGCGACGCGACCTTGTCCACCGCCTCGGCCATCTCGGTGCCGTGGGCCGACATGGCCGAAATGTATTGCAAGCCTTGGTCGTCGCGATCGACGATGCCGTGTTCGGCATCGAGTGCGAACCGCATCACGGTCCAGCCGCCGTTGACCTCACCGATGCGGTACCCGTCGTCGACGCGGACGTCGCTGTAGTAGACGATGTTGGTGCGGTCGCCGTCCAGGGTCCGGATGCCCTGGATCTCGATGCCCGGTGAATCCAGCGGCACCAGAAACATGGTCAGGTTCCGGTGTTTACGACCCTCCGGGTCGGAGTTGGTGAGCAGGAAGACGTATTGGGCGTTGTGCGCGTTCGAGGTGAACATCTTGGAGCCATTAATAATCCAGCTAGATCCCTCGCCATCGCGCACCGCGCGGGTTTTGCAGGTGGCGACGTCGGAGCCACCCTCGGGCTCGGTGTAGCCCAGGCACAGCCGGATCTGACCCGACAACACACCGGGCAGCACCTTGCCGGCCAGTTCGGGCGACCCGAATTGCTGCACCATCCGCGCGACCATGGCGGTGGTGCCCCAGTGGTACCACGGCGTGTGGGCTCGGGCGATCTCGAGCTGAAAGATCCGTCGGCGGACGGCACTGAAGCCGCCGTCGGACTCATCCTGCCAATCCCCGGCCAGGTATTCCGCCGCGCCCAGCGCCAAATGCACGCGCTCGTCGAAGTTTTCGCCGGTCTCCCGATCGCGGCGCAGCACGTCCTCGGTGACCACCTCGCTCAAGAGCTGCCGGGTCCGGTCCTTGAAGTCCTTGTCCTCCGCCGAAAGGGCGACCTCAGAAAAGTCCATCAGATCGCGTCGACGACAAGGGTGCGGAACCGCTCAAGCGTGTCGAGCACATGCGCCATGCTGTCCCCTGGCAGGTGGACGCTCACCCATGTCACTCCCAGTTTCGCCAGCTTTTCCAAGCCATCGAGGTAAGCCCCGGCGTTGAAGTCGTCGTTCGCCGGGCTCCCGCCTTCGGAGTTCGTGAAGGTGACGTCGAGTGCGGACCAGTCTCTTCCGATCGCGTCGCAACGGCGCCGCAGATCGTCGATGGCACCCGAGAGGTCGTCAACGGAGGTGATGGCCGCGGTGCCCGCTGTCTGAGCCAGTTGAGGTGGAGCGGGGAACGGACACCAACCGTCGCCATACTGCGCTACTCGCTGCCGGGCGGTGGTGGTATTGCCGCCGATCCAGATGGGCGGATGCGGGTTACTGACCGGTCTGGGGTGCGCGGTGATCCCACGCGCGCTGAAATGCTTTCCCTCAAAGGAGATGTCATCTTCGGTCCAGATGGCGCGGATCACCTGCAGCGCTTCCTCGAACAACTCGGCCCGCTCGTCGTAGCTCACACCCAACGCCGCGAACTCCCGCTTGAGATAACCGACACCGACCGCGAGCGTGAATCGGCCGCCCGAGAGCAAGTCCAGAGTCGCACCAGACTTGGCCACCACGAACGGGTTTCGGTAAGGCAGCACCACAATGTTAGGAATCAGCCGCAGCGTCGTCGTCGTAGCCGCTGCGAAACCCAAAGCGACAAAAGGATCTACCGCGTCGTGCCCCCCGGCTTCCAGCCATCGCTGCGATGGCGCCGGATGGTCGGTGAAGCCGAACCCGTGGATCCCGGCCGCTTCGGCGGCCGCGGCCACTTTCCCAATGCCGGCCCCACTCACCAACTCCGGGTTGTACGGATGACTGTGCATCGGGTGGGTGATGGTGAAGTACATCTATCCATTCCCTGCAGTTAGAACCGCGCGCGGGAATCGATCGACGTGTCGGTGGTGCGCAGCGGGCGGATCAGCGCCTCCTGCGCGAAGGAGCACAGCAGCGCGCCCTCCTCCGAGTGCACGGCGCCGCGCACGTAGGACATGCCAGCGCCAACCTGGGTGCTTTCGTGGGTGTAAAGCAGCCACCCGTCCCAACTCACCGGTTCGTGGAAGGCGACCGAGATGCTCATCGGTGCGGTCGACACGGTCAGGTGCGCCTGGCTGGTGCCGATCCCGGCGTGAGCTCGCATGGTGGTGGAAATCCCCAGATGCCCGGTGAAGTACGCGACGAGCGCCTTGGCCAGATCGTCTCGAGTCGGGATCGGGTCGTAGTGCAGCCAGGCATACAGCTCCGGCGGTCCGACCTCGTCGGGGCTGTTCACGTCGACCACGTCGACCAGTCGCAGTTCCCGGCCGATCATCGGCATCGGGGAGACGTTGGCGTCGGCCGGCGCGGCCACGTCGGGCCGCGGCAGGTGGTGGCGGATGACATCGCCCGTCGGGACGTCGGCCAACACCGTGATGCTCAGGCAGCGCCGGCCGTTCTGGTGCACCGCGACGACCGCGGTGGCGGTAGACCGGCCCTCGGCCACCACGTCGAGCACGAGCTCGATCGGCGGGCCGACGGTAACGGCACGGGAGAACACGGCGTACGCCGAGCGCACCGACTTGTCCGGGAATCGTTTGGCCACCGCGACAATCGCCTGGGCGAGCACCTGGGTGCCTTCCACCACCTGCCGTTCGTCGCCGGCGGCGATTCCGGTGTCGCCGGTGAACCGGTCTTGCCCATCGGCCTGCACGTCAAACAGATCCAGCAGGCCCTGCACCGTCCACTCAGTCTGCTCAGATTCTGTGGTCAAATCCGCTCCACCTCTCGATAGCAGCTCACGGCACAGCGTGACACTTTGAGCAGGATTTGTAAAGCTTGGCTAACAAAGACATGGAGGGCAACACAATTGGGCATCGTGACGACCACTTCCGAGACCGCCTTCACCAACCCGGCTAATGATCGACGCTTATCACGAGGCCGTCGCGCGCGAGCTCGCCGTCGCGGCAGATTGACACCAGCGCCCGCGGTGCGTGACACTTTTGCGGTGTTTTGTAAAGGTGTGAGCGGATGATCCCCGAGCCGCTGGCCAACGGGTTCTGCTTCGGCGAAGGCCCGCGCTGGTTCGAGGGACTGCTGTGGTTCTCCGACATGCTGGGTGAAGCTGTCCACACCTCGACCCTGGGCGGGGCGCTGACGACGCTGCCGCTGCCCGGGCACTCGCCGGCCGGCCTGGGCTTCCGGCCGGATGGGTCCCTGCTGATCGCCTCGACCGAACAGCGCCAGGTGTTGCGCTACGACGGCGAAACCGTCGTTACCATCGCAGATCTAGCCGACCTCGTGCCGGCCAGCCTCGGCGACATGGTCGTCGACGACGCGGGCCGGGCCTATATCGGATCGCAGGCTCGTGCGGGCGGCGTGATCGTTCGCCTCGATCCCGACGACAGCGCGACCGTCGTGGCCGAAAACCTCGACTTTCCCAACGGGATGGTCATCACCGCGGACCGCAAGACGCTGATCGTCGCCGAGTCGACCGGCCGGCGGCTGACCGCGTTCGCCATCGCCGACGGAGACGATAAGGTGCGCTCAGCGACCGCCGCGTGTTCGCCGACGGCCTCGACGGCCCGCCAGACGGTATCGCGCTGGACGCCGAAGGCGGGGTATGGACGTCGATGACCCTGGCTCACCAGTTCGAGCGGATCCTCGAAGGCGGCGAGGTGACGGACCGCATCGACATGGGCGAGCGGGTCGCCACTGCCTGCGCGCTCGGCGGTCCCGAACGGCGCACACTGTTTCTGCTGTCGAGCACCGACGCGTATCCCAAGCGCCTGGTCGGCACCCGGCTCTCGCAGCTGGACGCCGTGCTGGTCGATACTCCGGGCGCCGGCCTGCCCTGACACGCGACGAAGAGGGGACATGTGACCGATTCCTATTACGAGCTGATCGACGACGCCGACGGCGTTGGGCGAAAAGTTCAGGGCGACCGACATGGCGCGCGGTACTTGGTCGGCGGCGATCCAGCACGGCGGTCCGGTGTCGGCGTTGCTGGTGCGCGCGCTGGAACGGTGTGAGCAGCGCGACGACACCCGCCTGTCCCGCGTCGTCATCGACCTGCTGGGCGGGGTGCCGTCCGAGGGCGATCTGTGGGTCAGTTCGCAAGTGCAACGCGGCGGCAAGCAGATCGAGTTGGTCAGCGCCGAGATGCTGGCGCAGGGTCCCGATGGGCAGCCCCGGCCGGTGGCCCGCGCCAGCGGATGGCGGTTACAGCAGCAGAACACCGAGCCCGTGGCACACGCGGCCGCCGCCCTGCCGCGGCCGTGGACCGAGGCGCGCGTCCGCAACATGAAGCCTTTGGACTGGGACCGCAACTACGTGCACAGCCTGGAGTGGCTATGGCTGACCGAACCGCTGACGCCGGGACCCGGGGAGTCCTGGATCAACCCGACGGTGGACCTCGTCAACGGCGAGAGCATGACGCAGCTGGAGCGGCTATTCGCGGTGGCCGACTGCGCCAACGGCATCGGCAGCAAGCTGGACATCTCCAAGTGGACCTTCCTGAACACCGACCTCGCCGTGCACGTGTTCCGCGTCCCCGAGGGGGAGTGGATCGGCATCCGTGCGGAGACCAGCTACGGGCCCGACGGCATCGGGACGACAATCGGCACGCTGTTCGATGAGCAGGGCGCCGTCGGGGCGATCCAGCAATCGGTGCTGGTGCGGCAGCGCCCGGGACGTCAGCCATGACCCAGCCCGCAGTAACCTCACTGACCGAGACCGACACCTCGACGCGTCAGCGGATCTTGGCGGCCACCGCCGAGGTGCTTGGCCGCAACGGCAAGACCAAGCTCAGTTTGTCGGAAGTCGCTGCGCAGGCAGGGGTTTCGCGTCCTACCCTGTACCGTTGGTTCGCGTCCAAAGAGGAGTTGCTCTCGGCGTTTTCCAGCTACGAGCGGCAGGTGTTCGAAAGCGGCCTGATCCTGGCGACCGCGGGGCTCAAGGGCGCCGACAAGCTCGACGCGGTGCTGCGATTCATCGTCGAATACCAGCACTCGTACTCGGGTGTGCGGATGGTCGATGTGGAGCCCGAGCACACCATCGCGCAGTTCGGCGGGCGTAATCCCGGAGATGCGCGAGGGTCTGGAGCGGCACCTTCCCGGACCCAACGCCGCGGTCAAGGCGGCCACGGTGATCCGGATCGCGATATCGCACTACATCGTCCGCAGCGACGACGCCGACCAATTCCTGGCCCAACTGCGCCATGCGGTCGGGAATCAAGACGCAGGGCTGATCAGTCGAAAAGCACTGCGGCGTTGAGGTATCCGGTCGGATCCAGTGCCGCCTTGATCCTCCGCATCGCGGCGATGTCGGCGGGCTCGCGCGACATCCCGAGATAGGCGCGCTTGCGGCTGCCGACGCCGTGTTCGGAGCTGACGTTGCCGCCGCACTGCGCAATGAGGTCCATCATCGGCGCGTACAACGCAGTCTCCCGTTCGAGCGGAACACGCAGGACGTTGAGGTGCAGGTTGCCCTCGCCGATGTGGCCGAACAGCAGCGGCAGCGCGTCGGTGACGTGCGCGTGGATCAAAGCGACTGCGTCCCTTGCGAATCCGCTGATTTCCGACAGCGGTAATGAGACGTCGAACTTCAGCGGTGGGCCGTACACGCCGAGCACCTCGGCGAGTGATTCGCGGACGCGCCACAACCGTTGCTGCGCAGCGACATCCACGCCCACCGCGGGTTCGCCGCACAGCTGAGCTCCGTCGAGCAGCTCGGCGAGCCGGTCGGTCTGATCATGGTCGGCGGCCAGTTCCACCAGCAGCAGCCAATCGCCGTCGACGGGGGCGCCCACGCCGAGATGCTCGCGGGTCAGCGCGGCCGCCCGGGCGTCGATCAACTCCAGCGCCGCGATCCCGTCCACGTCACGAAACGTCCGGCCGGCGTCGACAAGCGCCTCAAGCTCGGTGAATCCGCAGACCGCCGTCACCCGATGCGACGGCGTGGGGTGCAGCCGCAGATCCAGCGCGGTGATGACACCGAGGGTGCCTTCGGCGCCGACGAACAGCGCCGGCAGGTCGTAGCCGGTGTTGTCGCTGCGCACCCGGCTATCGCGGTGCAGCAGCGAACCGTCGGGCAGCGCCACCGCCAGCCCGACAACCTGCTCGCCCATGTTGCCGTAGCGAACCGTACGCAGACCGCCCGCGTTCGTCGACGCCATGCCGCCGACGGTCGCGGTGTCGCGCGCCGCCAAATCCACGCCGAACACCAATCCCGCCGTGATCGCGGCGTGTTGCACCGCGGCCAACGTGGCCCCGGACCCGACTTGGATGCGGCGCTCGACGGCATCGACATCGCTTATGGCACAAAGCCGCTCGGTGGACAGCAGCACGTCGTCGTGCTCGGGAACGGTGCCCGCCACCAGCGAGGTGCGGCCGCCCTGCACGGTGACATGCGCCCCGGCGTCACGGCACAGCCGCAGCACCTCGGCGACCTGTTCGGCCGAACCCGGCCGCACCAGCGCGCTGGCGTGACCCCGATAGCGGCCGGTGTGATCGACGCTGCGGCCGGCCAGCACGTCGGGGTCGGTGACGACGTGGTTCGATCCGACAATGTCTTTCAGGCCTTTCAGGCCGGGAAGGCTGCGGGACATGCTCGCGGTTATAGCACCTAGAACTCTTTGTGCGGCACGTCGGTCACCAAGCCACCGTCCATGATGAACTCGCTGCCGGTGGAGTAGGACGACTCGTCGCTGGCCAGGAACAAGACGAATGTCGCAACCTCGCGCACTTCGCCCGGACGGCCCAGCGGGATGGTGACCAAGTCTTCCGGCAGGTGCGCAGTCATCGGGGTGCGGATGAAACCGGGGTGGATCGAATTCACCCGGATGTTCAACGGCGCCAACTCCAGCGCCGCCGACTTGGCCAGGCCACGCACGCCCCACTTGGACGCGACGTAGGGGTGCACCGCGGGCGCGCCACGCAGTCCCTCGATGGAGGACACGTTGATGATGGAGCCGCCCCCGGCCGCGGTCATCGGCTCGACGGCCACCCGCATGCCCAGGAACGTGCCGGTGAGATTGACGTCAATCACCCTCTGCCACTTGGCCAGATCGAAATTCTTCAGCTGCCCGAGTGCGACGGTTCCCGCGTTGTTGACCAGCACGTTGAGCTTGCCGAATTCACCGACGGCGGTCGCGACCGCGGCGTCCCACTGGTCGGGCTGTGTGACGTCGAGGTGCACGTAGCGCGCGGAGTCGCCGATTTCGTCGGCCAGCGCCTTGCCCTGGTCGTCCAGGATGTCGCCGATAACGACCTTGGCGCCCTCCTCGACGAGCAGGCGCGCATCTTCGGCACCCATGCCGCCGGCGCCGCCACTGATGAGCGCTACTTTGCCGTCTACCCGTCCCATGAATTGAGTCCCTTCGGTTTTACTGAGCTACCAAGTCTTTTGGTGCGTAGAGGCCCTTTCCGGTTACCAGCGGCAGATCCAGCGTGGTCCTGATTCCCGGCGGCGCGGCGATCACCGCCGGGATCGCGTTGACGATGCGGCCGGCGGCGCCCGCGATCGCGGCGTGGTTGTGGTCGCCCTTGCGACTGCTCGGAATGATGTCCACCGCATAGGAAGGCTCGCCGGTGATCTCGACGCGATACGAGCCGTCGCCCGCGGCGGGCTGCGGCAGGTCGGGCCGCAGGTCGGGCCGCAACCGGGTGACGTGCTCGATGACGATGGCGGGGTGGCCGTTGACCATGCCGCGGATCTCGAACTGCAGCACGGCCAGCGTGCCCTTGGCGACCCGGCCTATCGCGATGTCGAAATCCTCCGGCGCCGGCTCGCGCTGATATGACTCGGTGATCTCGTCGACCTCGATACCGAGGCCGGCCGCCAGCTGACGGATCGCCGTCCCCCACGCGATGCTGAGAATGCCCGGTTGCAGCAGCATCGGGATTTCATCGAGGGGCTGGGCGAACCCCATGTAGTTCATCACCTCGACGCCGTTGTACGACGCGTAGTCGTGAATCTCCATACAGCGCACCTGCTCGATGCGCTGGCAGGTCCCGGCGAGCGCGAACGGAATCAGGTCGTTGGCGAATCCCGGGTCGACACCGCTGATGAAGATGCTCGAATTACCTTGCTGGGCGGCGTCTTCCACGCGGGCGATGTACTTTTCGGGCATGACACCCCACGGGTACTGCAGTAGCCCGGGTGACGATCCGACGACGTTGATGCCGGCCGCCAGGATCCGCATGACGTCCGCCATCGCGTCGGGCAGGCGGGTGTCGCCCATGGCGCAGTAGACGACGCAGTCGGGCTTGGTGGCGAGGATGGCGTCGAGATCGGCGACGGCCTGGATACCGGTGACCCTCCCTTCTTGCAAGTCGGCATCGAGGCCGACTCCGCACAGCGCGCCGGCGTCGCGGCCCACCTTCTCCGGCGTCGACACACACACCCCGGTCAACTCAAAGGCCGGATTGGTGATGAGTTCGGTCAGGGCCAGGCCTCCGACATTCCCGGTGCCGACATGCGCGACGCGGATCGCCATGAGTGTCCTCCGTCCCTGCTGTGAACGCTCAAAACGTTTCTAGACACTAGTCCATAAATTCTGCGGCGCCTACCCGGGCAACCCGTTGCTACAAACGCGGGAATTCCCGAGGGGACGGCTTTACCCTCAGTTAATACCTAATACCCGCGGTTACGGATCGGTCGGGAGGACGGGGAGATGGAGTACCTAGTCGCTGCTCCGGAGCTATTGGCGACGACTGCCGCCGACGTCGGAGAAATCGGGTCGGCGATCACCGACGCCAACGCAAACGCGGCGGGCCCGACAGCGGGTTTGGTGGCGGCAGCCAAAGACGAGGTATCGGAGGCCATCGCCAAACTGTTCGGCGGATACGGCCAGCAGTACCAGGCGGTGCTCAGCAAAGCGGCGGCATTCCACGACGACTTCGCCCGGGCATTGGCCGCCGCGGGAAACGCCTACAAACAAGCCGAGGCCAGCACCGCGGCGCTGCTCACGGGCGGGACACCCGGCGCGCTCAACGCGCTGGGCACGCTGGGCACGTCAGCGGTGACCGGGTTCGCGAATCCCTCGGCTCAACAAGTGGTGGCGTTGATCATGGGCGGCACCTGGAACCCGCTCCCCGACCCTGTCTACCTGGGGAACGTCAACCTCGCGTACATCCTGCCGCACTTCCCCGGGGCCAATCCGCTGGCCCAACTCACGCCCGAGCAGTTCTGGCCGGTTACCCCCCAACTCGGCAACGAGACGTTCGGCACGTCCGTCGCCCAGGGCGTCAGCCTGCTGGACGCCGGGATCAAAGCCCAACTCGCCCTTGGCAACAAGGTCGTCGTGTTCGGCTACTCCCAGAGCGCCACGATCGCCACCGATGAAATAAGAAACCTCATGGCAGCCGGCTCGCCCAATACAGGCGACCTGTCCTTTGTGCTAGCTGGTAATCCCAACAACCCCGACGGCGGGCTGCTCGAGCGCTTCAACGGCTTTGACATCCCATTCCTGAATGTGCATTTCAACGGGGCGACTCCGCCAAATTCTCCCTACCCGACCAGCATTTACACGATCCAATACGACGGCATCGCCGACGCACCCCAATACCCGCTCAACGTCGTGTCCGACCTCAACGCCTTCCTGGGCTACTTCGTGTTGCACAGCAACTATCCGTTCCTGACGCCCGATCAGGTTGCCGGCGCTGTGCAGTTGGCGACCTCTCCCGGCTACACCGGCAATACCCAGTACTACATGGTGATGACCCAGAACCTGCCGTTGATCCAGTTCATTCGTGACATCCCGTATGCGGGTCCCCCGATAGCGGACATCTTCCAGCCCGACCTGCGGGTGCTCGTCGACTTGGGCTACGGCGATATCGGACCCGGCGGCGGTTATGCGAACCTTCCGACCCCCGCCTCGCTCCTCTCGGTCCCCAATGTGGGCAGAGTCGCCGTCGACCTGGCCGAGGGGGCCGTGCAGGGTCCGTGGTCGGCCGTGGTGGACATTGTGGTCGAGTCTGGATACTCGCCGGCCACGTCGTGGTACCCGGACGCCTACCCGTACCTGCCGTCCCCGGATCCGCACCTGCACATCTACCTTGGCCAGCCCAGTGTGACCGGGCTGTCCAGGTTGACTAGCGGCCTCGGGTCGATCCTGGGACTGATCCCGGCGTTCTCCTGAGCTCTTAAGGCCCGAGCGGGGAATTCTCGCGGATGGACTCGTCGCGGATCAGTCCCCGCAGCAGCGCGGTGCTGAACTCGGCGGCGATTTCCTTGGCCGTGCGCCGCCCGCTCGGCCGCAACCATCGGTAGCTGCCCAGCGTCATCCCGATATAGCCCAGCGCCAAGACGTGCGAGTCGCACTCGAAGAACTCGCCACTGGCGATCCCGCGGTCGATGAGGCCGTGCACGTGGTGGTAGACCTGAGCCTCTTTCTCGCGGACCTCGGCGACCTGCTCGGCGGTGAACCACTCGGTGATGTAGGGCTGCTCCTGGAAGTACACGGCGGCGCGCTCCGGGTCACCCGCGATCCCGGTGAGCAGCCGGACCGTGTACTGGTAGAGCGCTTCGCGGGCGGTCCAGGACGGATCGTCATGGACGGCGGCGAGCGTACCCTCGGCGGCCTGGCGGTAGATGTCGAACAGGATCAGCGACTTGCTCGCGTAGTAGTGATAGACCGTCGCCTTGTTCAGCCCGATCACATCGGCGACGTCGTCCATCCGGGTGCCGTGATAGCCGCGCGCGGCGAACAGCTTGGTGGCAACAGCCAGTAACTCCTCACGGCGCGAAAGCCCGTTCTCCGATGGCATGTCTGGTTCTTACTACTCTCTGTCGTGCGTCCCCTGCGAAGCAATTATCAATCAACTGGTTGGACAGTTTAAGCACGGCCCCCGCCGCCTGTCGCGAAGATGCGGGTGGGACTAGACTGCGCAGTGAACTAGTCGCAAGTCGAGAGGTGGGGCGAATGGATCCGAATCCGGACTACGACGTCAGCGACGAGATCGAGTACTTCTTCCGATACCTCACCTGGGGGCTGCGCGGGGTGGAAAACGGGCAGGGATATCCGCCGCCCGCGTACCCGCCCGTCTAGTGGCGATCGCGAGCGCGGCGTAGTCGGGCGAAGCGGGTCGCCACCATCGGGTCAGGGCCCTAAAGCGCTTTGAGTTCCTCGGCGACCTCCGTCACCGATTTCTTGGCGTCGCCGAACAGCATGGTGGTGCCGTTGGCGTAAAAGAGCGGGTTGTCGATGCCGGCGAATCCGGACCTCATCGACCGCTTGAGCACGATCACCGACTTCGACTTGTCCACGTTGAGGATCGGCATGCCATAGATCGGACTGGACGTGTCGTTGCGGGCCGCGGGGTTGGTGACGTCGTTGGCGCCGATGACCAACGAGACGTCCGTGCGGGCGAACTCGCCATTGATATCGTCCATGTCCTTCAACGCGTCGTAGTCGACCTCGGCCTCGGCCAGTAGCACGTTCATGTGCCCGGGCATCCGGCCCGCCACCGGGTGAATGGCGTATTTCACTGGTACGCCGCGGGCTTCCAGCAGGGTGGCCATGTCCTTGACGGCGTGCTGGGCCTGCGCGACGGCCATGCCGTAGCCGGGTACCACGATCACCTGGTTGGCGTACGCCATCTGAATCGCCGCGTCGGCGGCCGAAGTGGACCTGACCTGCCTGTCGGCGCCGCCGTCGCCGCTGGGGGCTACGCCGCCGCCACCGAAACCGCCGGCGACGATCGCCGGGATGGAGCGGTTCATCGCCTTGGCCATGAGGTTGGTCAGGATCGAGCCGGATGCGCCGACGATCATGCCCGCAACGATCATCGCGGTGTTGTTCAAAGCCAAACCCGCCGCGGCGGCCGATAGCCCGGTCATGGCGTTGAGCATTGAGATGACCACCGGCATGTCGGCGCCGCCGATGGGCAACACCAGCATGAGGCCCAGCCCACCGGCGGCGGCCAGCAGACCGATCATCCACCAAACCGGCACTCCGCCGGTGCCGGGGTGTGCATGCACGCCGATGACCACCGCGGCCGCGACGGCTGCGGCCAGCAGCAGCACGTTTATCGGTTGCTGGGCCTTGCCAGCACCGATCGGCCGCTGGGGGAGGATCTCCTGCAGCTTGCCGAATGCGACGATCGATCCCCAGAACGAGATCGACCCGATGATCGCGGCGAACAACGAGGCCACCACGATGTGCGCGGTCGGCGTCTCGCCGTGCTGGAAAGCTGAAAAGCCGGTGGTCTCAATGAATTCCGATAGCGCGATGAGCGCTACCGTGCCGCCGCCGACGCCGTTGAAGAACGCCACCAGCTGCGGCATGGCGGTCATCTTGGTCAACCGTGCCGGAGGGACGCCGAGCACGACACCTACGACCAGGCCGGCGATGATCAGTAGCCAGTGGCCGGTGTGCCCGAGCTTGACGAGCGTCGCCGCCACGGCAATGGCCATGCCCACCGCGGCGATCAAGTTGCCCCGCACTGCGGTCCTGGGCCCGGTCAGGCCCATCAACCCATAGATGAACAGCGCGAAAGCGATGATGTAGAGGCCCGTGACCAGATAGCTCATCGGCCTTGCCCATCCGTCTCGGCTTTCACCGGTTGGGGCTTCTTGCCTTTGAACATGCCCAGCATCCGGTCGGTGACGATGAAGCCGCCGATGACATTCAGCGTGCCGAACACCACCGCGACGAACAGGATGATTTGCACGGCGAGCGACGGGTGCTTAACCGCCCCGAACACGATCAGCGCGCCCAGCACGACGATGCCGTGGATGGCGTTGGTCCCCGACATCAGCGGCGTGTGCAGCGTGTTGGGCACCTTGGAGATCACCGCGAAACCCACGAGTCCGGATAGCACCAGGATCGCCAGGTTCTCCAATAGCTCGTTGTACATCTAGGAGTCCTCTCCGCGGGTCACACAAGACTCCGCCACGACTTCGTCGTCAAAGTCCGGGGCCAGCTTGCCGTCCTTGATCAACAAGTCCAGTAGCGCCGTGATGTTCTTGCTGTAAAGCTCGCTGGCATGCTCGGGCATCGTCGCCGGCAGGTTCAGCGGCGCGGCGATGGTGACGTCGTTCTTGACCGCCGTTTGTCCGGGCTCGGTGAGCTCGCAGTTGCCGCCGCTTTCACCGGCCAGGTCCACCACCACGCTGCCGGGTTTCATCGCTTCGACCGCCGCGGCGGTGACCAGACGTGGTGCGGGCCGGCCCGGGACCATCGCCGTGGTGATCACCACGTCGAATTTGCTGATCGCTTCTTCCAATGCTTTCTGTTGTTGGGCGCGTTCGTCTTCGGTGAGCTCACGGGCGTACCCGCCCTCACCGGCCGCTTCGATTCCGACATCCAGCCACTGCGCCCCCACGGAACGCACCTGGTCAGCCACCTCGGGACGCACGTCGTAGCCGGTGGTGCGCGCGCCCAGCCGTCTGGCCGTCGCGAGTGCCTGCAGCCCGGCCACGCCGACGCCGAGCACCAGCACGGTGGCCGGCTTCACCGTTCCGGCTGCCGTCGTGAGCATCGGGAAGAACCGGGTCGACTCCGAGGCCGCCAGCAGCACCGCCTTATACCCGGCCACATTGGCTTGCGACGACAGTGCGTCCATTGCCTGTGCTCGCGAGATTCGCGGGATGGCTTCCAGCGCGAACGCTTGCACACCGGCTTGCTTCAGCGCGCCGATCGAGTTGTCGGCGACACGGGGGGCCAGAAAGCCGATCAGCGTCTGCCCGCTGTGCAGCCGGCCGACCTCGTCGGCGGTCGGCGGCGCCACCTTGACGACGATGTCGGCCGCCCACGCATCCCCGACGGTGGCGCCGGCCGCGGTGTACAGCTCGTCGGGAAGCAGCGCCCCCTCACCCGCGCCGGCCTCGACCACGACGGTCACACCACTGTTGACCAGCGACGCGACCGCTTTGGGGACCAGCGCAACGCGCCGCTCGTCGGCTCCGGATTCGGCGACCACCCCGACCTTGACCGGCACCGTCTGCGGTTCTGTCATGGCACAAACATCTACTTTCCTTAGTTGCCCTTACCTGCCGCTATACCCCGTCGGATTGAACACCCTATCTGCAGCTACCAGAGCGGGATCTCTTGGCCGTGTTCTGATGCCGGGCGCGGGCCGAAGTAGCGTCGCTCGGATTCGCTGATCGGGACGTCGTTGATGCTGGCTTCGCGGCGCGCCATCAAACCCGACGGCGAGAATTCCCATAGCTCGTTGCCGTAGCTGCGGTACCACTGCCCGTCCGGGTCATGGCACTCGTATTGGAACCGCACCGCGATGCGGTTTCCGTCGAAGCTCCACAGCTCCTTGCGCAGCGAATAGTCCAGCTCGCGCTGCCACTTGCGGGTCAGAAAGGCGACGATCTCTTCGCGGCCGACGACGTGTTCGCTGCGGTTTCGCCAATGCGAGTCGACCGTGTAGGCCCGGCTGACGCGTTCGGGGTCGCAGGTGTTCCAGGCGTCCTCGGCGGCCTGAACCTTTGGCAGCGCGGTTTCGAGAGTGAATGGCGGGAACGGCGGCAGGGACTCGGTCATAGCCTCCATCTTCTCCCGCGGGCGCCGCTTACTCGCACGTGTCCTATCGTGGCGGACATGGACTTCGCGATGTCGCCCAAGGCCATCGACTACCACAAGCGGTTGTCCGACTTCATGACGGAATACGTCTTTCCCGCCGAAGCCGAATACGACAAATACCGCCACGAAGCGGGCCCGAACGACCACACCGTTCCGCCGATCATCGAGGAGCTGAAAACCAAGGCCAAGGCGGCCGGCCTGTGGAACCTGTTCCTGCCGGCCGAGTCGGGTTTGACCAACCTGGACTACGCCCCGCTGGCCGAGCTCACCGGCTGGAGCCTGGAGATCGCGCCGGAGGCGCTGAACTGCGCGGCACCCGATACCGGCAACATGGAGACCCTGCACCTGTTCGCCACCGAGGAGCAGCGCAAGCAGTGGCTGGAGCCGCTGCTGGCCGGCGAGATCCGCAGCGCGTTTTCGATGACCGAGCCGGCGGTCGCCAGCAGCGACGCCCGCAACATCGAGACGTCCATCGAGCGCGACGGCGGCGACTACGTGATCAACGGCCGCAAGTGGTGGACCTCAGGGGCGGCGGACCCGCGCTGCAAGATCCTCATCGTGATGGGCCGCACCAACCCCGACGCGGCCAGCCACCAACAGCAGTCGATGGTTCTGGTGCCGATCGATACGCCGGGCGTGACCGTTGTCCGCTCGACGACGGTCTTCGGTTACCAGGACCAGCCCGGGCACTGCGAGATCATCTACGACAACGTCCGGGTGCCGGTCACCAATCTGCTCGGCGAGGAAGGCGGCGGCTTCGCGATCGCCCAGGCCAGGCTGGGGCCGGGCCGCATCCACCACTGCATGCGCGCCCTCGGCGGAGCCGAACGCGCGCTCGCGCTCATGGTGGACCGGGCCCGCAATCGGGTGGCGTTCGGCCGGCCGCTGGCCGAGCAGGGTGTCGTGCGGCAGGCAATCGCCAAGTCCCGCAACGAAATCGACCAGGCCAGGCTGCTGTGCGAAAAGGCGGCCTGGACGATCGACCGGCACGGCAACAAGGCCGCCCACTTACTGGTCTCGCAGATCAAGGCGGTGGCGCCGCAAGTAGCGTGCGACGTCATCGACCGCGCCATCCAGCTGCACGGTGCCGCCGGTGTCAGCGAGGACACGACGCTGGCCCGGCAGTACGCGTGGCATCGAGCCATGCGCATCTTCGACGGACCCGACGAGGTACACATGCGATCCATCGCGCGCGCCGAGATCGGCCGGGAGCAGTCCGCACTCGCGGCGGCGGTCACCGCGCATGGCTGAGGCGTCTCACGGAACTGTCCGGCGCGTGGAACTTTCGCGACGTCGCGGACGGCACCGCGGGGCTGAGGCCGGGGCGGCTATTCCGGTCCGGCGAGCTGAGTCGCCTCGACGACGACGGCCGGGCGACACTGCTGCAGCTGGGCATCACCGACGTCGCCGACCTACGCGCGACGCGAGAAGTGGCGCGGCGCGGTCCGGGACTGGTGCCCGACGGCATCGACGTCCATCTACTGCCGTTCCCCGATCTCGGCGATCACGAAGACAGTGACGGTGAAGCGCCGCACGAGCACGCGTTTCGACAGATGCTGAGCGGCGAGGGCCTTGACTCCGATGAACCCGACGAGTCCGGCGAATCCCCCGCGGAGGCCGCCGCCCGCTACATGACCGACGAATACCGCCAATTCCCAACGCGCAACGGCGCGCAACGCGCGCTGCACCGCGTCTTCACACTGCTCGGCGCGGGGCGCCCGGTGCTCACGCATTGCTTCGCGGGTAAGGATCGCACCGGCTTCGTGATCGCCACGGTACTGGAGACGATCGGCATCGACCGCGACGTCATCGTTGCCGACTACCTGCGCAGCAACGACTCCGTGGCGCAGCTGCGGGAGCGGATCACCGAGATGGTCCAGCAACGCTCGGACACCGAACTGACCCCGGAGGTGGTGAAGTTCACCGAGGCACGCCTGTCCGACGAGGTACTGGGGGTCCGCGCGGAGTATTTGGACGCAGCGCGGCGAACGATCGACGAGACCTTCGGGTCACTGGACGCCTACCTGCGCGACGCCGGCATCACCGCGGCCGACGTAGAGCGACTGCACAGCGCGCTGTTGGCATAAGTCGTACGCTACGCACTGGGCAACAGATATTTCGCTAACACCATCAGCACTTCCGCCCCTATCGGGCTGACTAACGCAAATCGCTTATCCGATCGGACTCGGCTCTTATCCGGGTTCAGCATCGTGCTTACTGTCGTGGCCGCTGTCAATCGATCCTGCGCTGTAGAGCCGGGAGTAGCGGCTGTCCGGCGCCGCGATGTGCGTTGTTAGCGTGCGGTAGCGGATGAACGGTAAGGAGGATCTGTGAAAACCATTCTTAAAATGTTGGTATTGGGACTTGCTGAGCTTGTCGTGTTCGGCTTGCTGCTGTTTTTGGCAGCTGGCACGGTCAATTACTGGCAAGCATGGGTTTTTCTGGTGGTGTTTGCCCTTTCAGGGTGGATCCCCGGCATCTACTTGCTGCGTACGAATCCCGTCGCGCTTCAGCGGCGGATGCGTGGGGGGCCGACAGCGGAGACCCGAATGGTGCAGAAGGTCGTTATGGGTGGCTTATGGTTGTCGCTGGCAGCAATGGTCATGGTCAGCACTCTTGACCATCGCTTTGGCTGGTCGCCGGTACCAACGGCAATCTGCTTGGTTGGTGATGTTCTGGTAGCCGTTGGACTGGGTGTCATGGCGCTGGTGGTCATTCAGAACAGCTATGCGGCCGCAACCGTCCGGGTCGAGGCAGGCCAGAAGCTCGCCTCCACCGGTCTGTATAGGCTGGTGCGGCACCCCATGTACGCCGGCAATGTGATCATGATGGTCGGGGTCCCCCTTGCGCTCGGTTCCTACTGGGGACTCGTCTTCGTCATGCCCGGCCTGATGGTGCTCGTCTCGCGCATCCGCGACGAGGAGAAGCTGCTCCAGGAAGAGTTGAAGGGATACCGCGAGTACACGCGGAAGGTTCGCTATCGCCTGATGCCATGTATGTGGTAACCGCCGCACGACCTGCACCCTGAATCCGCCGATTTCCGGCTCGTGTGAACGTTCGAGGAACCCGGTCGCCCCGGTCAGCAGGACCGTCCGCGTCTAAGCGCTAGGTCGGGCGGCGGTCAGCGTCGCGGCGTCGATGAACTTGTCCAGCCTGAGGTCGTCGTCGCGCACCTCGGTGGTGTCGCGGCGTGCACGCACGCAAACTGGGCCCGTTGGCCCGGGCTTTCGCTCGGCCTCGATGTCGTCGGCGTGGTCTTACGGATCGCTTGCCGGGCTCACGGCGCGAACTTCTTCCGCTGGGCTGGCATGTCCGCCCAACTGCTGGCTCAAGCTTCTAACGGACGGCGCGTCGAATAAGGTGCGCAGCGCAAGGTGATTATCAAGGGCGGTATTGATCGCGGCGATCGCGCGCATCGCGGAAAGCGAATCCCCGCCTAGGTCGAAAAACGATTCATCGACCCCGACGCGGTCTACACCCAGCACCTGGGCGTAGATGCCGGCCAGGATCTGCTCGGCCGGGGTAGCCGGGGCGTGATAACCATTACCGGTGTCGTGGTATTCGGGTGCCGACACCGCCGTGGTCGCCGGCTGGGTCAACACCGCCCGGTTGCGCCACCTATCCAGCCGGGCGTGCTCACCCCGACCAAGCAGATCCATCGCCGACAACCGCCGGCCCGGATGGGAGGTCATGGCCACCAACACCCGCTTGAACCGCTCGATCAGCGCTTCGATGCCGGCCATGTCGAAAACATCCGTGCGAAATTGGACGCGAAGGTCCAGTTTGCGGCCCGGCCCGACTTGGACCGTAAGCGGGTAGTGGTAGTAGTCGCGGGTGGTGAACTCGGCGATGGCCAAGCCGTCGACGCCCATCGGCGCGGCTGTGTCGGTCGGGTAGTTTTCGTACACGAAAACGGTGTCGAACAGGTGTTCCTGACCCGTGAGGCGGTGGATGTCGCTGAGCGCCAGGTGCTGGTGCTCGAGTGTGTCGTTGTGAGCGCTTTGCAGCCGGTCGAGCAGGTCGGTGGTGGTGGTTGCCGGCGTGATGCGCGCCCGCACCGGCACCGTGTTGATCAACAGGCCCACCATCGATTCCGCGCCGACCACCTCGGCTGGCCGCCCCGAGACCACGGTGCCGAAGGCGACATCATGGTGGCCGGTCAGCGAGGTCAGCAGTAACGCCCAGGCACCCTGCAGCACGATGTTGACGGTGGTGTGGTGCGAGCGCGCCAGCTTGCCAAGCGCCCGCGTGGTGGCGGCAGACAGCTGGAACGATTCGGTGGCTCGAGCGCCTAGCCCTACTCGGTCTGGTGGGCCGACCAGGGTGGGGGTGTGAAAACCGGCCAGCACCGCACGCCACGCCGCGTGGGCGGCCGCGCGATCCCGATCGGCCAGCCACGTCACAAACCTGCGATACGACGCGGCCGCGAGCAGCCGCTGCCCGTAATAGCCGGCGAAGATTTCCCGCAGCAGGATCGGCATCGACCAGCCATCGAGCACGATGTGGTGATTAGTCAGCACAAACCGGTGCCGGTCTTCTGCGATGCGGATCAACGCCGCCCGAAAGGCCGGCTGGTCGGCGAGGTCGCAGACCGCGGCGCGTTCGGCGGCACACACCCGCTGGATCTGCTCATCGACATCGACGTCGAGGTCGCCGGGGTCCAGCTCGACATACCGCCAGGGCGCCACGGGATCAGCCGGGATGATCTGCACCGGCTCGTCAAACTGTTGGCAGAATCGGGCCGCCAGGTTGGGATGCCGGTTGACCATCGTGTGCACCGCATCGCGCAGCCGGTGCTGATCGAGCCGGCCGCTTAACGTGATATCCAGCTGGACCGCATACACATCGTCGCCGGAGCCCTGCGCGATGCTGGCGTGAAAAAGCAGCCCCTGCTGCAAGGGGGTTAACGGCAAAATATCGGCGACCTCGCATTGGCGCTGCAGCTCGTCAATCTGCTGCTGGCTCAGCCGGGCAGGCGCGATATCCGACGGCGTCAACCCGCCCCCACCACCTCGCACATGCGCGCAGATGC
Organism: uncultured Actinomycetota bacterium; assembly: GCA_963708995.1. Lineage (GTDB taxonomy): Bacteria > Actinomycetota > Actinomycetes > Mycobacteriales > Mycobacteriaceae > Mycobacterium. The sequence continues at coordinate 88,145 of CAVPUR010000020.1, forward strand.
CGGCCAGGGCGTCAAACCACAACCGGCTCAGCCGGCTGACCTGCGCGTGATCCAGTGCCGAGGGCGCCCACGTCCAGTTGGCGTTCAGGTGCGGGCCGGTGTCGGTGTCGATGGTGGTGGCGTTGAGCTCCACGGTGTGCATCAGCGGCATGGGTATAGCCGCGGCAGCGCCGATCAACGACAAGCCCTCCTGGCTGAAGCGCCATACGCTACCGGACGCGTAGGCCGCCGGGACGCCCAGACGCCCCAGATAGTTGAACCCAATCGGCGGGTCAGACCCGGCCAGGTCAACATCGGTGTTCAGATAGCGCAGCACACCATAGGTCAAACCGTCCGGGAGGGCCCGAAGCTGCTCTTTGGCGTCCTTGACCACTTCCCCCAGCGCCGCCTCGCCGGCCAGCACCTGCGCCCAGGACAGCCGACCCAGCGGCCCCCCAAGTTTCAAAGACACCGGATACTTGGTGGTGAACCACCCGACCGTGCGCGACAAGTCGGCATCGGGGGACAGCTCCTCCTGGCGGCCATGACCCTCCACATCGATACCGATCGGCGCGCCGCCAGCGCCCAAAAACTGCGCCACCGCCAACCCGAACGCGATCAACAGAATGTCGTGCACCCCGGCGTGAAACGCCGCGGGCACCTCACCGAGCAGCATCCGGGTCGTCTCCACATCCAGCGACACCGACAAGTGCCCAGCAGTGGCGAACGTATCCACCCCGGGTTGCACCGCCGGCAACGCCGCCGGGGTCGCCGCCACCTGCCGCCACGCCTCGGCCTGGCCAACCACGTCCGGGTGGCGCGCATATTCAGCCAGCAGCTCCGCCCACCGGGCAAACGACGTTCCGCCCGCCGGCAACACCACCTGCTGCCCGGCGCGATGCTGGGCCCAGGCGATGTTGAGGTCCTCCAACAGAATCCGCCACGACACCCCGTCGACGGCCAAATGGTGAATGATCAACGCCAGCTGACCTGTGGAAGCAACCCACAGCGCGCTCAGCATCACCCCGGCCGCCGGATTCAACCGCGATCGCGCCACCACCAGCGCCTCGTCGGACAACACGTGCACCGATTGCAGGCACCCACCAGCATCGACTGAACCCGGCTCGGGCACCTGGAGCGACCAATCGCCGTCGTCATCGACGCGCAACCGCAGCATGGCGTGCCGATCCAGCAAGGCCTGCAACACCACCACCACGTCGGCCTCGGCCACCCCTGCGGGAGCTTGCAGCAGCACCGTCTGGTTGAACTGCCCAACCGGGCCGTCCACGCCCTGCAGCCAACCAATGATCGGAGTCGCGACGACCGGCCCGACACCCTCATCGATCGGGCCCGTTGCACCGCCGGTCAACCAGATTACCTTGGCTACCCGGGCCAGCCGGGCCACGGTCTGCTCGACGAAAATATCGCGGGGCCGACAGAGCACACCGGCGACACCGGCCCGTATCGCCACCTGCATCGACAGAATGCTGTCCCCGCCCAGGTCGAAGAAGGAGTCGTCGACCCCGACCCGGTCGACTCCGAGGACCTGGGCGTAGATGGCGGCCAGGATCTCCTCGACGGTGCCGTCCGGGGCGCGGTAACGACCGCTGTCCTGATACTCCGGTGCCGGCAGGGCGCGGGTGTCCAGTTTGCCGTTAGGGGTCAGTGGCAGCGCCGCCAACACCACCACCGCGGCCGGCACCATATACGGCGGCAGCCGCTCGGCCAGCGCGCGCGCGCACCGCGGCCGGGTCCGCGGTCCCGGTGACATAACCCACCAGACGCTTATCACCGGGGCGGTCCTCGCGGGCGATCACCACCGCCTGCTCGACTCCATCCAGCGCGACCAGGGCGGCCTGGACTTCACCGAGCTCGATGCGATACCCGCGGATCTTGACCTGCTCATCGGCACGACCCAGATAGTCCAGCTGCCCATCAGCGCGCCAACACACCAGATCCCCGGTGCGATACATGCGTGTCCCGGGCTCGCCGAACGGACACGCCACAAACCGCGACGCGCTCAACCCCGCCCGGCCCACATACCCATACCCCACCCCGGCACCGGCCACATACAACTCCCCGACCACCCCCGCCGGCACCGGCCGCACCCACAGGTCGAGCACAAAAAAGCCAAGATGGCCCAACGGCACCCCGATGGGGCTGGCCGTGCCGTCGAGATCGCCGCCGAGGATCTCCCGAAACGAGGCGTGCACCGTCGTCTCGGTGGTGCCATACAGGTTGAGCAAGCGCGGTAAACCCGGGTGGTGGTCCAGCCACGTCCCCAGACGCTGCGGCTCCAGCGCTTCCCCGCCGAACACCACAGCCTCAAGCTTGAGCTGCGATCCCAGCTCGGGTGTCAGCGCATCGACGGATTGCAACGCATAAAACGCCGACGGGGTCTGGCTTAAGACACTGACCTGTTCCCTGACCAATAACGCATGGAAATCTTCCGGTGAACGCGCCACCGACTCGGGCACCACCACCAGCCGCCCACCACCCAGCAGCGCACCCCAGATCTCCCACACCGAAAAGTCGAAAGCCAAGGAATGACACTGCGTCCACACCCCCGCGCGATTCACGTCAGCATCCAGTGCCTCGAGCAGCCGGGTCACATTGCGGTGGGTGATGGCCACCCCCTTGGGCACACCGGTAGTGCCCGAGGTGTAGATGAGGTAGGCGATGTCCTCGGGGGCCGGCGCCGGCAATGCGGTGCTGGGCTGGCTGTCAGCGAGGACCCCGATATCCCCGACATCGATGACCGGCACATCGTGCCCGCCCAGCCGGGCGGCCAACTCTGCGGTGGTGATCGCGGCGATCGGCGCGGCATCGCCAACCATGAACTCGATCCGCGCCGCCGGCGCCACCGGGTCGATCGGCACATAAGCCGCCCCGGTCTTCAACACCGCCAAAATCGCCACGACCGCCTCAGCCGACCGGGAAAACAACAGCGCCACACACCGCCCCGGGCCCACACCCTGGCCAGCCAAACGGTGCGCCAACCGGTTCGCGGCCTCATCGAGTTCCCGGTACGTCAATGACGCGCCCTCGAAGGTCACCGCCACCGCGTTGGGTGTGCGCGCCACCTGCGCGGCGAACAACACCGGAATCGACACCGCAGACGATGCGCCCGCACTCAACACGGCTCGGTTGCCCCAGCCATCCAGCCGCGCATGTTCACCGGCATCCAGCAGATCCATCGACGACAACGGCCGCGTGGGATCGGCGGTCATCGCCACCAACACCCGCCGCCACCGCTCGGTGAGGGCTTCGATACTTTCCGCGTCGAACACATCGGTGCGGAACTCCACCGTCCCGCCGATCCCGGCGGGCTCACCGGCCTCGCTCCAGCCTTCGGCTAGGGAAAACACCAAATCCATGCGGGCGGTGTGGGTGTCCACCGGCAGCGGCGTGACCTGCAGATCACCCAAGGCCAGCCCCGCGGCGGGGTCGTTGTCGTGTCCGGGGACGTTCTGCCAGGCCAACATCACCTGCACCAGGGGGTGATGGGTCAGATTTCGGGTGGGGTTAAGCCGCTCCACCAGCACCTCAAAGGGCACGTCTTGGTGCTCGTAGGCGGCCAGGCTGCGCCCTCGCACCTGGGCCAGCAGCTGGGCAAAACTGGGATCTCCGGCCACCTGGACCCGCAGTACCAAGGTGTTGACGAAAAATCCGACCAGCTCATCGAGGGCGGGGTCGGCGCGGCCCGCGATCGGGAACCCCACCGCCACATCACTGCTGCCGCTGAGCTTGGCTAGGAGCACCGCCAGGGCGGCCTGGATCACCATGAAGCTGGTCGCGTTGTACTCGGCGGCCACCTCGCGTACCCGCTGCTGCAACTCCGCCGGCCAGTCCACGGCCACAGTGGCGCCGCGGTGGTCGGCCACCGGCGGGTAGGGCCGATCGGTCGGCAGCTGCAGGCGTTCGGGCATCCCGGCCAGCGCATCCTGCCAGTAGGCCAACTGTGTGGCGATGCGGCTGTCGGTGTCGTCGAGATCACCGAACTGGGCGCGCTGCCACAGCGTGTAATCGGCATACTGCACCGCCAAATCGGCCCAGCCCGGGGCTTGGCCCGCACACCGGCTGGCATACGCCACACCCAGGTCAGCCACCAGCGGGGTGATTGACCAGCCGTCGGCGGCGATGTGGTGCACCACGCCCACCAGCACGTGCTCGTCCTCGGCGACGCGGAAAAGCCGTGCCCGCAACGGGATCTCGGCTGCCAGGTCAAAAGGAGTAGCGCGCCGCGGTGTCGATGGCCTCCCCTAATCGGCTAGCCGACCAACCGGCGGCATCAACGACGTCCCAGCCCAAATCGGCCCGCTCGACCGGCACCACCAGCTGGCGCGGTATCCCCTCGACCGCCGGGAACAGCGTCCGCAGGCTCTCATGGCGGCCCACCACATCGGCCAGCGCCGCACCCAACGCGTCGACATCAAGGCGCCCGCGCAGCCGCAACCCCACCGCCAGGTTGTAAACCGGGGAGGGCCCCTGCAACTGGTCGAGAAACCACAACCGGGATTGGGCAAACGACAACGGAACTACCACCGGCCGCTCACCGGCCACCAACGGCTCCAGCCGACCCCCATCCCCACCGATACGAGGCGCCAACTGGGCGATCGTGGGCGCCTCAAACACGGCGCGCACCGCAAGGCCGGCATCCAGGCCGGTGTTGACCGCGGCGACCAGGCGCATCGCCGACAACGAATCCCCACCCAGGTCGAAAAACGAGTCATCGACCCCGACGCGCTCGATACCGAGCACCCGGGCGTAGATGCCGGCCAGGATCTCCTCGACCGCGCTGGCCGGGGCGCGGTACCGATCGACCTCCTGATATTCGGGTGCGGGCAGGGCCCGTTTGTCGAGTTTGCCGTTGACCGTCAACGGCAGCGCTTCCAGCACCACCACCGCGCCGGGCACCATGTACGCCGGGAGCCGCTCGGCCAGCGCGGCGCGCACCCCGGCCGGGTCTGCGGTCCCGGTGACATAACCCACCAGGCGCTTGTCGCCGGGCGCGGTCCTCGCGGGCGATCACCACCGCCTGCTCCACCCCCTCCAGCCCGGCCAGTGCGGCCTGCACCTCACCGAGCTCGATGCGATACCCGCGGATCTTGACCTGCTCATCAGCACGCCCCAGATAGTCCAGCTGCCCATCAGCGCGCCAACACACCAGATCCCCGGTGCGATACATCCGGGTACCTGGCGCTCCCGCGCCGCCGAACGGACACGCCACAAACCGCGACGCCGTCAAACCGGCCCGGCCGAGGTATCCCACGCCCACGCCGGCGCCGGCCACATACAACTCGCCGACCACACCGGCCGGCACCGGCCGCAACCACAGGTCGAGCACAAAAAAGCCAAGGTGCGCCAAAGGCACCCCGATGGGGCTGGCCGTGCCGTCGAGATCGCCGCCGAGGATCTCCCGAAACGAGGCGTGCACCGTCGTCTCGGTGGTGCCATACAGGTTGAGCAAGCGCGGCATACCGGGGTGGTTGTCCAGCCACATTCCCAGACGCTGCGGCTCCAGCGCTTCCCCGGCGAACACCACGGCCTCAAGCTTGAGTTGCGATCCCGGCTCGGGTGCCAGCGCATCGACGGATTGCAACGCATAAAACGCCGAGGGCGTCTGGCTTAAGACGTTGACCTGTTCCCTGACCAATAACGCATGGAAATCTTCCGGTGAACGCGCCGCCGACTCGGGCACCACCACCAGCCGCCCACCACCCAGCAGCGCACCCCAGATCTCAAATACCGAGACGTCGAAGGCCAAGGAATGCCACTGCGTCCACACCCCCGCGCGATTCACGTCGGCACCCAGTGCCTCGAGCAGCCGAGTCACGTTGCGGTGGGTGATGGCTACCCCCTTGGGCACACCGGTGGTGCCCGAGGTGTAGACGAGGTAGGCGATGTCCTCGGGGGCCGGCGCCGGCAGTGCGGTGCTGGGTCGGCTGTCCACCGCGAGGACCCCGATATCCCCGACATCGATGACCGGCACATCGTGCCCGCCCAGCCGGGCGGCCAGCTCGGTGGTGGTGATCGCGGCGATCGGCGCGGCGTCAGTGAGCATGAACTCGATCCGCGCATCGGGCACCGCCGGGTCGATCGGTAGGTAGGCCGCCCCGGTTTTCAACACCGCCAAAATCGCCACGATCGCCTCAGCCGAGCGGGAAAACAGCAGCGCCACATGCTTACCCGGGCCTGCCCCCTGGCCGGCCAAGCGGTGCGCCAACCGGTTCGCGGCGTCATCGAGTTCCCGGTACGTCAATGGACAGGCCCTCGAAGGTCACCGCCACCGCCTCCGGCGTGCGCGCCACCTGCGCGGCGAACAACACCGGAATCGACACCGCGGGGGGTGTGGGCCGGGTCAACACCGCCCGGTTGCCCCACCCATCCAGCTGGGTGTGCTCACCGTCGTCGAGCAGATCGAACGACAACAACCGCCGCGTGGGATCGGCGCTCATGATTGCTGCACCGAATCGCCGGTCATGGCCACCAGCACTCGCTTGAACCGCTCGATGAGTCGTTCGATGCTGGCCGCGTCGAAAACGTCGGTGTCGAATTCGACACGGAAGCCTAGTTCGGTGCCGGGCGTGGCTTGCAGGGTCAGCGGGTAGTGGTTGTATTCGCGGCCGGTGGACGCGGTGACGGCCAACCCGTTGGCGCCGAACAACGCGGTGTTGTCCACCGGATAGTTCTGGTAGACGAAGAGGGTGTCAAAGAGTTGGTCGTGGCCGGTGGCGCGGTGGATCTCGCTGAGTGCCAGATGCTGGTGCTCGAGGGTCTTGGTGTAAGCGCTTTGCAGTTGGCCGAGCAGGTCGGCGATGGTGGTGGCCGGGGTGATGGTGGCTCGGACCGGCACGGTGTTGATCAGCAGGCCCACCATGGATTCCGCGCCGGTCACCTCGGCTGACCGCCCCGAGACCGCGGCGCCGAAGGCGACGTCGTGGTGGCCGGTCAGCCACATCAGCAGCTGCGCCCAGGCGCCTTGGAGCACGGTGTTGACTGTGGTGTGGCAGCTGCGGGCCAGCTCGTTGATGGCCCGGGTGGTCTGGGCGGGCATCCGGAACGACTCGGTGCCTCGCCGCCCTGGTCCCGACCGGCGTCTAGAGGCGACCAGGGTGGGGGTGTCGAAGTCGGCCAGGACTTCGCGCCAGGCGGTGTGGGCGGCGTCGAGGTCTCGATCGGCCAGCCACGTGACGAACCTGCGGTAGGACCCGGCGGCGGGGAGCCGCTGCCCGTAGTAGCTGGCGAATATTTCTTGCAGCAGGATCGGAAGCGACCAGCCATCGAGCACGATGTGGTGATTAGTCAGCACAAACCGGTGCCGGCCGTCGGCGGTGCGGATCAGCGCCGTGCGGAAGGCGGGCTGGCGGGCGAGGTCACAGACCGCGGCGCGTTCGGCGGCGCACAGCCGCTGGATCTGCTCGTCCACATCGGGGTCTTCGATGGCCAGCTCGATGTACTGCCAGGGGACTGTGGGGTCGGCGGGGATGATCTGCACCGGTTGGTCGAAACGTTGGCTGAATCGGGCGGCCAGGTTGGGGTGGCGGTTGACCACGGTGTGCACGGCCTCGCGCAGCCGGTCGGGGTCCAGTGGGCCGGCGATGGTGATGTCGAGTTGCATGGCGTAGACGTCGTCGTCGTTGCCGTTGGTGGCGTTGGCGTGGAACAGCAGTCCCTGTTGTAGGGGGGTCAGGGGCAGGACGTCAGCGATTTGGTGGTGCTGGTTCAGCTCGTCGATCTGGTGTTGGGTGAGCCGCGCGGGGGTGATGTCGGAGGGGGTCAGGCCGCCGCCGCCGTGGCGGACGTGGGCGCAGATGCCGGTCAGGGCCTCGAACCAGAGTTGGCTGAGTCGGCTGATCTGGGTGTCGTCCAGCGCCGAGGGCGCCCACGTCCAGGTGGCGTGCAGGTGCGGCCCGGTGTCGGTGTCGACGGTGCCGGCGTTGAGTTCCACGGTGTGGCTCAGTGGCATCGGGACCGCCGTCGCGGCGGCGGTGACCGACAATCCGTCGTGGCTGAGCTGCCACAGATCACCGGAGGCCTCGGCGTCGGCCGTCGCGGTCGCGCCGAGCCGGCCGAGGTAGTTGAACCCGATGGTGGGGTCGGGTCCGAGCAGGTCGACGTCGGGGTTGAGGTAGCGCAGCAGTCCGTAGGTCAGGCCGTCGGGTAGGGCGCGGAGTTGTTCCTTGGCGTCCTTGAGCACAGGGCCCAGCGCCGGCTCGCCGGCCACCACCTGGGACCAGCGCAGCCCGCCGGGCGGCGCCCCGACGTTCAAAGCCACCGGGTACTTGGTGGTGAACCAGCCGACGGTGCGGGACAGGTCGACATCGGCAGCGAGGGCTTCGTCGCGGCCGTGGCCTTCGACGTCGATGCCGACCGGCGCGGCGTTGGTGTCCAGGAATTGTGCCAACGCCAGTCCGTAGGCGATCAGAAGGATGTCGTGGATCCCGGCGTGAAACGCCGCCGGGACTGCACCGAGCAGCAGGCGGGTCGTCTCGGCGTCCAGTGATGCCGTGAGGTGCCCAGCGGTGGCGTAAGTGTCCAGCTCGGGTCGTACCGCCGGCAGAGCGGCCGGGGTCGCCAACACTCGTCGCCAGCTGTCGGCCTGATCCACCACTGTCGGGGCGTGAGCTTGTTCACCGAGCAGCGACGCCCACCGGGCGAATGAGGTTCCGGTCGTCGGCAATGCCACCGGTTGTCCGTGGTGGTGTTGGGTCCAGGCGATGTTGAGGTCTTCGAGCAGGATCCGCCAGGACACCGCGTCGATGGCCAGGTGGTGAATGACCAGCACCAGCTGGCCGGCGGGCGCCACCCACAGCGCGCTGACCATCGTCCCGGCGGCCGGGTTCAACCGGGACCGCGCCGCCACCAGCGCCTCATCGGAGAGCACGTCCACCATCTGCAGGCACCCGCCGGCATTCACCACACCCGCCTCGGCCACCCGTAGTGACCAGCCCCCGTCGCCGTCGACGCGTAGCCGCAACATGGCGTGCCGATCCAGCAGGGCCTGCAATACGACCTCCACGTCGGCCTCGGTCACCCCCGCCGGGGCTTGCACCACCATCGTCTGGTTGAACTGGTCGACCGGGCCGCCGGTCCTCTCAATGTCGTGCAGCCAACGGATGATCGGGGTCGCCACCACCGGCCCGATACCCTCGTCAATCGGGCCGACTTCACCGCCGGCCACCCCGACCATTTGAGCCAGTCGGGCCACGGTCTGCTCGACGAAAATGTCGCGGGGCCGACACAGCACACCGGCCGCCCGGGCCCGGGCCACCACCTGCATCGACAAGATGCTGTCCCCGCCCAGGTCGAAGAACGAGTCGTCGACCCCCACCCGCTCGAGCCCGAGGACTTGGGCGTAGATGCCGGCCAGGATCTCCTCAATCGCGTCCGCCGGGGCGCGGTACCGATCGGCGTCCTGGTATTCGGGTGCCGGCAACGCGCGGGTGTCGAGTTTGCCGTTGACCGTCAACGGCAACGCGTCTAGCACGATGACCGCGGCGGGGACCATGTACGGGGGGAGCCGCTCGGCCAATGCGGTCCGCATCCCGGCCGGGTCCACCGCCCCGGTCACCGACTCGGTGACGTAGCCGACCAGGCGTTTGACGTCGGGGTGGTCTTCGCGGGCGATCACCACCGCCTGCGCCACCCCGTCCAGTCCGGCTAGTGCGGCCTGAACCTCCCCGAGTTCGATGCGGTACCCGCGGATCTTGACTTGGTCATCGGCGCGCCCCAGATACTGCAGCTGCCCGTCGGCGCGCCAACACACCAGATCTCCGGTGCGATACATCCTTTCTCCGGGCGCTCCGGCTCCGCCGAACGGGCACGCCACGAATCGCGCTGCCGTCAAACCCGACCGGCCCACGTACCCACACGCCACGCCGCGACCGGCCACATACAGCTCACCGACCACGCCGGCGGGCAGCGGCCGCAACCACTCGTCCAGCACGAACAGCGCCGCCGTCGATACCGGCGCACCGATCGGCGCCGCCCCGGACCCCGCGCGTCAGAGGCGCACTCATCGACGCGTAGACCGTGATCTCGGTGGGGCCGTAGGCGTTGATCATCACCCGTCCGGGCGCCCACCGGTCCACCACCTCGGCCGGGCAGGCCTCACCGCCGAGCAGCAACGCCACCGACTCCAAACCCTGCGGGGAGAGCGCCGCGACCGCCGACGGGGTCTGGGTGAGCACGTTGACCCGCTCGCTGACCAGGAGGGCATGGAAGTCGTCGGGCGAGCTCGCCACCGACTCGGGCACAACCACCAGCCGCGCTCCGCCCAGCAGCGCAGCCCAGATCTCCCACACCGAGAAGTCGAAAGCATAGGAATGGCACTGCGTCCACACCTGCGCCGCCGGCAGGTGTTGAGGCGATGACTCCGCCAAGTGCGTCAGATTGTGGTGGGTGATCGCCACGCCCTTGGGGATACCGGTCGTGCCCGAGGTGTAGATGACGTAGGCGATGTCCTCGGCCGCGGGTACAGGCAAACGCCGTGCACGGGATGGGTGGGAATGCGCGGGGCATCGACATCACTGACGTCGATGACCGCCAGGTCACGCCCGTCCAGCCGGTCGTGCAAGGTCGGCGGTAGTGATCGCGGCGATCGGCGCGGCATCGGCCAGCATGAACTCGATCCGGGCCGCCGGTACCGCGGGGTCGATCGCCAGATAGGCCGCGCCCGGTCTTCAGTACCGCCAGCATCGCGACGATCGCTTCCGCGGAGCGCTCCAAAAGCAGGGCTACGCAGTGTCCCGGGCCTGCGCCCTGGCCGGCTAATAGGTGCGCCAATCGGTTGGCGGCGTCGTCGAGTTCGCGGTACGTCATGCGACGTGCCGTCGGAGGTCACCGCCACCGCCTCCGGGGAGCGGGCGACCTGCGCGGCGAACAACGACGGGAACCGACACTCGGCGCGGACTGCGGGCCGCGTCAACGCCGCCCGATTACCGATCTCATCGACGCGGGCGTGCTCACCGGCATCGAGCAGGTCGATCGAAGACAACCGCCGGGCTCGGGTCGGTGGTCATGGCCACCACCACTCGCTGCAGACCGCCCGATCAGTGTTTCGATGCTGGCCGCGTCGAACACGTCGGTGCGGAATTCCACCGTCCCGCCGATGCCGGCGGGCTCACCGCCCTCGGTCCAGCGTTCGGACAAGGAAAACGCCAGGTCCATGCGGGCGGTGTGGGTGTCCACCGGCATCGGCGTGGCTTGCAAGATCACCTAACGCCAGCCCGGCGACGGGATCGTTGTTGTCGTGTCCGGGAAGGTTCTGCCAGGCCAACGCCACCTGAATCAGCGGATGATGGGCCAGCGATCGGGTGGGGTTGAGCCGCTCGACGAGCACTTCAAAGGGCACGTCTTGGTGCTCGTAGGCGGCCAGGCTGCGCCGCCGCACCTGGGCCAGCAGCTCGGCGACACTGGGATCTCCGGCCAGGTTGATCCGCAGCACCAAGGTGTTGACGAAAAACCCGACCAGCTCATCGAGAGCCGGGTCGCGGCGGCCGGCGATCGGGAATCCAACCGCCACATCAGAACTGCGCGCTCAAGCGCGACAGCAGCACCGCCAGGGCGGCCTGGAGCACCATGAAACTGGTCGCGTTGTGCTCGGCGGCCACCTCGCGTACCCGGCGCTGCAACTCCGCCGGCCAGTCCACGGCCACCGTCGCGCCGCGCTGATCGGCGACCGGCGGGTAGGGCCGGTCGGTCGGCAGCTGCAGGCGTTCGGGCATCGCGGCCAGCGCATCCTGCCAGTAGGCCAACTGCGTGGCGATCGCGGCTGTCGATGTCGTCGAGATCACCGAACTGGGCGCGCTGCCACAGCGTGTAATCGACGTACTGGAGCGGCAATTCGGCCCACTGCGGGGCTTGCCCCGCGCATCGGCTGGCATAGGCCACACCCAGATCGCGCACCAGCGGGGTGATCGACCAGCCGTCCGCAGCGATGTGGTGCACCACGGCCACCAGCACGTGCTCGTCCTCGGCGACGCGGAAAAGCCGAGCCCGCAAAGGGATTTCAGTCGCCAGATCAAATGAGTAACGCGCCGCGACGCCGATGGCGTCCGCCAACCGGCTCGCCGCCCAATCCGCTGGCATCGACGACGTCCCAACCAAAGTCGGCCCGCTCGGCAGAGCACCACCAGCTGCCGCGGTATCCCCTCGACCGCCGGGAACAGCGTGCGCAGGCTCTCATGGCGGCTCACCACATCGGCCAGCGCCGCACCCAACGCGTCGACATCAAGGCGTCCGCTGCATCCGAAGCGCCACCGCCATGTTGTAAACCGGGGAGGGCCCCTGCAACTGGTCAAGGAACCACAACCGGGATTGGGCAAACGAGAACGGAACCACCGCGGGCCGCTCGGCGGCGACCAACGGCTGCAGCGCGACTGCCGCCGGCACCGATACGGGGCGCCAACTGGGCCACCGTGGGCGCCTCAAACACGGCGCGCACCGCAAGGCCGGCATCCAGGCTGGCGTTGACCGCGGCGACCAGACGCATCGCCGACAACGAATCGCCACCCAGGTCGAAGAACGAGTCGTCGACTCCGACCCGGTCCACACCGAGGACCTGGGCGTAGATGCCGGACAGGATCTCCTCGACCGCGTTGGCCGGGGCGCGGTAACGATCGGCGTCCTGATACTCCGGTGCCGGCAGGGCGCGGGTGTCGAGTTTGCCGTTGACCGTCAGCGGCAACGCTTCGAGCATCACGACCGCGGCCGGGACCATATAGGCCGGGCAGCCGCTCGGCCAGCGCGGCGCGCATCGTGGCCGGGTCTGCGGTCCCGGTGATATAGCCCACCAGCCGCTTGTCGCCGGGGCGGTCCTCGCGGGCGATCACCGCCGCCTGCTCGACGCCGTCCAGCCCGGCCAGGGCGGCCTGGACTTCACCGAGCTCGATGCGATACCCGCGGATCTTGACCTGCTCGTCGGCGCGGCCCAGATACTGCAGCTGCCCATCAGCGCCCCACCACACCAGATCGCCGGTGCGATACATCCGTAGCTCCGGGCGCGCCGAAACGGGCACGCCACAAACCGCGATGCGGTCAAATCGGCCCGGCCGACATATCCGACGCCCACGCCGCGACCGGCGACATACAACTCACCGACCACACCGGCCGGCACCGGCCGTAACCACTCGTCGAGGACGAACAGCGCCGCGGTCGACACCGGCGCGCCGATCGGCGCCGCCCCGAACCCGCGACCCGCTTAAAGGCGCACTCATCGACGCATACACCGTGGCCTCGGTGGGGCCGTAGGCGTTGATCACCACCCGGCCGGGCGCCCACCGCTCCACCACCTCGGCCGGGCAGGCCTCACCGCCGAGCAGCAACGCCACCGATCCCAAACCCTCAGGTGAGAGCACCTTCACGGCAGAAGGGGTCTGGGTAAGCACGTTGACCTGTTCACTGATCAGCAGGGCGTGGAAATCGTCTGGTGAGCCGGCCACCGACTCGGGTACGACCACCAGCCGCCCCCCACCGAGCAGCGCAGCCCAGATCTCCCACACCGAGAAGTCGAAAGCATAGGAGTGGCATTGCGTCCACACCTGCTCCGCCGGCAGGTGTGTGGGCAATGACTCCGCCAAGTGAGTCAGGTTGTGGTGGGTGACGGCCACCCCTTTGGGGACGCCGGTGGTGCCCGAGGTGTAAATGAGGTACGCGACGTCATCCGGGGCCGGAGCCGGTAAAGCCGTGCGGGCGGAGCTGTCCGACCGCGGGGTCGTTGATATCGATGACCAGCCAGGTCGCACCCGTCCAGCCGCGACCGCAGGCCCGCCGTGGTGATGACGGCGGTCGGCGCGGCATCGGCGAGCATGAATTCGATCCGCGCATCGGGCAGTGCGGGGTCGATCGGCAGATACGCCGCCCCGGTCTTCAAGCACCGCCAGCATCGCCACGATCGCCTCGGCTGAGCGCTCCAACAGCAGCGCCACACACTGCCCCGGCCCCACACCCCGGCCGGCCAACAGGTGCGCCAACCGGTTAGCGGCCTCATCGAGTTCGCGATAGGTCAGTGAGCGGCCCTCGAAGCTGATCGCCACCGCCTCGGGGGCGCGGGCCACGTGGTCGGCGAACAACACCGGAACCGACACCGCGCGCCGGTCGCCGGCTGGGTCAACACCGCGCGGTTGCCGATCTCATCGAGACGGGCGTGCTCATCGGCATCGAGCACATCCACCGACGACAAGCTGCCGGCTCGGGTCGGAGGTCATGGCCACCAACACCCGCCGCAGCCGCTCGATCAGTGTTTCGATGCTGTCGGCGTCGAACACGTCGGTGCGAAATTCCACCGTCCCGCCAATCCCGGCGGGCTCACCGGCCTCGGTCCAGCGTTCGGCCAAAGAAAACGACAGGTCCATGCGGGCGGTGTCGGTGTCCACCGGCATCTGGGTGACCTGCAGATCACCCAACGCCAGCCCGGCGGCGGGGTCGCTGTCGTGTCCGGGGACGTTCTGCCAGCCCAACATCACCTGCACCAGCGGGTGATGGGTCAGGCGATCGGGTGGGGTTGAGCCGCTCGACCAGCACCTCGAACGGCACGTCTTGGTGCTCGTAGGCGGCCAGGCTGCGCCGTCGCACCTGGGCCAGCAACTCGGCAAAACGTGGGATCCCCGGCCAGGTCGACCCGCAGTACCAAGGTGTTGACGAAAAATCCGACCAACTCATCCAGCGCGGGATCGCCGCGCCCGCGATCGGGAACCCCACCGCCACGTCGGAACTCGCGCTGAGCCTGGCCAGCAACACCGCCAGGGCGGCCTGCACCACCATGAAGCTGGTCGCGTTGTGCTCACCGGCCACCCCGCGCACCCGCTGCTGCAGCTCGGCGGGCCAGTCCACGGCCACATTGGCGCCGCGCTGATCAGCCACCAGCGGATAGGGCCGATCGGTGGGCAGCGCCAGCCGCTCGGGCATCCCGGCCAGCGCATCCTCCCAATAAGCCAGCTGCGCGGCGATACGGCTGTGGCTATCGGCCAGATCACCAAACTGGGCGCGCTGCCACAGCGTGTAATCGACATACTGCACCGCCAAATCGGCCCAGTCCGGGGCCCGCCCCGCACACCGGCTGGCATAGGCCACCCCCAGATCAGCCACCAGCGGGGTGATCGACCAGCCGTCCGCGGCGATATGGTGCACCACGGCCACCAGCACGTGCTCATCCTCGGCGACGCGGAAAAGCCGTGCCCGCAACGGGATCTCGATGGCGAGGTCAAACGGATGACGCGCCGCTTCCTCGATGGCCTCCTCTAGCCGGCTTGCCGGCCATCCGGTGGCATCGACGACCTGCCAACCGAAGTCGGCCCGCTCGGCAGAAACGACCAGCTGCCGGGGTATCCCCTCGAGCGCCGGGAACAGCGTGCGCAGGCTCTCGTGGCGGCCCACCACATCGGCCAGCGCCGTACCCAACGCGTCGGCATCAAGGGGACCGCGCAGCCGCAGCGCCACCGCCATGTTGTAGACCGGGGAGGGCCCCTGCAACTGGTCGAGGAACCACAACCGGGTCTGGGCAAACGACAACGGAACCACCGCGGGCCGCTCGCCCGCCACCAACGGCTCCAGCCCACCTTCATCCCCGCCGATACGGGGCGCCAACTCGGCGACCGTGGGTGCCTCGAACACGGTGCGCACCGAAAGGCCGGCATCCAGGCCGGCGTTGACCGCGGCGACCAGGCGCATCGTCGACAACGAATCCCCACCCAGGTCGAAGAACGAGTCGTCGACCCCAACCCGGTCGACACCGAGGACCTGGGCGTAGATGCCGGCCAGGATCTCCTCGACCGCGCTGGCGGGGGCGCGATAACGCCCGCCATCCTGATATTCCGGTGCCGGCAGGGCGCGGGTGTCCAGTTTGCCGTTGACCGTCATCGGCAGCGCCGCCATCACCACCACCGCGGCCGGGACCATGTACGCCGGCAGCCGCTCGGCCAGCGCGGCGCGTATCTCGGCCGGGTCCGCGGTCCCGGTGAGATAGCCGACCAGGCGCTTGTCGCCAGGACGGTCCTCGCGGGCGATCACCACCGCCTGCTGCACTCCATCGAGCCCGGCCAGGGCGGCCTGGACTTCACCGAGTTCGATGCGATACCCGCGGATCTTGACCTGCTCATCGGCGCGCCCCAGGTATTGCAGCTGCCCATCGGCGCCCCACCGCACCAGATCCCCGGTGCTATACATCCGTGTTCCGGCCGCCCGAACGGACACGCCACAAACCGCGACGCCGTCAACCCCGCCCGGCGCCAATACCCACATCCCACGCCGCGGCCGGCCACATACAACTCACCGACCACCCCGGCCGGCACCGGCCGCAACCATCCATCCAGCACAAACAACGCCGCGCCGGGCACCGGTGAACCAATCGGCGGCCCCCCCGCCCCGACTGACCCCGCCTTTAACGGCGCACTGATCGTCGCAAACACCGTGGTCTCAGTGGGGCCGTAGACGTTGAGCATCAACCGTCCCGGACGCCCACCGCTCCACCACCTCGGGCGGGCAGGGCTCAGCGCCGATCACCAACGCCGCCGACTCCAAACCCTCAGGTGAGAGCGCTCTCACCGCCGAGGGGGTTTGGCTGAACACGCTGACCTGTTCAGTCGACCAGCAGGTCGTGGAAGTCTTCCGCTGAGCGGGTCGCCGACGTCGGGCACCACCACCACGCCGCCCACCATGCAGCAGCGCACCCCAGATCTCCCACACCGAGAAGTCGAAGGCATAGGAGTGAAACTGCGCCCACACCTGCCCGGGCGCCAGTTGCAGGCCGAAGTCGGGTGAGTCGAACAGCCGGGTCACGTTGTGGTGGGTGACGGCCACCCCTTTGGGGACACCGGTGGTGCCCGAGGTGTAGATGATGTGCGCGACGTCATCCGGGGCAGGAGCCGGCAAACCCGTGCCCGGGTAGCTGTCGACCGTGGGGTCGTCTGACGTCGATGACCGGCAGGTCACACCCATCCAGCCGGTCGACCAGCGCGGTGGTGGTGATCGCGGCGATCGGCGCGGCATCGTCGAGCATGAATCGGATCCGCGCCGCCGGCACCGCCGGGTCGATCGGCAGATAGGCCGCCCCGGTTTTGAGCACCGCCAAGATCGCCACGATCGCCTCAGCGGACCGGGTGAACAGCAGCGCCACACACTCGCCCGGCGGCCGACCCCTTGCCCGGCCAACAGGTGCGCCAACCGGTTAGCGGCCTCGTCGAGTTCCCGATACGTCAGCGAGCGACCCTCGAAGCTGATCGCTATCGCCTCGGGGGCGCGCGCGACCTGGGCGGCGAACAACACCGGAATCGACATCGGCACTGTGGGCTGGGTCAATACGGCCCGGTTGCCGACCTCATCGAGGCGGGCGCGCTCACTCTCATCGAGCAAATCCATCGACGACAACCGCCGGTCCGGGTCGGCGGTCATCGCCTCTAGCACCCGCCGCAACCACTCGATCAGTGTTTCGATGCTGGCCGCGTCGAAAACTTCGGTGTCGAATTCGACGCGCACGCCCAGTTCGTGGCCCGGCAGGGCCACCACCGAAAGCGGGTAGTGGTTGTATTCGCGGCTGGTGAACTCGGTGATGGTCAACTCGTGCGCGCCTGACAACGCCGTGGTGTCGACCGGGTAGTTTTCGAACACGAACAGGGCGTCGAACAGCTGGTCGTGGCCGGTGAGGCGGTGGATCTCGCTGAGCGCAAGATGTTGGTGCTCAAGGGTCTTGGTGTGGGCGCATTGCAGTTGGTCGAGCAGGTCGGCGGTGGTGGTTGCCGCCGTGATGCGCGCCCGCATCGGCACCGTATTGATCAGCAGGCCCACCATCGATTCCGCACCGACCAACTCAGCTGGCCGCCCGGAGACCGCGACGCCGAAGGCGACATCTTGGTGGCCAGTCAGCCACATCAGCAGCTGCGCGAAGGCGCCCTGCAGCACGGTGCTGACGGTGGTGTGGCACGAACGCGCCAGCCCGCTAAGCGCCAGCGTGGTGGCGGCAGACAACTGAAACGATTTGATGGCCCGAGCGCCTTGCCCTACCCGGTCTGGTG